>NZ_APLF01000001.1 GCF_000355905.1 Psychroflexus gondwanensis ACAM 44
ATCTCTGCATCACAAACTGCAAAAGTAGTGATATAGGGGCGTAGCCCTGATATCTTCGTAACACAAACTGGAACCGTAATGATCTAGGGGCGTAGCCCTGGCATCTTCGTAACACAAACTGCAACCGTAATGATCTAGGGGCGTAGCCCTGATATCTCTGTAACATAAACTGCAAACCTCATAATATAAGGGCGTAGCCCTGGCATCTTCGTAAAACAAACTGCAAAAGTAATGATATAGGGGCGTAGCCCTGGCATCTCTGCATCACAAACTGTAACCGTAATGATCTAGGGGCGTAGCCCTGATATCTTCGTAACACAAACTGAAAACCTCATAATGTAGGGGCGTAGCCCTGGCATCTTTTCTAGCCTAAAATTTGAATTATAAAAATGAACCTCATTATAAATCAGAGTTTTAGATTTCGATAACTACTGCTATTTATAAAAGCACGATTCTAACCACTGCCTTTCCCTTTCAAATACATTTCTGGTGTTAAAACGGCTAGCTCACTTTTTTTGTAATCTTTTATATTTCTTGTCAAAATTATTTTTACTTGCCCATTTTCTATAGCAGAAAAATTTTGTAAAGCATCTTCAAAATCCTTAAAATCTGAATTTAAAGCTCCAAAAACAGTCTCTTTATCCATTTTTAAAATATCAATTATACTAAGAAGCTGCTTTAATTTCTCGATGATAATCTCATGTTTTGCTGTTTTTCTCAATAAATAGTACACATTACAAATAACGACTGGAGTCGTAAAACCCCTTAGCTTATCTTCTGCACATAGATTAAAAATTCCGGCAGCAAATTCAGCAAATGGTTGTCGGTCAAAGAAGAAATCTAAGATTACATCTGTGTCTATAAAAGCCTTATCCATCTATAAATATTTTCCCTCCAGTCTTTTTCTAAGTTCTTTTTTATAATTCATATCCTCTTTAGGAATTTTAAAAGAACCCCTTAGAGATTTAACTATTGGACTAAGTTTCTCAGCTTTTTGATCGTGCTCTTCTTTGGTCAAGATTTTTAAATAGTTCTCAACAATATCAGACAAACTGCGATTTTTATCTTTCGCATATTGTTTCGCTTTTTTTATAATTTTCTGCTCTATCGTTAATGTTAGCTTTGTATTCATCTCTTATAACTTAAATAAGTATGTACAAATATAAGAAGATTATTGATACACGTGTGTTTTTTATAATAATAGCACGTAATAGCTTAAGGGCTTGGGCAAGCCTGTAGTTTCGGTATCGAAAATGATAGACATGAAGTGGAGTTTTAGACTATGAAATTAGCAAAAAGCAAAGTTTAAAATAGCTTTATTCTGAATTTATCTCTGCTAGATTATGAGATTTCGAAAGAGCTAACGCCCCTAACTAAGATGTCAGGGCTACGCCCCTAATATCATGATTCCTCTCCTCAGCCCGACGAAGATTTCAGGGCTACGCCCCTGTCTAAGATGTCAGGGCTAAAGCCCCTACTATCATGATGCCACTCATCAGCCCGACGAAGATGTCAGGGCCACGCCCCTGTCTAAGATTACAGGGCTAAAGCCCCTACTATCATGATGCCACTCATCAGCCCGGCGAAGATTTCAGGGCTACACCCCTGTCTAAGATGTCAGGGCTACGCCCCTAATATCATGATTCCTCTCCTCAGCCCGACGAAGATTTCAGGGCTACGCCCCTGTCTAAGATGTCAGGGCTAAAGCCCCTACTATCATGATGCCACTCATCAGCCCGGCGAAGATGCCAAGGCTAACGCCCCTAGCATCTTTGTTAATCATACCATTCAAATAGATATTTCGCATCATATTCAATTTCAAATTTTTTGAGAAGTGACAAATATTCATCCTTGAACGTTTGCTTTTTATGATGTTCAGGCTGATTCAAAATGTATTTTACTACCCTGTCGATATGGGATTTGGAATAGGTAAAAGCCCCGTAACCATTTTGCCAATGGAATTTACCAGAGATGAATTTTTTCTCATTAAGCCATTTAGAAGAACCTGATTTTACCTGTTCCATGAGCTTAGAGGGGGAAATTTCTGGATGCATCCCTACGAAGATGTGTGTATGGTCAGGATTGCAATAGATCGCATAGGTTTTGCATTTTTGCTTGGTAATTATACCGCACATCACCTTTTCCAATTCGTCTCTGAAGGAATCTTTGATTAAGTTTTGTCGTCTTTTTACAGAGAAAACAAATTGGATGTATAACTGTGTGTATGTATTTGCCATTGGTACGAAGGTTACGAAGGTTACGAAGATTTCAGGGCTGACGCCCCTAGGTTAACGAGGTATCAGAGCTACGCCCCTTACCAAGATTACAGGGCTACGCCCCTACTATCATGATGCCACTCATCAGCCCGACAAAGATGTCAGGGCCACGCCCCTGTCTAAGATTACAGGGCTAAAGCCCCTACTATCATGATGCCACTCCTCAGCCCGGCGAAGATTACAGGGCTACGCCCCTACCATCATGATGCCACTCACCAGCCCGACTAAGATTGCAGGGCTACGCCCCTTTACCAAGATTACAGGGCTACACCCCTACTATTATGATGCCACTCATCAGCCCGACTAAGATAGCAGGGCTACGCCCCTACTATCATGATGCCTCTCATCAGCCCGACGAAGATTACAGGGCTACGCCCCTACTATCATGATGCCTCTCCTCAGCCCGACTAAGATAGCAGGGCTACGCCCCTACCATCATGATGCCACTCACCAGCCAGACTAAGATTACAGGGCTACGCCCCTTTACCAAGATTACAGGGCTACGCCCCTACTATCATGATGTCACTCATCAGCCCGACCAAGATTACAGAGCTACGCCCCTACTATCATGATGCCTCTCATCAGCCCGACTAAGATAGCAGGGCTAACGCCCCTTTTACTCCTTAAATATAAGAATATTATCGTTAAACATATCTTTTTAAGAAAGAGCAAAATTTAAAAGATCTCATTTTCATTTGGTATTAAACTTCAACACTATTCACTTATAATTTTATGCTGGTGACTGATGGATTCTTCGTGAATGGCCTTTAAAAATTTAGTGATAAATTCTTTGCTTAAATTGTTTTCAGCTCCAGCGGCAATCATAGTATCCAGAATAGAATTCCAACGTTTGGACTGAAGAATCGCTACATTATTTTTCTTCTTAAGGTCACCTATCTCGTCTGCGATTTTCATTCGTTTTCCCAAAAGGTCTATCAGTTGATGATCTACGACATCGATTTTGGTCCTTAGGGTTTGAAGTTTGTTTTGGAAAGCTGTTGCCTCTGTAAATTCCTTACGCATTCTTAAGTCTACGGTCATTTGATCTAGAGCTTTAGGAGTAATTTGTTGACTAGCATCACTCCAGGCATTATCAGGATCGAAATGAGTTTCCACCATAATTCCGTCGAAATTAAGATCAAGCCCAGTCTGGCAAATATCAAAAATAATATCCCGTCGCCCTGCAATATGAGAGGGATCCAAAATAATAGGTAAGTCTGGGTATTCCGACTGTAAATCGATAGCAATTTGCCATTCGGGATTATTTCTATATTTAGTTTTCTCGTAAGTAGAGAATCCTCTGTGAATCACACCCAAGTTTTTAATTCCCGCATCATGAAGACGCTCTACAGCCCCCAACCATAAAGCCAAATCTGGATTGACCGGATTTTTGACTAAAACTATTTTATCGGTTCCTTTCAGGGCATCTGCGATGTCTTGAACAATAAAAGGACTTACTGTACTTCGAGCTCCAATCCACAGGACATCGATATCCGCTTTAAGCGCCATTTCTACATGCGTTTTATTGGCTACTTCAGTTGCCAATTTAAGACCTGTTTCTGCTTTAGCGGTTTTCAGCCATTCTAAACCAATAGCACCAACACCTTCAAAATTACCTGGTCGTGTCCTGGGCTTCCAAATTCCCGCTCGCATGATGCTGGTATCTGTGTCTTTTAATTGGTGAGCGATTTTGACCACTTGCTCTTCTGTTTCTGCACTACAAGGCCCAGCAATGACTAAAGGATGATCTAAATTAAAGTCAGTTAACCATTGTCTTTGTGTTGTGTTAATTTCCATTCTCTTCTTTTTTTATGATTCCGTTTAAAATGGGTTTCAAGTCATTGACCTCTGCCAATTGTTGATGTATACCCATATAATTTTGAGTTTCTAGTTGCTTCTGAAAAGCTTTTAAATTCTGAATGTATTCTTCCAAGGCGTACTGGACCTCCTCTTGATTTTCTTTGAAAATAGCCGTCCATGTCACAGGATTAGATTTGGCTAGTCTAACCGTAGAAGCAAAACCACTGCCTGCCAAATCGAATATATCTCGATCGTTTTTTTCAATATCCAATACTGTTTTCCCCAGCATAAAGGAACTAATATGTGACAAATGAGAGACGTAGGCTAGGTGCTTGTCATGGGCTTTGGCCCCCATGTATTTTAGTGTCATGTGTAGAGGGGCGATTAAGCTCTTAGCCAGTTCTAAGAGACTAGCTTCTGTGTGTTCAACCTCACACAAAATCATAGTTTTGTGATCAAATAAAGAATCAAAAGCCGCTTCAGGTCCAGAAAATTCGGTCCCTGCAATAGGGTGAGCGGCTAAAAACTGATGCCGTTTCGGGTGTTTTGAAACCGCTTCACATAACTGTCCTTTGGTAGACCCCATATCCATCACCAAAGCTTGGGGATGAATTTTATCTAAAATGTGTTGTAGTAATGGCGAGGCATGGTCCACAGGGATACTGAGGATAACAACGTCCATTTCAAACCATTCTGACTCTTCCAAAACTTGGTCGATGATATTCAAGGTTAGGGCCTTTTGTAAATGCTCAGGATTTGTATCCATCCCAAAAACTTGAAAGTCCGAGAAATTTCTCTTCATGGATAAAGCAAAAGATCCTCCTATTAAACCTAAACCTATACATCCTATTTTCATATGGCTTCAGATTTTGAGATTCGTTCTTTACAGATGCTAAGCTCCTCTTCAGAAACACATAATGAAAAGCGGAGATAATTAGACCCATTAGATCCAAAAACATCACCAGGGGTTACAAATACGTTTCTTTCGTATAAAAGCTCATCTGCCAGTTCTTTCGCAGATTGAGAGGAATTCACTTGGGCCCACACAAAAAGTCCAACTGCAGATTTATCAAAACTCAGGTTTAGCGTATCACACATCTCCCAAAGGATAGCCCTGCGGTTTTTGTAAACAGTATTTTGAGCTTCAAACCAGTCGTTTTTTAGCCCCAAGGCTTTGGTCGCAGCCTTTTGAATAGGGAAAAACATCCCACTATCCATATTGCTCTTCACCTTTAATACTGCTGAAATAAATTCAGAATGACCCACTAAAAACCCAACTCTGAATCCTGCTAAGTTGTATGACTTACTCAGCGAGTTTAATTCCATACACACCTCTTTCGCCCCTTCCAATTGAAAAATAGAAAATTTATCATCGGTGAGTACCATGCTATAAGGATTGTCATTGACCAACAAGATATCATTGGCCTTGGCAAAATGTATCAGCTCTTGTAGCTTGACTCTATCTGCTGCTTGACCTGTCGGCATATTGGGATAGTTGATCCACATCAACTTCACCTTAGCCAAGTCTAATTTTTGAAGCGCTTCGAGATCGGGATGCCACGCATTGCCTGCTGTCAAATCATACGAGATAAGTTCAGCATTCAAAAGCTTGGTCGCCGCTTGGTAAGTGGGATATCCTGGATTGGGAACTAAAACCTGATCTCCCTCGTTTAAAAAAGCCATAGAAATTAAGGAAATGCCTTCTTTAGACCCCATCAGTGGAAGCACCTCGTTTTCTTTATCGATTTGGACTGCATAATGATTTTCATAAAAACGACACATCGCTTGTCTCAATTCATCTAAACCTTTATAGGCTTGGTATTGATACGCCCCGTGTTGGGTTGTCGCCTTCACCAATTCGTCAACAACCTCTTGAGGAGGCGCTAAATCTGGACTTCCAATTCCTAGATTGATGATCGGTTTTCCTGCTTTTTTAAGTTGAGCAACTTCTCTCAGCTTTTTGCTGAAATAGTACTCTTCTGTTTTCTGGAGTCGATTGGATAATGAAATCATGACTTTCCACTTTTATATTGACCTACACAGGTCGGATTGATACTAAAATTTGATATGGCTTCAAAAGCGTCTTGAAAATGAGTTAGGCTTGTAAATGCTACGTCCACGATAAAAGCATACTTCCATACTTCCTCAGGAATGGGGATACTTTGAATCTTGGTTAAGTTTAATCCGTGATCGGCCATGACATTGAGGAGTTTGGCTAAACTTCCCGATTCATGTGCTATTTCAAATTTTAGCGTGGCCTTGTTCACTTCTTTAGTGGAGTTCCCTATTTTTTCGATAACGACAAAACGGGTTTCGTTAGTGCTATGGTTTTGAACATCTTTCGCCATCACCTTCAAATTGAAAAGCTTTGCAGTCCCTTTTGGCACTAAAGCTCCGACTCCAAACAGGCGGTGTTCAGCAATATGTTGAGCGGGGAGGGCCGTGTCTACATCTTCAATAAGATGGATGTGGCTATGGTTTCCAAAAAAATGACTACACTGATGCAGTGCCATTTGGTGAGACCTCACTTCTTTTAGGTCTTCAAATTCCTGTCCTGGCAGAGCCACCAAATTGTGACTTATATTTAGATAATGCTCTGCGGTCACTTGAAGATGGTGGTCCAAAATAAGGCGATAGTTGGGAAGGATACTTCCTGCTATAGAATTCTCAATAGCCATCACTCCTTTTTTACATTCTCCATCCATAACAGCGTGCACGAGTTTTTGGAATGTCATACATTCTAAAACCTCAACATCGGTTTCTCCAAAAAGCTCTGTAAGGGCTTTATAGTGATTCGATCCTTTTATACCTTGTATTGCTATCTTCAATCTCATAAATTAAAAAAGCCTCGTACGAAACGAGGCTTTGTATATTTGATAATGAATTTATTTCATATCAACCTCGTTTCGCTAGACTAGCAAAATAAAAGTTGAAATAAAAATAAAAACGTGTTGTCATTTGTAATGTAATATTAGACTAAATTAGAATTTATTTTGAATTAAATCCTATTAACTTCAATAAAATTCAAAAGATTAATTTTTTAGATACGACTTTTGTCTAGGAATCGTTAAAAATTCTTTTTGTCTCCCGTTCAGATAAATGACTTCCTCTCCATTAAAATAAGCCCCTTCTTCCAACATCACTCGGAACGGCCTTTCCCATTCGTCTAAGTAAACTTCAGCGTTAAGCTCTATCGCATACACCGTATTTGGGTGGAGTGGATAATCACCAGAACCTGGTACTTTCCCTTGATTGTCCCACATGCCAATGGTAGGTCCTGCAGCATGACCATGATATCCCATGGGATGGGTATAAATAGTGCCGTTTATCCCTTCAGAACTCATGGTAGATCTAGCTGCTTGTAGAATTTCGTTCCCTGTTCTGCCAGTTTTAAAACTGGAAGTTAATATATCTTGTAGCCGATTTCCAACGGCAAGAGCCTCTTTCAGGTATTGAGGGACTTCCTTTTCATCTGGTTTTAAAACGTATGCGAGTTCTTGTGTGTCTGTATTCAGTCTCAAATAGGTAATACCAAAATCCATATGTAAAATATCGCCAGGCCTAATAATTTCTGGATCTGGATTATTATCAAAGGTTCTCAAATGCTCCTTGCTTTCATTACTGCTTCTTTGTATATCAACCGTAGGGTGAAACCAAGTCTCTAGGCCAAGCGCTTTAATTTTATCTCTGTACCACCAAACCACATCTGTGGTGCTAGTTACTCCTGGAGTAATCACCTGCTCCGATAAACCCTCTTGGATAATATCATGAGCTATGGTTTGGATGTGTTTATAGGTTGCCATTTCTGAAGGTGTTCTCGTTTCCAACCAACTTACGGCAAGAGCTTCTGCAGAAGTTACCCTCTCTTGATAGGATTTGGGCAAGTACTCCATCAGCATTTTGTATTCGGTATGGTTTAGGCCATCGGCATGTCCAAAATCTTCAGAAGTATTAATGCCGATCTGCTTTGGATTGCGTTCTTTAATCAGCTCTATCAATCGCTTCCATTGGTTAGGTTCGACCTCAGGATCCCATGCTTTTTTGAAATATGACCCCACGTTATATCTGGCTACTGCCAAAGTTTCCACCTTATCTTCTCCTTTGGGCTTATACATCACTAGTATGGTTCTCCTCCGAGCCGCCAACCATGTGCTGGGCAGAAAGGTTTTGATAATCGGGTCTTCGTTATATTCTCTAGAGATCACCAACCACATGTCTATCCCAGAACGGTCCATTAGTTTTGGCAAAACTGTTTCTATACGTTCTCCGAGCCATTGATCGATAACTTCAGATTGTTCCTTTTGAGATAATACCGCTATATCTTGAGCATAGGTCATGCAGCAAAAGGTTGCTATAAAAAATAGGTTGAAAACTAATTTCATAGGTTGTTCTTTTTAATTCAGGATTAAAAATAGACATAAATTCAACAAAAAACCTCATCAATATAATTTGATGAGGTCTGTAAATATTTCTTGTAAAAGTAAGATGATGCTAACTCACTGCTTTCAGTTTTCTTAAGCTAGTTCTCTCTAAAGCTTTTTCAGCATAGGGTTTTGTTACTTTAAATTCGGTTTCATCACTTTCTGGCAAATCGAACATCGCATCGGTAAGGATAGCTTCACAAAGTGAACGTAAACCTCTTGCTCCAAGTTTATACTCTAAAGCCTTTTCGACGATAAAATCTAAAGCCCCATCGGTGATTTGAAAATCGATATCATCCATTTCAAACAGCTTTTGGTATTGCTTTATAATGGCATTTTTAGGCTCTGTCAAAATACGTCTTAACGTCTCCTTATCTAAAGGATCCATGTAGGTAAGGACAGGAAGACGACCAATAATCTCTGGAATAAGGCCGTAATCTTTTAAATCCTTAGGGATAATGTATTGAAGAATATTTTCTTTATCTACACTTTCACCTAATTTTGAAGCTCCATAACCAACTGCTTGCATGTTTAAACGCTTTGAGATGTTTTTCTCAATACCGTCAAACGCACCTCCAGCAATAAACAATATGTTTTCAGTATTGACTTCAATAAATTTTTGATCTGGATGCTTACGACCTCCCTTAGGTGGTACATTAACTGTAGTTCCTTCTAAAAGTTTTAGCAAAGCTTGTTGAACACCTTCACCACTTACGTCTCTTGTAATAGAAGGGTTGTCACTTTTACGGGCGATTTTATCAATTTCATCGATAAATACAATTCCATGCTCAGCTTTTTCAGTATTGTAATCTGCTGCAGCAAGAAGCTTAGTCAAAATGGCTTCCACATCTTCACCAACATATCCAGCTTCGGTTAACACCGTAGCATCTACAATGGCTAGGGGAACATTAAGCATTCTGGCTATGGTTTTGGCAACAAGTGTTTTACCTGTCCCCGTTTGCCCTGCCATAATGATATTGCTCTTTTGGATTTCAATATCGTCCTTGGATTTGGGTTGTAATAATCTTTTGTAGTGATTATAAACAGCCACAGACATCACCTTTTTGGTTTGGTCTTGACCAATGACATATTGATCTAAGAAATCTTTAATAGCCTTAGGCTTTCTCAACTTCAATTCTGAAGAAAGCTCTTCTGTGCTATCCTGTTTGGATTCCTCAATAACGATTCCGTGAGCTTGTTCAATACATCGGTCACAAATATGGGCGTCCAATCCTGCTATAAGTAGGTTGGTTTCTGCTTTTTTGCGTCCACAAAATGAACATTCTAACTCTTCTTTAGCCATAATTTAGTCTCTAGTCAATATTTCATCAATCATTCCATACTCTTTCGCAGCATCTGCTTTCATCCAGAAATCTCTATCTCCGTCTTGGTAGACCTCATCGTAAGATTTTCCAGAATGTTTTGAAATGATCTTATATAATTCTTCTTTCAGCATGATGATTTGATTCGCTGTGATTTCAATATCATCTGCTTGTCCTTGCGCTCCACCCATAGGCTGGTGGATCATCACTCTTGAGTGAGGAAGACCACTTCGTTTTCCGGCTGTTCCTGCACAAAGCAGAACGGCTCCCATAGAAGCTGCTATGCCTGTATTGATTGTAGCCACATCTGGTTTTATAAACTGCATAGTATCATAAATCCCCAAACCGGCATAAACACTCCCTCCTGGAGAGTTAATGTAAATCTGAATATCTTTTGAAGAATCTGTGCTTTCTAAAAACAAGAGTTGGGCTTGAATAATATTGGCCACTTGATCGTTGATAGGTAATCCTAAAAAAATAATTCTATCCATCATCAATCTAGAAAAAACGTCCATAGCCACCGCATTCATCTGGCGCTCCTCAATAATATTTGGAGTCATGGCCGAAGGAGTCATGCTTGTAATAATTTTATCGTAATAATTGGCATTGACACCATGATCTTTGGTGGCAAAATTTTTGAATTCTTTATCCATTTTCATAGTATCCTCTGTATTTTAAAACGAATATAGCTCGAAGCTAAGATCTAGCATGCTTCTTTTACTAAATGTTAACTTCGAGCTATCTCCTTTTATAGGTATAAAATTGATTTATTTATAAATCGTATCTACAAATTCTTTATAGGTAACGTCCTTTTCTTCAATATTCATTTTCTCCTTGTAAAGTCCAAGTAATTTTTGAACCATTACTTCTTCAGAAAACTGTTTGACTTGCTCTTGATTAGACATCAAATTTTGAATGATTCCGTCCATTTGGTCTTCTGGAAAATCCATTTGACCAAATTGCATCATTTGCATTTTTATTTTTTCTTTAGCGACTTTCTTTACATCTTCCATCTCGACTTTAACACCGTTATCTTTCGCTATTTTAGCTTCAATAAGCTGGTACTTAATGCCTTTTTCGCTCTTTTCGTATTCTTCTTTAGCCTCTTCGACTGTCAATTGCTTTTCGCCTTGCGTTTGCAACCACTTTTTAAGAAATTCTGAAGGTAAATCCATGTTTGCCTTTTCAATGAGGTGCTCTGTGACATCATTAAAAAATTGCTGATCTCCTTGTTGTTGAAAAGTTTGCTTAGACTGTTCTGCTATTTTTTCTTTAGCTTCTTTTTCTGAAGAGACTTCTCCTTCACCAAAAGCTTTGTCGAACAATTCTTGATTAAGTTCTGCTAGAATCTGTTCGTTGATTTCTTTGATCGTAAACGTCAAATCAACTTTTAGACCCTCAGCTTTATCTTTTTCAATGCCAAGGTGAGTCGCTAGAGTATCGTCATCTTTAAAAAGCTTATTGGATTTTAAAGTCACTTGATCTTCAACTTTTGCTCCTAAAAGCTCTTTTTGATTGGTCTTTCCATCGATATCTTCAACTTTGAAGGTGGCCTCATTTTCGATACCTTCTTCTTCATTGTGGAAAGTTCCAACCACAGTAAAGTTTTCCTTTACTTCGTTCTGAGGCTCGAGTTTCCCATATTGACGCTGAATGGTTTTGAGTTGGTTATCAATCATCTCCTCATCGGCAGAAATATTGTAATACTTCACTGGACCTTCACCTTCTAAAGTGACATCAAATTTTGGGACTAGTCCTAGTTCAAATTCAAAGTTATAATCGTCGGATTCCCAGTTTAAGTCGTCTTGTGGTTTAGGAAGTGGGTTCCCTAAAATCTCAAGCTTCTCTTCGGTGATATATGAGTTTAATGACTCTTGTAATAATTTGTTGACTTCATCTACCAAAACAGATTTCCCGTACTGTTTTTTTATCATACCCATAGGGACCATTCCTTTTCTGAAACCAGGAATACTTGCTGTCTTACGATGGTCTTTAAGTAGTTTCTCTACCTTGGGACTATAGTCGTTTTTTTCAATTTTAATTTTGACTACAGAATTCAGTTGGTCTTTATCTTCTCTTGTTATATTCATTTTAAAGAATTTTTTTTGGAGGTGCAAAATTACAATTTATTTCACTGCTTACCAAGTTTTTATGCTGAAGGCTAGAGTATAAGGGTTTTACACTAAGCGTTAAATCTTAATCAATTTCAGAAGACAAGGATCTCGCTTCTTTTCTGAGTTTGATAAACATGATGACATCAAAAATAAAATGCGCAGCCATTGCCGAGAAAATATCAAAGTAACGAGTGAGATAGCCAAAGCCAGCTGAAATTAAAATCAGAAATACTCCATAGATAGATTTTTTCCAATCCTTTGTAGATATATAGCCGTGGAGAACGACAAAAAGTATAGCCGCCCACCATAATCCCATAAGTGGCTGAAGTGCTCCTCGAAATAGAATTTCTTCACCTACGCCTGCACATAAAGAATAAAACACAATATCGGTCCACTGTAGGTCTACCCCTTTAAAAAGCTTAGCGTAAAAAGTACTGGTCTCTCTTAACACAGGAAGTTTTAAAAGCAAAACTCCTATAATTGCTGCCACTGCTCCAAAACCAAGACCAATTGAAATAGAGGTGGCGAGATGATCATAATTGAACATCTCAAAATAATCAACTTCATCAGAAAATGATAAAATAAAATAAGCTATTCCGCTAAAGCCAAAAAGAGTAAATATGGACATGGCAAGCATGGCCTTTTTGGTGACTACCATGTATTGAAATTTAGATTACCTTTTTCGCTCTATAAGAGCGAACACGATAGATTGTAAGAAAGAAAGCAAAATACTAAATAATACTGCCCACCAAAATCCATCCACACGGAAAGCATCTACAAGCCAGTCTGCCATCAAAATGATAAATGCATTGATTGCCAGCAAGAACAAACCAAAGGTAACCACGGTAACGGGAAGGGTCAGAATCAATAAAATTGGCTTTATAAAGATGTTAAGTAGCGCTAGAATTGCAGCCACAACAATAGCCGTAAAAAAGTCGGAGACATACACCCCACCTAGAATATTGGATAATATGAGGACAATAAGTCCTGTAATAACAATTTGAAGTAAGGTTTTCATAGGTCTGTTTTAAATTTTAAACTCTCTAATATAAAAAAACTGCCTCAACAATTAAGTTGAAGCAGTTATAATTATAATTAAGAAACGATTAATTCACGTTGTCGGACAAAGATATGGTTCCATACTCTCCAACATTCACTTCTGGCAAATTAGAACCATAAGTTTGGTTAATAGCTTTTAAAGTTTCGTTAGCTACGAGAGCATAACCCCGAGGGGTTAAATGCACACCATCCAAAGAAAATCCACCACCAGTAACAAAGTCTGAAGTGATAATTCCACCTGGAAAGCTTAGGCCTTGTCCTACGCTCTGTAATAAAGCATCCACATCTACAAAAGCCAATCCATTAGCTTGTGCTAAAGATTGTATTGTAGAATTATATGAAAGTCTAGCATTGGAAATAGCACTAAGTTCACTAGAGTCTAATGCATCTTTATCATCAATACCATTCACAGCCCCCAAAACCAATTGGGCTTGTTCTTGAGTAGGCGTACCTCCTTGTTGAAGGATTCCTAAAACTTGCAGAACTGCTGGTGAAAGAGCTACAGAACCATAACCTTGTGCCAAAGCACCTTGATTGATGGTTAAAAGTAAAAGTTCACCTTCTTGCATTTGTCTAAATCCTAATGGATTAGTTTGAGTTGCAGGAACATCAATTAGAAAACGATTTGGGCCTTCATTAAATGTAATAGCATATTGAGCCGCTAGAGCTTGTGCTTGTGCGGGGGGCACTCCTTGCTGAATCAAGCCTTGAGTGAAAATTCCAGTAACTGCTTGGAAGAAGCCGGTTAAACTTCCCGCTGTAGCTGCATCCAGAACCAAAGCGTTGTTTGGAACCGTTGTAAAAAACGGGATGTCGGTAACATTTGGAATATTATAAACTACTCCTCCAGAAGCATTTGCACTCATTTCATTTATCAACTGAGTATAAACCCCTCCAAACACATTAGGGTCTGTAATATCGTTACCTCCATAAGTGGAAGGATCCAAATTTCCAGCTTGGTCTTCACCTGTTCCCCCACTGGTAGCATAGCCTAAGATATCATTATTTCCAATCCATAGCGAAAAGAAGCTCGGATTTTGAGCTGCAGCATCGGCAAGAACCGTAGTCGTTTCTGAAGTAGAAAATCTTACAAAATAAGGATTAGCCTGAGAGGGTAAACCTGCAGCAGCTCCATAACCTGGCGCCACTAGATGATAACTTTTTGCACCAGGGACTCCCATATTATTAAAGGGTCCCGATAATTTGTTGGTAACTTCAGTTTGAGGAGTTCCAGCAATTGGTGTTGGAGGAATAACTGGTTGTCCAGCATTGGAAGATAATACCAATCGATTATTGGTGATTTGGGTTCCGTTCAAAAGTAAACCTCCTAAATTATCAGCCATTAAAGGTTGAGTAAACTCACCTCCTCCTACGAGCTCAAATTGACCAGCAAGAATATTAGGATAGGAGTTTTCTTGTCCCTGTACGTAAAGTGCATTGTCTGCAAATCCAGCAGTTAGCGAGTTCCCTAAAGATACATAGTTGGAGAAATCAGCTTCACCGGGGGTGTAGACTTCGTTTTCTTCAATAGCGTCGTCAAATTCTGGTTCACAAGACAGAAGCCCTATGGCCAGAAACGGTAAATATTTTATGTAGTTTTTCATAGTCTTTAATTATAATTTATAAGTCACTCCCAATCCTGGTAAGAATGCATTTGATTTGTAGGTTCCGCTAAAAGGTACACTTTGTCCATTTTCAAAATAAGAATCATAAGAGGCATCTACTTCTTCAAATCTTAAGTACAGAAAAGAAGCATCTATAGCAAGCTTTTCTGAGACTTGAAAAGACAAACCTGCTGTATAACCATTTCCGTCGTTTCTTGGAGTTTCTGGCGCAAAAAATCCAGCTTGAACTGGAGATTCATCAAAATAGTAACCCGCTCTCAACGTCACATTGTCTGTTGCTTTATATTGAGCACCAAATCTATAGATAGAAGCATTTTTGTAGTTCCTTGGATTAATAGACGTTGGAACATTTGGATTTCCAAATTCAATGTCTAGAGAATTATAAACGTCCCAGAATGCTCTCTGATAATCGAAGGCAAATAACCATTTTTCATTAGGCTCGTAAGCAAACCCAAGGGTTAACTCGGCTGGAAGTGGCAAAGTGGCATTAAAGGTAGTTGTACCGTTTTGAGGCGTTAATGTTGAGTTTGGGAAATTACTAAAGGCGGCCTCACCTCCCTCAGCATTCAAGAGTATTTCGGATCTATAATTAAATCCAATTCTCAATTCTTTAACAGGAGTAAACATAAAACTTCCACTCCATCCTGTATTGGTGACCCCAGTGTCGTCTACGGTAATATTGGATCTATTTCCTTGCTCATCGGTAAGGGTACGGTTGGCATTTCTATTGAAATTGACATTCCCTGTCACAAAAATAGGTCCACCTCCAATACTAAAATGTTCGGATAGCTTTATAGAAACTAGGGGCTGTATAAAAATAGCCGCTAAGTTAATATCATTAACCAAGTGAGAACCTGCCCAATCTGGCTCCCACTCTACAGAGCTTCCATAAGGAGTCGTTACCGACAAACCTAAACTTAACCATTCATTGACTTTATAAGCCGCATGAAGATAAAACGGTGTTCCTGCACCTTGCTGGGTTTCTGCGAATTGCCCAGTAGACGTATTTTGCCATTTCACATTAGAAAAGACACCTGTTACCCCGGCAGAAACTGTGAATTTATCTTCCAAATAGACCATTCCTGATGGATTGAAAAATGCAATTTCCGCACTATTTACAACACCTACACCAGCATGACCCATCGCTAAAGCGCGCTGCCCTTGGGCTGCTACTCGATAGCCTCCTGCGTATACTGAAGCTGATGCAAAAATTAAAAGCATTCCTGAAATTAAAAAGTTCTTCATATTGATTTTGATTTTGCTTAATTATGAAATTCTAAGATTAGTGATCAAATCTATCATTTATTAACAATTTCACACCATAAATTTAAAATATAATGCATGCACTTTAAATTAGTTTGTTTTCAAAAATTCTAAACTGACTTGAAGGAAGTCCTCCCTTTCTTCTGCATGAACCCAATGACCAGAATTTTTAATGGCTTTAATCTCAAAATTTTCAAAATGAGAAGTTATACCTTTTTCATCTTTATCTTGTATATAGTCTGAGTTCCCTCCTTTTAAAAATAAAGTTTCTCCTCCATATTTTGAATTTTGCGGTAAGCCTTTCCCCACTTCTTCGATATTGTTTTTTAAAGCTTGTAGGTTTATTCTAAGGTTGAGTTCGTCTGGCGTCTTCCAATAAAGATTTTTTAAAAGAAATTGCCTTATTGCTTTTAAAGAAATATACTTGGCCAGAAGCTCATCTGCATCACTTCTAGAAGTGAGTTTAGCTTTAGCAATTTGAGTTAAACCCTCCAAGATTTGCTGGTGATGTTGTGGGTAATATTTTGGGGCAATATCTACGATGATCAATCTATTAAGACTCTCTGGATATAAGGTTGCAAAGCGCATAGCGACTTTCCCTCCCATAGAATGACCAATGATAGAGACCTTTTCTAAATGTTTATCCTCGAGATAATTCTTAAGGTCTTCGGCCATGAGTTCATAACTAAACGCAGGGTCATGGGGACTTCTTCCATGATTTCTTTGATCGACAAGGTGCACCTCAAACCCTTCTTTAGCGTAGGCATTGGCTAATGTTTTCCAATTATCGCCCATCCCCAAAAACCCATGTAAAATAACAAGGGGCTTACCCTTTCCTTTTATTTTTGAATGTAACTTCATTTAGCTTAATTTTTTTAGATAAGATTTAACCACAGCCTCCAATCCATCATACAAAGCTTCTGAAATTAAAGCATGCCCAATAGATACTTCGTCTAAGAAAGGAATCGTTTGAGCAAAATATTCGATATTATCGAGTGACAGATCGTGTCCAGCATTAATGCCTAAGCCTAAACGTTTGGCTTCTTCTGCACATTTTAAATAAGGAGCAATCGCTTTTTCTTTATCCTTTATGTATCCTTGAGCGTAAGCCTCGGTGTAGAGTTCTACTCTATCAGCCCCTATTTCTGAAGCTCCTTGAATCATTTGCACAGAGGGATCTACGAAAACTGAAGTTCTTATGCCATGAGCTTTAAATTCTGAAATTACCTCTTTCAAAAAATCCTTATGCTTTAGAGTGTCCCACCCAGCATTGGAAGTTAGTACATCTTCCCCATCTGGGACCAAAGTTACCTGAGCGGGTTTAGCATCTAGAACTAGAGCTATAAATTTCTGGTTAGGATTCCCTTCAATATTGAATTCGGTTTTGACCACTTTGGTTAGTTCATTGACATCGGCATATCGGATGTGACGCTCATCTGGCCTAGGGTGAACAGTAATACCTTGAGCTCCAAAAGACTCTAAATGTTTTGCAGCTTCAACCACATTAGGAGTATCTCCTCCTCTAGCATTTCTAAGAGTCGCAATTTTATTGATGTTAACACTTAATCGTATCATTGTTAGTTTTTAAACAAAAATACAATCAAATACGAGACTTTGCTTTGATTTTACGTATTTTGCATGAAAAGATCATCTTATGATTTGGCAAAATTTTATTGACAAAACCTTACAACCTCTCGATATATCGAATTCAATTTCAGAAGTGGAGTCGGTTTTCAAGACCTCAACATTCAATCATCTTCCTGTCTTTAAGAAAGGCGTGTTTAAAGGAAGTATTAATGTAGACGACTTAATTGATTTAGATAAAGACGAGCCACTTTCAAAATTTAAATACCTGATAGAGGTTTTTTATGTGGAAGCCCATAAAACCAATTTAGATCTTATCCATGAGTTTGCTAATCATCAAACCAACTTGTTGCCCATTCTAGACCAAGACAAAAACTACATTGGCGTTATGAAGCTTGAGGATGTTTTGGATTTATTTGGGGAAAGTCCTTTTATTGCCAACGAAGGGGTAGTGATGATCTTAAGGAAAGAGAGAACCAAATTCTCTTTCAGTGAAGTCGCTCAACTTACTGAAACTCTTAATGCAAAGTTATCTGGCATGTATGTGAGTTATCTCTCCAAAGATATCGTAGAAATTACCGTAAAAGTAGAGCACCAAGGCATCAATGAAATTTTACAAACCTTTAGACGTTACGATTATCAAATTGCTAGCGAACATCCCGAGGATCTTTTTGCTGAAGACCTTAAAGAACATTCCGACTACCTCAACAAATATTTAGACATATAGCTTTAGTAAATCATGGTGAAACACGTCGCTATTTTTGGCCAATCTTTTTATCCGGAAACTGAAAAGTATCTCCTTCAACTACTCGATGTCCTCAACGAGCATCGTATAGATGTGGTTATCGAGCAAGACTACTTTAGACTACTGAAAAAGGAGAAATCTATCCCTGAAATCAATAGCTTAAAAACATTTGTATCTCTCGACAAAACCATAGATTTATTTTTTACCATAGGTGGAGATGGTACTATTCTGTCTGCGGTAAAGTTAGTAAAAGATCTCAACATTCCTATTATAGGTATCAACACTGGCAGACTAGGTTTTTTGGCTACCGTTCCTAAAAACGAAATAAAAAAAAGCATAGAGGAAATTCTAGACGGAAAATACACCGTTTCCGAGCGGTCTATTTTGGAAGTCTCCTGCGAATCTCAGGAAGGCGCTCTACATTCTTTCCCCTTTGCCCTTAACGATATTGCCATAAGCCGAAAGGAAACCACTTCTATGATCACCATTGAGACTTGGCTGAATGATGAATTCCTCAATTCGTACTGGTCTGATGGTATTATTATTTCAACCCCAACGGGCTCCACAGGGTACTCTTTAAGTTGTGGGGGGCCTATTATTACTCCTCAAACCAAAAGTTTCGTCATCACTCCCATCGCACCGCATAATTTAAATGCCAGACCACTGGTTATCCCAGATGATTTAGAAATAAAGTTGAAAATTTCTGGTAGAGAAGATCAATACCTGATTGCGCTCGACTCTAGGTTGGCTAGTTTGGACAAAGACACCATTGTGCGCATCAAAAAAGCTGACTTTAAGATTAAACTTGTTTGGCTATTTAGCGATAGCTTTATTACAACCCTCAGAAAAAAACTACTTTGGGGACAAGATAAACGCAACTAAAACAATAAATCAAGTCAAATTGTGTTTTAAAATCACAAATGATTTAAAATGAAAACCAGTGAAATCAATATTTATATATTTGCAAACTTTTGAAACTCTATGAGATATATTCTTATTGGCATCTCCATTTGTCTTGGAATTCAGTTCGCGTCGGCTCAGACTTATGAAGCAGGTCTTATCTTGGGCGGAGTAAATTTTGTTGGTGATGTTGGGTCTTCTTCTTTTATGAAAGCAGAAGATTATCTGAGTCGAGATAAAGTCTCTTATGGTGCCATTTTAAAATGGAACAGAAGTCCGAGACATGCTTTTAGGTTTTCTGTATTGAGAGCAAACACCTTTGGAAACGATATAAGGTCCGATGAGCCCAGAAGATTTAATCGAAGATATTCTTTTGAGAGCAGCATTACAGAATTGTCGGTTGGTTTGGAATTGAACTTTTTTGAATGGGATTTACATGCGCTTAAACGGCCTCTTATTACTCCATATCTTTATACGGGTCCAACCTATTTTTTTACCAACGATTTTTTTGTAGAAAATGGTGAACTTGTAGAGGGAGATTCTACCTCAAATTTTGCTATTCCTCTTGTTATAGGTATAAAGGGAACCTTGAGTAGGCAATGGATACTAGCTGTTGAATTTGGTGCCAGATATACATTTACAGATAATTTGGACGGAAGTGCTCCAGATGAAATAAACAGTCAAACAAATTATCCTACCTTTGGCAATTCTAATATGAATGATTGGTACATGTTTTCGGGACTTACACTCACTTATACATTTGGGCGTAAACCTTGTTATTGCAATTTTTAGTGAATGGATTTCAGATCAAACATAGATACAAAAAAACTTCCTAAGCACGTTGCCATCATCATGGATGGAAATGGGCGTTGGGCCAAAAAGCAGGGCTTAATGCGCGTTAGAGGCCATGAAAAAGGAACTAAAGCCGTTAGAGAAACTGTAGAAAGCAGTGCTGAGTTAGGCATTGAAAATCTTACGCTTTACGCTTTTTCAACTGAAAATTGGAATAGGCCTAAACTAGAGATCCAAACCCTTATGAGGTTGTTAGTTTCTTCTTTAAAAGATGAGATTGATACCTTACAGGATAACAAAATTAGGCTTCAGGCAATTGGTTGTATTGAAAATTTACCCACCAAGGCCAAAAAGGAACTTAGAGAAGTTATCGAGAAGACGGCAGATAATTCTCATATGACTTTAACCCTTGCTTTGAGTTACGGAGCAAGAGAAGAAATGATTCAAGCTGTCAAGCAAATTAGTCAAAAGGTGAAAAATAATATAATAGATTCTGAAACTATTGATGAGTCTACAATAAATAATCATCTTTACACCCGAAATTTACCAGACGTAGATATGATGATTCGCACGAGTGGCGAGCAACGCATCAGTAATTTTTTACTCTGGCAAATGGCTTACGCGGAATTGTATTTTACAGAAACCCTCTGGCCAGATTTTAGAAAAGAAAACCTTTTTGAAGCAATTTACGAATATCAAAAAAGAGAAAGAAGATTTGGAAAAACAAGTGAACAACTCTAAGTGCACTACACTATTTTCTAGAGTTAACCTATATGTAACGACTCTAACACTACTGTTATTTTTCGCCTTTGCGAATGCTCAGCAAACCCCTCAGCAAGCCGCCGGTAAAAAGTACACTTTAGGAAAGATAGAAGTTATTGGTTCCTCAAGCTATAACGAACAAACCGTGATTGCCTTTACAGGCCTTAAGGAAGGAGAAGAAATCTTCATTCCTGGTGATAGAATAAGTAAGGTTCTGAAAAAACTTTGGGATCTTGGTCTTTTTAGTGACATCAATTTTTACTTAAAAAACGTAGATGGTGATACCGCGGATTTGCAACTGGAAATCGTTGAAGTCCCTAAGCTTAATGAGGTAAAAGTAAGAGGAATTAAGAAGCGTAAGCGCTCTGAAATTATAAAAGACAACTCCATTCAAAAAAATACTAAAATCACTGAAAATTATGTGATAAACCTTCGAAATAATATAGAAGAGAAGTATAAGGAGAAAGGTTTTCTTAACGCAAAAGCTAATATCATTACCAAGGCGGTCATAGACACTTCAAGTACGGACAACCTTGTTAATATGACGGTTGACATCAATACTGGTGATAAAGTAAAGATAAGCGAAATCAATATTAAAGGGAATGAAGAGTTTTCCGACTGGACTATAAAGCGGATGATGAAGAAAACCAAAGAGAAATTTTTCTTAAGGTTTTGGAAACGTTCAAAATTCATTGAAGACGAATATGAAGCCGATAAAGATAAAATAGTAAAGAACTTTAAAGAAAAAGGATACCGTGATGCAAGAATAGTGAGCGATTCTGTTATTGTAAATTCCGATACTGATATTGCTATCAACATAGAGGTAAAGGAAGGGAACCGCTATTATTTTGGAGAAATTGATTTCTTAGGAAATTCTGCATATACGGACGCTCAGTTAAAACAACTCATGGGGATTAGAAAAGGAGATCCTTACAACGGAACTGTTTTACAGAATAAAATCGCCAATAATGAAAAACCGGATGCCGATGATTTTACCAATTTATACCAAAACAACGGATACCTATTTTCCAATATCACTCCTGTAGAAACCCGAATTTATAACGATACTATTGACTTCGAAATACGAATCAACGAAGGAAAAATTGCCTACTTCAACGAAATTTTGGTCTCTGGTAATGACAAGACGAATGACAACGTCATTTTTAGAAATTTGAGGACACGACCAGGACAACAATACAGCAAACAAGATGTCATGAATACGATTCGTGAACTTGGACAGCTTGGATTTTTTAATGCTGAAAATCTTGAGCCAGAATTTAAAAATGTAGTCCCACAATCAGGTACTCTAGACCTTCAGTACGTGGTAGAGGAACAAGGCAGTAGCCAAATTGAGCTGCAAGGTGGTTATGGTGGTGGAGGCTTTATTGGAACTTTAGGTTTAAGATTCAACAACTTCTCCCTTAAAAATATTTTCAACAAAGAAGCCTATAAACCTGTCCCTATGGGGGACGGCCAGTCTCTGTCTCTAAGAGCACAAGCAAGTTTAGCCTTTCAGAATTATAGCTTATCTTTTGTAGAACCCTGGTTGGGGGGCAAAAAGCCAGTACAGCTCTCTGTCTCATTATCTCAAACTATACAGTTCTTGTTCAACCCATTAACACGAAGAGCTGATAATGATAGGAGTTTTACCATTTCTGGTATAAACGTTGGTTTCGCTAAGCGACTAAGGGAACCCGATCAAAACTTTACGTTATCCACATCGATTGGGTATCAGAATTTTCAATTAAATAATTATAATATAGGATTATTTAGATTCCCTAATGGTACATCCAATAACCTATCATTCACCGTCGGATTAAACAGAAACAATACGTTTACCAATCCTATTTTTCCAACAGGAGGTTCAGAATTCGATTTCTCTGTGAAATTTACTCTACCCTACTCAGCGTTTAACGATGTAGATTACGCCGGCCTTCGAGAGCAAAGAACAGAGGCTTTGGCCAATAATGATTCAGAGGCTTTAGCGGTGATCGATCAACAGCGATTCAACTGGTTAGAGTTTTATAAAGTAAAATTTAGTGGGGATTGGTATAATAATTTGTTTGATAAACTAGTTTTAAGGACACGTTTTGAATACGGATTCTTAGGAGCTTATAATAATGACAGAGGTATTCCTCCATTTGAACGTTTTTTCTTAGGAGGAGATGGCCTAGCCGGTTTTGCTTTAGATGGTCGTGAAATTATTGCTCTAAGAGGTTATCCTAACCAATCCATATTACCTAGAACACGAACAGTTGGCGGAGAAGAAAGCTTTAATGATGGAGCGTCCATCTATAACAAATACACAATGGAATTGAGGTATCCTATTACATTAAAACCTTCAGCTTCAATTTACGCACTTGCTTTTATGGAAGGTGGTGCTACTTTCGATCAGTTTAAAGATTTTACACCCTTTGAAATGAGTAGGTCTGCTGGTGCTGGTTTACGTATCTTTATGCCTGCTTTTGGCCTATTGGGTATAGACTTTGGTTATGGATTTGATCCCATACCTGGAAGTAATACAGGGCCAAATGGATGGGAAACCCACTTTATTATCGGTCAGCAATTTTAAAACGGCATGATTTTTAATACATTCTAATTATGAGATTTATTAATAGTGTTTTCTTTATTTGTTTTTGTGTTTTAACCTCTTTTGGGCAAGGTGGTCTAAAGATTGCCTACGTGGACATGGATTATATTCTAGATAATGTTCCCGAGTATAGGCAAGCCTCGAGCCAATTGGACTCTAAAGCTCAACAGTGGAGAACAGAAATTGAAAGCAAACAAAACGACATTGACAAGTTTAAGGATGAGTTAGAAAGTGAAAGACCTTTACTTACAGCAGATTTAATTCAAGATCTGGAGGATGAAATTGAATATCTTGAAAATCAGCTCTTGGAGTATCGCAATAAACGCTTTGGTGTTTCTGGGGATTTTATTGTTCAAAAAAGGCAATTGATACAACCCATACAAGATCAAGTCTTTAATGCTATACAGGAAATTGGTGATAATAGAGATTATGATTTTATTTTTGAAAACTCTGCAGATGCCTTACTTTTGTTTTCTGCAAAGCGACATGATTTAAGTGAAGTCATTTTGAAGCTCATCAATAGAAATTCTAGAGGAGCTGAAAAAGAGTCTTCCGATGTTTTGGAGGAAATAGGAGACTATAAGTCTGTTGAAAAAGCGGAAGAGGAAGAAGTTAAAAAAGAAGAAAAAGCTCAAGAAGAAGAAGCTAGAAAGGACGAACGAGAAGCTTTAATGGACGACCGCCAAAGAAAAAGAGATTCTTTGAGGGATGCAAGACAAAGAGAATTTGAAGAACGGAGAGAAAGAATCTTAAAACAAAGAGAAGAAAGAGAAAAAGAAAGAGACTCTATTAGAAAAGCAAGAGAGAATAATTAAAAATAATCACTAAATTAAAATTAAAAAATGAAAACTTTAAAAACAATCGCAATAGCTTTAGTATTGTCATTCGGATTAATGGCAACCTCAAATG
The DNA here is from genome assembly GCF_000355905.1 of Psychroflexus gondwanensis ACAM 44. Classification (GTDB taxonomy): domain Bacteria; phylum Bacteroidota; class Bacteroidia; order Flavobacteriales; family Flavobacteriaceae; genus Psychroflexus; species Psychroflexus gondwanensis. The sequence goes on from NZ_APLF01000001.1 coordinate 24,163, forward strand.
CACAGTCGAAAGTAGCACACATTAACTCGCAAGAGTTTGTTCAGAACTTACCAACTTATAAGTCTGTAATGACAGAACTGGACCAACGAGAAAAAACATATCGTACTGAAATAGACGATTTGTTAAAAGAAGCTCAAAAAACAAACGAGCGTTACCAACGAGAAGCTGGCACTAAGACTGAAGAAGAAAACCAAAAGAGAGCAATGGAATTGCAGGAAATGCAACAATCCATCATGGAATACAGACAAACCGCTTCTGAAGATCTTCAGAAAAAACAAGAAGAACTCATGAGACCTGTCTTAGAAAGAGCAAGAGAGGTTATCCAACAAGTTGCTAGAGCAAAAGGCTACGACTATGTTTTAGATTCTTCACTTGGAGCAGGAGTCCTTATGGCAGATGGTTACAACTTGATGGCAGATGCTAAAGCTGCTATTGGTGAGTAATTAATTCACATTACATTTTTATAAAAAAAGACCATCTTTGTGATGGTCTTTTTTAGTTATACCTATTATGTCTAAACATCCTATTGTATTATTTGATTCTGGTGTTGGTGGTACATCTATCCTTAAGGAGGTTATCCACTTGCTTCCTCATGAAAATATAGTTTATCTGGCTGACAGTAAAAATGCTCCTTACGGGCTCCGAACAAGGCAAGATATCATCAACTTAAGTATTAAAAATACAGAGTTGGCTATTCAAATGGAGGCTAAGATGATCATTGTGGCCTGCAATACAGCATCCACAAATGCTATTTCATTTTTAAGATCCCACTATACTCTTCCGTTTATAGGGATAGAACCCGCCATAAAGCCAGCAGCGCTAAATTCAAAAGCAAAACGCATAGGTGTACTTGCTACTAAGGGCACTTTAAGCAGTGAATTATTCAAGCAGACCTCAGAGAGTTTTACTAAAGGTATAAACGTTATTGAAGTGATTGGAGAAGGAATAGTGGAAGCTGTTGAAGGTGGCTGGACCGATGATAAGACGTTTGTCGATAACTTGAATCAACAGATCCAACCTTTTATTAAAGAGGATATCGATTATTTGGTATTGGGGTGTACACATTTCCCTTACATCATTCCTTTGCTTAAAGAATTACTACCAAAGCATGTCACTATTATTGATTCTGGGAGGGCAGTCGCTAGACAAACTAAGGCTGTTTTGGAAGAACAGCATTTAAAAAATACAGAGGATAGTTTTGGACATATAAACATTTATACCAACACAGTCAACTCTTCTCATCTTCGAGAATTAATGAAGGATTTTAAAAATGTAAATATTACTCAAAAGGACTTTTAGTAGTTTACCGCGGGGCAATTACACTTATAACGCTTTCTATCTTCACCAAAATCATATCCTAAGGTAATCTGATGAAAACCACCTGTAGAAATCACATTCGAATTGGTTTGGTAGGAATAGGTATAGGCTACCATAAACCGATTGTAATTGAAGCCCAGAAAAGGTGACACATACTGGAGCTTTTGAGACTCTAGATCAGAGGAGCCAGAAGCTGCAAAATCTATCCCATCCAGAGCGGCTCTATAAGATAGCCCGCCCCAAATTTGACCAATATTAAGTTGGTAATACGCCTTCGCATTGAAATCGATATTGGATTGATTGAGAGCTTCTCTATGCTGAAAAAAAACTGAAGGTTCAAATAACCAGCGCGATTCTGGTAAAGTAATGGTATAACCAACCGAGGTCAGGTATTGTCTTTGATTTTCATTTTCGAAGATTTCAGAAAAAACTCTACGCTGCTGTGGGAGCAGATTTTTGAAAGTCACATGTGCAAAAAAATTCAAAAAGAAATATGAAACTCCGACGTCTGTATTGAATAAGGTCTCGGAACGTTGAGACCCGTCTATGGCTGGGTCTGGATTCACTATAGTGTTTAGACCTGTTTGGTCGAAACGATCCTGAAGAATATTGGCACTAAGTCCAAAGGAAAGTTGGTGGAGATCTGCTGTAGATCTGGAAAACATTAAATGGTAAGCAAAAGTAGCAGTGACCCCCTGTTGTGAAAATCTTCCATTGGAGTCATTATAAAAAATCCCTCCAAGTCCTACTTTATCATTTACTCTTCCATTGAGACTTAAGGTTTGCAAACTTGGCGCATCCTTTACATCCAACCACTGCTGCCTAGCTGTTAACCTAACTTTATTGTAGTTTGAGGCTCCTGCCATGGAGGGGTGAACCAAATAATAGTTGTCTGTCAAATAATCTGAGTAAATAGGTAAACTGGACCCTTGAGAAAAAGCAGTAAAAGAGAAAATAGAGAGTACTAGAAATGCTAAGCCTCTATTGCTTTTGGGAAAAATTAAAAAACAGGATTTAAAAAACAAAAGGATTTAAAAAATTTAGTGAAAAATGGTTTTCAACACAAATATAAATTTTAAACTATCATATTAATCGTCTATAAGATCAAATTATTAATAGGAGCACAAAGATGAAGCTTTGATTCTATTGTTTTTGTAGTTTTGCATAAAAGAACGATCATGCAGAATTACACGGTTGAAATTAAAACTACCAACAAACCCTCTATCCTTAAATTTGAATTTAATGAGTTTTTGACAAAACAGAAGGGTTATGAGTATCATAATATAGAAGATGCGATGAAGTCTCCAATTGCTTCTCAGTTATTCTACCTCCCCTTCGTCAAAACAGTTTATATTTCTCAAAACTTTATTGCTATTGAGAAGTTTAATATTGTGGAATGGGCAGATGTTCAAGACGAAGTCTCGGAGCAACTCCTAAAACATCTAAATGATGGCGGTAAAATAGTCGATGAAAAAGAAGAGGACTCTGTCAACAAAGTTCCTGTAACCGTCTATGCAGAAAGTACTCCTAACCCTTCAGTGATGAAATTTGTCGCTAATAAAAAACTGGTGTTGGAGTCTGCCGAATTTAAAAGTATAGATGATGCAGAACTCTCTCCTCTTGCTCAAAAATTATTTCACTTCCCTTTTGTAAAAGAGATATTTATGGATGAGAATTATATCTCCATCAATAAATACGACATGGCAGAGTGGGAACTTATTACCAACGAATTAAGAGGCTTTATAAAAGATTATATCGAGGAAGGTGGAAAGATTTTGGAATCTGGAAAAGTCCAATCTGGAAACACAGAGGCCCCATCTCCAAAAATTGATACGAGTAATCTTGACGATATTTCTAAAGAGATTGTACAAATCCTGGAAGAATATGTGAAACCCGCTGTGGCCAGCGATGGAGGAAACATCATGTTTAAGTCTTACAATACCGAGTCAAAAGATGTGCAAGTCATTTTACAAGGAGCTTGTAGTGGCTGCCCATCCTCTACCATCACCTTAAAAAATGGTATTGAAACTATGCTTAAAGAAATGCTACAGGGTAAAGTAAACAGTGTAACAGCCTTTAATGGTTAGTTGAAAGAATTAACAATCAATTCGGCGGTTTTACGACTTGCCCCTACTCCGCCGAGTTTTGTTTTCAATTCTTTATACTCCTTCAGCAAGTCTTCCCGCTTCTGAAGATCTAAGACTTTATCCAATTCTTGCCGAAGCTGTTTGACGTTGAAATCACTCTGAATGAGTTCTTTCACTACTTCACGATCCATTATTAAATTCACCAACGAGATAAAACGCAAATTGACAATTTGTTTAGCAATTAAATAAGACACAGCATTTGCTTTATAACAAACTACTTCCGGCACTTCAAACAAGGCGGTTTCTAAAGTCGCAGTCCCCGATGTCACAAGAGCTGCATGAGATTGACTCAATAAGTTATAAGTGTCGTTTTCTATCAATTTCACTTCTGAATTGGATACAATCGACTTATAAAATTCTTCATCTTGGCTTGGTGCTCCCGCAATTACAAATTGGTAAGACGGATAATGTTCTACTACTGAAAGCATAACCGATAGCATTTTGGAAATTTCTTGCTTTCTACTTCCTGGTAACAAAGCAATAATAGGTTTATCTTCTAACTTATGCTTATGCTTAAAGGTTTCAAAGCTGATATCTTTTCGTCTATCAATCTGATCTAGTAAAGGGTGACCCACAAAATGAACCGGAAAATCATGCTTATTCTCGTAAAAGTCTTTTTCAAAAGGCAAAATCACATACATATGATCTACATCTCTTTTTATGGCTTTAATGCGGCTTTCTTTCCACGCCCATATCTGCGGAGAAATATAATAATGTGTTGCAAACCCTAATTCTTTAGCCCATTGAGCAATTCTCATATTAAAACCAGGGTAATCGATAAAGATGATAGCGTCTGGTTGATATTCTAATATATCGACTTTACAAAAATTAATATTCTTGAAAATAGTTTTAAGGTTAGTAATCACCTCCCAAAACCCCATAAAAGCGAGTTCTCTATAGTGTTTTACAAGTGTTCCCCCAACCTTGGCCATAAGGTCACCTCCCCAAAATCTAAAATTTGCAGAGGTATCTTTATCTTGTAAGGCTTGCATTAAATTGGAAGCGTGCAGATCTCCAGACGCTTCTCCTGCTATAATATAATATTTCATGAACTCAGTTTACCTATCTACAATAGCGAAATTACAATAAATTCAGCATTACTCCTTGGGGGAATGCTAACTTCCACCTTCAAAGTTCCTGTGGGATTTGTTACCTTTGCGTAACTTTTTTACATAAGATTTTATGATTCAATCGATGACCGGTTACGGTAAAAGCAAATTGGAAGTAGCTGGCAAAACTTTTGTGGCAGAACTCAAATCTCTCAATAGTAAGCATCTGGATGCTAACGTAAGGCTCCCTTCAGAATTTAGAGAGCTAGAACTTCCCCTTAGAAATAGATTATCGAAAGCCCTAGGCCGCGGTAAAGTAGACCTATCCTTACAAGTAGAAAAGCACGAAGCAGAAAGCTCTGCGAAGATAAATATCAAAGTAGTTGAGAACTATCTAACGCAACTCAAGCAGCTTCCAGTGACGACTTTTAAAGACGACAGCCGTTTACTTCAAATTGCGATGTCAATGCCAAACGCTTTGAGTTCAGAAAAAAATGAGCTAGAAAAAGAGGATTCTGAAGCGGTGTATAAAGTTTTGGAAATGGCTTTAGAACAGATTAATCAATTTAGAACCGATGAGGGAGAAGTCTTAAAAAAGGACTTTGAGCTTCGCATCAATAACCTCACAGAATTACTTTTAAAAGTGAAAGATATTGATCCTGAACGTATCGCTCACGTGAAATCTAGATTGCGAAAAGGCATTGAGGATCTAAAGGAAAAAGTGGATGAAAACCGCTTTGAACAAGAATTGATTTATTACATAGAAAAATACGATATCACCGAAGAAAAAACAAGGCTAGACAACCATTTAGCTTATTTCAATAAAGCTTTAAACTCATCAGATTCTAACGGTAGAAAATTAAATTTTATCTGCCAAGAAATAGGACGAGAGATCAATACCATAGGCAGTAAATCTAACTTTGCTCCCATGCAAAAAGCCGTTGTCCAAATGAAGGATGAGCTGGAAAAAATCAAAGAGCAACTCCTCAACGTATTATAGGCATGAGCGACTCAAAACAAGGCAAACTCATTGTGTTTTCTGCTCCATCTGGATCTGGCAAAACCACTATTGTAAAACATCTCTTAGGCCAGGAAGACTTAAATCTAGAGTTTTCGATTTCTGCAACCTCAAGATCACCAAGAGAAAATGAAGTCGACGGCAAAGATTATTATTTTATGGATTTGAAGGAGTTCAAAACCCATATAAAAAACGATGACTTCTTGGAATGGGAAGAGGTCTACAGAGATAACTTTTACGGAACCCTAAATGCTGAGATAGATAGAATTTGGGCCATGGGAAAACATGTGGTTTTTGATATAGACGTTGTCGGCGGTTTGGATATTAAACGCATTTATCCCGAACAAACCTTAGCAGTGTTCGTTGAACCGCCAAGTATCGAGGAACTCAAAATCCGACTTAAAAAAAGGAAAACAGAGTCTGAAGATCGCATTGCTATGCGAGTTGCAAAGGCCTCTATTGAAATGGCAACCGCTCCACAGTTTGACCATATCATAGTGAATGAAGATTTGGATAAAGCTCTCGACGAAGCCTATCACTTGGTAAAAGATTATATTCAATAGACATGAAAAAAGTTGGCCTTTACTTTGGGACGTTCAATCCTTTTCACATCGGACATTTGATTATTGCAAATCATTTGGCAGAGCATACCGAGATGGACGAGGTTTGGCTTGTTATTACTCCACAAAGCCCGTTCAAAAAGAAAAAAAATCTTTTAGAAAACCATCATAGATTAGAGTTGGTATATCGAGGTACAGAAGATTATGATAAGCTAAAGCCTTGCGATGTTGAGTTTAACTTACCTCAACCCAGTTATACCTCCAAGACGCTAGCAGAACTTAAAGATTCGCATCCAGACTTAGATTTTTCTTTGATTATGGGCGAGGATAATTTGGTAAATTTCCATAAATGGAAAAACTTCCAAAATATTTTGGACAACCATGAGATCTATATTTGCCCACGACTCACTAAATCTGACGTTCCTGAGCAGTTCCTGAATCATCCAAAAATCCATTTGACCACCACACCTCAAATGGAAATATCGTCAACGCTAATAAGGAAAATGATAAAATCTGATAAGAATATACGTCCTCTTCTTCAGCACAAAGTCTGGGAATATATAGATGAGATGAATTTTTATAAATAATCGGAAATTTGAGCTTGCTTAAAAGGTCTGCTAATCCAAAAGTAAATGTGATTATCTTTAAGATTCTTTAAATGAACTCTTGAATATAGAAATTAAGATATATAGACACTAAAACAAAACATATGACTAATCCGAATTTTGGCGTTATAGGTGGTGGAAGCTGGGCTACCGCAATCGTAAAAATGCTATGTGAAAATGTACCGCAAGTGAACTGGTATATGAGGAACAAAGAAGTCATAACCCACATTGAGAAAGAGCACCACAACCCAAATTACCTTAGCGCTGTAGAGTTTGATCCAAAGCAAATCAAGTTATCCGATGATATCAATAAGGTCATACAGGAATCAGATTTTCTAATCTTCGTTGTCCCTTCAGCCTTTTTAAAAAAAGAACTGGATAAAGTCACGGTCAGTTTAAAAGACAAAATCATATTTAGCGCTATAAAAGGGATTGTTCCAGAATCTCAGAGTTTGGTTGGGGAACATTTTCATAATGAATACGATATCCCTTTCGACAAAATTGGGGTGATCACTGGACCCTGCCATGCAGAAGAAGTTGCTTTAGAACGCCTTTCTTATTTAACCTTGGCCTGTGCCAACGAAGAACATGCCAATACCCTAGCAAAGTATTTAAGAAGCGACTATATAAAATGCAATATTTCTGAAGACATTATCGGTACAGAATATGCTGCTGTACTCAAAAATATTTATGCGATTGCTGCAGGAATTGCTCATGGCTTAGGCTATGGTGATAATTTCCAAAGTGTCCTGATGAGTAATGCTATACGGGAGATGAATCGCTTCATCAAAAAACGCTTTAAGTTGAAACGAAATATCAACGATTCTGCGTATTTAGGAGATTTATTGGTCACAGGATATTCAGTCTTTAGCCGTAATCGCTATTTTGGAAATATGATAGGAAAAGGCTACACGGTAAAAAGTGCTCAAATGGAAATGAGTATGATAGCAGAAGGGTATTATGCCACTAACTCGGCTTACGAAATCAGTAAATCTTACGGGAATAAAAAACCTAAAACTCCTATTATCAACGCCGTTTATAAAGTCCTATACGAGGGTAAAAATCCAAAAGAAGTCTTTGCCAAACTAGCCGATAAGCTAAACTAACCATTACTTTACTATGAATTCTATTTTAAAAGGAGGGCTCCTAGTCGCTCTTGGCGCTTCCTGCTACGGATTGCTTACTACTTTCGTAAAACTGGCTTACGAGGAGCACTACACTCCTTACGAAGTCACCTTTGCTCAGCTTATCATTGGCTTTATTGCTTTAGTTGTTTTAAATCTCTTTTTGAAGAAAAGTGAGCCTCCTATCAAGGACCCAAAACTGAGACGCAAGACTATTTTTTATCTCATCCTATCGGGGACGTCTCTTGGGTTTACCAGCATTTTCTATTATTTGGCTATTCAATACATTACTGTTTCTGTGGGTATTGTCTTGTTGATGCAAAGCGTATGCATAGGTGTTGTTTTGGATGGAATTATCAATAAGATAAAGCCTACTAAAAGAAAGATTTTTTCGGTTATCCTTATTTTGATAGGTACTGTTTTGGCGGCAGATCTTCTTGTCGAAGAACAAGATGTCGATTTTGCAGGCATAGGATATGGCATACTTGCCGCTTTGTCTTATACGGTTACCATTATGACTTCCAATAGTGTTGGGCTTCAATATCACCCTATTACTCGAAGCAAATGGATGATGCTTGGCGGGCTCCTTGTTGTGTCTGTGATTACACTTCCAGAACTTATAGAGTATATGGACTTTGGCATTTTTATGGTATGGGGGCCAATTCTCGCCCTATTTGGGACTATCTTACCCCCCTTATTTTTTACAGCAGGCATGCCAAAAATAAATGTAGGCCTAGGCGCCATCATTTCTTCCATAGAATTGCCTGTAGCTGTTTTGATGGGTTATTTTGTCTTACAAGAAGAACAAACCCTTTATAAATGGATTGGAATAGCTCTCATTTTATCATCTATAGTATTGATGAATTTGAGAAAAGTCAAAAAGGATCCTCTTTAAGAATTAATCTGCTATAATTCCTTTAGAGTTTAATAAGGGTAAATCTACTACCGCTTCGGGTTTCAGAGAGAATTTTGGAAACCTGAAATCCTTATGTAGGAGCTTTCCCCCTAAAAAATAAGTCACCTGAAAAATATTATCTACCTCTAAAACATCGTCATGAAGAAACTCGAGTTTGGCGAACGAATTAGCGGGCAGAACGTCTAACTTCTTCCTTAGAATAGACGTTGTTTTGACATTGCTTTCCCCTTTGGAAACCACCAAAGCAGTTTCTAAAGCCTCGGTATTATCGTTGATGAGGTAAATAGTCCATTCGTCTATTTTAAAGATGGAATTGAACTCATAAGAGGCGACAATGTAGACGTTTTCTACTTTTGGAATAGCTCTGTCGATGTCTTTTTTCATGTTGAAAAACTTACAATGACGATTTAAACTGTTCTAAGAAGCGAACATCGTTTTCGTAAAACATACGGATATCTCCTATTTGGTAAAGCAACATGGCTATACGCTCTATACCCATACCAAAAGCAAAACCGCTATACTCTTTGGGATCTATATTGCAATTCTTCAAGACATTTGGATCTACCATCCCACATCCCATAATTTCTAGCCAACCGGTCCCTTTGGTAATTCTATAATCGGTTTCGGTTTCTAGTCCCCAGTAAATATCAACTTCTGCACTAGGTTCTGTAAAGGGGAAGTAAGACGGTCTTAATCGAATTTTGGATTTGCCAAACAACTCTTGTGTAAAGTAAATCAAGGTTTGCTTCAGGTCTTTAAAAGATACATTTTTGTCTATGTACAAACCTTCTACTTGATGAAAAATACAGTGTGAGCGTGCAGAAATATCTTCATTTCTAAAGACTCTTCCTGGAGAAATCGTTCGTATAGGAGGCTTATTGTTTTCCATATACCTTACTTGGACGCTCGAAGTGTGAGTTCGCAGCAAAATATCTTTAGGATCGGTTTGGATAAAAAAGGTATCCTGCATATCTCGAGCAGGATGGTATTCTGGAAGGTTTAAGGCCGTAAAATTATGCCAGTCGTCTTCTATTTCTGGACCTTCGGAAACGTTAAACCCAATATTAGAAAATATGGTTGTAATTCTGTTTTTGACTAAAGAAATAGGGTGTCTTGCGCCAATTTCAAGCGGCTCCCCGGGTCTTGAAAGGTCGCCGTATAGTCCTTTATCTTCCATTTTTGAAGCAATTTCAGATTTCAGTTGCTCCACTTTTGCTTGAGCTGAAACTTTCAACTCATTTATCGTTTTCCCAAACTCTTTCTTTTGTTCATTAGGTACGTTTTTAAATTCAGCGAAAAAGTCATTCAAAATTCCTTTTTTTCCTAAAAACCGAATTCTAAATTGCTCTAATTCCTCTGTTTTATCCGTTGCAAATTGCTCAACTTCATCTATATACGCCTTTATCTTATCTATCATGCTGTTTGGTAAAATGAATTGGCAAATTTAGAAAAAATAAGCAGCATATTCCCCAGAAAAAATATTAATTACTGGCCTACTATTCTATGTACTCTCGTTTAAGAAAATAAGATACCAAAGCTTCTTTCATCAATACCGTTTGTTCTCCTGCTTTTAAAACTGGAAGTTTTGAAATATTATTGAAATGTGGCCAACCATCTTCATCAACGAAGTCAAATTCATAGAATCCATAAGGCTCTAGAAGTGTACAGATAGCGATGTGCATCAAATTAACTTTATCGTCTTTTTTAAATTTGGCTTGTGGCTTGCCCAACTCTTGCACACCTACTAAATATATAATGGCATCGAGCTCCATCGTATCTCCATCTGCGAACTGAGTGGATAGTCTGTTTTGTAGGGTTTCCCAACGTTTTTTAAGTAATTCATCTCTCATACTACAAAGGTAAATGCTTTCATCGATTTGATTATATTTGGCGACATGAATATATTAGACATTATTCTTGGAGTTTTGCTTCTCATTGGTCTTATTAGAGGATTCCAGAGAGGCTTTATTTTAGAGCTTACGGGGATTATTGGCTTATTAGCAGGCATCTTTGGCGCTTTAGAATACAGTTACATTGCAGAAAGTTATCTTACTCGCTGGACGGACTGGTCGACCTCCAACATAGAAATTACTGGTTTTTTTATTAGCTTCCTTATAATATCGCTCGTCGTATCGATTTTGGGTAAGATTTTGACTAAAATAGTTCATACCATAGCCTTAGGAATGATCAATCGACTACTAGGAGCCGTATTTGGAGTGGTTAAAACAGGATTATTTATTTTGATTTTGCTATTGATTTTTGAATACATCAACGCTAACGGTAGGTTTATTGCAATCACCAAACTTCAAGACTCTATTATCGTATCGACTATAAAAGAAGTGAGCTCAACTCTTATTCCTTCTTTGGAGGAATTGCTAGAAGCAAGTGATTTGTTGGATAGTACCGATGAAGCATAAAAAACCCCTGAAAACAACTTTCAAGGGTATGTTTTAAAAAAACTAAAAGTCAGATGAAGACAGTAATTCTACTTTTCCAGATTGAAGGGAATAGACACCTCCTACAATCTTTATGTCTCCTTTATCCTCCATATCTTTCAAAATAGGACTCTTTTCGCGAACTCTATCGATAGTTAAGCGGACATTTTTTTCGACCACATCATGAACAAATTTTTTATTGGTAGAATCCCTTTTACCTTCGGTTTTAACAGCTTCTACGGCTGGTTTTATATTGCTCAATAAATGAGTGATATTTCCTAATTCTATTCCATCACAAGCCGCACTTACAGCTCCACAACTCTCATGACCCATCACAAAAACGAGCTTACTCCCTGCCACCTTGCAAGCATACTCCATACTTCCAAGTATATCTTTATTCTCAAAATTACCCGCAACTCTAGCGACGAAAATATCACCTATACCTTGATCGAAAACAGTTTCCACAGGAACACGACTATCCACACACGATAGGATGACAGCTTTTGGATATTGACCAATGGTGGCACTCACCTTTAAAGCATTATAATCTCTAGAATGAAAATTATCTGATGTGAAACGACTATTTCCTTCTAGTAGATCTTTTAAGATTTCATCTGGAGTAAGCGCTTCTTGCTCTTGTTTAGTAATGATTTTATTTAATCTCATAATTAGTAGTTTGACTTTAAATTAAAAAATTTCTGATAACTGTCTGGATTTTCAAATTTTCCTCGGTCTGAAATGATCGTTATATAAATATCCCTATTTTTAGCTTTGGTTTTAAAATCTTCAAGAATTTCCAAAATATCGTAATCCAAATATTTAGATTTTCTGATATCGATTTCAACATTGGAATGCTTTGCAATATCGTTAAGAGATTTTAAGATGGCCCCTTTATTGAAAAACGTAACTTCTTCAGCAAAAGTCATTTTTACAAGTTTCCCATCACCCGTTTTATCTTCTACATGTAAAAAATGTGAATTCTGATAGCTTTTAATGAGAATTACAATTAGACCTACAACAAGGCCCAAGCCTATTCCTGTGAGCAAATCACTTAAAACAATACCTCCTACAGTCACTATGAAAGGTAAAAACTGAGTCCTTCCAAGCTTAAACATCTTTACAAATAAAGAAGGTTTCGCTAGTTTATAGCCTACAATAAATAAGACTCCAGCAAGAACTGCTAGTGGGATGAGATTAAGTAAATCTGGGATAAAAACGACTGCGAGAAGCAACCATACCGCATGTAGTATTCCCGATAATTTAGTACGTCCTCCAGATTGGATGTTGGCAGAACTTCTTACAATCACTTGTGTAATGGGTAAGCCTCCTATAAAGCCAGAGAGCATATTACCTGTTCCTTGAGCAAGCAATTCTCTATTTGTTGGTGTTACTCGCTTTCTAGGGTCTAGCTTATCTGTTGCTTCTACACTTAGTAGGGTTTCCAAACTAGCCACAACTGCAATAGTAAACCCGACAACCCAAACTTCGGAGCTTGTTATAATTGAAAAATCTGGAAAAGTGAATTGAGTCATAAAGTCTGAAAAGCTACTGGGTACAGGAACTGAAACTAGATTGGAATCTGCAATTCCAAATACGCTGGCATCCTCTATAAATAACTTGTAGAGAATCCCCATAATAACAGCGACTAAAGGGCCTGGGATTACTTTAAAAAATTGGTATTTTTTTTCTAAAACCTTAGACCAAAATAACATAATCCCAATACTGATTAGTGTGATACTTAGAGTCCCTATAGAAAGCCCATCCCAAGCTAAGATGATATTATCTATCATTACCTTTATATTATAATGAAAAAACTCATAATTATCTGGTAAGCCAAAAGCCACAGAGAATTGCTTTAAAAAAATGATGATACCAATTCCAGCTAGCATGCCCTTTATGACAGAGGACGGGAAATAATATCCAATGACTCCAGCTTTCAAAATACCTAATAAAATTTGAATAGCTCCTCCTATCACTACAGCTACCAAGAAGTACTCGTATTTACCTAAGCTTGCAATTGCACTAAGTACTATTACGGCAAGACCTGCTGCTGGACCGCTTACTCCTAATGAAGATCCACTTATGGAACCCACAACAAGCCCTCCTATTATTCCGGCTATAACTCCGGCAAAAAGCGGAGCTCCGCTGGCCAAGGCAATACCCAAACATAAGGGTAATGCCACAAAAAAGACAACTACACTTGAGGGTAGGTCTTTGTTTAAATGTTTAAACATAAAATTAATTTATCCATGCTCTTTTAGAAAAGAGCATTTATTGATTTAATAGATAATTGAAAAAAATGGCGAATTCAATTATAAAAAATCGGGAGGGGGACAGACTATTTTTTGATGAATAGCTTTGTAATTCAAAAGGTAAGGTGCCGTTGAACTGGATAAATCTCTATACGAGAAACCACTGGTCATTAAGTTTTCATCAACGATATAATCACTAAAAGATACACTGTTTTTTTCTGAATTTTCTTCCTCATTAGCATTGAACACAAAACTTATGTCAACACCGTCTTCTACCGTTAACATTAACAAAGTAGGAGTGATGATAAGGTTGGAAAAGGAAAAAAGAAGTATAAATATTTTTAATCTCATATATAATGCAAATATATGGATTAATTACAAAAATGGGATGACTAGCTAGTGTTATAGTTTTTTTAAAATTGTAGTCTTGACCCATCCTTTAGACCCGTCGGAGAGTTCTATTTGAGTAAATTCTCTAAAGATAGAGCCCGTACTTACTTTAGTTCCTTTGTTCAATTGAAAGTTAACATCGCTTCGTGGATTGGGCTCTACATGAGCTTGCACTTGATCTTGAAAGATGATAGCAAAAGACTGCTCGCCTAAAAATTGATTTTGAAAACGTCCAAATAGTAAACTCGTTGCTCCAAACACTAAAAATAAAGTGGCAACAAAAAAGTTGCTGCGTTTTTTACGAGTGGTTCCAGACCTGAAATACAACACCATAAAAAAACCAAAACACAAAGAAAGAACGATACTTACCCAAGCCCAAGTATCCACCTTTAGCAAGTGTGTAGTAGTATAGACCATAGTGTTTAGATTGGACTCTGGTGCATTTTCAATCTTATCGATAGTTTGGGTATTGGCAATCTCAAGATTTTCTCTCACCTCTTGGTCTGCAGGGTTGAGTTGAAGTGCTTTTTCATAATGAAATATAGCATTGGCTAAATCATTTTGTTTAAAATAAGCGTTCCCCAAATTGAAGTATAATTCAGTTGAAACTAAGCCGTCATCCAATAAACTGGAGTATAACTGGACAGCTTCAGGGAATTGGTCATCGGCATAAGCCTCGTTTGCTTTTTCAAAAGTATCTTCAGACTGAGAAAATCCAGTATAACTGAGGAGTCCTATTAATATGTAGAGATAGTATTTCATATTAAACTTCTTTATCAATTTCAGAAATCACTTTGGCGGCTTTTTCAAAATCAGACTGCATGTCCTTTGTGACTGAAGGAGAATATCTGGCCAATTCACAATTTTCAAGAAGTTTTAAAAATCGAGTCGTTGTTTCTTGAGAAATGCCTTTAGCACTCAAGAGCTCTTGAATTTTATCTTTGTGCATTTCCAAGGTCTGTATTTTCAATTTAGCTTTTAGATAATTATGCAAAGCTCTTTCTAAGGCTTCATAAAAAGGCTTAGAAGTTCCTAAATTCTTTTTAGCTTCAGATAAATAGCGCTTGGCCAACTTGTTCGCTCTTTTTCGTAGTAATTGATTCTGATCTGTTTCTCTGTTTTTTACTTTCCCAAAAATCAGCATAAACGGTATCGCCAAAAAGGGGGCAAAGAATAATGTCCAGTATAATGGAGACTGGAAAAACTCTGGAGTATCTTTTTGCTTCAAGTTGGTCTTCAACTTTATATAATTGAAGTTGTTCTTCGAGGAAATTATATTTTGAGCTTTAGCATTATCTCCCCCTGAGGTTGTCACAGCCTCTCTCGGTCGCTCCGGTCCCGAATTCACTTTTATAGAGATAGGACTAGAATTTAAAGTCTCGTAGGATTCAGTTCTTGGGTTGAAATAAGAAAAAGGTACAGGTTGTATGGTATAATCTCCCTTGAATTCTGGAATCACAGTGTATTTTTCACTCACTCTACCCTGCATACCTAGACTCGACGTTCTTACGTTTTCTTGGCGCTCTGGCTCATAGACTTCAAATGAAGATGGCGTGCGGATTTCTGGCAT
Source organism: Psychroflexus gondwanensis ACAM 44 (assembly GCF_000355905.1). Taxonomy (GTDB): domain Bacteria; phylum Bacteroidota; class Bacteroidia; order Flavobacteriales; family Flavobacteriaceae; genus Psychroflexus; species Psychroflexus gondwanensis. The sequence continues at coordinate 39,546 of NZ_APLF01000001.1, forward strand.
ATTGAACAGTTTCAAATTTCCTTTTCCACTCACTTCTGAAGTCAATTCCAAAGACATTTGAGCATCTAGTTCTTGTCTGTTAGCTTTTAGTTTAAAATCAAACTCACCTACCGCACCAGAGAAATTTTCTGGCTTACCTTCTTCTGGAAGAGGTTTCACATCTACAATTCGGGTATTGGCAGAAAAATTCTTTTCGACAACCTCATAGGTTCGTCTTCCAAAGAAATCCCTTTTGTCTGTGGGAACTTCTACAGAAACAGATAGAGATAAAGGTTCAATTTTCAACTCTCCTGTTCTTTGAGGATAAAGAACTGTTTTACGGAGTTCGACGTAACGATAAGGCTGTCCACCAAATTCTCCTTGTTTCAGTTCTAATTGATCAATATTGATATTTTGACTCCAAAAGCCTTCAAACTTAGGATCATCCAAAGGTCTCCAGTTTCTAATGTTCACCGTAGGACTCAAAAAAAGCTTGTACACCACATAAATTCCTTCGTTGAGGTAGGGTTGGAATTTACTCACTTCTGCTATAAGATGTATGCCGTCGCCAGCCTGGGCAACTGCTTTAGATTGATTGGGGGTATCGACTGCAGCAGTGACTTCTATTTCAATTGGTGAGGTCTTGTAGACTTGACCCTCTACTGTAATTTCCGCTTGGCCAATAGTAATAGTCCCTCTTTTCTCTGGCTGAAAGAAATACGTAAACGTTTTTTGAAATGAACTCTTACCATTTTTCCAAGATTGAGAAAAAGATTGATTAGGGCCTCCAATTTTTTGAAGACCGTTGAAGTTTGGAGGTATAAAATCGTCTCCGTTAGCATCTACGGTAAAATCTACTTTTAAACGTTCGTTTATTCCAATTTTTGTTCTACTAGCTTCTGCCGTAAAAGTAACTTGAGCTAACGAGGTTAGCCCTATTAAAAAAAACATTAAGAACGTTACACTTTTCATGTTTTACCAGTCTTTTCCTGTTTTGGATTTCTGTCCTTTAGCTTTTTGTGCATTGAGTTTTTCCTGCACATCTTTCTCTTGATTCTCTATAGCTTCTAGCAAACGCTCAATTTGCTCTGGTGAGATTTGTCCTTTTTTATTTTGAGGTTGTGGTGGCTGCTTTTGCTCATCCTTCCCTCCATCTCCTTCTTGTTCTTTTTCCTGCTTGCCTTTATCTCCTTCTTTATCTTTTTGATCTTCTTTGTTTTCGTTTTGATCGCCTTTGTCTTCCTCTTGATCTTTATTTTTGTTGTCTTTTTCCTTGTCCTCGTTATCGCCTTTGTCTTTATTATCCTTACTTTCATCTTCTTTTTTATCCTGACTTTTATCCTCTTTGTCGTCACCATCCTTACTGCCGTCGTTTTTCTCATCTTTCAATTTCGACTTGGCGTAAGCAAGATTATATCTGGTTTCTTCATCTGTAGGATTGTTCCGTAAAGCATCTTTATACGCATCTACAGCAAATTGATATTGCTCCTCCTTCATGAAGGTGTTACCCAAGTTATGGTAACTTTTATGCTTTAGTGATTTATCCTCTGTAGACTCAATCGCCTCGATAAGACGAAGTTTAGCAGACTCAATTTCATTGTTTTCTAAATACAAATTTCCAAAATTGTAACTGATATCTGAGTTGTCTTGGTCCATCGCTTTAGCTTGTCGAACTTTAGCTTCAGAAATAGGAAAATTGCCCGCATTGATTTGCGCCTCTGCCAGTAATGTTTTGGTTTCCTTGGAAGCCTTAGACATGTTTTGAGCATTACCTAGGGCAACACCAAAGGCCAATATGGCTAAGGTTAATACTATTTTTCTTCTAAGCATCATCTTTTTCATGTTCATTAAATAAATTTAATCTATTTATCCAAGCCGTTTTGCGCTCTAGTAGCAAGATATCAAATAGAACCAAAAATATACCAAAAGCTAGAAACCATTGGTATTTACTCTTAAAATCGGCAAATTGTTTTGCTTCAAACTCTGTTTTTTCAATTTTTTGTAATTCTTTTAAGATATCGTCAACAGCATCGGACGTGTTTGTCCCGTCTATGTAAGCCCCATTACCAATTTCAGCAATTTTTTGAAGAGTTTCCGTGTCTCGTTTAGTTATGACAATTTCTCCATTGTCATCTTTTAAGTAGGACTGAATTCTACCTTCTTTTTTAATAGGAATAGGATCTCCTCGTTCGGTTCCTACGCCAATAGTATATATTTTAATTCCTTCAGCAGCAGCTGTTTCTGCCATGCTTTCAACATTACTGTCATGATCTTCACCTTCAGAAAGTATAATTAAGACTTTATTGGTTTGATCATCGTCATTATAATACGATTTGGCTAGGTCTATAGCTTGCGAAATGGCTGTACCTTGACTAGAAACCATATCTGTATTCATGCTTTGCAAAAAGGTCTTTGTACTCGCATAATCCGTCGTAATGGGCACTTGAGGAAAAGCGCTCCCCGCATAACCTACTAATCCCACGCGGTCTGCCGTAAGCTTATTCACTATTTCGGTGATGATTCGCTTCGATTTTTCCAGTCTATTAGGAGCGATATCTTCGGCTAACATACTTTTTGAAACATCCAGGGCAAAGACAATATCTACTCCTTCTCGCTTGATAGTTTCCATTTTGGTCCCTAGTTTTGGATTGACTAAAGCCATGACAAAACAACAAAAGGCAAGGGCTAAAACTATGAACTTTAAATTGGCTTTAAAACTCGATTGATTGGGCGCCAGCTTTTTAAAAAGCTTGGTGTCTGCAAATTTATGTTGAGCTTTCTTTTTCCAATACACATGGCTCAAGAACAAAAACAACAAGATTGGTAACACTAGGAAACCCCAAAAATAAATTTGTTCTTCTATTATAAACATTTATACAAAGCTTCTAAAAAGTGTGTGTTTCAATAAAAATTCTATAAATAATAAACCTCCAGCTAGAATAAGGAAGAGTCTATATTTCTCATCGTAATTATAAAACTTAAATTCTTCAATTTCTGTTTTTTCTAAGGCGTCAATCTCTTCATAAATAGCTTCAAACTTTTGATTGTCGGTGGCTCTAAAATATTTACCGCCGTTACTTTCAGCTATGGTTTTAAGCAAAGCTTCATCGATTTTGACTTCCATATTTCTGTATTCAAATTGTCCGTTTGCTTTTATCCCCACAGGAGATAATGCCATACCATTGCTGCCTACTCCAATGGTGTAGGTTTTAATATCGTATTCCGTAGCGAGTTGTGTTGCTGTTTTAGGATCTATAAAACCCGCATTGTTCTCACCATCTGTCAATAAAATAATCACTTTACTTTTGGCCTTACTATCTTTCAATTTATTGACAGAGGTTGCCAATCCCATGCCTATAGCAGTTCCTCCTTCTATATTTTGAGTATACTCCAGATCGTTGATAGCATTAAATATGATAGACTTATCACTGGTTAAAGGGGTTTTAGTATAACTTTCTCCAGCGTAAATCACAAGTCCAATACGATCGTTTGGTCGACCTTCTATAAAATTAATAGCTACTTTTTTTAAAGCTTCCAGCCGGTTGGGTTCCAAATCTCTAGCCAACATACTGGCAGAGATATCTACAGCCATAATTATATCGATTCCTTCTGTTTTCTTGACTTTGGTTGTTACATCTACTGTTCTTGGTCTTGCCATCGCTATAGTTAATAACACCAAGGCTAGCATTTTTAAGATAAAGAGAAGAGGACGTAACTTTGCTAAAGTACTTTTCTTAAACCCTTGCGTACTAGACATCTTTAAGCTAGCATTTTGTTGATCTCTTTTTTTCCAATACCAAAACACCGCTAATGGAATGGAAAGTAGTAACCAAAACCAGCTTGGATTTTCAAAAGTAAAGTTTTCAAAAATCATCATTTTCCTAAAGATTTAAATTCAACTGCATTGATAATTCGTTTAGTAATGCTTTCTCCATATTCGTCATCACCATCATGGATGATGATGATTTGCTGGAATCCTCCTTTACCAAAATTCAAAATTTGATATTCTTTTCTAATGTCGCTTTTTGTAATCGGGTTTTCTATGGCAAAACTTCCAAATACTTTTTTCCCTTTCACCCCTCCAATAGTTTCAAACTCTTCAGATTTAGTCACGATATTATAAGCCCCTCTTTCTTCAAAATCAGTGTAAATTCCATCTACAACAGCATCTAGATCTATCTCTTGAGCTTCTTTAAAACGTATTTGATTGAGCAGTATATAAAGGCTTTGGTACATAGATCCAGAGCTATACATCTCGCTGTCTGCTACATTCTGTTTTAGACTTTCAGGAAGTTCGTAATCCCCTCGAACCAGGACTTCTGGTGTGGTCATACTCATTGGCGGAACTCCATAATCACTGGTCATCCAATCGCCTTCCAGTAATTCTTTGGTTGGGTTCCCTATAATACTATCTTTAACATAAGCATAGCCTTTGGTGGCTATCACCGCAGAAACTACAGCGATAATCAATACTGCTCCGAGGATTATTCCTACAATCCATTTTTGTTTTCTTCGTTTCTTCGCTAGAGCTTCTTGAAACGCTTTGTCTTTTTTCTTTTCCTCCTCTGTAATTTGCGGAATAGCACTTTGAACGTTTTTCAGAAAATTTTCAATTTGCTTTCTATCCGATTTCAGGGTGATGAGATCTGGTTTGCTTTTGGCGAATTTTGCTAGATCTGCTCTCCTTAAAATCTTTTCATACTCTGCTATGATATCGTCTTTCAACGCTAGCTTTTTCTTTTCTTTTCTGAAGATTAATTCTGAAATAAGCTCATTGGTAGTATATTCCATCGCTCTTATTTCTAGTTTTTCTTCCAAGTATCTTCTGGTAATATTGGTGAGTTCTGTAATATACTCCTTAAAATTTCTAGACTCTAGTGCAGAGGATTTATCTAGTTCTTTAAGATAAATCATCGCTTGTTGGAAAGGAGGAATTCTCTTTTTGGCTAAGTCTCTTTTCTTCTTGAATTTGAATAATAAGAAAGCTATAATGGCTAATACTGCTATAATTCCTATCGCCCACCAAAACCAAGATGCAATACGGAAAGGCTTTTCTACTCCAATTGATGGTTTTATAGGAAACAACTTTTGTTGAGTCGTATCCAAAACCACATCGTTCACTCTTATCCTAAGGGAGTCTGTGTAAAATGCCTTATCGTTTATTTTCACCAATTGCGGTGGAACGGAGTAGGTTCCAGAATCGAATTGTGTAAGTTTATAAAGCTTGGTGAGTTTAAAGTTTTTTGCTTCAGGTTGAGTGGTATCGATTTTATAATCTTCCACCATTTCCAAGGGCACAAAAGTTTGATCTTTTGGAAACACTACAAAGTCTTCGTTGCTTATATTTTCAACTTCAATAGTATAATCTACCTGCTCTCCAATTTTAATGGTATCCGCATTGGTTTTGAACTTTACCTCTTGTGAATAAGCGTAACCAAAAACAAACACTAGGATAATACTCAAAGTGAGTTTCCTTGTTATATCGAAGTTATAGGGATGTAATGGCTTTTGCATAACTCTTATCTGGATTTGAAATAGCCAAGGAGTTTTATCACGTAGTTTTCATCGACTCGATTGCTTAAATAGCCGGATCCACTTAGCTTGAAGGCTCTTTGAAAATAATCCACTCGGTCCCTATACTGTTTTGTGAAGGTTTTCCTTGTCGATTTACTTGACGTATTTACCCATATTGCCTCTCCTGTTTCGGCATCTCGCATTTGAACCATTCCCAAATTAGGGAGTTCTTCTTCTCTCTCATCGAAAATACGGATTCCTGTGACATCATGCTTCTTCCCTAAAATCTTTAAAGTATGCTCGTAGTCGTCGGATAAAAAATCTGACAACACAAACACTATCGCTTTTTTCTTCATCATATCTATAAGATATTTGAAGGCTTTTGTCAAGTCGGTAGTTTTATGAGAAGGCTTAAACTCAATGAGTTCCCTTATAATTCGCAAAACATGCATTCTCCCTTTTTTAGGTGGGATATAAAGCTCTATTTGATCTGAAAATAACATCAGACCAATTTTATCATTATTTTGGGTGGCCGAAAAAGCTAAGGTAGCTGCCATTTCAGTTATGATATCCTTTTTGAAGGTTTCTCTAGTCCCAAAGACAGTAGATTCTGAAATATCCACGAGCAACATCATCGTTAACTCCCGTTCTTCTTCAAACACTTTTATAAAAGGCTCATTGTACCGAGCAGTCACATTCCAATCTATAGACCTTACATCATCTCCAAACTGGTAGGCTCTCACTTCACTAAACGTCATCCCCCGCCCTTTGAATGTAGAATGGTATTCTCCACCAAAAACATGATCGCTTAACCGACGCGTTTTGATTTCTATTTTTCTAACTTTCTTTAAAAGCGATTTGGTATCCATGGATTCTGCAAACTAATGATTCGATCTAGAACTAAATCGTTAAGGTATTTTAATTATTAAGCGATTTAAAATTTGTGCATATAGGTTTGAACTTAAATTTACGGCACTTCTATTTCGTTTATAATTTTGCTTATTAGATCTTCAGATTTTATATTTTCTGCCTCGGCTTCGTAGGTAATTCCGACTCTGTGTCTTAACACATCGTAGACTACTGCTCTAACGTCTTCTGGTATAACATAACCTCTTCTTTTGATAAAAGCATAACATTTTGCTGCTATCGCCAAATTGATACTTCCCCTTGGAGAAGCTCCAAAACTGATTAGAGGCTTAATCTCGGCCAATTTATATTTCTCAGGATAACGAGTAGCAAAAACAATATCCAAAATATATTTTTCAATCTTTTCGTCCATATACACCTCCCTCACAGCGCTTTGAGCTCTCAGGATTTGCTCGGTAGAAATAACTGGATTCACTTTCCCAAAGCTGTTATCGAGATTGGCCCTCATCACCAATTGCTCATCTTGAATGGTTGGATAATCTATAACGGTTTTCAACATAAACCTATCCACTTGAGCTTCGGGTAAAGGGTATGTTCCTTCTTGTTCTACGGGATTTTGAGTGGCCATTACCAAGAAGGGCTTGTCCAATATAAACGTTTCATCTCCAATAGTCACTTGCTTTTCCTGCATAGCTTCTAGCAGGGCAGATTGTACTTTGGCGGGCGCACGATTGATCTCATCGGTTAAAACAAAATTGGCGAAAATCGGGCCTTTTTTAATGCTGAAATCATTTTCTTTCATATTGAAAATCATAGTCCCTACAACATCAGCAGGAAGTAAGTCTGGCGTAAATTGAATCCTACTAAAACTTCCTTGTACTGCTTTCGCTAACGTGTTAATCGCCAAGGTTTTTGCCAAGCCTGGCACCCCTTCTAGTAAAATATGGCCTTGTCCCAATAAACCTATCAATAACCTTTCAATCATGTGCTTTTGACCAACGATCACTTTATTCATTTCGTTGGTAAGAATGTCTACAAAAGCACTTTCTTTTTCTATTTTTTCGTTAATCGAGGCAATGTCTACATTAGCTTGATCCTGATCCATATCTAATTTCTTATAGCGTTATAACTTAATCTTATATCAAGTTGCAAATTGAAAATTAAATTCATTCTGTGTTGTTAAGGCTTGGTTAAAAATAAAGGATTTACCATAAGCTTATGAGTCTGGGTAAAATATCAATAAATATATAAGAAATACTTTACATTTTATAGATCCACTGTTCCGGATTTAGTTTGGAAGTGTTCTTAAACAATTGAAAGATGAGAGTCGTTTTACCGGAGGAAGAGTTGATTCCTATTTCACCCAGTTCTTCTCCTCGTTCTACCTTATCTCCAGATTTTACAAATACTTTTTGAAGATTATTGTAGATGGACAAATAATCCCCGTGTCTTACCATAACCACAACATTGGCCCCTGGGATTTTACTTACCTGGCTTACCTCTCCTTCAAAAACAGCTCTTGCGGTGCCGTTTTTCTCAGTATCTATCCTTACCCCATTACTCATTATCTTAATGGTTTTGACAATGGGGTGAGGGCGTTCACCAAAGCGCATAGACACAACTCCAGATTTTACTGGCCAAGGAAGCTTGCCTTTATTGTTGGCAAAATCTTTGGCTAAAGCCTTTGCCTCTGGAGTAAGCTCAAAGGTTGCCTTGGCATCCGATCCTACTTTTTTATTCTCTTTCGCGATAGCTTCCCGTATCAATCTATCGATTTCACGATCTATCCTGCTCACTTCTTTTTGCTTTTGATTAAGCTCCAAAGCATATTTTTTCTTCTGTTTATTGATACTGGCCAGAAGTTGTTCTTGCGTATTTTTATCACTCACCAGCCTAGATTTCGTTTGGCGATTTTCTGCTAAAATTTTTTCTTGGTCTCTGCGCTGCTCAAACAAAGTTGAGTTGAGATTTTGCAGTGCTTTGGTTTGCGCCATAACCTCAACCCCTTGCTTTTTGCGGTATTGTGCAAACTGCTTCATGTATTGAATCCTTTTGTAAGCTTGCAGAAAAGACTCCGAAGAAAACAAAAACATGATCCTGCTTTTATTGGATTTACTTCTATAGGACTTCTGTATCATTTGCTCATAATCGTCCTTGAGTTGTATAAGCTCATTTCGAAACCTATCAATTTTATTGGCATTGCTAGTGATTTCTCTTGTCAGCAAATTGGCCTCTTGGTTATTGACCTGGATTAATCTTTCTGTCGCTTTAATTCTATTCTGAAGGTCTTCAAACTCACTTAAAGCCGATCTCCCTTTTGTTTCTGTAGTTCTTATAATTTTATTGATCTCGTCAATTTCCTGCTGAATGGCTTGACGTTTGGCTTCAAGCTCCACCCGAGTTTGCGTAAAAGCCTGTTGGCTCGCACAAACTATGAGGAAGACAAATATGTACTGAAGGTATTTCATCAAAATCCTAAGAGTTCGTAGTTATTTGGAATAGAGAAGGGGAAGCTGAGTTCTTCATCAAAATTAACCGAGCGATAATCTAGATCAATTCTCACTTTCTCATCAGCATTTTGGGCAGTCATCCTTATTTTGGAAGGAAATTTCTTTTTATTGATCAATTGAAATCGTTCGTAATCTACCACCAAACTTTCGTTATTTTGATTCCGAAGTGATTGAGATTTCATTTCAAATTGACGCCCATCTATACTCGCCGAATAGGCTAAAATATTTTTGACATTCTGCAAAAAGATATATGTATTCTCATCGAAGAGCATTTGTTTCTTTTCCAGATCGAACATTGGTTTGCCTATTAATAAATTCTGAAGATTTTGAAAGTTTACATCGACTCCAAGAAACTCTTTGGCCATGGAAAAATCGCCATCAAAGTAAGTTTTATTTATCTTTTCGTAATACATAAACCGATCTGGAGTAATATACACTTTGGCAACAGTCAATAACCCCATTAATTTTGCACTCATCCAAATCGTCTTATCTTTTTCAATTCTGTATGAAATAGTAATAGACTGGGAATCATCTTCAGCCTCATACTTCGCTTTCATAGTCCCATTGGCCGTTTTAAAGTCGGCAAAATTATCTTCATACCTATTTATGACCACTCTAGCTGATTTTTCTTTCAACCCAGAACCCGAATTGCTTTTTAAGGACTTGCAACTTGAAATAGTTAACACTACCAACAAGGCCAAGCTAATATGTAAAAAATGACGATTCATCAATTTGCTATTATTATTAATTTCTTCTTGTAAGCCTCAGCTTTTTGAATTTCACCTAATGCTAAATAGGACTCTTTCAAAATTTCAAACATGCTTCGCTTTAGTTTATTATCCTCGAAAATATAGTCCAAACCTTCTTCCAAAACCTCAATAGCTGCTTGGTGTTTTTTCAATTTGTTCAAAGCTAATCCTTTACTATAATATAGCAATGCTTGCGAAGGGTAACTCTGTAAAGCTTCTTCACTGGTGTTGAATAGGTCCTCGAACTTATCTAACTCCACTTCAAGCTCAATGATATTTGTTATTAACCTGAAATCATTAGGCTTATTGCGTAAAGCAGATTTATAATTGTCTAAGGCTTTCTGCTTATCTCTAGATTTGTAAAATTCTCCTAATTCTGCTTTGCTGGATGAGTTCTTTTCTGAGGTGAGTGCGGAGTCTAATACGCTTACAAAAGCGTCTTGGGCATCTGGATTTTGGAGAGCAAACGCTTTGAAGGTGTTGATTACTTTTACTTTATCTTTTTCTTCTAGAGTAAGGCTTTCCACAACTTTTTGACTGTAAGCTTTAGCTTTGGGGATATTTCTAGTCACCAAATAAGCTAATGCTAACTCTACATTAATTTCTGGGTTAAATACAGAGTGTTCTTGCACAAGAATCCCAACTTTTATAGATTCTTCTGGAGAGTTATTAAGCCTATAAAGCTCCATAAGGTATGTTGCCGCTCGAGTATCTTCCAAAGAATTTTGAAACCTGTCTTCAAAATATTTGATCCCTTTTTTTAAGAGGTTCCCTTCTTTATAAATGACCATTCGGAATTGATCTCGAAACTCGTCTAAACCCTCTCTAGCATCAAAACGATCCAATGCTTGTAAAGCTTTTTGATATTCATTTTGAATCAAATACAAATTCGACAACTCTTGATAATATACTGGATCCTTTTCAGCTATAAATTGGGCTACCTCTATAGCATCATCATACCTTTTCTGCATGGAATAGACATAAAACAACTGCCTGTGAATGTTTATATTTTCTATGTATTTTGGATCTTCTAAAGTCTTTTTAAAAAAGGTTTCTGCCTTATCGTAGGCTCCCAAATCGATGTAGTTTTTGGCTAATTCGTAATACACCGCCGTATTTTCGGGCTGAAGCTTTAAGCATTTTTCTAATTCTTCTATCGCTTTTTGAGGATTTTCTACAGCCCTTTGGGCGATCGCTTTAAAGAAAGTCTCTTGAAATTCGTCTGTGTTATCTCCAAGATTATCCACGTTGATCTCTTCAGATAAATTGTCTTTTTCCTGAGCATAACTGTAAAAGGACAGCAGCATTAGCAGACAACAAAAAAGACGAACCTGTTTTGACATACTTTTTTAATCTAAAACCGAATAATCTCCTATGCTTACGGAAGTGAAATTCCCATCAAATTTGGCGAAGTTCCCTATCATAGCCTTATCGAGCTTAGCATTAAGAACCTGTGAGTTTTCTTGAATCAAGGAGTTTTTAATGGATGAATTATCAATCATTGTACCATTTCCAATGGAAACATTTGGACCGATTTTAGCATTTTTCAAAAACACGTTTTCCCCAATAAAACAAGGCTCTATAATTTCAGAATTTACAATTTTTACGGAAGAAGAAATCAATTGTTCTTTTTGGTCTTCATGAATAAATTTCAGCATTCTAGAATTCGTCTCAACGGTCACCTGTTTATTGCCACAATCCATCCATTCATCAACCTGTCCTGGTTTAAAAATAGCACCATTTTCTTTCATCTTCTTAATCCCATCATTGATTTGGTATTCACCGCCATGCATGATGTTTTCTTCAATGACTTTCTCCAACTGAGTTTTGAGCTGTGAGACTTCTTTAAAATAGTAAATCCCAATCACTGCCAGGTCAGAAACAAAGTCCTTAGATTTTTCTACTAACTCTGTGATTTGCCCTTTGTCATTCAATTTTATGACCCCAAAAGCTTCAGGGTTTTCTACCTGTTTCACCCACATAACTGCATCGGCTTCTTTGTCTAATTTGAAATCAGCTTTAAACAGGGTATCGGCATAGGCAATTACAGCAGGACCGCTCAATGAGTCTTTAGCACACATAATGGCATGACCCGTTCCTAAAGGTTTATCTTGATAATAAATAGTCGATTTCGCCTTTAAACCTGTCGCAATCTCTTTCAGCTTTGTTTCAATTTCAACACCAAAATCTTCAGAAATAATAAAAGCTATTTCATCAATTTCATCTTCAAGTACATCTGCAATACCTTCAACCAAACGCTGTACAATAGGTTTTCCAGCAATAGGTATTAAGGGTTTCGGAATGGTAAGTGTATGTGGTCTTAGTCTTGAGCCTCTTCCGGCCATGGGAACTATAATTTTCATAAAGTAAATTTAATAATTTTTTGCACTAAGATAGCCTTCCGCTCTTACATGCTTGTAAATTTCTGATATGTTTTCTGGGATCTCTGCTCGAATAAACCAATTAACATCAAGTCCGCAGAAAATTGCCATTTTCATTAAAGGGGGGTTATCTACGATAAGGCCACCTAATTCTTTGAGGTTTTCTTCTAGCTCTAGTAGGTAATCTTGGTCTAATTTATCGATGAGAACAAGAATTTTATAAGCTCTAGCGATGAGCGCTACCCCTATTTTTTTAAATTTACGCGGCGTAGCTTTAATAATATGAGGGTTATTATGTTTTAAAACTTCCTTCAATAAAAGCAAGTTTAGACTAGCCTCTCCAAATTTATCTTTGGTAACTTTAACGTGTTCGGTTATATCCCCACTCAAAAAACGGATGTCCATATTTAAATATCCCACAGAGTAAAATTCCTTGTCAAACAGTTTCGTTCTTTCTTTAATATTCTCTTCCATTTGGGAGCGCTTATCTTCTAAACTAGTGGAACTCACCAGTTCAAAATGTAAACGCTTAGCCAGTATCTTATCTTTCTTCAGCAGGCGCAATATGAGCTTATCTTTTTCTTTGTCTGGAAGAAAGCTAAGTGCTTCTTTAAAGTCTTTTTCGAATGTCATATCTATCTAAAATTAAAAGTAGAACCCTCCGTTCTTGATTTGCTTTTAAAATACCTATTATTGTCCCGTACTTCCAAATCCTCCTTCCCCTCTTTGAGTTTCTGTTAGGGTATCTTCTTCTTGCCACTCCGCTTGTTCGTGTTGTGCTAGAACAAGTTGAGCGATACGATCGCCTGAATTTATGGTAAAGGTTTCTTTGGATAGATTCACCAGAATAACTCCAATTTCTCCACGGTAATCTGCATCTATAGTGCCTGGAGAATTGAGAACGGTAATGCCTTTTTTGAGAGCCAAACCGCTTCTTGGTCTTACTTGGGCTTCCACACCAAAAGGAAGTTCTATAAAAAGTCCTGTTTTGACAAGACAGCGCTCTAAGCTTTCTAAATGAATAGGTTCCTTAATATTTGCTTTAAGGTCTACTCCTGCAGATTGAGACGTCTCATACTTAGGCAATTCAAAATCGGAACGATTGATAATCTTTACTTTCATGGTTATTTTGTTTTTATAAGTCTTTGGAGTTCCTCTTTTTCGTTGAAATAAACTCCACTACAGAAAACTATAATAAGAGAAATTCCCACTAGGTAATTTTCTCTAAAGTAATAAAACGAAAGTATAGAAAATAGAATTGAAACACCTAAGTAGATTAATATTTTACCATATTTATAAGGAATGGCATAATGCTTTTGGCCTAAGAAAAACGAAAGTAACATCATGCTAGCATAAGCAGTTAAGGTAGCAATAGCAGATCCTACATACCCTATTTTAGGAATTAACCAAATATTGATTCCTATTGTAAAAAGCGCTCCAATTGAGGAAATATAGGCACCATAATGAGTTTTGTCTGTGACTTTATACCAAACAGATAGATTATGATAAATTCCTAAAAACAAATTGGCCAGTAGAATAATTGGAACAATCTTCATGGCTTCCCAATAGCTTTCATCTTGAATTAAAAGCTGTTTAAAGAGGTCTGCAAATACCATAACGCCCAATAAAATTATAGAACCAACAATCACAAAATATTTGGTGATCATCGCGTAAGCTGTTTTGGGATTTTTGCTAGACGCATGGCTAAAAAAGAAAGGCTCTATACCCAATCTGAACGCCGTAGCAAAGAGAGTCATAAACATCCCCAGCTTATAGCAAGCCGAGTAAATCCCAATTTGCTCTTTAGCTATATTTTCTGGTAACATCCGTTCCAAAAACAAGCGATCTACAACTTCATTGATAGAAAAGGCTAAGCCCGCAACCAAAACCGGAAGACCATAGGACATCATAGATTTCCATAAACTCCAGTTAAATTGAAATTTGATTTTCTTAAAGAAATCGAATAAGAGAAACAAAGTAACCCCACTGGCAATTAGCATAGAGATAAAGATGTAAGTCACTTCAAAATTGGGAATATAGATCGATTGGAAAAAAGAATTTGTTTCAGACCATTGACCCAAATAGAGGAGAAAAAACACGCTCAAACCCAAATTAATGGCAACATTCACAGTTTTGATAAATGCAAATTTTACAGGTTGGTTGGTCGCTCTTAACCAGGAAAATGGGATAATAGCCAAAGCATCTAAAGCCAAAATCCAAATGATGATTTGTAGATTTTGAGGATTAATCCGTGTGAAATTTTCAATGTTTGATATCGATAGGTAGGCTAAGGCTAGAAAAGCTAGAGTTGTGATGAGAATAGACCAAGTGGAGGTGTGTATCACTTGAGATTTATCTTCTTCTTTATTATAAAACCTGAAAAAAGCCGTTTCCATCCCATAGGCTAAAATCACATTGAAAATAACAAAGTAGGAGAAGATGATGGAGTAATCTCCAAAAGAAGTATTTTCTAGGACCCCTGTATATAAGGGAACCAAAATAACTGAAAGCATCCTCGGGATTACTGTCGCTACTCCGTAAATAAAGGTGTTTTTAAAAAGCTTTTTATAGATACTCACCCGAAAAATTCATTTTTTCAAATGTAGTAAATTATAAAGTCGAACCGTGACAAAATAAGTTGTCACATAACTTGGTAATCTGTCACCCTAAACTTGACTGAATGCAACTGGTAGGCTGACTTATTTCAGGGTCTTCAATTCTCTTGACTTTTAATATTCTAAGATTCCGAAAACCCCTCTTAAAATTTCATTGGTCGGGTTAGAAAGAGAGTTTTCCTAAATTGAGATGCCTCCTCTTCAAGTTCAGCATACCTTACCTACTCAACAGAAATTAAGATATCATCCAATTCATAAGTTCCATCATTAGCTTCACCACCGCTGCCTATATATCTAAAGGCGATGTAACCATCCCCTTCAAAACAGGACATTAATGTTGGGTTACTGAAAAAACGTTATAATCTTAAACGACTGTAAGAATTCTTAGTTATTACCCGCCGTTTTTGTTGGAATATTATTTAAGCTGATTAAAATAATTGTTTAATAAAGTTGTTGCTTGAAATAATCACTCGTCTCTTTGTCTTTACAATATATATAGCAGCCCTTCATCCCCCTAGTCATTAAGGTTCTATAGGTATTTTTGATTATCTCTTTTAAAAGTGATTTCCAATATTCTGGATTAACCTTTATGCCACTTTTCCAGCCAAACACAGTTCTATCACCCTTATCACGTTTTATAGGCTGTACTAATATTTCTCCATCCCGAACAATGAGGTCTTCTCCAATAATAACACCTACGTAGTCAAGTTCGAGCCCCTGAGCTGTATGAATACATCCGATTTCAGTAACAGATTCTTCATCTATAACCCATTTGCCACCATAATCAGTCATATTCCACTTCATATTAAAGCCAAATTCCTCCTCTTTGAAATCGTAAACGTCAGGATTCTTTTTACTATCCCAAGCCCAACAATAGCCTGCCACTAATCTTGCTTTATTGTTTATTTTATTTTTTTTAAAGATTTCTTGCTGAAGAGCTAAAGGATCATCAAAAACTTTAAAATCGTATTCATAATCAAGGCTTTCTAAATCAAAATTTGCAGTTTCTCTAATTTGCAAAACATTATCTAGCCAAGCTAAGTAACCGTCAGAACCATTACATCTAAACTGCGATTCTAATTTTAGTTTAGTAACGCCTATTTTTCGTTCTTCAGCAAACTTCTCTATTAAATAAGATTCACCGTAATCGTCTACAGAAACACGTTGATTCTTATCAATGAAGAATATTGATGATAAAGCTGTTTCTAAAATCTCAATGATTTGGTTTTTTCCTCTTTTTAAAAACCCAGTACGTTCTGTCAAGCGATGTGCCTCATCAACTATAAGAGTGTTTATTGCGTTTTCAGGTGCGTTGATAAACGTTCCCGAACCTACAAATAGATTTTTAAGTTCAACTTTTTTCTTTGTTCCAGATAATTTTTCAAAGTACACATCTCGTGGGGCAGAAGTTTTAGTAACATACTGCGACATCTTGCCTCTTCTGTTAAGCTCTACCAACAAATTTATAGCAACAACAGATTTACCTGTGCCTGGACCACCCTCTACAATAAGTACATTTTTATTTTTTTCATTTGACTTGATTCCTAAATCCAAAGCTGTCTCATATACAACTTTTTGGTCATCAATCATTACAAACTCTTGATTCCCTTTGATCATGTTTTTTAAGCTATCAGCAAGGCTTTTGGTAGGTTTAATTTTACCATTGTCGATGCGGAACATAATATTGGAATGGTCACCTTCTTTTATGAAGCGTTTTATAAACTCTCTTAGCTTGATCGCATCAGGTTGAAGGAAAACTGGCGCTTTTTCTATGTAATAGCTGTAAAATTCGTTGGTGATATTATCGTCAGGTTCATAATTGTGAAGGTAAGCGCAAGGGTGCAATTTAATGTTCTCTTCGTCTACTGTGGCATTAAATGATTGTAATAAGGCTGCATATGACCAAGCTTGATAGGAGGGGTGACTTGTTTCTGTGACACCGTGTTGAAATCTTGTTTTTACAATTCCATCCTTTGGGGTTAATTCAGCTTGTTGCCATTGCTTTAACTCCACAATAATGACATTTTCTTGACCTTCAGAAGTGCCTGATACAATAAAATCAACTCTTTTTGAAGTTTGAGGTAAATGGTACTCAATAGAAATCCCACAATCTTCAGGGATTTCATTATCATATAGCACTCTATCCATATACTGAAGTGAGTTCTGAAAAGACCTCAACTCGTTATTAGCTACTTTTTTACCAGTACGTTCAAGTATCTGTTGGGAAACAATATTATGGATATTATTAGTTAAAATATCATCACTAAATTTTTTTTTGGTCTTGTTGTAAACAAGCATATACTTAAGTTTTTGTTAGTGAATTATAGTTTATTGTATTTAGTATTGACACCTTTAGATTTTGAAATTGGATACTTTTTTGAGTTTATTTTAATCTTTTCCAAGGTGACTGATTCTAGGTCAATTCCCAAATCTGTGGCGATGTACAACAAATAGGAAAAAACATCAGCGACCTCCTCATTGATTTGGTCTTTATTAGTGGTTGAGATATCTTTCCAAAGAAAACATTCTAGTAATTCACTGGCTTCGATAGATAATGCCATTGACAGATCTTTAGGATTGTGGAATTGTTTCCAATCTCTTTCTTCTCTAAACACCTCTAAGGCTTCAATAATTGGGTTAAGTGAAGAGTTAATGCCTCTGTATATAACAAGTAAAACTGATGCCTTTATTTCGACTCTAGATAGGCTTAAAACATCATTCTCAAGAATAATGGTTTCATCTATACTTCCAAAACTTACCGACTTGTATGCATTTTCGTTTAAAAATTGATTAATTCCACTTTCTAAGTTTAAAACTGATCCAAATTCTTCAGCTAGGAATAGCTTATTGAAATTGCCTTCTCTATCTAAGAAACCATTGTAAGCCGATGCTTCTTTATCGTTTCTGGGAAAATGGATGCTTATCATGACTTGATTTTAAAGTGCTTGTTGCGCTATTTCATATTCTTTATCGAAAGGCATACCTAGTTGTGGAAGCATTTCAGGTATTCCAACTGCCCAACTCACATAGTAATATGCCAAAGCCTGAAAACCTGACATTTTTTTATCTATTGAAGGTACATCATAATTATTTTTGGATGGATCAATGCCAGTCATCCCTAAAGTACCAAATTCGAATGCAATTTTTTTAATTTCTGCTTTTGGTTTACTAACAAAAAAGTCCAATGCTTCAACCATGTACATTACAACAGCAGTATTAACCTCATCACTGCTATGTGATTCAACAAACTTTTTACGTTCTTCGATAACATAATCAGATTCTTTACTTTCTAAACCATAGGGGTCTTTGTTGACATCACTAATTACATCCTCAGCTGTTTTAGACTTATTTATGCTTTCTTTTTTAAGCTCAAATAAATCGTCTAACTCTAAATCTTCAGCCCAGTGTTGTAAAAGTTCATATTCTTCAGATGGTTCTTTATCCTTTAAATATTCAAGGTATTCTTGATAAAAATTTTCTGCTTGTTTTCGTTCAATTTTGTTAGACTTAAATTCAGCGATTAAATCAATCCCGTAAAAATCTTTGTACCACAGGGCATTTACTAAGTTCAAAACTTTTGATTTCGAGATGATGGTTTTAGGCATCATTCTTACCACCTCTTTATCGGTTGTTGCTTTAATACCATCCGAGATGATTTTGAACAATGACAGTAATTGAATGGGTCTTGCTTTGCTGTGCTTGCTATAAATGCTATGCTCAATAAACAAGTCGATCGGTGTATTAAATACCTGAGAATTTAAGCCATTGAACAGGGATGTAATTAGCTTTATTATATTTTCGGAAGGGATGCCTTTTTTTAGAAGCCCTGTTTTATAATTGTTTAGTTTTTGAAAAAATTTATCTTGGTGTGATTGATTTGATGTGAATAAAAAATTATTTTCTAGTTTACGAGCTTCAGCGATAAGTTCAAGGTGATACAACTCGTGTAGCATCAAGTGTGGTACAGTTAAGTCCAGTTTTTTGTAAAACAATCTGTGATGATCTCTATTGTGATACTCAGCCACTTCTAATTTAGCAGGCGTATCTATATTTTCTGAAAGTTCAATATCGATTTCTTTACCTGTCTTTTTTATCAAATCATCTTTCAAATAATGAATATCCGATTCAACTTCAGCTAAATTATTTTTGGTTAATTCCTTTGCTATTTCAATTGAAAGCCTCTGGGCGTTCTCATAGACCTCTTCTTTAGGTTTTGAGCATTTTATAGCCTTGATTACCATTTCGAAAGCATTATCGAACTCTTTTAGATTATAATGCACCAGTGCTGTACCATACAAAGCATTTGGGAATTTATTATTCACTTTAATTGATTCTTCAAAAAAGTTTTTGGCTTCAGTTAAATGGTTTTGTTGCGCTAAAAGACTTCCAATGTTTGATAAAGAATAATAATCGTTTGGATCGAATTTTAAAGCAGTATTCCAATAGTTTAATGCTCTTGCAGTATCGGAATTCTTATAATAAAGATTTCCCATTAAAATCAATGCATACGTATTTTTAGGATTTAATTTTAGAGCTGAAATCAAGTAATCTTCGGCTTGTGCCATATTATCAGTTTCAAAATGAATTTGTGCTAAAATTCGGTTAAGCTCTGAAGAATATGGATATAATGGTAGTAGTTTTTTTGCTTTAGATAAGGCTTTTTTAAAATCACCTTTTTCGCACAAACCAATGAGATTTTTATGAATGTCATCTGGTATGAGATTAATGTCATCTATTTCGATTTCAGCTACATCTTCGATTAATTTAAAGTTGAAATCTCGGTAAGTTTCTTTGAGATGACTAATAATGTTTTCATTGTTCTTATCTCTTAAATTTAGGATTTGCGCTAAATCTAATAAGGCAATCTTTATTTTCATTACTGGAATTTAAGTTCAGTTACAAATGTAATTAATTAGATGAATTTTTATATTTAAAACATATAATATCCTTTATGTGTAATTAGTATAAAATGATTTCAAATCTGAAATTTAGAAGTCTAGTTTTGGGATTTATAGTCCTTTTATACAGCTGTTCCTCGGTGCAAAACCCGTCATCGACAAATGAAAAATCGGAAGAATTCCTTATCAATACTATAGGTTTTTATAATTTGGAAAATTTATTCGACACTGAAGATGACCCCACTAAATTTGATGAAAGTTCTCCCATTATGGAAATTGCAGAAGGCGAACGCGAGGCTGTCTACAAAGCTAAAGTCACAAATATGGCTAAAGTCATTGCAGACTTAGGGTCTGATGTAACAGGAACGGCACCGGCACTCATTGGCGTATGTGAAGTTGAAAACTTTAAAGTGTTGCAAGATGTAGTAAATGACCCCTACTTATCTAATTACAATTACGGGATAATCCATTACAACTCACCGGATGCAAGGAGTATCGACGTGGCATTGCTGTATAGAAAAAGCATATTCAGGCCTATCCACTCCAAGGCTCATGAACTCGTGCTGTATAGCGATACCGATAGAACAAAGCGAAGGTATACGAGAGATCAGCTTTATGTTAAGGGGAAATTGGACGGTGAAGAGATGCATTTTATCGTAAATCACTGGCCCTCTAGAAGAGGAGGCGAAAAACGCAGCCGCCCCAACCGAGTTAACGCTGCCAAACTCACTAAAAAAATTAAAGATTCAATTCAAACCCAAGACCCCTATGCGAAAATCCTAATCATGGGAGATTTTAACGATGGCCCTTATAATGAAAGTATAAAAGAGGTTTTGGAAGCCAAAGAATTTTCAGAAAATTTAGGAATAAGGGGACTCTATAATCCCTTTGAAAAGCTTTTTAAAAAAGGCATAGGCACCATCGCTTGGAGAGATACTTGGGATTTATTTGATATGATTCTGGTCTCGAAACCCTTAATTTACACCACCGATTACTCAAGCTATACGCTTTACCAGGCCAATATTTTTAATCCGTATTATCTACAAAATCCAAAAGGCCGCTTTAAAGGCTACCCATTTCGCTCCTTTGCCGATGGTGGATTTACCAATGGCTATAGTGACCACTTTCCGGTGTACTTATATCTGATTAAGAAAAAGTCGGTAGACACCTTGCCTTCTGACTAGAATTTCTATCTCATAGTTCGTGTTGGTTTTTATATTCAGTTCAACTTTTTCAATTAACTTTGAAAATTTTAAACCTATAACAGCTCCGTAGTTCAATGGATAGAACAAAAGTTTCCTAAACTTTAGATCTAAGTTCGATTCTTAGCGGAGCTACTATACTTGAATCGAAACTTTTCATATAGCAGACCATTTCATTAGTCAATTCAAAATCAGGAAAACGGTTATTCTCCAAGTTGTCTTCACAATACGCTTTTATAAAACTGATACAACAGAAAATGTGATTCCTAAAAGTCAAATTCATTATAAATCGAGTATTCTCGAAGTTGAAAAATTCAAGTTAAATATAGACTTATTGATTGCACGGCTTTACCTTGGATCAGATAGTTTGAAGTTTCAAACTTTGATGAGCAGGTTTCTTTATTAAAATATAGCTTTACTTTAGGATGGGATTATGCTGTAAATTCTTAAAATCTAAATTTCAAATACGCCATAAAATACTGTGGAACCGCACGATAGACCAAGTCGCCTCTTTGAAAATTTGTGATGGAACTAAAAGTATAAGACCTAGTATCAAAAATGTTCTGAGCATCTACCCCAAAAACGTAAGATTTATCTTTTGGCCGGTATTCCAAATTAAAACTACTCGTTTGGTAAGTTTCAGAATTGACTTCAAATACTTCATTTCTGAAATTTCCAAACACCCGATCGTAAAGTCTTAATACAGTTTCAAGTTTTCCATTATAAATCGTATTCGTATTGGTTGACTCGCCAATTTCTCCAGAATTTGAATTTATACTTCCAGAGAACTTAAAATTTAAAATCCCATCCCAATAGGTTGTCCCTCTAAAATAATACAAGTCGCTGTCATTGGTGACATTGAAAAGCTCACTATTTAGTATTGAAGGATTTTCAAAAACGGTTTTAGTATAACCGACTTTGAAGCTTGAATCTACAAAGGATAAGTAAGTAGTAAAGCCTAATCTTCCCGCCAACAGACTTCCCCCAGGAATAAATAAACGCCTTGATACGTTCAAGCCTTCACTCAACAGATTATCTGCCGATAGTTGTTGATTATAGTCAGAATAGGAGATCCCAGCCTCAAACAAAATCCTTTTTTTGGGTCTGGAAAAGATATAATTAAAAGAATATTGATTTCTGGAAATGCTTTCGAGCCTGTTGAGACCCAAAATCAAATTTCTATAATTTTGCACGATGAAGTTGCTGTTCAAATCACTTAAAGTTGGCAATTCATTGATTTTCTTATATCTAATCGTAAAACTACCCAGTTTAGTTTTCCTAAGCCTTAAAGTGAGATTGGGATTAAAAAACAGAAAGCTTCTAGAATCTAGTGTTGTTCTTAAATTCACATTGGACAGTTCGAGATCCCCTTCAGCAATAAGCTTGTCTGGAATAAATTCATACTGAGTTTTAAAACTCACAAAAGATTTTAATCTTGTTTCTGAATTTGTTCCCGATAAACTATCGATTTCAATACTATTAGTAGTACTTCCACGATCGCTTGTTATGTGGTTAAAATCGCGTTCTTGATTTAAAATCCCCGTTTTGAATGCATACGTCAGCTTATTAACTTTAAAAATAGCACTGCCTTCCAAACCTTGATAAACGGTATTGTCTTTTATTTCAGTTTCGAGTTTGCTTGAATTGGAGGCTTCGTCTGGAGAAATGGTGTTTGGATTTATAGTAAACCCTTGTTGGTCTTGGTTGGCTCCTGTAAAGCCATAAAAAGTGAGCGCTCCGTTTGTTATCTTTTTGGTAAAGTGCACATTGGTAGATAAGCTAAGGTTACGTTCGTCTAAAACCTGAGCAATGTTATCCCTAGAATTGAAAAGCAATTCATGATTCACATCAGAATTATTAACCGATAAGTCAGTTTGAAAGGTGATAAAGTGATCTTCATCTATAGAATGTTTTATTTCAAAGTCATTTCTAAGATTGAGGTTTTTGGTTTGAAACGCATTGTCTTCTTGAAAATTGATGGTTTCGTTTGGTAAAAAATAGGAGGTAAGATTGGTATAATCACTTTGAAATTGGTCTGCTGTCACAAACAAGGAATTTCTTAGTTTACTGTCTTTCCAAATGGTCTTATTGGCCAAGAGATTATTGGATACACTCTCATTTTCCACGTAAAATTTGTCATCAATCAATATCGAGTTTGGATTTAAGTTCAAAAATGAATCTTGATCCAAACTATAGTTTTCATCAAAATCATTGAACCCCATTTGCTGGTAGACGTAATTATTGAGTTGCTCTCCTGCTGGCTTGCCAACTGAATTGATATTACCCAAATCCAGAAGTTTCACCTCGGGTCGTATAAGCCCCAGATTAAGATCTACTTCGTAGCGACTATCATTGCCGATTCCTGTTTTTAAAGCTCCAAACCAAATAGATTTGGCTTTATCTTTTAATTTTAAATTGAGTACCACCGCTTCGCTATCTAGAAATTGCTTCAACACTGGGTTTTCACTATAGTTATTGATGACTTCAACTTTGCTGAGTACATCGGCGCTAAGGTTTTTGGAAATGGTTTTATAATTTTTGTCGGCAAGGTCATCTCCTTCTATCAATATTTTTTGAATGCTTTTGCCTTGTGCTTTTATATTTCCATCATCGTCTATTTCAATACCTGGTAAATTTTTTAAGACATCTTCAACAGTTTGCTCTGTTTCGTTAATAAAAGCAGAAACTCTGTAGGCTACCGTATCCCTATTGACTTTAATTTTTTCTTCAGTTTCAAGAACCACCGTATTAAGCTGTTCAACTTTTGGAGTTAAACTGAAATTTTGAGTAATATTTCGCCCTGCTGTAGTATTTACTAAAACGTGTTGCGACTCATAACCAAAACTACTCACCTTTAAATACAATGAATCTGCATCAGCTTTTATCGATAACTCATATTTCCCATTTTCTGTAGAATAGGTGTACCCCAAAAACTTATTTGTAGAAGAACTTATGACGATGCTAGACCCTTCGAGAGGTAAATTTGATCCAACTTCTAAGACTTGACCTTTAATATCTAGCTTTTGAGCCTGAGCCAAAAATGGCATCAATAAGCTTAAATATATAACTATAAGTCGAATAGGTTTAAGAAGTATGCTTAGTGTGATCAAGGATTAAGTTTAGTTTGTATTACTATTCAATTTCATAAACTTCTATATAACTATTTGTTTTCAAAACTTTCGATTTCGAGCCAGATACACCCATGTTTTCTGCTATCATCCTACCTCCCATTCTAGCATCAAGAAAAGCTTTGATTAGAAATTTTTTATGTTCCTCATAAGAAATCCACGAAGACTTAGGATTTTTTATAGGTTTGAGTAAATAAGAGTGCTTGGTAGGGTATTCTATATTTTTAAAATACCAATAGATTTCTTTATCAGTATCATAAGCTTCCAAAATTAAACCCGGCAAGCCTACTAGTTTCCATGGGCCGTAAGGCAAAGGAATTTGTGGCGTAAACCAAGCGGTATAATCTCGCCCTCTAAAGTGGGCGGTTGCTTTTTGAACTTTATAAACTCCTATCATTTTTGTTTCTTCTGCTATGTCCCAAGGAATGTCTATGGTGTTATCCTTGACGTATTTAAACCCTAAATCACGTGAATACAAGATTTTTTCTTTTGGAGTATAATAATATCGAAAACCTTCGGGATTAGTCGCAACAGTAATAGAATGCCTTGCCTCAGGACTAACTTGGAAAGATTTTTGCTCTCTAATGTGTCCACCTTCCAAAGAATCTTTTCTAGTCACATATAAAGAATTGTCTTTGTTAAACACCAACATAGCCCTATAATCTGGGCCAATAGGCGCACCCATATCAATACTTTGGACTTCGCCGTAGTTTACTATGCCTGTTTGGGCAGAAATTTCATCAGTTAATAATATTAAGCAAATAGCTAATAGTAAAATTAAGACTTTCATACTATTAATTTTAACCAAACTTAATTAAAACTAAGTACGTAGTTTTATCATTCTAAACTTTAACAGATTTAGTTTAAATAATGACTATTAATTTAAATTGTGTGTGTAAAAGGTATTTAAAGGTAATTTCACTTATCAATAGCAAAGGCTTCAATATAATTATCTAACCGTTCAGTCTTAGATCTTGATTTTGAAACTCCCATATTTTCAGTCATCATTCTGCCAGCTTCTCTTGCACTAACAGCATCCTTTATTAAAGAATCTTTGTATTCTTTAAAACTTATCCATGAAGCATTTGGGTTGTCAATAGATTTTAACTGATGTGATTGCTTCGTTGGGTATTCTATATTTTTAAAATACCAATAGATTTCTTTATCAGTATCATAAGCTTCCAAAATTAAACCTGGTAAACCTACCAACTTCCATGGCCCGTAAGGCAAAGGAATTTGTGGCGTAAACCAAGCCGTATAATCCCGTCCTCTAAAGTGGGCTGTTGCTTTTTGAACTTTATAAATTCCTATCATTTTTGTCTCTTCTGCTATGTCCCAAGGAATGTCTATGGTGTTGTCTTTTACATAATCAAACCCTAAATCGCGAGCATACAAGGTTTTGTCGTTTGGGTTATAATAATATTGAAATCCCTCAGGGTTAGTTGCCACTGTTATAGTAAAGCCTCTACCAGAAGAAGCACGATAAGATTTTTGTTCATAAATACTTTCTCCTTCCAAAGAGTCTTTTCTCGTAACGTATAAAGAATTATCTTTATCAAACACCAACATAGCTTTATAATCAGGACCAATGGGTGCACCCATTTCCATACTTTGGACTTCTCCATAATTTACGAGGCCTGTTTGGGCAGAAATTTCATCAGTTAATAATGTTGAGCAAATAGCTAATAGTAGAATTAAGAATTTCATAATATTAATTTTAACCAAACTTAATTAAAACTAAGCATATAGTTATATTGATTGTTGATTTTAACAGTATCTCTTTAGTTTATATTACTCTCATTCCTCAACAATAAAGGCCTCAATATAACCATCTAGTTTTTTTAATTTAGAATTTGATTTCGATGACCCTATATTTTCAGCTATCATTTTACCAGCAGCTTTTGCGTCCAAAGATTTTTCAATTCTATTTTTTTTATAATCTTGGAAACTTATCCATGAAGCATTTGGGTTGTCAATAGGTTTTAAAAGGTATGCTTGCTTTGTTGGGTATTCTATATTTTTAAAATACCAATAGATTTCTTTATCAGTATCATAAGCTTCCAAAATTAAACCTGGTAAACCTACCAACTTCCATGGCCCGTAAGGCAAAGGTATTTGTGATGTAAACCAAGCAGTATAATCTCGCCCTCTAAAGTGGGCGGTTGCTTTTTGAACTTTATAAATTCCTATCATTTTTGTCTCTTCTGTTATGTCCCAAGGAATGTCTATAGTGTTATCCTTCACATAATCAAAACCTAAATCTCGTGAAAACAAAGTGTTTTCTTTTGTTTTATAATAATATTGAAAGCCTATTGGGTTGGTCACTACAGTTATTGTAAAACCTCTATTAGAAGAAGCACGATAAGACTTCTGTTCTCGTATATGACCACCTTCCAAAGAGTCTTTTCTCGTAACGTATAAAGAATTATCTTTGTTAAACACCAAAATAGCCCTATAATCAGGACCAATTGGTGCACCCATTTCCATACTTTGGACTTCGCCATAATTGACTATGCCCGTTTGGGGTAAGACATTTAGACTAGTTAAATAAATAATGATTACAAAAAATTTCATGTTTTAAAAATTAAGGCTGGAAAATAAATCTCCAGCCATTGATTAATATTAACTACAAGAATCTTCAAATTGATCACCGAGGTCTTCTGCGTATTTGCAATCTACTACCCCTTCATAGTCTGGATCACCATCGCCATTACAATTTGTTTTAACAGTGCAACTATCACCAAGCATTTCTTCTGAGGATTCAACTGTAGAAGGATTAAACAGAAATAACGGTAACATCAAAAATGACATCAATAAAATTTTCATGATTTTAAATTTTTAAAATTTAAGTGTTGCAATTTTAAATCTTGCCAGATTAGTTAACATAGGTCAACACCTAAGTAAAGATCTCATGAAAAATACATATACTTGTAGCGTCAGCGAGTATGAAATTTTTAATGCTTGTTTTGTGAAATGCTTTTCTTCGGAAGGGCATTTCCTTTTTAAAATTAGAAGAACATTGGCATGATTTATTAATTATTGCTCTAAACTAATAAAAAAAAAACAGTTCATATATTCCTAACTGTTAAATATTAAATTAATGGTTAAATTTACGGTCAAACCGTAAATGAGCTAGGGCTTGGCCCTAAGGATTCGCAATAAATACAAATCTTTTATAAGAATAACATTTCTTATAAACCACTTCAATTCAAATTTCGTTTTTGAATAAAAAAGGTTTTTAAAAGTCTAGAGGCTTCTTCTTCTAAAATACCATGATCGACTTTGGTTTTAGGGTGCAGCTGTGTTCCTAGAATTCGGTATCCGCGCCTCTGGTCGGGAGCAGCAAACACCAATCTTGATAACTGACTCCAATACAAAGCACCAGCGCACATTTGGCAGGGCTCCAGAGTGACATACAGTGTACAACCTCTCAAATACTTGCCACCAATATGATTGGCAGCGGCGGTTATGGCCTGCATCTCGGCGTGGGCGGTCACATCGGTGAGTTGCTCGGTAAGATTGTGACTTCTAGCTATAATCCGGTTGTTGTGCGTCACCACGGCTCCCACAGGGATTTCGCCTTTATCAAAAGCCAGTTGGGCTTCTTGCAAAGCTTTCTTCATAAAATAATGGTCGTCAAAAGGAGTGAGCATAGGATAAAAGGGGTGTTTTTATGACTTTACAATATATCTATTTGGATTCGAGTAAGAGCCTTTTGTTTTAAACTTCATCTCGACTACGCTCGATGTTGAAGCATAATATTCAAACTTAATTAACTTCAAATCTTTATAATCAAAAATTCATACCTATCGAAAATACAATTTCTTATTGGTAACTTTGTACCATGCATTTAGAATTACTTTCTAACATCAATTCGCCTAAAGACTTAAGGCAGTTGGATCCCAATCAGCTTGAGCAGTTGGCTAGAGAACTTCGAGAATTCATCATCGATATCGTTTCTACCAAAGAAGGTCACTTGGGCGCCAGTCTTGGAGTTATTGAACTCACCATCGCCTTACACTATTGTTTTGATACACCAGAGGATTTGTTGGTTTGGGATGTGGGCCACCAAGCCTACGGCCATAAAATATTAACCGGCCGCCGGGAGGTGTTTGACACCAATCGAAAACTGAATGGCATTAGCGGATTTCCCAAACGTGACGAAAGTCCGTACGACACTTTTGGCGTAGGCCATAGCTCCACTTCGATTTCTGCGGCTTTAGGGATGGCCATTTCTTCGCAACTAAAAGGAGATTTTGATAAGCAACACATTGCTGTGATAGGCGATGCTTCCATAGCTTCTGGAATCGCTTTTGAAGGCCTTAATCATGCTGGGGTGACAAATGCCAACTTACTTGTGATTCTCAACGACAATGCTATAGGAATTGATCCAAGTGTTGGAGCCCTCAAAACCTATTTGACCAAAGCTAAAATCGGTAAAAAACCACCACAAGACAATATTATAGAAGCGCTTAACTTCAGCTACGATGGCCCTATAGATGGTCACGATTTACCAGAGCTTCTCAAAGCTTTTGAGCGCCTTAAAACCATAAAAGGCCCTAAGCTTCTTCACATTATTACCAAAAAAGGCAAAGGCCTAAAGCAAGCTGAAGATGACCAGGTGCGCTACCATGCCCCAGGGAAATTTGACAAAACTACTGGTGAAGTTTTACCTAAGAACGATCAAAACTTACCTCCAAAATTTCAAGATGTTTTTGGACTCACTCTATTAGAACTTGCCAGAAAAGACAAGTCTATTGTAGGAATAACACCGGCTATGCCTACGGGAAGTTCCCTAAAGTTCATGATGGAAGAATTTCCAGACAGAGCTTTCGATGTGGGTATTGCCGAGCAACATGCGGTAACACTTTCAGCAGGTATGGCAACACAAGGCCATAGAGTGTTTTGCACGATATATTCCACGTTTTTACAAAGGGCCTACGATCAAGTGATTCACGATGTGGCGCTTCAGAATTTACCAGTTATCTTTTGCATAGATAGAGCAGGTCTAGTAGGCAACGACGGCGCAACTCATCATGGAGCTTACGATTTGGCCTTCTTGCGCTGTATTCCCAATATGATCGTGGCTGCTCCAAGCAATGCTATTGACCTGCGTCAA
Organism: Psychroflexus gondwanensis ACAM 44; assembly: GCF_000355905.1. Taxonomy (GTDB): domain Bacteria; phylum Bacteroidota; class Bacteroidia; order Flavobacteriales; family Flavobacteriaceae; genus Psychroflexus; species Psychroflexus gondwanensis. Next base: position 68,508 of record NZ_APLF01000001.1, read on the forward strand.
ATGCTTTATACAGCCTCAAAAGGTTTAGAACATCCTATCGCTATTCGATATCCTAGAGGTAGAGGAACGGTGAAAGAGTGGAAGCAAGACTTTAAAGCCATAGAGATAGGCAAAGGCCTGAAACTTAGAGATGGAAAAGACCTCGCTGTTTTAAGCCTTGGCAGTATTTCAAGCGAAGTTGAAGACGCCTTAAATACCATCGATAACTCCTTCAGTATAGCACATTATGACCTTAGGTTTTTAAAACCGCTGGACGAGTCGATGCTTCAATCTGTTTTTAACCGTTTCGAAAACATCATCACTATTGAAGATGGATGCATGAAAGGAGGGTTTGGCGATGCCGTCTTGGACTATGCTCAAACCTCTTCTTATAAAGGTCGTATTCATAAGCTCGGCATTCCAGATGAATTTATTGAACAAGGGGATACCAAAGAGCTTTACGATCTTGCAGGCATTTCTTCTGAAAAAATTAAAGACAAAATCAAAGCTATTTTGAATCCCTAATTGCGGCCGGTTTCCTGAGGATATAATTCGTGTACAGGATCACTTTGCCATACTTGCTTAGATTCTATATCCACCAAGCTTATAGGGCCTTTAAAAGCTGCTCCAGTATCGATATTCCAAAGATTGGCCAGGTTCATGGGTTTAGTTTCTCCAATGCGTGTGGTGGGCGTATGGCCGATATAGATTTCATTAAATAACTTTAAGCGATCTGGATAAATGTGGTCGCTGGGCGTTAAAGACGTATCCATAGCTAAGACCATTTCCCAGAGCGTTCTATCCCAATACACTGTATTGGCGTGAAATTCTGAGGCTGGACCGTGCATATTGGCAAACCCTGCGTGTAAAAAAAGTCGGTTTTTGCTATCGATATGGTAGTTGGTGAGGTTTTCTAGAAATCGTTGATGGAGATTTTTCAGGGTTGGATTTACGGTTTCGTAAGCTTTCATAGTGCTATCTCCTCCATGCTGTAACCATTTGGGATTGGAATTGCCTGTTTTGAACCAGTCGAGAACAAGGTCATCATGGTTGCCTCTTATGAATATACAGTCTCTCTCTTCCTTAAGCTGAATAAGGTACGAAAGAAGTTCTGGAGTTTCACTCCACCCATCGACGTAATCGCCAAGGAAAATTAATTGATCCTGACTCGTTACTTTTGCACGATCTAAGACTTGAATTAAAGCCTTAAAACCTCCGTGTATATCTCCAATCACCAGTGTCCTACTCATTCTAGTTATATTTGATTTTTCTTAAAATTCTTAAGTTGTCTTTTAGCCGTTGGTAAGCTTTTGGCTGAATTGCTTTTAATAAAGGCTTAGCTTCCTCCAACTTTTCTAGAGAAGAATCGAACCCATTAAGGTAAGCAATGAGGTAAATCGTAGACAAATTTACAAGCTCTCTTTTTTCTGCTGAATTTAGGTCGACCTTGTTTTTAAGCTTTTTTAAAAGACTGTCGTTGTGGTTGAGATAATGCCTTAGCGTCTTTTGGTCGTATTGAGGAGGCTCAAACATCAGCTTTGACTCGATATCGTAATGCATATTATCTCTGAAATGAATCATCACTTTTTCTAAGGGATAATAATTGAATCGATTTTGAAGACCCAAATGTACATACTCTATAATTTGAAACTTGTCTTCGTCATATTGAATTTCAACTTCATCTAAATCAGAATAAAACAATTTAACTTGCTCATTGATCAACTGAATGTTGACTCTAGAGTAAAAGGTTTTATCTCCAACAGTTTTTGGCTTTCCTGCCCAGCATAGGACAAAGTATTCTTTAAAGACTTTATATCTGGGATTGAAATCTTTACTGTTTAAAAGGAAATCGTGAAAACCGTCTAGGGTTAATTCAATATTATTCTGAGAGTTTTGTTCAATAGCAGCAACAATTTCAGAATTGATATCTTTTATTTCAATATCGAAGACCTTGGGCTTGCTAATGCTTCCTTCTCTCATAAAAACGGTACCTCCCCAATACTTCCAGATATTTTTACGCAAAGCGCAGATACTCTGATCTCTTTTTGGACGAATGCTCACGAGCCCCACCACCTTATCGTCGGGCAAATGCGGGAATTGAATGTTTTCGTAAGACACAATTGGTGGGTGTTCTAAATAGGCATTCACTAAGTTTTGAATTTTACTGTCATCAAAAAAGTCGACCCCAACGATTTTATTATTTTCATCTTCAATCCCAATAACGATGTAACTATTACTTATTGGATTGGTGTTAGAAAGGGAGCACACGTGTTTTAGAAATTTAGCTTTCCCCTCTTTACTCCCTATGTTTATAAGCAATTTTTTATCATAGAAACTGTTTTCCCCATTATGGGCGAGTAGGTTTTTAATAAGAAGGCGCTTGTTAATCATAGACTTGGCTAAAATTACAAGAAAAAACCAAATGTAAGCACCAACAAATTTGAATTAATTGCAAAAAAAAGCGAGATCCAATTTGGATCTCGCTTAAAAGATAAAGTCTTTTTAAGAGTTAGTTAAAGATATACCTTACACCAACTTGCATTTGCCATCTTGAAGATAGGATTCCTGAGTCATCAAAGTTTTCAACATCTGCTTCTGTAGTAAATTCTTCTAAATTAAAACTAAACGCAGGATCTGGACCACCTTCTTCGACATTTAATATTCCTATACCACCTGGGATAAATGGTCTACGACCCCAATCCTTGTTGATGAGATTTGTAAAGTTGAAAATATCAAAAGAGAGTTGGAACGTATGTTTCTTATCATTTAAATCCAAGCTGATATCTTGTAAGAATTTAAGATCCACAATATGACTCCATGGCCCTCTTTCTCCATTACGCGCTGCATATTCACCTCTTCTTTCTCTTAAGTAATCGCTCGAATTAATATAACCGTTAAGCGCCTCCCACTGCTCAGCTGGAGTTGCAATTAAATTTTCATCTCTATCAAGTAAAGGAACTAAATTAATTTCCGAAGCATCCCTAGGAATATAGATTAAAGCGTTGTCTCTTGAATCATCATTTAGAAGGTTTGATGGTCTGTTATTGTATACATATGTAAATGGACTCCCTTCTTCACCGGCATAAAATAACGAAACGGTACTTTTTACATTGTCATTCCACTCGTACTCATAGCTCATGTTAGCCGTGAATCTAGATCCTAGTGCAAAGTTAGAGCGTTGAATACCTGGATTTGCGTTTTTACCGTTTACTGTTTCTAGGTTTCTCCACTGTGATGAGTTTTGGGAAGAGGTTCCTTCAAAAACATTATAAGACTCACCATAAGTGTAAGCCAATTGACCTGCAAAACCATTTTCAAAAGGCTTCGTTAATTTAAACGTAGCATTGTAAGAATAGCCTTCACTTGTATTTGTTCCTAAAAAGACGCTAGAATAATCATCATCTATCAGGGCACGTCTATTATAGAAAGGTCTATTGTCTGCTCCATTAAGATTTCCTACTGGACCTCTAATGTTTAAATTCTCATAAAAAATGGCATTTAATACATCGTTATACAAAAACTCTCCAGAGGCAATTAAACCCCAAACTGGTAGTTTTTGATCTACTGCGATATTATACTTAGCCACCTGAGGTAATTTAAAGTCAGGCGAAAAGATATCGATTTGTCCACCTCTCGCACCTGTTCCTGGCTCAGCTCCTGGCTGTACGGGCTGGTCGAAGGGGTCTGCATTAAAAAATATGTCTCCATCTATTGCTCTTTCATCAACAAATCCGGCAGTTAAACCGTTATTGTTGTAGGCTCCACCTGGCCATACTAAAGGAATTCTAGAGGTAAAGACTCCTACACCACCTCTTACTTGAGTGGATTTATTACCACCTACGTCCCAAGAAAATCCAAGTCTTGGAGAAAAGTGAACCTGGCTTTTTATAGCCTTACCTACCCTTGCTCCTTGTAGGTCTTTGCCATTAGCTTCGAGAAGCTCAACGGTTCTTGTGTTGAAGTCATCGTTAACTAAACCATCATCAAAAAATGGAACATCAATACGAAGACCTAAACTAACTTTAAAATCATCGGTTAAATCTACATCATCCTGAACGTAAAACCCTAATTGAGAATATGCAAATTCTGCAGCCCCTAAAGAGTCATCACCAAGACCTCCAAGAAGGGAATAGCCTCTATCAAAAAATCTAGCTGGTGCTTCGTTTCCATCAACATCGTCTAAATAAGTTTCAAAATCCTCCAATGAATTAAACGCGTACTGACCGTAATTTTGTCTAAAGAATACGTTTTTAGAATCAAAATATTCAAAGTTTGCACCGAAAGTTAACTTGTGACGCCCTCTATAAAGCTCGAAGTTATTAGTAATATTCAATACTTTTTGCTCTAGTAAGTTAGCTGTAGAAAATGCCTCTGAACCAAAGTCAATATCTGCAGGACCATCAAATATTCTAACCCTAGGAAATGGATTTCCAGTTGGATTTCTATCATCCAATACATCGGTATAGGCCACAATCAAGTTGTTGGACATGTCCGACCCATTTGTTGTACTCCACTCTAGTGTTGTCGAATTGGTTCTTGAAGGAAAAAATACGCCTGCATTACTATAGTTGATGTTTCTATCACTACTTTGTCTTGGATTTGTATTTTCAGCATTTACATAACTATTCTTAAGCGTAATGCTGTTTTTATCATTTACGTTCCAGTCAATACGTGCAATTAACTTATCACTTACTAAGCTAGTTGTATTATTGTCAAAAACTCCAGGATTGTAGCCATAATTGTCAATCAAGCCTTGCTTTAAGTTAGCTAAGTCTTGAGCAGATGAAGTTCCCTGGTAACGGTCAAAGACAAAAGGTTGAGGCGTTTGCTCATCCTGTCTTTCGTAGTTGATAAAGTAGAATAATTTATCTTCTACAATCGCTCCACCTACTCTAGCTCCAAAAAGCTTTGCAGTAAAGTCTGTCAATTTCTCTCTATTGTCTTCGCTAATCCCCGTAGGTGTCTTACCTGCTAGGTCTTGATTTCTTAAGTAGTAGTATGCTGAACCTTCTGTATTATTAGATCCAGAACGCGTAATGGCATTGATAGATCCACCAGCGAAACCAGATTGTCTCACATCAAATGGAGAAAGGTTAACCTGAAAAGATTCAATCGCATCAATGGAGATTGGGCTTACTCCAGTTTGTCCACCATTGGTTCCTGAACCGGCAAGTCCAAAAGCATCGTTATTTACCGCTCCATCAATATAAATAGCGTTGTATCTGTTGTTTTGTCCACCTAAAGAGATACTTCCATTTTCTCCTACTTGCGCTTCTGGAGTTGTTCTAATGAAATCTCCTAAAGATCGGGTTGCAGACGGAAGATTAGAAATCTGTCTTTGAGAAATGTTTGTATTAGATCCTGATTGTCCAGAATCGAAAATACCATTTCTAGAAGCCGAGATAACCACCTCATCCAAGGCGTTATCGGACTCAGACATTTGTCTGCTAATTCTTTCTGAATCGCCTAATTTTAAAAAGAAATTACTTAAAGAAATTTCTTCAAAACCAACGTAAGTGATTTTCAAAGTGTAGGGTCCACCAACACGCATGTTTGGGATTCTGTAGAAACCATCAAAATCTGTCACAACACCATACTGTGTTCCAGTAGGTGTATGCACAGCAATAATATTTGCCCCAGGAAGAGGTTGGTCATTATTGTCTGTGATCTTACCATTAATAGAGGAAGTAGTCACCCCTTGTTCATAAATACCCACTCCCATCACTAAGAATAAGCCAAGTAGCAATTTTTTCATTTGAAACGTTTTTTTTGTTTATATTTTGGTGCAAAGTAAACCCAGATTTAAAGTTCTAATATTAAGCCAATGTTAAGAAAAACTGTTAAAAAATTAAATTTGGTTTTAAATTCGGGGGTGAAATTAATACTAAATTCCCAAACTAGTAGGTTTATTTAAAAAAAAGGGGGACTAATTTTAACAAGTTTTAAATCAACTAATTATAAAATCCTTTTATAATCAACCTCATCAATTTTTATTCTCAATGGCTTGATGAATTCAAAATAGGAAGGCTTTAGAGATTCCTTCATGGGTTCTGCATCTGGTAGGTCTTGTTTGTAAGGATCTACTTGTCTTCCGTTCACCCAAAACCTATAACAGACATGAGGTCCTGTGGCTAGACCGGTTTGTCCAACATATCCAATAATCTCACCTTGCTTAACGTATTGGCCAACTTTTACAGCCCTTCTGGACATGTGAAGGTATTGTGTAGAGTATTTATTGGTGTGTCTTACCTTAACGTAATTTCCGTTGCCTCTGGTATAACTAGCTTTGGTGATAACACCATCTGCTGTAGACCAGATTGGGGTTCCTGTTCCTGCTGCATAATCTGTCCCTTTGTGAGCTTTCCACCGTCTTTGTACGGGGTGGAAACGACGTCCTGTGTATCTTGAAGAGATACGACTAAACTTTAGGGGAGCTTTTAAAAAGAAACTTCTAAGCGTTCCAGCTTCCTCATCAAAAAAATCTGTGCGCCCAGTAAGACTATCAATTTCAAAATTGAAAGCGTAAAACTCTCTCCCTTTATGCTTTAAAACTGCAGCATCTATGGTCTCGAGTCCGGCATAAATGGTGTCGTCTATATATTTTTCTTTGTAAATAAGTTTAAATTGATCTCCTTTTTGAAGTTTAAAGAAATCTACACTCCACTGATAAATATCGGCGAATCTATTGGTCAATAAATAATCTAAACCCGCTTCGTCTATAGCTGCTGAAAGCGATGAAGAAATAACTCCAGAGGTCGTCTTTTGCTTAATTGTAACTGGTTTGGACTTTGCTAGACCGTGGATACTGTCTAGGCTGACAACTGCATAATTTATGACGGACTTTTGATATATAAAATGCTCAACCTTTCTTGTAGAATCTTTACTCTTTAGAAGCATATAAGGCTTACCGTAATTGATACGCCTAAAATTCATTACAGAATCGGGGATGGTTTGTGTAATTTGATAAACTTGACCTGGAGTGACTCCATGCCTGTCCATGATAACCCCAAAAGTTTCGCCCCGTTTTACTGTATCCAGAATAACTTCAAAATCACTCAACTTAAACCCATATACTTTTGGCTCAGGTTTTTTCTCAACTTCCAATTGAATAGTTTCCTTTTTGGATACCTTTTCGACATCTTCATTGCAAGAAGTCAGTACTAAAAAAGAAAGGATTATTATGGCAAAGTAAGGATAGTCTGTTCTCAATATCAAAATTTAAAGGTAAAACGTCAAAATTACATTTTATTATTAGGTCAACAAGAAGAAAATAACTTGCTTGATTTTTATATACAACAAAACCCCTTTACAGAGGTTTTGTTGTATTCATCTTAAAGAATATTAGCTATCCGAGAGCGCTTCTGCACCTGCTACGATTTCCAAAATCTCATTAGTAATAGAAGCTTGCCTAGCTTTGTTGTAAGACAACTTAAGATCGTCTCTCAACTCTGTAGCATTGTCGGTAGCTTTATGCATCGCTGTCATCCTAGCCCCATGTTCTGAAGCTACAGAATCTCTAATCGCTTTAAACAATTGAATCTTCAAAGACTTAGGAATTAAATCTTCTACAATTTCTGCTTTATTAGGTTCGAATATATAGTCCTTAGACATAGCTTCTCCAGCCCTTTGGCTTGCAGGTTTTATGGGTAAAAATTGTTCTGTCGTAATAATTTGGGTGGCTGCATTTTTGAAGCTGTTGTACACCAATTCAATCTTATCGAACTTATGAGTTTTAAATAAATCCATTAGGTGTTCAGCAATTTCTGCAACAGCATCATAGGAGAGATCATCATACACAGTATTGTAAGATTTCTCCATATCGAAGGATTTGCGAAGAATATCTCCCGCTTTTTTACCGATAGGAAGAATTTTAATCGACTTCCCTGGATATCCTTCAGAGGACAGATTTCTTACGCGTTTGATAATGTTTGTATTAAACGCACCCGCCAAGCCTCTATTGGAAGAAATAGCAATAATTAATACATTATTGACTTCTCTTTCGTTAGAGTAAGGACTATTTGTATCGCTATCTAAAGATGCGCTTAAGCTTTGCAGAAGCTCATTGAGCTTCTCAGCATAAGGACGCATGTCCTCAATTGCATTTTGTGCACGGCTCAACTTAGCAGCAGAAACCATCTTCATGGCACTTGTAATCTGCATCGTAGATGATACCGAAGTTATCCTACTCCTTAAATCCTTTAAATTAGCCATAAATTAAGCTTTATGCTTTATATTTTGAGGAAATTTCTTTAGCAGCACTTGTGAGTGCATCTGTAATTTCATCAGTTAGTTTACCCGCTTTCAATTGGTCTAAGACGTCACGGTACTTGCCGTTTAAGAAAGACAGATAATCTTTTTCGAATTCTTTAATCTTGTTGACAGGAACATCCCTCATCAAGTTTTTGGTTCCTGCAAAAACAATAGCGATTTGATCTTCAACAGCGTAAGGGCTGGCCTCCGATTGCTTTAGAATTTCAACGTTGCGTTTTCCTTTTTCAATCGTATTTTGAGTCGAAGCATCTAAGTCTGATCCAAACTTAGCAAAAGCTTCTAATTCTCTATATTGAGCTTGATCTAATTTTAAAGTACCAGCTACTTTTTTCATGGATTTAATTTGAGCAGAACCTCCCACACGAGATACTGAAATCCCCACATCAATTGCCGGTCTTACCCCAGAATTAAATAAATCTGACGTTAAGAAAATCTGGCCATCTGTAATCGAAATCACATTGGTAGGAATATAAGCAGAAACATCACCAGCTTGGGTCTCAATAATAGGAAGTGCCGTTAAAGAACCGCCTCCTTTTACTTTTCCTTTTAAAGCTTCGGGTAAATCGTTCATTTGTTTTGCAATAGTATCATCATTGATAATTTTTGCAGAACGCTCCAATAATCTGGAGTGAAGATAGAAAACATCACCAGGATAGGCTTCACGACCTGGAGGTCTTCTCAATAGTAATGACACTTCACGGTAAGCAACAGCTTGCTTAGATAAATCATCGTATATAATCAAAGCTGGACGACCCGTATCTCTAAAATATTCACCAATTGCAGCTCCAGCTAGTGGGGCATACACCTGCATAGCAGCAGGATCTGATGCGTTGGCAGCAACAATAGTCGTATAGGCTAATGCACCTCTTTCTTCTAGAAGATTTGCAATACCAGCCACTGTAGACGCTTTCTGTCCAATCGCTACGTAGATACAATAAACTGGCTCTCCTTTATCGTAAAATTCTTTTTGGTTAAGAATGGTATCGATACATACAGAAGTTTTACCCGTCTGTCTATCACCAATCACCAATTCTCTTTGTCCACGACCTACAGGCACCATAGCATCTATAGATTTGATCCCCGTTTGCATTGGTTCTGTAACAGGCTCTCTATAAATAACTCCGGGCGCTTTTCTTTCGATAGGCATCAAGAAAGTTTCTCCTTCAATCTCTCCTTTACCGTCGATGGTTTCACCTAAGGTATTAACCACGCGACCTACAATACCTTCACCCACTTGGATAGAAGAAATTTTCTTAGTTCGCTTAACAGAGTCTCCTTCATTAATATCATTAGACTTTCCTAAAAGAACCACACCAACAGTGTCTTCCTCTAGGTTAAGTACCATACCGTTAAGTCCTCCCTCAAATTCAACAAGTTCACCTAACTGTGCGTTGGCTAACCCGTACACATTGGCAATACCATCTCCAACACGAAGAACTGTTCCTACTTCGTCTAGTGAAGATTCAGATTCGAATCCAGAGATTTGTTTTTTTAAGATTGCTGAAACTTCAGCAGAGTTTACTTCAGCCATAATTTATTGTGTGTTAAATGGTAAATCCATACCGTTTAATATTATAATAATTGTCTTTTGAATCGGTTAAGACTAGTAGATACACTTGCATCAAATTGAAGATCTTTCAACCTGAGTACAAATCCACCAAGTATAGATTCATCGACTTGGTTGGTTAGATTTGCTGTATATCCGGTTATTTCTTTAATTTTATTCTGAACTTTTTCTTCGATATCTTTAGTCATTTCGACAGCTGTAACCACAGATGCATATTGGATATGATGCTGTGTGTTGTAAAGCGAAATATATTCTTCAGATATCTCTTCTAAAATCGCAACGCGATTGTTGGTCGCGAGTGTTTTTATGAGCTTTTGAACTAGAGGTTGAACTGATTTGAACACCTCTAAAAGAACAGATTGCTTCTTAATCACTTCGATTAGTGGACTAGATAACATCAACTTCAAGTCCTTATTCTCATCGATTGTGGAATGGATAAGCGTAAAGTCATTGAGAACTTTATCTTCTAAATTCTCCTCTTGTGCTAATTCTATAATTGCCTTGGCGTATCTTCTTCCTGCCGCTCTACTTCCCATAGGATATTGTTAGTTAAGTTTAACGTCGTCTAGCATTTTGTTAACCAAAGCCATTTGCTCTTTCTTATCGTCCAATTGCTTTTTCACAACTGTTTCTGCAATTTGAACGGATAATTCTGCAACCTGAGATTTGATTTCAAATAAAGCCTGCTTTTTTTCACTTTGAATAGTGATTTGAGCTTTTTCAAGAATTCTCTCAGCCTTTTCATTTGCATCCTCTGTAGCTTCAGAAATGATAGATTTTTTCATGTCTTGAGCCTCTTTCAGCATTTCATCTCTTTCTGCTCTGGCTTGCTGAAGCAATTTCTCGTTATCTGCTTTCAGATTTGCCATTTCCTCTTTTGCTTTCTCTGCGGAATCTAAGGCATCATTAATCGAAGCTTCTCTTTCTCCAACAGCCTTCATCACTGGCTTCCAAGCAAACTTAGTTAATAAGAAAATAAGGACAATCATGACAACAACTTGCCAAACAAATAATCCGTAGTCAGGAGTAATTAAATCCATATATGATAAGTGTTTTAAATTCTAAAAATTAAAACCCTCATCCAACCAACCGTTGGGTATGAGGGTTTATCATCATTTTAAGTGGTCAACACACCTAATAGAGCGGCAACTACTCCAAAAAGAGCAACACCCTCTACAAGTGCAGCAGCAATAATCATTGCGGTTTGAATTTTTCCAGAAGCTTCTGGTTGGCGAGCGATAGCTTCCATTGCGGACCCACCGATTTTACCAACACCAATTCCTGCTCCTAAAACTGCTAAACCAGCTCCTAAAGCTGCAATACCTACGTGTAATAATTCCATAGTAAATAAATATTAAAAATTAAAGATTAATGATGTTCATGTTCTTGCACTGCCATCCCTATAAAAAGCGCTGACAATAAGGTAAATATAAATGCTTGCAAAAATGCAACTAATAATTCTAAAACTGTAATAAAGACGGCAAAGGGGACAGATATGAACGCGACTCCCGCATTTTCTAATATAAATATCAACCCTATTAGACTTAAAATAATAATGTGACCCGCCGTTATATTCGCAAACAAACGAATCATAAGCGCGATTGGTTTTATAAAGACTCCTAGAATTTCGACAATGGCCAAAATTGGTTTTACTGCAGTTGGAATACCTGGCATCCAAAAAACGTGCTGCCAATAGTCTTTACTTCCATTCACTATAATAATTGCTAAAGTAAACAACCCTAATGCAACAGTCACAGAAATATTACCAGTGACGTTTGCTGCTCCTGGTAGTAAGCCCAATAAATTTGTAATCCAAATAAAGAAAAATACCGTTAATAAGAAGGGCATGAATTTCATGAATTTCTTTTCGCCAATCTGTGGTCGTGCAATTTCATCACGAACAAAAATAACTAAAGTTTCAAGGATATTTTTAAAGCCTTTGGGAGCCGATTTTGATTTTTTATAATGGTTTGCCAAGCCTATAAAAAGGATAAACATCAAGACTACTGTAAGAAGCATTGAAGCTACGTTTTTGGTAATTGAAATATCGAAAGTAGCATTTGCATTAAGCGCAGCGTGAGCTTCTTCATCATATTTCAAAAGTTCTTCACCCTCGTTTAAGACATAAATTTTTTCGTGGTAGTTTACAAATTTCTGACCATTAGCATCAACTACATACTCTCCTTCGACATCATGATGAAATTCACTCGACATAAAAGTGGCAATTCCTTCATCTGTCCAAAGTATGACTGGTAATGGCAATGTAAAAGAATCTTCCCCTTCACCAAAAAAATGCCACCCATGAGAATCACCGATGTGATGCATTATCATTTCTGTTGGGTTGAAGCTTTCATCAACAACCCCCTCAGTGTCTAGCTGAGCGAATGAAGCAAAGGAATTCAGAATGAGCATTAGCATTAAAGCCACTGTAATCTTTGAAGATTTGTGTGTTGCCATAAATAGTTGACTTAGTATCAATTCGAAATTTCGTGCAAATGTAAGTTTTTACTTTTTAATTTTAAATGAAAGCTTTAAAAAAATATTTGCTCTCTTAAGAAAAGCCAACTTTTACGTAAAATCAAGACTACAAGGGCAAATTCGTAAGATTAAAATTTATAAAAAATTACAATTTCTAGCAAATCTCGGCGAAACAAACAGCAGATAAACTGATAAAACACTCAATGAGGAATTTAAAAAATCAATTTGCTGGAGTTTCCTTTTGATTGATAAGCTTGATGACCTGAATGGCTTCAAATATCAAAAACACGAAATAAGGAATAAAGAAATTTAAAATATTGGTAAAACTTGGTTTATCATCCGATAGAAATCCTGGTAATAGAAATAAAATCGCTGCTAGCATTTTTAAAAGGCTAGTCCCCATAAAAGCAAAGCCTGCATGATCTTGGGATTTTTTATATACCAATTGAACAATCGCTGCTACTGCAAGTGCAGAAATAATATGAAATACATAAATAGAAAACAATGAGTAATAAGTGACAACCTTAAAAACTAAATCTATCGAATAATGGATCAAGAGAATAACAGCTGAAAACAGAAAAATAGAAACGTAAGGATTTTGTAATTTTTTTTTCATAAAAAGTCTAATCCTTAAAGTGTTTTAATGAAGTGATGACATGAATCATAGAAATAAATATACCTAAAAGAGATATAATAATCGTAAACAATTTTGAAGATTCCATAAAGGTATCATCTAGCCAGATTCCCAAAAAAACGGAACCAGCAATAGTTACTGCCATTTGTAAACCTAGTCCAGAAAAATAAAGCCAAGGTTTAGGCCGATCGCTCTTTTTTGGCATTTTCAGTGAAAGATTTTACAGCCCCTTTCATACTACAAGTCGCATTAAAGGTAGCTCCAGGCTCAATAGAAAGCTTGTCTGCAAATACATCCCCTTCGATCTTAGCAGTAGCTCTTAGCGTCAATAGAGATTTAACCTTTAACTGTCCTTTAAATTCGCCCTCAAAATCGGCATTCTCACAGTCTATCTCTCCTTCGATATAGCCCGTTTTACCAACGACAATTTTTCCTGGAGTTGTAATATTTCCTATGACTTTGCCCTCTATTCGAAAGCTGCCTTGGGACTCTATACTTCCTTTAAAAACGGTTCCTTGAGCAATTTTGTTCTGTTCTTTTGTTAAGTCTGAGTTATTCACGGGTTTATTTTTTTCTGAAAACATATTAATTAGTTTTGTTTAAAAACTCGTCCAGATTTTTGTTGATCTGAGCAATTTTATAATTTTTCTGCGATATCACAAAATAAGTGAAATTTTTGTTCACTTTAGCATTATTAATAAACTTTTCTGCTAAGCCTTGTGCCCCTAATTTACTTTTAAGACCTTTAATAGTAACTAAAGTTTGATCTTGATCATAAATTTCTTCACTTAAGGTCAATTCCAAACCGCTTTCATCCTCAATAGCTAAGGCCAAATCTGACTTGAACTCTTCGTATTTTGATTCTTCAATATTATCATTAAAAAAATTATAAACTAAAATATATTGATCTCCAGGATCTTTCTTGAAGTCAAAATCAGTCGAAAAAGGTTTTCGCTCTAGTTCCGTATATCGTTTTTGAGCATATTTCCCTTCTTTGGACTGTGGATAAGTTAAGGCCACATAATTAAGCGCTTTTTGGTATGCTAAAGCTCCTTCAAGTTTTGCAAGAATTCTAGCTTTCAGTAATTCTAGTTTTGGCAAGATGGAGTTTCCTACAAACACCTTTGTATAGGTCTCTATTTCATCCAGCGTCTGCTGATATTGACCAGATTTATAATCTTTGTAAAGTCTAGAATAAATATTCTGTGGGTTATTCGCATCGTTTCGATAGGCTTCTGGATTTCTTAAGATACTGGCATATCTAGAATCTGAATGATTGTTTAAAATATCATTTTTCCAAGAATTTGCTTGTTTGGTATTTCCTAGATCATCATATATTTTGAAAAGATAGTATTTGGAAGGTAAGATTAAACGCTCTTCAGGATTACTTTCAAGTAAGGTCTCGAGTTTTGAAATCGCCAAGTCATATTTTTTAAACTTTTCTTTGTACATGATTCCCAGTTGATAATAAGCAAGGTTTCTTTCGTCTGAAATGCTATCAATCACTTTTTGGTCTGTAGGGATCATCGCAATATAAGTTTGGGGATCGTACTCTGGTCGTAAGCGATCTTCCTGAACTATGTCTTCCTTAGTGTCTAAAAGTTTTTTCTGAGTAGAGTTACTTCTCCAGTCGTCTGCCAATTCTATATCTCCCCAGATTTTTCTAAAGGACTCTTCCCCTCTTTGTTTTTGAGTAATATCGTAAAAATAAAAAGTGGTCGAGTTAACTTGTCCACCGCCAATCTGACTTTTTTGCCTACCGAACCTAGAATTAATAATCGAAGAGGAACTTTTATTGGCAAATACACTTTTTTCTTCTTCTTTGAGTTTTTCAATATAGCTTTTGAATATTGCGATGCGTTCTTCCTCGGGGGCTTTTACTAAGTTGAGGATACTATCGGTTTCTTTAGCGATTTTTTCAAAAGTGATAACGTCTTCCAAATTTTCTCGCTTTCGTTTCACTTGTCTGTATTCTCGACTACCGTTCACAAGATTGGTTAAGGTGCTATCGTAATATTTTCCTGAGGTTTCGTAGGAAGATTTATCAAAATAAATCTCTCCCAAGTTGACATAATTTTGACTTTTTAGATACTTATCGTTAGGTTGCTGCTTTAAAGATTTATTGAAGCGTTCAATTGCAAGATTAACCGAGTCCTTTGCTAAATTGAACATCGCATTATCGTAATAAATAAAATCTAAAAAAGGTCTATTTTCTCTGTTTTCTGCTAGCTCCTGAAATGCCAACTCCGTTTCATACCAAAGTGCATTATCTAAATCTTGAAGCTTCAGTTTCTCCAACTCAGAGTGAATCATATAACGCCTTGGTGAATTTCTATTTAAAGCTATAACCTCATCAAAACTAACTCTTGCGCTATCCTTCTGGCCTAGTAAAGAATACAGTTGCCCTTTGATATACAATAACCTTCCCTTCTTTTCGTCATCTGGAGCATTCTGTATTGCAATACTAAGCGGCGATAGAGCTTGGCGAGTTTGGTCTTCAGCAATGAAAGCTTGGGCTAGTGTGGAGGTAGCTTCATAGCTCTCTAATGGGGTAAGCTGAGTCGTATTGACCAATTCAGTTAGATTAACGATAGCCATTTCAAAATACTCCAGTCTCAAATTTACTTTTTCAACCCAAATTTTGGCTTCGTTGATGGTAGAGCTTTCTGGATAGTGATTCAAAATAAAACTAAAAGCATCTTTAGCGGGCACAAAACGCTGATCGTAATACCGTGCTTTACCCAAAAGCAAGAAAGCCTCATCTATTTGTGGGTTGTATTCTTTTCCTCCCATGTACATGGAGTGCTTTTGAATAGATTTAGTCGCTTTTTCTTCAGCATTTTCAAAAGAAGAATTTTCTGAGGTACTATTTTTCTTTTTAGGATTCTGTTTTGTGGCCATACGTTCAACCGGCAACACCTTCCAATAGTCTTCGATATATGCCGCTTCAACCTCCCGCTGACCTTGATCTAACTCCAGATTACCGTTATACACTATATTGTAGTAAGTCGTCATGGCATGAAAATTCTTATTCAAGAATTTATCCTTTTTTCTTGAACAAGAAACCAGAATGAGTATTCCAACAAGGAGATATAAAGGTAGTTTTAATCGCATATACAATTCTAAGATATTAATAACTTGATTTGCAAGAAAATCGTATGTTTTGGTAAATATAAATGCATTTTATCTCAGAAATTGAAAATAAAGAGGTTACCTCTCAAAGTAAAGTTCAAGCTCCTTCAAAGTGGCCTCACTGGTTTTCATATCTTTTACAACTTGTCCTTTATCCAGAACAACTATACGTTCACAAACGTCGGTCACATGCATCAAGTCGTGACTTGAAATAAGTACCGTAACATGATTTTGAGAAGAGAGGTCTTTGATGATTCTTTTAAGCCGAATCTGTGTTGTGGGATCTAAATTTGCAAAAGGCTCATCCAAAATCACGATCTCTGGTTGACCTATAAGCGCTGCTACTATTCCGGCTTTCTTCTGGTTTCCCTTAGAAAGGTCTCTCAAGTATTTCTTTTGATTCAATATTTCGCCATGGAAAAAATCTTCAAATTCACTCAAAAGTTCATCCACCTCTGCTTTAGAAGTATTTCTTAGATCTCCAATAAAATAAAAATATTCTTCAGCAGTAAGATAGCCAATCAAAAAACTCTCATCTATAAATGACGAGGTAAAAGGCTTCCATTCTTCACTTTGATTAACGATGATGCCTTTGCTTTCTATTTGTCCAGTAGTTGGTGGGATAAGGTCCAATAGCAAACTAAAGAAAGTTGTTTTTCCTGCACCGTTGTTTCCTACCAAACCAAAACTTTGACCTTTGGGAATATCAAGGGACTCTATGTCTAATATTTTATCTGCATTATAACTTTTGGATAAGTCTTGAACGTGGATAATGGTTTCCATATATATGTTTTATTTTTTTTCTGAAAAAGCTGAAATAGTTTTGTATTTGGTCTTTTGATATACCTTTTCTATAAGGTTTAGAAAGTAAGACTTAAAGACTAAGCCTAAGACTCCACTCAATGCTAAAGCAATGATGCCAGCATTGAAGTTGATAAGTTTATAAGGGATGTAGAAAATAAGCATAGGGCCAAGAAGCTTAGGCAGACTCATAAGAAGTTGGGTGGGATTAAAGCCTTGGGTATTGCTAAAGGCTTTGGCTTTTTGATTAAGCTCTATAGGCACTCTGTTCAATGCTCCCCCGTAAAGGGTGATGAAAGAGTTAAGCCCAATATTAAAAGAAGCCCCCGCAGCAATCATGGCAAAAATATCCCAACCAAAATAAATATAAGGCGCACTCAACACAAAGGAAGCTGCACAAGCAAGGGCCATTAAATACCACTTGGACTCCAAGTATTTTTTGTAAGAAATATTTTGGCTCATCATCAACTTATAGTATTCACTATCCCAAGAGGGAACCAACTGACCGAATGAAATAAGAAACCCTCCCGTGACAAAAATAGAGGCAAATGCCAAAACAATAGGAAGGTCTCTGTAAGTATCTTGAGTATAAAAAATCAATCCATAAAACAAGAAGAAGAAGGACATAAGCAAGACTTGTTTAGGCCTTGCATTTCTTGTAATCATCTTTATATCGTTTTTCAAAAAGATAGACAACTTTCCGAATTTATTCAGAAATTCTAAATTGTAATTACTGAAGCTTTCCTTTTTACCCTGAACTGCACCGTCCACATAAAAATTCTTTTTAAGCATTCTGTAATTAGCCTTGAATAGCAGAATGACCAAGAATACGGGAATAATAAGTGTATACCCCAAACTATAAAAAGAATAAAAGACAACCCCCAAATACTGGGATATATCAAAAATTCCAAAATATTGCATTCCAGAAATTAAAGCTAGAAAGGCAATAACTCCATAAAAAATAGGATTGTTTTTATTCAGAATGAAATTTAGAAAGTTAATGCTAAAGCTTATTGAGAGGATGCTCAAAAACCAAAGCACGACCATGAATGGAGAATAACCTTGAACGATGATTACAATGGCTAATGGAATAAAAAAAAGCAGTGGTAAAATATTAAAAAACGAAAAGGAGGTTTTTAATAATAAAAAGCGAATCACCGCATTTCTTTTTATAGGTAAAATCAACATGGGTTTGATATTCAGCACTGGTAATTGTTGAAGAAAGTACCTTAGCGCCAAGTCTCCTATAACCCAGTAGATTAAAAAGTTGTTGATCATTTTGAAAGGATCTTCTTCTGGTAAGGTTTTTTTGAAAATAAAGAAGACTCCTACCCCTGCCAAAATCGCTATGCTGGCAAAATATAAAGCCGCGAGTAACATCAAAATTTTTATAACTAATCCTTTTTCAAAGAAAGAAGATCGTCGAAATTGCTTCCATTCTAAACTTAGGAATTGTTTTATGTTCATAGTGAAACTTTGAAGGTTAGTTGGTTAATCTGAGATTTGTTACACTCATTCAATAAACAAATAAAGTGAATTTTAGGAAAACTTTTAAGAAATAAATGAATTTACTGTAATTTTTGAATGCAAAACCTTTGTAAACTTAATGTGCTTTTTAAATCCCTAGCAGGGCTTGGTATTTAAAAAGTTGAAGCTTGTTCGTTTTTAGATATTCTAAAACACATCCACTACTTTAGGCTTAACTAAAGCGTGGAAATACAAGAACAAGGGACAAATAGAGTGTTTTGAAAATTAATCCTTTAAAGACTCTAAGGCATACCAAAGCCTTTGTTGAGATTGTTGTTGGGAGCCAAATATACTTCTAAAAATTTCTAATTCTTTATCCAAAACAATCCAGTGTGGCGTCCCTTCTGCCTCAAAGTGATCGTAAACCTTTTGATGTGGATCGATGTATATTTCAAAAGGGGAAGCCTTAGTTGAAAATATGTCTAAAATTTCGACCTTGGAAAACGACTGTTTCCCAAAATTGGTATGAAATATTGACGAATATTTTAATTTTACTGAGACTTATCTTTATCGTTAAACTTCAAAAATTGAATTTTTTGATCCACAAATTTGCCTACTAAAATGCCTTGAGATTTTCCCTCGTAAACGGCAGATTCATAATGAATACCACCAAAAACTCTACTAATAATAGCTTCATCTGCAGCAGACTTAAAGGATTTAAAAAACCTAGCGGGCAAGCCATAAGGTATTTCAGTTGTATCTAAAAATTCAAAATCATCGCCAAAAATAGTTGTTAGCACTTCAGCAGCAGAACTAGAAACCACGGAATGTCCACTTGTATATTCAGGAAATGGGGGTGTTTGTAATATTGGCAACCAATCTGGGTCTATGTATTTATTGATAAGGGTTTCAGGCCTAACTAAATTACTGCGATACTTTTCATCCCAACAACTTATAAAAGCATCTGCTATAGCAATAGATGTTTTGGTCTGAGCGTATACGGTCTTTTTAAAATCGGTCTGATTTTTTTCACAAGCAATTTTACAAATACCAATCCAATGAGCACCTGGAGTTATTTTTTTTTCTGCAAACATATAGTGACCCTTGTTTACAGAAACAAAAGGGTTGCAATCCCAAAAGCGAGCTATAGCAATTTCTTCGCTCTCATTACCTTTTTCTCTTATATCATTATTGATTTTATAAACTGACATTAGTTCCTTATAAAACTGACTATCGGGTTCCAATGAGAAATCGGGATGTGGAGCAGGTTTAAATTGAGAAGCTGAGTCCAAAGTAAAGGGTCTCAATTTGTTCCAGTGTGGCTCAATGCCATTCATATAGGCTGGAGGAGTGGGTTGCCAAACGGAGGGATCATCTGAATAAATATTATAAACTGACATAGTACGAGTTTTATCGTACCTATCCTCTTTCATCCACTTGATAATTTGACTAGAAACTTCTTCGGCATAAGACCTCGCGGCTCTAAACTCTTTTTTGTTGTTGTTGTCCCAATAAGTATACAAACTATCTTTATAATTTGTAAATATTTCTTTGCTAAATACCATCTCTTCAGAGACATTTAGATAAGCAATTAAGGCTGCTAGATTTAAGTTGATATTATCTTTGTATGAAGTAATCTGAAGGGGCTTTAAGCCATTGAGTTGAGTTGCTAAAGACAGATATTCTTCACTGTTTTGATTGAGAGTTTCATATGCCGCGATACTAGGATAGACATACAACCTACTTGCTGCTGGTGGAGAAAATATGTCGTGGACCATTACTTCTGTAAGTTTGTCAATGGCATTGTGATAATCTTCACTTTGGATTATAATAGGCTCATTTTCTACTTCACAAGAAGTCAAGCAAGAGAGGATAAGTAAAAATAGAAGTAAGCGTTTTACCTTCATTTAGTAATTAATTTTAAATATTATAGATTTAATAGGAGTAACATCTTAATGCACCGTCATTAGAAACAACTATTAGTAAGTTGAAACTTTTCATTTTCAGACTTTCAATTTTTTTAATCTGGTCATGGAATGGTTCTATACCAAATTCAGAGACAAAATTATAGCGGTCTTTGCCCTTGACTAAAAGTCCTTTTAAAGCACTATAAGCGCCATGGTAAGTGTTTACTCTAAAGGAATTTCCACCAACAACTAGTTGATTTTCATTTTTAAGCTGTAACTCTAAAAAACTAGTTATAGGAGCTAATTGAAAGTCTTTATCGAAAGGAATAAACTTATCAAATTTCCCATTCTCATTCAATAAATAACCAGAAGCTAATGTCTCAACTTTATAACTTTTAGCCTGTTTTAAAGACCCTTTAGTTATGACTTCTTCAATAGTTTTTCCAGCCATACTTTTGTGGTCTGTAAAAATTTTACTGATGACATTCATTTGAGAAGAAAGTTCGTCTTTAGTGTTTAAAGGATAATATTTTCCATCATTATTATAGGCCAAAATACTTTCCTCTACACCATTTCTATCAAAATCTGAATGATACATCATCAAAGGACCATCAAAATTGAGGTTGAATTTGGTGTTTAGTCCCCAATTTCCAAATAATATATCTTTATCTCCATCTTTATCAAAATCATACATTGTTACAGTTTGCCACAATCCGTTGAGCTCATTTGGGAGCTTCATTTCCCTCAATTTTCCTTCCTCATTAATAAAAATATAAGGATGATCCCATTCTGTTGTTATGATTAAATCCTTTATCCCATCTTCATTAATATCATACCATTTTGCATCAGTTACTTTAGAAGTTAGTTTGAAGTTTTGATCTTTTTCAAAATGACCACTTCCGTTGTTTACTAATATGTAGGAATCTACCATCAAACCAAAATTTCCCAATTGAGAATAATTTCCAATGAATAAATCCTGATCCCCATCAGCATCATAATCGTATGCAATTACTGTAGAGGTAATGAATTGATCTTCTGGCACTAAACCCTCTTTTTTGGTGAACTTACCGTTATTATTTAAATATAAACGATCCGTTTTATATTTAGGACTTTTATTGGCACCAGATGCTACATATAAGTCCAAATCACCATCATTATCTACATCAACAAACAGGGCACTATTGTCTTCAAAATTAATATCTTCAATAAATTCAGGTTGGTCAGACTTTTCAAAAGACAAACCGTTATTAAGCATTAGTATTGCGGGTTTACCGACCGAATTTCCTATGTAAATATCCTCAAAACCATTATCATCTATATCTCCTAGAGCAAAAGCAGGACCTAGAGTAGACACTTTATATGGAATAAGTTTTTCCTCAGCAAAATCGTTATAATTATCTTCCTTGTGAGTAAAGTTTATGAAGTCTTCTTTTTTAAATATAATATTTTTTTCTTTATTTTTACTATAATCATAAATCTGACCACCTTCTTGGTAAACTACATTTAGTGCAGCATTAGCCTCGGGTTGTTTAATTACGATGTATTCATTATTAGGCCAAATTACTTTTACAGAATCAATTTTACTAGTTTTGCCAAGGCCAAAATGTAATTTAGCTTCAACAGAAGATAAAAACCCTCTTGATTTATATAGTTGCTTTAATTGAGACTTGCCATTGCTGTAAACTAGAGCCTTTGAACCAACCCCCTCTTTATTAGTTGATTTATATTCGAATTTCAAGTCAAGATAATTTGCCTTTCCGTTCGTAGTATTTTTAAAAATAGAGGCTGCTTGGTTAAAATTATTAGTCACCAGATCTAAATCACCATCAAGATCCAAATCAACGTAAATTGCCCCATTGGAAAGCTGTGGCTCATTTTTAATCCAATTTCCAGTTTGATTCTTGAATATTTCAGAATTGCCTTCAAAAATTTCATTGGCTACTTTACCACTTGGCATTTTGTCAATGGAATTGTATAGCCATTCTAGACCCTCACTTTCTTCTCTGCCTTTGAAAGCGCTTGAGACATATTTTTTAAAATCCAAACTATTTGGTCTTCTTAAAATACCATTTGAAATAAATAAATCTTGATGCGTATCGTTATTAAAATCAGCAAATAAAGGCGCCCAACTCCAATCTGTATCTGCAACTTTATTTAAGAGTGCAGTTTCTATAAAATAGTCTCCAGTTTGATTTATCTGCAACATATTCCTAGAGAACTGGTCTTTGTACCCCAACTTTTTTAGATGTGCCTGCATGTTAAACATAGCATCATCGCCTTCAGTTTCCTTTAAAACACGTTCTTCTTTCGGAAGCATATCTAAGGTTATAAGATCTTGGTAACCGTTGCCGTTTATATCTGCAGCATCGCTGCCCATAGAAAATCTACTAATAGTGGTAAAGGCTTCATCGAGACTTTCTTTGAATGTACCATCTTGGTTATTTATGTAATAATAATCATCTTCATGAAAGTCATTACAAACATAGATATCATCCCAACCGTCATTATTGAAATCCGCAATAGAAGCACTGAGACCGTAACCGTTAATACCACCATAAATATTAGCAGAATCACTAACATCTGTAAATTTACCATTGTCATTTCTTAACAAAACATCACCAACATTGGCAGTTCTATCATTTCTTAAATCCGCTCTTCCGTGAGATAAGTTTGTATGTACAGCGTGATTCACAATATAGACGTCCAAATCACCATCTTTGTCATAATCGAAAAAGTAAGATTGGGTTGAGTAACCTTTAAAATCTAAACCATAAGATTTGGCGTCTTCTGTAAATGTACCATCGCCATTATTAATAAAAAGTTCGTTATGACCAGTAAAATCTAATAATCCTGAAACAGCGCAAACGTAAATATCCAATAATCCATCGTTGTTAATATCTATCATGGTTACACCAGTATTCCAGCTTGCATTTCCTTGAATATTGGCTTGTTCTGAGATGTCTTCAAATTCTAGATTACCTTTGTTTATAAAGAGTTTATTCTCACCTGTATTAGCAACAAAAAACAAATCTGGTAAATCATCACTATTAATATCACCGGCTGCAACACCCCCGCCATTGTAGTAATAAATATAGTTGATAATGTTGTGTTCGGAATCCTCAGTAACCATATTACGAAAATCGAGCTTACTTTTTTCTATAGGAATTTCCTCAAATAAAAAAGATTTTTCCTCTCGATTAGTTTCATTCGTGCAACTCCAAAAAAATATAGAGAAGCACAGTAATACTATTGTGTTAATATCTGTTTTAATAGCCCTTTATATTTAATAAAATATTAATAATCTTTATGACAAAATTAGTAAATTATATCTTTTATTCCATTCTAAAAAGAGAAGACTTGAAATAAATTTTTTGAGTGTAATAGCGAAAAGGTGAAGGAATATTTTTTCCTTCACATAAATTATATTGAAAAAACGATTTTTGTCTAAAGTGTAAACGAATATATAAACTTCATGGATTTCAACTTATCTCTAAAAGAACAACAGACATTAAATTCGAGCCCGCAAGGAGTCTTAAGATTATTAACATCTAATAAATCCAGTATATTGAGAATTAAGCATCGAACATTTAAATCAGACATTTTAAATGGTAAAAAATTGTTTTTAAGAAGATTTATCATAAAGCGAAAATGTGTAAGCCTAAAACTTCTTTAAAACTAATGATTGTGTTGTAAAATTTAGAAATGAAAAAAGTGAGTCATCCACTACTTTAGGCTTAACTAGAGCGTGGAAATACAAGAACAAGAGACAAATAGAGTGTTTTGAAAATTAATCCTTTAAAGACTCTAAAGCATACCAAAGCCTTTGTTGAGATTGTTGTTGGGAGCCAAATATACTTCTAAAAATTTCTAATTCTTTATCCAAAACAATCCAGTGTGGCGTCCCTTCTGCCTTAAAGTGATCGTAAACCTTTTGATGTGGATCGATGTATATTTCAAAAGGGGAAGCCTTAGTTGTAAATATGTCTAAAATTTCGACCTTGGAAAACGACTGTTTCCCAAAATTGGTATGAATAACGATTAAATTTAGTTCTGGAAACTGCTGAGTAAGCTCGAAGGCAAAGGGAATTGCTCTTCCTGTGCAACCTAAGCAATAGGTGTTATAGAATAAAATAAGGTTGATCTTTCCTTTTTTGGTGAGTTGAGAAAGTGTGTGTTCTTTATGATTTAGGGTAAGCAAGGCATTTTTCATAAGGGATTTACTAAAGAATTCATCTCTTTTTTTCTAAAAAATTAATAATAAAATAGGGCTCACCAATTTATTTAATAACTTTAAAGCCGAGCTGAATTATTTTCAAATTAAAGATAAACAGAATGAACATCAAAAAAGTTTTAGTTGCTAACAGAGGCGAAATCGCTATAAGAATTTTTCGCGCTTGTACAGAAATTGGTATAAGAACTGTTGGTATTTATACGTACGAAGATAGGTATTCTTTACACAGATATAAGGCAGATGAATCTTATCAAGTTGGAGATGATAAGGAACCTTTAAAACCTTACTTAGATATTGAGGAGATTATTCGGGTTGCTAAGGAGAATGGCGTAGACGCTATCCACCCTGGCTATGGATTTCTTTCTGAAAATGCAAAATTTGCTCAAGCCTGTGCCGATAATGATATCATATTTGTGGGCCCTAAAGTGGATGTACTGAAGTCCTTAGGAGACAAAGTCACCGCCAAAAAAGTGGCGATTAAAAATGATGTCCCTATTATAGAAAGCAATAAAAAAGATTTAGACACCTTAGAGATCGCAACGGAGGAAGCTGGGCGAATTGGTTTTCCTTTAATGCTCAAGGCAGCTTCTGGTGGCGGCGGACGAGGTATGAGAGTGCTGAGAAGCATGGGGGAGCTGGAAAAAGCTTATGGTGAATCTAGAAGAGAGGCCAAAAATGCCTTTGGTGACGAAACGGTGTTTTTGGAGAAATTCATCGAAAATCCAAAGCATATTGAAATACAAATTGTCGCAGATAATTTTGGAAACACCCTCCATTTATTTGAAAGGGATTGTTCTGTGCAAAGACGCTATCAAAAAGTTATTGAATTTGCACCTTCCAAAGACTTGGATGAAACCGTTAAGAACAAACTCTACGGCTATGCTATCAAAATTTGTAAAGCTGTAAATTATAACAACATTGGTACGGTAGAATTCCTTGTGGATGATGATGGCAGCATTTACTTTATAGAAGTGAATCCTCGGGTGCAAGTAGAGCATACAGTCACAGAAGTGGTCACAGGAGTAGACCTCATCAAAACACAATTATACATAGCCGATAATTATAAATTATCGGATGAAGAAATAAACCTTCCTAATCAAGAATCGGTCTCCGTCAATGGTTTTGCAGTACAATGTAGAATCACAACAGAGGATCCGAAAAATGATTTTAAACCAGATTATGGAATTATCTCTACCTATAGGAGTGCTTCAGGTTTTGGGATAAGACTAGATGCAGGGAGTGTTTACCAGGGAGTAAAGATTTCTCCGTTCTTCGATTCTATGCTGGTAAAAGTTTCGGCAAGTAGTAGAACTTTGGACGATGCGTGTAAGAAAATGCGTCGTGCCCTAGCGGAGTTTAGAGTGCGAGGTGTTAAAACCAATATGGCCTTTTTAGATAATATTCTAAAGGATGCCACTTTCCGGGAAGGAAAAGTCACGGTCAACTATATCAATAATACGCCAGAGCTTTTCGATATCAAGGAGCCGAGAAACCGAGCGACCAAAATGGTAAATTACCTAGGAGATATTACCGTGAATGGAAATGCAGATGTAAAGAACACGATTAAAAATCCAAGGTTCTTAATCCCAGAAGTGCCTAAGAGCTCACCAAAAAGTTCTTATCAGAAAGGAACTAAAGATTTATTAACCGAATTGGACCCTGAAGAGTTTTCTAGATGGTTAAGTAACGAAAAGAAAATTCACTATACAGATACCACCATGCGAGATGGGCATCAAAGCTTGTTGGCTACGAGAATGCGAACCTACGATATGCAAAAAGTAGCAGCCAATTTTGCCAAAGATCATCCTGAAGTCTTCAGTATGGAAGTATGGGGAGGAGCGACCTTCGATGTGTGTATGCGGTTTTTAAAAGAAAATCCTTGGGAAAGGCTTCGTATGTTTAGGGAAGCTATGCCCAATATCTTATTACAAATGCTACTAAGAGGTTCCAATGGGGTTGGTTACACGGCCTATCCAGACAATTTGATAGAACGTTTTGTTACTGAATCTTGGAATAATGGAGTAGATATTTTTAGAATATTTGATTCTCAAAACTGGATGAAATCCATTGTTCCCTGTATCGAGTATGTTAGAAAAAACACAGGAGGTCTCGCAGAAGCATCCATGTGTTATACGGGAGATATCATGGATCCAAACCGAACCAAATACACGCTTAAGTACTATACACAACTAGCCAAAGATCTTGAAAATGCTGGGGCTCATATCCTTGCCATTAAAGATATGGCTGGTTTATTAAAACCAAAAGCAGCAACAGAGCTCATTTCAGCCTTAAAATCTGAAATTAAAATCCCAATTCATTTACATACGCACGATACCTCTTCCATGCAAGCATCCACTTATATGAATGCAATTGAAGCTGGAGTAGATGTGGTTGATGTGGCGCTTGGGGGATTATCTGGGCTTACGTCTCAACCTAACTTTAACTCTCTGGTTGAGGTGATGAAATACCATCCTAGAGAAAATAAAATCAATACCCAAAAGTTAAATGAATATTCTATCTATTGGGAGCAAGTGAGAACTTATTACTACCCGTTTGAGTCTGGCCTAAAATCTGGAACTGGAGAAGTTTATACTCACGAAATCCCAGGGGGACAGTATTCCAATCTTAAACCACAGGCAGAATCTTTAGGCTTAGCAGATCGTTTCCATGAGATTACAGATATGTACGCCAAAGTAAATCTGCTTTTTGGAGACATTATTAAAGTGACCCCAAGTTCAAAAGTGGTGGGTGATATGGCTCAATACCTTGTGAGCAATAATTTGACTATTGAAGATGTGCTGGAAAATGGTGAAAACTTATCCTTCCCTCAATCGGTTGTTAGCTTTTTCAAGGGAGACTTGGGACAACCTGTAGGTGGTTTCCCAAAGAAAATTCAGAACATAATTTTAAAAGGAGAAAAGCCTTATACAGACCGGCCTAACGCGCATTTAGCTCCTGTAGATTTGAAAAAAGAATTTAAAGATTTCCAAGATATGTTCTCCGATGAAATGGACAGAATCTTAGATTTTGAAGATTTCTTATCCTATAAACTCTATCCTAAAGTTTTCACAGACGCCTATAACCATCATACTAAGTACGGAAGTGTATTCAATATTCCAACGAAAAATTTCTTCTACGGTATGGACCCTGGTGAAGAAATTGTGGTGGAATTGGATAGAGGAAAAACTCTATTGATTACGTTAGTTTCAATAGGTGAAACGGATGAAGACGGAATGGTGACTGTATTCTTTAAAGTTAACGGTCAAACTCGTAATATCCTCGTTAGAGATACTAGTGTTGAGGTTGATAAAGTAGTTCATCAAAAAGCCGATAAATCGGATGATAAACAGGTAGGCGCTCCGCTACAAGGTTCGTTAACTGAAGTTCTGGTGAAAAAAGGAGACAAGGTTAAAAAGAACCAACCTTTATTCATTATTGAAGCTATGAAAATGGAAACCACCGTAACTGCTAATGCCGACGGAGAAGTGAGTGACGTTATACTAAATTCTGGAATAATGGTATATTCGGATGATTTGGTGGTAAAATTGAAATAAATATCTACTATTTTAAACTTTAAAAGTCCCTTTCAGTTAGTGAAGGTGGCTTTTATTTTTTCATGTAGAGACGAAAAACTGCTAAAAAATACTATTCAAATTGTTTCGTGGTGCCTTCAATTAGATCTCAAAAGCCCAGCTAAAGGTTGAAGTGAATGCTCATTTTTGAGCTAACGTATTCTGCACTTGAAATTTTTCGAAACCCAAAATCAAAAGAGATCTGACGCGATATTCTGATCTAGTGAGCTGCGTTAAAATAAATCAACGGCGACTTGTAAAGCACCATAATCTTGTAAATTGTTCCACATGGCAGTAGTTGCTACAGGAAGAGTATACTTGTCTAGGATCTTTAAATTTTTGGTATAAGATAGTCCAAAATTGTTGAAACCGGTTTCATCTCCATAAAAATGAGCATCACTTACAAATGAAAATGCAGCGCCTACATACACACTTAGATTCCAGTCTTTACCATCGGCCACAATGTAGGAAGCTTCTAGGTAATTTGTGAAAGCATTGCGTAAGTCGCCATTGGAATTGATATAGGTATCCCGGCCTTGAACTATCGTACTCCAAGTAAACTGTAATGGGATTTGTTCTAATCTATGAGTTATAGAAACATCTATAAAGTGAGAGGTTTCAGCTCTGTCGTAGTTGAAAATTTGAGCCTCTGGAAAATCAGTGGAATTATTGATATTCCAAATAGCAAACGTCCAGTTGTTGTGCTCGTAAGACAGGTAGTAGTCAAATTCAGTAAAATTTCCTGCAAATCCTACACCTCCCCAAAGTCCAGCTTTAAATTTTCCATTCTTGGATTGGTAATAAAAATTAGCGGCGGTCATAGCTTCATCTGTCACGCGATACCCTCGCCATAAGTGCATGTTTTTTACGGTTAAATTAAATTCAAATGGGCGATAGGAGTCTTTGCTTTCTTCGGTCTCCAAACTCTCTTTAGGTAAATTTGGAATTCTCCCATAATCTCTTTGACCGTAAGACAAAGCGGTAGTGATTAGGACTATGAAAAGTCCTACTATTTTTATAAAATTAATCATCATAAGTAGTTTTTAGCTGAGCATTAAATGGAGTAAAGTAGCTAGTGCTGCGCCTATAAATGGTCCTATAATGGGGATCCATGAATATGACCAGTTGCTATGAGTCTTTCCTTTAATAGGAAGGAGGAAGTGCATAATTCTTGGCCCTAAATCTCTTGCAGGGTTTATGGCATATCCTGTAAGCCCTCCTAAGGATAAACCGATGCTCCACACCACAAACGCAATGGGAATAGCGCCAACAGCTCCAAGTCCTACGGGAACACCATTTTCACTTTGTATTTCTGCTCCAGTGATATAAAATACAGCGATGATGAGTACAAAAGTCCCAACAATTTCACTTAATAAATTCCTGAATGTATTCGAAATCGCTGGATCTGTACAAAAGATAGCCCGTTTACCTGCAGCATCATCTGAGGCATCGAAATGATCTTTAAAAAGGGCATAAACCGTTCCAGAGCCTATCATTGCTCCAATAAGTTGAGCTAAAATATAGACAGGCACATCTTTCCAAGGAAAGCTTCCTTCAAGAGCTAAAGCTAAAGTTACTGCTGGGTTAATATGTGCTCCGCTATAAGGAGCAGCCACAAATACTCCTATAAAAACAGCTAAAGCCCATCCTGTGGTAATAACGATCCACCCAGAACCGCTGCTTTTGGTTTCTTTTAACACGCAACTAGCAACCACTCCTCCTCCAAGAAGAATAAGTATAGCTGTTCCCAATATTTCTGCTATAAATGGTGTCATAATTACTTAGATTTACTCCAAGATTGGAGGGCATTAATCGCTCTGTACCAACCTTTGATACCCTCTTGAATTTTATCTTGGTCTTTTGTCGGTTGAAATTTGACATCTTCTTTCCAAATAGACTGAATTTCTTCCATATCTTTCCAAAAACCAACCGCCAATCCCGCTAAATAAGCAGCCCCCAAAGCAGTGGTTTCAATAACTTTTGGTCTTACAGTAGTGGTGTTTAAAACATCAGATTGAAATTGCATCAACATGTCATTAACCGTGGCGCCACCATCCACTCTTAATTCTTCTATATCGATTTCGGAATCGGCTTCCATTGCTTTTAAGATGTCCATCGTTTGGTAAGCTATGGCTTCTAAAGAAGCTCTTGCAATATGGGCATCGGTGGTTCCTCTTGTAATTCCAAACATAGTACCTTTCGCCTCTTGATCCCAATATGGAGCACCAATACCAGCAAATGCAGGAAGAAAATATACACCATCTGTAGATTCTACAGAAGTCGCTAAGCTTTCAATATCCCGGGATTTTTTTATGATTCCCAAACCATCTCTTAGCCATTGGACCACGGCACCTCCTATAAAAATGCTCCCTTCTAATGCATACTCAGTTTTACCATTAATTCTCCAAGCAACTGTAGTTAACAATTTATTTTTTGAAATAATAGGTTTATCACCAATATTCATCAGCATAAAACAGCCTGTTCCATAGGTGCTTTTCACCATTCCTTTTTCTGTACACATTTGACCGAACAAGGCAGCCATTTGATCTCCAGCAATACCCGCAATAGGAATTTTGGAGGCAAATACTGTGGTTTTGGTATGCCCATAAACTTCACTTGAATCTTTAACTTCTGGCAGCATGCTTTTGGGGATGTCAAACAATTCCAAGAGATCATCATCCCAGTCCATAGTATGAATGTTAAAAAGCATGGTCCTAGAAGCGTTGGTAACGTCTGTTACATGCAGTTCTCCTTTGGTAAAGTTCCAAATTAACCAGGAATCCATTGTTCCAAGAATAAGATCACCAGCTTTCGCTTTTTCTCTTGCTCCCTCAACATTATCGAGAATCCATTTGATCTTAGTTCCTGAAAAATATGAATCTATGACAAGACCTGTTTTTTCTTGTATCATCTTTTCTTTACCGTCTGCTTTAAGCTGGTCACAATAGTCAGAAGTCCGTTTATCTTGCCAAACAATCGCGTTATAAATAGGATCTCCAGTGTGTTTATCCCATATGACAACTGTTTCTCTTTGGTTGGTGATTCCTATGGCGGCAATATTTTTACCGTTTAGTCCTTTTTTGGTTGTTGCTTCAGCAGCAACACCCGCTTGTTTAGACCAAATTTCTAAAGGGTCGTGTTCCACCCAGCCTGGTTTTGGAAAGTATTGAGTGAATTCTTTCTGAGCAACAGAATAGATTTCACCTTTCTTGTTAAACACAATTGCTCTTGAACTTGTTGTTCCTTGATCTAAGGCCAAAATGTACTTCTCCATAGAATTAAATGTTTTAGGGTTATTGATTAAGGTTGGTATTTTAGATTTGCTAAAAGATTACATGATGTATCCTTTAGCGAGTTGAGTATAGTCTTCAACTTGATTGGATATCCACTGCTTATCTTTATTGAGCTCTTTTGCTAAAATTTCTGCAACTTTAGGAGCCATTTCAATAGATCGCTTAGCGTCTAGAAATAAAACTCTTACTCTTCTTGCTAAGACATCTTCTACAGTTCTGGCCATTTCATGCCTTGCCGCCCATAAAACTTCCACATTTAGAAACTCTAGGTCGGGGTGAATCTTTTTACCTAGGCTAGGGTCTTCTAGTATTAAGGTTTTAAGGTGGACTTGATCGGTACCATAAACATAAAGGTGATTTCCTCTTTCCTTAGTTTCCATAGCGCCATGAATCAAAAGATGCTCTGTTACACATTCCTTCTCGGGAAGCTTATTCAAAGCGATGACTTTATCGAGTGTATCTTCTGCCATTTTTCTGTAGGTCGTCCATTTACCCCCCGTAATGGATACGAGTCCAGTATCTGAAACTAGGATTTTATGCCCCCTAGAAATCTCCTTAGATTTTCCGTCATCATCTTCAGGTGCTGCAAGTGGTCTAAGACCGGCATATATACTTTTCACATCTGCTCGTGTCGCTTTCTTATCTATAAAACGGTTGAAGGTTTCAAGGATAAAATCAACTTCTTTTTCTGTCGCATTAGGCTCTGTGGTGTGAGAATCTACCATTTCGTCTGTAGTACCCACAATCACTTTGTCATGCCAAGGAACTGCAAAGAGAACTCTCCCGTCATCTGTTTTTGGTATCATTATAGCATCTTCTCCAGGAAGGAACTCTTTATCAAAAACTAAATGTACTCCTTGGCTAGGTTGTATTCTATTTTTGGAGCCTGGTTTGTCCATTTGCAAAATATCATCTGCAAATACTCCTGTGGCATTGATAATAGCTTTCCCTTTAAAGGTATGTTCCTCTTTAGTTTCTTGATCGATGGCTATAACACCAGATACTTTATTATTTGAGTCTTTCGTTAAATTATTGACTTTGAAATAATTGAGTAATGAGCCTCCTTTTTCAATGGCAGTCTGTGCAATATTTACGGCGAGTCTAGAATCGTCAAATTGACCATCTTGATAACTAACACTCCCTCTCAATTTATCTCTTTTAATTGTTTTTAACTTACGAATAGTTTCACTTTTACTCACATGCTTGGAAGCGCCTAAACTTAATTTACCAGCAAGAAAGTCGTAAGCTTTTAAGCCTAAGGTATAATAAGGACCTTCCCACCAAGTGTAGTTTGGAATTAAAAAGGTTTGATTTTTAACTAGGTGAGGCGCATTTTGCTCTAGTAAACCTCTTTCTTTTAGGGCTTCTTTAACCAAAGAAAAATTGGCTTGTGCAAGATAGCGTACACCACCATGGACAAGCTTAGTACTTCTGCTTGACGTTCCTTTGGCATAATCCAACTGTTCAAGAAGAAGAGTTTTATAACCTCTAGTGACGCTATCTAAAGCGATCCCAAGACCAGTGGATCCTCCCCCTATGATAATAACATCCCACTCCTTTACTTTTTTTGCGTTTTTAATGAGGTGTTTTCTGTCGAAAAGTTGTTGTTTTATCATTTTTTTTATTTCTAATACAAACCAAATATAATAAAAATATAATAAAACGAAAGCATAAGTATAAAAAATAAGTATAAAACGAAACTTAATGAAACTATATTGGTGATAATACTGTAAGGGATTAAGCTATAAATACAAGCCTAGCGGGCATTAGTGTTTTAATATCCTTTATATTTGTAATTTCCAAGTGAAATGCAAATGAAACGACATCAAGCTATTTTAGATTTATTACAGAAGGAAGGTTATGTGGGTGTTTCCCAACTTTGTGAAATGTTCAATGTATCCGCCGTAACGATAAGAAAGGATCTGAAACTGCTTGAAAACAAAGGCCTTCTTTTTAGGACTCACGGTGGCGCTACTTTCGAAAATCCATACATTAATGATAGGAACGTAAGTGAAAAGGAAAAAATCCATATTAAAGAAAAAAATGCAATAGCAGAGGCTGCAGTAAAATTGATCAAGCCAGAGGACTCTATCATGATAGGATCTGGGACTACCATGCAATCCTTGGCTAAAGCTATAAATATTGAGGGCAATCTCAATGTAACCACCTCTTCACTTAATGTTTCGCTAGAACTCACCAAGTCTCCTTATTACGATATCCTTCAGTTGGGAGGAAATGTAAGGCATAGCTCTTCATCGGTGACCGGTCATTTTTCTCAGGCGATCTTGGAAAATATTTCCTGCAACCTTTTATTTCTTGGGGTAGACGGTATCGATATAAATTATGGGTGTACTACTACAAACCTAGGCGAAGCGATGCTGAATAAGACGATGATTGAGTCGGCTCAAAAAATTATTATTCTGGCAGACTCCTCTAAATTCAACCGAAAGGGCTTTGGAAAAATTTGTGGTATCTCTGAAATTCATCACATTATCACCGATTCTGGAATCAGTAGCACCTTGGCTCAAGAACTCAGAGACCTTGGCATCCAATTGACTTTGGTATAAAGTCTTCAGAAGAACAGCTGAATGGGCAAAGGTTGAAATTAGTTTTTCAGCCTTAAGCTCATTAACTTTAGTATAAAATAAACGATTTCTAAATTCAGAATAAACCCTTCAAAATCTTATTTATACCCTTCTAGATATGAAATTGATTTTAAGTAAATTTGCGATCTAATTTTTAATTATGTCTGAAGAAAAAAAATCGTTGAACTTCATCGAGCAGATTATTGAAGAAGATTTGAAAACCGACTATAAAGTAAGTGATCTTAAATTCCGGTTTCCTCCGGAACCTAACGGGTTTTTGCATATAGGTCATGCTTCATCAATTTGTTTAAACTTTGGTTTGGGCTTAAAGTATAATGCGCCTGTCAACTTAAGATTTGATGATACCAATCCTATCAAAGAGGAAACGGTTTACGTAGAGTCTATTAAGTCTGATGTTAAATGGCTTGGTTTTGAATGGGCAGAGGAATGTTATGCTTCAGACTATTTTCAGAAATTGTACGACTGGGCGGTCGAGTTAATTAAAGCGGGTGATGCTTATGTGGACAGCCAATCGTCTGAAGATATTGCGACTCAAAAAGGAACTCCAACTCAGCCAGGAACAGCCAGTCCGTATAGACAGCGTTCTGTAGAAGAAAATTTAGAGCTTTTTGAAGCTATGAAAAATGGAGAAACCCCCGAAAAAGCGCATGTAATTCGAGCTAAAATTGATATGGCTTCTCCCAATATGATTATGCGTGACCCTGTGATGTACCGCTGTTTACACAAGGCACATCACCGTACAGGAGATGATTGGAAGATTTACCCTATGTACGATTGGGCTCATGGGGAATCGGATTTTATAGAATCTATTTCTCATTCTTTTTGTACCCTAGAATTTTTACCTCACCGTGAGCTTTACAATTGGTTCATCGATCGCGTAAGTCAACCCGGTGAGCTTGTCCCAAAACAAAGAGAGTTTGCAAGACGAAACTTAAGCCATACCGTGGTTAGTAAACGAAAGTTAGCGCAACTGGTAGAGCAAAACATCGTTAATTCTTGGGATGATCCTAGGATGCCAACTATTTCGGGCTTGCGACGACGAGGCTACACACCAGAATCTATTCGCAATTTTGCTGAGAGTATAGGGATAGGTAAGCGAGAAAATATGATAGATGTAGCGCATCTTGAATTTTGTGTGAGAGATGATCTCAACAAAAAAGCACCACGAGTAATGGGTGTGATGGATCCTTTGAAATTGATTATTACTAACTATCCAGAAGGAAAAGAAGAGTGGCTTGTTGCAGAAAACAACCAAGAAGATGAGTCTGCTGGAGAACGTGAAGTTCCTTTTTCTAGAGAACTATATATTGAACAAGAAGACTTTAAAGAGGAAGCTAACCGTAAGTTTTTCCGATTGAAATTAGGCAAAGAGGTACGTTTGAAAAACGCTTTTATCATCAAAGCTCAAGAGGTAGTGAAAGATGAAAATGGAACTATTTTGGAGGTGCATTGTACCTATGATCCAGACACAAAAAGCGGGAGCGGCACAGAGGCTTCTCAACGAAAAGTGAAAGGAACTCTGCACTGGGTGTCTATTCCTCATGCCAAAGAAGTAGAGGTAAGACTTTACGATAGATTGTTCTCTGTGGAAGATCCTATGGCAGATAAAGACAAAGACTTTTTAGATTTTGTGAATCCTGATTCTTTACAGGTCAGCAAAGCTTATGTAGAGCCCAGCTTAAAGTCTGCAAAAGTGGAAGACAAATTCCAATTTCAGCGCATAGGATATTTCTGTGTGGACAGAGAGTCTACAGAAGATAAGCTGGTTTTTAATAGAACGGTGACGTTGAGGGATAGCTGGAAGAATAATTAAAAAAAAGCGAGATTTTCATCTCGCTTTTTTTAACCGAATTTCCATCAGCAAAATCTTTTAAAACAGTTAAGTGTATCGTTATAAAACTAACTGTATGCATCTAATAGGGAGTTTTTATTTAAGAATCCCATATCCCATAGTGTTGTTAATAAGTTTGAAGGCCCTTAAACTCCCGAAGCATTGAGACAAGGTGATAAATTTATAATTTTCAAACAAATTATTTTTATGTGCTTGCTAAATATTCTTTAGCCGTTAAAACGGGTAATTTTGAATTTTTAAAATCTTTTTTATTCCTGGTAATAATGATGTCAATATCATTTTCTATAGCTGAATAGTATTGAAGCCCATCTTCAAAGTCAGGAAAATTCTCATCGCTTAGAGCTAGTTCCGTTATCTTATCATCCAAAACCAAAAGCTCTACGAGGACTTTAAATTTTCTTAAAATCTCTCTTGATTCTTTCGAAGATTTCAATTTTGTAAGTATGTAATTTGTATTGGCAAAAGTTAATGATGAAATGCACAAGTTTAATTCTTTCTTATCTGCCTTCGAAAATAAATGGGCAGCATCTTCATAAAACTCTTTCCTCTTGGAAAGCAAATCTATGACGATGTTAGTGTCGATTAGCAGCCTTTTCATTTGTATTTATCCATCAAAAAGCTAGTATACTCTTGTTTTTCGTCAAAATCATCAGGTATGGATATAACACCACTAAGGCTTTTTACAAGTGGAGTAATTTCACTTTCTTTTCTTTCTTCAGTTATAGAATTTAAATAGGATTCAATTAATTTGGAAAGGCTGGTTTTATTTGATTTTGCATAACGTTTTGCCGTTTCAATGATATTCTCATTAAGACTTAATGTGAGTTTTTTATCCATGATTATAAATTTACGTACAAATATAATATTTAATTACGTAAGATATTGATTTAATATCTCTGTCAATCAGTCACTTTAATATAAAATTCAAGAGTTTTACTTTCAAAAATTTGATTTCCACCTCCATCTGTTGGAGCGATGATTTCAACATAATCTTCGCCCACAAAGCCTCGACGAGGTTGGTATCTAAAGATAATTTCTCCAGTATCGGGATTTCGGTCTAGTTCACTTATCGTGTAATGCTGACCCCGAATTTGGAAAACAGCACTTCTGTTGTCCGCAAAATTGCCTAAGCTCGTTTCTGCGACACTATCACCAGAACTCCCTATATTGATTTCAAATAAAGTGATTGGTTCCTCAGGAAATGGATAATAAAAACCGTCATCATCGTTATTCCATAAATGCTCACAGGAGATTAAACTTAGACTAACAATTAAAAGGAGGACTATTTTTTTCATAATAAATGCTTCAATTTCTCGACACCTTGATATCAAGATGCTTGTTTATCTCTCCATTGGAGAGCATGCTTTTTGCCAGTCGGGCTTGGTCAGAGCTGCTAGTTAAGGCAGTTCTGAGTCTGTTTCTTATTTCTCTACCAAATTTCCATCGGCAAATAAAGCAAAACGTCCTTTGTCTCCGTGCGTAAATTCTGCTTTGGGCCACGGCCAACCTCCAAATTGGGTGCGTTGGTACTCTCTTATGATGTCATGCATTTCTTCAGGAGAATTGGCCACAAAAGGGCCTTGCTGAACAACAGGTTCGTTGATGGGCTTCCCTTGTAGCAGAAGTAGCTCAGCTTTTTTATTACCATTCACGAGCTTGAGTTCTTGAGACGCCTCAAGATCTAAGGAATGACCAGCAGGAATCTCAAACCCTTCGGTTTTAATTTGATCGCCTTCATAAAAAAACAAAATGCGGTTACTCTCGGCTTCTCCAGTAGGAAGTATAAACTCCGCCCCCTCTTCTAAGCTAATTCTCCAGATTTGGATATCGGTATTGTCTTCTGCTGCCAGAGAATCTGGAGTGGGATCCAAAGCTTTTTCTGACTTGTATTTTCCAGCGATAACTTTAACTCTTATGGTTTTTCCATGCTCATCTTTTTCTTCAACAATAGGAATATCTTCATGCCAAAGCATTTTGTAGTGAGGGTCTACTTTTTTGGAACGCTTGGGTAAATTCAACCAAATTTGAAATAATAAAAGAGGATTTTCTCTGTCTTGATTTATAAGTGGAAACATTTCAGAATGTAAAACGCCTTTACCTGCGGTCATCCACTGCGCATCCCCTTGCCCAAATCGCCCTTTGGCCCCCATAGAATCTGAGTGGTCTGCAAAGCCTTTTTCTACCAAAGTAATAGTTTCAAAACCGGCATGGGGATGGTAAGGAAATCCTGGTACTTCTTTCCCGTGATACATTCGCCAACCGTCTTTCTTATGAAAATCATTTCCCAAAAACCGATCTTTTAAGCCTTCCTTGGAAGGACCAAGATTGACTTCTCCTTTCGGAAATTGATCCTGATGAAAAGCACAAAACATAAAAGGGTCTTTAGTTTCCCAATGAAAACCAAGGGCCTTAACTTTTAAAATAACATCACTCATCCTCTTTATATTTATTCAAAGTAATAAAAAGCATCTTCCAAATGCTCTATACGTTCTCCTAATTTATTTTTAATAATGGCCACAATATCAAACCTTACTTCTAGGTCGAGGTCTTTATCATTGATGTAAAAATCAATGGCTTTTACCAATCTTTTGATTTGTGCGGGCTTTACAAAATCTTGCGGGTCTCCAAACTCGGGTGTACTTCTGGTTTTGACTTCCACAACCACTAAGGTTTCACCCGTTTTGGCAATAATGTCGACTTCTGCTTTATCGTAGACATAATTAGTTTCTAAAATAGTGTAGCCTTTTGCTCGAAGAAACTTTACCGCTTCTTTCTCTCCCTTTTTCCCAAGTTCATTGTGCTCTGCCATGATTAATAGGTTAGCTGAATTTGACTCGAAGACACCTCAAGTCTTGCGACTTTACCAAAAATAAGGGGCAAATTAGCATGTGTGTGTCCTGCTGGAAAGTGAAAACAAACAGGATAATTATAATCTTGAACAGCTTCAGAAATGGTTTCTTCGGCGGTTTTCCCGAAGGGTATGGTATTATCATTCATATCTGTCATGCCCCCAACAATAAGACCTTTAATCACCTTTAAAACGCCGCTGCGTTTTAAGCTTTGCATCATTCTATCGATATGATAAAGGTATTCATCGAGATCTTCAAGGAACAAGATTTTTCCTTCAAAGCTAGGAGTAGACGAACTCCCTAATATGGAATAGAGTACAGATAAGTTTCCACCTATGATTTCACCAGAGGCTACTCCATTCTTTTGTAAGGGATGAATATTTTTTGAGTAGATACTAGCATCATCTCCAAATAACACCTTTTGAAGCTGAATTGAGGTAGAGCTGGATTTGATCTCAATGCCTAGCGCCATTTGGGCATGAAGACTGGCAAAGCTTAAACTTTGCAAATGCAGATGAATAGCCGTCACGTCTGAATAACCAATAATCCACTTGGGTTGTTTTTTTAAACTAGAAAAGTCAATATGGTCAATGAGTCTTACAGAACCATACCCGCCCCTTGCGCACCAAATCGCTTTGATGTCTGGATGATCCAGTTGGTCTTGAAAATCCTTAGCCCGCTCTTGGTCGCTTCCCGCAAATTGGTGCTCTTGTAGACCAATGCTAGAGCCTAAAATAGGCTTGAGCCCCCAACTTTTTAATAGGTCAATCGCAGGCTGTATCTCTGCTTTAGAAATACATCTTGCAGTGGCTATAATGGCGACTTGGTCGCCAGTTTGGAGTGGTGGTGGAAGACTCATATTCGAATTCGTAAATTGTTTATCACCTCTAGTAATTCTATGGTTTAATTGAAGCCATAAAAAAGTATCGAGAAGTTATAAATCCATCACTTAAAAGTAGTAAATTTTATAGATCAAATCCAATTCTTAAGTGAATGTCTGCTGTAAAATCACCAGTTCTTTCATTCCTAAATGGAAAAAACCCAGTTCTTTCTGTGTTATTCAAGAAGAAAGCGTAACCAAATCCAAAACCAGCTTCATAAGAAATATGTTTACCTAAACTTCGTCTAATTCCCCATTTGGGAACAAATCTGATTTGATCTAAACTTCTTATCCTATCATTGGTTGTAAAAGACACACTTTCCAAGTTTAAAGAGGCTAGTAAAGCAACAAAGTTCCCGCTATTACGATCGATGTTTTTTCCTTTTTTTAGTCTTTTGTCTAAATTATAATACCATCTGGGTTCTAAGCTTAAATGGAATATTCCATAAAAGTCACTATTGGGTCCAAACGACTCAAATTCTCTAAAACCTTCTACTCTAAAATCAAAACCTACTTGACTTCTTAAGGCAAATTCATCATTAAGTCGGCTTTCGCTATACAGCCAAGCCCCTAGAAACCCAATTTGGACGCCGTAAATTGATTTTTCCACGCTTGCAGGGGCCAAGTTACTTTGATCTTGAGCGGATATTTGGTATACAAATAGGAGGCTGAAAAATGTGATAAAAATGGTTTTCATAATAAGTGTGGAGGGTTATTGATGAAGTTTAAAAATCAGGAAACAATAGTTTAATTTTCAACTAAAGTTAGAGGACCTCTAAAGTTTATCGAGATTTCATTATCCTCCTCATCAATACCCGTAAAATTAAGGACATACTCATTAGCATTTTCTACAATTTCTAGTATACCAACTTCAATTTCAACAATCTGCCCTGTTTGGTTTTCAATATTTATATTGGATAAAATGGATGCTGCGGCAAGCGTGTTTACGCCTGGATTGGAAGCTCCTGTAAAAATGTATTCACCAAGGTCTGGCTTAGTACTATTATCTGTATAAATTTCAAAAGAAATACCATTAACTATATTGTCTTCTGGTGTTGGCTCACCATCTATTATACTTACGTTGGTGTCGTATAAAATAATTCCAAAAGCATAAAGCCCATCTTCTAAGGTATCGGTTTGATATAACCCAGACTTGAGTTCAAATTCTTGATTTCCAACTTTTAAAAAGTTTTCATTTTCAATGGGAGGAGTAGCGTCGTCATCACTGCTACATGAAAAAGAGAACGTTAGGATTAGCGCCGTAAGGCAAAGTTTTGAGATAAGTTTCATAATTGGACGTTTTAGATTAGATTCAAATATATTTATTTCTATATAATTCAATGGCTTTTTCACTCATATTATACAATAGCCTTAGTCTTTTAATGTAAAGGGGTTTATTACATTTGTGCTTTAGAAATTTTAGACTCATGAAGAATCCAAAACGCTATACAGTTACCGCAGCATTACCCTACACCAACGGGCCTATACATATAGGACACTTGGCTGGGGTTTATGTGCCAGCAGATATTTACGTTCGTTATTTGAAACTTAAGGGAGAAGATGTTGCTTTTGTTTGTGGAAGTGACGAGCATGGCGTTCCTATTACTATCAAAGCCAAAAAAGAAGGGGTAAGTCCTCAAAATGTGGTCGATAAATACAATGCTATCATCAAGCAATCGTTTCAAGATTTTGGGATACAATTTGATAATTATTCAAGAACTTCTGCTAAAATCCACCATGATACGGCGACTGAGTTTTTCAAGACCATGTACGATAAGGGAAAGTTTATTGAAGAAACGACAGAACAACTTTACGATGCCAAAGCCAATCAATTTCTAGCCGACCGATTTGTAACAGGGACTTGCCCAAAATGTGGCAACGAAGAAGCTTATGGCGATCAATGTGAAAAATGTGGTTCTTCTTTAAATGCTACAGATTTAATAAATCCAAAATCTGCTATTACAGGAGACGTACCTACCTTAAAGTCAACCAAGCACTGGTTTTTACCTTTAGATCAATATGATGGCTTCTTAAAAGATTGGATATTAAAAGATCACAAAAAGGATTGGAAGTCTAATGTCTACGGACAATGTAAATCTTGGATAGATGAAGGTTTACGAGCAAGAGCAGTTACTCGAGATTTAGATTGGGGTATACCAGTTCCTGTAAAAGGAGGTGAAGGTAAAGTCCTTTATGTTTGGTTCGATGCTCCAATTGGCTATATTTCTTCTACCAAAGAATGGGCAGAACGGGAAGGCAAAGATTGGGAGCCTTATTGGAAGGATAAGGACACTAAGCTTGTTCATTTTATAGGCAAAGATAATATTGTGTTTCATTGTATTATTTTCCCTGTGATGCTGAAAGCAGAAGGCAGCTACATCTTACCGGATAATGTTCCTGCCAATGAATTTTTGAATCTAGAAGGCCGTAAACTATCCACTTCTAAAAATTGGGCAGTTTGGTTGCACGACTATTTAAAAGATTTCCCAGGTAAAGAAGACGTGTTGAGGTATGTGCTTACAGCAAATGCTCCTGAAACCAAGGATAATGATTTTACCTGGAAGGATTTCCAAACCCGAAACAATAGTGAGTTAGTTGCCATTTATGGGAACTTTATCAATAGAGTGGTGATTCTAACGCATAAGTATTATGAAGGAGTAGTGCCAAAAGCCTCTGACTTTAGCGAAACTGATCTCAAAGTATTTGAGGATATTAAAACATTTCCTTCACAAATTGCGGCTTCTATCGAGAAGTACCGCTTTAGGGAAGCCCAAGGGATTATGATGAATCTGGCTCGTCTTGGTAACAAATATCTAGCCGATGAAGAGCCTTGGAAACTCCAAAAGACAGACCCAGAACGCACATCTACTATTATGTATGTGGCTTTGCAAGTTGCAAGTGCTTTAGCGGTCTTAAGTGAGCCCTTTTTACCTTTTACCGCTTTAAAATTGAAAACCATGCTCAATTTTGAAGACTTTTCTGATCCATTACTTTGGAATGATATTTCTAAGCTAGATGAATTACTCCCTACTAATCATTACATCAATACAGCTGAATTTCTCTTTAGTAAAATTGAAGATGAGGAGATGCAAAAGCAAGTGGATAAACTTGAAGCTTCCAAAATAGCAAACGAAAAAGAAGGGTCTGAACTAGAACCTCAAAAAGAAGTAGCTACCTTTGAAGATTTCTCCAAACTTGATCTGCGAGTAGGAACTATATTAACAGCTGAGAAAAAGGCAAAGACCAAAAAACTGATGGTGCTAACAGTAGATACAGGTTTAGATCATAGGACTATAGTTTCTGGAATTGCAGAGCATTATAAGCCAGAAGAGCTCATTGGTCGTAGAGTAAGTGTCGTTGTCAACCTTAAACCTATTACACTAAAAGGCACTTTAAGCGAAGGGATGATTTTAATGACAGAAGATTCTTCTGGAAAATTAACCTTCGTGAATCCAGATCCATCGGGAGAGGTTAAAAATGGTTCAACAATTAATTAATATATTTGATATTAGCAAAGAATTATAAACTATGGAAAACATTTCAATTGACAGTGTGGGCGAATACGCCAACTATTTTTTAGACAAGATTCTGTCTTACTTGCCTAGTATAATCGCCGCTTTGGTCATCCTGATTCTTGGGTTATGGGTTATCAAATTGATTATAGGGCGTTTAAGAAAAATAATGGAAAAACGCGAGGTAGACCCAGGTGTAAGAGGTTTTTCCTTAAGTATCTTGGGCGTAGTTCTCAATATCCTTTTGTTTATTGTCATCATTACTAAACTTGGGGTAGAAACCACTTCGTTTGCAGCGATATTGGCAGCAGCAGCTTTGGCTATTGGTCTTGCTCTACAAGGATCGCTTTCTAACTTTGCGGGAGGAGTACTGATCATAGTTTTAAAACCTTATAGAGTTGGTGATTTTATAGAAGCACAAGGTGAATCAGGTACAGTTACCGATATCAGTATTTTTTATACTATACTAACAACAACTAATAATCAGCGTGTTATTATTCCTAACGGTCAATTGAGTAATAATAAAGTGACCAACTATTCTTATGAGCCTACTCGGAGGAATAACATGACCGTTGGAATCTCTTACGATAGCGATATTAAAAAATCTAGAGAAGTCTTATTAAATATTGTCAATTCTGATGAGCGCGTTTTAAAAGATCCTGCTCCCGTCGTTTATGTAGAAGGTCTAGGGGATAACTCTGTTGATCTGTCTTTGCGATTCTGGGCTAATCAAGCCGATTACTGGGGTTTGCACTTTGATACGATCGAAAAGCTAAAAACAGAACTTGAAGATGCAGGAGTTTCCTTCCCATTTCCACAACGCGATGTACATTTATATGATATGAGTAAAGAAAAATAATTAGTTGCTCACAAAATCTTTAAGGTAATAAGGCTCAAAATAAGCCACATCCTCAAAAATATTATCATCAAACTTCCGTTTCGCTATAGGGTATTGCTCCTTTGCAGACGGAAGTTTTTCTTTGTGAAAAAGGGCATTGGGATGATGGCAGATTTCTTGAAATTTTTCCACTCCAGTTCCTATAAAGTGAACTTCACTAGCTTCTAATTCAATTTGAAAAGAGGTTTCCTCCAATATTTCAGCCTTAATTTCTCGCTTACTTTCAAAACTAGCATCAAAGATTTCAGAATAGACTTCCATTCTTCTAGCATCT
Organism: Psychroflexus gondwanensis ACAM 44; assembly: GCF_000355905.1. Taxonomy (GTDB): domain Bacteria; phylum Bacteroidota; class Bacteroidia; order Flavobacteriales; family Flavobacteriaceae; genus Psychroflexus; species Psychroflexus gondwanensis. Next base: position 112,711 of record NZ_APLF01000001.1, read on the forward strand.
AGCATTGGGATAATAAGTCCTTTAGTGATTTCAACCTGCTTTGCTAAACACAACAAGGTCGATACAGAAATCAAAGGAATATTTAGGGCATAGGCTAAACCTTTCGCTGCAGAAACACCTATCCTTAAACCTGTATAAGAACCAGGCCCCTTACTTATAGAAACTGCACTAAGTTCTTTAATAGATATATCCTCGGAGTTTAGTAGCTCCTTGATAAATGTATGTAACTGTTCAGAATGTGAAAAGTTTTTACTGTTTATTTCCTTTAAGGCTAACAGCTGTCCATCTCTTCCAATGCTTATAGAACAATTGGTTGTAGAGGTTTCAATACAAAGAATTAAACTCAATAGATAAAGGTTTAGTATTCAACAATTCGAATTCCAAAAAACAATTCTAAGACTTTTAAGTTGAAGATATAGTCGTATTTAGAATTAATTAATCTATTCTCTGCGTTGGTTAATCTGAATTTAGACTGACTTAATTCAAACGCGTTAGATATACCCACTTCGAAGCGTTGCTGAGCATATTCAAAAGCTAATTCCTGAGACTCGACAGCTTTTAAGGCTGCCTCATAGGCCTTAGCAGATCCCTGAGCATCAACATAAGCTTGATATACATTAGATTCCAAATCCAACTCAGCTTGCTCCAACTGAAATTCTGCACGTTTGGTATTCACTTCCGCCCTCTTAATAGAATTTCTTGTTGCAAAACCATTGAAAATGGGAATATCGAGTTGTACACCATAAGTTAAACCGTCGTTTCTCCACAATTGGTTTATAAAATCTCTTGGGCCTATCGTTTCGAATTGAAAATTTGGAGTGACTACAGCTCCTCCTGTAGACTCAACAATTCCAATTTGTCTGGTGGGATTGTTTGGATCTATACCAGCTTGAACTGTTCTTTCTCTATCTGTTTCCCTGGTGTTGTAGTTAATAAAACCGCTTAATGACGGGTAAAGCTGGGATCTAGCTATTTGAACATCTTTTATAGCTAAGTCTACATTTTGCTCTGCCACTTTAACTTCATAACGCTCTTCCCTTGATTTTGCAATAATCTCTTCAGGTGTGTTAGACATAATATCTGTGATAGGGACATTATACTCCTCATCTGCAATATCAAAATTTTTATAATTTTTTATAAGTAGTGTTTGCGCTAAGCTGATTTTTGAGATTCTTAAATTATTTTCAGCGACAATGATTTGCTGTTCTTCGTCTGCATTTATAGCTTCAATTTCTAACAAGTCTCCCTGAGGGGCAGTCCCTATCTCTACAGTTTTTCGTGTTTGCTCAATTTGCTCTTGAGTCACATTATTCTGCTCTATCAAAACTTCAAGTTGCTGTTTATTGACTAGGATCTGTAAATAAGCATTTGCGACAAATAAAGCAATATCATCTTTCATCAATTGAAGTGAATACTGACTTGCTAACTGCTCTAGTTTAGCTCTCTGGAATACTCTTAAATTTCGTAAACCGTCAAATATGGTTATTCCTGAGGTTGCATTTACAGAAAAGTTACGTGTCACTTGGCTCTCCAGCACTCCTGTGGTTATATTCTGAGTTAAACCAGAGTTCCAGGTATTGTTAGAATTCCCGTTAAGTGAAGGCAGGTAGTTTCCTATAGCTTCACTTTTACTGATGTCTGCAGTTTCTAGAGCGAGCATCGATTGCTTAATGGATATATTATTATCCATGGCATATTTTACACAAGCCTCAAGAGTCCAACTTGCAGGTATATCGGTTTGCGCTTTAAGACCAGAAAAACATCCTAAAAGTATAACGCTTAATATTGATAAGGTAAGTTTCATTTTCATCATCTTTAATTATCTTCTTCTAGGGTTTCCAGCAACAGGTTCTTCAACTCTATTCCATACTTTTATTTTATCACTTTCTTCAACACCAGAAATCACTTCAACATTTATTCCATCGCTTAGTCCTAGTTCTACCATTTTTTTCTCAAACTGCTGATTCCCAACTTCGATCTCAACAAAGGGTTCTTTTGTTTCTTTTTCAAACTGCACCAAAGATTCACTTATCGCCAATACATCTGTAGATCGTTCTAATATAATAGAAGCATTTGCACTAAGCCCCGCTCTTATAAAAATCCCCTTAGTCTCTTTTAAACTACCCTCGATATCAAACTGAACAGCACCATTCTCTTCGGTTCCTTTAGGGGAAATGTAATCTAATATAGCATTGAAGGTTTCATCTTCAATAGCTCCGACAGTAATTTCTAAAGGAAGTCCTTCTTTTATTTTACCTACTTCAGATTCGTCAACTTTTCCTTGAAAGATCATATCATCTGTTTTAGCAATAGTAGCGATTGTGGTTCCTTCATTAAAGTTGTTGGCTTCAATAACTTGGTTTCCCACTTCAACAGGTACGTCCAAGACCATTCCAGATATTCTCGCCTTTATTTCTGTAGTAGCCGCATTTCCAGCATCCTGAGTAGTTCCTGTACTTATGATTTCAAGATTCTCCTCGGCTGCTTTTACAGTTTGCAATGAATTGTCGTACGAATTCTTGGCAAGATCAAAATCATTTTCTGAGATGACGCCCTTTTCATATAATTCTTTTTGCCTGTTAAAAACTTTTTTCTCGTTTTCAAGATTGATTTTAGACTGTCTAACTTGGTTTTTTGCAGAGTTCAGGTTTGTAATATTGGGAACCACTTTAAGTTGAGCAATCATATCTCCAACCTCCACGTTATCTCCAGCTTTTACAAAGAGTCTGTCCACAACCCCAGAGATATTGGGTTTGATATCAACCTCTTCCCTTGGCACAAGAGTTCCCGTAGCCATTGTTTTTTTAACAATGGTTTGAGTCGTAGGAGTTTCCGTTTTAAAAACTTCCGGACTCTCTTGATTTTTTTGGTAGAGGTAATATAAAGACCCTCCAAAAAGAGCTACAATAACTAGCAATACAATAATGGTGACAACTTTTTTCATGTTTAAATACTATTAGGTAAGTTTGTTTTTTATTCGGTTCTTAAGGCATCCACAGGTTTTACGCGTATTGCATTTTGAGCAGGAATAAACCCAGCTAAAAGACCTGAGACGATGAGTATACTTAATGCTATAATGACGGTAACTAAATCTACACTAGGGTTGGCAAACGGAATATCTGCACCTTTGGGAAGGAGTGCATTAACTATTGCTAACACTCCAGTTGCGAATATTATACCCGTCATACCTGCAATAATTGTTAAGAATACAGATTCAAATAAAACCTGTCCTCTTATTTGCCAAGGGGTTGCTCCTAGGGCTCGTCTAACTCCAATTTCATTTGTTCTTTCTTTCACCACGATAAGCATTATATTACTAATCCCTATAACACCTGAAAGTAAAATAAGGATCCCTACAAAATAGGCGACAGCATTTAACGCAATGAAAAGTCCAGAAACTTTTGAATATTGTTCGAATAGGTCAAAATTTCCAATGGCTCTATCATCCTCTGGAGCGATATTATGATTTCTTTTTATAATATCAAATACCTGAGACTTTAGTTTGGTAATCGAGTTATTATCCTCTGCGGTGATAGCCATCCAACCTACTGTTTGCCCCATATTAAAGGCTTGAGAATAGGCTGTGAATGGAACATAAATTTGTTTTTGGTCCTCCTCGGCATTACCTCCTCCTAAACCTCTTTTTTTATAGACGCCTATGACCATGAAGTTCACTCCTTGTACTTTCACATAAGTACCTATTGGATCTTCGTCAAAATCATAAAGCCCTTTAATAACACCTTCCCCAATGACTGCTACTTTACGTTTATTTTCGATATCATTCTGGTTTAGAAATCTACCTTTTAAGATTTTCATTGGCTCTTGAAACTGGATATCTGGATAATCCCCATAAACGTTAAACGCACCACTTTTAAGGCCCCTTACAACATTATTATCTCCGCCAAAACCTCCAAGCTGATTTCTTGGAGAAACATACTTTAGACCATTAACTTCTCTCTTAATTTCTGCAACATCATTAAGTTCAAAATTATATCGACGTCCTTTTGGTAAGCCATTGTAGGATTTAGAAACTGTCTGAGACCACATAAACATGGAATTAGAAGAAATCCCATCAAATATCTGTTTGACTCCATTCTCTAGGCCATTCCCTGCAGCCAGTAAAATCACAAGAATAAAAATACCCCAGAATACTCCAAAGGCAGTCAGTATCGTTCTAAATAAATTAGACGTTAAGGACTCAATGACTTCATTCCATTTGTCTCTATTAAACATATTATTCGTCTCTTAATGCATCTATCGGTTTAATTCTTGCTCCTCTCCAAGCGGGAAAGAAACCAGCAATTGCTCCGGCTGCTATTAATAATATCAATGTGGAAACTGCAATACTGAAGTTTACACTTGGGTTTCTAATAAAATCTAACTCTATATAAGGTCCTACAATTTCTAAAAGGGCAAGGCCAAATATCAATCCAAATAGACCAGACACGGAAGTAACAAATATAGACTCATGCAAAATCATACCTACTATGGAAAGGGGTTCAGCTCCAAGAGCTTTTCTAATCCCAATTTCTTTGGTACGTTCTTTTACGATAATGAGCATAATATTACTTACACCAATAATCCCAGCTAGTAAAGTGGCAATACCAACACCCCAGAAAAATATTTTCATAGCATTTATTAGCAGATATATTTCTTTAGTGTTTTCTATATTGTTGCTTATAAATAATGCACTTTCATCTTTAGGGTCTATCTGTAGTTTAGATTTTAACATTTGTTCGATCTGGGCTGCAAAAGCATTAGATTGCTTTAAGGCTAGGTCGTAATTCTCTTCTTTAGGGAGAGTATAGCCCATAGATCTGATATCTGTTCCTGCTCCAAAAACAATTTGAGCTGTTGAAATAGGAACGTAGACTCTAGTTTCTTCTCTATCCCCACCTGGATCCGTGAATACACCAATAACTTTAAAATTAAGTCCTGATACTTCTATGTATTCGCCTATTGGTGACTTGTCTTTAAAAAGGTCTTTTTTGGCTCTGTTTCCTATAACCGCATACTTTTCTTTAGCCTTTACATCGTTCATGTTGATAAATCGCCCTTCTATAATATCTGCTTTCTCCAAAAATTGATAATCTGGTAAAATTCCTTCTACACGATAACTTCCTGATTCGTTTCCGTAAGATACTAAACCAGCAAAAATCTGATATAAAGAAGAGGCAAATTCAATTTCTTGATCGGTTTCTCTATTGACCAAAGCGTAGTCTTCATTTGTAAGTTGGATGCGCCGATCTTTATTAAATCCTTTATAAGCAATACTGGTTGAACCTGGATAAATATTAATAATATTCTCAGCATCATTCTGAAATTGTTTCTCAACTCCATTTTGAAATCCTACACTTACGCCTAATAATACTACTAAAATGAATATCCCAGAAGCTACAGAAACTCCTGTAAGAAAAGTTCTTAGTTTATTTTTTGAAATGGTTTCAAACACTTCTTGCCAACGTTCTAAACTAAACATCTTGCATTGCTCTTACTTGGGTTATTTTTCTATCATCTATAATGACTCCATCTTTTAGGTTCACTATTCGCTTAGTCATTTGAGCAATATCTTTCTCGTGAGTAACTATTAAAATAGTCCTACCTTCATCATTTATTTTTTGGATTAAATCCATGATTTCATAAGATGTTTTCGAATCTAAAGCTCCGGTTAACTCATCTGCAAGTAGAACTTTTGGATCACTCGCTAATGCTCTTGCAATGGCAACTCTTTGTTTTTGCCCTCCCGAAAGTTCATTAGGCTTATGAGTCGCCCAATCTGCAAGACCTACTTTTTTAAGATAAGCCATAGACCTTTCCATCCGTTCTGCTCTTTTCATACCTTGGTAGAACAAAGGAAGAGCTACATTGTCTAAAGCAGATTTATAATTAATCAAATTGAAAGATTGAAAGATAAATCCTAAAAACTTATTTCTATATTGAGCGGCAAGTTTCTCATTAAGGTTTTTGATTGGCACACCGTCTAACGTATATGAACCTTGGTCTGCTTCATCAAGCATTCCAAGAATGTTAAGAAGAGTAGACTTGCCAGACCCAGAAGATCCCATGATAGCAACTAATTCTCCTTCTTCTACGTTAAAATTTATTCCCTTCAACACGTGAAGAGAGTTCTTTCCCATTTTGTAGGACTTATGCAAATCTTTAATTTCTATCATAATTGAGTAGTTACTTCTATTAAGACATGTAAATGTTAGAAATGTTACAGAGCGGCTTGTTATTAAAGTGTTAAAATTTAAATAATATTTATGAAACTAGATACGTTTATGGTTTAGATAAATTGAAAGCAGGGTTATATTTGTTTAAAAAACCTTTGGACACAATCAATTTAAACAACATAAGAGTTTATGCCTATCACGGCTGTTTACCAGAAGAAACCAAAATAGGAAGTGATTATAGAGTGGATATAAGCGTTGATGCAAATCTGGATATATCAGCAAAATCAGACGAGCTCTCTGATACAGTAGACTATGTTCATCTCAATAAAATCGTAAAGGAAGAAATGGCTATAGCTTCTAAACTTCTGGAGCATGTCGCTAAGCGCATTATAGACAGAATATTCTCTGAACTCGAGATGGTGAAAAAGGCAAAAGTAAAAGTTGCAAAAGTAAATCCACCATTGGGAGGCGATGTGGAGGATGTCAACATTACTTTATCTAAAAAAAGGGATTGAATCTAATTCCTAGATTAGCATTGGGGATAAAAAAAATTTCTTAAATTTGCAGTCTTCGAAAAAGGTGTCGTGGCCGAGTGGCTAGGCAGTGGTCTGCAAAACCATCTACAGCGGTTCGAATCCGCTCGACACCTCTTCTAACTGATATAAAAAAGCCCAATAAGTATTGGGCTTTTTTCATCTAAAACTCATCGACTTTATAAGAAACGTTTTCTAAATTTTTTTCAATTTCCTCTATTTCCTTTGGAATGAGACCTCTAAGTATTAAAATCAATCCAAATATAATTAACAGAAAACTGATTCCCTTTTTAAATAATGTGATTCGCCTAGGCGTTAGCTTATTATTCAGTTTTTTAGCTAGCAGTATTTTTAAAACATCAACGAGTAAATACGTCACAATTATGCTTGTAAAGAAAATAACTAGCCTTGATGCTTCCATTTCTAAAGAGGGGCCGAATATGATAAGCAGTCCTAGCCAAAATCCTAAAACCCCTATATTGATAAAATTGAGCAAAAACCCTTTAGCGACAATTCCAAGATAGTCTTTGCGCTTCAGCTTTTGGACTTCAAAATCGGCTTTGGTATAGGTTGCGTTTTTAGCTTTTATATAGGCGATAAGTCCGTAAATGGTTAATACCCCTCCTCCAAATATAAACAGGCCAGGGTCGTCTTTTATACTGCGAAGTAATTGATTTGTACTAAAATAAGCGATAAATATAAAAACAATATCTGCAAGAATAACACCTATATCAAAGGCAAAAGCAGCTTTAAAACCCCTTATGGCTGCAGTCTCTAACAGAATGAAAAAAGCGGGTCCCACCATAAAGGCTAAAAAAAAACCTAAAGGGATTCCTGAAAGTATATCTTGCAACATTTAGTTATGTCTATAAGTTTCCTCAAAGTTAGCAAATTGTGTCTAACTTGGTTTTTTTATATCCTTTAGATTCAGTTGTACCGTGATGTTTCCATCCCACTCATTCTCTTCTATAGTATATACAATATCAAATTTTTCATCTTTTTTCATCAGATCTTTTTTATCTCCCAATCCAAAACCTATCGCTGTAAATACAATTCCATTTTGAATTAAGTTCGCCTTCAAATGTAAGCCTTCTTCTCCCAAGGCCTTTACAAATCCTGTTGTTGACATATTTCTAGTGACAAATGTGGGTTTCATATTTCTTGGTCCAAAAGGGGCAAACTGCTTGAGGATTCTAATAAGTTTAGGGGTGATGTCTTCAAAAGCGATTTCAGAATCATATAAAATTTCTGGAATGAGAAGCTCAGGATCTATAGTTGATTTTACGACCTCCTCGAATTTATTTTTGAAATTTTCAAAATGTCTCTCTTCTAGAGTTAGACCAGCGGCATACTTATGTCCACCAAACTGTTCAATAAATTCAGAAGAACTCTCTAAAGCATCATAAACATCGAAACCTTTTACAGATCTAGCGGAGGCCGCTAGTTTTTCTCCACTTTTTGTGAAAACTAATGTAGGCCTGTAATAAGTTTCTGTGAGCCTTGAAGCGACAATACCAATCACTCCTTTGTGCCAATGGGGTTGATAAACGACTGTGGTGCTTCTTGCTTCTTCTTTTTGCTCCCTAATCATGTCGAGAGCCTCCTTGGTAATTGACTTGTCTGTCTCTTTACGGCTAGAGTTGTATAACTCAATATCTTTAGCCAAGACCTTTACTTTTTCGTAATCGGTTTCACACAGGAGTTCGGTGGCTAAAAGACCGTGCTTCATCCTCCCCGCGGCATTTATACGAGGACCAATCATAAAAACAACATCGGTAATAGTCAGTTCCCTTTTCTTTGTGTTTTCTAAAATAGCTTTAAAAGCAGGGCGGTTTCTCGAGTTAATGATTTTTAATCCAAAATGAGCTAAAACTCTATTCTCTCCAGTTATGGGGACAATATCAGAACCTATTGCCGTAGCCACAAGATCCAAATAAATATAAATCTGTTGTTGTGGCTTATTGAGTTTTGCTTGTAAAGCTTGCACGAGTTTGAAGCCTACTCCGCAACCGCATAATTCATCGTAAGGATAATGACAATCATTTTGTTTAGGATCCAAAACAGCTATAGCGTTTGGAACAGTAGCTCCCGGCCTATGGTGGTCACAGATAATGAAATTGACGCCTATCGACTTCGCGTAATCAATTTTATCAATAGCTTTTATACCGCAGTCTAAGGCAATGATTAGGTCTATTCCTTGTGCTTTGGCATAGTCGATTCCTTGATATGAAATACCATAACCCTCCTCGTATCTATCGGGTATATAACTTAGCACATCAAACCCTAATTTTTTGAGGTAAGTAGTCATTAAAGCAACGCTGGTAGTTCCATCCACATCGTAGTCACCAAATACCATTACAGGTTTGTTGCTTTCTAAGGTTTCTAGAATATGTGAAGTTGCTTTTTCCATACCTTTCATTAAAAAGGGATCGTGGAGGTCGTCTAAACTAGGTCTAAAAAAGGTTTTGGCTTTTTCAAAAGTTTCGACTCCTCTTTTAATGAGGAGTTCTGCGATAGGCAGACTCACACCAATAGCTTTCTGAAGGTGTTCAGCTTTCTGAAAATCGGCTTCTTGAGTTAAAGTCCAACGCATGATAGATTTTGATTAAACAAGTTTTTCTTTAAATGGGGTTTCGAGATTTAATATCTCTAAAATTAAAGATTCCAATTGAATTTTAAAATCTGGAAGAAGTGCTTTCAAGTTTAAATTTGTTTTGGTTTGAGAACACGTCATAAATCCGGATTTTAAATTCCTTAACGAAATGATTCCTGCCGTCCCGTTTTCTCCTAAGTCTTCTTCTTTCAGTAAAGAATAAAATAAGACTTGAAAGGCTTTTGAATATTTATAATCATCGACAAAATGAGTCCAATTTTCGGGGATTTTCAGATCTTTACTCTCAACTCTGCCCGTTTTATAATCGATAATCCTCAGTTGGTTGTTGCACAAATCTATTCTATCTACGGTTCCTTTCAATTTAATCGGAAAATCAATATCGTCAATCGTTATTAATTTTTTTGCTTCATTCTCTAGTTCTAAAATTTTTACTTGATTTGACTTTACAAGCTCCTTCTCTTGAACTAAAAAACGCTTGATTTGTTGTTTAGCAATTTCAAAATCAATTAAATTTTTACCGTTTTGAAGAGCCTCTTTAGGAAACTTTTTTTCAAATAAAGTCTTGATAACGTTAGGATATGCTTTAAGCATCTGGTCAATATCCTTAGAGTCTAGAGGTTTGCCTATATAATTCCTATACAAAAGGTCCAGACAATCATGAATAACAGTCCCTTGTGTCCTGTAAGAAATATCTTCTTCGATTTGGTCTACCTCTTTAATGCCTAAAACATACCTGCGATAAAAGTCAATGGGATTCCGGATGTAAGTTGTAAGGGCAGATGGAGAAATACCATATTGAAAAAGTGACTCCAATTTCTCTATCATTTGAGGCGTTTTACGAACCTCTTTCAGAACAGTTTTCTTTTGCTCTGTGTTAGAAACTGCAGTGTGGTTCTTTACCAAATGTTGAGGGGCTTTAAAAATTTCCAATTGAGTCAGAAATCGACTTTTTTCTGCCTTTTCAATTCCTGAGGTAGCATTATTATAAATAAAATGGCACCGACTAGAGCGCTGTATAAGCCTAAAGAAGTGGTAAGCATAAATAGCATCTTTTTCTTTATAAGTAGGGAGCTTATAGGCTTTTTTCAGATCGAAAGGGATAAAGCTGTTTTGAGATTTTCCAGAAGGTAAAACGCCTTCATTTAAAGAGGTAATAATAATATTTTTGAAATCTAATACTCGACTTTCCAGCATTCCCATTATTTGCAGCCCTTGGTATGGAGACCCTTCGAAATCTAGAGTTTCTGAGGATAATATGTCTAGATAAATGAGATGAAATACCTTAAAGTCTTTGACTAACTCTGAAGACTCCATCAAATTCTTTAATTTTGTGAATAGCTTTTTGAACCCAAATAAATATTCCATTTGAAGGACATCAGAAGAGAAATTTGGTTTCAAAATCTCAATGATTTTTAGGCAATTACTGAGAAATTCATTAACAGAGCCATCTTTTATAAAGATACTAAGCTTGAAAATTGTTAGCAAATCAGAATCAAAAGACTGGCAAGACTCTAAGAAGTCTTCTTTAGATTGAAAAATGATATTGTTTTTATGTATCCGGGTCTCAATAGATTGTAGCTCTTCTTGATATGCTTTTTTAAGAACAGGATGCCCGCATAGCTCCAACAGTGTTTTAAAATGTAATCGATCTTCATTTTGAGACCTTATTGTGAATAAGACCTCAAAAAAGGAGACCATATTGGTCTGGTGTAAAGGCAAACCCATGGTGACATTTACTTTTTTTATATTCTCTGGGAGTGAATTTAGGATAGGCTGGAGTAAGGTCTCATCCCCTAAAATCAAAGCGGTTTCATTGAGCTCATCCTCACTCATTTTGGATAGAAGGTCACCTACAAGTTTTGCTTGTCCTATTTTTTTAGGAACTCCATAGATATTTATTTCTTTTTTATTTAGATAGGAATTGGTTGAGGAGGCCAAACTTTCTAGAGAATAATGTGGCCACGTTTTTGAATAGTGTCTTAGAAACATGCCAGCAATATGGTTATCATAAAGATAATTGTCGATATCCCAAAAAACCTTCCCTCTATTTTGGTTGAGAATGGTCTGAAAAATGACTTCTTCGCAGGTATTTAAGGCATTGAAGCCTATTAAATAAAAATTCCTTGAAGAGTTTTTGGTATAAGCTTCTATGTTTTTGACAGCTTCAAGATAGGCCATACCTTGGTAGGCCTTGTTTTTGGACTTTAAGTCAGCCTTTAATTCTTGGTAATACTTAGGTAATCTCTCCCAAAATTGAATATAATTTTTGACCAATTCTGTTTTCACATCCGATTTCGACCAATGTTCAATATCTTTTATAGCTTTAAGGTTGCCAAAAAACTGATTTGCATCTATTTGATATCGATCTATTTCATTAAAATCTTGAATAATAGATTGGCCCCAATTGTAGACTTGATCTATGGGTTCTTGATGGTTTGGGTCTGTATGGTCTTTGTAGATGTTATAAAATTCAAATAAAGTTTCTAAATTGTTAATCAGTTTTACTTCAGAAACATCTTCAATGAATTCTTCAATACTTTGAACTGGTGGAACGATAAAGCTTTCGCCTTGATTTCTCTGTAACAATTCTTTTGAAAAAGCTTGAGCAGCCCTTCGACTGGGTAGGATAAACCGGCAATGGTCTAAGTTGACATTTTGTAATTGAGAAACCACATGAGCTATAAAACTTTCCATAGGTTAAAAATAAAAAAACACCCCGATATGGGGTGTTTTTAAAAATTATTTTTTTAAATAAGTTACTTTTTCAAGTTAATTTCAACTCTTCTGTTTTCTGCTCTACCAGATCTTGTATCGTTACTTGCGACTGGTCTTTCTTCTCCAAAACCAGCAGATGATAATCTAAATTCATCTACACCATTTTCAACTAGGTAAGATTTTACAGAAAGCGCTCTAGCTTCAGAAAGTCTTTTGTTGTTTTGATCACTACCAACACTGTCAGTATGTCCTTCCACTGTAAATTTAGCATTAGGATATTCGTCAAGAATTGAAATAATAGCAGCTAAAGCTTCTTCAGAATCTTTTGTAATTGTTGTTTTACCAGTATCGAAATTGATGGTTTTAGCATATTCATTCAATTCTTTTTGAACTTCTTCAGTGACTTCTGGACAACCGTTATTTGCCTTAGTACCAGCAACATCTGGACACATATCATCTTTGTCTAATACACCGTCTCCGTCAGAATCAGGATAAGGACATCCGTTGTTTGCTTTTGGTCCAGCTTCATTTGGACACTCATCATCCTTATCTGCTATTCCATCCTTATCTGCATCTGGACATCCATTTAAAGCTTCAGAACCAGCTTCGTTTGGACAATCATCATTTGGATCTGCAATACCATCACCATCAGAATCTGCGCAACCGTCAAATTCTTCTAATCCAGCAGTATCAGGACATTTATCATCTTTATCAACAATACCATCACCATCAGAATCTGGGCAGCCGTTAAATTCAGCTAAACCTGGTACATCTGGGCACATGTCGTCTTTATCGTAAACACCGTCTCCGTCAGAATCAGTTCCACCAAATGAGATAGTTACACCAGCAGAATGTTGAAAATAGTCGAAGTTACTATCTTCAAAAGCAGTTTTAAAAGAAGATTTAACTGTGAAAGCAATGTTGTCACTAAACCAAAAGTTAATACCTAAATCTGAATCAAATGTTGAAGCTCCGTTGTCATCTAACCAATAATATCCTGCACCAACTCCTAAAAATGGATCAATAACAGTAGTGTTTAAAAGGTTTTTGAAATTATATTGAACGCCAGCCCCTAAGTTATAAAAACTTAAATCAGCAGCTGAAGTACCTCCTAGTCGATCTATTTGGTTTATCGAACCGTTTAATGTAGCAGAAAAACCATCTCCAACATATCTTTTTACTTCAAGGTAAGACACTGATGGCAAAAAATTCCAATTATCCTCCGCGTTAAAATATTCACTAAATAAGCTTCCACTTGAGATTTCTCCCGGAATATTTCCATTATCGGCAGCATAAAAATCTACTGCATTAGTTCCAATAACAATAGCCCAAGGGTTCTTCTCGTCTTGTGCTTGCATACTGAACACTCCTAAAGAAAGTGCGAGTAGCAAAAAAAGTTTGTTCAATTTTTTCATGTTTTTTTAGTTTTAGTTTATTATAAAATCTATCAATAGTTAACAAATGTAAAATTAAAATCGCTAAAAGCATTAACTTTCGATAATTTTTAAGTGATTACCAACCTTTACGAAGGCCTCAATTGCTTTATCGATCTGTTTTTGGTCATGTGCAGCGGATAACTGAACACGTATTCTTGCTTTACCTTTTGGCACTACCGGATAGAAAAACCCAATCACATAAATACCTTCTTCTAGTAGCAAAGCAGCCATTTCTTGGGCTAATTTAGCATCATAAAGCATAACAGGAACTATAGCAGATTCTCCATCAATAATATCAAATCCAGCATCTTTCATGTGTTTTTTGAAATAAGATGTATTTTCTGTAAGTTTTTTTCTTAAAGTATTGTCATTTTTGAGAATATCAAAAACTTTTATGGAAGCTCCTACTATTGATGGCGCCAAAGAATTCGAAAATAAATAAGGACGAGATCTCTGTCTTAAAAGATCTATGACTTCTTTTTTGCCAGTTGTATACCCACCCATAGCACCACCTAAGGCCTTGCCTAAGGTTCCTGTTATAATATCGACACGACCTAAAACACCTTTTTCTTCTAGGGTTCCAATTCCTTTTTCGCCTATAAAACCAGTAGCATGACATTCGTCAATCATAACTAATGACTCATACTTATCTGCTAAATCACAAATTTTATCTAATGGAGCAACTAAGCCATCCATAGAAAAGACACCATCGGTTACAATTAATATATGTCTAGCACCGTCTTCTTTGGCTTGTTTTAATTGTGCTTCAAGATCTGACATGTCCCCATTTTGATATCTATATCTAGCAGCTTTACATAATCTCACTCCATCAATGACTGATGCATGATTGAGCGAATCGGAAATAATTGCATCTTCTTTGGCCAGCAAGGGCTCAAAAACACCTCCGTTCGCATCGAAACAAGCAGCATAGAGAATAGTATCCTCGGTACCATAAAATTCAGCAATTTCATGTTCCAGAGTTTTGTGTATGTCTTGAGTTCCACATATAAACCTTACACTGGACATCCCAAAACCATGAGTATCTAATGTGTCTTTTGCAGCTTTAACCACATCTGGGTGAGAAGATAAGCCTAAGTAGTTATTTGAACAAAAATTCAAAACGCTTTTACCAGAATCTAAAGTGATTTCCGCTCCTTGTGGAGAAGTGATAATACGCTCTTTTTTATATAGCCCATCATCTTTTATATTTTGTATTTCTTCTGCAAGTTGATGTTTTAGTTTATTTGAATACATATATTTTCATTTTACTGCAAATTTAAACAATCTTTACTTCAATAGATTCATTTAGATAAACGAGCAGTTTATTCTTAACATTATATTTTAAAGCTATCAAAGATTCAGCATACATATTGATCTGATTGATGTGCTGATTTGATGCTTTTCCAGTTTTATAATCGATCAGAACAGCATTTCCGTCCTTAATATTTACCCTATCGGGTCTTAAAAGTTGATCTCTAAAAAAAATATCTTTCTCATTCCATACCTCATATTCGCTATAAAAGTAATCCTTAAGCTTATCGTGTGTGACTATTTTATTGAGTGATTTTCTATAAACTTCTAGTTTCTCCTCTTCAAAAAATCCATTGGTATAATGCCATTCTAATGATGCATTAATATCGCTTTGAATATGTATCCTGGATAAAAGGGAATGAATCAAATTTCCTTTTTGAAGGGCGTCTGCAAGATCCTCATTCCATAGTTTTCCAGCAGTTGTTACAAGATTTAAACTAAGACTCGGGGAAGGGGAATGAAATTTAAAACTGATGTTTTCTACTTCAGAAACTCGCCCCTTTTTAGGTAGAGTACTTTTACCCCACTCATATTCAATTAAGACCTGGACGGTTTCACCTTTAGATTCTAGGTAACTCATAAGTAAACCTGAGTAGGTATTAAGTTTTATTTTCCCACTTTTATCTCTATCATCTTCTGAAAGGATAAACAACTCCGATGCCGCACGGGTTAAAGCCACATAAAGAATATTGATGTTTTCCATTTCTAATCCGTTTACTAAGTCAAGATAGCTGTCTGTATAATTAGGGTTATCTATATCTTTTCCAGGTTTAGTGATAAGAGCAAAGGGGATTTGGAATTTTTCTGGCAGTTTTACCCAAAGATGACTAGTCCCCGTATAATCGATCTGTTGCTTAGCATAAGGAAAAATCACAACCGGAAATTGAAGTCCCTTACTTTTATGAATGGTCATGATTTGTACGGCATTTTCACTTTCTGTACTCACAATGCTTTTACTCTTACCTTGGTTTGACCAATAGCCTAGAAAAGCATTTAGATTTCCATTTTGCTTTTGCGTGAATTCAAAAACCTCATCAAGAAAAAACTGGAGATATGCACTTGCAAATCTTTCAACTTGAAATTTATGGATGAGATATTCTACGGCATCGTAAAAGGGTAGGGTATGAAAGTGTTTGGGGTCGAAAGTGAAGCCGAACTGCTTTAATTTTTCCCAGAAGACGTCCTTCTCTTTATGGAGTGTGTTTCTTAAAATAGTAAAATGCTCTTCTTCTGAAAACGATAATCTTGTCAAGACTTCCTTTAGAACCTCAGCTTTAGACAGCTCATCTTTATCATCATTTAAAACATGTAAAAGAGCTAAAACAAACTGAACTTGATCGTCTGATTTAATCAGTAAAGTTTCAGAAGAAATTATTGGAATATTCTGTTGATTTAAATATTCTGCAATCGCAATGCCTTCAGATTTTTGTCGAATTAAAATACAAATGTCCCCTAGTGGAAAACCTTGTTCTTTCTTTTGAAGTATTATTTTTAGAATTTCTTCTGGGTATACTTCAGCTCTTTCCTCATTGCTTGAGGCTTCTAAAAATCTAAGATTAACGTATCCTTCCTCAGTTTTATGCACCTTTTGCTTTAGGTGTTCTTCGCTAAACAAAATCTTTAGCTTCTCATCATTAAGCTGATGGCCAACAAATTCAAAAAAATCATTATTGAAAGAAACAATAGCCTTACTACTCCTAAAATTGCTACTTAAGGTTTCCACGCTTGGATCTGTGGAGAATGGAGAATTCCCCTGAGAAAGATCTATAAATTGATGAGCATCTCCGCCTCGCCAAGCGTAGATGGATTGCTTGGCGTCTCCCACAAGAGTTAAAGTGCCGGGTTTTTCGTCATCAAATAAAGCGGAAAGGGCATTTCCCGTTAACGGAATCAAATTATTCCACTGTAGTCTTGAGGTATCTTGAAACTCGTCTATAAAATAATGCTGAAATTTCTCTCCTAAGCGTTCAAAAATAAAAGGAGCGGGTTGTTTCTTTATTTCCTCACTTATCTTTTTGTTGAAATCTGAAATCAACATTATGTTTTGCTCGTTTTTGAGGAGTTCCATTTCCCCCTTTACGGCACCTAGTAAAGATAATTGGGTGATGTTTCGGTGTACTTTCTCATATAGTTTCTTATTGGAATAAAGAGATCTAACCGCTTCAAATTTTTCTACAATAAAACTTTTCATAGAAAAGACCTTAGCCTTTACCTCATCGTTAAGCTTTTTGGTGACATAGGTGTCTTCATCTTCTAGTGTGCTTTGCCATTGTGCAGTAAAAGTAAGCGTAGCCCTATCCTCGGTGAGTTTTTTAAAGAATTTCGGGATATAACTCCCTTTGAAATCTTTTGCCTCTAGTCCATTATCTTGCATTTCACTTAGAAAGGCGTTTCCAATGGAAAGCAGATGTTCATCGATCGACAAAACTTCTTTTTTAAGCTTAGTTTTAAATTGTTTGAAGTCCATCAGACTATACTCTTTTAAAAGGTTGATGTATGCTTCATCCTTTTCACTTAAAAGAAGGCTTGAGGCATTGATGATATCTAAACTTATGTTTCCGCTTTTATCATCCTCTACTTTTTCTGTAGCAAAATCAATGAGAACTTTGGTAAGCTCTTCCTCTTTTCCTGCTTTTTCAACAACACGTTCTACAGCCAGTTCCAAAACTTGCTTGGTATCCATCTCTATGTCAAAATTCATAGATAGGCCTAAATCTTTCGCAAAAGTTCTTATGATTCTATGAGTAAATGCATCTATAGTGGAGACCTCAAAAGCGGCATAATTATTCAAAATTTCGTTAAGAACTTTTTTAGATTTCTTCTGAATTTGCTCCTTGGTTAAGCCTGTGCTTTGATGGATTAATAGGAGCATAGGGTCACCTTCCATAGTGGTTTTACCTTCAGAAAAACTCAAGAGATACTCCAAAATCCTAGATTTCATTTCCCCAACAGCTTTATTGGTGAAAGTGATGGCTAAAATATTTTGAAAGCTATTATTTTTGGGAGAAGAAAGAAGCAAGCTCAGGTAGCGCTCTGCTAATTTGAAGGTTTTACCAGATCCTGCAGAAGCATTGTAAATCCTAAAATTGGACGTTGTCAACATCATTTAAATTTTAATGGGAAGGTATTAAATTTGATTCTAAAGTCTTTTAAAAATCTAAAACCCTTTTTAATACCTTATAGAGCGTTTCATTCCCCAGAGGCTTGACTTAAGATTCTTGATTTAGCGTATATAATCTGTTTTAAGTAAATAATAACATCAAAAAAACCAAAAACAAAGTCATAATACTTACTTTTGGTTGTAATATATTAACAAAAAAATCAGATTATGGCTTTTGAATTACCAAAATTAGATTACGCTCATGATGCACTTGAGCCACATATTGACGCAAAAACGATGGAAATTCACCATGGTAAGCACCATGCTGGATATACCAAAAAATTAAATACTGCTTTAGAAGGTTCAGATTTAGAAGGTAAAACTATAGAAAACATACTTATCAATCTGGATCTATCCAACAAAGCAGTGAGAAATAACGGAGGTGGCTTTTATAACCACAGTTTGTTTTGGAAAGTGATGTCTCCAAAAGGTGGTGGAAAACCATCTGGAGAATTAGCAAAGTCTATCGATGATTCTTTTGGATCTTTCGAGGCTTTTAAAGATGCTTTCTCTACAGCTGCTGCAGGTCAATTTGGTTCTGGATGGGCTTGGTTAACTGTCCATAATGGTGGTAAAGTAGAAGTTTGCTCTACAGCAAATCAAGACAACCCGTTGATGCCTAATGTAGGCCATGGTGGAACACCTATTTTAGGATTGGATGTTTGGGAACATGCTTACTATTTGAATTATCAAAATAGAAGACCAGACTACATCGATGCATTTTTTAATGTCATCAACTGGGAAGAAGTTGCAAAACGCTATTCAGAAAATAAATAAGCCTTACAACTATTTAAAGCTGCTTACATCTGTAAGCAGCTTTTTTGTTTTAATAGACTAGTCCAAATAAGGTTTTAGTTTTTGAAAGACCTCATCAGGAGTGATGTCGTGCATTACTTTTTTATAGGCCTTTAGCTTTTTATTCCCATATACGGAAGTTGGTAACAAGGGATATTTTTTTAAATCGGGTAACAATTGTTGATCTTCGGTTTGTCCATAGGGAGCAAATCCTGCATACGGATGAGTTGCCCCCCACAAAGTGATAACGTCTACTCCAAACATAGCTGCCAAATGCCCATTCCCACTATCCATAGAAAGCATAACTTCTAAATTAGAAATGAGCTGTAATTCTTCAGGAAAACTAAACTTGCCTGCGATAGAATAACACTTCTTAAAATCTTTAGCGAGAGACTCCAAGCGCTTTTTTTCTTTTGATCCTCCTCCGAATAACAAAACTTGTACGCCTTTTTCATTCAATTTTGCAATAACCTGCTTCATAAGTTTTAAAGGGTATTGTTTTGGAGAATGTGCTGCAAACGGGGCAATACCAATCCATTTTTGAGTGGTGTCTAATTCCTTAAAAGTAGATATAGACTTAGAAAGAGCGAGTCTTTGCTTATCGATTTTAAAGGTTTTATCTAAAGGTAAATTTAGCTTCTTGAATACATCTGCATAACGCCTGTGTGTCGATTTCAATGGCTTAAAAATCTTATTATCTGAGCGTGTTAAGGCTTTTTTCTCTGGGCGACCTTTGTCTATCCTGTAATAGTCATGTCCCTTTACTTTTAAAAATCCGCATAAAATGCGAGACCTTAAAACATTATGTAAATCTGCAATAGAATCAAATTCTAGACGATGAAGGCTTTTAGCCAATACCCAAAGTCCAGAAATCCCTTTATGTTTAGTTTTTACTTCTGCTTTTAACACTTGAACTCTATCTAAATGCTCAAAAAGGGAAGCGAAGAATGGTTTTGTGAGAACAGTGATTCTTAATTTTGGATAGGTT
Organism: Psychroflexus gondwanensis ACAM 44; assembly: GCF_000355905.1. Classification (GTDB taxonomy): domain Bacteria; phylum Bacteroidota; class Bacteroidia; order Flavobacteriales; family Flavobacteriaceae; genus Psychroflexus; species Psychroflexus gondwanensis. The sequence goes on from NZ_APLF01000001.1 coordinate 132,436, forward strand.
TCTAGGAGTTGTTTTAGGACTGGTACAGTCATAGCCACATCTCCCATAGCAGATAAGCGTATGACTAAAATGTGGCTTGGATGTTTCATGTTAGCGTTTACTTCTCAAGACAGGATTCATTTCATCGTCATTGTACATCTTCATTTGCTTGTAGACTTTCATATACTTATCGCCTAGTTTTATGTCCTCCAAAAGTTGATCTATGGCAAGCGACAGGTCTTTTCGTTGCTCCAATAAAATATTGAGTTTTGCTTTACACGTCATTTGATGTTTCTCTGAAGCATCAGTTCTGTTAGCTTCTTCATTCATATGGTAAATCTTTAAGGCTAAAATAGAAAGCCTGTCAATTCCCCAGGCTGGGCTTTCAGTATTGATTTTGGCATCAGATTTAGGTTCTACACTATCAAATAAATCCAAAAAATAACTGTCCACATATTCTACGGTATCTGTTCTATCTTGATTGGAAGCATCAATTTTTCTTTTAAGAACCAAAGCATCTTCAGGAGAAATATTGGGGTCTCTTATTAAATCTTCATAATGCCATTGAACCGTATCTATCCAGCATTTTCTGTATAGCAAATGCTCTATAAGGGAGTCTTTCCTGTCGAATGGATTGGTAAAGTCTTGATGGACCTCGTCTTTAACGTGATAAGTTTCGATAACCTGAATGAATATTCTATTTGATTTTTCTGAAAACATAAGATGACTTTTTAATAATTAAGGCAAATATACCAAGTGTTTTTAAAACAAACTTGCTTAAACGTTCTTGACTCTATTAATATATGGCAGAAAAAACTACACCACTCAACATAAGAGCGTAAAAAATCTCCTTTGTCCACTTTTTGGTAGTTTTTAACTGGAAGTAATTCCCTATTAAAATAGATAAAGGAAAAATAAGATAAATAATATCCACGGAAATTAAAGTCTTGTTTAATAAAAGGACTGCAAGAGATACTACCAAGAAAACCAATACAAGAGTTATACTCTCACTTTCATGGAGTTTTGAGCGATTGTAAATCTTCGGAAATTGAATAATAACCCATAATAAAAACAATAGGGATAAGCTTAATAAAATACTGTACTTAAAATTGGTGAATAGACTTTCTATACCACCAAAGTGAGGGAGATAAATGGAGTAATTGACGAAGCTATTTTCAACTATAAGAATAAAGGAGGTATAAAGTACAAAAGCTACAATCATACCGAATAAAGGTATGATGAAGTGTCTATAATTTTGTGAGGCGTACATGATGACTCCAAAATAAATGAAAATTAAGAAGAAGAGATGAAAAGGTTCGAAGAGAATGGAGATCATCAATAAAAATCCAGAGTCAAAAATCTTCTGTTTTACAGCTTTATTTGTTTTTAAACTTAAAATTTTTCTCATCGATAAGAGTAAAAATAAGTAGCTTAAAATAAACTCAGAAGATCTTAACAATTCTGGGAAGGCAATGCTTAAAAAGACAAAGCTTGATACTGCATAGCTATTTGATTTATGAATCTTATTGCGTTTTACCAAAAAATTGAGTAAGAAAATGATGAATAAGAAAACAGCTAATATGCCAATTTTATTAATCGCAAAGCTTGTACTCACCTCTTCAGAATTCGATAGAAAATTTTCAATAAAAAAAGCCACAGCAAACAGGATGCTTATGATGACAAAAGCAATGGGTTTTGAATGACTAAAAAACCTTGTTAGCATAGTCTAATTTGTTACTTTTGCAAAGTAAATATAATATACTACAGACATGAAGGATTTTTTTGAAGGTATTGCAAGTTTATTTCAAGATGTTTTGTTTTTACCTTTAGATGCTCTTAGAGAACTACAGGAGGATTCTTGGTGGGCCGCTAATGGATTGAATTTCTTCTTCATACTCATCGTTTTTGTTGCTTTTCTCTATTGGATGAAACAACTGAAAAACTTTGATGAAAACGATAAAGAAGACAAAAGCATTAAGGCTCATTCATTTTTAGGAAAGGATGCGGAATTAAACTAAGTCTTGTCCCAGATCTCTTCTGAAATATTTCTTATCAAAATTGATGTTTTCTACATTTTTATAGGCTGTTTGTAAAGCGGCTTGAAAATTATCATCAAAAGCAGTAACTGCTATTACACGACCGCCGTTAGTTATAACTTGATCGTTTTTGCTTTTGGTACCAGCATGACAAATAAATAGATCCTCTGTATTTTTAATCTCTTCTAGACCGGTTATAACTTTCCCTTTTTCATAAGCTTCAGGATAGCCTCCAGACACCAGCATAACAGTTGAAGCATATCTAGGATCTATGCCCAACTCTAGTTTAGAAATAGACCCTTCACAGGTTTTTGAAAGTAGGTCAAGTAAGTCGTTTTTAATTCTTGGGATAACAACTTCGGTCTCCGGATCACCTAATCTTACATTGTATTCTACAACAAAGGGTTCATCGCCAACTTTCATCAAACCAATAAATAAAAATCCGGTATAATCTATGCTTTCTTTGTTTAAGCCATCTATACTAGGCTTTACGACTTTTTCATCTACTTTTTTCATAAAAGCATCATCGGCAAATGGAACAGGAGAAATGGCCCCCATTCCGCCTGTATTCAACCCTGTATCTCCTTCTCCTATACGTTTATAATCTTTGGCATTGGGTAGAGTGAGGTAATGTTTACCATCGGTTAATACAAAAACACTTAGTTCTATCCCTTTTAAAAATTCTTCTATGACGACCTTTTCTGAAGCTTTACCAAATTTATTATTGGTTAGCATATTTCCAAGTTCATCTTGAGCCTCCTTAAGGCTACTTAGAATGAGGACTCCTTTTCCCCCTGCAAGTCCATCTGCTTTTAGCACATAAGGAGGCTTCATGGTTGTTAAAAACACTTTACCAGCCTCTAAGCTCTCTTTATCAAAACTTTGGTAAGCTGCTGTGGGGACATTATGGGCTTTCATAAACTCCTTAGCGCGTTCTTTACTTCCCTCAAGTAAAGCTCCATATTTAGAAGGGCCAACAATTTTCAAATAAGAGAACTCACTTCTATCGTCAAAATAATCTTTAATCCCTTCCACTAATGGAGCTTCAGGACCAACAATCAACATATCAATTTGGTTCTTTTTCACGGCCTGAGCTACCTCTTCAAAATTGAGAATATCCAATTCGAGATTTGTAGAACATTGAGCAGTTCCAGCATTACCAGGAGCAACATATAAACTTTTACAAGAAGAGCTTTGTGCTATTTTATAAGCTAAAGTGTGTTCACGACCACCGCTACCAAGGATTAAAACATTCATGAGTTTATAAACTAAGATTATGCTTCAAAAGTAAATGTTTGTAAATTGCTTCACTAATTAAACACTATTTTTATTATCAAGATGAATTCGAATTATAAGAAAATGTATCCAAAATTACTTAGAAAAGTTATAGTACCTCTTGGTGACTTGGCCTTTGGAGGAAATTATAATCTTCATCTTAAGGAGTGGAGAAAATTCGACAAACTTTCTGAAAAAGAACTTCGGTATATTCAAAAAGAACGACTTAAGGAAATTCTTCTATATTCTACAGAAAAGGTTCCTTATTATAAAACTGAGTTAGATCTTGATTTTGAAGATCCTTATAAAGCCCTAAAAAAAATACCTGTTTTAACCAAAGAGTTACTCAACAGTAATCATGATGATCTAATTGCAAAAGATTTTGATAAAGAAAAACTGAAAAAAAATTTCAGTAGTGGTAGTACTGGCAAACAGTCTTTTAGCTATACAACGCATAAATTAACTTATTATAACCAGGCCATTCAAAGGCATTGGTTTGAGTGGACAGGTTATCAAGAGGGAATTCCTACACTTCAATTTGGTATTTCACCAGACCGAGGTTTTATTAAGTCTTTAAAAGACTTTTTTTTTAATATTAACTATGAAAGTGCTTTTTCTTTAGACGATAAAGATTTTGAGCGCATAAATTTTAAACTGAAGAGTAAAAAAGTAAAATTTATTATTGGTTATCCATCTGCTATTTTCGAATTAGCAAAATGGATGGATTTAAATAACAAAAAACATAAAATCGATGCAATTATTTCTTTAGGAGACAAGCTTTTTGAACACTACGAAAGTGTCTTTAGCAAGGTTTTTATTTCTCCAAAAATATTAGATACTTACGGTTGTGCAGAAGGGTTTTTGATGGCCGCTAAATATGACACTCCTTTCTATTACATTACTTCGCCGCATGTTTATATTGAAATTGTGGATGATTATGGTAAAGAAGTTGATGAAGGGGAGCTAGGACATGTTTTAGTTACTTGTCTAACAAGTTATGCTCAACCCTTTTTACGATATAAGCTAGGAGATCTAGCTATAAAGTTAGAAAAATCTAATTATCCAAAAGATAAAAAATTCAACTATCCATTACTAAAAAAAATTATAGGTAGGGAGACTGATGTTATTAAAACCCCTTTCGGTAAAAACTTAATAGTTCATAGTTTTACTGGTATTTTTGAGCATTTCCCAATAATTTCTAAGTATAAAATTATACAAACTAGTAGTAAAACACTTTTAATAGAATACATATCAAAGGATAAAGAACATGACATTGCTATATTAAAAATAAAAAATAATTTAGATGAATTGACCCAAAAGTCAATGGAAATAAGCTTTAAAAAAGTAGATAAAATAAAAGCTATGTATTCCGGAAAACCACAAATTATTGAAATTCTTAATTCTTAAACTTTGCATCTCAACTACGGCAATTCTCAGTTTATCATGCACTCCAGTGGAAGCTTATATTGGCCTTCCAAGGAAGTCCTTCTTATTGCAGATGTTCATTTTGGGAAGATCGATCATTTTCGCAAAAATGGAAGTGCCTTGCCAAATGAAGTCAGTCTGGAAAATTTTAAAAAATTAGATCGTGTGATTGACGAATTTCAACCGAAAGGCATTATTTTTTTGGGCGATTTATTCCATTCTACTCAGAATAGAGATTGGGATAGATTTACTGCTTGGGTAAAGGAGCAAAGCATAAAGATGACTTTGGTTGTGGGTAATCACGATATTATCCCTTCCTACTATTTTGAAGATTTAGGGATTGAGGTTGTCCCATCTTTAAACATAGATACTTTATTTCTGTCTCATCATCCTGAAGAAAAACAGGGGTTTTGGAATATCTGCGGACATCTACATCCTGGTTATAGATTAAGAGGTCAAGGAAAGCAACAGCTAAAACTATCTTGTTTTTATAAAAAAAAATACCAATTAATTTTACCAGCCTTCGGGGCCTTTACGGGTCATTTTTTGATTGAGCCAGAAGACAATGAAGATGTTTTTATCCTTGCAGAAAATGAGGTGTTATCGCTTAGATAACTTCAGAGCTCACCATGCCATTCCTTATAAAACTGATCTAGATAGCTAACCATATAATTATGTCGCTTTTCAGCAATTGCTTTCGCAGAATTTGTATTCATCTTGTCTTTCAGCAATAATAATTTTTCATAAAAGTGATTGATGGTTGGAGAATTAGACTTTTTATAGTCTTTCTTACTTTGCTCGGGATGAGCAGGAACACTGGGATCGTAAATTGGATTGTTTTTGAATCCCCCAAAATTAAAAGTTCTTGCGATACCAATTGCTCCAAGAGCATCCAATCGATCTGCATCCTGAACAATTTCTAGTTCTTTAGAATGGAAGTCACTATGGGAATGCCCTCCTTTATAGGAGACGTTTTCTATAATCTTAATAACATGCTCTAGATCTTTTTGCTCGATAGTTTGAGTCTCTAAGAAAACGCGTGCCTTTTGTGGTCCAATCTCCTCATCTCCTCCATGAAATTTTGAATCTGCAATGTCATGAAGCAAACTGGCTACTTCTACAATAAATGAGTTCGCCGTTTCAGATTTTAAAAGGTGTTTGGCATTGGTATAAACTCGTAAAATATGAAACCAATCGTGACCACCTTCAGCATCTTTGAGACTGTCTTGGACAAAGTTTTTGGTATTGGAAATAACTAGTGCATCTGACATAAATTGAGATCTAATTGTGTTGGACTTGACTGGATATTTGTTCTTCTAAAAGTGCAATTAACTCTGGGATTTTAAAATTCTTGGCCTCATGAGGTTTCAGGACTTCAAGTTTTAAAAACACGCCGACACCCAAAGGGAACATCCCGTTTTGTTGAAGTTTCCACGAGTTGTTTACACAAACTGGAACGACTACAGCTTCTGGGCAGGCCTCTAGTAAAGCGGTAAGACCTTTGCTTGCAAACTCTTTGATTTGCCCTGTTTTGCTTCGGGTACCTTCAGGAAATATGACAGCAGATCGCTTGGTTTCTGATATGTATTTTCCTAGTTTTTTAATTTCTCCTAAAGCTTGCGCAGCATTTTTTCTATCTATTAGGACAGAACCTCCATGTCTTAAATTATAAGAAATAGAGGGAACACCTTTTGCCAGTTCTTTTTTACTGATAAACTTGGGATGTAATTTCCTCATGTACCAAATAATTGGAGGAATATCGAACATGCTTTGGTGATTGCAAACAATAATATGTGGGCGATCTGTTTCAAAAGTAAAACTATTATTATACTGAAAACGAGTTCCCACAATATTCAAACAACGCAGTAGAAAAAAGTTTAAAATATCTACACTTTTTTTGTGAGCTTGATAACCAAAGGCATTAAACGCGATCCATTGGTAGGCATGAAAAACTACAAGGGTTAAACCAAAAAACAAATAGAATATAACGGAAAGACTATAGGAGAAGACTTTTTTCATCAATTGAATGCTGTAATGTATAAGGCTTAAAATTACGATTTACTTATAAATATCTGGCTAAACTAAATTTAAAATTCAGCTATAAAAAAAGCCATTTTCAATGAAAATGGCTTTTTAGAAATTTGATTTTTTTAGCAATGCTGGTTATAAGCATCCATAAGGTTATCTGCAATCAATTCTGCAGGTCTGCCTTCGATATGATGTCTTTCTAGCATGTGAACGAGCTCTCCGTTTTTGAAAAGTGCCATAGATGGCGAACTTGGAGGGAACGGTATCATTTTAGATCTTGCTTCATCTGTCGCTTCTTTATCTACTCCTGCAAAAACAGTAACGAGGTGATCTGGAGATTTAGAATTTTTCAAAGATTTTATAGCTCCGGGTCTAGCGTTTGCCGCAGCACAACCGCAAACTGAATTGACCACAACCAAAGTTGTTCCTTCTTTGGCTAAAGCCATATCAACATCAGCTTTGCTTCTTAATTCATTAAAACCTACAGCAGTAAGTTCTTGCTGCATTGGTTTTACTAATTCTGGTGGATACATATGCTTAATTTTTAATTTATATTCATTATAAATACAAATGTATAAAAAATGTCTTCTATCTCTATTGGTCTTAACACAATGATTTCAATTCTATTAGTGATCGTTTAATCTATCTTAAAAACAATAACTTTTTGGATATAAATACAACGATGATTTTATATTTGCAATCTAATATTTTATAATTTGAAGTGGATAGGTGCCATTCTTGGCTTTTTTTACATGCGTTTTGGTGGTGCGATCTTAGGCTTTATCATCGGTTCTATTTTAGACAGAATTTTTTCTAGCTCTTCCAAAGGGGGAGGCGGAGGCTTTGGAAAAGTATTTCAAGAACAAAAGGGAGAAGTCTCCCCTGGAGATTTTGAACTTAATCTCCTTTCGTTGGCCTCTTTAGTCATAAAAGCAGATGGCAAAGTTACCCAAAAAGAAATGGATTATGTGAGGTTGTATTTTGTTCAAGCTTATGGAAAAGAAAGAGCTAATGCAACGTTTAGAACTTTTAATGAGGTCATTAAAGACAGAGAGATTTCCGTTCCTAGAATTTGTGAATACCTTAGACCAAGAGTTCGTTATGAAGTGAGACTTCAAATCCTTCATTTTCTTTTTAATATCTCCAATGCAGACGGGCATGTTTCTGAAGCAGAGCTTCAGGTATTGCTCTCTATCTCTCAGAATCTTCGTGTAGCTCATTCCGATTTTGAAAGTATAAAAGCCATGTTCTTCAAATCTGCGGACGATGCTTATAAAATCTTGGAAATCGAGAAATCTGCCTCAGATTCCGAAGTTAAAAAAGCCTACAGAACTATGGCTAAGAAATACCATCCGGATAAATTACAACACATGGACCAGGCCTATCAAAAGGGTGCTCAAGAGAAGTTCAATAAGGTTCAAGAAGCCTATGAACGAATTCAGAAAGAAAGGGGCTTATAGTTTAAAAGAGTTGTTGTAAGACTTCCAGAGATTTGGGCTTTCTAAACCCTTGCAATTGCAGTTCATAATAGAGCATCATAAAGTCTAGAAAACTCTTTCTTCTCTCTTGATTAAGCTTTAGGTTTTCAGCTCCACCATAGTTTTCGAGTTTTATCAATTCTTTTAATAATACTGAATTTGTATTGTTGAAAGAATACATATTATATTCTTTCAGCTGAAAAACACCATTTAACATATCAAAATAGGGAAAGTCTGTACTGCTTTGATCTGGAGAAAATCCTAAAAAACTAGTTAGTTTCACTATAAAATGTAGGTGGAAATTTTTAATAGAGTCTACTTGATCTAGATATATAAGACTTTCCTTCAGAAACTGGAACAGGCTTTCGTTTTTTTCCTCTTCCTGGATACTGCTTTTTAAAACTTCAGCCAGAAACATCACAATGGTAGATTTGAAAATATCTGTATGTAAAGTTTGTAAAGGATGATCTATTTTTACTTCCTTTAAATACTGTAAATTTTTGTTTTCTTTATAAGTAGCTTCAATTTCTAAAAGAGTCAATTGCTGAAATAAAGAGACTCTCATTCTTCCTTTTTTCGATTTCCGAATTCCTTTGAGCATAAAGGAAACCACTCCTTTTTCAAGCGTAAAACATTTTACTATTAAATCTGCCTCACCAAATTTTACATTTGAAATGACAATGGCTTTAGTTTTAAGTTGCATTTTTTAGGCTATCGTATAATCATTATTTTACCAACCTTCGTTTCAATTTGATCCTCACCTGTTACCACAATAAAGTATACACCCGACGCTACTTTATGCTTCCCAAAAGCCCTAGTATCCCATTGAAGAGATCCCCCATCCACAAACTCTTCAAACACAAGATTACCGCTTACATCTGTAATCTTCACATTGGCACCATTTGTAAGGCCATCTATAATGACAAGCCCTGTGTAGTTCGGTCTTACGGGGTTGGGATATGCTCTCAGGTTTTCTAAAGTTTCATTTCCTGAAGTGACTCGGCTAGAATAAGATAATAACCCACTCGTAGTCCCAAAGAAAACTTCACCTGTAGATTGATTGATGCTCACAGTTCTTACACTATTTGTAGGAAGCGGGGAATTATCGACATTAAAAATATTTAAAATATCTTGACCGTTTGCAGAAACTTGAAACACTCCAGAATCTGCCGTAGAAATCCATTTGTTGTTAGCTCCATCCGTAGTAATATCGGTTATAAACTGCTCAAAAAGTAACTCTTGTGGGAGACCGTCTACATCTTCTATGATAATTGGAGAGACTCTTACATTTTGATTTTCATTAAAAATAGCAGTTGGATTCGACATCACCCTTAAACCCGCTTGAGTACCTATCCATAAACGAGAATTTTGGTCTATTTCTAAAGCTGTAATGTTAGGATTCGCATTGAAAGTGTCAGGAAATTCAACGCCTTGTATGTTACTAGAAATCAAAGCTGAGGTGTTTGTAGTTGGACTGTAAGCGACTACTCCATCTTTAAGAGTTCCTATAAAAATATTGTTATTATTATCGATGACCATTTTTGAAGATGAGGTTTCTGTTGGATTTAAGTAACCGTCCGACATGTCGATATTTACAAATTCCCCATTAGCATTCAAGCGTTTCAGCTGATTTTCTGCAATTGAATTGGTAAAGTACAAATTACCTTGACTGTCAAAAACACTAGCGCCTATCCTATTATCGTTGATGTTGCTAGGAACTCCTTCAATGATACTGTTGGAAGAATCATACTGTTGGATAAGTTCATTATTTTCAATCTCTAAAAGCCCATCGAAGAAGCTGCTTACAAAAACACGATTGGGGTTAGACGGGTCAATTGAGACATTAGAAAGCTCTCTCGCATTATTTAAATTCTCCACATCAATATTTATCCATTCCTCTTCTGTAAGGTGGCTAAGGCCTCTAGAATTTAAAGGGAAAGGGTTTAAAAATTGATCGTATTCCCCAAAAGTGACCCAAAGATCACTTGCCGTGGCTTCTAGACTGAAAATCCTATTTAATAAAGGCCCAGCTGGACTCAATTCTGAAAATACGGTTGTACTGGAGTCTTGAAAATTGAGAAGGCCTAGACTACTATGCCCCAAAAAATATTGTCCATTACTGGATACTGAAGTGTTAATGGAAAACTCTGCATCTTGAAGTTGGTCAATAAACGCTTCTAGATTAAGTTCAGAATTATAAGCTGAGACTTGATTGGCGGCAGTGATAACAAGTTGCTCTCCACTTACGTTGAAGCCAGTAACGTTGGAACCGACAGCATTAAAAATAGAAGCAGTTCCATTTTGTAATGTAGAAATTGTATTGTTATTTCTTAATCCAAAAATAGTATTAGAAAAATTTAAAACACCTTTCCAATTCCCGGTATACTCGGTTTGCCAGACCTCAAAATCTATCAAATTAGGACTTGTAATATCTGCAGATTTAATGCCTTCTAGACTTGTGGCTGCGTAGATTTTCCCCTCTAAAATGGTAATCTGATTGATTTGAATTTGGCTTCCATTTGTTCCTATAAAAAAAGAATCTTCAAACTCTAAATTTTGAAGGCTATATTCAGCAATCCCAAAATCGGTAGAAATATAAAGTTTGCCTTCAAATTCAAAAAAATTGTTGATCCGTTTATTGTTTGGTGATATGGAAATTTTATCTCTAATGTCAACCACCGAAAATATGTTTTGGTTGTTATCCATCACAATTTGAATAAGACCATCCTCGTAACCTATACAGGTTAAGCCATAGTTTTCAGAATGGTATATTTTGGAAATTTTATTACCCGATAAGCCTTCAATTGAGGTGACTGTTTGGAGGGTTTGAGTAGGAATGTCGTAAATGAAATAGGCGTTTTCTGCAGCAGCATAAACCTTGTTACCGCTTTCATCTAAATCTGTAATATTATAATAGGAGAAGTAACCTTTCCACCGATCGGAAAAGTCTTGACATAAAACGATAGAGGGAAAAATAAGAAAGATTAAAACAAAATTCTTCATTGGTATAAAGTCTAGGGCTTTAAAACTTATTAAAAGGTGAATTTATTGTAAAAAAATCAGTTCTGAATAAAAAAGCCAGTTGAAGTTATCCTCAACTGGCTCAATAATATATAAAAAAATTAGATTATACGGCGCCTTGTGCAATCATAGCATCAGCTACTTTTACAAAACCAGCAATGTTAGCCCCTTTTACATAATCTACATAACCATCTTCCTCTTTACCATAGGTAACACAAGCTTCATGGATATCGTTCATGATGTGCTTGAGTTTAGCATCTACTTCTTCTGCAGTCCAATTGTAACGCATAGAGTTTTGTGACATTTCTAATCCTGATGTTGCAACGCCTCCAGCATTTGATGCCTTTCCAGGAGAAAACAAAATTTTATTTTTATGGAATATTTCAATAGCCTCAGGCGTACATGGCATGTTGGCTCCTTCACCTACAAGCATACAACCATTATCAACCAAAGCTTGTGCATCATCTTCTAGAAGTTCATTTTGAGTGGCACAAGGCATTGCAATGTCCCCGTTTTCATGCCAAGGCGTTTTACCTTCTTCATATTTAGCAGAAGGGTACTTCTCTATATATTCTTCTATTCTTCCCCGTTTGACATTTTTTAAATTCATGATAAAATCAAGTTTTTCTCTATCTATACCATTATTATCATAAATGTAACCGCCAGAATCTGACATGGTAAGAATTTTTGCTCCTAACTCAATAGCCTTTTCAGCAGAATATTGAGCAACATTACCAGAACCAGAAATCAAAAGAGTTTTCCCTTCCAATGTTGTTCCTTGAGTTTCCAGCATGTTTTTAGTGAAATATACATTCCCGTATCCAGTAGCTTCTGGACGTATAAGAGACCCTCCATAAGACTGACCTTTACCGGTCAAAATACCTGTGAATTCATTTTGAATGCGTTTATACTGACCGAAAAGATAACCCACTTCTCGACCTCCTACACCAATATCTCCAGCGGGAACATCTGTATTGTTACCAATATGTCTGTATAATTCTGTCATAAAGCTCTGGCAGAAGCGCATCACTTCATTATCTGATTTACCTTTAGGATCAAAATCAGCTCCACCTTTACCACCTCCCATTGGCAGAGTAGTGAGGCTATTTTTAAAGACTTGTTCAAAAGCTAAAAACTTTAAAATACTTAAATTTACAGAAGGGTGAAACCTAAGCCCTCCTTTATAAGGTCCTATGGCAGAGTTCATCTGAATCCTATAGCCTCTGTTAACCTGTATCTGGCCTTCGTCATCTATCCACGTTACTCTAAACATGATTACGCGCTCTGGCTCAACCATTCGCTCCAAAAGTTTATGATTTTTATATTTTGGATGATCTTCCATAAAAGGGATGATGGCTTCTGCGACTTCGTGGACTGCTTGTAAAAATTCAGGTTGATTTGGATTTCTATCAGACACAGTATTTAAAAATTCTTCGAGTTCTTTATTCATTTTGTTATTCTTATTGTAGAGATGATTTTTCAATGTTTCCGCAAATATATAATTTCGATTTTAGAGATAACATAAAAATTGATTAATATTTGTTTGACTTCTAAGAGCTTACATCTCTTGTATTAAACTTTTTTTATCATTTAAGTTTTGTTTTTCTATATTTGTTTGCAATTAACTTCAGTATATGAAAATCAAGCTTTATCCTATTATTGTTTTTCTATTATTTTCAATCCTTGGAACCCACGAAAACCAGGCACAGATATATCATGAAGTTGGTATTATGGCAGGCCCTGTTTCTTTTAGGGGGGATTATGGTCTTAGAGGTGATAGGGAGGCTTTAAGAGAAAATATTGGCTTTGGTTTTGGGATTAATCACTATATGAATTTCGCTTATTCAGATTTTATTTCTCAATATACTAGGCAACATTTTAAAGTTAGATCTTCCTTAATATATCACACTACTACGTTAAATCATTTTGGAGCTATTGCAGATAAAGATAATCTAGGAGGTCTACAACTCAGATCTATGACTGGGAAAGCTAATGTTCTAGAAATAGGATCCGGTTTAGAATATTATCTTATGCGAATAAGAGACTTTGAAAGAGGATCTGGAACCTTTACGCCCTATGGAGGTATTGGATTGAATTTCGTTTTCTATTCTCCTGTTGCTGAAACTTCCCTAGAAGATGGACTTGGTTTACCAGAAACAACATTTCCTACTTTCTTAGCGGGTCCAGGAGAAGATCCCGCTTTTTCTAATGATTCTAGTATTACCTTATCTGCAAATTTTCAAGCTGGGGCTAAATATAAAATAACTAAAAAGTCAGATATTTTTGCAGAATTAAGATGGCATTATTATGTTTCAGATTTTGTAGATGGTCTAGAGCCTATTGGCTCGCAAAATAAATACAACGATTGGATGTTTTGGTTTACTGTTGGTTATAGCTACAGTATTGATTAAAAGTCTTTTAATTTTAATCCTCGTTCAACGAAAAATCAACCTAAAGCTTGCTTTAGATCCTCTAGCAAATCTTCTTTATCTTCGATACCCACACTAAGTCGTATTAAAGAATCTACAACACCTATTTTTTCTCTTTCCTCTTTAGGAATGCTGGCATGAGTCATGCTAGCAGGATGTCCTGCAAGAGATTCTACTCCTCCAAGAGATTCAGCTAACGTAAAAACCTTTATGTTTTCAACAAATTTAATGGCCTCTTTATAAGAATTGCCTTTAGTCGTAAATGAAACCATTCCTCCAAAATCTTTCATTTGTTTTTTAGCAATGTCATGATTAGGGTGGTCTTTAAGTCCTGGCCAGTATACGTTTTCAACTTTAGGATGATTTTGTAAATACTCAGCCACAGCTCTACCATTTTCAGAATGGCGTTGCATTCTCAAATGAAGTGTTTTGATACCCCTCAACACCAAAAAACTGTCCATTGGTCCTGCTATACCTCCACTTGCATTCTGTATAAAATACAGTTGCTCTGCAAGTTTATCGTCATTCACAACTATAGAGCCCGAGATTACATCACTATGGCCTCCTAGATATTTTGTAGCACTATGCATAACGATATCTGCACCAAAATCTAAAGGTCTTTGTAAGTAAGCGGTTGCAAAAGTATTATCTACGGCAAGAAGCACCTTATGTTTTTTAGCGATTTTGGAGATGGCTTCAATATCCACAACATTCATCATTGGATTTGTAGGCGTTTCCGCCCAAATCAATTTTGTATTCTTTGTTATATAAGATTCAATAGTGTCCATACTTTGCATCCCTATAAAGTGAAATTTTATACCGAAATCTTTATAAATTGTATTGAATAATCTATAAGTTCCACCATACAAGTCATTGGTAGAAATGACTTCATCACCAGGTTTTAAAGTTTTTATGATAGCATCTATTGCGGCAAGTCCAGAAGCAAAGGCAAGCCCATGCTTACCGTTTTCAATAGAGGCGATCGATTTTTCTAAAGCAGAACGGGTTGGGTTTCCACTTCTAGAGTATTCGAAACCTTTATGGCTTCCAGGTGTCTTTTGACTAAAGGTAGACGTTTGATAAATTGGAGACATAACAGATCCATAAGCCGGATCAATATCTTGTTGACCTCCATGTATAGCTTTGGTATTAAATTTCATATTAAAATAGTTTACAATAAATGTAAAGGTAGTTGCCTTTAATCGCAACTGCGAATTTTAGTTTATCCTATTCTTAACAAACACCAATGAATTCGGTTTTAAAATCTTTATTTTGCAATTACTTTAAAAACACAAAATGAAAGATAAATTCTACAATTATATAGCAGCCCTTCAAGACGTAATTACTAGCAAATTGGAAACTGTAGATGGTTCAGCAACATTTTCTGAAGATATCTGGGAACGTAAAGAAGGAGGGGGAGGACGAACGCGTGTAATTGAAAATGGATCTGTTTTTGAAAAAGGAGGGGTCAATATTTCTGCAGTTCACGGAGATTTGCCAGAAGCTATGCAAAATTATTTCAATGTTCAGGACTGTGATTTTTTTGCCTGTGGAATTAGTTTAGTTCTTCATCCAAAAAACCCAATGGTACCCACTGTCCATGCCAACTTTAGATATTTTGAGATGTATAATAAGCACGGTAAAGTTGTGGACCAGTGGTTTGGAGGAGGACAAGATTTAACCCCTTACTATCTTTTTGAAGAGGATGCCATCCATTTTCATAAAGTTTCAAAATCGGCCTGCGATCCTTTTGGTTCGCATCTGTATTCGGATTATAAAGACAATTGTGATCGGTATTTCTGGAATGCTCATAGAAATGAAGCTCGAGGTGTAGGAGGCTTGTTTTTTGACTATTTAAAACCAACCTCAAAGCGAAGTTTAGAGGAGATTTATAATTTTGTCACTGCTTGTGGTGATCGCTTTTTGGAGGCGTATGTTCCAATAGTTGAAGCTAGAAAAACACTAGCCTACACAAAAGAGCAAAGAAATTGGCAAGAGATAAGAAGAGGCCGTTATGTAGAGTTTAATCTTGTGCATGATAAAGGCACTTTGTTCGGTCTTAAAACAAATGGTAGAATAGAAAGTATCTTGATGAGTCTTCCTCCACACGTCCAGTGGCAATACAATTACCACCCAGCATCTGGTTCTGAAGAGGACATTTTACTTAAGGTTTTACAGAGCCCAAAAAATTGGATATAAAAAAAGGCTGCTTTGAGAAAAGCAGCCTTTTTAGATTTTAAACTATAGTTAGTCTTCATCTTCATTGACAATATCTTTAAGGACAAAATCTTCCATGAATTTTGTGGTATAATTCCCTTCAATATAATCTGGATGTTCCATCAATTGAGCGTGGAAAGGGATGGTAGTTTTTACACCTTCTACCACAAACTCACTTAATGCACGCCTCATTTTGCTAATTGCTTCTGGTCTGGTTTGAGCAGTTGCTATAAGCTTAGCAATCATAGAATCGTAGTTTGGTGGTATCACATATCCGCTATATACGTGAGTATCTACTCTTATACCGTGACCACCAGGCAAATGAAGCGTATCAATTTTTCCAGGGGAAGGTCTGAAATTGTTAAAGGGATCTTCAGCATTTATCCTACACTCTATAGAATGTAATTTGGGGTAGTAATTTTTACCTGAAATAGGAACTCCAGAAGCAACTAGAATTTGCTCTCTCACCAAATCGTGATCTACCACTTCATCTGTAATAGGGTGCTCTACTTGAATACGTGTATTCATTTCCATAAAATAGAAATTCCTATGCTTATCCACCAAGAACTCTATAGTCCCAGCCCCTTCATATTTGATATATTCAGCAGCTTTTACAGCAGCATTCCCCATTTTTTCTCGGAGTTCGTCTGTCATAAACGGGGAAGGGACTTCCTCCGTTAATTTCTGATGCCTTCTCTGTATAGAGCAATCACGTTCAGACAAATGGCAGGCTTTTCCTGTTTGGTCACCTACGATTTGTATTTCGATATGGCGCGGCTCTTCAATAAGCTTTTCCATATACATATCGTCATTTCCGAAACCTGCTTTTGCTTCTTGTCTTGCGGACTCCCATGCTGTCTCTAGCTGTTCTTCACTTTTAACTGCACGCATACCTTTACCACCACCACCAGCTGTAGCTTTTAGCATAACTGGATAGCCAATTTTTTTAGCAGTCTTTTTGCAGTCTTCGAAATTTTTAAGGATGCCTTCAGATCCAGGAACACAAGGGACACCAGCAGCTTTCATGGTAGCTTTAGCGCTAGCTTTATCTCCCATTTTATCAATCATCTCTGGCGTAGCACCAATAAACTTGATATCGTGTTCTTCGCAAATTCTTGAAAATGCAGCATTTTCAGATAAGAATCCATAACCAGGATGGATCGCATCTGCATTAATGATTTCTGCAGCAGAAATGATATTTGGTATTTTAAGATAAGACTCGCTACTTTGTGGCGGTCCTATACACACAGCCTCATCTGCAAATCTTACATGAAGACTTTCTTTGTCTGCTGTGGAATAAACTGCAACCGTTTTAATACCCATTTCTTTACAAGTACGGATGATACGTAAAGCAATCTCTCCACGGTTGGCTATGAGAATTTTTTTGAACATGAACGTTTGTTTTAGTTAAAGATAAAATCCAAATCGTAAAATATTTACGATGGATCTACTAAGAAAAGTGGCTGATCGAACTCTACAGGTGAAGAGTCATCAACAAGCACTTTTACAATCTTACCAGAAACTTCGCTTTCAATTTCATTGAAAAGTTTCATAGCTTCTATTGTACATAGAACATCTCCTTCTTTTATTTCACTGCCTACTTCTACAAATACTTTTTTGTCTGGAGAGGGCTTTCTGTAAAACGTTCCTATGATTGGTGATTTGATGGTTATGTACTTATCATCATCATTGGCTTTTGCAGGTGCTACTTCTTCAGAAGAAGGGGCAGGAGACTGTTGGTTGTAAGCGGGTGCTTGCGGGTGCATCTGTTGCTGAGGCATGCCCATAGGCATTTGTTGGACATAGGTTTTTCCATCATCTTCACTTCCTGTTTTGATGGTGATTTTAATATCGTCCATTTCGAGTTTGACTTCGCTTGCTCCAGACTTTGCAACAAATTTAATTAAGTTTTGAATTTCCTTTAAATCCATAGTTCTAGGTTTTTTAGGGTTACGAATTATATGCCCACTTTAAGTAGATGGAGCCCCATGAAAAGCCTCCACCAAACGCAGTAAATATAATATTATCTCCCTTTTTAAGTTGTTTTTCGTAATCGCTTAATAATAATGGTAATGTTGCGGAAGTTGTATTTCCGTAACGTTGTATATTCATCAGTACTTTTTGAGAATCTATATCCATTCGTTTGTATATAGCATCAATGATCCTTTTATTTGCTTGATGTGGTACTAGCCAATCTACATCTTTTACAGTAAGGTTATTCTTAAACATAATTTCTTCACTTACATCTGCCATTTTCGATACTGCAAACTTAAACACAGTTTTACCATCTTGAAACACAAAATGTTGTTTATTTTTAACGGTATCTTCAGATGCAGGTAATAACGAGCCTCCAGCATCTATTTTTAAAAATTGGCGACCAGCACCATCAGTTCTCAAAATCTCATCTTGAACACCTAAACCTTCTTCATTTGCAGAAAATAATACCGCACCACCACCATCTCCAAAGATGATAGACGTGCTCCTGTCTGTATAATCTATGATGGAAGACATCTTATCTGCGCCTACTAGAAGAATGTGTTTATATTTCTTTGATTCAATATATGAAGAGGCTACTGACATACCATACAGAAAACCTGAACAAGCAGATTGTAAGTCGAAGGAAAATGCATTAACGGCGCCAATTTCCGTCGCCAAAAATGCAGCTGAAGAAGCTATTTGCATGTCTGGTGTAGCCGTTGCAAAAATAACGAGATCTACTTCTTCTGGTCGAGTTGTAGCCTTACTAAACAAATCTTCACAGGCCTTTATGCCTAAAAAAGAAGATCCTTGATGGGGTAATTTCAGTATTCGCCTTTCCTTAATGCCAGTTCTGGAAGTAATCCAGTCATCGTTTGTCTCTATCATACTCTCCAATATCTTATTGGTAAGAACATAGTCTGGAACATATCCACCTACGGCAGTGATGGCCGCTTTCACATCACTCATAAAAATAAATTTCTTCTTTCTTCTGAAATAATTGAATCAAAATAGCATGTATAAGTATGCAAATTAAGTTGTTTTTTGGTTGCCGACAAAAAAACCTTCACAACATTTAATTAACAATTTATGAAGGACAACTTTATAAGTCTAGTAAAAGTGACAGTAGAAATTTGAATTTATAAAAATTTCAGGGCTTTCATCATAATGAAAGCCCTGAAAAAGAATATATTGATTTACAAATCAAATTTTATACCTTGAGCTAGAGGCAGATCTTTAGTATAGTTGATGGTATTGGTTTGCCTTCTCATATATACTTTCCAAGCATCAGAGCCAGATTCTCTTCCGCCACCTGTTTCTTTCTCTCCTCCAAAAGCGCCTCCAATTTCTGCTCCAGAGGTGCCAATATTTACGTTTGCGATACCACAATCTGAGCCTTCAACAGATAAGAACATTTCAGCTTCCCGGAGATTATTAGTCATAATTGCAGAAGATAATCCTTGCACAACTCCGTTCTGAAGGTCTAATGCATTATCAACTTCTCCAGTATATTTCATGATATAAAGTACTGGAGCAAAAGTTTCATGTTGAACAATATCAAAGTGATTTTCAGCTTCTGCGATAGCAGGTTTTACATAACAACCACTCTCGTAACCTTCACCTTCCAAAACTCCACCTTCAACCAGTATTTTTCCTCCTTCTCTTTTCACTTCTTCTAAGGCATGTAGATAATTTTTGACGGCATCCTTATCTATTAAAGGACCAACGTGATTATTTTCATCCAAAGGATTTCCAATTCGGATTTGCTTATAAGCATCAACTATGGCATTTTTCACTTTATCATAAATCGATTCATGAATGATGATACGTCGAGTTGAGGTACATCTTTGTCCACAAGTTCCTACAGCTCCAAAAACAGCACCGATCACGGTATTCTTAATATCCGCATCTGGAGTGACAATGATGGCATTATTCCCTCCAAGCTCTAGTAAAGATTTTCCTAAGCGTTTAGCGACTTCTTGAGCAACAATCTTACCCATTCTAATGGATCCTGTGGCAGAAACAAGTGAGATACGTTTGTCTTGGGTCATATATTCCCCGACGTTGTGATCTCCTGTAATAAGTGAAGAAATACCCTCTGGGACTCCGTTAGCTTCAAATACTCTTGCTGCTATTTTTTGGCAGGCCACAGAAGTTAAAGGTGTTTTTTCTGATCCTTTCCAAATACAGGCATCTCCGCAAACCCAAGCCAAAGCTGTGTTCCAAGACCAAACAGCTACAGGAAAGTTGAAGGCAGAAATAATACCAACAACTCCAAGAGGATGCCATTGTTCATACATTCTATGTCCAGGGCGTTCACTATGCATAGTAAGACCATGCAATTGTCTAGAAAGTCCAACCGCAAAATCACAGATGTCTATCATTTCTTGTACTTCT
This sequence comes from Psychroflexus gondwanensis ACAM 44, assembly GCF_000355905.1. Lineage (GTDB taxonomy): Bacteria > Bacteroidota > Bacteroidia > Flavobacteriales > Flavobacteriaceae > Psychroflexus > Psychroflexus gondwanensis. The sequence continues at coordinate 152,698 of NZ_APLF01000001.1, forward strand.
CCAAGACCTTCTTGATAGGATTTTCCCATTTCGTAAGATACCAGTTTTCCTAATGGAGCTTTAAGTCTTCTAAACTCATCGTTCAATTGGCGAACGACCTCTCCTCTTGCGGGTGCCGGCCAAGTCCTCCATTCTTTAAAACTTTTGTGAGCTGTACTCGCCACTTTTTCATAATCTTCTTGCGAAGTCGCCTGTACTTTTCCAATGGAAGCTCCGTCGACAGGAGAGAACGACTCTATCATTTCTCCACTGGCAAAAAAATCTTTTCCTATAGAGGTTCCTTTATTTTCCTTTTGCACATCGAGTTGCTTTAAAGCTTCATCGATGCCGAATTCTTTTGAAATATGACTCATAACTATTTTGATATTTTTAAGATTTGTAGCGAATTTAGTAAATTTAATTTAGCTCTATAGCTCAGACTGTAAATCGCTCATCTACAGGCATTACTTCCCCACAATTATTGCAGGTTCTTAGCGAGGTATTGGAATAAAAATCTTTGAAGTGTCTCAAAAAGTCCTTTTCAATATCTTCCAAAGGGAAATAAACATCGTGCAATTTGTGGTTACAGTGGTCGCAATACCATAATAAGCCATCCTGTATATCCAAGTTTATTCTTTTGCGCTCTATCACCAAACCTATAGAGCCTTCGTGTCTTTCTGGAGAATGTGGAACTTTAGCAGGATGTAAATACATGTCGCCAGGCCCTAAAGCCATAGTTTTCTTTTTCCCATCTTCTTGAATATGAACTTCAATATGTCCTTCCAACTGATAAAACAACTCTTCAGTTTCATTATAATGGTAATCCTTGCGGGCATTTGGTCCACCAACTATCATAACAATATAATCTCCAGAGTCTTTGTATAAGTTTTTATTACCAACGGGTGGCTTTAGCAAGTCTCGATTGTCTTTTATCCATTTCGTTAAATTAAAGGGTTTGCTTATGCTCATCTTAATTTTTTATTTTAAAAGTAATGAAACCAAATCTTCTAAGGATGTGGCTTAAGTTTAGATTAGCATTATTTACTCCAACTTGCTTTCCCTCCTTTTGCAGAATCTACATTTATTTTATAATTACGGCCGCCCGAAATGATCCATCTTACTTTTACGGTTTCCATTCCTGGAATATTTGGAACTTTTATTGTTTCAGGAGAATGGACTTGCTCTTTAACTTTATTAAAATCGTCGTCTTCTACAATCATTCCTGCTACAACATTGGCATTGGTAATACTAACCAGGTCTGGTCTTTCAATTTTGAATTTCAAATCTTGACCACTATGTGTAGGCATCAATCTTTCATTATATAAAGTAGCGGTCACCTCTTTAAGACCATTACCTAGATTCTTCTCTTTAACATCTGTAATGCTTAATTTGGGAGTTTGATAGGCATGATAAATAGTGAAGGCCATATTTCTGTGGGCATCTTGTTCAAGAAGAAAACCAGGATGAGCCCTGCCAAAATTCTTTTTAAAACCACCTACTTCTATGCTGCCATATTGAGGGTGACTGTACTCCTTCCAATCTACAAAGGCATCTCCAAAGGTAAGATACTTGTCTACTTTTAACTCTTCTTCTTGGTTGGCTCTTCCTTCATTTTTATGGAAATAAAGATAAGAGACCATGAGTTCATTCGTGTAAGTGTAAATTCCTCTGCCGCCATAAAACCAATCCAACTCACCACCAAATACGGAGTATAAATCTTTATAAACGGTTAGATATCGATAGCCTGGAATCATCTCCTCTCCTTTTTTTGCTATCGCATCGTAGATTCTTACATCTTCTTTATTGTAAGTATCGACATCTTCTTCAGCTCCTGGACCTCTCAAAATCATGCCCCCATAATTATGGTAACTCTGTGCTCCTGCAATATTGGGGTGTTTCATCACAAAATCTGCGACAGCCCTATTTTCTGGTAAACTAAAAGGATACTTATAAGCGCCACGTTGTACATAATCTGGTTGCCATTTCCAACCCCAATCTCTATTGGGGTCATAGTAACCTATCCCATCTTCATTAACCTCACCATCGCCATCTTTATCTATTCCTTCAAAACCAAGCATTTCATAGACTCCTTGTTCTTCTGCAGCAACTCTTATTAATCGTCTTTCATCTTGGGGGTCTTTAATAAATCGGCCTGTAGGCGATTTCCGAATCATATAGGTAATATGATTATCTCCGTTGAGATCATCAAAACCATCTTCACCAGCCTCGCCATCGCCATCGTTGTCTAAGACTAGCATTCCAGATCTTGGAGAGTGAGGCGTGTTAGGTTCTTTCATATAGTTATCTCTCGCATCGGGGTTGATGGTTGGGACTATATAAAAGGTTTTATCCTTTAATAATTGATTTATAAATTCTAAATCATTAAACATTTCAGTGAGATACCAAGCGGTATATAAAGAAAATTCTGCGCCCTGTATTTCATTAGAATGGATGTTTCCATCTATATACATAGCAGGCTTTTCATCTGGATTTCCAGTATTGAAATCAGAAATGGTTAACATGTAAATAGACCTGTCTTCATAGGATTTGCCTATGCTTTCCAATCGGGCCAATTTTGGATAAGCCTTAGCTATTTTCTTCATAATATCTACCACCCCATCGTAAGTGTTGTAACGATTCCAGCTAGCTTCTACTTTGGGTTCATGAGGGGTGCCAATAGCTCTAAAAAACTTTTCTTGTGCTTCGCTCACGGAACCCATTGTCATCGCTATAATGAAGCATAGTATGGAGGTGTAATTAATCGTTTTCATAGCTTATAAGTTTAGGTTCAATTCGGTAAAGCCAGTATGAGGAGCACCCGCTTTTATGTTTACTTTTCCATTAGTTTTCACAATCCAAGACAAGGATTTACTTTCTAAAGACTGCATTTTTTTCACTAATTCAATTTTATTTCCAGCAAGGATATCGTCTTTAGGGGCATCAATTTCAATCCTAATTTTTTTGAGCCATCGCGATCGTTCACCAAGATCGGAATGAGTAGGAAGGTTTGCATTGTTTAACAAATCTACAGTAATTCGTTGAAGGCCTCCTTTTAGGTTTTCGACCTTTAGGTTATGGAATTCTAGTTGAGGTTGTTGCTCTGCTAACTTCAAAATGAAACGAGAGTGCTCTATGGCTATACTGTCTACTTTACCAAAAGGAGGATTATCCATAACAAAGGGTTTTACACCGCCAACTTCAACCGTTTGATTTTTGAAATCTGGATGATCAATTTTCTCCCAATCTACAAACACGTTATCTAGATTTTCTTGTTCTGCCCATTTTAAAAAGTTAGAAACCTTTGTCTCTTTAATTTTTGTTTCTGAAGTGGCTGTAGAATCTTTTTTTGCTTCTGGAACCCACCATCCAGGGGTACTAAAGCTTAATCTCCCAAAATGGAAATAGGCCCACTGAAAGAAATCCCCATCAGTTCCCATATTCTCTTGCAGGTAAGGCTTTTGTGAAATGGTTTTGTTATAGAGTTCTGAAACCATTTTGTTGATAGCAACGTCGCCTTCTGAAGGTGAAGACACTATTCTCTTTTTAGCATCTTGGGCATTATACTTAAGTGGGGATGACAGATTATTAGCAGGGCCAAAAGTTATAAACGCATAAATATTCCATTGTTTAAAAAGATAATCGAGCAGTGCTCTACTTTCTTTTTGAGAAACAGCAAAATCACCTGCAAGCGGCTCAAAAGCAGGAAAGTTATAAGTCAAACTTTTATTGAAAGCTACGCCTTCTTCTAGGTCTTCATTAAATTCCCCGTCCTTATCATTATCAATTCCTTCTGAATATACTAGGTAACGTTTTGTTGATTGAGAGCTGGTGTCCATTTGTATCATGACTCTAGAATCATGAGGGTGGGAGGTGTATTTTCCTAAAGGACTCTCAACACGCATTTGAGTAATGACACCATCTTTATTAAGATCTTCGTAAGGGTCCTCCTTTGAGGTTCCATCACGATCGTGATCCAAACTTGCCGTATTACCTCTACGCTCATACTTTAGTTGCTTGTGGTATTGAGAATAGGCTTCTGGTGATAGGTTAGGAAATACGTAAAAGGTAGTTTTTTCTAGGGCCGAAGACTCATCTTTTATGAGACGTTCAGCAAATTGTAGTGCCAATTCCACACTAAGAAGATGGTACCCTTCCACTCCGCCAAGAACAGCAAAGGCAGGTTTGTTATCAAGATCTCCTGTACCTATTTTAAGAACATAGATATCATGTCCTCCGTCAGTTTTGGTGATCGATGAAAGCTTTACTTTGGAATCTTTACCCAAAGCTTCCAGTCTATTGGTATATTGTTCTATATCTGGATAATCATTTTGGGAAAAAACTAAACTTTGAACCACCAACACTATTAGAATTGTAACGATTTTCTTCATTGTATAAAATTTTCATAAAAATAATTTTATTTTTTTCTTAAAAAGTGAAATTTTGAATTTAATTTCAACGCCTGTAACAAGCATGAAAACTTCAGAAAGAACTTAGATAAAAAACAACACTTTTCTTCAATAATTAATTTTTATAGTATTGATCTAGGCTTGCAAATTTACATCTGGATCTTACCAAAGGAAATAATATAAAATTCTACGGCTTAGGAGGTTTGTGCTTAAGAACCTTAAGAAACATCGTCATTAGTATGGTTTTGCATAGGTGCAAAAGAAATGCAGTTGTAAATTTAGGAGTCAATCTGGGACTTGGTGCTCAACTGTTTACAAAAGATAATTTTAGACTCTTTGCAGAGGGCAAGTATATCATTTCTGAACTAGATCGTTTTGTGCTTTCTGTTGGAATGCTTTTAATCTTTAAGGAATATCTTTTTTGGTGAGGATAATTATATCCCTTTACTTAAAAATATAACCCCAGAGCATCGGAGGAAACTGATGACTCTCCCTTAAATCAAATAAAAAACCGCTTTAAAAAAGCGGTTTTGAGATAAAGTGGAGAATATCGGACTACTTTTTTAGTAAATTGACATTCTCCTATAAATAGCAGAAGCGGTTTAAACCCCTGTTTTACTGTATCTTATCCTAAATCACTCTTGTTTTTCAATTCAATTTTGTTGCTATTAATAGTAGTTAATTCAATCTAATCGTACAGAAATCGTACATTTTTTATTTTTTGTACGGTAGTATTAAATTCAAAATTGACAAAAATGGCATCGGTAAATTTTCTATACAGATCAAATCGAAATGAAGCAGCTCTAACATTGCGTTTTCTGTTTAGACACCAAGAAAAAGATTATGTGTTTTCAACCAAAACAAAACTAATTATCACAAGAAAATACTGGGAAAAAGTTCACTTCAAAAAAAGGATTAAAGATTTAGACTCCTCGTTTGAAAAATCAAGAATTCAAAATGAACTAAACAATATTGAAAGCCACGTAATCAGATTGTTTAATGACAACAAAAATTCAAAAATTGACAAAAATTGGTTAAAGAAAATTATTCACGATTTTTATTATCCAAAGGAAATAAAAAATATTCCTGAAAATATTATTGACTTTATAGAATTTTACATCAATTATAGAAAAAATGAATTAAAAATTACTTCAATAAACAAGTATAGAGTTATCAAAAATAAATTAATAAGGCTAGAAAATTATAGGAAGGAATCACTATCGGTCAAAGATATAAATGAAGACTTCAAAAAGGAATTCGTTGATTATCAAAAAAGAGAAGGTTACGCTAAAAATACTATTCAAAAGGAATTAGCTTTTATTAAGACCTTTTGCAAACAGGCACGTTATATGGGACTTGAAGTAAGTAGCCAAATGGATAATTTGAAAACTGAAAAAGAAAATATCGAGAAAATATATCTTAACATTGAAGAGCTTAGCAAAATTGAATCATTAGATAACTTACCACAAGATTTAGATGAAGCCAGAGATTGGCTAGTGATAAGCTGTTTTTGTGGACAAAGGATATCCGACTTTATGCGATTTAATAAAGAAATGATAAGGGAAGAGAATGGAAAGAAATTTATTGAGTTTACCCAAAGAAAAACAAATAAGATTATGACTGTACCATTACATCATAAAATATTGGACATTTTAGACAAAAGGTATGGGGAATTTCCTAAAGCAATATTTTTTCACAAGTACAATCAGCTCATCAAAACTATATGTAAAATCGCTAAAATAGATGATTTAGTAAAAGGAAGTAGAATGAAAAAAATAGGTACAGGTAAATTTAAGTATAGAAAAAAAGACGGGGTATATAAAAAGCATGAACTTATTACCTCTCACGTGGGGAGAAGGTCATTTGCAAGCAACTATTATGGTAAAATCCCAACAACCTATCTTATCTTTATTACAGGACATAGTTCTGAAAAAATGTTCCTAAACTATATGGGGAAAAGCAACAAAGATTTAGCCGTAGAGGTTAGCAAATATTTTTAAATAGTTCTATGGAACTTGAAAGGGAGTAAATACTGATGCTTGTTTTATTGAAGAGTATTTATTTTACAATAAAGTAATGACATTGTTAAAAACTCTTAAACTTATAAAATAACTCAAACTTTTAAAGTGACAGCCATATAAGTCTCAAAGCGAGAAGATGGCAACAATTAAATTTTATTACAGGTCTACTAAGGATAGGGGACCATTATCCTTCAAATTCCTTCATTCTCACAAAGGCAAAAATTTCCAATATTGGGTAAAAACTAAAGTTGAAGTATCTAAGTACTACTGGGAAAATTATCATACGAAAAGTGAAATCGAAAACTACGACATGGAACATTTTCAGCTTGAGACTAAATCAGAATTAAACAAGATAAAAAAACATATACTAAAAGAATTTACAAATAAACCTGACCAAACGTCACTTAGTAAAGCCTGGATTGAAACAGAAATAAGTCAATATTATTTTAACTCTAATGACTATATTCCAAGGGCTTTAACTGAATATATTGAGTTTTATCTTAAAGTAAGAAGTGATAATTTAAAAGATTCGACTAAAAAAAAATATAGAGTTCTGAAGAATAAAATCATAAGATATGAGGAAAAGAGAAATCAAACAGTTTTGATTAAAAATATAGGAGAGCGGTTTAAAGATGATTTCGAGAAATATCAAAAAGAAAATAAATATGCACAAAACACCATCCACAGGGATATTGGCTTAATTAAGACATATTGCAAGCATGCCCGAAAATATGGGCTAGAAACACATCCGCAACTAGACTTTTTGAAGGTGGAACAAGAAGAAGTTGACGTTATATATTTAAATGATTCTGAGTTAGATTCAATAAGAGAAATGAAAAATTTATCTAATGATATGCAAACCACCAAGGACTGGCTATTGCTGAGTTGTAATCTTGGCCAGAGGGTTTCAGACTTTATGGAATTTGACTTTTCAAAAACATGGTGGGAAGACGGCTTTGGATACATGAATTTTATTCAACAAAAAACAGACAAAAGGATGACGATACCCCTTTTTCAAGAGGTAATAAATATACTAAAAAGATATAATAATAATTTTCCTAAAAAAATGCAGAATTCAAAGTATAATAAAAAGCTTAAAGAACTTTGTAAAATTGCAGGGATAAACCAAAAAATCCCAGGAAAAATACTACAAAAAATAGAAGGAGTTGATGGCTATAGAAGAGTTAAGGGTGAATATGAAAAATATAATCTTATCTCCTCTCATGTGGGCAGAAGGTCTTTCGCTACAAATTATTATGGCAAAATAAAGACTTCATACATTATATCAATCACGGGGCATACAACCGAAAAAATGTATAGAAATTATTTACCGAAATCAATGAATTACGCAAGGGAAATACATGAACAAATGGCGATGTTGAAAAAAACTGCTTGACATTAAAATTTAATGTTTTGTTGTCTGTAGAACAATCGAGAGGTTTCGGGGTGCATTTTTTCTTTTCCTACTCGACTTTACATAGTTTATCCCCCAATAAGTTTGGAGTACTATTTTAAATTTTTTATATCTAACACAAAAGCAAACATTATCACGGCCTCGCTTGGTTCTCATCTCTCCAAGAAACTACATAACCTACTCTTCTTATTTGCCTTCAATGCTTATAAACACAATAAGGCCTGTAGAGAGCTCTGCGAGCGTATTGTTAACAAGGCACGAGAAAGAAGCTTGCCTTGGTCGCCGTAGCCAACAAGCTACTTAAACAATATTTTGTTATCGTAAAATAAGGGCTACCCTATTATGAAACATAAGTTTCTGTTTCACCTATATTGGTAGAATAAAAACATAACAAAAAACAATCTCCCTAAAAAGAATCTCCTTTAGATAAGCAACTGAATATAAAGGGATGCAAAGCACTCTAAAAACAACCTTCTCCTCTTGTAAGGTTCCTGCCAACTCATCGAATTCCCCCTTACCAGCAATCCCGGATCAGTCAACAAATCATATAGCGTTGGCCTATCGGCACGCCATATGCTTAGTTATTAGCAAACGTTTTTTAATTCTTAATAATTTTCCCAATGCTTTCGTTATCTTTTTGGATAATATAAATTCCGTTTTTTAAGTCTGAAATATTCAATTTGTTAGTTTTTTTTAGTTTGACTTTTTTTACTATTCGACCGTTTAAATCATAAATTACAATCTCCGAATTTTGAAATATTGCATTAAACTCAATGAATTCAGAAGTTGGATTTGGGTAAATAATTAATCTTTCACTTATGAAGTTTTCAACACTCAAATTAGCAAAATTAAATTTGACAACTTCTCCGCCTTCCAAATTTGATATAAATATAGAATTAGAATTTGTTACAATGTCCCAACCTGTAGGAATATTAGATTGTGCTATTTCTGTAAATGTTTCATTTATTGGATCAATTTCAAATATTTTAGTTGGCGAATCTCCCGTTGAATATATTTTATTATTTCCAACAGTCAGTCCTCTTCCTTTAAAATTATTGAATATAATTTCCTTTGAAGGTGTTGAAGAGTTTAAGTTATATTTAACCAATTCTCCTATTGCATTATTAGTTGCAAATAGTGAATTATTATAAATACATACTCCGTTAGTCGCAGAAGACAAAGTCACATCTTCTAAAAATAATACTGGACTTGGATTATTTACAGATAAATCAATTGTAAAAATATCAGTTCCAGAACTAACATAAATTTTGTTGTTGTAAACTGTAATTCCATCTGGATTTGCAATCGAAACAATTTCCACTGGATTTGGATTAGTTTCGTTTAAATCTAACTTTATTATTTTATCTAAATTAGAGTTATTTGAATTTAACGAAATATAAAGAATTCCTTCACTTATTTCAATATCGCTTGGTCCATCTATGCCTTCTAAAATTACTACTGGATTTTCATTTTGTGGGGTAAGATTGATTTTGTAAATATTGTTTGAAAATCTCCCAGCAACGTAAAGTTGATTTTCAAATATTGCTAATCCTGAAGTATTATTCACGCTACTTTCATTAAAAATAACTTCTTGACTATTGATTATAATAGATGTGATTAATGTTAAAAATAATAGTAATTTTCTTTCCATTCTGATTTTCGTTGTTAATGTTTGCTAACGGTTCTCTAGTATGGCCAGTAGCGTGCAAATACAAGATTACCTTTCAGTTTATCTTTTTACATTAATAAATGTACCAAAACTTTGGATTTAGCGCATAGAAGCTATTGGCTATACTAGATGTTGGTAACTGGCTTTTTCCAGTCAAATTTTTAATAGTTTACTTTATTTTTATCTAAAGTTTCAATTTTCGTTTTTTCATTTAGATTAATTGATTTTAATTTTTTGTCGATTCTATGATTCTCGAACATTTCAATTGCTGCTTTTAAAAAACCAAACATTCCAAGTCCAAAAACGATGATTCCAATGGATATTTCTTTTAAAAAACTTGTTTCACTAGCGAAATATCCGATTAATCCAAATATTAATAATAGTAAAATTATTGAACTTATAAAAGCTATAAATATTTTCCCTTTCTTTGGATTTTCCCAGATTTTTTTTGACAGTTTATTTTGTGTTTTAGTAGTGTCTTGCAATGATGAAAAGCTGATTGCGAGTCCCATGAAAATCAACAAAGAATTTGTGTTTTGAAAAATAATATCAGGATTTTCTTGAAAATTTTCAATTCCTTCTAAATAAGGCTTTATCGCAAAAAATATTGCGACTAACATTAAAGGATATTGCAAATAACTTACATAGTGAAATATATCTTTAAAATTCATTAAATGTCCCTAATTATGATTTATTAAAATAACAATTTATAATCTTAAAATTAATTTAATTATTTTCCTTTCGCATTCTAAGTTCAGATTTTATTTCTTTCATTTTTACTATTGGTGCAATCAGAGTAATACTTGCACCACTTGCAACAGCAAGAGCTGTAAATGTAGACTTATCTTCTTTCATTAAAAGCCCATAAACACAAACTCCAACTAAAAATAATAATGCTATAACTAAAAATATTACAAGAACCTTAAACATATTTAAAGTTGACTTTAACTGCTCTGAGCTTTTTTCTTTGAATTCGTTTTTTTTCATTTTTTTGTTTTTAGCTTGTTACCAACATCCGTATACACCATATTCAAATCTTCATTATAGGGTATATATCTATTTAGGACGTTGTTTTATTTTCATCTAAACTAACACTTTCATACATAGTATCCAAGGGACTTTTTATTGTTTTGTTATTAATCGCTAAAACTCGAGTGTAAATTTCTGTGGTTTTTGAGCTATTTTGACCCAAAGCGGCCTGGATGTGTCTTAAACTTGTCCCCCGTTCCATAAGGTGTGTGGCAAAACTATGACGTAAAGTGTTGGGGTACCCCAAGGCTTACCGTTGGTGCTTTTAAAGCTTTGCGATACATACTTTGATCTTTAGTTGCTTTCGTTATTTTTAGTCATAAATTAATTATGCCTTAGTCACCTAAATTAGTTAAAACAGACTTTAAAAAACTACTTTTTTAATCATTTAAAGGTATTTAACCGTTAAGAACGTATAGCCTAAAGTTATGACCCTGTCGAGATGTTGTGAAAAATAAATGCAAACTTTGCTTAGTAGTCCGTCGAGTGATAATTGCTGTAAGATTATTAAAAAAACAATATATAATATAGAAAAGTATGTGACTTTATCACCCTAAAATATATACAAATCAGGAAAAGTATATTGAAAAGAAAAAGATTGAGTATTCAATGTTGAATTTTTAAGAAATCAAATTAGGAATAATATTAAATTGAACAAATGATTGTGAATTTGCGAAAAACCCACCACATCATAAATAACTATATCTTACATAATCTTATAAACAGGTTGATATTTAACAGTCATAAACGCTTCAAAGGAAGCAAAACCAAAGCTGTAAAATGGCTTAGGTTTATTACAAAGTCTTATTCAAATTTGTTCTATCATTTGGAATTTGAGGTACACACTGGTCTAAATTTGTTAAGACTTTATCGAGTGTATAACAAGAGCCGAATGAATCGAGAGGTTCACATACGACTTTGTGAGATGTTTAGGAGTGAAATTCCCCTTCATCTACTCGACTGGCGGTAGTATTATTTCGCTTGTGGTTGTGGGAATGAATTTTCAATATACGCTACACCATTATGATTTTCAATCATTTTTACGGAAGGAGTATTTGAAAAAGTATGCATAAATGCATGGTGAGTTGTTAACACCGCATCTTGTAAATCTTGATTGTCCTCTAATGAACTTATTGTTAATCCAATGTCTTCACATTCCTTTTTTGAAATATGACGAGAATGAGACTTTTGTTTCTTATGGTCTGCAAAAGTTTTTAAAATTTCTTTTACCTTTTCCTTTTTGGAAGAACACATATTCTCTTCTAACCATTTAGAAACCATTTTTTCCGACCATTCAATTGCCTGTTTACAAGCTCCAAGAAATGTTGGATGATATTTGCTGATTATCACTTGCCATAATGAAGCGGAATGCGGATTTTGTTTAATATCCTCTTTGGCTTGTTTGAACTCATCTAATACAGCTTGGCAAGCTAATCCACCCATTTGTGGGTCAATAGGCCCAAGATTTGAATGTTTGCCCATTAGAATTTCTTTAGCAGATAGTGCAATCATCGTACCCGCAGACATAGAAATTTGTGGTACGATAACTCTAATATCTTTACCGAAAATTGAATATAAATAATCTACAAGCGATTCCGTAGCTGCAATATCTCCTCCAGGAGTGTGAAGAATTAAATCAAGCCCTTTTGATTTATCTAACTTGTTAATAGCTAACATAAATCCAGACTTGTCTTTGTCATTTACAGCAGTATCAGGAGCAGTTGGTTTTTGCAACCAGCCAGAATAATAAGCAATAGTATTTCTATCTGTTATGTTGGATATTTTTTTTAAATACTTTCTTCTAACTGTATCTAAAGGATTTTTGTTAGGGTCGTTTTGCTGTTCTTGATGGATTTCAAGTAGTACTTCATTCCAATTTGGCATATTAAATTTCGGAAATTAAAGTTGTATCTCCAGAAGTTTTAACTGGTGTATAATTATCATACATAGAAAGTTTTTGGAAATAATCTCCTTTTTCAGCCCATTGAACATCGACAATAACCGTATTTTCAGAAGTTTTCATTATGTGCTCATACTCACGAGAAAAAGAATCAGATTGCTTTTCAGATACTTTTATGTTTACATTTTTTTCCATTGTGCAAAAGTAGTTATTTTAGTTTAAATATGGTGTGTGTTTTTATTACCACCAACGAGGTGATAAAACAACAAGTTGTATTATCACCATTTTGTTCAAAGTATAAATCTAGGTAATTTTTATTGTTTTAAAAATAGTGGCCTTAAAGATGTATTAATAATGTTAAACATATCTAATTAATGTTATCTGGTATCTCTCAAAACTTGAGCATTGGAAAGTTTAAGTTTTACTCTTTTCACTTTATTTGTACTTTTAAACCTAATTTAGAAAATTCCATTTTAACTTGACTACGTATATGCTTATAATCTTCCTTATATACAAACACAGCGTCATGCCGTAGCATCATTTTACAATCCATATTCCCAATTGCATCTACCATTATTTGTGATTCTAATTTCTGTAATTCTCTGCTTATATTAATTTTTTCTCTCAATTTATTTATTTCAGCAATGAAACCTGGATAGAGGTTATTTAGTGCATTATATATTTTTCCAGAATTTAATTTCTTGTTTGAAAAGAAAATAAATTTGTAGCTCAGCACTTTGAATTTATCCCTTTTCATATTTAATTTCTTTGCCATGTTATCATAAAAAACACCTTCTTCAACATTTTTTTTATATTTTACGTTATTAATTATAGTAGCCAATAACAAGGGTTGGCAATTTTTTACATCAATTTCTATTACCTTTTTACCTTTTAATTTTATAAAAGGCAATGCTGTATAACTCATGTTTGTTAATGTGTTATAAAACCTACCCTCTTCACTTATCGTAAACCAAAAGTTGCCTAAATTCACTTTTAAAGCGGTATTCAAATAATCAAAAATTCTTTCTTCATTCAATGTTCTTTGATATACAAGGCCCTCTTTTATGATAGGTTTAAGCTTTATACCCTTGTTCTTCCTTAGCCACAATGCGTAATCTGATAAATCAACTTTAACGTCATAACAGTCTCTAATATGCTTTTTGTAAGAAGAGTATTTTCTGACCCAATGTTTTCTATTTTTAAGCTTATGAATTAATTTATCGAAATTGACCTCAACCTCCTCATAATTTCCATTTAATACATTTGTATTTATTTTATAAGATTGAGTAAAATTCCCAACTTTATATTTTCCATTCCTATTAACCAGCTTCGAAGTAATAAGCACTCCTAATAGATAGTTATAAGAATAAGTCTTTTTATTTATATTGATTTTAAATTTTTTCAGGTGCTTTACGTGTATATTGGTGTAACCTCGTAAATTTAAAATAGTGTCGTCTCTCTGCTGTCGTTCATAAATAAAGAACCAGAGACTAATCAGTAATTTATATAGTCTAATATTTTGTATTTCTGTATTATTATCAAAATTTGGATAATTATTAATCGATAATCTAATTTGTTGTTCAACCTCAACTGGAATTATTACTTTCATTTTCTTTTTTATATAGCACCATAAAAACTCGTGTATATGTTATATATTCAAAAAATGATTTGTTGTTAAAAAATAAATATAATTTTCTATTTAATAATTTTAATTTAAAATAAATTGAATTTATGTTCCGTTTTTAATCATTCTAAACACTAGTGTTCATTAGCTCTTAGGGGAATTATATATAAAAGTAGGGTCACATATAACTTTATTATATATAAAATTATTTATGTTAATTATTAAATATTATTTATTTTCAATTGATAGGACTGCGTTTCAGACGCAGACCGTTCTTATACTCTTTTACTATCACGATTTACGATGGCTAGTTAATAAAAGAATTGAGGGTACTTGTTTTGCTATTCAAAAATTTAAATTATTTGTTTCAGCATGGGTTTTTGCACAAAACAAAAATCCACTTATTTTATGCTAAATAAGTTTAGTATTTTAGAGGTTCAATCTATACTGAAATACTAAATATCCAATGGCGTTATTCCAAAGCACTGTTATTGAAAAATATATTAATGCTCAAGATCAAAAGGTTCTCAAAGAGAAGTGGGAAGCTTATAAGGTACACTTCCATGACCCCAACATTCAAGAGAACATAAGAAATGCTAAAGAGGAGCAATATCAAGAGGGCTTCCTAAGGGATTTGTTCGTCAACATTCTGGGTTATACTCTTAATCCTGCCAACGACTATAATTTAACCACGGAGCTTAAAAACGTTAAAGACAGCAAAAAGGCAGACGGCGGAATTGTTGTAAAGGACAAAGTAGTGGGTGTCATTGAGCTTAAAGGCACAAATACCACCGATCTAAGTAAAGTTGAAACGCAAGCTTTTGGTTATAAAAACAATCAATCAGGTTGTACGTATGTTATTACCTCCAATTTTGAAAAACTTAGATTCTATATAGACAATGCTATAGAGCATCAAGCCTTTAATTTGTTTGAGCTTAGTGAAACTGAATTTAGCTTGCTTTATCTGTGTTTGGCTTATGATAATATAAGCCGTGACCTTCCTAAAAAGATTAAGAATGACTCTCATAACCAGGAAGAAATTACAACTAAACAGCTCTATAAAGACTATAGTCTATTCAAAAGAGAGCTATTTAATAATTTAGTAGAGCTAAATCCAAAATTTGAACCCCTACTCCTATTCAAAAAATCTCAAAAACTACTTGATCGATTCTTGTTTTTGTTCTTTGCTGAAGACAGGCACTTACTACCACCCAATTCGGTAAGAATGATATTAAAGCAATGGAAACAGCTTCAGGAAATGGATGCTTATGCTCCACTTTATAAAAGGTTCAAGAAATATTTCGGGTATCTTAACACAGGACACAAAGGCAAGAAATATGATGTTTATCCTTACAACGGGGGACTATTTAAACCAGATGAAGTTCTAGATCTTGTAAAGATTGATGATGAACTTTTATACAAGTACACGCTTAAACTTTCTGAATATGATTTTGCCAGTGAAGTTGACGTCAATATTCTAGGACATATTTTTGAAAATTCTTTGAATGAGATTGAAGAAATTCAAACTCAACTGGAAGAAAATCCAACTGAGGTAAAACTATCTAAACGGAAAAAAGATGGTGTGTTTTACACTCCAAAATACATCACCAAATACATTGTTGAAAATACCATTGGAAAGCTTTGTGAAGAAAAGAAAACCGAGGTTAATCTTGTTGAAGAAGACTATAATACCAATAGACAGACTAAAACTAAAAAAGACTTATTAAAGAAACTAAACACTTACCGAGAGTGGTTATTACAACTTACCGTTGTAGACCCAGCTTGTGGCTCTGGGGCGTTTCTAAATGAAGCCTTAAACTATTTAATTGCAGAACACCAGTACCTTGATGAATTGGAAACTAAACTGATGGGCGGTGGTTTAGTCTTTCCCAATGTGGAGAAAGGCATTTTAGAAAATAATTTGTTTGGAGTGGACATTAATAATGAATCGGTTGAAATTGCCAAGCTTTCATTGTGGTTACGCACAGCTCAACCCAACCGTAAGCTTAACGACTTAAGCAATAACATTAAATGCGGTAACTCCTTAATAGATGATCCCGAAGTAGCAGGAGATAAGGCTTTTAACTGGGAAAGAGAATTTTCGCAAGTGTTTGCTAAAGGTGGCTTTGATGTGGTAATTGGTAATCCACCATATTTAAGAAAACAGGGGTTGATAGAAAGTTATCCTGAAATGTGTGATTTTTATGAGAATAAATATCAATCTGCAACTTCAAACTATGATATTTATGCTCTTTTTATTGAAAGGAGCTTTGACCTTATAAATAAGAAGGGGATTGTATCATATATTTTACCTCATAAATTTTTAGTTACTGATTTTGGAGTAGGTATAAGACAATTTTTTATGGAAAACCTAGCAGTAAAAAGTATTTTACACTTTGGCTCTGAAATGGTTTTTGCAGATGCCTCCACTTATACCTGTATAATCAACTTAGATAAATCTAAAAAAGACAAAGTACATTTCAAAAAAGTCACTCCAATGGAAATAAATAATCCATTTGATTGGGATTATATTCTATATGAAAATTTAAGTAATAACAATTGGGATTTACAAAGTCAAAAAGTATTTGATACTATTGATAAAATGAAAAAACAGCCATACAGTGTTAATGACGTTTTTGATAGAATATTTCAAGGAATAGCAAGTGGTGGAGATAAATTATTCACCTTAGAGTTTATTAGTAATAATGGGGAAACAGGTTTATTCTTTTCAGCTATTCTAAACAAAGTAGTTGAGATTGAGTTTGGGATATTAAAGCCTTTTGTCAAGGGTAACCAAATTTCAAAGTATGAGTACATAAAAAATAGTTTATTTACACTTTTCCCTTATAAAATTATAGAAAGTAAAGCAGTTCCTTTAAAATTTAAAGAAGTAGAAGCCAAATATCCATTAGCAACTATTTATTTGAAAAACAATGAAGAATTTCTTCGAAAAAGAGAGAAGGGAAGATTTGATAATGATGATGAATGGTTTTTATTTAGCAGACGGCAAGGGATTTCAGGTGTTGAATCTCCAAAAATTATGACGCAAGAAATTTCAAAAGGTTGTAATATGACATATGATGAAAGGGGTGAATATTATCATCCAACTACAATTTACTCGTTTGTAAAAAAGGAAAAATTCGAAATAGACGATAAATTCTATCTAGGGGTTTTTAATTCAAAAGTCATGTGGTTTTTTCTTAAAAATACAGGCACAGAGTTGAGAGGTGGCTATTTTAGGTTCAAAACTAATTATTTAAAGCCATTTCCTTTACCTGAAATCCCATCAAATCCAAAACCATATATTGAAATAGTAAACTTGATACTTTCCTTGAACAAAGAGTTACAAGAGCTTTCATCAAAATTCCAACGTTCGCTACAACGTCAATTTCAAGAAGAATTAGAAAAACTACCTGGGAAACTGCAAGATTGGCATGAGTTAGGTTATGCTGAATTTGTAAAAGAACTAAAAAAGAAAAAGATAAAACTCAGCCTATCTCAAGAAGCTGAGTGGGAAGACTACTTCCTTGAAGAACAAAAAAAAGCTGTTGCACTTAAAGCTCAAATCGACACTACAGATACAGAGATTGACCAGATGGTTTATGAATTGTATGGGTTAACGAAAGAGGAAATTGAGATTGTGGAAAATAGTTAGAAATGTATTAGTAGGCTAAATGCAGTAGCGAAAAGTTAAATAAAAATAACTGTTACCCTAAATAGGTAACTATATTATATATTTGCGGTGAAATTAAACTACAAAACAAAAAAACTTGAAAAAACCTTCAATGATGAACGTAAGCTTATTAAAGCTTATGGACAACTAGCCAAAAAAATTAAGCAAAGAAAGAACGAAATAGTAAATGCGGATAACCTCAAAGTACTTTCTGAATTACCACAATTAAGATTACATCCCTACAAGGGAGAAAGAGCGGGGCAATGGTCTATAGACATCAAAGATAATTGGAGAATAATATTTAGTCTTGACCATAAGCCAATTCCCACCCTAGAAGATGGTGGAGTAGATTTAATAAATATTACTATTATTAGAATCGAGTCTGTAGAAGACCCTCATTAAAAAAAGAAAACTGATGAAACTCTCAATTTTAGAAGCCAAAAAAGAATTATTAACAGTACCAGGTGACACTATATTAGAAACTTTTGAAACTCTCGGAATTTCTCAAACTGAACTAGGAGAGCGTTTGGGTAAGAATAAAGGTAAGATGAGTGAACTCATCAACGGTAAAACTACTATAACCAACGAAACAGCTCGAAGGTTGGAAATGGTTTTAGGAGTTTCTGCTAGTTTTTGGTTGAATTTGGAGCAATCTTATCAACAAGAAGTGTTGGAAATACAAACCCTTGAATTTTTAGAAAACTGTAAGGATTGGATTAAAAATTTTCCAACAGCACATTTAAAAAAATACAAACTTTTACCAGACACAAAAGACAAGGCAATATTAAGCGAAGCTTTATTAAAGTTTTTTGGGGTAGCATCTCCAAAGCAGTGGGAAGATATTTATTGCGAGGAGTCTATAAGTTTCAAAATTGAATTGAAGTACACTTCTACACCAGAAGCTGTTTCAACATGGTTACGTCTAGGAGAGTTAGATGCCAAAAAAATAAACTTAAAAGAATTTGATAAAAAAAGGACAATTCAACATATTGAGGAAATTTTAGAAATCTGCCGTAATCCCAGCAACGAGTGGTTAAACGATTTAAAGCATCTTTGTACTAAAATGGGTATAGCTCTATGTTTGGTTCCTTCTGTCCCTAAAGCACCCGTTTATGGTGCAGCACGTTGGATAAACAACAAGTCAGTTCCAATGATTCAACTTACAGACAGGAACAAAGATTATAATTCATTTTGGTTTAGCTTTTTCCATGAGCTTGGTCACATCCTAAAACACAAAAAGAGTGATGTGTTCTTGGAAGGATTAAAGGATATCAAACAGGACAATGATAAAGAAGCCGAAGCTGATGAGTTTGCCAAAAAATACTTAGATATCCCAATTGATGAATTAATAAAATTTAAACTCCTCAATACTATTGAGAAGAAAAAGGCTATTAAGTCATTGGCTAGCAAGCTAAAGATTAACCAAAGTATCATAGTCTCACAACTACAGCGTGTAAAGCTTATCCCTTACAACGACTTGGTGATGAATCAACTGAAGTTGAAGGTTGAGTTTTAGTCGTCTGATAATAAAAGCTTAGAGGGTACAGAGAGCTTAAAGATAAAAAATCAATAGTGTAGCATAAATTAAAAAGCTGAATTTGTCATAGTTTTTATCAAACAAGACTTACCCAATTCAATTAGTTCGACTTGTACAAAAATGTACTTGTTTTTATTGACAAGCTAGGCTTATAGTATCTATTGGAATCACAATAGACTGAAGTTAATGTTTGGTCCTGATTGATTTAAATTGAAATTATTATTTAATTTTACAATTGATTATGGTTAATTTTTTTAAATCAAAATAGCAATTATAAAGCAATGAATTTTTTACTTAGGACAAACAATCGTACAAAAATCGTACAAATTGGTAAATAAGAAATCCCTGAAGCCCTATAAATAGAGACTTCAGGGATTTTAAGAGTGGAGAATATCGGATTCGAACCGATGGCCTCCACGCTGCCAGCGTGGCGCTCTAGCCAACTGAGCTAATCCCCCGTATTAATTAAGTACAAATATAATTGAAAAAAATTCGCATCAATTTTATTTTCATAATATGTGTTGAAAAATATATTTTGAAACATGGAAAATGGAGAATATCGTCCCGACGCTTCGGGAGAACCGATGGCCTCCACGCTGCCAGCGTGGCGCTCTAGCCAACTGAGCTAATCCCCCTTGGTGACAAAAATAAACAAATTTCAGACTTGTAGAAATCATAGGTCTATTATTTTTTCGTTTAGAGGTTCTAGACCTTATTCAGAAGCAATATTTAATTAGATTTGTCAATTAAAACAAACAGGATAGCGTATGGAGGATTTTTGGTTATATCTTAAGCTTGGTTTCGATCATGTCTTAGATTGGAATGCTTACGATCATGTTCTTTTTCTCACAGCTTTAGTGGCTTCTTATACATTTCAGCAAAGCAAAAAAGTAATTTGGCTAGTTACCTTATTTACCATTGGACATGTCTTATCCTTAGCCCTTTCTGCTTACGATTTAATTCGGGTCGACAGTTCAATTATCGAATTCCTAATTCCTGTGAGTATCATTTTTACTGCAGCTTACAGCATTTTTACCTCAGGAAAACCCAAAGGCAAAATCAATCTACTGTATTTTATAACTTTTTTCTTTGGACTAGTGCATGGATTTGGCTTTTCTACCTATTTCAATATGCTCGCCCAAGGAAGCGACAACCTTCTGCTTATGCTGGTGGAGTTTGCTTTAGGGATTGAGCTAGCACAAATAATAGTTGTTTTTATAGTTCTACTCCTAGGCTTTATTGTGCAAAATATTTTTAGATTTTCAAAAAGAGATTGGATTTTAGTAATCTCCTCCTTAGTGCTGGGAATGACTATCCCCATTCTTGTTGAAAATTGGATATTTTAAATGTAAACAGAATTAAGTTTACTAGAGTTTAAGTAAATTTAGGCAGGTTCTTAACGCTTGTAAAAGCGCATTAGTTTTATATTCGAATTTATTTTGAAGATGACCATAGAAAAGCAATTGAAATTTGACAAAGCCTACCTGAGAATGGCGAGAGAGTGGGGTAAGTTATCGCACTGCCAGCGCAAGCAAGTTGGAGCTATTATCGTAAAAGATAGAATGATTATTTCGGATGGGTTTAATGGAACTCCCAGCGGTTTTAACAATGCCTGTGAAGATAAAGAAGGCTTAACTAAATGGTATGTGCTCCATGCAGAGGCTAATGCGATCTTAAAAGTTGCGGCCTCCACACAGTCTTCAAAAAATGCTACGCTTTACATTACTTTATCCCCTTGTAAGGAATGTAGTAAGTTAATTCACCAAGCAGGAATTATCCGCGTGGTTTACCAACATCGCTATAAAGATGATGCTGGGTTGGATTTTTTAGAAAAAGCTGGAGTTGATCTCCAACATATTGAAAATTTGGAAGAATGAAAAGATGGATGAAAATTGTATTGCCATTACTACTTGCGGTTGTCTTCGCAACTGGCATTTTATTGGGTAATCTTTTAGATTTTCAAGATAGTTCGTTAGCCAATTCCTCTTCCAAACGGCAAAAACTCAATAGGCTCATCAACTATATAGACAAAGAATATGTAGATGATGTAAATACAGATAGTATTGTAGATGTCACCGTAAATTCAATTTTGGATAATCTAGATCCACATTCTGTCTATATCTCCAACCAAGAATATGACTTTGTACAGGATAATATGCGTGGGGATTTTGTAGGTATTGGTATAAGCTTTTACAATATTAAAGACACTATTGCCGTGATTCGTACCTTATCCAAAGGTCCAGGAGAACAAGCCGGCCTAGAAGCTGGAGATCGAATTCTGTATGCAGATGCTATACCACTTTTTGGGAACAGTATGACGAATGATTCGCTCACTAAAATCTTGAAAGGGCCAGCTAATTCAAAAGTGAATCTGAAAGTGAAACGCTTTGGAGAAAATGACCTATTGGATTTTGAAATTAACAGAGATGTGGTTCCTTTAATAAGTGTCGACACCGGCTACATGGTCAATGACACCCTAGGCTATATAAAGATAAGCCGATTTGCTGAATCCACTTATGAAGAGTTCAAACTAAAAATGAAAGAGTTTGCCACACCACAACTTAAGAGTGTTGTGCTCGACTTGAGAAATAACGGAGGTGGATTTTTAAAACAGGCTACTACCATTTTAGATGAATTTATTGCAGACGGAAAACTTCTGTTATTTACCAAAAATAAAAATGGAGACATTAACGAGACTTATTCTACTTCCCGCGGCGACTATGAGGATAAGAAACTTTATGTGCTCATCGACGAAAAATCTGCTTCTGCAAGTGAAATAGTCGCTGGAGCTATACAAGATAATGATAGAGGGACAATTATAGGACGTCGATCTTTTGGAAAAGGTCTTGTTCAAAGAGAAATGAATCTAGGCGATGGTAGTGCTGTAAGGTTAACGGTGGCGAGGTACTACACCCCAACGGGTCGGTCTATCCAACGGCCTTACGAAAATGGAAATAGCGAGGCGTATTATTCCAATTATATGAAGCGCTACTCCAATGGGGAACTCTTGAGCAAAGACAGCATCAATGTAGATGATTCCTTAAAATATAAAACTCCAGAAGGTAAAATCGTTTACGGAGGAGGTGGCATTATACCCGACGTTTTTGTGCCTAGAGATGCGTCTCAAGCCATACAAGACATTCAATTTATGTATGAAGGGGGCGTTATGGATAGATTTATATTTGACCTATTGGATGAAAAAAGAAAATTTTATAACTCCTTGTCCAAAGACGATTTTTTAGCAAGGATATTAATTACAGAAGAAGTTGTAGATAAATTCACGAGATACCTCGGTGACTATAATATGAATTACAATTTTGGAAGTACAAGCCTTATTTTAGAAAAATACCTCAAAGCTACGATGGCAAAACAGCTATTCGACGTTGATCTTGCTGAAAAAATCGCCCACGAAAACGATCCCTATATCACCAGAGTCCTGAATCTTTCTTCTAAAGAAAAGCTAAAAGAATAGGCCATCATGAAGGATTTTGCTCACTTGGTAAAAACCATCGATAGCACCAACAAAACCAACCAAAAGGTTGAAGCTTTAGCCCAGTATTTCAAAAACGCTTCCAACACAGACAAAGTTTGGACCATTGCTATTCTTTCCCATAGAAGACCGCCAAGACCAGTGAACAGTACATTAATTAGAGGTTATGCTTCAGAATTAGCAGAAATCCCACTATGGCTTTTTGAAGAATCCTATCATATTGTTGGAGATTTGGCAGAAACCATAGCGCTTGTGGTTCCTAATAAAACTAGAACTACAGAAAAGAGCCTCACTCAGTTCTTACAAGAAATCCTTCAACTAAAACCAAAATCAGAAGAAGAAAAAAAAGAATACCTCATCAAAAACTGGAGTCAACTCGATTATTATGAACGATTTGTGTTTACAAAATTAATCACTGGAGGATTTAGGATTGGCGTAAGTCAGAAATTAATGACCCGGGCATTATCCAAATCAACGGGTATAGATGAAGATATTTTGGCCTTTAAACTCATGGGAAACTGGGATCCAAATAAAATATCCTATTCTGAATTAATTCTCGAAGAAAACGAAGCCGATTACCTCTCTAAACCTTATCCTTTTTACTTAGCCTATGCCATCGCAGAGGATGCTTCTGAACTAGGGCAGCCTAAAGATTGGATAGCGGAACATAAATGGGATGGTATACGAGCTCAACTCATTGTAAGGAAAGGACAGCTCTTTGTGTGGAGCCGTGGTGAAGAATTAGTCACCGATAAATATCCAGAGTTTGAGGTATTTACAGAAGTACTCCCAGATGGGACAGTACTGGACGGGGAAATTTTGCCATATCCCAACGATAGTATTGGTGATTTTAAAGACTTACAAACTAGAATAGGGCGTAAAAATGTAAGCAAAGCACTCCTAAAAAAACTCCCTGTTATCTTAAAAGCTTATGATATCTTGGAACACGAGGGGAAGGATATTCGTTCTACACCTTTTGAAGAAAGACATGAAATCCTTGATGATCTCTTTAGAAAACATTCAAAAAACATTATTCCCTTTCACCTGTCTGAAACTATGCGTTTTACATCTTGGGAGGATATGGCAAAAGAGCGAGAAAAAGCTAGAGATATTAAATCTGAAGGACTCATGATAAAACGTGCAGATTCTGGATATGGTGTGGGTAGAAAAAAAGGAGACTGGTGGAAATGGAAGTCAGATCCGTTTAGTATTGATGCAGTGCTAACTTATGCCATGAGAGGCCATGGACGGCGTAGCAATTTATTTACAGACTATACTTTTGCGTTATGGAACGACGATAAATCAGAATTGGTCACCTTTGCAAAAGCCTATTCTGGACTTACAGATAAAGAGTTTAAAAAAGTAGATGCATGGATAAAGAAAAACACCATTGAGCGGTTTGGTCCCGTAAGAAGTGTAGAATATAAGCATGTATTCGAAATCGCTTTTGAAGGCATTGCAGAATCCAAACGCCACAAAAGCGGTATGGCAACAAGATTCCCTAGAATACTTCGCTGGAGACAGGATAAAAAGATTGAGGATGCCAATACTTTAAGTGACTTAAAAGCTATGATTCCAGATTAGACTCTATCCTTCTTTTAGTTTTTTGCGGTAGATAAAATCATTTAAAAACCAAGAAAATGCTCCGTAAATTCCTCCGCCAACAACAATGGAGATAAAGAGTTGGACAAAAAAGTCTGCATTTGACATTTGCCCCCAATTTCCCCAATAACTTAATACTGTATTTAAAGCAAATACAATAATCCCAAAACCAACTCCGTGCTTGGTAATATATTTTGCTTTTCCTTGACTTTTTATTCGTTCCCAGTTTTCAACAAATTTCTTGTCGGATTCTTTCATATATCATCAATTGGATAAGAAGATCTTATCGATTTCTAATTTAAATTCTTCTACAGCTTTATTCCCTATTAAAAATGTGACTTCTTCAATGGACTCAGCGTTAAAGTTGGGCAAATCTAAGCTTCTTCCTCTATAAGTTGGATAAAATGCTGAAATTTCTAGTTTCACTGTTTTCCAAGTGGGAGTCACTTCAAAACTGTTGACATAGGAGTAGTAATCCCCCCTTTCTTTCTTTAATCTGAATTGATAAGTTGAAGGGTTTCCTCTTACTTTTAAAATGATGTATTTGTAACTTCCTACATTACTCATATTGGTGAAATGCCTTACAGAGGCAAAGCCTCCGTTGTTTTTTAAGGAGATTTTACCTGTGAAAACACCATGGCCTTCCTCATTTAAACTCATTGTACTTGAAGATAATCCACCCATGACTCCATCATTCACAATGGTCCAATTTTCTAGATTTTCACTAGAATTAAAATCGTAAATCAGTTGTTCTTGTGCCATACAGGTTGAGATTATTAAACATAAAATTAAAGTTTTCATAGAAAAATTTAGTTTGACCTTAAATTTAAGTATTTTGAAATAAAATACAACATAATGAGTCAAGCTCTTTCAAAAACTTATTTTGAAAATCCTGATGTGGTCGCCCTCGCTAAAGACTTAATTGGAAAAAGGCTAAACACCTTTAGTGATGGAGTATTGACTGCTGGTATCATCACAGAGACCGAAGCTTATGCCGGGAAAGGTGATAAAGCATGCCATGCACACTTGGGTAGATTTACCAAGCGGACTCAAGTGATGTACGAGTCAGGGGGCATTGCTTATGTTTATTTATGTTATGGCATACATCACCTGTTCAATATTGTAACCAACACCAATGGCAATGCCGATGCCATTTTGATTAGAGCGATTGAACCTACTCAAGGCCTCCAAAAAATGCTAGAGCGCAGGAATAAACAAAAGCTTGAAAAAAGCTTAACCTCTGGCCCTGGTAATGTAACAAAAGCTTTGGGGATTACAAAATCTCATAATACTAAAAGCGTCCTTGGCCAAGACATCTGGATAGATAACCCTGGGATTAAAATAGAATCTATTGTCGAGACCACAAGAATTGGGATTGATTATGCAGAAGAGGATGCTAATCTCCCTTGGAGATTTTATAAACAAGATTCAAAATATATTTCAGTTAAATAAAACTTATGAAGCTTTTTAAAATACTCGTTGTAATCCTACTTCTATTGGCTGTTGATACTTTATACAGTCAAGATAAATTATTTTTTAATAGAATACATCAGTTTGAACATCTAGAATGTCAACATCCTATTGGAACCATCATTAAGGATAAAGTCTTTTATAGCAACAATGCTGACAACACTACATATATGAATTTTTACAATACTGAAAGCGATACTTTATACGTGGACTTTACAAAATATGGTAGTTACATCGCTTTCAATCAGTTTAAAAAATCCGCTTTTCTAGAAGCAAATGTTGTGCTAATGGGATTCATGAAAGGAGTTCCTATTGACGCTGTATCAGTCTCAGAAGCTAGAATGAAATTTCGTGTAAACAAAGTAAAGGATACGATGGTTGAGGGTAAAAAGCTTAAGCATATTCAAATCCAACCAAGAAACACGAAAAAGCACAACTTCGAATCTTACAATATATTCATCAATACAAAAGTTGAAACTGAAATTCCACTATATACCTCCCCAACCATATTTTTCCTTTTGAAAGGAAGTTTAAAAGATCTTATAGGGACTGTTGTGGAAACTTATTTTATTGATCTGGAAGGGTATCGATATTGTCGTGATATATTAACTGGGTTTCAAATTATCAACAAACGAGTCATCCTTAGATAAAAGTTAACCTTGTATGTACTTCTTTGGTGTAGTTCCAAACTTCTTTTTGAAAGCCGCTATAAAGTGACTTGCCGTACTGTAACCAATATTTAGTCCAACTTCATTAACGTTATGCTGCCCTTTTTCAAGTAACTTCCTGGCGTAGTCCATTTTATAATCGAACAAGAAGGAAAAAACAGTGTCACCGTATATTTCTTTAAAGCCCTCTTTAAGTTTTTTCAAACTTAAGCCAACCTCATCAGCAAGTTCTTGAAGCGTTGGAGGTTCCACCATTCTCTGAAGAATAATTTTTTTGGCTAGTTTTATTTTTTTCACATTGTCTTCATCATCTAGAAATGGACATTGTTCTATATCTGCTTCCGCAGGTCTATTAAAATAAAGACCTATAAGTTCATAGGCTTTTCCCTTTAAGTAAATCTTTCTTACTGAGGGATGTAAATTAAAATTTAAAATCTGGGTCAAAATTACAGCCATGGCAGGAGAAACATTCACTTCTTTATAATACTTCTTATCGCGATTGTCTTCGGTCAGAAAGTCGATATAATTGGCTTCAGCAGAGAATAACGTGTGGAGTTTCTGGATGGAAATTAAAATAGATACCGACCAAGATTCTGGAAAGGCTGTTAAGTTTATAGGAAGATCTCGCTCTGGATTATATAACAGCAAGGAACTGTCTTCCTTTATATTCAGAGCATAATTACCTTCATTGAAATTAAATTTTATTTCCCCTTTTACGCAAAAGTGAAATTGAATAAAATCTGCACCAATATAATGAGTGATACATTCTTCAACCTCAGATTCATTTTTGATAGATAAGATAGATATTCCCTCTTCAATCTCTATAAACTGTTCTGAACCTCTAGCGTTATTTTTTTCTGATGCTAATGCCATAATGCTCTGTCTTTTATTTAGAATCGTTCTAATTAAAACCCTTCTAATTCATCATAATCATTACAAAATTACTGAATAAAGCTGATAATTATCAGTTTTTAAATAAAAATACGTTAAACGACAAAAAAGGAACTTTGAGCGTTACTTTTAACTTGACTTATGCTATAATTTTGTAGTCCATAATTTTGGAATAAAGAATGCTAAAATACAACGTTTCTACACATATAAGTTTCTATGTCATCGGCATTAGCTATCAGAAAGCGGACGCTAAGACTAGAGGAAAATTTAATCTTAATATAGACCAAAGAAAGGCTTTATTACATAAAGCTAAATCTCTTGGTCTCGATTCTGTTGTCACCTCATCGACCTGTAACAGAACTGAAATCTACGCCTTTGCAAATCAAGAAGAAACCTTAATTGATTTGCTTTGTGAATTTAGCCTTGGAGACCAAGAAACATTTTCTGAAAATGGCTATGTGCTCAAAAACGAATTGGCGATAGACCATATGTTTAAAGTTGGAAGTGGTTTAGATAGCCAAATTCTTGGTGATTTTGAAATTATAAGTCAGATGAAATCTGCTTTTATTTTATCAAAAAAACAAGGCATGATCAATCATTTTATGGAGCGCCTTGTAAATTCGGTCATACAAGCAAGTCGAAGAATCAAAAATGAAACTAAAATATCTTCAGGAGCAACTTCTGTATCCTTTGCTTCGGTGCAGTATATTTTAGACAATATTGGTCGTGTTTCAGACAAAAAGATATTGCTGTTTGGAACTGGTAAAATCGGTAGAAATACTTGTGAAAACCTAGTTAAACATACTAGCAACAAGAATATTACTCTTATTAATAGAACAAAAGATAAAGCTGAAGAAATCGCAGGTAAATTCAACCTTATTGTTAAGGATTTTTCAGAATTACAGTCAGAAATAAGATCCACAGACATTCTTATCGTTGCCACAGGTGCTCAAACCCCAACAATTACAAAGGAATTGATTTACCCCAAAAAGGAACTTCTTGTGCTAGATCTTTCTATTCCTAAAAATGTTGCTGAAGACGTCCAAGGTATGGACAATGTAAAATTACTCCACTTGGATTACCTGTCTAAACTTACGGATGAAACCCTTTCTAAAAGAAAACAATTTATTCCTGAAGCTGAAGCGATTATAAAAGAAGTGAGATTTGAGTTTGATGAATGGCTGGACACTCGAAAGTTTGCACCTACCATCAAAGCACTGAAAGAAAAATTCAAGAACTTTAAGGAAGAAGAACTCGATTACCAAAGCAAAAAGAATATAAAATTCGATAAAGAGCAGGCTGAAATTATCAGCGATCGCGTTATACACAAGATTACACGAAGTTTCGCAAGTCATCTCAGAAATGCTAACGGTTCCACAGAAGACAGTATCGCTTTACTTAAAAAAGTATTTGAATTGGAGATGGATTCCGACTAACTCTTTTTCCCTTTCATATTAAAATAACTCTATCCCACCATGTCAAACACTATATCTATAGGTACTCGCGATAGTGAGTTAGCCATGTGGCAAGCCCATAAAGTTAAAACACTGTTAGAAAGTCAAGGGTATTCCACTATTCTTAAGCCCGTAAAATCTACAGGAGATCTCAATCTTGATCAACCGCTTTACGAAATGGGCATTACTGGAATCTTCACAAAAACACTTGATGTAGCGATTATAAAAGGAGATATAGACATTGCAGTCCATTCGATGAAAGATGTGCCAACAGCATTGCCGAAAGGAGTTGTAGAGGGCGCTGTTTTACCAAGAGCCAACACAAGTGATATTCTTCTTCACAAAGGCTTATCGTTTTTGGAAAATAATGGAACCATTGCTACCGGTAGCTTAAGAAGAAAAGCCCAATGGCTGAATAAATACCCTCAACATAAAGTAGAAAATTTACGAGGTAATGTGAATACTCGCCTTCAAAAGCTTGAAGATCATGATTGGAATGGGGCCATATTTGCAGCTGCAGGTTTGGAACGTATTAACTTAAAGCCAGACAATCACATAGAATTAGATTGGATGATTCCTGCCCCTGCTCAAGGAGCTATGCTTGTAGTTACCATGGAACATAATACGGTATGTAGAAAAGCTTTAGAAAAACTTAATCATACAGATACGGCTCTAGCTGTAAAGGTAGAACGTGAGTTTTTAAAAACACTGGAGGGTGGTTGTTCCGCTCCTATTGGTGCTCTAGCCACTATAAAAGGGAATGAAATTAATTTACGAGCTGGACTGTATAGCTTAGACGGCAAACAGACCTTTACTATTCATGAAACAATTTCCATAGACCATGTTGAGGGTTTTGGCGAACGTTGTGCAGAGCATGTTCTAAAACAAGGCGGTGGAAAACTTATGAAAAGCCTTCGTAAAATTTTATAATATGCCCTCTGTTCTTTCTACTAAAATATTAACTCCCCCGCAGAAGAATTTATTAATAAATGCCGGCCTAAGCCTTACAGAGTATAACGCTATCCAAATAGAAGTCTTGGAACTTCCCCAAGAGAGGTATAAAGAGCATTATCCTCATGCCATAATCACTAGCCAAAAAGCGGCAGAATTGATAAAACGTTTTTCTATCGGAAAATGCTATTGTGTAGGAGACAAAACAGCCTTAAGCCTTAAAGATGATGGCTTTCTAGTTGAAGCCAAAGCCAACAACGCTAAAGACCTTGCCGAGACAATCCTCCAAAATTACCGCAATCATTCTTTCACTTTTTTTGGAAGTCAACAGCGCATACCAGAACTTTCGGAAATGCTCCGAGAATCTGATATTGATCTCAAGGAGGTTTTCGTGTATAAGACACACTTAATTCCTAAGCAGTTCAATAGATCCTTTGATGCTGTCTTGTGTTTTAGCCCTTCTGGTGTAGATAGCTTATTTAAGCTAAATGCCTCATTAGACTCAAACCTAATTTGTATTGGTAATACCACTGCAACTCAGGCTAAAAAATATTCCAAACGTGTTTATGTTTCTAGTAAAACCTCTGTAGAAAGCCTTATTGTTAAAGCTGTTCAGCTTTTACGACCTTAACTAAAAAATCCCGCTGTTTGGCGGGATTTTAATTTTAAAAGACAATATGTTATTCGAAATCAGAAGCTGTAACTCCATCATTAAATTTCACCTCTTCTATTTTAATATCAATAGTTTGTGGTCCTAAGTCTTGACTTAACATCATAGGAACCATAACTCCGTTCTTATCTGTATAATCACCATACATAAGTTTAGACGTCATTTTTTGACCCATCTGTTCTGCTGTAGTTTCTGTAGCTAGTTTTAGCCCAGTATCTACGCTGTAAAACTCTCTTACGTTATCCGTTAATTTGATCACATAAGCATCTTCACCGTTTATAGATTCTATGCCAGTTAGCTCTGCAGAGTCTGAAACCTTTTGTTCTGTAAATAAGCCAGACATGATTTTAGCATCTTTTACTTGTTGCTCTGTATAGTCCATTTTTTGACCTTGAGCAGCAGTAAAGCCTTTCTCACCATCAAAAACTTGTTTAGACAATGTATTCCCATTCATTTGAACAAGCTCTAACATTTTTCCATCTTTGGTCAGCTTTCTAGTAAAAGAAAGACTCATTCCTTGTACAGAGGCATTACCTTTCATCATCATGTTATCCACTTTAGAAACAACATCATTGCCTCCTATAGCTTTTATATAGCTATCGTAAACTGAAGTTACAGTTACGCCTTCAGGCAATTCTTTTTTAAATTCAGGTTTTTCAACTTTTTTAGTTTCTTTATTGAAGTAAAGAACAGGAATGGTTTTACCCTTGTATTCTATTTTTTCGAGATTTTCGACCACTTCAGATCCTTTTCCAGCGATAACGACTTGCATTTGATCGGTTTTCAAATACTTGTTAGCCACTCTTTTGATATCTTCTTGAGTCACTGCATTAATCTTTTCTAAGTATGTCTCGTAAAAATCTTTACTCAAATTTTCTATTTCGATATTTAGAGCATAACTAGCTACAGTAGAGGGCTGCTCTAATCTCATAACGAAAGATCCTGCAAATTTTTTCTTTGTATCCTCAAGCTTGCCTGCATCGACTTCTTCATTTCTGATTCTGTCCACTTCTTTAAAGATTTCTACAACTGCAGAATCTGTTACAGCATTTCTTACCCCTACAGAGGCTACAAATCTTGAAGCATAACGACTAGCACCCACGTTTGATCTGGCGCCATAAGTATAGCCTTTGTCTTCTCTTAAATTCATATTGAGGTAACTTCCAAAACTTCCTCCTAAAATTTGATTCATAACCAATACAGGGAAATAATCTGGGTCTGCTGTTTTAAGATCTACTGTATTTTGAACAATAATTTCACTTTGTACAGCATTGGGCATATCTACAAAGTCAATCTGAGTATACTGTGCTGGTTTTACTGCAGGAATAGAAGTACTTGGTGGTGTTGCTTTTTTCCAATCACCAAAGGTTTTCTTTACGATTTTCTTTGCCTCTTTTTTAGTAATATCTCCAACGATAACTAAGTAGGCATTTTCTGGAACAAAGTAATTCTTGTAAACATTCTTAACATCTTCAAGAACAATTCCCTCCACAGACTCTACAGAAACATATTGTCCATAAGGATGATTAGAACCATAGGATAAAGTACTACTCAACCTATTCGCAATAGTTCCCACATCTTTTTGGCTGGATTTTAATCCTTCCATAAGTTTATTTTTTTCACTTTCGAATTCTTCTTCAGTGAATTTTGGCATTAATGCACCCTCCGCCATTAATTCCATTACTCGTGGAAAAAATTTGGATAATGAACTTGCCGATGCACTTTCTGAACCAAAGCTGATGTTGGCTCCTAAAAAGTCAATTTCTTCGTTAAACTCGTCTTTACCAGTCTTCTCTGTTCCTGTTCCTAGCAAACTAGCTACCATAGCTTGAGTTCCTGGTTTCTTTTCAGTAAAAGGCTTATTGTCTATAATAAGGCTTGCGGAAACCCGAGGTAACTTATCGTTCTCCACGACTAGAACTTTTAAGCCGTTGCTTAAACTGAAAGTTTCTGGCTCACCAATATTTACTGTTGGGGCAGGTCCAGGCTTAGGCATTTGTGATCTGTCAATTTGAGCAGTTATACTCGTGCTTACTAAGCATACTATTAGTAATGCAAATATCTTTTTCATTTGTTTGTGTTTTATTCGGTTGGTTCTGGTAAATAATCTAATTCAAGTCTTTGGTTTTCTTGCAAGTATTTATTTGCTACTTCTTTAATTTCTTCTCTAGTAATACTTCTATAGATTTCAATTTCTTCGTTGATCAAATTTGTATTACCATAAAGCATTTGATAAGTTGCTAAAGAAGAAGCTATACCTTGGATACTAGAATTGGAATTGACAAATTGATTTTCAAATTTATTCTGAAGTTTTTGATACTCTCTTTCAGTAATTAATTCAGTTTGTAATTTCTCAATCTCTTCGTCCATTACATCCCTAAGTTTAGATAATTCCACATCACCTAGAGGCAAAGCTCCTATTAGATAAGTTCCATAATCTTCTTGGCTTCTAGCAAAAGCAAGAACTTGGAGAGCAATTTTATCCTCATCTACCATTCTTTTGTACATCCTAGAGCTTTTACCGTCTGTTAAAACAGATGAAATCATATTTAGCACATACGCCTCTCTGTCTTTCATAGATGGAGTTCTATAGACCAAAGCGGTTAAAGGAATCTGAATATTGCTATCGTACTCTGTAGCTATTATTTTATCTTCAATAGGATCTTCTGTAATATTCACTCTCTCAACCTCATCTCCAGAAGGAATAGACTGAAAGTAATCTGCAATCATTTTTTTTGTTTTAGGAACATCTATATCTCCAGCAACAACTAAAGTAGCGTTGTTTGGATTATAATATTTGTCGAAAAACGCCTTAAATTCATCAAGTTCGGCAGCATCAAGATCTTCCATGGTTCCAATGACGGAATTTTTATAAGGGTGCTTGTCGAACATGTAAGGGTTGATTCCCGTGGAGTAAGCAACTCTTCCATAAGGTGCATTATCAATTCGGGATCTCTTTTCCTCTTTTACCACTTCATTTTGAGTATCTACACCTATTTTATTGATTACAGGATGAAGCATACGCTCAGATTCCATCCATAATCCAAGCTCTAAAGCATTTGAAGGAAAGGTTTCATAGTAATAAGTTCTATCTTGAGTAGTGTTGGCATTGTTGCTGCCTCCGTTAGCGGCAACTACATTAAACCATTCTCCTCTCTCAATATTTTCTGTACCCTCAAAAAGCAAATGTTCAAAAAAGTGAGCGAATCCTGTTCGACCAGGCTGCTCATCTTTTGCACCTACATGGTACATCACTCCTACGGTTACTACTGGCGCAGTATTATCTTGATGTAAGATAACATTTAAACCGTTGTCTAAATCGTATTCTGTAAATTCAACCTTTTGCGCGTGGGCTAAAGTGATGAAAAATACAAAAAAAGATAACATAATAGTTTTAGTCATTTTTTTATAGTTTTGATTATATATAATTAGTATAAAAATAAACAAATTGTTACAACATTTATGATTAAAAGAGAAATTTTAAAAAACTTAAGACTTTATTAATTTAGCTGGTAAATTCTTATCCATTGGTAATTTTAATATATTAGCAGTTAAAATATATTCATGAATCGATTTGTATTATCCGTAAGATTTGGTATAGCATTGACTTCCTCATTAATTGCTTACTTCTTGGTGCTGTCATTATTCAACCTCCATATCAACCCCTTATTTAGTCTATTTAATGGAGTTATTACTGGTTTTGCCATTTTCGAATCCATCCGTTATAAAAGAATAGAAAAGAAATCCGAATACAATTACACCACTGGATTTCAAGCTGGGATTGTTACTGGGTTTTTGGCGACTATCATTTTTACGCTTTTTATGGCTGTGTATGTTACCGAAATTGATCCTGACTTTATAAGCAAAATTGCAGAAAATTTTTTCAAGTCCTATAATACTGGTGTTGGTGTTTTTGCTTTTACCGTGCTTTTATCAGGCTTAGCAACCACTATAGTCTTAACTCTTTCTTTTATGCAACTCTTCAAACACAAGCTAAAAGAGTAATATAGACTTTGGGTATTTTTATTGCTCCTTTATTTATAAAGTGCTATATTTGCAAACTATTTTTAGTAAAATTAAACAACTAAACACTATGTATGCAATTGTAGAGATAGCAGGGCAGCAATTTAAAGTTGCGAAAGACCAGAAAGTGTTTGTTCACCGTTTAAAAGAAGATGAAGGTACCAATGTATCCTTCGATAAAGTTCTTTTACATTCAGACGGAGACAACATTACTCTTGGCGCCCCAGCTATAGATGGTGCTTCTGTAGACGCTAAAGTCGTTAAGCACTTGAAAGGAGACAAAGTTATTGTCTTTAAAAAGAAAAGAAGAAAAGGATACCGTAAGAAAAATGGCCACCGCCAGTATCTTACTGAAATTCACATCGAAGGTATTTCTGTTTCTGGAGAAAAAAAGAAAGCCGCTGCTTCACCTAAAAAAGAGGAGAAGAAAGCTGAAGACAAAGAAGCTAGTTCAGACTTAAGTAAGCACACCGTTGCAGAACTTAAAGAAATGGCTAAAGAAAAAGGCTTAGAAGGATATTCTGCTTTGAAAAAGGCAGAACTCATTGAGTTATTAAGTAAGAAGTAAATTAAACTTAAAAATTAAACATCATGGCACATAAGAAAGGTGTTGGAAGTTCAAAAAACGGAAGAGAATCACAATCAAAACGTTTAGGCGTTAAGATTTTTGGAGGACAGCCTGCTATCGCTGGTAATATTATTGTGAGACAAAGAGGTACTGCTCACAATCCTGGTGATAACGTATATGCTGGAAAAGACCATACACTACATGCGAGAGTTGATGGAATTGTTCATTTCAAGAAAACAAAAAATGATAAATCTTTTGTTCACATTCAACCGTTCGAAGCATAAGTAAGTATTCATTACAATAAAAAGCCCTTAAATTATATTTAAAGGGCTTTTTTTTAGTTGATAGATTCAACCCATAAGTATAAAACATCTAATTTTTAGGAATTCAATTGGATTATGATAATCAATTTTCTAATTGATCTTTAACTTAGAAAGCTTTAAGAGCGGATTAATTTATTTATTTTTAAAATATATTATTGCACCAATTATGCTGCCGACTATTAGACCAAATAAAAAAACATAAGAACTAATATAATCCATTATTAACCTCTTTGTTTGGATAAAAAACACTCTATCAATCTACAAAATATGAGGCAGCGCCGATCACTGATCCTATAATTAGACCAAAATAAAAAAATATACATTTTGGCTCTTTTTATATTCTCTTCTTTTTTGAGTTTTGATTTTATATTCTCATTTTCCATTATGTGGTAGTTTTATTCGTTCTTAATAAATATTGTTTTAAATATACTTTTTAAAAAGTATATTTAAAACAATATTAGAATCTTACTCCCAGGGTTAAAATGTCAATTAATTATATATAATTAATCAAACCAGCCTTCAATTGCATCAACACCTGCAGCAATACCATAGCCTGCACCAGCTCCGACAATCATGCCGCCTACAACGTAGCAGGCAAAAATTGTTCCAGAAAGAATTACGCCTCCATCGGTATTTTCTAGTTCTTGTGAATTAAGTTCTATTAATCCTGATTGATCTTGTAATTTTAGAATTCTCATAATGTTTTAATTTTTTATTAATGTTTAATCATCGAAATATGCTGCAGCACCTATTCCTGCTCCCAAAGCGAGGCCAAAAATAAAGATATATGATTTGATATTTAAGGTTTTAGTCTTTTGAACGTTATTCATTTCTTCTTTGCTGTTTGGTTAAATATAGTAAACTAGGTTAACAATTCTATTCTAGAATCTAAGGATTAGAATAGTAATGAATAATATTACTACATGAAAGGTAATAATAAGGAAATTCCATTTTTTCACAGGATGTTCTGTTTTAATTCATTTTTCATATCCATTCTTTCCAGTGAAAAAATGTTTGAGTTTTCATTTAAATAATCAATTAATAAAATGGCTTTTTGGCTATTTTACTTTTATTCATGTTCAATTGTTCGCTTTTCACATATAATTGATATAAAAGTTCAACAAGCTGCTGAATATGAGATTCTTGTAAGTTTGACAGATGATTGAGTAATTCAGAACTTTCTATTTGACTTATTTCACTTATGCTTAAGTCAAGTTCGCCCTTCAGAGCTTGGCTAACTTCGTCAAGGTCATCTTGAGTATTTTCAGATTTTGAACCACTAATTTTCTCTATTAAGCCAATAAGTAACACACTTAATCTTTCAATCTCCCTCATTAAATAATCTTTACTCTGTTGCATTCGCCTCATTTTTATAAAGATAACAACCAACTTCCGAAGGATGATCCTGAACATAAGTATTCATAGCTTCATTTCTAAGGATATACACCATCAAAGCATCTCCTGCCGCTGCAAAAGTAAAAAAAACTCCAAAAATAAAAAGCCAGATATTATCAAATATTATAGCATAAATAGTGGGTAGCAAACCCATTAAGACACCAGGCATCATTGCTCCAAATATATAGTGTTTAATTTTTAATGGCTCTTTACAGTGACAATAAGGTGTTATTAATTGCCAAACAATACCGAACTTAATTGAATTAAATCCATTTTGTGCAAACATACTCCAACAAATACCGTGTATGAGTTCATGAACAACAACTCCAATAATGGCTATGCCTAAAATTAATAGAGAAAGGCTAAATGCCCCTTAACTTTCAACAAAATCAAGTAAAGACTTACCAAGGTTTGGCAGCGTGTTATCATTGTAGTTTAGAAAGTAAAAAAGAAAAAAAATATAAAATTATAAATGGTAATATAAACAGAATCCCTAAAAAGTTTGCTTCTAATACAAAAACAGTTTTTTTTTCTTTATTTTTTATCATTGTTTAAAATTAAAAAAAAAGCCATTAACTATGATAGTTATATGGCTTTTGAAATTAAATTAAAGCCTAAGCCATACCTATAAAAGGTAGTCTTGTAAAAGCCCCAATCAATATTGTTCCAAGGAAATATCCAAATTCGTAAGAACCTGGAGTTGGATCATCACCCCCATTTATTGAACTTAATTCTATACTTGTCAAAGGCCGCAATTCACCAATTTCATTTTTCATTTTTTTTGGTTTTAATTATTAAATGAGTAAAAAGTAGTAATACAAGTGAATAAATTATAATATTTATTGTCTTGTTAGTTAAAATTGATAAAATCGAAAAGGACTCTTGATCATTTGTAAGTATTGTATCTATAAGCACTAAAAATACTATGATAAAAGCAATATAATAAAGATAATTCAGTGTTTTTTTCATTCTATATAGTTCTATAAACAAGGTTCGTGTCCAATAGTCCGTCATATAAACTAGGATTTTATTGGCGTTTAATTTAAAATCAAAACATTAGTGTTTTAACTAAATCAATTTCAGAGTAGTTATTAAAATTTTAATTTTAGAGATTTAACTAGTAGGTAAGTGCAAATTGCCCCAATACTTAAAAACAAAATTTTAATAAAAAAAATAGTCTTTTAAAGAAATAAAAAAAATAGTTTACACTTATCAAAACAACAAAAGTTATCCAGCAATAAACTATAAATACTGGATATTTCCATTTTTTAAAGATAAAGGCAAACAAAAAATACACTAAAGGTATTCTTATAAAGTACTTTGTAAAAAGTATCAAAACATCATTTATTTCATTTCCCATAATATCCAAAATAACATATAAATAAAGCAAAAGCTACAAATTTTTATAGCTTCTGCTTTAAAAAACTTTTCCTTACTACCAAGACCTGCCAAAGAGAGACCCTGAAATAGACATTGATAATTTTAAACAATCTGATTCAAAACTTACAGCATAAGATATTGCGTAAACAGCGTCGTAAGAAGCGCTTCCGCTGGGTACTTCATAACCACCATCTATTTTAAGTAATTCGTTTGTACTTAATTCTGTGATATTTTCATATGTTTTCATAATTTTAAATTAATTATAGTGGATTAGCATCTTGTCCATCTTGAAATCCTGCTTGCATGGCTTCCCAAGTTGAGCCGTAATCAATATCACTTGTAAGTATTGTATCTATAAGCACTAAAAATACTATGATGAAAGCAATGTAATAAAGATAATTCAGTGTTTTTTTCATTCTATATGGTTCTATAAACAAGGTTCGTTCCCAACTAGTCCATTAAATAAGCCGTGATAAAAACTTCCTATTGTATCAAAATGTAATGCAAAGACATCCGCAATAGGCCCTCCTGCTGAAACAGTTACTAATTATTGAGTAGATAATTTTTCCATATTATTTAAAAGTTGATTGATTAAGCTGGATTATTCCAACCATGTAAAAGATGTTCAAGCACGAATTCTCCAATATTTTTACCCAATTGATAAATAAGATAAGCTGCGATAAAATATAACAGAACCTTAAAAAAAGTGTTCTCTAGTAACGATTCCAAAAATGTTTTCATAATTTTAAATTAATTATAGTGGATTAGCATCTTGTCCATCTTTAAACCCTGCTTGCATAGCTTCCCAAGTTGAGCCGTAATCAATATCACTTGTAAATATTGTATCTATAAGCACTAAAAATACTATGATAAAAGCAATATAATAAAGATAATTCAGTGTTTTTTTCATTCTATATAGTTCTATAAAGAAGGTTCGTGTCCAATAGTCCGTCATATAAACAAGGATTTTATTGGTGTTTAATTTTAAAATCAAAACATTAGTGTTTTAACTAAATTCTAAGTTCAAGTAATAAGTGCGAAACTAATATTTAAAACTCTTGGGGCTAGCCCCAAGAGTTTTAGTATCAATTATTATATTAGTCTTGCATGAAAAATTATAAACAATTAACCTTAGACCAAAGGTATAAAATACAAGCTCTATTAAAAGCAGAAATCGGTAAAAATGAGATTGCCAACATTATAGGAATTCATCCGGCAAGTGTTTACAGAGAGCTTAAAAGAAACACCGCCAAACGCGGCAAGACATCAGGTAATTATGTGGCAATAAATGCACAGAGACGTACAGACTCACGCCATAAGTTCAAGCCTAAAAAACTGTTGTTGACAGAACAAATGAAAGAGCGGATTGCTGGGCTGCTCCGCTATGAAAAGTGGAGCCCCGAACTTATCAGCAATCGCTTAGAGCTTGACGGTGAGACCTGCGTTAGTCACGAGACAATTTATCAATGGATATGGGATGTTAAGAAAAGCAATAAGAAGATAGCCTCTAAATACTCCAAGCTCTATAAGAACCTTAGGCACGGAAGTAGAAGACAAAAAAGAGGTAACATAAAAGATAAAAGAGGAGCTATCAAGGGGCGTGTAGGTATTGACAAGCGTCCTGATGTTGTAGATGATCGAGAACGAATCGGGGATATCGAGGTTGATCTGATGATGGGAAGTGAACATAAATCAGCGCTTTTAGTAATGACCGATAGAGCTACTCTTATAACAATGATAGAGAAGCTAAAAGGTAAAGAGGCCAGTGAAGTTTATGATAAAATGCAGCAGAGACTTACTAACTTTAGTTATTCTTGGGTAAAGACATTGACCTTTGATAACGGTAAGGAATTTGCACAGCATCAAAAAATAGGGAACTTTTAAAGGCTAAAACATATTTTACAAGACCTTATACCTCGCAAGACAAAGGAACGGTAGAAAATAGAATAGGTGTGATAAGGAGATTTTTCCCGAAGAAAATTGACTTAAGAGAAAAGCAAATCAAAGGATTAAAGAAGTTGAAAGATTACTAAATTACAGACCGATTAGAAGTTTAATTATGATAACCCAATTGAAGAACTAAAAAAATAAGTGTGTTGCACTTATGAGTCGAACTCAGCAATAAATTAAAAAAATATTGATTACATAAATTT
Source organism: Psychroflexus gondwanensis ACAM 44 (assembly GCF_000355905.1). Taxonomy (GTDB): domain Bacteria; phylum Bacteroidota; class Bacteroidia; order Flavobacteriales; family Flavobacteriaceae; genus Psychroflexus; species Psychroflexus gondwanensis. The sequence continues at coordinate 192,988 of NZ_APLF01000001.1, forward strand.
ATAATCTAATTATTATTGGTTAATTTTTCATAAGGATTTTCAACTGAATCTACTCCACTCTTAAAATCCTTGGGATGATTTTGAGCATCATTGATTAAAAACCCAATTAAAAGTAATAAAAATACAATATAATACAAAATATTTTTCATGTCATAGATATAAAATAGCACATAACTTTAATCAAGTTATGTGCTATAATTAATACTTATAAGTTATAAGGATTCGGCGCTGCATCTACCCCAGCATTAAAATCATCAGGATTATTTTGAGCATCATTAATCATAGCTGCAAGAAGCGAAACAACTGGGATCCACCATGCACCACCTTGAGTTTTCTGAACTTCATAAGGACTTAACTCAACTAAATTTAATTTTTCTAAATTCATAATTTTATTTTTAAGTTATTTATTTGCACCCTGTCCCTGGAAATCGGCATTTTCAAGCCCTTGTCCAATAGTTGCTAAAGTTCCGACAACATAACCAAGTACGTATGCCATCCAACCACCTCCTTCAATTTCTTGTGTTTCTTGAGCATTTAGCTCAGCGACATTTAATTTTTCTAAATCCATAATTCAAATTTTAAAGTTAAACAAAGTTTTTAATTGCATCAAAAGGTTTTCTCGAGATATTTTGATAATTCAAATCTAAGTTTGTCTACTGCACAAAACATGCAGTGGTTTTAAAAAACTACTATTTTTCCAAAATGGTCTACTAGCTCATAACATAATATCTAAAACTAAACATCATGGCACATAAGAAAGGTGTTGGAAGTTCAAAAAACGGAAGAGAATCACAATCAAAACGTTTAGGCGTTAAGATTTTTGGAGGACAGCCTGCTATCGCTGGTAATATTATTGTGAGACAAAGAGGTACTGCTCACAATCCTGGTGATAACGTATATGCTGGAAAAGACCATACACTACATGCGAGAGTTGATGGAATTGTTCATTTCAAGAAAACAAAAAATGATAAATCTTTTGTTCACATTCAACCGTTCGAAGCATAAGTAAGTATTCATTACAATAAAAAGCCTTAACTAATAATTTAAAGGTACGTTTTTTATGTAAAGTCTGTCACGTCCTAACATAGCGATACACTAAAACCCTAGTGTTATGCAAACATCAGTAAAGAGTGAGTATGTGAAGCGTACTCAAAAAGATTACTCGCTTTCTTTTAAGCTTCAAGTAGTCGAAGAAATTGAATCTGGTCAACTTGGTCGTTTAGATGCATGTCATAAGTATGGCATACAGGCAAGATCTACGATCACACAATGGCTCAGAAAATATGGTACATTTGATTGGGATAATTTATCTAGAGAACCTATGTCAAAAACACCTGAACAAAAAATACTTGAGCTTGAAGCAAAAGTAAGGCTGCTTGAAAAGCAGAAAGCTAGAGCTGAGCATCTAGCAGAACGTGCCGATAAGAAGGTCATTATCTTCGATATGCTGGTCGATATGGCTGAGAAGGAATATGATATTCAGATAAGAAAAAACTACACGCCCGAGTTATTGAAGACTACAAAGGACAACACAAAGAAACGATAGTTTCTACCTGTGATTTACTCGGGCAGAATAGACAGGTCTATTACAGAGCGCTGAAATCGAGAGCTTATAAACAATCCATTGCACAACAGGTCATTGTCTTGGTGCGTGGGGTTCGTAATATAATGCCTAGGCTTGGCACCAGAAAGCTATACCACATACTTAAAATGGAATTATCAATCTTAAAGGTAGGCAGAGACAAGCTTTTTAGAATACTAAAGGCTAATCATATGCTTATAAAACCTAAAAGGAGCTATCATATAACGACCGATTCCCATCATAGATTCAGGAAGCATAAGAACATAGTGAGTAATATTGAGATTGAAGAGCCCGAACAAATATGGGTTAGTGATATTACCTATGTGGGAACAAGAGCCAACCCTACCTATCTTGCATTGATCACAGACGCCTACTCCAAGAAAATAATGGGGCACAATGTGTCTAACAGTCTAGCTGTGGATGGTTCGCTACAGGCTTTGGAAATGGCTCTGAATAATAGGAGCACCAAAGACAAGCCGTTGATCCATCATTCAGACAGAGGCCTCACAATACTGTTCAAATGATTATCAAGCTCTGCTTAAGGATAACAATATTAAAGCAAGTATGACTGAAAAATACGATCCTTATGAGAATGCCATTGCAGAAAGAATCAATGGTATACTCAAGCAAGAGTTTGGAATTGCCAGAAATATTAAGAACATAGATTTAAAGAAACAGCTCATCAAAAGCGCAGTGGGCACTTACAATAATTTTAGACCACATTTATCAAACCACATGCTAACACCTGTAGAAATGCACAAACAAAAAAAACTCAAAAGAAAACAATACAAATCAAAAAAGCTTAACGATGCTAGCATCGTTAAGCTTTAAGTTATAAATTTAATCCTTTAATAATCTGTATCGGTTATTTAGGACTAGACAGTCCATAACCTACTAGAACCATGCATCCCAAGGAATTCTTGAAAGCATTAGCAATAGAGCTAAGGCATAAAAAATAGCAATCGTCCTAAATTTCTTATTGGAAGCTAACTTCGTTTTGTGCTTACTATAGCCTACTGTAATAAGGACAATAGCGATAATCATAGTTATTGGGTGCTCAATGAGATATAATCTCAACACAGTATCTCCCATTACCCCTTTCATACCTACTTCAGAAAAAGCGGAGAAATAAGGACTTACAAAATAAAGTATAAGACCAATCAACAATTGAAGGTGAGAGACAATTAACGTGAATAACGAAATTCTAAAGTCTTGAGGGCCAAAAGATTTTTTCCCTAAGGTCTTGATAATAGCGTTGAAGGTTGCGAGGGTGAGTACTAAAAGGACTAGATAAGCCCAGTATGAATGAACAGTTTGTAAAGCTTGGTACATATTATTTATTTATCGTTTTCAAATAAGGCTTTTAATTCGGTGGCGTCCTTTGGTTTCATTTTACCAGCCAGGACTAAGCTAAGTTGTTTACGTCTTAGAGCGGCATCATATCTCTCTTTTTCGAGTTTAGTTTGTGGCTCTAGCTTTGGGACTGGAACTGGATTTCCAGTATCATCTACAGCAACAAAGGTATATATGGCTTCGTTAGCCTTAGAGCGTCTACCACTTTCTCGATCTTCTACCCATACATCTAGGAAGATCTCCATAGACGTTTTGAAGTTTCTAGTGACTTTAGCCTCAACAGTCACAACACTCCCTAGAGGAATGGCTTTGTTGAAAGCAACGTGATTGACAGATGCTGTCACCACTATACGTCTAGAATGTCTCCTTGCTGCAATACTTGCTGCTCGATCCATCCTAGCTAACAACTCTCCACCAAACAAATTGTTGAGTGGATTGGTTTCACTTGGTAAAACCAAATCAGTTAGTATAGTTTTTGAATCTTCAGGATATTTTACTTCCATTATTATTTTTGAGCAAAGATAAGGTTTGTAGTGTAAATCGAATCTTAAAGTTGCTTAACAAATAGCCAAGCATCAGGATTCTCTATAGATTTTATTTTTCTAAGATACTTTAAAGCTGTTTCCTTATCGGAATAACTCGCAAAGGCCACTTGATGTAATCCATAAGCATTTTCACCAATCAATGAAGCAGTATAGCCTTTTTGTTGTAAAAGTTTAACCTTCCGTTCAGCATTAGCTTCAATTCTAAACGCTCCAGCTATGATATGGTATTTGGGTAGGATGGTTTCTACCTTATTGGTTTCTAAGTCCAAATTGGGAAACGTAAAATTAAATTCTGCACTTTGTATTCTTTTCTGCAAGAGAGTTTCAGCCTTTTGGGATTCGGTATAGTTATACGAAATCACGTGGTTGTTGTATTGGTATAAACCTATAAAACTCGCTAGGCCAACAGCTACAATGCCTACGGCAGCATACTTAAGATATGGTCTTCTATTTGAAATGTGTTTTTCTTCTGAAGTTGACTCTGCTAGTGTGTGGACAGGAGGAACCTCTTTTAAAGCTTCATCTATACTTAAATCGGATTTCGCTAAGCCTACTAAACCGAAAGCCTCCAATCCAAAAGAGTCTACAAAATAGTTTTGAGTTTCCTCAGGTTCAAAGGAAATTTTGAACTCAGTATCTAAGGAAAACACTCCTAATTTAGATAGATTAAGGGTTTTGTCTTGGTATAAAGCCGTTAAAAAATCGTCCACAAAAAGCTTAATTTTAAACTTTGCACTTTCAAAGTCCATAGATTCGGCTTTAGCAATGGTTTCTGCTAAGAGCCCATCTTGGTTTTGTATAGCTTTATTGAAAGTAACGTGTTTGGAAGGAGGCGTAAATCTATGCCCTTCGCTATCGTAAACCGATGATCTCCTTTGAGTTACAAATGCTCCGAGACCAGGAACAATAACGCATTCGTACCGGTAAAGTAATTGCTTTATATAATCTTCAACTTTCATATAAACAAAGTTAAATTTTTTACTTACATAAGCAACATTGCTCTAAAAAGTTTTCAAATAAGATTGCTTGGTTAACTTAAAACTTGAGTTTTATGCCCGAATATACCCCGAAAAAATAAGGCTGAAAATCTGTTGTATTGCTTTGGAAGGTGTTGATTTGATACATCAATTTTGGCTCCAAATTGAGAGATAATTTTTTTGAAATGGAATAGTCAAATCCTATTCCAAAATTAGCACTAAAGCTAAAGTCGTTAAGATTGTCTGCTTCACCTATGTTGGAGGATGTTCCTCCTTCTTCAAAAAAGATTTCATTGTTATTGAGCAGGAATGTGCTACCCCCTCCTAAAATATGAATCCCAAGTTTTGAATCTAATAAAGCGTATTCTATTTCTAAAGGAACCTCTAAAAACCCTAACTCATGGCTCAAACTTCCTGTCGAACTGAATTCGAAAGGAGATATTGTGGAATTAGAGAAGGCTTGGTTTTGGGGAGTAGTTCTAGAATTTGCATTGATCAATGATACATTCCCAATTGAAGTTTTAGAGGCTAGATTATCCGACTTAAACCCTTGATCCCTAAAGGAGGAAGAAGTAGTAGATAAAATAACATCTTGGGTATTATATCCCATGGCGACTTGGTTAACTCCGGTCCTTATCTTTACTCTTCTGTTAATCGCATAAGCCACGTTTACTCCGTATGATACATTTGCATTACTGCTGGTTTTGCCTTGTAACTCCTCATTTATAGCATTTCCTCCATTAAATGAATTCATGAATACTGGTGCGACATTAGGCTGAACCTCCCACTGATGAGGGAGTTTTGTTTCCTCAAGGACAATGTCTTTATTTTCCTCTTCTATAACATCAAATATTGATTTTTTCTTTCCAACTTCAGACTTCAATGTCTCACTTGCGATGGTTTTAGAAACTTCAAAAGTGGATATTGAATTAGACAGTAACGATGGAAAAGACATATTGTCAACATTAATTGGAGATTGAGCCAACCTTGTAGAACCTGATTTGATTTGCGCAACCTCTCTTACCGTTTCTTCAGTTTCTGAAATAATCTGAAAAGTGAAAAGTGATTCTAGATTATTTTCAAATTTGGATAATTGATAGTTGACCGAGCTAAAACCATATTGCTGTTTTGTGAGGGTTTCTAACAAACCCGCTTCTCCCATCTTTGAATTTTCGGGCGATCTAGTCGCCGATATAGATTTTTGCGTATTAATTTCATTCTGATAAAATAATCCTATTGAGAAAAACAGAACAAGCATAGCTGCAATGGAAGCTGCTCTCCACCAGAATGGAATAATTTTCTTTCTGCGTTTTTTTTCAGCCAGTTTTTTCTCAATATCCTTCCAAACTTTTGGAGATGGAGATTCTTGAAAGTCTTTAAAACTTTCTTGAAACATTCGGTCGATATGTTTTGAGGGTTCCATACCTTAATGATCAATTTTATAAGAATACATTCCTTCTTCTTTGATGGCGTTTATTTTTTTACGTAAAATCTCTTTGGCTCTAGAAAGGTTGGATTTTGAAGTGCCTTCCGATATATCGAGTTTCAATGCAATTTCATTATGCGAAAATCCATCGAGGACATACAGGTTAAATACTAGTCTATATCGGTTTGGTAATTTTTGGATACAATTCAAAAGAAAAGATAAAGAGTAGTCTTCATCATCTACATAGACGTCATCTGCCTGCAAGGCATCCTCGTTAACTAGTTCAAAAACCTTCTGACTTCTATAGCGTTGCAAGCAAATATTAATCGTAATCCGCTTTAGCCACCCCTCAAAAGACCCCTTATGCTCAAACTGATGTATCTTTTCGAAAATTTGAATAAAGGCATCTTGAAGATTATCTTCTGCTTCTGCATAATTTCTTGAATATTTTAATGAAATACTAAAAAGAACACTTGAGAACATCTCGTACAAAAGTTTTTGTGACGAGATATCATGTTGTTTACAGCGCTTTATTAGTTTTTCTAATTCCATTTATTCTATAACAACGACTTCTTTATCTATATAGACAGGTTCACCCTCATTGTCAACATCATTTAAAAATTTAAAAGTAAAATTAGTTTCAAATGTATTGTCAAATTCCAGTTCTTTCAATTCACCTAATGCATCTTGGCTACAATTTGAGGCTTGCGTAAATAATGTAACCGCTCTCACGAAAACCAAGCTATCCCCCTGTGGTAAAACATCAAAATTTGAAAAGGTGTGGCAGTCTGAGTCTTTTTGGTAAGTAACCTCTAGAGAATAAGATTCTCCAATAATCATAGTGTCTGGCACATTAGCACTCAAAATAGGAGAGACTTGGGAACTTTGAAAAAAACCGTCATCATTTACATCACAGCCTATCATTAGAAAAGTGCTAAAAAATAATACGATAAAAGTTCTACCCAGTAATTTCATTAGTAATTGTTTATTAATAGACGATCTATTTGCATAAAGGTTGCGTTGTTAAATATAATAAACTTATAACACAAAAAAAACCGAGGCCTAAACCTCAGTTTTTATAAATCTTTTAAATCGAAAGTGGGACTTAATTGTCTTCCTTGGCTACCTTAATAGCTTCTTTAATTTTCACTTCTAGTTCCTCCATAAGTTCAGGGTTGTCGAGAAGTAATGTTTTCACGGCATCTCTACCTTGCCCTAGTTTTGTGTCTTCATAGCTAAACCAAGATCCCGCTTTTTTGATAATTTCATAATCTACACCAATATCTATGATCTCACCTATTTTTGAAATCCCAGTTCCATACATGATATCAAACTCTGCCATTTTGAAAGGTGGTGCCACTTTGTTTTTTACCACCTTCACACGGGTTTTGTTCCCCAACACATCACTATTGGAGTTTTTAATTTGAGTAGATCGTCTAATATCCAACCTTACGGAAGCATAAAATTTAAGGGCATTTCCCCCTGTAGTTGTTTCTGGATTCCCAAACATCACTCCAATTTTTTCCCTCAATTGATTAATGAAAATCACCGTACAATTGGTCTTGCTAATTGTAGAAGTCATTTTCCTTAATGCCTGAGACATCAATCTTGCATGAAGACCCATTTTGGAATCTCCCATTTCCCCTTCTATTTCGCTTTTTGGAGTCAAGGCTGCAACAGAGTCAATAACAATAATATCAATCGCTCCAGAACGAATTAAGTTTTCAGTAATCTCTAAAGCTTGTTCACCGTGGTCTGGTTGAGAGATAATTAAGTTATCAATATCAATGTTTAGATTCTTTGCGTAGGTTCTGTCAAAAGCATGTTCGGCATCAATAAATGCAGCTATACCTCCAGCTTTTTGAGCTTCTGCAATGGCGTGCAGTGTTAAAGTTGTTTTTCCTGATGATTCTGGTCCATATATTTCTACAACTCTTCCCCTAGGATAACCTCCAACCCCTAAAGCCAAATCCAAGCCCAAAGATCCGGAAGAAATCGCTTCTACATCTTGAACAGCTTGGTCACTCATCTTCATCACTGTTCCCTTACCGTAAGTCTTGTCTAGCTTGTCTAAAGTCAATTGAAGGGCTTTCAACTTTGCATCTTTCTCGCTATTCTCTTTTGCCATGTTTTTTATTTGAATTCGTTTTTGTAAAAATAGTATTTCTTTTTAATATTGTTGTTATTCACGCAACCATTCGTTTATTGTGTATCTTAATATTAAACATAGAATTTGAAATTTCTAATTAAAACATCTATAACTAATACTCACGGGGTATCATTCTCATTTACCACCGTGTGTAGTTGTAAAATCGACGGGGGCTGACGTTGTTATATTTTGACTATTATAAAAATGTATAACAACGAATTAGCCTAATCTTGTTGTTTTTGACAACATTTTTGAAAAAGCCCTGTAACTCAGGGCTTTTTTCATTTCAGAAAACCAGATAATATTATTAACTTATTTTTAACATACTAGGCTTTTTTTGAATAGGTAAAATAAAAATCCTGTTTTATATTTGTTACATCATTTACCACTTACTGGTGTGTGATTTATAAAGAAGAGGCGAGAGACAGGCTCCGCGACCCTCGGCAACCTCAACAAAGTGTTGAAAGGTGCTAATTCCTGCCCCATAAGGGACATATAAATTAGAAAAAATGAATTACTCCTTTTTTAAAACAACTCTATCTTTTCTATTCATTTTGAATAGTTCTTCAGATTGCATTTTATCAGATTTTTTAAGCTTGCTTTCTATGCGAATGCTCAAGCCTATGCCGTGCATTGTTTCTATGTGCGCATAGGCTTTCTCATTTCTTTATTAAGCTCAGTGCTTTCAATCCTGAAGGCCCAATGAGCATTCCTATTTTAAAAATTATAAACGTTTACTTATGTCTACATCATTAAAATTCGAAAGTTTACAACTTCATGCAGGTCAGCAAGCAGACCCAACTACAGGCTCTATAGCTGTCCCTATACATCAAACTTCTTCTTATCAATTTCAAAATTCAAAACACGCTGCAAGGCTTTTTGGGCTAGAAGAGTTTGGGAATATTTACACAAGGATTATGAATCCTACCACAGACGTTTTTGAAAAACGAGTTGCCGCATTGGAAGGTGGTGTATCTGCAGTAGCGACTTCTTCAGGAATTGCTGCTCAATTTTTAGCACTGACCACCCTATTACAAACTGGTGAAAATTTTGTTTCTACTTCTTTTGTTTATGGAGGAACTTTCAATCAATTCAACGTTACCTTCAAAAAGCTAGGCATCGATGCTCGATTTGCCAACGGTGATGAGCCTAGCTCGTTTGAAGCCCTCATTGATGATAAAACTAAAGCGCTCTATCTTGAAACCATCGGCAATCCAGAATTCAATATTCCAGATTTTGAAGCTATAGCTAAGATCGCCCAGAAACATCATATCCCTCTTATTGTTGATAATACCTTTGGAGCGGGAGGTGCCATTGCACAACCTATAAAACACGGTGCTAATATTGTGACCAGTTCTGCAACCAAGTGGATTGGTGGACATGGAAATAGTATTGGAGGAATACTTGTAGATGCAGGTAACTTCAACTGGGCCAACGGAAAATTTCCTGGGTTTACAGAACCTTCTGAAGGCTACCACGGACTTAAATTTTGGGAAGTCTTTGGTGAAGGTAATGCGCTTGGTCTGCCAAATGTTGCTTTTGCCATCAAAGCGAGAGTAGAAGGCTTACGGGATTTTGGACAAGCTTTAAGTCCTTTCAATTCCTTTCTACTGCTTCAGGGTTTAGAAACTTTATCTCTAAGAACTGAGCGACATTCTGATAACGCCTTAAAACTTGCTCACTATCTCAATGAACACCCAAAAGTGGATTATGTCAATTATCCTGGTTTAGAAAGTTCTCCCTATCATGAAAATGCCAAAAAATATTTACAAAGAGGTTTTGGAGCCGTTTTGTCTTTCAAACTTAAAGGCACTTTAGAAGAAGCAGACCAACTAGTAGATTCTCTTCAATTGATTATCCATACTGCCAATGTTGGAGATGCCAAAACTTTAATAATTCATCCAGCATCTACCACACACCAACAACTCGATGAAGAAGAGCAAAAAGCCTCTGGTGTCTTTCCAGGACTGCTTCGAATATCTGTCGGCATAGAACATATAGACGATATCATTAACGACTTAGACCAAGCCTTGTCTAACCTATAACCTCTAAGACTATGAGTATTTCAAATTTTTCAATCAATGGATCTAGTATCAACGCAACAGTATACCAAGGACGTTCAAGGCAGTTCAACTTTCTTGTAGATGAACCTCATGAACTAGGCGGGCAAGATTTAGCTGCAAACCCTGTAGAATATTTATTAGCAGGCTACGCAGGATGCCTCAACGTTGTTATAAACCTTGTCGCCAAAGAACTTGGTGTGAAGATTTATGACATGAAAATCAACATCAACGGAAATATAGATGCTGCTAAATTTTTAGGTTATAGCGACAAGACTAGAGCTGGTTTCCAATCTCTGGATGTAGATATAAATTTTGTGACAAACGCAACACAAGAGAGTATTGACTTCCTTTTGAAAAACGTGAAGAAGAGATGCCCTATCCACGATAACCTGAGTAATGAAACTCCAATTCATTACCATATCCATAAATCATCCTATAAGGAAGAAGTTCATGCCTGAAATTTTTAAACACAATAAGCCTTTTCAATTGGAAAACGGTGAATTCCTCCAAGAACTAGAAGTGTCTTATACCACATTAGGGAAACTGAACCAAGAAAAATCCAACGTTATCTGGGTATGCCATGCGTTAACAGCAAATGCAAATCCAGAAGACTGGTGGAAAGGTCTTATTGGAAAGGGAAAAGGAATTGATACGGAAAAGTATTTTGTAGTGTGTGCCAACATCATCGGTTCTTGCTATGGAAGTATTAACCCCAAAAGTATTCATCCAGAAACAGGAGAAGTCTATGGGTTAAATTTTCCTCTGTTCAGCATAAGAGACATCACGAAAAGTCTGGAGCTATTGAGTGGAGCTTTAGAAATTGAACAGATACAATTTCTGATTGGAGGTTCCATGGGCGGAATGCAGGCTATAGAATGGGCAATCCAAAAGCCAGATAAAATTAAAAATCTAGTTCTTTTAGCAACCAATGCAAGGCATTCCTCTTGGGGAATTGCCTTAAATGAAACTCAACGTATGGCTATAGAAGCTGATTCCACCTTTTATGAAAACAAAGAAAATGCTGGTAAAAAAGGCCTTGAGGCTGCAAGAGCTATCGCCTTGTTGAGTTATAGGAATTATAACACCTATAGATCTACTCAAATTGACCTAGAGCATACGGCAGATCAGTATAGAGCTTCTTCTTACCAAAAATACCAGGGAGAAAAACTTTCGAAGCGTTTTGATGCTAAATGTTATTGGTATTTATCCAAAGCTATGGACAGCCATAATGTAGGGAGAAACAGAGGGGATTGTGAAAAAGCTCTGGCAAAAATTCAAGCTGAAACTTTGGTCATAGGTATCCAAAGTGATCTTTTATTCCCTGTGGAAGAGCAAGAGTTCTTGGCTCAATCTATCTCGAAAGGAAAACTAGAAGTTATTGACTCTATCTACGGTCATGATGGATTTTTGATTGAAGTAGAAAAAATAAAATCAGTATTACAAAAACATTTTAAACTATAACCAATGCCACAACAAATAACTATTGGACTCTTTGGATTTGGTAGCGTAGGTTCAGGAATTTACCACGTACTTAAGAAAAAGCAAATCCCTAGAATACATCTAAAAACCATTGTTGTTAAAAGTCCAAACAAGCCAAGGTCTATAGATTCTAAAAACTTCAGCTATCGAGCAGAGGATATTTTGGAAGACACAGAAATCAACGTTGTTTTAGAATTGATTGATGATGCCCAAGCGGCCTATACAATTGTAAAAAAAGCTTTAGAAAGCAAAAAACACGTTGTCACCGCCAACAAGAAAATGCTGGCAAATCATTTCGAAGAACTCGTTGCTTTGTCCAAAAAACACAAAGTAAGTTTGCTTTACGAAGCTTCGGTTTGTGGGAGTATTCCGATTTTAAGAACGTTGGAAACCTCTTTTGCTTACGACAATCTAAAATCCTTAAAAGCCATAAGCAATGGTACAAGTAATTATGTCCTTACCCGCTTATTTCAGAAACTACAACCTTTTAAAGATATTATCACAGATGCTCAAAAACATGGATTTGCAGAATCGGATCCTACCTTGGATATCGACGGATGGGACTCCAAGTTCAAGCTAATCATAAATAATTACCATGCTTTTGGAGTGTTGAATACCCCTGAAGAAATCTTAAATCTTGGCATAAGACATGTAAAACCAGAGGATATTGAATTTGCGAAAGAGAAGAATTTCAGTATAAAATTAATTGGCCATTCCAACCTAGATGAAGAAGGTTTAACGGCATACGTTGCCCCTCAATTTATTCCAAAAACCGAAGCCTTAACTTCGATAGATTTCGAAAATAATGCTGTTGAAATCGATGCTGAATTTGCTCATCAACATCTTTTAAAGGGGAAAGGTGCTGGTAGTATTCCTACAGCAAGCGCAGTCCTTTCCGACTTAGTTTCACTGTTTGACGATTACTGCTACGGCTATTCTAAGGCTAGACAACAGTCTGCTGAATTCAATGACGAAAAGCTTATCAAGGTCTATATGTCTTCATACGATCGCAAAGACCTGAAACCTATAAAATTTGAAACGGAAATTCTTTGTGGAACTCAGAAACACCTTCAGTATAAAATTGGGAAAATATCAGTTAAAAGCTTAAAACAACAAACTGCCGATCTGTCGTCTGAACTCTTTGTTGCTGTGTTTCCTGATTAATTTACTTTTCTTATGCATAAGATATTTAGATTTGGAAAGCTGCCAAGTGTTGTTCTGAACCTGCCTGAATGCATCGAGCAGACAGGTAGGTTCAGAACAATAAATCGAAGGAAAATAAGTTTAAATACAGACCCAAAAACAAGTAATACCAAATTATATTTATAATGCCATATGAATAAATTGAATTATACAACGACGTAGCTCAGTACAGGTTTTTTGATTGATTGAAATTAAAACTAATTAGCATAGCCTTAGCTACGGTAATTAGTTTTGATAAAAAGCAGGCGAAAAAAGCCTGTGCCGAATTCGTATCGGTAAAACGATTTATTGCGACATTATAGGTCCAATTTGGTATAAGGGAAACAAGACTTAGATTTAAGACCGCTTTTTTTGTAAATCCAAAACAATTACTTTTGCGCTTAGAATCATTTCTTTTAACCCAAAACATTAGTATAGCATGCAACTGTACAATAAACTGAGTTCAAAAGAAAGAGAGGAGCTTATTGAACAAGCTGGCGAAGAACGTCTCACCCTTTCTTTCTACAAGTATTATCACCTCGATAAGCCTAAGAATTTCCGAGATTATTTATTTATTAATTGGAATACATTAGATGTTTTAGGCAGAATCAATATCGCAAAGGAGGGTATAAATGCTCAACTTTCTGTGCCTGCCAAGAAATTCGATCAATTTAAACACTTTCTAGATGGCATAGATTTCTTAAAAGACGTTCGTCTTAATATTGCCATAGAACATTACGATAAATCCTTCCTAAAACTTAAAATCAAGGTAAGGCCTAAAATAGTGGCAGATGGACTTAACGACTCAAGCTTTGATGTCACTGACAAAGGCATCCACGTAGATGCCAAAAAATTCAATGAATTAATTGAAGATCCAAATACCGTTTTGGTAGACATGAGAAATCACTACGAAAGCGAAATCGGCCATTTTAAAAATGCTATAACTCCAGATGTGGATACCTTTAGGCAATCTCTCGATATTATAGAGGATGACTTAAAAGATCACAAAGAAGATAAAAATCTGGTGATGTATTGTACTGGTGGTATACGTTGCGAAAAAGCTAGTGCTTACTACAAGCATAAAGGCTTCAAGAAAGTCTATCAACTAGAAGGTGGGATTATAGAGTATGCAAGACAGATAAAAGAAAAAAGCCTAGACAATAAGTTTTTTGGAAAAAACTTTGTGTTTGACGATCGCCGAAGTGAGAAGATTTCTGAAGATGTGATTTCAAAGTGCCACCAATGTGGAAAAACATGTGATATCCATGTAAATTGTGCTAATGATGGTTGCCATCTGCTATTTATACAGTGCGAGGAATGTGCCAAGAAAATGGATGGATGTTGTTCCGATGTTTGCCAAGATATTGTTCACTTACCCTATGAAGAGCAAAAGAGAATGAGATCTGGTAGACCCGCCGGGAACAGAAAATTTAAGAAAGGGCGATCGCCAGTTTTGAAATTTAAGTAATAGAAATAACCTAAGCTTCTACAGGTTTAGCTTTATCCTTTTTCAGCTTTTTCTTGCGATTGGAAATATAAACTCCAAACAAGATAACTCCTCCCGCTGCTAACTGATACAAGTTGAATTTCTCTCCATCCAAAAATCCCCAAAACAAAGCAACGACGGGAATAAGATAAGTCACTGATGTAGAAAAAACAGGATCTGAAAGCTGAATTAACCTATTGAAAAGTATCTTGGCTAGTGCTGTTCCAAATAGAGCTAATAAAACAATATAGCCTAAGGAAGTCTGTACCGTCTCTTGAGCTAAAAACTCTACATCGAAAAATCCAGTAAAGATCAGAATCACAAACGCTGGTGGAATCAATACTAAAAAGGATCCCGTTGCTATGCCAAGAGCAGAAATGTCTTCTAAGTAAGACTTCAAAATATTTGCGTTGAAGGCATACATCAAAGAAGCAATCACGGGTAAGACTGCAAACCAGTAATTTTGATTCGGGTTTAAAGATGCCCCTGCCAAAATCAAAAGGACAGACCCTACCAAACCCACTACCACTCCAGTAAATTGTTTTTTAAAAAATTGCTTGCTGAAAAATAAAACACCTGTAATAAGAGCTAGCAAAGGAACGGTTGAATTCAAAATAGAAGCAATGGTGCTATCGATCTCCGTTTCAGCATAAGAAAATAATAAAGTCGGAAACATCGTGCCGATAAACCCTGAAATAATAATCCATTTCCACTGACTTTTCTTGATTTGCTTAACTTTTTGGAAACCGATAATTACAAGAAATATCCCCGTAATTAAAACCCTTAAAGCTGTGAGCTGAAGTGGAGAAAAACCGTCTAAACCTTTCTTTATAAGTATAAACGAACTCCCCCAAAGTAAGGCTAAAGAGAAAAGAAAAATCCACTTCAAATAATTTGAATTCAAATCCTATATTTTTTTTGCAAAAGTGAATTTTATAAATGAATCCAATTAATAAATTCGGGTTAAAAGATTGACAATATGTTGTATCAAAAAACCAGCTTTAGAAAGCTGGTTTTTCAAAAATTTCTAACGCCTATTAGTCGATTTTTGGATACCAATCCAATAGTTCTACTTTGATAGATGGATTTTTTGCATTGACCAAAGCCTTAAACTTTTCAACATTAGATAGCCCACCTTGTCCACGATAATGGTAAGGATATACTTCTTTAGGCTCAAAAGCTAGAACCCCTTCTGAAGCTGACTCTACATCCATAGTATAAGGCAAATTCATACACATAAAAGCTATGTCGATCTTTTTTAAATTGCGCATTTCTTCAACATCTTCAGTATCTCCAGAAAGATAGACTCTAAAGCCTTGTTTCTCGATCACATATCCATTTCCTCTCCCCTTAACATGGTAAACTTCACTTGCATCCCCTTGATTATACATTGCTATTCCTTCAATAGTAAACCCATTCACGTCTATAGTTTCTTCATTACTTAAAATAAGCAGTTGACTAGAAAGCTCGTCCCCGATCAGATCTGCAACTGCTTTTGGAACAACTATTTTTGTTGCTGAAGTTGAAACCGCTTTTAAAGTCTCTAGATTGAAGTGGTCTCCGTGAATATCGGTCACCAAAATAATACTAGGCTCTGGCTGGTTCTCAAAAGCCTCTTTTCCTCCCACAGGATCTGTATAAAAAACCGTAGAGTCCAATGTAAAGACGGCTGTTGCATGTGAGATTGGCGTAATATTAAAATCAGGTGTTTGCCTTTCTACAGAAACAGCTTGTTCTTCGTTTTTAGCAGTATTTTCCTGTTGGCTTGTCTCGTTTTTACAACCGACTAAAGCCCCTAAACCGAATACAACGAGTCCTATTAACTTCTTCATAAAATTGAATTTAAACTTTTGCTATAAACTTAATATAAGTGAAATTATAAAAAAGGAGCTTTGTATATTCTTTAAAAAATAGAGAATACCTTAAAAGCGGTGAAGCTTCTTATTCCCATTTTAAGGTTTCCATCAAATGCCTTATATCTTTTTTAAGATAATCTGCAGCAGGAAGAATAGAGTCGTAATTGGGTTTAGCTTCAAAATAAATAGCTCCTGTGAGAAAATGAGACGTACTGTCTGTTAAATAAAACTGAGCTTGTGAGGCGGCGTCACCTTCTACTTCATAAAAGTTACCGAAGGTGTTATTTTTCTCATTTTCATAAATACTTGCTTCAATGAGATCTGCTTTTATGGTGTGTTTTTCTGGTAGTTTTTGAGCGTCTATGAGCAATTCTCTTAAATTGTTATTGACTGGAGAATACGTCAAGTAGATTTTTGCATTCATTTCTGGATAAGTTAAGTTTACCCAACAAGGCCGGTTTGGATTTTCAATATCTACCTCTGCCTTCAAATTCTTCTCAAAAGAGAAAGGGCAATCAATTTCTAGGTGTTTAAAACTAGAGGTGTCGTAATTTAAGGCTAGAAACCCAGAGGGTTTTGGTTGTGGTGATTCCCCACAAGATACGGTCAAGATAAGGAGTAAAACTAAAATAGACTTTCTCATCTTACTCGATTTCTTCTGGGTTAATTTTGAGCTTAAGTTGCACAATTCTCTTGCTATCTAAAGCTTCTACAGTAAAGTCGAAGTTATGGAACTTAATAAGCTGTCCTTTCTTTGGAAAGCCTTTTGCCGATTCCAGTACAAAACCGGCCAATGTTTCTGCCTCTCCCTTATTAGATTCGAATTCATCAATTTTAGGATCGCTTAACTTCAAGATTTTATAAAGATCTTTTAGTGGTGTTTTACCTTCAAAAACGTAGGTTGAATCGTTTATTTTAGAATAAATAACGTCCTCATCATCAAACTCATCACTGATGTCTCCAACAATTTCCTCTATAATATCTTCCAAAGAGATCAATCCACTGGTTCCGCCATATTCATCTACAACAATGGCTAAGTGATTTTTTTGCTCTTGGAAATCTGCTAATAAATCATCTAGTTTTTTATTCTCTGGGACAAAGTAAGGTTCTCTAACCAAAGACTGCCATTTGAAATCTTTTTGCTGAAGGTGAGGCAACAAATCTTTAATATATAGAATTCCTGTAATATTATCCACATTATCCTCATACACGGGAATTCTGGAGTAACCATGTTCCATAATTTCAGCAACAACTTCAGAAAAAGGCTGTTCTACATTCAATGCAAAAATGTCCAGTCTTGGCTTCATGACTTGCTTTGTATCTGTATTTCCGAAAGAAACAATTCCCTGCAAGATTTTCTTTTCATCTTTAGAGGTGTCCTCTTCATTCGTCAATTCTAAAGCTTGAGATAACTGGTCTACACTAAGGTTGGTCTTCTGCTTGCCAAACTTGCTTTGTATGGTATTGGTAATTGAACGCATGGGGAGACTAAGCGGAGTAAGCAAGCGGTCTAGAATACTTAGCGGCAAAGCCATAAAATGAGCGAATTCAACATTATTTCGATTGGCATATACCTTTGGTAAAATCTCTCCAAACATCAAAATAAGGAAAGTCACTAAGCCTACATCTATGATGAATTTGAGGCTAATTCCAAAAAACAAAGTAGTTGATTCTCCATAAAACGTATCACTTATAGAAGCATACAGCAAGACTATAGCGATGTTTATAAAATTATTAGCAATAAGAATTGTAGCCAACAATTTTTTGGGTTTATCCAACAAATTGATGATAATCTGTTCTTGTTTAGACACATTACCTTCTTTTACATCAAAATCTGATGGCTTTAATGAAAATAAAGCCACTTCTGACCCAGAAATAAGGGCGGAAGCAATGAGGAGTATGAAGAAAAATGTGATTTTGACTACATCAATAATTTCTATTGCTGAAAAAAAGATGAGACTCGAGGGACCGGGTTCCAAAATTGAATTGATTTTTGTTTAAAAGGGTAGATCATCTTCTTCCTCTTCCGTAGCCTGAGGCTTTGAAGAAGGTTTTGAAGCAGTTTGCTGTTGCGGAGCTGTAGAACTTTCCGTAGATGAAGGAGAATTGCTTCCATCTTTAGGCGTCAAAAATGTAAATTCTAGACACTGTATCTCCGTAGAATATCTATCCATTCCTTTCTCGTCCTGCCATTTTCTGGTTTTAATACGCCCTTCAATATAGACTTTATCTCCTTTTTTGAGGTATTTTTCACAAACTTCAGCAGCCTTATTTCTAACAACAATATTGTGCCATTCTGTATTGCTTACTTTTTCGTTGGTAGCTTTATTGATGTACTCTTCATTTGTGGCCAAAGGAAAGCGCCCAATACAATTTCCACCTTCAAAATAATGCATCTTCACCTCATCGCCAGTATGGCCTATGAGCATAACTTTATTGAGTGTTCCTGCCATGATCTTTAATTTAATGTAAATGTAAGAAAAAGAATTATGCTAAAGAAAATTCAGATTCTATAAAATTTTGAATAAGAACAGGAACCGGAAGCTTCTGTAACTCCTTTAAATTATAGGTTTCTATTCCTTTTGTAAGCTTTAGCCTAGATAGGCTATCACCAGCAGAAACTTGAATAAACGTCGCCATAATTTTTCGATGAGAAAGCAAATGAACTACAGGGGTATCATTTAATTTTTCAATACGATCTATATGGAAATCACCTGTATCTAGGAGCGTTTTTATGTCTTCTGAAGAAGGGGTTTCTAAAGGCTCTTCAGATTCTAATAGAGGAAATTGATAAAGCCCTTTCCATATTCCTGCCCCACTTCTTTTTTGAACAAGGGTTAGGTTATCTTGATCTTTAAAAATCAAATAATTAAAATAGCGTTTCTTAACGACTGTCTTCTTGAGTTTTACGGGCAGCTCCTCTACTTTCCCTAGTTGATAAGCGGCACAATCCTGCTGAAATACACAAAACATACATTTTGGAGATTTGGGTCGGCAATGTAAAGCGCCAAACTCCATAACAGCTTGATTGTAAGCTGCGGGTTGAGAGACATCCATAAGTTGCTGAGCTTTGGTTTTAAATTCCTTGACGCCTTCCGGTGAATTAATCGGCGTGTGGATTCCCAAAAACCTTGAAACAACACGTTGTACATTCCCGTCGACTACCGCTACAGGTTCATCAAAAGCAAAAGAAGCGATGGCGGCTGCGGTATAATCGCCAATTCCCTTTAAGATTTTAAGTTGTTTAAAATTATCCGGGAATTTCCCTTTTAAGGTTTCACTAACATACTTTGCGGTAAAATGAAGATTTCTTGCTCTGGAATAATACCCTAAACCTTGCCACAATTTCATCACCTCATCCTCTTCCGCTTTGGCGAGATTGTGAACTGTAGGAAAACGTTTTATAAATTTTTGAAAGTAGGGCAAGCCTTGCTTGACCTGAGTTTGTTGCAAGATAATTTCACTTAGCCATATCACATAAGGATCTTTCGTATGTCGCCAAGGCAAATCCCTTTTTTCGGTTTCATACCAATCTAGTAAACGCTTAGAGAAATCCATTATTTGCTTTTATGCAAGTATAATTCATATCCGCCTACTATTTAGGCCATTGTGTTTAATTATTGCGGATTAATTACTTATATTTGCAACCTCAAAAAAATATAAGATTAATCCTGAATAAATATTTTTAAATTATGACGAAAGCAGATATCGTAGCTAACATTTCAGACAAACTCGGATTGGAAAAAGGCGAGGTCCAAGCTACTGTAGAAACCTTTATGGATGAAGTTAAGAATTCTTTAGAAGGTGGAGATAACGTGTATCTAAGGGGTTTTGGAAGTTTTATCGTAAAGACTAGAGCAGAAAAGACAGGTAGAAATATCTCAAAAAACACAACAATTAAGATTCCTGCGCATAATATTCCAGCATTTAAACCTGCCAAAATATTTGTTGAAGGAGTTAAATATAATGTTGAAGTAAAATAAATTTTAATAATCAATAAAAATAAAGCCTATGCCAAGCGGTAAAAAAAGAAAAAGACATAAGGTAGCTACTCACAAAAGAAAGAAAAGAAGTAGAGCTAACCGTCACAAGAAAAAGTAGTTCAAGACTACTTTTTCTTATTAAAAATGTTCTTTGACTTCGAAATTTATAACTTAAATTTCTGCACCTTAAAATTGTAACCTAACCTTAGTAAGGCTGTGGTTACTTATGTATAATTTCGTCTGTAATAAAATTACAGACTCTAAAATCTAATACGCGTGAATAAGGAATTAATAGTACGTTCTAGTTCCGACGCTGTAGATTTTGCCTTATTAAAAGATGGAAGACTCATAGAGCTTCATAAAGAAACAGAAGGATTTGATTTTTCTGTTGGAGATATTTTTCTAGCTAAGATTAGAAAAGCTTTGCCTGGACTCAACGCTGCATTTGTAAATGTTGGCTACGAAAAAGATGGTTTTTTACACTATCATGACCTAGGACCAAACGTCAAGACCATGTTGAAGTTTGTTAAAAAAGCAACATCCAACCAAATGAAAAATTTCTCATTGAGAGATTTCCCATTTGAACAAGAAATAGATAAAAATGGATCCATAGCAGATACGCTGCATTCCAATCAATCAATTCTCGTACAAGTTGTAAAAGAACCCATCTCTACAAAAGGCCCAAGATTGAGCAGTGAGCTTTCTCTTGCAGGTCGCTATATTGTTTTAGTTCCATTTTCGGATAGAGTTTCAGTTTCACAAAAAATTGAAAGTAAAGAAGAAAAAAGCAGGCTAAAACGACTAGTTAAAAGTATTAAACCCAAAGGTTTTAGTGTCATTATTAGAACAGTTGCCGAAGGCAAAAAAGTAGCTGATATTGACAAAGACCTTCAAAATTTGATGAAACGATGGGAAAATATGTGCAGAAAACTTAGTAAAGCACATCAACCCTCGAAAGTTTTGGGTGAGCTTAATAAAGCTTCATCAATATTAAGAGATATTTTCAACGATTCGTTTACCTCAATTTGTATAGACGATGATGTTATTTACACACAGATAAAAGATTATGTCGGAAAAATTTCTCCAGATAAAGAATCTATAGTTTCCAATTACGACTCTAACGTTCCGATTTTTGAAAAATACGGCATTGAAAGACAAATAAAAACGTCTTTTGGAAAAACCGTAACTATGAAAAAAGGAGCTTATCTAGTCATTGAGCATACAGAAGCTATGCACGTTATAGACGTAAACAGTGGAAACAGAAGTAATAAGGCCAAAAATCAAGAAGATACAGCACTCGAAGTCAACATGATAAGCGCTACAGAGATAGCACGTCAGTTGAGATTAAGAGACATGGGAGGAATCATAGTCGTAGATTTTATCGACATGAACAACCCAGATAACAGAAGAAAACTTTACGAACATCTTAAAGATGAGATGAGCGATGATAGAGCCAAACATAAAATTTTACCCCCAAGTAAATTTGGATTAATCCAAATCACAAGACAACGTGTTCGACCAGAAATGAACATCAAAACTCGTGAAAAAGATCCCAATGTGGATGGTGAAATAGAGGCTCCTATTGTAATTGTAAACAAAATTAATGTAGATCTGCAAAAGATCTTAAAGAAGGGCACCAAAAAAATTACGCTTACTGCGCATCCTTTTATTGCTGCCTATCTCATGAAAGGCTTCCCTTCCCCGAGAAGCAAGTGGTTTTTTGATTCCAAAAAGTGGGTTAAAATCCAACCACGAGATGCTTACAATTACTTAGAGTATCATTTTTATGATCATAATGGCACTCTTATTAAAGTTTAGTTATTATCAAAAATTTTTAAAACCCCATACTCTAAAATAGAGCATGGGGTTTTTTGTTTTTATACTTTAGCAGTCTCAATATTCTTCTTCAATCCATGGCTAAGAACTCTTCTCATTCTAAAAAATCGCTTACAGTAGACCAAGCTTTACTAAGAATGATGAACTATTGTGTGTATCAAGACAGATGCCACCAAGAAGTTGAGAAAAAACTGGATGCCTTAGGCATGTATGAAGATGCAAAAAACCATATCATTATAAAGCTACTTGAAGAGGATTTTCTTAATGAAGAACGCTTTGCCAGAAGCTATGCTAGGGGCAAATTCAGAATAAAAAAATACGGCCGTATACGAATTACTCGAGAGTTAAAATCTAGAGCTATTTCTGCGTATAATCTAAAGGCTGGACTTTCTGAAATTGATGAGGACGATTATGTCAATACGTTGCGAGACCTTGCTCAGCATAAATTAAACACCACCAAAGAAAGTAATGCTTATAAAAAGCGACAAAAAATCTATCAACATCTAGCTTATAAAGGCTACGAAACAGAATTGATTTACGATGTTATTAACGACTTACTTCCGATGTAATTCGCTTTCCAAACGCCTGCTTTGTCGCTTATAGGCAAACTTATTTTTATAGCTTATCCATTGATCTCCTTTAAATTTGCGCATAAGATTTTCTACGCCACGCATAATAGTAAGATTATAAAGTGCTCTACTCATGTTTTTGACCCCTCGAGGTAAGGTTCTTAAACTCATGGAAAATCCTGGGGTGAGATACGTCATATTATGCCAATAGCCTTCTGGCATATACAAAGCTTCTCCATGCTCCAAATAAGCTTCATAACCTTGGGCTAAAGTAAGCGCTGGGAATTTGTCTAAATCTGGATTATTGAAATCGATTTCATTGAGACTTATGAGAGCATTAGGAACTTTATACAAGTATTTTGTCTGTGAAGGCGGATAGATAATACAACGCTTTTTCCCTTCAAAATGGATATGAAGTATGTTGGCAAAGTCTATATCGTAATGCATAAATACCGAAGTATTTTGGGCTCCAAAGAACAAAAATGGAAGGCGGTCCAGAAACTTTAAGCCTAGATTGGGCATTGTAAAATGACTCTTAAGCTCTGGAACTTCTTTTATTAAATTGAAAAGGAAAATTCTAAAGTTGGTCGGCCCTTTTTGCAAAAGATCTACATAATCTTTGAGTTTCATGGTAGCATGTGCCTGATTGAATTTATCCTTGGCAGAAGCAGGTCTGTTATCGTATAAGGGAACTTCTGTATCTCCAGCTATGCCTTTGAGGTAGGCTAGCGACCACTTGTGATACGCTTGCCAGTCGTGAGAAAGTTGCTCTATAACTAATGGCTTTTGAGGCTTGACATAATTCTCTACAAAGTCTTTGGGCGAAATTGTTTTAACTCTTTCTACACGCTTTAAGCTTAGATTTTTGGTGGAGTCTATCATAAATAAAAATAAGCTTCATTCTGGAAGATACCAAAATGAAGCTTATGCTTTTACATTTTATAAAAAAAGTGAAATCCTTATACCTTAGTTTTTGCTTTAGCTTTGGCTTCTACATTACGCTCTATGGTATGCCCTGGACGAGACCATTTTGGCTTTTCATTTAGAGGTTTGTATTTAGACTCTTCGGCAGAAACAGATTGAGGTTGAGACTTTTTCTCGAAGGCCTTCTGTGGTTCTAGACCCAATAATTTAAACATCTCCATGTCGTCATCCACATTTGGATTGGGAGTGGTTAATAATTTATCTCCTGCAAAAATAGAATTAGCCCCTGCAAAAAAGCACATGGCTTGTCCTTCTCTACTCATGTCTGTTCGTCCAGCAGAAAGCCTTACCTGAGTTTCTGGCATAACAATTCTTGTGGTAGCCACCATACGCAGCATTTCCCAAATAGATATTTTCTGTTGTTCTTCTAGAGGAGTTCCTTCTACAGGGACTAAGGCATTGATAGGCGTAGATTCTGGTTGTGGATTTAATGTTGCTAGGGCTACTAGCATGCCAGCTCTGTCTTCTAGAGATTCTCCCATTCCTATAATTCCACCACTACACACCGTAACCTTGCTTTTACGAACATTACTTATCGTGTCTAGTCTGTCTTGGTAACCCCGTGTAGAAATTACCTCTTTATAATATTCTTCAGAAGAATCCAGATTATGGTTGTACGCATAAAGTCCTGCTTCAGCTAAACGTTTGGCTTGGTTTTCTGTAACCATCCCTAAGGTACAACAGACTTCCATATCCAGTTTATTGATGGTTCTTACCATTTCCAAAACCTTATCAAACTCTTCACCATCTTTTACATTTCTCCAAGCTGCTCCCATACAAACTCTAGAGCTTCCTGAGGACTTTGCTCTTAAAGCTTGTGCTTTCACTTGCGAAACGCTCATTAAATCATTCCCTTCAATATCGGTGTGGTATCTAGCCGCTTGAGGACAATACCCGCAATCTTCTGGGCAACCTCCAGTTTTAATAGAAAGCAAAGTAGAAACCTGAACCTTGTTAGGATCATGATGTTTTCTATGTACAGTTGCTGCTTCATAAAGCAACTCCATTAAAGGCTTATTGTAAATTGCTAGTATTTCTTCTTTGGTCCAATCGTTTCTTGTCATGGTAGTATATTTAGTGATTCAAAAATAGAAAAAACTCTGAGCATATTCTATTTTGAATGAAGTTTGAGTCAAATTTATTTCTATTGTTTAGGCTTTTCTAGCAAAATGCTCACTGCATTCCCACCAAAACCAACAGCATTTACTAAAACAGAAGTAACAGGCTTGGATGGGTCTTGATGCTTATAAAATGGATTTTCATAGAATTTTTGGAGGTTAAGCATTTGTAGAGCCATTTCAATACTGAGCATTCCTGAAGCACCAAACGTGTGGCCAAGCTTCCATTTATTGGTGGTTAATAAAGGCGTTTTAGTAAAAGTTTTTTCGATAGCAGCTAATTCTGCTTGGTCTCCTTTTAAAGTGCCAGGTGCATGGAGAACTATAGCATCAACCTCTATGCGTTGTGCCTCAACTAGGGCCATTTTCATAGATTTCTGAAAGCATTCAGCATCAGAAGAAATAGAAATATTATGTCTAATTTGTTCCGTAGCATAACCAAATCCAGTAATTTCGGCTATAGCATTTTCACTAGATCGAGACATAACAGCAGTAGCCGATCCTTCCCCAAGGACTAGAGAGTTTTGCGTTTTATCCATTTTTAAACTTTCACAAGGCTTGGATGTATTTAGTCTGGAATATAATTTTAAAGCTTGCATTTGGGCAATAGTAAATTCTGTAAGTGGAGCTTCTGCGCCACCTACAATAAACAGGTCACTCATCCCTGCTTCCAACCATGCTTTCGCATTAAGCATTGCATGCAAAGCTGTAGAACAGGTAATCGAATGGCTTATATTGGGGCCATCGACGCCCAAATCTTGAGCTACCCAAGACGAAATATTTCCTAAAGTAGTAGTAGGAGAAGACAATGGAGACAAGGGCTCACCTTGGAGAAATGCTTTGTGGTATTTTTCAAATAGGCCTGTTGCTCCTCTTGAAGAACCAATATTGATTCCTGTAGATTCAGCATTGAAGTCGAGACCAGACATTGCCTGTCTAGCTGTATATATTGCCATTAACACCGACTTATCTAAATCTTTATATTTTGAATTTTCTTGAGATAATTTGGTCAATTCTTCAAGTGAATCTAAAGAAATGCTTGCTGCCATCACTGAAGTTGGATCCAGATTCAGATTTGAAAAATGAGTAGATCCATTTTCATAATTTTTATTAATTGAATTCTGATCATGACCTAAAGCAGATATTGCGCCAAAACCATTGATGTATATAGGGTGTTTCAAGTCTATAATTTTTTAGCAAAGATCGAAAAAACTAAAGTTTGGTGCTATTAAATTCAATATTATAACTCCAAAGAGGTAATAGAAGGGCTCTAGTAATTATTTGGTATATTTGATTTTCAAAACAAGAAATTTTAATCTTCAGCGTTCTCACTTAGGAATGCTTCAATATATATGATTTATGGGATGTAGCAGTTGCTCGACCGGAAAAGATGGCCAACCTAAAGGTTGTCAAAACAACGGAACTTGCGGAACAGATGGATGTAATAAACTTACCGTTTTTGATTGGTTATCGGATGTAGAACTTCCTGGAGGCCAAGAAGCTTTCGATTGCGCGGAGGTAAGATTTAAAAATAGCAGGAAAGAGTTTTTTAGAAACACTGAAAAGTTAACGCTCTCTATAGGAGATATTGTAGCTACAGAATCTTCTCCAGGTCATGATATAGGTATTGTTACCCTTACAGGTGAGCTTGTAAGAGTGCAGATGAAAAAGAAAAAAACCGACCCTGAGTCCGACGAAATCGCTAAAATTTATAGAAAAGCTTCTCAAAAAGATATTGATGTTTGGCAAACTGCCAGAGAGCGAGAGGATGCTATGAAGGTAAAAGCCAGGCAAATTGCAATTCGATTGAAGCTTAAAATGAAAATAAGCGATATTGAATTTCAAGGAGACGGCTCCAAAGCTGTTTTTTATTATACAGCAGAGGAACGGGTTGATTTTAGACAACTCATCAAGGAATTCGCTTATGAGTTCAAGACAAGAATAGAAATGCGCCAAATTGGCTTTAGACAAGAGGCTGCTAGGCTTGGGGGTATTGGTTCTTGTGGTCGTGAGCTATGTTGTTCGACTTGGTTAACAGATTTTAGAACTGTAAAAACTTCTGCCGCTAGATATCAACAACTCTCTCTTAATCCTCTAAAGCTTGCAGGGCAGTGTGGAAAATTGAAATGTTGTCTTAACTACGAATTGGATACTTACCTTGAAGCGCTGAAGGACTTCCCACGACAAGATCAAAAATTAACCACTCAAAAAGGGGATGCCGTTTGCCAAAAAATAGACATTTTTAAAGGGAAACTTTGGTACGCTTATGAAAAAGAGTACAACAACTGGATTGAGCTAGATACTGATGCGATAAAGATTATTTTGAAAGCTCAACGGGATAAAACCCCGGTAGCTAGTTTAGAAGAATTTACCAGTGAAATTGTTCCAGAAAAAACAGCATTTGAGAATACTGTAGGTCAAGATAGTTTAACCCGTTTTGATAAACCAAAACAAAAGAATCCTCGCAACAAAAGAAAATCTAGTAAACATAAGAAGTCCAAAAGAAATAATGCCAACTCGTAATTTATTACTTCTTTTTATCCTTTTTTTTAGCTTTGTAGCTTGTGATAACCAGCTAGCGTTTTCAGACTACAGGAGTTTTACTAAAGGCTGGGAGAACACAGATACTTTGGAGTATTCATTTGAAGCGCCAGATACTGTTAATCCTTACCACTTGTTTTTTAACACGAGGGTAAATCAAGACTATGAATTTAATAACCTGTTTCTCATTGCTTATATTCAATTTCCTAATGGTATGCAAATTGGAGACACGCTAGAATATGAGATGGCTTATCCAGACGGTGAATTAATGGGTGAGGGGTTTGGAAGCGTTAAAGAGAGTAAATTGTGGTATAAATCTGGCGTCACTTTTTCAGAAGAAGGAACTTACACTGTAAAGATTAACCAAGTCATGAGAAAATTTGGAAAGGTTGAAGCCTTAGATACCCTGAAAGGAATCATGGATTTTGGGATTCATATAGAAACCATACCAAAACAAGAAAATTAATTCTTTCAAAAAAATTATGGGAGAGAACACATCATCAAAACCGAGTTTCAAAAAGTACATTCTAGGCTTCTGGATTTTATTTATATCTGGTGTTTTAGGGATTGCTTTTATCTTTTTATTAGCCAGTTGGGGTGCTTTGGGAACCATGCCAACCTTTGAAGAGCTGGAAAATCCAGAAACCAACTTAGCTACAGAGGTCATCTCCATAGACGGAGAAACCCTAGGAAAGTATTTTAAGGAAAATAGAACGCCTATCAATTATGAGGATCTTCCAGATCACCTCATCAACGCTTTAGTCTCTACTGAAGACGAAAGATTCTACAGTCATTCGGGTATCGATGCTCGTGGAACCTTAAGAGCTGCTATTTATCTAGGCTCCAAAGGCGGGGCGAGTACCATTACTCAACAACTCTCTAAGCTTTTGTTTACAGATCCTAATAAAAGTGGAACCTTCAATAGGATTACACAAAAGGTGAAAGAATGGGTTATCGCCGTAAGACTGGAAGAGCAATATGCTAAGAACGAAATTATCACTATGTACCTCAACAAAATGGATTTTTTATATAATGCCATTGGTATTCGTTCTGCTTCAAGAATCTATTTTGGGAAAGAGCCTATAGATCTTTCTATCGAAGAATCTGCTACTTTAGTAGCTATGCTTAAAAATCCAAGCCTATACAATCCTGTAAAAGATCAATTTAAGGATAATTCGTTAAGAAGACGAAATCAAGTTCTAAAACAGATGGAGAAAAACGGGTTTTTAACCACAAAAATTAAGGACTCCTTGCAAGAACTTCCCTTGTTAACGTACTTTTCTCCAGAAGAACACGATGATGGGATGGCTACTTATTTTAGGGCTTATGTTCAAGATTTTATGAGGTCTTGGGTAGACGATAATCCTAAACCAGACGGAACTTCTTATAGTATGTATAGAGACGGTCTGAAGATCTATACGACTCTGGATTTCAAAATGCAAGGCTATGCAGAAACTGCCGTAGAAAAGCACCTCAAGAATCTTCAAAAAGAGTTTGACTCTCAAAATAAACAGAACAAAACAGCACCCTTCAGAAGTATAAGTTCTTCAGAAATAGAGAGTATCCTGAATAGAGGAATCAAAAATTCTGATCGCTATAAAACCATGCGTCGAAAAGGAATTAATGAAGACTCCATTATGGCGACTTTTAATAGAAAACGTGAAATGCGTTTATTTTCTTGGGAAGGCCCTATAGATACTATAATGACTCCCAAAGATTCCATAAGGTATTACAAATCCTTTTTGAACACGGGTATGATGTCTATGACTCCACAAACAGGAGAAATAAAAGCTTGGGTAGGAGGGGTTAACTATAAATTTTTTAAATATGAACACGTTAAGCAAGCGAAGCGTCAAGTAGGGTCTACCTTTAAACCTTTTGTCTACGCTACTGCCATAGATCAATTGCACTTATCACCATGTGATGAATATCCAAATACACCTTTTACTATACCAAAAGGAAGACATGGCGTTACCGAAGATTGGACACCAGACAACAGTGGCGGAGACTACGGTGGGATGAAAACTCTTAAACAAGCTCTGGCAGAGTCTATCAATACCATTACAGCTCGTGTTATTAATAAAACAGGCCCTGAAAGTGTAATCAACCTCATTGATAAATTAGGTATAGATGTTTCCAGAATAGATCCAGTAGCAGCTATAGCTTTGGGCACCGCAGATATAAGTGTTTATGATATGGTTTCTGCCTACAGCACTTTTGCCAATAAAGGGGTTTACGTAAAACCTTATGCCATCCAACGTATAGAGGATAAAAATGGAACTATTCTATATCAACATCAACCCGAAAGTAGAGATGTCTTGAGCGAAGAATCTGCTTTTGTAACTATTAAACTTTTGGAAGGTGTCACTCGGTTTGGTTCTGGCAAGAGGTTAAGACTCAATTCAGATTATGCCAAAGGAACCGAAGTTTATAAAAGAGCGGTTACTGGCTATCCCTATGCTCTAGAAAATGATATTGCTGGTAAAACGGGAACGACTCAGAATCAGAGTGATGGCTGGTTTATTGGTATGGTACCCAATCTTGCTACTGGAGTTTGGGTAGGAGGTGAAGATCGAAGTGTAAGGTTCCCAACAATTACTTACGGACAAGGCGCCACCTTAGCCTTACCTATTTGGGGAATGTACATGACAGACATCTATAATGATGACACTTTGGATATTTCTAAAGCTGAATTTGAAAGGCCTGAAAATTTAAGTATCCTGATCGATTGTGATGAGGCTAGCGATGAACTCGAAAATGGAGAGGGAGAAAATAAAGAGACTACAGAATTTGAAATTGATTTCTAAGCATTGTCGCTAGCAAACCATTCCGCAAATGCCGTCCCTGTTTCTCTAAGTTTTAAAGAGTGTAATTTAATTTTAGGATCCAATCTACTCTGTATACTTTTAGCAAAATCTATCACCATATTTTCACTTGTGGGTTGATAATCTACAAGAATAACATCGTGTCCAGAAGATTTCAAAGTCTGTGCTAGCTCTATATGTGGCGTTTCTTTATTAAGAATGATAGCATGGTCCATTTTATCGACCACTTGAGATTTTACAATCTGTTTTAAATCTCCAAAGTCTATGACCATCCCGCATTTTACATTATCCATATCTGTGATAGGTTCTCCAATCACGGTTACATCTAGTTTATAACTATGACCGTGAATGTTTCTGCATTTGCCATCATATCCGTACAAAGCATGAGCGGTTTCAAAAGTAAATTGCTTGGTGATTCTAATTTTTGCCATGGTCTATAAATTACTGCAAATATACTGGATTTAAGAAATTTACTAGTAGAATCAGATTTAAAAATATAAACAACAAGTGATCTCCTTTTCTGCTAATTTTACACCAATAGATTAATACCAATTTAAACCTATAATGTCGCAATAAATCGTTTCTTATTCGCCTGCTTTTTATCAAAAATAATTACCGTAACTAAGGCTATGCTAATTATTTTTAACTTCAATCAACCAAAAAATAATTCAATTTATTTGTACGACATTATAAATTTAAATTGATATAATTCCTTTTTAATGGCTCAAACTCTTCTTACTGGAGATCTTTCTTTTAAAGAAAATCCTCTTTTTGAAAAAATCATTCAAGACTTGCTAAAGCAAAACTATTCCGTATGTGACAATTTCTTTGAGCTTCAACTTATCGATAACTTAAGAGATCGGCTTAAAATTCTGCATAACCATAGTGAACTAAAAAAAGCAGCGATTGGAAATAAGGTAAATGAATCCATCAGCAAGGCTATTAGGGGAGATTATATTCAATGGATCGATGAGCGACTAGCCAATCCTGAAGAACGTCTGTTTTTTGAAGCCATCAATACCTTCAAGACCTATTTAAATATGACGTGTTTTATGGGAATTCTGCACCAAGAGTTCCATTATGCAGTCTATCCTAAGGGTACCTTTTACAAAAGGCATTTGGATACATTTCAAAACGATGATAGACGAAAATTATCTATGGTTTGTTACCTTAATGATGATTCGTGGGACAAAACCAATGGAGGTGAACTTGTTATTTATCCGGAGAATTCTAACGAGGTGATTATTCACCCTCTACTAGGGCGAGTAGTTATTTTTGAAAGTCAACTTTTAGAGCATGAAGTAAGACCCGTTTTTAATGACATGCGACTAAGTATTACGGGATGGTTAAAAACAAGATAATCATGAAATTCACATTCATACGCTAGTGTAATAGGCCCGTATTTCTAAAGGTTATTTTAAACAACTTGGGCCACATAAAATCCATCCGCTAATTATTTGCCAAGGCATTCAGAAGGAAATATTCAATTCTAAATGCATCACATTTATCACTTAGTAAAGAATCCTTACTTTAATGGTGTGGTCGATGCGTTTGAGCTCTTTTAAGGTGTCTAAAGAGTCATTTTTTGAAATATCAAGCACAACATAACCTACTTCAAGATTAGTGCTTAGATACTGCCCTAAAATGTTGACGTCTAGTTTAGAAATTTTAGAGTTTATTTCTGAAAGTACACCGGAGACATTTTTGTGAATATGCAAAATCCTATGTGTATCTTCCATTTTTGGCAATGATAATTCTGGGATAGAATGGCTCCCAAGACTTGCTCCACTCTCTATATACTTTATCAATTTGGATGAAACGTCTAGCCCAATATTCCATTGCGCTTCTTCCGTAGACCCACCAATATGTGGCGTTAAAATCACATTAGAGATATTTTGTAAGGGAGAGGTGAATTTTTCAGCTTTATTCTTAGGTTCTTCTGGGAACACATCTACAGCCGCTCCACCGATGCGTTTTTCCTCCAAAGCCTCTTTTAAAGCTGAAATATCAACCACATCGCCGCGACTCATGTTGACCAATAATTGTCCTTTTTGAAACCAATCTAGCACCTGCTTATCAAATAAATTTTCGGTCTGTTTTGTCCCAGGAACATGAAGTGTAATGATATCGCAATGATCTATTAGAGACTTTAGATCGCTTATTCCTTCAGCATTGCCAAGTGGCAACTTGTTTTCTACATCATAATAAAATACTCGTAATCCCATGGCTTCAGCTAGAATAGAAACCTGAGACCCAATATGCCCGTAGCCTACAACACCTAAGCGCTTTCCTCGAATCTCATGCGCATTGGTAGAATCTTTGTCCCATTCTCCAGCGTGAGCTGCTTTATTTTTATCTGGTATTCTCCTAATAAGCATAATTGCAGATGCAATAACCAATTCTGCTACAGAGCGAGTATTGCTAAACGGAGCATTAAACACACACACCCCCACTTTGTTGGCTGCTTCAAGATCTACTTGGTTTGTGCCTATACAAAAACAACCTATTGCCACCAGTTTTTTAGCTTTTGTAATCACCTCTTCCGTCAATTGGGTTTTGGATCTCACACAAACCACTTTGGCATCTTTTAAAACGGCATCCAGTTCTTCTCCAGATAAAGCGCCTGTATGCTGTTCTATTTGTGTATAACCCTCTTTTTTAAAGCTTTCTACAGCGGACTGACTGATATTTTCTAAAAGGACTATTTTCATTTTGTCCTTTGGAAACGACGTTTTGAGTGGTGACATAATCTGGCTTTAAAAAAAATTAAGCCCCTAAAGTATAAAATTACGGTGAAGCTGGATTACTTTGTTTTTTATTTTTATGTTGAAATTAAGGTTGCTGTTAGTTCAATTCCATCTGCAACTGAATCAGTTTATGGTAGAGTCCATTTTCCTTTTCAATTAAATCCAGATGTGTTCCTTTTTCAATAATTTCTCCGTTTTCTAGAACCAAGATTTGATCGGCATTTTTGATAGTAGAAAGTCGGTGGGCGATAACGAAAGAGGTTCTGCCTACCATAAGTTTTTCTAAAGCATCTTGTACCAGTCTTTCAGATTCAGAATCCAAAGAACTCGTCGCTTCGTCCAAAATTAAAATGACAGGGTTTTTGAGGACTGCTCGAGCTATAGCGACCCGTTGACGCTGTCCTCCAGAAAGCTGAACGCCTCTTTCCCCAACAATAGTTTCATACTGTTCTGGAAAAGACATGATAAAATCATGAGCATTTGCTTTTTTGGCAGCTTCCATAATTTCTTCATTAGTAGCCTCAGGCTTACCATAAGCTATGTTTTCCTTAATACTTCCTCCGAATAGTAAAATATCCTGTGGTACAATCGCCATTTGACTCCGTAAATCGTGCAGCGTAAAGTTGGAAGCTGGAATACCATCCAATAGCATTTGGCCTTCTTGGGGTTCGTAAAATCTCAAAATAAGAGAAGCAATAGTCGATTTTCCTGCACCACTAGGCCCCACAATAGCAATGGACTCTCCCTGTTGGGCTTTAAAACTAATGCCTTTTAAAACTGTTATTTCTTGACGTGTAGGATAAGCGAACTTAAGGTTTTCAAAACTCAATTCACCTTTAATTAGTTTAGGCGATTGGTCTTCTTCAATTACTTCTGGTTCCTCATCTATGATATCAAATACTCGTTCTGTAGCGCCAATAGCTTTTTGAATTTGAGCATACTGTATAGGTAAACCTCCTATAGAGGCTCCCACAAAAATGGTATAAAGTATAAAAGTGATTAATTCGGATTGAGTGAGCTCTCCAATGTTTTGAAGCTTGACGGCATACCAGACCAAAAGTACGATAGCTCCAAAAATGCAAAAAATAATAAACGAGGAGAACGCTCCACGAGCAAGACCGCCTTTGATAGCAATTTTCTTGATATCGTTGACAGCAAATTTATACCTCAACATCTCGAAAGCCTCATTCGTAAATGCTTTCACATTGGCAATCCCTTGCAAGCTTTCTCCAACAATAGTATTGGAATCGGCTACTTTATCTTGGGCTTCTTTGGATAATTTTTTTATGAATTTTCCGAAAATCACAGCTACTATTGCAAAAATAGGTATGGTCGCTAGCATCAATAAGGAGAGCTTTACAGAAGTGAAAAATAAGGCTGCAATACCCCCAATAACGATGATCATCTGCCTTAAGAATTCCGCAATACCGGTGGTAAACGTATCTTGAATTTGAGAAATATCTGCAGCCACTCGGCTATTGAGTTCACTAACACGTCTAGAAGAAAAAAACTGCATCGGCATTTTGACCAAGGTATCGTAGGTGTCCTGGCGTATGGCAGAAAGCATATTTTCTGTCACATTCACAAAAAGAACAACACGAAAAAAAGAGAAAATAGCCTGAGCCGTAAACAGCCCTAAAAGTATAAGCCCCATTCTATTAATATCCTCTGACGTGAAATCTGCAGTCTCAATTAAATCTCCCATTAACTTAGGAAATAGCAATGCTGTAACCCCCGTAAAGCCAAGGAAAATTATTCCAATAATCAACTTCCATTTGTGTGGGCCGATGTAAGAGAATAAACGGAGAGATTTTTTTAAATTTTGTTTATTGAGTTTAACCTTAGGAAGGTCAGATTCTTTTTTTCTTTTCGCCATTCGTTTTTATTCTTCTTTTCAAAAGCAAAGTTAACTTTAAGCCTTAACTAAACCTCTTAACTTAACTTAAAAATCTTAAAACTTGTCTCAAAATAAAAAATATAGCAGTGATAAATTCAATAGGAAATAAACACTACAAACTAAAAAACAGGCTTATTGAAAGTTAAGTCCTTTTTGGCAAACTTTCTTACCTTTCCTTTTTTAGAAAACGAAACTTATGAAAAAGCTATTACTGTCGGTATTTGTTTTATGTATTCAGCTCACAGCCTGGGCACAAATTGAAAGTGCTCCAGAAAGAACAGAAGGCGAAGGGCCTTGGTCACAATTGATTATTCGGGGAGTCACCTTAATCAACGGCAATGGAGCGCCTCCAACAGGTCCGGTAGACATCGTAGTGGAGGAGAATAAAATTGCGGAAATTAAAACAGTGGGATATCCTGGTGTAGAGATACAGGATGGCAATAGACCGAAGCTTAAAACTGGCGGAAAGGAATTGGATGCCTCTGGAATGTACCTTATGCCTGGTTTTATCGATATGCACGGACACATTGGAGGAGAAGCTCAGGGCGTTACTGCAGAATATGTTTTCAAATTGTGGATGGGCCATGGGATTACGACCATTCGAGATCCAGCAGCTGGTAATGGGCTGGACTGGGTATTGGAACACAAAGCAAAATCTGCTAGAAATAAAATCACAGCTCCAAGAATTTTAGCATATACTGCTTTTGGTCAAGGCAGTAAATCAAAGATAAGTTCAGTAGAAGCCGCTAAGAAATGGGTTCAAAATAACGCTGAAAAAGGGGCTGATGGCATTAAATTTTTTGGAGCAACGCCAGAAATCATGCAAGCCGCTTTAGAGGAAAATAAAAAACTAGGCTTAGGTTCTGCTATGCACCATGCTCAAATGGACGTAGCCAGATGGAATGTAGTGAATTCTGCAAGAGCAGGGTTAACGAGCATGGAACATTGGTATGGACTGCCAGAAGCCCTTTTTACCGACAGAACGGTTCAACACTACAAATTAGACTACAATTACAACAATGAGCAGGATCGATTTTCTGAAGCCGGAAAATTATGGGAACAGGCAGCTCCTCCTTATTCCGAGAGGTGGAATGAAGTGATGAATGAATTGATCGAGCTTGATTTCACTATAGATCCTACCTTCAATATTTATGAAGCGAGTCGTGACCTAATGCGAACCAGACGGGCAGAATGGCACGAAGACTATACCATGCCATCGCTTTGGGAATTCTACCAACCTAGTAAAATATCCCATGGGTCTTACTGGCATTATTGGGGAACAGAACAAGAAACGAACTGGAGAAAAAACTATCAATTATGGATGACTTTTGTGAACGAATATAAAAACAGGGGAGGAAGAGTAACCGCTGGATCCGATTCTGGTTTTATTTTCCAGCTTTATGGATTCGCTTATATCCGTGAATTGGAATTACTTAGAGAAGCTGGTTTTCATCCCTTGGAAATCATGATGTCTGCTACACTAAATGGGGCCGAAGCCTTGGGTATGGAGGATCAAATTGGATCGGTTGAAATTGGTAAACTTGCCGATTTTGTCATTGTAGAAGAAAATCCATTGGAAAACCTGAAGGTCCTCTATGGAACTGGTGCCATCAAGTTGACTGAAGATAACGAAGTGACTAGAGTAGGAGGTGTAAAATATACCATTAAGGATGGAATCATCTATGATGCCCAGCAATTACTTAGAGATGTCAAGAAAATGGTAAAACAAGACAAAGACAAAACAGGTTATGAAATTAAACAACCCGGTATGAAATAATATTTTCACTTCAAAGTCTTAGAAAACCCTGTGTAACTGAAACTAGCAAGCTAAAATTCATAAGAGAAGCAAAATTTATTTAACAAAATATCGTTTTTTAACCTTTTAAATTACTGTATTGTCATTTTTATAATTAATTTAATGATAAATTACATATTATGGGTATTAAAAATTTTCAAGGTAAGCAAGTAGGAGAGACCAATATAAAAGCAGAAAAAATAACGGTTAGAGACTGTATGTCCCAAAATATGATTCTTTTCAATAAAGACCAAAGTATTATTGAAGTGGTAGAGATACTGATCAAGTTTAGAGTTTCTGGTGGACCCGTTGTCAATGACCAAAAGCGCGTCATTGGGATTATTTCTGAAGGAGATTGCGTTAAGCAAATTTCTGAAAGTCGATATTACAATATGCCAATGGAAGATGTAAGTGTTGAAAAATACATGTCTAGAGACGTGAATACCATTTCCCCGGACGTTAATCTGTTTGATGCTGCAAACCTCTTCTTAAAATCCAAAAGACGCCGTTTTCCTGTGGTAGAACATGATAGAATTATAGGGATTGTAAGTCAGAAAGACATCTTAAGAACTGCTTTGATGCTGAAGGGCTTTAGCTGGAAGCTTAAATAAAATAATTTCAAATGTCATACTTCTCATTTATTATTTCAAAATTAAAAGTGTGTTGCGTCCTTAAGATTTAAATTCTGGACTATTGTCTATTGACTAAAGACTTTTGACTCACGTCTACAGACTACAAACTCTTGACTCTTCCCTCCCGTCTCTAAAAATACATCAGCTGTGCCGTACGGTAAGTATTAGCATGTGCATCTATAATGGTTTTTATGTCTTTAGAATAGCCTCCGCCCATACTCACTTCGACAGGAATTTCTCTTTGTAAACACTGCTCAAAAACAAATTCATCTCTTTTTTTACAACCCGCCACACTACAACCTAGTTTCCCCAGCTTGTCAGTACTTAAAATATCTACTCCGGAAAGGAAGAATATAAAGTCGGGTTTCACCTGATCGATAAGTTTCGGTAAAGTCACTTTTAAGGTCTCTAA
The DNA here is from genome assembly GCF_000355905.1 of Psychroflexus gondwanensis ACAM 44. Classification (GTDB taxonomy): domain Bacteria; phylum Bacteroidota; class Bacteroidia; order Flavobacteriales; family Flavobacteriaceae; genus Psychroflexus; species Psychroflexus gondwanensis. The sequence goes on from NZ_APLF01000001.1 coordinate 230,425, forward strand.
ATACTGCTCATCTCCACAATTATCTTCCATAGGAATATCCAAGTCTGAAATTTCCTTTTTGAACGGGTAATTACTTTTCCCATGCATAGAAAAGGTAAACACTCTATCGTCTTTTTGAAAGATTTCTGCTGTGCCATTGCCTTGGTGTACGTCTAAATCAACAACAAGAATTTGCTTTGCCAGCTTATTTTGCAAGAGGTAGTGAGCGGCAATAGCTTGATCGTTCAACATACAAAAAGCTTCCCCGTGATCTGAATAGGCATGGTGAGTGCCTCCAGCAATATTCATAGAAACGCCATATTCCAAAGCATAGTTACAGGCTTCTATAGTGCCGTTGGCAATGATTCGTTCTCTTTTAACCAATTCTGCAGACAATGGAAAGCCTATTTTACGAGCGATCCTTGGTTCTATACTAATGTTATACAATTGCTCTAAATAGTCTGGTGTATGAACAGACTGTATATAAGTTTCATTGTCGAGATTTATTTGTGGCTCAAAGAAATTTTCTGGTTCACAAGTTCCCTCGTGAAGCAATTGCTTGGGAAGCAAATCATACTTATCCATAGGAAAGCGATGCCCCTCGGGTAGTGGATGTTTGTAAATGGGATGGAAAGCTATTTTAAGCATAGTCAGTTTTAAAGTAAATCAAAATAAATGCTTTTGCACTTCTTCTTGGCTCTAATAGCTTTTAAATCTTTGGTAAAGTTGCAAGTGGTCTAATAGCATTCAGTCATTAAGATTGAATTGTTTAAGTCAAGACAAGGCTTTAAGAAATGTATCTATGGCCATTAGCATAGCTGGGGCAGATTCAGAATAAAAAACACCCTTAAACAAGCCCGCCTTCTATTAGAATTTAGGCAGATTAAGGGTGATAAATGTGATTTCTGACGGTGTTGAACTCGTAACTAATCAATTTGGGTAATTCATATAAAATTATAAACATACTTCACCTAAAGCTCACAAAGAAAAAAACAAAAAAGCGTAAAGTGTTAATTATCCTCTATTTACACTTTGGGACCTTTGCGTAAAGCTTAGGATTCTTTACCTGAAACTGTTTTCAAAAATCGAAATTCAATTTATTATCGAAAAAATAGATTTTAAATGGATCCTGATTTTTGACTTGAATTCTAAATTAAAGTTGCTCTACAAAGTCAGAAAAGACCCGTTTATGATGTTCCAAATCCAGATTTGGTGACACAGAAACGCGAGCAATATAATCCTTATCTTCTTCTTTGGTGGTTCCTTGAGTAGAGGTTGCTGGGATGGTCCAGTAACATCCTTTTAACTGCCCATAGCTCACACAATGCTTGCTTTCATTAGGAATTTCACTAATCATCATGTCGATGAGTTTTTGATTTAAAGCTCTTTTATAAGCTTCTCTTTCTTCATCCGTGTCCCCTTTAGTAGGGAGGTCCAATGAAAATACAGATGGCGTAAACCCTTGCTCAACCACCTCATCTGGAACAAAATTGATTTTTGCTTCTGGTAGCTCTTTTTTGATAAAATTGACAAACTCACGGGTGTTTATATACGCGTCTGCAATCCTTTTGTTCATCGATGGTAGGCGCTCTGCTAGGATTTCCACTTGAAGATCGGTAGCTTCGTTGTCGCAAAGTTTAAAATGCTTTTCTATGGTTGGCATTAAATCTTCTGCTTTTTCGTTGGCAACACAGTAACCCGCGGTGCATTTTCCACCACTAGGAAATTTGGATCCACTTACGTAGGAGATTGATCGTATAGAAGAGAAAACACCCTCTTTGCTTAAAAATTGGATATTAGGACAAAAGGTTTGGTCCAGGATAAAAACGGGGTCAATAGCCTTTTCTCCAGTAGGGGTTTGGCGAGTCTTACTTAAAACTGCTTTTAATTTTTCCAAGTCGGGAACTTCAACTCTTGGGTTAGTTGGAATTTCAGCAATAATATAAGGAACGGCGTCTAGCTGAGCCACTTGGTCTAGAACTTGATCGGTGCTTTGTACCATATCATTGTCCCGATCTACGGGTAAATCTAAAATATCTACGTTTTCTACCGCAGCTACCACACGTCTAGCTTGGTCGTTGGTCCCTCCATAGCAGTTGGGTGGAACAATAATTTTGATGTTTTTTCCTGGATGTTTTTCTTTGGCATCGTCTATAAGTCCCATCATGATCGCGTATTGAACGGATAGTCCACAGGAACCTAATAACACTTTCGATTTGGTTGCGGTAATCTCTTGTACCGATTGGACTACACTTGCTTTGTTCTTTACCGTATCTGTTTTGACACCCATAGAAGGGGATTTCCCGACGAGTTGCTGTAAGGCAGAAAAAGAATCGGCTGGTGTCATGGCGATAGTTTCCCGTCTTCGTACATGTTGAATCTCTGAGATATAACTTTCGCTTTCTTCACTATTGACTAGTATAATACTTCCAAGTGGAGGTTGAACACTAACGTAGAAATCGATCGCAGGCGAAAGGTCGGCACCTCCCATTTTATCGTCTTGAGAAATGAAAATAGTACTGCCCCTAAAGTCAGGGATATCGTCTGCATTTTTAACCTGCTTTAATTCAAAGTTATACCCGTAAACATGCTCTAGGGCTTCAAAATCGAAAGCCGGAGGCAAGTCTCCTGTATACAAGATTTGAGTGTTTTTGTGATCGAATAGATTTTTTCTGAGAACAGCTAAAACCGGCATCGTCTGAGATGAAAAAGCAATAACCTGCTCTGGTTTTAAATCATGAACATGAGCGATGCCCCATTCCAATATAGAAGATAAAGGGTGACCGAGGCGAATATAGTCGAAGGCAGTAGGCAATTCACTAAGAGCTGATGTGTCTGAATTCTGAGCTTTATACAAGGCTTCAAACTGATCTATAAATTGAGTTTTGGCCAAACTTTCATCATAAATATCCAATCGATGAGTGGTAAGTTTCAACCAGTCTGTTGGCATATTTTTGAGGACCTCTTCTATATAATTAAGCATTTTAGGATCTTGCATCATATTTATTTTAGGAAGGCAAAAATACAGATTTATTAGGCCTCCGCTTTAGGCCTTAACAAGATGTTTTGTCTTCGTGGTACAATGCCTTTGAGTTTGTCTTTTAAAGAGTAGCAACTAATTATTTTAGAAAATTCATCAATTAGTGAATTAGGTTCCATCTTTCTCAGATTTATAACTAAAGAAGCCGCTACTATAAAAGCTGGAGTTATAAACACACCTACTAATGTTTTAATTTCCACAAGCTCGTAAAAGCCTACAGTAATGGATATAAATAAAAGAGCGTTTAAAATATTAAAACCTGTTTTATTGATGTTCATATTTAAGTTTTGAAGGGTTTTAAACTCAGATTTGACCTTTTTTAAATCTTCGTCTCTTAAATTATTAATGTCCAATGTTCGTTTTCGATTTGGTGAAAGGTGAAGTTTGATTTCAAAAAGTTTGATGTTTACAGATTGAATCTCTGAAAATTTTATCTTTTCGAGTTTTTTGGAATCGGGTAATACAAACCTAAGTTCTTCTTTATCCCATTCTATATAATATTTTTTATTTCTAAAATTATAAACTCCAAGACCAACAAAAAGTAATCCCTGAACAATGTTTAATACTGAATTCCAATCTCCAGAAAGAAACGCTGTATTGAAATCATCGCTTATAGCTTTAGTGAAGGAAAAAAGTCCAAGTAAGAGTAAACAGCTTCCTAAACCAATGCCTATTTTGGACAATGCCTTTGGATATATATAAACTTCTATACGTGTCATTTCTAGATTAGAATTAAATTTTAAATATAAAAAAATGCGGTTGCAACTTGAGAATATAGACTCCAAATTTAATTAATGAATTTTTAATAAAAGTAAAGACTTATTTCAAAATCTTTAAACATAATTTTGCCGGCTATGGTTATTTTCAAAAAAGCTCATCAAAAATTATATCTAGACTTAAGACAATCGCTTAAGGATCTGTATCTAGGGACGTTTACAAAAGGTCTTTCTGCTCAACATATCAGTAATGAAGAGGCAGAACTTTACCTCGATAAATTGTTTACAAACGGATATGGTATTTTTGGTTTTTCTGATGATCAACTTGTTGCTGCGCTGATTGTAACCTCTCCAAGTTTTGATAAAGAACGTCCTGAATCAATTCTGAATCAATTCACGGATAAAGACTCTTTGTATATCGCTGAAGTACTTGTAGACGAAGAGTTTCGTGGTCTAGGTCTAGGCAAAGGATTGTTTAAAGAATTTGAAATACACCTGAACACTGATATAAAACACGTTTTACTGAGAGTATGGAGTAAAAATGAAATTGCAGTCAACTTGTATAAAAAGTTGGGATTTGAAGACTGTGGAAGCATCCTCCAAGAAAAATTAAAACCCGTTTCAAAAGAGCCTTTTGAAATGCATAAACTCTATATGGTTAAGACTTATTAAAAATGACTATGAAAGAATTCAATATAAAAACTCCTCATTTAATTGATGGAACTCCAGAAGAAAAACGTCAAGAAATCCTCGATTATTTTCTTCGAACTTTTGAATTGGACACAAAGCTCTATGAAACTGTTAAAGATGACGATACTTTCTATTTGCGTGCTGACCCCTTACGTCATCCTATTATTTTTTATTTTGGACATACCTGTTGTTTTTTCATAAATAAGTTGGTTTTAGCGGGTCTGCTACCTTCTCACATCAACCCTTCTTTTGAATCGATTTTTGCCATTGGTGTGGATGAAATGTCATGGGACGATCTCAACAAAGAAAATTACGATTGGCCTTCGGTATCCGAAGTTCGAGAATATCGTAAGGTTGTAAAAACCACCATCACCAAACTCATAAAAGAATTACCGCTAGAACTTCCTATCAATTGGGAAAGTCCGTTTTGGATTATTATGATGGGAATTGAACATCAAAATATTCATATTGAAACCTCATCGGTCTTATTAAGACAACTGCCCGTAGAGAAACTTCAAAGTGGGATATTTTCCAATACTTGCGAAGAAGATGAGCAGGGTCTTGTCAACGAATTAATAGCTGTAGAAGGGTCAGAGATAAATCTGGGAAAAGCACATAATCATCCCCTTTATGGTTGGGATCTGGAATACGGAAGTTTCCAAGAAACTGTCGACGACTTTAAAGCTTCAAAATATCTAGTTTCTAATGCTGAAATTTTAGAGTTTATAGAAGACAAGGGCTACAAAGACAAGCAGTGGTGGACCGAAGAAGGCTGGTCTTGGTGTACTTACAAAAAAGCTGAATATCCTCAATTTTGGATAAAAGAAAATGACACCTACAAATTGCGGTTAATGACCAAATATGTTCCTATGAAGTGGAGCTTTCCTGCGGAAATCAATTATTTGGAAGCCAAAGCATTTTGCAATTGGAAGTCTGCTAAAACTGGCAAAAAGCTGCGTTTGCCAACGGAAGCTGAATGGTATCGACTCGTGGAAGTTTGCCAGGTGAAAGAGGCTACCGATTGGGACGTAGCGCCAGGGAATATAAACCTGGAACATTACAGTTCGTCATGTCCAGTCAATACCTTTTCTTTTGGAGACTTTTATGATGTGATGGGTAATGTTTGGCAATGGACCGAAACACCTATTACAGGTTACCCTGGTTTTAAGGTTCACCCATTATACGATGATTTTTCAACGCCAACCTTCGATGGTATGCATAATATCATAAAAGGGGGCTCTTGGATCTCTACGGGAAACGAAGCTACCTTACATGCTCGCTATGCATTTCGCAGGCATTTCTATCAGCATGCTGGGTTTAGATATGTTGAATCTGATCATGAACCAGACATACGTGTAGATAGTTACGAAACTGATGAAGAAGTAGCCATTTCATGCGAGCAAAATTATGGGGAGGACTATTTAGGAATGTCAAAATTGCCACTTCAAATTTTAGATGTTTTAAAAAACCACGTTGAAAACCCATCTGAAAAAAGACTCTTAGATCTAAATTGTAATACTGGTCGCTTGGCTTTTGAAGCCGCTTCACATTTCAAAGACGTTACGGCTATAGATGCTTCGGCAAGATTTATACGTCCTGCTAATGAATTACAAAAAAACGGATTGTTGCGTTACGTTATTAAAGATGAAGGCGAATTATCTATTTTTAAAGATGTTCTCTTGAAAGATTTAAAGTTGAACGACAATGATAATCGCATCCAATTTATGCAGGATGATGTGATGAAATTAAAAAAACGCTTCTCAAATTATGATGTTATTTTGGCAATGAATCTGCTTGAAGAAATACGTCAACCTAGAGAATTCCTTAGTAAAATTCATCAAAGATTGAATGCTAACGGACTGTTGATCGTAGGTTCAACCTACGAGTATAAAGAATCTGTAAGTCAAATGGAGAACTGGATTGGTGGCTTCAAAAAAGATGGAGAACCTTTTAGATCTATTGATGGTATTGGTCAGATCTTATCAGATCATTTTACGCAAGAGTCTGAACCTTTCAATCTTACCTATCCTGTAAGAAAGTCGAGTCGACATTTTGAAGTGATGAGCTCAGAAGTTAGTATTTGGCGTAAAAAAATGTAAGGATCATTAAGGTTTAATGTCATAGTTAACTCTATGTCATAATCAAATTTATAATAAAGGCTTTGTGCTTGAGTTAAGCTAGAATTCTAATTAGCTTAACTTAAGCACAAAGCTTACTAATCATTGCCTATTCAGAGGTTTTTTTGTCTGCTGAAGTAGTTTGTGTTTTCGAAAGCAATGATTAAATTTATTTTTTAAATTACTTATCTAAGGCTAAGGTTTCAACTCTGTAGAATTTTTGATCCCTTCGAATCTAATTCGTGAGCATATTACAATAAATTTAAAGGAGCTATAACCCCAATTCTAAGCTCGTTTCTATTATAATCCGCCACATCAAAATTATCTTTGGCATAACTTGAATACTCATAATAGCGCCCTATATAAGCGAGAAAAAAACGGAGGTCTATTTTTTTAAAAGGATTGTAATAAATAGTTGGTATCGCACCAAAACTGGTTCTTATGTGGTCCCTACTCGTATTTAAGTTGTCATAAGCACTACTAGTCATGAGCGTTAATAAGCCCTGAAATTTTTGGCTGAAACGATACTCTCCTCTAAGCCAATTTTCTACATACAGCACATTTTCTGCAATTTCATTATCTACAAGGATACTATTTACAATACCCTTTGTATCGATTTCTTCATAACTGTATTGAAAATCATACATCAAGGTTAGGTCTTTATTTTTGTATTTATGTCCTAGGGTAAAAAAATAGGTTCCTTGATTTTTCACTTCGTTCCCATAGCTAGCACTATAATTGGTTTCAAATTTACCATCAAAAAAGTGTCCACGCCAATTAGCAACAAGTGATACTGGCCAGATAGGTTCCTGAATGTTTTGGGATGCGATATCCCCATAAAGATCTTCGTAAAGTAGAGTGCGAGAATTTAAGACCTGAAACCGAAATTGGTGATTTTTATAAGCTTGATAAGTTAGCCCAGCCCCGGTTACAAATGCTAAAGCATTACTGTAAATATCATTGAATTCTAAAATATATAAAGGGTTGAATTCAAATTCGTAACCCCCATAAAAGGCAAACATTTTTCCAATATAAACATCGATCTTTTCGGTAGCTTTCACTTTCAAATAAGCGAATTGAATATTGTTGCTTAGAAGATCCAAGGATTGAACTTCTGTATCATTATTAAAACGATTTCTAAAATTAAAATCTACTCTTTCGTGCAATTGACCAGAAATAGTTAGGGCTGTGAACCCGTTTTCAAACTGTAATCCGTTGTAATATTGATCTCCTCCTCTAAATTTATAAGCCTGAAACTCTGTACGCATATCAAAACCGATATTTACATGTTTAAGGAACTTTTCTTTATCTATCGAAATCAAAGGGCTGGCAACACTGTCCATTTGTTGCGAAATTCCCATTAGCGGTGTCAATAAAAAAACACCAATTAAAAATGACTTCATCAAGGAAGGTCCAAATTTAACTCTGTTTTGCAGAGTTAACAAAAAAATGTCTGAGGACAGATGAAGTATTCGAATCAAAATTGTTTATTTTTTTTAGGTTTATATTTAAATTTACTAATAAAACAAGTAGACCAGACATCCAACTTTTAATATATGTTGTTTTTTAAAATATTATTTTTGTGGTACTTATGTCCATTCTCTCTTTTATTATTTTTTATCAAATTCAACATTACAAATTAAAAAATTTTGTTTTTTTGCTTTCTATTATTCAAAATCATCTATTCAAACATTGAAAGCTCCCAATTGGACTGCCATCTGGAATTTTCGGTGAAGGAATCACCTTAAACTTTTCTGGTTCGTCCATAAACTGATCGATACGGTACGACATTTCCAGTGCAACTGCAGAGTCAGACTTATTAAATCTGTCTTTCAATCCCTGCAAGGTTTTATTTGCAAGGGCTTTTACTTGTGGAATACTTCCTGGATTGGCTGAAAGATTCATCAGGTGCTTTAATACATTAAAATTGATGGTATTTTGGACTTCAGTCAAATAAGCAGAATTGTGTTGTTGGTCAATCGTGTTTTTTACCAATTCCTGCAAAACTTCTTCCAAACCTAAATTTGAATTTTCTAAAGATTTCTGCTGGATTAATCTGTTGACGCGCTCAGAGTTTAGTAATAAACCTAAGCTCATATCACTTGCTGTAGCCGTTGCTCCCAAAGCATCAAAGCTAACCCCCGTTTTGCTTTTAAAAGATTCGCGGCTTCTGGAGTAACCAAATGCGCGGGGTGGAAACAGGTCTAAAATTCGTTCTGGAATGGCCAAAGTTTCGGCATCGAGCGTATTTAAAACCGTTCTAAGGGCTTTTTTCTGATCGGATTTTGAAATCCTCTCAACAGGTTTTAAGTTACTGCCTTTGACTGTATAATTATAATCCAAACCGCCAATAAGTTTAACGGTGGCCTCTGTTTGATAGCGATGGAAAAAATATAACGGGACAAAAACATCTTCTAAAACTGAATACGGTTCGCCAGACTTGATATTATCTATTGAAAAATTAGAAATGGCTGCTTTACGGAGCTCTAAAACACGATTTAACTCTTCAGAAATATCTTTGCCATTATCCCACAAATGAGCATAGGCATGCGCCCCGCCTTGAGGTCGCGCATCAGCATCGCTTATAAACTGCAAACCATCAGCTTCGGCTTGTTTTAAAATAGCATCCAAGTATTGTTTTTCAGTCTGGTTGGTGCCACTTTCCCCATAACTATAAGCAACGGTGACCTTGTCCCATTTGCCAATATTGGTATCGTAGGCTTGAGAGAAGTCGATTTGGTTATCTTTTAATTTCAGTTTTGGATGTGGATAATCCATAACGCTCGTCATACCGTTTGCACTGGCCGAAAAGTTATGTGCAAAGCCAAGTGTATGACCAACTTCATGAGCAGCCAACTGCCGGATACGTGCTAAAGCCATCTCTAACATAGGTTGGTAATTGTCATCGGAAATCTCAAAAGGTCGATTCATTAAAGCCTGTGCGATCATATAATCCTGACGAATCCTGAGGCTACCTAAACTTACATGACCTTTTAAAATTTCACCTGTACGCGGATCAACAACACTGGCACCATAGCTCCAACCACGAGTGGAACGGTGTACCCATTGAATTACGTTATAACGAAGATCCATAGGATCAGCATCGGTTGGAAGTATCTTGACTTGAAAAGCATTTTTATAACCAATCGCTTCGAAGGCCTGATCCCACCATTTGGCACCATCTAACAAAGCAGACCTTACAGGTTCGGGTGTTCCAGGATCCAAATAATAAATAATAGGTTCTTTAGCTTCGCTCATTTCCGCATTGGGCTTCTTTTTTTCTAGGCGATGGCGAATGCTGTACCGCTTAGTCAACGGCTCATAAATTGGCGTTGCATAGTCCTGATAGGAAATAAAAATAGAACCACTTCTAGGGTCAAATTCGCGTTTTTTATAGCCTTCTTCTGGCAACTGGACAAAACTGTGGTGTTGGGTGACCGTTAAGTTAGAGGCATCTGGAGCAACTGAGCGAATGTTTCCACCTTCGGGATCGCCCGAAAAGGTAAGCAAAGCTTCAAATTCTGTATTTTTAGGAAAAGCTTTGGTTCGGAGCATGGCTAGTGCACTTTTATTTTTATCCAATTTATAAGTTCCTTGCTTTTGTTGTTTCAATCGTCTAGAAACACCGTGAGCATCTTCCATTAGAAAAGGAGTGAGGTCTATAAGAAAACTTTTATCACTTTCGTCTTCAATTTTGAAACCATACAAAACAGATTTGGCAAAAGCTTGTTCAACGCTTCGGCGCTCCAAGCTATCATTCGTAATGGCTCTATAATCTTGATTGGGCTGAACCAATAACAACTTATTTCCAGCACGTTTAAACTTTACGATAGCTGTTCCCCCAAGCTGTCCTCGATCCAAACCAATGTCATTGGAGCCTAAACCAGTCGTAAGTGAATGCACATAAAGGAAGTCCTGGTCGAGCCGTTCAACCTTCATATAAATCTTATCCTCCTTTTCAGAATACCAAAAATCGAAAAAACCCTCATATTTGGTCAGTTTCTCTTTGTTTTCTAAAGTTTTGAAGGTTTGCGCACTAGACAGTGAAGCCATTAGCAAAATAGTGACGTAAATAAGGGTTTTCATGGATTGGATATTTTTAGAATCGAAGCTTTAAAGATAGTAAAACTTGTCAACCCCTTTAAAATAGCTTGCTTTTGAAACTTGAATAGCAAAATATACACGTTTCGATTGCCATTACTAAAAAGAATTCTAGCGAGACAAATTGGTTCGTGAATACTTGTAGATTCTTTAGTTACCCTTAATTAATTGTAAAGGCCATATAATATTTATCGACTTTTACCTACTATTTACGTCCAAAATAAAAGTGACTAAATCCAAAAATTACAATCCTACATGAACACCAAACAGGACTTATATAGCCAAAGTGTCCAGCTTGTTCTCGATTTAAAAGCAGTCAATATCACCTCTCAGATATCCAAAAGTAGCGCTGGTGATAAGCATAAAACTAGACAGGCTATGCTTCATTCCACTATGGAAGTTAAAGAATAACCAGGGTAAATATAATCGAAAACAGTGGGTCATCAATTAAGAGCTAGTCTATCTGAATTGTTGTATTATGCAAAGCCTCATACTGATCTATAAATTGAGTTTTGGCTTAGGAAGGTGAATTGAGCCTTAATAAACGAAAACAAAATAAGCGTTCTAAAAACTTTGCTGAAATTGTGGTTTTAGCGTTTGCGTTAAAACTTAAGATCATAGTCTTGTTAAAAATAGGTAGTATTTTACAATTCTTATTTTATTTTGAGTTGAATGATCGTATCGGATTTAATCTCAATTTTAGATTCTTGAAAATTTGGTGGTCCAAAATTACCTTGTTGACCATTGGAAAATCCATAAGGTTCTTTGGGAATACCAAGCATGTTTTTATCCAATTCGCCATTACCGTTCACATCATGAAAATAAGAGAAGCTGTAAAATCCCTCTGGTATATTTTCTACAACAATTTTAGCTTTACTGTCTTTTAATATGGAAGAAACTTCTTTATAGTTTGTTTCCATGTGGCTGTCCTCAGAATTAAAAAGGGCAAATAAAATACTACCAGTGTCGTATTCTGTAGCTTCAAACTCGAGTGTCAAGTCAACTTTATTTTCTGATTGCGCGTAGGACTGCATAGCAAACAAGATTAAAATTGATAAATAGCTGATTGTTTTCATGATTTTTATTTTAAGTTAAAGATCGATTAAAATTCGACTTTATACAACTTTTAAATGACGAATTAATGTGTTTTGGTACTGAATAGTAGACACTTATAGATTCTGATAAGCTTTGTTTTTTTAGTTTATAAAAGCAAATATGTCTAATCAACCTTAGCTAAGTCAAGAGCATTCTATGAATGGTTAGATTATTAGGATGAACCGTAATTTTCCTTTTCTTACTGGATGATGAGTTACTATATCAACGGCTTAACGCAATTCTGGTTTTTCGTTCTTAGTTTATCCCTAATTTATTATCACAAGAAAAATAGAACTCTAATTTATCGTACAGACTATATTATATTTATCCACTTTTACCTCCTATTTACGACTGAAGTAAAAGCGACTAAATTCTAAAATTACAATCCTATATGAGCACCAAACAGGACTTATATAACCAGTGTGTCCAACTTGTGGATGCACGGTTTAAAAGCATTCAACGTCACATCTCAGATATCCAAAACAGCCTGCTTTCAGAAACCAAAAGTAGCGCTGGTGATAAGCATGAAACTGGACGAGCTATGCTTCAACTAGAGCGTGAAAAAGCGGGTCGACAACTGGCTGAAATCAACAAACTGAGAACAGCGCTCTCTAAAATAAATATCGAAAAGAAACCAACATTAGTGGGCTTAGGGAGTCTGGTGTACACCTCAAAAGCTCATTACTTTATAGCCGTTAGCATAGGGGCTCTAAAGGGTGGTGACAATAGCTTCTATGCCATTTCACCTAGCACACCAATTGGAGAATTACTTATGGGTAAAACAGTGGGTGATGAGGTGTCGTTTAATGGCAATTCATTTGTTATTGAACAACTGCTTTAATCTTGTAAAACTTGGAGATTGAGGTTTTGGAAAGATGATAATGTATCAATACTAACTTTATTTTAAACAATAAAATCGGGCAACATTTAGGATTTTATCCTGTTTAAATATCCCTAAAGTGTCATAGACGTAATCCTGAATTTGTTTCAGGTTTTCTTTTGGTTAGTGTAGATTTTTGATGTCCAGATAGGTTGCTAAAACAAGTTCAGCATAACAAAATCGACTTGAAGAATGAATGTGGATATTGAATGATCTTTTATGTAAGTATTTATAAAGAAGATTCCTCATCTTCATGATGGGTAACTTGTTGCTTTATCAATAGCTTAAAATAATGCCGGTTTCGACGTTCTTTTTTATCAACACTCCGTTTATGCTTGCGTTTATCTTTTACAATTTCACCTAAATTATCTAGATCTTCAATGTCTTTAATGTCATTTACTGAGGTTCTTTTAGCCATAATAGAATAGGTGTAAACTGGTTATTTTTATAAATAGATAAAAATGTTAACAAGACATTTTAAATATAAGGTATTTCTTTTGGTAGCTAAATTCTCTCTTGTTTTCTTAAGAATTTATTAGATATTATAGAATAAATCATCACCGCCTTTAAGCTGCTGATCTACTTTTAAAATCTGACTTTAATTATTCATCTTTATCGTCTTGGATCATAAAGCGTTAAGAAATGTATCTATAAACATTCAGGTTAGTAAAGGCAAAATCAGAATAAAGAAAAAAAAATTGAGTTCTCCTTACATTCTTATAGCCCACGGTCAAAACCGTGGGTTAAAAATGGTACGTATCTATATTTATTAGATGAGTGTGGAAATGGATTAATTTTAAAACCGTTTAAACGGTTAAGCTTTCCTTACATTCTTATAGCCCAAGGTTAAAACCGTGGGCTATATATAGAAAATAAAGATTTAATGGTTAAAACCATTTAAGGCAAGGAAAAAAAATTGAAATAAACCTACCTATGAAGACTCTCAGGTAGGTTCTAGATGACAAATTATTCTTTATAAATCTATAAAAGGTTTTATATTGTTGGTTTTTTTTAAGTCCTATTTAAAAAATTTACTCCTCCTACAATTCGTTTTCTATGGCCACTTCTTCAACAGAACCTAGCAGTTCAAAATCTATAGTTCTTTTCACTAAGTCTGCTTTCTTAACGCGAACGTACACCTCGTCTCCAAGTTGATACATCTTCTTGGTGCGACGTCCTATAATAGCATAATGTTCTTCGTTAAAATCGTAGTGATCATCCGAAATATCTTTTAGTCGGACCATCCCTTCGCATTTGTTATCTGAGATTTCAATAAAGATTCCAAAATCTGTTACACCAGAAATAACCCCTTTATATTCGGTTTCTTCTTGGTCTTGGATATACTTGACTTGCATGTATTTAATGGAATCTCGCTCTGCATTGGTCGCTAGTTTTTCCATCTCACTAGAGTGCTTGCATTTCTCTTCATACTCCGTTTCACTCGCGCTTTGTTCCTTATCGATATAGCGTTGTAAAAGTCTGTGAGCCATGACATCTGGATAACGTCTTATCGGCGATGTAAAATGAGAGTAAAAGTCGAAAGCAAGGCCATAATGCCCAATATTTTGAGTAGAGTAGTAGGCTTTACTCATAGTTCTTATGGTAAGCGTATCTACAAGATTTTGTTCTTTTTTACCTTTTACATCTTCCAATAAACTATTTAGATTACTGGCAATTTTCTTTCTATTTTTAAAATCGATAGTATATCCAAATTTGGATACTACTGTATTTAAGGCTTCCAATCTGTCCTCTTGAGGTTCGTCGTGGCAACGGTACACAAAGGTTTTTGGGGGTTTGCGTTTCCCTATAAATTCAGATACTTTTCTATTGGCCAAAAGCATAAATTCTTCTATCAATTTATTCGCATCCTGACTTGTTTTCACATAGACCCCTTTAGGGTTATTGTCTTCGTCCAAATGGAATTTAACTTCCACCTTATCAAAAGAAATAGCGCCTTGGTTCATACGCTCTTTACGCATGGTTTTGGCGAGGGTGTTTAACGTCGTTATAGCGTCAACTAATTCTGGCTGGATGTCGTAGGCTTTCTTAGACAACGATATATCTGCTGGAATGTGTTTATCTTCAGAATCGATAACAAATTGAGCTTCTTCGTAAGCAAAACGCGCATCGGAATAGGTCACCGTTCTTCCAAACCATTCACTCTTCACATCTCCTTTTGGCGTTAATTCAAATAAAGCTGAAAAGGTGTATTTTTCTTCATTGGGTCTAAGGGAACAAGCTCCATTCGATAAAATTTCTGGTAGCATAGGCACCACACGATCTACCAAATAAATAGAAGTTGCTCTGTTGTAGGCTTCCTCATCCAAAATAGTTCCTGGCTGAACGTAATGTGCAACATCGGCAATATGAATCCCTATTTCATAATTACCATTGCTCATTTTTTTGAAACTTAAGGCATCATCATAATCTTTGGCATCTGCAGGATCTATGGTAAAGGTGAGGGTATCTCTTAGGTCTCTTCGTTTCTTTATTTCTGAAGAATGAATTTTGGTATCTATACCATTAGCAAATTCTTCTACTTCGGCTGGAAATTGTTCTGGTAAACCATAGCCCGCTAAAATGGCATGCATTTCTGTATTGTGTTCTCCAGGAACTCCAAGAACTTCTGTGATCTCTCCTTTTGGTGAATCGTCTTTGTCCTTCCATTGTAAAATCCTCACTTTTACAAGAAGTCCATCTTTGGCATCGTGCATTTTGTCATTGGGCACAAAAATATCGGTGTACATTTTTGAATTACCCACGACAACAAAACCAAATTTCTCCTGCTTGTGTAAAACTCCTACAAAATCGGTTTTATAACGCGTAAGTATAGAAATAACTTCGCCTTCTGACTTGGATTTTTCTTTTTTCTTGAAGACGTAAATTTTAACTTCATCCCCATCCAAAGCGTGATTCAAATTCTTGTTTGAAATATAGACGTCTTGTTCCATATCCTCTACCACCACATAAGCATCTCCACGAGACGTCATATCGATAATTCCGGTATGAAAGTCATCTATAGCCGCGAACTGAAATTTTTTGTCTTCAATATGCTTTAATTGGCCTTTAGCAGTTAGTTGTCCTAATAGACGAATAACAGAATTTCTAGTCTTAGTATCGTCAATTTTTAACTTTTCTAGGATGTATTTAAAATCAAATCCTTTTTCTGGTTGTTTTTTGAAGAGGTCTAAAATTTGCTTTGATAAGCCTCCATCCCGATCGGGTGTTGACTGGAAGGGCTTTTTCCCTTTTTTCTTTTTACTCATAAATATTTAATATAATCTTGGTTAAAAGTAAGATAATATAATTTGAAACTAGAATTGCTGTACTAAATCTTTGTTAAGTCCACAACACTAATGATTTAACAATTAATTAATGTTAAATTTTCTATTTATTAGCTTTAATTTAATGTCAATTGTTAAATATTTTATAAATTTGACATCTTTATATTCAATATGTCAAAAACTACCAAAATATATATAGCTTTTTTACTGATTTTTTTGGTAGGATTCTTTTTGATATATATATACATTAAATTATTTTTAGATCAGCAACTTACTTCTGTTGATGCTGAATTGGTTTCTCCTATTAGTGTGGCTTTAGATTCCCTTCAATAAAGCATAAAACTCAACTAAACTTCTTATCAAGTCTAACTTTATTTCTTACTTTTAGAATAAAAATATGAATGAATTTATTCAGTTAGCCGTTTTCACCTATCCTCACGAATATACCGTTTTAAAACTACTGCTCGAAAAAGAAGACATTAGATTCTTCTTTCAAAATGAAACCGTTATTGGTGTTATCCCATTTATTCTAACGCGCTTGGTGGTATTTTTTTAAAAGTACATCCAGAAGATCTAAAGGAAGCTAAAAAAATCCTTGAAGATTATAATTTTGAAAACCATCTTCATATTGTTTAATATCCCGAGTTAAATTTAAATCTATCCCTCATTATTCTTCACTTAAAATCTATTTATTATTTTTTCTATTTTTAAAGTTATCCACACTATATATTAATCATCATTATTTTTTTTAAAATTTAAATTAAACATGATGACTATTATTGTCCGTGTACAACTGGAAAACTTTTTCTTATTAAATTTTGATTCTAACTAAATCTAGTTTATTCACAATTTCCTGTCCCTATCTTTAGTATTTAAAGTCTTGATTTTTACAGACCTATTATAAAGTTATCCACAGTTTATTATTTACTTTCCACAGGTTTCTACTAACAAGTTTTTTGTGAATAAGTGTGGAAAACTTTCTTTACTGAACGCAAAACTTTTTCGAAAACAAGTTTCAAAATATTTTGTTAAATCACATTTTTGTCTATCTGATTTTTTGATTTGAAATACCTAATTATGCCCTCACTTTTTTTACATAAGTTATCCACATTATCTTTAAATTTGAAGTCTAACAAACTGATACAAATACAAAGTTTTCCACAATTTATGGATAAGTATTATTTATGTCTACAACACGTTTAGAAACAATAGGTTAACTTTTATCTTGTTTATATCAAGATTTTTTTATTGAATAAACCTTAACTTTGTTTTCCAACCTTATAACTATATACTTATGACAATTTCAATTGGCAATGATCATGCTGGGACGTCTTATAAAAATAAGATTGTAAGCTATCTAAAGTCTCAAAATATTGAAGTACATAACCATGGTACTAATACTGAGGTTAGCGTGGATTATCCTGATTTCGTTCACCCTGTTGCTACAGATGTTGAAGATGGAGTATCAAATTTAGGAATTATTATTTGTGGAAGTGGTAATGGAGCCAACATGACTGCCAATAAACACCAAGGGATACGTTCTGCACTTTGCTGGACTAGTGAGTTGGTAGCTTTAGCCAAACAGCATAATAATGCTAATGTGTTGAGTATTCCATCAAGATTTGTTTCTGAAGAAGAAGCTCTAGATTTTGTAAAAGTATTTTTGAAGACTCCTTTTGAAGGTGGTCGTCATCAACTTAGAGTCAATAAAATTGCTTGTCATTAGTTTATTTTGAGTCATAACCGTTCACACCAAAGGTCACAAACCAATCTCCTTGTTTCTATATTCCTCAATATAGGAATTACTGTCGCGCAAATTATAGGTGGAATTATTAGTGGGAGTTTAGCTTTACTTTCTGATGCTCTTCATAATTTTACAGATGTTGTATCTCTTATCATCAGTTATGTAGCTTCAAAATATGCCAAGAAGAGTGCAACTTCCAATAAAACCTTTGGTTATAAACGGGCAGAAATAATTGCTGCCTTTGTTAATTCTGCCAGTCTTGTTATCATAGCTATTATTCTTATTAAAGAATCTGTTGTACGATTTTTAGATCCTCAAGTTATCGATTCCACTCTTGTGATTTGGCTTTCTGCGGTAGCCATTATTGGCAACGGTTTTAGCGTTTTACTTCTTTTAAAAGATAGAAAGTCCAATATGAATATTGCTTCTGCCTATTTTCATTTACTTACCGATATGTTGGCTTCTGTAGCTGTTCTTGTTGGTGGTATTTTAATGAAGTATTATGAGGTCTATTGGCTGGACAGTCTACTTACGGCGGCTATTGCTATCTATCTTATTTTTGTAGGCTTACAACTTTTTAAAAATTCATTTAAAGTTTTAATGCTTTTTACGCCTAGTACTATTGAAATTGAAGACATTGTGGCTCGAATTAATAAATTATCGACCGTTAAAAACATGCACCATGTTCACATCTGGCAATTGAATGAAGATGAAGTACACCTAGAGGCCGAAATTGATTTCGATAAGGATATTACTCTTTCAGAATTTGATAAGATTTTAGTAGACATAGAAGATATACTTCTTTCTGAATTTGGAATCAATCACATCAATATTCAACCTGAATTCAATAAAACAGATAATAAAAATATTATAGTTCAAGATTAATGACCATAGAAATTCTCCCTTTTTCAAAACTTACTTCAACACAGGTTTATGATCTTCTCCAGTTAAGATCTGAAGTCTTTGTGGTTGAACAAGACTGTGTGTATCAAGATATAGATGGTTTTGATGATAAAGCCTATCATGTGTTATTCTATGAGGATAAAACAGTAGTGGCTTATTCTAGAATACTACCTCCAGGAGCTTATTTTGAGGAATTAAGTATCGGAAGAGTTATTGTAAAGGCTACTCACAGAAAATTAAATTTAGGACATGATTTAATGGATAGAAGTATACTTTTTTGCAATGCCAACTATCCAAAAGCAATCATCAAAATTTCTGCTCAGCAGTACTTAATTAAGTTCTATGAATCTCATGGATTTCAAATTGATGGTGAAGGATATCTAGAAGATGGTATTCCCCATATTGGAATGAAACTAATGGGAAGTTGAATTTTAATTTAGACCATTTATTTCTAAAATCCTAAAATCTCTTTATATTTTGCTTTATCATTTAAGGTTTGTATCGCTTGTTTGATGACTTCGCCTTCTCGTGTATAGTAATTGTAAACAGCCTCATCGTAGCCAAGCTTTCTAATGATAGCTTCAGTTAATAACCTTTGAAAAGTTTCTGACTCTTCTTCCAAAAGATTTTCTTTTTCCTTTTGGAGGGTTTCCTTCAGCTCAACAAGCGAGCTTTCTATAGATTTTAAGAACTTTTCGGTTGTAGCCATCTGCTCAAGCTCTTTGATTTTTTGATCAGTTTTTGTTTCAAATTCAAAGTCTCTTTTCTGAATAAACTTTTTAAAATCATTTATTATACTCGTATTCATCTTAAAGCTTTCAAGAGTTAATCCCTCATTTTCATTAACATATGTATTGGCAAAATCGAAAATCAAGTTCTTTTTAATAACGTCTTTTACCAGTTCACTTTCTTTTTCTACATCAACTTCTATATCTGGTCTTACACCACCACCATCGTAAACACTTCTTCCATTTTTGGTCTTGAACTCCGTATATCCATCCTTATTTTTTCTTATGCTTTTCCCATTCAGATAATCCAAAGCCTGTATACATCTTCCACTAGGTGTATAATATCTTGAAATCGTTATTTTAGCTTGTGTTCCGTAGTTTAATTTTTTGGGTCTTTGCACGAGCCCTTTTCCAAAACTCCTACTGCCTATTACTACTCCACGGTCCAAATCTTGTAAGCTGCCAGAAACAATTTCACTAGCTGAGGCACTATTTTCATTAATTAAAACGGCCACAGGAATCTCTGTATCTAGGGCTTTATTTTGAGTTGCGTAGGTTTGATTATATTTCTCTATAGCCGATTTTGTAAAGGTGACTGTCGTTCCTTTTTCAATAAAAACATTACTCACGTTTACTGCTTCCGATAATAAACCGCCTGGATTATTTCTTAGGTCTAGTACTATTTGAGTTGCCCCTTTTGTCTTTAAGTCCTGAAAGGCTTCAATAACTTCTGAAGACGCAGACCGTGTAAATTGAGAAAGTACGATATACCCAGTATTATCTTCTAAAAGTTTATAAAAAGGCACTGCTTTTAGGTTAACAACACCTCTCTTTAAGGTGATTTTCTTAGTTGTAGTATGACGTTTTAACTCCAAAACAACTTCAGAATCTGGAGCACCCTTTAGCAACTCTCCGGCATCTTCATTATAGTCCTTTACTTGTATATCTCCAATCTTGAGAATTTCATCCCCAATTTTTAAACCTGCTTTATCTGCAGGGGATGCTTTGATAATATTCTTGATAAGAATAGCATCAGATTTACTTATGATATCTGCTCCAATTCCCGTATAATTCCCCGAGTTACGTATTCTGGCATTTTGTATTTCCTGTTCATTCCAATACACAGTGTAGGGATCTAAATCCTCCAGCATAGCTTCTATAGCTGTATTCATCAAGTCTGCTGGATTTACTTCATCCACATAATTCATATTCACCTCCTTATACAGATTTGTAAAGATTTCAATCTGTTTAGCAATTTCAAAGAAATCGTTTTTATAGGTTGTAAATCCGTAAGAAGTCACTGCTATTATAGCAGTGAGTACAACAAGTTTTATGCGCTTTATCATTACTTTATTTCGTTTAGCAAAGTATGTACTACTTTGTGAATTTTTTCAGACCCTAAATGAGTTTTCCCTATATAGAGTATCATAATCGAATGGTTTTTACCTTTATTCGTCAATTGACCTTTATGTAATCGGTAAGCCTCTCTCAATTGCCTTTTAATCCTATTGCGATCTACGGCATTTTTAAAATTTCGCTTAGATACGCTTACGCCTACTTGTGGATATTCCAGGTCATTCTCCACATATCGAATTAAAATGGGGTAAGTTTTTATAGATTCACCTTGTTCAAATATGTATTTGATTATTTTTCTGGATTTTAGTTTCTCCTTTTTTGGATACGTAAACAAAGGTTCAGGCATAGTTATAAACTAAAAAAGCAATATCCATCAGGTTTAAAGATATTGCTTTGTAAATGAATATGAGTTATTTTTATTTTAAAGCTTCAATGCCCGGTAAGCTTTTTCCTTCTAGCATTTCCAACATTGCTCCTCCTCCTGTAGACACGTAGCTTACTTTAGTATCGAACCCAAATTTCTTGGCTGCCGAGACACTGTCACCACCGCCTACAAGAGAAAAGGCTCCCTTTTCTGTTGCATTTGCTATGGCTTCGCCTAGAGCTATGGTTCCTTTAGAAAAGGTATCCATTTCAAAAACGCCTAGTGGACCATTCCACAAAATTATTTTTGACTCTGCTATGACTTTTGCAAAATTGTCTCTCGATTGTGGTCCAGCATCTAATCCCATCCAACCCTCTGTAATATTTGTAATATCTTCAATCTTGGTCTCAGAATCGTTGTCAAATTCCTGAGTCACTATACTATCCACGGGTAAATGTACTTTTACATTTTTTTCTTCGCCTTTTTTTAAAATCTCTAAGGCTAGTTCTAGCTTATCATCTTCAACTAAAGATTCTCCAATATGACCACCTTTTGCTTTCACAAACGTAAAAGCCATACCGCCTCCAATGATGAGGTGATCAACCTTAGCTAGAATATTCTCGATCACAGTAATTTTTGAAGATACTTTAGCTCCACCGAGAACTGCAGTCACTGGCTTTTCATTAGAATTTAGAACTTTATCTAGACTTTCAATTTCTTTCTGAAGTAAGTAGCCCATGGCTTTATCTTCAAAGAACTTTGCAACGACTGTCGTGGAGGCATGTGCTCTATGAGCTGTGCCAAAGGCGTCGTTTACGTAAATATCTCCAAGCTTAGAGAGCTTTTCGGCGAATGCTTCATCTCCTTTTTTCTCTTCTGGGTAAAACCTCAGATTCTCTAGAAGTAAGATTTCTCCGGGTTTTAAGGTTTCAAAAGCTTCTTCTACTTTTTTTCCGATACAGTCTTCAATAAATTTCACCTTCACTCCCAAAACATCAGAAACCTCAGATTCTATATGTTTTAAAGAATATTTTTCTTCCTTGCCTTCTGGTCGTCCCAGATGTGACATTAGAATTGCACTTCCGCCGTCTTCAAGTATTTTTATAATTGTTGGTTTTGCTCCTTCAATTCTGCTTTTATCTGCTACTTCAAGCTCCTTATTTAAAGGTACATTGAAGTCTACTCTTATTAATGCTTTTTTATCCTTAAAATTATAATCGTCAATTGTCTTCATGAATTTTCATTTTATGAATGAGTTTCAAATTTAATTAAATATTTTTTCAAATGGACACTGGCTTTGTTATTTTAGCGACATGAGATTTGAAGATATCTTAGGCTTACAACACCTCAAAAACCATCTGGTTTCTAGTGTAGAAAATAACCGTGTTGCTCACGCACAACTTTTTACGGGCTCTATAGGGTCTGGTACTTTACCAATGGCTATTGCTTTCGCTAGGACTTTGATGATAAAGTACTCCAGCCCTTTAAAGATAGACCGTATTTCTAGAAGTTTTGATCAACTTACCCATCCTGATTTGCACTTTGTTTATCCTATTAATAACACAACTTCTTCCCCAAAGAAGCCGAATTCTCAAGACTTTATCACAGATTGGCGCTCATTTCTATCTCACAGCCCCTATCAAAACCTCTATGATTGGTATCAAAAAGTTGGTATTGAGAAAAAGCAAGGGAACATCAATGTCGATGAAGCCGCTCATATTGTGAAATTATTATCGCTCAAATCTTATGAAGGTGGCCCTAAAGTGATGATTATTTGGTGCGCCGATAAAATGAATACAGCCGCCTCCAATAAACTGTTGAAGTTGATTGAGGAACCGCCCAATAATACTTACTTCATTCTAATTACCGATTCACCTGAAGATATTCTTCAAACTATTCGCTCTAGATGTCAGCGTCTAGATTTTCCCCCTATTGGCGAAGCTGACATTGTGAAGGGATTATCGGCTAAATTTAATCTTACTAAATCAGAAGCCCTTAAAATCGCTCACCAAGCTGATGGGAGTTTCTCCAAAGCTGTTCATCTGGCCGAACATAACTCAGACGATGAACTTTTTGAAAAGTGGTTTATTACTTGGGTGCGTAGTGCCTTTAGAGCTAAAGGAAACAAGCATGTGGTGACGGATTTATTAGACTGGTCGGACCAACTCTCTAGAGAAAGTCGGGAGACTCAAAAGCGTTTCTTGATTTATTGCATTCAGTTTTTCCGTCAAGCTTTGCTTAGTAATTATAAGGTTGACTCTTTGGTCTATTTAACCCCTTATGACTCCAAATTCAAGTTCAATAAGTTTTCAGAGTTTATCTCCGGTGCTAATATTATCGATATCTTCAAAGTCCTTGAAGATGCTAGTTTCCATATTGAAAGAAATGGGAATGCAAAGATGATTTTTTCAGACCTTTCTTTTCAACTGACTCGTCTGTTACACAAAAAATAAAGCCAACTGAATAGTTGGCTTTATAGTTATACAAATTTGGATTAGGGTTTACTCCTCAGTACTTTCCGTTTCCATTGACTCTTTCTCTGTAGAGTCACTTTCTTTTTCTTCACCATTAATTTCTTCTAAAACATCTTCTGTAATATCTAAGCCTTCTTTAGCATACATGATGTTGGCTGATTCATTAGAACCGAAGATATAAGCATATCCTTTATCTTTTCCATATTCGCCAACGTATTCTTTGACTTCTTCAATTAAAGAATCAATGGCCTGATCGCTTTCTTGTCTCAGCATCTGACTTTTTTGCTGTTGTCTCTGTTGAAGCATTTGTTGCTTTTGAACTAACTCCCCTTGACGTCTTTCTCTTTCCTGAGTAGACATGCTTTTCATGTTACTTTGGAATTCTTGAACTTCCTGTTGAAATATTGCAGCAATAGAATCTAGTTCGTCCGACAAGGCTTTACTCTTTTTCTCAAATCTGGCTTCAGTAGTTTTCATTTTATTGTACTCTTGTATCAAGACTGTGTTATCGACGTAAGCCGTTTTTTCTCCTTGACAAGACATAAGTGAAACCACTAGTGTTAAGCTAAATAGTATTTTTTTCATAAGGTTTTAAATTTTGACAAATGTAAAAAAGTAAATGAGCCCTCAAACAAAATTTATGATAAGAAATAACTATTGAAATATTATAACCATAACTTTAACTTATTTATAAAGAGCTGTTTATTTCAATTTTAAGGGCTTTTATATTATCTAATAATGTCATTCACCTAAATGAGCTCAAAAGCCTCAAATTTTTGAATTATAGGCTTTAAAGGCTTGTCTCTTACTTCATTTAATAATTACAAGCAAATCTTTTTCAATGTTGACTTCATTTTATAATATATTATCGATTTATATTTCTAGATAGGTTTAGTGATCCTTTTTCATCACAAATATATTTGAGGAGTATTCTTCAGATATTTTTGCTTTACGATTGGATTTCCACCCTCTATACAAGCCTTTCACTTTATGGTTCCCTTTATAAGATTCGGAAACCATTGAAATATAATAGGCATCAAAAGACATCGGCCTTATTTGTATTAATTCTAAATTAAGCAGGTCTGCAATGGTAGAGAGGTCTTGTTTTTTAAAATGCCATAAATGTCTAGGGACATCCCAAGCCGCCCATTTTTCCTTATAGTAACAGGCGTCGTAAGATTTATAATTTGGCACTGCAATAACCAATAGTCCTCCTGAATTTAATTTTGCCTTTAAGTTTTCAAGTACCTTAATGTAATCTTCAACATGTTCCAAAACATGAAATAAAGTAATAGCATCAAAAGTTCCATCAACCTTATTTAAGTCCTTGTAGATTTTAATGTCAGTCTTTTCAGCCTGTTCAAAGGCTTTTTGTGTGGGCTCGACACCAGTACTTCTAATCCCTTTTTTTGAGAGATAAGAGACAAAATCACCTGTACCACATCCAAAATCTAGAACTGACTTTATTCCCGGGTGGTTAAGTCTTAAAATCTCGAGTTTCCTTTTAAACATCATAGACTTTACTAAATCATAAATTAAATCCATAAAGGAATTGCTCTTCTCCTTATGAGAGATATAGTCTTTAAATTCGTAGTACTTATCCAACTGTTCAGGTTTAGGCTGAGTTGCTAGTACTCCCAGTTTGTCCCTTTTGAGTTTAAAACTTTCTTTAGTAAAAGCTTCATCTTTTATGTTCATTTCTGTTACATCCATACGTATTGTTCCACGTGGAACATTATCTTCCCATATGTACCAAAAGGACAGAAACGTCACTCGGATTTACTCCGCTAACCCGGGAAGCTTGAGAGATGGTTCTAGGTTTAATCTTGGTCAGTTTTTCTCTAGCTTCAAGAGACATAGACTTTAATCCATTATAGTTGAAATGTTCAGGGATTCTTACATTTTCAAGTCTGTTTAACTTATCAGCATTTAGCTTTTCTTTTTCGATATAACCAGCATATTTCACTTGCACTTCTACTTGCTCAAGTACCTCATTGCCTAAGTTGTTTTCTGTAATATGTTTCTCTACTTTTTCTAACTTTCGCATATCTTCCATCACGATATTTGGCCTTGCCAATATTTTAAAAAGCTTTCCTTGTTGATCGACCTTCGAGGATTTTTTACTTTCCAAAATAGGATTAATTTCATCTGTAGTAACACTCTGATTTTTGAAAAACTCTACAAAGGCTTCAGATTTCTTCTTCTTATCCTCCATCACTTTCATTCGTTCAGCAGAGGCCAAACCAACGTGATATGATTTTGCAGTTAATCTAAAGTCAGCATTATCTTGTCGTAATAATGTTCTGTATTCTGCTCTAGACGTAAACATTCTATAAGGTTCTTCTGTGCCTTTGGTGATGAGGTCATCAATTAACACACCAATGTAAGCTTCACTTCTAGTGAGTATAAAATCTTCCTCTCCTTGTACTTTAAGGGCGGCATTCATACCGGCAATCAAACCTTGAGAGGCTGCTTCTTCGTAACCTGTTGTTCCATTGATTTGTCCAGCAAAATATAAACCCTCTACAAGTTTAGTTTCTAAGGTGTGTCTTAATTGTGTTGGTGGAAAATAATCATATTCTATGGCATAGCCTGGTCTAAAGAATTTTACGTTCTCAAATCCTTTCACTAGTTTTAAGGCTTCATACTGTATGTCCTCGGGTAAAGAGGTAGAAAACCCATTGACGTAATATTCTACGGTATTCCATCCTTCAGGCTCCACAAACATTTGATGTCTTTCTTTATCCGCAAATTTGTGTATTTTATCTTCAATACTTGGGCAGTATCTAGGACCAGTGCTTTGTATGGCGCCATTAAACATTGGAGATCTATCAAAGCCTTCTCTTAATAAATTATGTACTTCTGGAGAGGTATAAGTCATCCAGCAGCTTCTTTGTTTCTCGAGTGGCTTCGTTTCACTAGAATAAGAAAATTTCCAAGGTTTTTCGTCTCCTGGTTGTTCTTCTATTTTAGAAAAGTCTAGTGATCTTCCATCTACTCTTGGAGGAGTTCCTGTTTTCATTCGTCCAGCTTCAAAACCCAATTCAACAAGTTCTGCCGTCATCCCCGTAGAAGCTCTTTCTCCTGCTCGACCACCACCAAAGTTTTTATTACCGATATGGATTAATCCATTTAAGAATGTACCATTGGTTAATATGACCGTTTTAGCTTTGATTTCTAATCCTAGTGATGTTTTTACTCCCACTACTTTATGGTCTTCTACCATCAATCCAGAAACCATTTCTTGATAAAAATCTAAGTTTTGAGTTTGTTCTAACTTCTCTCTCCAGTGTTGTGAAAATAGCATACGGTCACTTTGAACTCTTGGACTCCACATCGCAGGTCCTTTAGATTTATTCAACATCTTAAATTGAATAGCACTCGTGTCCGAAACAATTCCACTGTATCCGCCCAGGGCATCAATTTCTCTTAGGATTTGCCCCTTAGCAATTCCACCCATAGCCGGATTACAAGACATCTGGGCTATGTTCTGCAAATTCATGGTCACTAGCAAGGTGCTACTTCCCATATTTGCTGCTGCTGCTGCTGCTTCACTTCCTGCGTGACCAGCTCCTACTACAATAACATCGTACGTATCTTTAAACATAACTTCTATTTTTGTTCCACGTGGAACAATTCTATTTTTAAATTCTCTTTAGCTCTCATTAGATCCTTTTCTTCCTCGGTCGAATCTTTATAACCGCAACAGTGTAAAACACCATGAGCCATGACTCTCTTTAGTTCCTTTTCAAAGTCCACACTAAATTCTTTAGCATTTTCTTTAACTCTATCGATGCTGATATAAATCTCAGCGGAGATAGAATCACCTTCTGTATAATCGAACGTGATAATATCCGTTAAGGTATCGTGTTGTAGATAAGATTGATTGATATCCAACAGATACTCGTCAGAACAAAAAACATAGGTTAATTCTCCTAGGGTTTTTTGCTCACTTTTGATAACCGATAACAACCATAACCGATACTCTTCTTGATTAGAGATATCGAAATCTGTTGTACTATAAAAATTAATTAGATCTGCCATCAAAATAAATATTAATCAACTTTTTATATTCAGGTTGCAAAGGTAATTGTTGTCTATTTAAAATCTCGGTTGTGTTAAAATATTCTTTAGCTTTCTCCTCCCAAGGTTCAGAGTTCGAATTAAATTCTTTTTTGTTGGTTTTAGCTTGGCGATCTTCATCTTGGCCTTGTTGGTTTGCAGCCTTCTCCAATTTTAGGAGTTGGTGTTTTACAGCGTCCATTTGCTGTAATAAATCATTGCTAAATCCCTTCATCAAAAGTTCCTTTTCCAAACGATCTAGACTTTTTGTAAGCTCATTCGTATTCCCCTCCAGACCTAAACGGTTAATTTCATTCTCCAACTGATTTCTTAAGTCTTGCTGTTGTTTATAAATCTGATAGACTTCTCCGCTCATTTGTTCATTTCCCTGTTGAGATCCTTGCTGTTCCCCGCCTTCTTTTTCACCACCTTCAGAGTCTCCTTCATTCTTACCTTTTTCTCCATCCTTTCCTTCTTCTCCTTCTTTCTCTCCATCCTTTTCAGATTTTGAAGACTCTCCTTGACCTTTAGATTTGCCTTTTTCCATTTGTTTTTGAAGCTCCTCATGAGACTTGATAATATCAGACAATTGCTCCCCCGACTGGCTACCACTTGGTTTCGGTTTTCCAGATCCTGACCCTTTCATCTGGTTTTGCATTTGATCTAAAGCGTCGTCAAGCAGGCTCGACAATTCATTAGCAAACATCATGGTATATTGCTGGCTACTCGTTCCCATTCTCACTTCATTTTCTGCCAAGCGTTCTAAAGACTTTTCAATATTGAAATTGATATCCGATATTTTATTATTCACCTCCTCAGTAATCATAGGCGTTCTCATCGCCAAGGCATACAAGCTATCATCTGCGTGCTTGAAGTTTTCTCTAAGCTCTGCTTGTCGTTTAAGCTTGGAGGCATAAGCAGGATTAGAATTAGACATGCCCTTAAAGCTTTCCATAAGCCCTTCTTGTTCTTGAGAAAAGAGAATCAAATTGTTCAAAATCTGTCTCAACATATCTGCATCTTCAGCTGCTTGCTCCATACTCGAGGACATCATAGATTGTTGCATTTTATCAGATAGAGACTTCATCTTTTCAGAGGCTTTTTTTTGCTTTTCTTGGGCCTTCACTTTCTGTGAAGTTTTCTCTTCGGAGTCCTCACTATTTTCTTCGCTATTTTCTAGCTCTTCTTTAGCCTCCTCTTGGTCTTGGTCAATTTCTTCCTCTAGAGCTTTATCACTTCCTATGTCCATAGGGGCTTTTAGGTCTTCGTTTTTGTCTTCCAATTCCTCTAAGGCCTCTTTCAGTTTATCAAATTTTTCATTGAGTTTCTCTTGTTCCTTAGAGGTGTTTTCTTCAGCTTTAGATAAGTCTTCTTGCTCTTTAGCTAAATTCTTAAGTTCTTCGGCGAGCTTTTCAGTTTTCTTTTCAACATAAAACCGTTTGGTCAATTCCAGAAGTTGCTCCAAATTTTTCTCTTGCTTTTTAGATTCCTTGTCGAAATTTTCAAGCTTCTGATTGAGTTCTTCTCTATCGATTTTATCTCGTAACTCATCCAATTCCTTTAAGAGCTCTTGGTTTTTTTCAATTTGTTTTTGATTGCTTTCCAGTCGTTCTTCAAGGTTTTCTTTCGCCTTATCTTGTTCTTCAGGATTCAATTTTTTGAAATCTTCTTTTAAGCGTTCGCTATAATTCTTCATCATTTCCATTTGCTGCTTTTGGCGCTTTATGAAACTATCTAGCTTTTGCTTTTCTGTATAATCCAGACTCTTTTCTTTCTTCTGTTTATTTTGGAGCTCACGGAGAGTTGCGTTGCTTTCTTTTTGCTGTTTCAACTCCTCAGATAACTTTTCAACAGAGGTGTTTTGTCGCTTTAGATTTTCAGTAGATTCTTCAAGCTTTGTTTTTTGGCGGTAAGAAAACACTTTGGACTTGGACGATTTTCTACCATTCACTTCATCATTATCGTAGACCTCGAAATAGTATGAATAATTGGTCCCAGGCATCAATTCTAAATCTTCATTTGGAAACGCATAAGAAAATTCAGCATAATTACTTTTAGATATTTCAATATCCTTTTTGGTCGTAATGTTTTTATTATCAGCAGAGTAATAGACCAATTGTAGCTTGGTTAACCTATAATCGTCGGTAACTTTACCGAAGAAATAAGACTGTTCTACCAATAAGCTGTCCTTCTTTTCCTGTAAGACTAGCTTGGGGAACTCATCTTGGATGACTTCTATGCTGTAATTGAGAACATCGTAGTTTTTAAAATTAGAATTGGAGGTAGATATAGAATAGTCTTCCGATGTCTTCTGAATTTGTGTCAAACTGAATCCAGACTCAAAAGATTCAAATTTTATTTGTTTTTCTTTTGAATTAAACGCCACTTGATCGGTGGTCTCGGTTAAAATGATCCATTCAATTTGGGTCCCTTCGGGTACAGAGGCATTTCCAGTTCCAGAGATCGTCTTGGAAGATTGATTGGTATAAGCAGGGAAATTCAGTCTCATTTCCATATCCTTCAGAATAGGAATATCCATAGCCGATAGTTCATAAACTTTAGAAACAACTTTATTGGCCTTAAGTTGAAAGCGTTTTGAGTCGTCTACAGTGTTGAAGGTATATCGAAATACATCTCCTTCTTCCGTAAGGCGATAGGCTTCTCCTCCAACTTCTATAAGGACTTCTTCGGGTTTTATATCCCCTAAGGTCTTTACGTTGAGTTGAAAGGATTTTCCCTTGGCAACCTGAAGCGAGGGATTGAGAATAGTAAACTGAAACGGAGCTGGTGGCTCATAAGCAGTATCGTAATTGACTAGCCGCTTATAGCTAGATGAAAAAGAATCGCCTAAGCCAGAGATCCATATCGCTAGAATAATGAGAACCGGAATGGCCAAGAGCCGTAAATATTTTAGGTTTTGCGTAAAGTCGATAGCAACTTGAAAAGGGACGGTTTTTAAATCCTTGGATTTCTGTTCAATACTGGCGAGTAAGAGCTCGCCTTGAGCGCCCTGAGCTTTAAGTTGTAAGATATTCTTTAGCTTATCGCTGACTTCTGGAAAATGAGTACCAATATAATCTGAAGCTTCTGCATACTCGATGCCCTTAGAAATTTTAAAAAGCTGACTCGCGGGGATTAAAATCAATTTGAAAAGCAAGACCAATTCTACGGCAAGGACAGTCCAAAACAAAAAAGTTCTAAGACCAGAGCTAAACCATAAGAAGTACTCCAAGGCAGACATAAAAATAAACAACAAGAGACTGATCCCTACAAAAAGCAAGGCGCCTTTTATTAAAAGATTGCTGTAGAACTTTTTTATAAACCGCTCTAACTTTTTTTCTATGATGTCATAATTCTGCATATCCTGCTTCTAATCCAATATTTGCTGTAAAGGTATTAATTAACCGACTTATTACTAAAGAGTTGTCATTATTTAACTGAATATCAAGACACGTGCTAGGGAGGGAAGTTTAATTTATAAAACGGAAGTCTTGATTTTTGAATTATAGATTTTCATAGCCGATAGGTTTTGTGAGCTGCAAACACCTATTGTATTCCTTTTTCAGGGCATTAGGGATGCCACCATGTTGAAGTTAATCGTAATAGGAATTAATCCTTTTTTTGACATAAAAAAATCGTAGGAGGCCAATCACCACGACGATAAAGGAGATGATGATAAAAAAATAGCCCAATCCTTTTAGGCTTTGTAAGATTTCAAGTTTTAGAATTGCAAAACCGGAGCTCAAAAAAACAATAAAGGTTCTAAAATACGCCAAGAATGTCCGCTCGTTGGCGAGTTTAGTCCGGACTAGGGCTAGCAAGTCCGTTTTACTCATATCCTTATGTTCCATCCTGTTGTTTGTTTTGTAAAGTTAATCTTTTATCGGTAAAAAAGATTTCTACACCACCTGGAGTATCATACCAGAATTGATTAAATCTGGAATTAAACTATTGTTTCAAGGCTTCTATAGGTCGATTTCTATGGTAATTAAACAGTAACCAAAGAGGACAACCCTAAAAGATAGCTTACAGAGCTAGTTTATAAATCTGTAAGCCTAGATGAGTACTTTCAAAAATTGATGAGGAAAAGAGTTTTTTTTGACCTCAGTGCTCTGGTGTGCGTTAGTGTTATTCTATCTTCTTCCATTCAGTCATTCCATTTTGGTCTGCAGTAAATCCAGTGATATTGCCTTTATCGTTCCTGGTGAATTGAATCTGAGCTTTTACCGCTTTCGATTCCATTTTGTCTGTACCTATGATAGTCAGTTTAGTTCCAGTTCCTTTTGCCTCCGGAAAGTCTAGCACCAGAACATCATCGATCATTAAGATTTCAATACGTTTCGAATTTCCTAGAAGTTGGTAGGTTCCAAAATACTCTTCGAATTTAGCATACTCCAGTTGATTCCTATCTTCAATTTCCACTGGGTTTCCAAGAACTACGCTGGCTAAATAATTAGCAACTTCTTCTGTTCTTTCCAGTGATTTGTTTGATAATATGCATACGAACAAATATTGAGTAGGAAGATAAAGGCCAGAACTAGTAAATCCGTAAAGGTTTCCTCCGTGCTGAATGGTCTTATGCCCCAATAAATCTTTTATAAAAAATCCATAGCCGTAACCAGTTCCGGCTCCGGAGGTCGTCCGTTTTTCTGTAATTAGACTTTCGACAACAAAATCAGTCAGAATGGTTTTGTTTTTTATTTCACGATTCCATACGAGTAGGTCATCAACGGTAGACACAATGGCTCCAGCTGCATAGGGAACTGATCCTACTATTTTGGGAGAGGAAATCAGCTTGCCTTGATAGGATCGATATCCTTTTGCAATTCTCTTGGTCTTCATTTCATCATTGTACCATAAGCTTGTTGAACTCATCTCTAAGGGTTCAAAAAGATTCACCCTAAAGTACTCCTTGAGTGACATGCCCGAGACGATCTCAATGACAACTCCAAGAAGTGGATAATTGGAATTACTATATTGAAATTTGGTATCCGGTTCAAACTCTAATGGCTGGCTCTTATAATATGAAATAAGCTGCTCAGGAGTATGTTCTTGTGATAGCAAATACGTTTCTTCTTCATCTATGTCAAAGAATTCAGGAATTCCTGAGGTCTGAGATAGAAGATGATGAATGGTTACAGGGTACTTTTTCTGCGGGAAGTATTTGACATAGTTTTGAATTGGATCATCAAGTGAAACTTTCCCAAGTTCTATCAACTGAAGTATTGCCACAGAAGTGAATTGTTTTGTCATAGATCCTATCTGGAAGACCATATCTGTTTGGATTGGCTTCTTTTTTTTAAGATCAGCGAGACCAAAGGCTTCTTTGAAGATTATCTGATTGTTTTTCGATATCAGAATTACTGCTCCAGGCCTGTTTTCTGGGTATTCCTTTTCCAGAAAGGTCTTAATTGTTTTAGTCTGACTATCCTGAGACCAAAGTTGAAGGCTTAATGCGTTTGCTAATAATAGAATAAAGATCAATCTTATGTTCATGATTTTGTAGTTTTAGCGATGGATCTCAATTAAAGTGCCAACCATGACTGGCAACACCCTTATAAACCCTATTTAAACCTTCAGTATAGGGTATATCTTTATTTAGAACCTTGTTTTTTTTCATCTAAACTAACACTTTTATGTATTCTCTCTAAAGACCTTTTTATAGAAGATGAAGAATCACTTTGATTCCAATGGCCTATGGGTGTCTTAAGTTTCATTTCTATTGCATTTAAACAGTAGCAAGAAAAAACCTAATAAGATAACCCTAAAAAATAACTTACAGAACTAGTTTATAAATCTTTAAACCTAGAATAAAAGTGTCTAAAATTAATAAGGAAAAGAGTTGTTTTTTACCTCAGTTCTTCTTAAAGCAATGGATAATTTCATTAGAGTTTAGCTCTATATTTAAGCGAGAGTAATCTAAATCAAATAAATCTCGTCCTTTACTTCTTTGATATAAAGCCCTCAGTTTTGTTCCTAAGAGTTCGTTTATATTGTAGGTTCTAATTTTAAGCGTAATCGAATTTCTTCGTATTCAGAAGTAAAACGGTACAATGCTTTTGCTCCATGACCTTTTACTTGCGTTTTTCTTGGTTCTTCAAAAAAGGTGATGACTTCTTTAAGGCGTTCCATAACTGGCTTAATTGGTCCGGCTTTAATTTGAACTAAATCAATGTCTTCCGAATACCTTGGTGCAGGATTCAGGTATAATTTGTGTAAGGCCGTACCTCCTCTAAAAGCTAAATTTTCTTTCAGAAAATCGTCTGAGAATATCTCTACTAAAGCACGACTAATAACCAAATCTTGTTCAACTTGATAAAATTGTTTCCAAGGAGCATGGTCTTGCCATTTTGCTATGTGTGGCTTAGGAATCATAAATCACTTTCCAGTTTAATGTTTATAGCTACTTTCCAAAAATTATCAACAGCTCCTGGCTTTTGTCCCGTTTTTGGGCTAAGCAATACAGGAAAGTATCTTGATTTTTTCAGGTACTTTTTTATTTGATTGCTGAGTTCTTGGTCAGCATTTACTTCTTCGAGCAAAAAGCCAAAACGTTGTAAAGTGCTTTTGTTCGGATACCAAGTCAATAATTCTGCAATGTCATTTTGGGTTATTTCCTCTGCTATTTCTCCTAAAATGGCTAGCATTCTGTTCATTCCTCCTAACTTGGATTGATGATGAATTAAATCTACAGCAGTTAGGGCAGGGCTTGAAATTTTAAAAATTCCAGCATCTGATTTTCTATCTAAAATATTTTTATTTGACCATTTTGAAGTTGTAAGAAAACGAATGTCAAATGTGTTTTTCTTTATGTCATTTAACTTTGGCGTTTCAGTCATTAAATAATCTCTCTGAGTCTGTTGGTGACTTGCTCCATGAAATTTAGCAGCCGAGTAAAAACCTAAATAATAGTTGCGATTGAGGTGTTTAAAAAGTTTTTCGATGTAAAGTTGAATAGGCACTTGTCCTTGTCTACTATATCTTGGTGGAATTATTAAATAAAATCCTTTTCTTAAATTAACAATCACTTTTTTTTCTATTAATCTTGATAACTCACTTTTTATAGAAGCTTCACTTTTATCAATTACAGATTGCAATTCATACAATGAGAATGAGTACTCTTCAACTGATAGACATTGTTTTATGTAATTTGCGACTGTCAATTTTAGTATATTTTAGAGAAAGGTACTTATTTTAAATACTATTCTCGAATTATTACTAATATTTCTTTATGAGTTTAGAAAAATTTTTACTCTTTTTGTTTTTTCGAGGAGGCTTTGCGTGTCGGCAAAAACCATATGTGCTGTTTGCGCGTTTGCTTTTCAGCTTGTTGCAAAAGGTTTGGCTATGCTTGCCTGTAGCTGTTTTAAATAGCGTTTCTTCCAAGTCAACATACTCATTCCTTTTTGAAATTTATCTTGTTTGATAAGTCATAGTTTTTTAACTCCACAATATTTGCAGGCAAACTATAACCATTCGCAGTTAGGGCATCAATAACATCATTCATCACTTGTGAGCGAATGGTATTGTGCACCGAACGCTTAGTCGATTTGAAAGTATCAATCCAAAACTGAATGTTTATATTAATGGTATTTGTTGACAGTTCATGAATTGTAATTGCCGATTTTTTATCTCCTTTTAAAACTCCCTCTACATTGTTTACCGTTTCTAAAATCAATTTAATAGCATCTGTAGGATTATCTTCATAGGCAATTCCAACAACAAAATCATACCGTAAAAACCCATCTAGGGTATAATTGAATAAGGGGTTTTTAAGAATAATTGCATTGGGCAAAAACACATCTTTACCGTCGGGTGTTTTAATTAAAGTTTCACGAATGCTAATATCTTTTACATGTCCCATAATGCCATTTACTTCAATCAAATCATCTAATCTGAAGGGGCTTTTGAAGGCGAGAATAATTCCTGCAAGAAAATTTTCACCAATATCTTTTAAGGCAAAACCAATAACAAAGGTTAAAAGACCAGCACCTGCAAGAAGTTTATTGGTAAAGGAACTAAGCCCAAGTAGATAGAACGTTGTCAATATCACGATAGATTTCAAGATAAATCCAACAATTTGTGATGTAAAATTGGCCGTAATGCGATTGGGCGATTTTTTCATCAACCGTAATTTGACTCTTCTCTGTATAAACTTAGATACGATAAAACCTATAATCAAAAAGAGAATAGTTACTCCCAAATTGAGATAATTCAATTGAAAGTATTGAATGGCATCATTGTATAATTGAGTCATTTTTTCCATTTACTTATTCCCTGTATTGTTTTCTAGCATTGGCTGTAATATCCGTATAAACCCTATTTAAACCTTCAGTATAGAGTATATCTTTATTTAGAACCTTTTTTTTATTCTCATCTAAACTAACACTTTCATACATAGTATCCAATGGACTTTTTATGGTTTAATGCAACTTTCTTTAGACTATAAAAGTCAACTCAACCAGAACATAGCTAGACGCACCGACTATTTAAATTTGAATAGAGTTAAGATGGTGATAAGCATATCCATAAAAAAAGGAGTATTCGTCTTAGCCTGAAAAACTATCCCCAATCATCAACCAATATAAGATCACCGACAAAACATCGGTTCAGTCAACTCCTAAGGATCAGGGCATTCATGTTGGGTTATTTCAAATCTGGTGAAAGCTATACCAACCACATTTCTTAGTTATTATCTACAGTTTTTCCTTTAAACTCAGAACTACATCACCGTTATATACGTTAGTATACAAATCTTGGAATTTTCCATTGGTTAGCCAAATTCTTATTTTTTGTCTATTAAAAATTGAGTATTGCTTTTTAATATTTTTTATTTTACTGAAAGGAATAGTCCTGCGATAAGATTTAAAAAATATCTCTTTAACTAGACCAGTGACTCCTAAAATTAAGATAAAAACGCATAGAAAAACTTCAAACTCATTTAATGAAGACCATTTATTTATTAAAAATGCTCCAAAACCGATCCCTATGAGATCAATTGCTAAAAAGGCAGTTCGGCGGTTTAAGTTGAAGTATTTGTCATTAGATATTTCAAAATGTTCATCCTCAAATTTTATAGTCTGATTGTAAAGCATAATTCTATTTTTTAAATTTATGATTTTCTTTATCTTTTTGAAATTCCCATCAAAATCCTTTTAGTCGGAAATAACTTATATTTTTTTAGAAATTCTTTTGCTACTAATTTATCTGAAATTATTAATCCCCTTTTTTCTAATCTTTCAATTTGTTTAACAAATGAGATTATTTCTTTAGGATACTCATATTTGTCAGACATATTACAAATAAAAAAGACCCGCCTAGGTACGCTATTCTTATGGGAATCGTGGCGAGTTCTACTAATATAAACATAAGTAAGATTTGGTTTTCAACAAAGTTAATAACGAAATTTCCTAACATATGGTAGGTAACGGTTCGCAGCTATGTTGGCATCATGCCAACGATACGAGAATCAGGTTGTAGTGCACGAG
Organism: Psychroflexus gondwanensis ACAM 44; assembly: GCF_000355905.1. Classification (GTDB taxonomy): domain Bacteria; phylum Bacteroidota; class Bacteroidia; order Flavobacteriales; family Flavobacteriaceae; genus Psychroflexus; species Psychroflexus gondwanensis. The sequence continues at coordinate 267,446 of NZ_APLF01000001.1, forward strand.
GCCGACCGAGAAGAAGCAAAGTAGGCAATCAAAAACTTCGTAAATTTATTATTTATGTGCGGTTTTAATGCTTGTAAGCTGTCGGCAGGTACAACAAATCTTACAGAGATCTTTATGAAAGAATAGTTTCCAAAGGAAAGAGTAAAAAACTAGCATTAACTGAGGTCTGTAATACCCTATTAAAACAAGCCTTCGCCATCGCCAAATCAAGTTTGACTTACGATGCTACCTATGGAAGTACTTTAGTGAGAAATTAATGAATTTTTACTTGTTTTCTACCACAGTTCTTTGTTGAACTTAATACTTTTTTTATTTAGAATCTGAATTAGGTATTTTTCCTAATTGCCACATTAAAATTCCTGCAGTAAGAAACATCCATATAGCATAAGCTCCAATTGGAATACCCATTTCTACATTATTTAATATAGACGTTGCAATGACGAGGGCTAAGGTCCCGTTTTGTATGCCGCTCTCGATTGTGATTGAAATGGTGTTTTTTAAATTTAGTTTAAATAACCTAGCGGTGAGATACCCTAATCCCATAGTCGCGATATTAAGGACTAATGTCACTAATCCAGCTTCTTTCATTCCATCTATTAGTTTATCAGCATTGGCAGCTAATACTGCGATAAAAACTAGTATAAAAATTACTGTTGAGGCTGTACGCATTGGTTTTTCCATTCGTTTCGCAAAACTGGTTTTGTGTTTACGAATGAGCATTCCTATCGAAATAGGAATAACAGTTATTCCCATTATTTGTAATATAGTATCAATTATGGGTAATTCAATTCTAACATCTGTGTTACTGCCAAAATACTCTAAAGCATAAGATAGAATAAATGGTATTGTCAAAATACTTACAAGGCTAGCAACAGCAGTTAAAGTGACCGATAATGCAATATTTCCTTTACAAACTTGAGTAATCAAATTACTAGTTGGACCACCAGGGCAACTAGCTAAAATCATTAATCCAACTGCCATTACTGGATTTAGATTAAAAGCTATAGCTAGTGAAAATCCAATAATAGGCAAAAAGATAAGTTGATTGGTAAGACCAATTAAAATGGCTCTGGGATATTTTATTACTCTAGTAAAATCAGTAATAATTAAAGTCATTCCCATTCCTAGCATAATTATGGCAAGAGCTAATGGCAAGAACACTTTACTTATAAGTTCGACTGCAGTCATAATATAATTGATCATTTAAAGTTCCGTTTTATCCTTTTAAGCCCAAGGGTTTAGCTTTGAAATGTGGCAGAATTTCTGTCTGCTTTTTGTCATCGGATAAAAAAGGTAAAAAAAAAGCCCGCATTTCTAACGAGTACGGACTGCCATATTTAATTCGCCGTTGCCTATTTCCTTTGCACGTAAAATCGATTCTTCTCTTTTAGCGCTGTCTCAGTCCAAGGCTAGACCGACCTCCATTACGACCTGCTCGTCGTTCTCGGACTCGACTTTTTTGGGCTCCGCCAGGAGAACCCGTTTGGGCTCGACTGCGGAGCCTTCATCCTGGTCTTTGGACGCATCTGCGAGCAGGACGTCCCGCACGGCGACGGCCCGTGCCTGTCCCAGTGCCGCGAGATCGGCATCGGTGACGGGTTGCGCTGCGATCACCTCCTCGGCGAGATGGGCTCGATAGGCAACAGCGTCGAACTCTGAGCGACCTTCCGGATCCTCGTCCTGTTCGCTGGTAAAGCGCTCACGGACCTCGCTCAGGCTGGTTTCCGAGTAGGCACTTGAGAAAATTGCCTCCATCGCGTCTTGCGTCGATTCTTCGGTCAGGTCCGGGGTCGAAACCTCTCTTCCTTGCTCGCGCAACCATTCGGCGAGCTGCTCGACGGCGCGTTGGCGCTTGAGTGCTGGGCCGTCCACGTCCGTATCGAAGGGTCCGGCGAGCTCCAGTACCAGTTCCGGACGCTTCAAAAGGGCCTTGCGCAGCAAGCCTACACGCTGGCGTTGCGGTGGTGTCAGGTCGCTGCTGCCCGCTGGGTAAGCGATCCGTTGCAGGTCCTCTTCGCTAGCCCCAACTAGCTCCGCCAGGAAGCGGAACGGCGCGCTGACGATGCTGCCAATCGCGTCACTGATGGCGCTACGAACCGCGCCGCCCAGGTGGAACTGCGGATCTCCGAGATCTCCCGTGACCGGGATATCCATCTCAATCACCCCCTCGCTGTCCTTGAGTAGAGAGACGGCAAGGCTGAGCGGCAGGTCCATCGCGTCCGGGCTCTCGACCTTTTCGCCTAGTTCCAAATCGTAGAAAACTATCGTATTACTACCCTTGAGTTTGCCGTCCGATAGGTGATAGCCAAGATCGAGGTCCATGCGGCCTTTCGCGATCCTGCGGCCGGCGAAGGCGATCGTGTACGGCGAATAGCCCTTCACCAATAGGTTGCGGAACGTTATCGTGACGTCCGTGTCCCGCGTCGGTTGCCAGGCGTGGATCGTGCCCTCGATGCGCGCCAGGCCGTCCTCACCCACCTGACCTTCAAGCCCCACCTCAGCTGGAATCTGTGTATCAGAAGCCAGTGTGGAGACCTCGCCGTTCAGCTTGAGGATGTTCGTGGAGAAGGGCAGCGGCAGCGAATAATCCGTGAACTGGAGGCGACTATCGCCCAGGACAATGCCAGCGATGCTGATGCTTAATGGGGCGGCCTCTTCGCCGTCATCCCCTTCGGGAGCGGGGGTTTCCCCCTCAGCCTGCTCCACGAGTAGGCGCTTGAAATTCGTGGTCTGATCCTCGTGGATGATAACCCGGCCGGATCCGCCCTCGATGGACACACTCGAAGTCTCGAGGCTACGCTGTGCTAGGCTCAGGTCGAGCTGTTCGATCTCCATGGCTTGCCAGCCTACCACCGGTTCGGTGTCGCCTGGATCCAAGGGCGCGAGGCTGAGCCCCTCCACGCCGGCACTGCCGTGATAGGCCAGAGGCTCATCGCCGCTGACGGACAGTTGTCCGTCGAGGCTTAGGTTCCCACCCTTAATCGCCAGCCGCGCGAATTGTTGCAGGTAAGGCTCGGCTATGCTAAGGGCCAGCGCCTCCACGCTCAGACCGCCGTTGATCTCGAATGCCGGTAACACCTGTATTTTGCCATCGAACGAGAAGGTCCCGCCCGCCTTGAGCTGCCCGGCGAAATGGATCGGAAACTCGGTGTTCTCATGCAGGGCGGCATCATTCATCGATAGAGAAAATTCTTGCACCTCGATGGTGGAGGTCGTACCTGACGGGTCGGAAGCGGTGGTCAGGTGATCCGCAAAGCGGAGCGTTCCCTCCACAACATCTAAATCCCGGATCACCGTTGCCGGCATCCCATCTTCGCCAGTCGCTTTCGGCTCGCCCGAGGCGTCATCCTTTAGCCGGGAGAAGCGCGACTCGCCCGAGGCGAAGCGTTCCTCCTGAATCACCAGACCTTCGAGGCGTACCTGCTGGAAAATCCACGCTTGGTCGATGAGGCTGACTAACGTGAAGTTGACGAACAGCCGGTCGAAGATGGCGAGCTCGTGACCGTCGGGATCCGAGAGCGTGAAATCGGTTACTTCCAGGGAGAACGTGTAGGGATTGAAATCGATATCGCCGATGAGAAGCTCGCGACCAAGGACCTCTCGGACCTTGTTTTCAGCGATAGAACCGGCGAGCCACGGCACCAAGAAAAAACCCACGAGCGTGTACAACGCGACGGCCACCAGCACCCAGAGGCCAACCCGGCGCACATTGATCCAATGGTGGCTCAGGTAGCCCCGTAGGCTCGATAGGAAGCGACTACTCATGGTGTGGGGTAATATTAGCGGTCATACCCGTGTCAACTTCTGCATACAATCTGATAAAATCACTCCAAACCGGTTTCCTTACAGGTCTTTTGTTTAAAAGGATTTCATTATTCATTTTTTCTGAATTTAATATGTTTTTTCTTTATGTAGCTTTTAGAATTCACGAAATATTAATTTCTTTCATTCTGTCTTGAATCTCCTGTTTTATTTAAATTTGTCATTGTGTTAGTAATATAATAGGGAACATCTACTTCTATTAGGATTTCTACTAAATAATATGTTCCGTTGTTGAACTTGATTTTTTATTGCTTATGAATTAAGGCCGGGCTGATCATCCCACTGCTTCCTGTCACAATTACTACTCCAATTTTACCTTTTATATTCTTTTTCTAAATTTTACAACGTAGAGTCTTATTGCAATGACAAGGAGTGGTATAATCCAAATCCCTCATCCCATTAATTTGTACTTTCTTCGTTGCTTCCTTTATTCGTCTTCAATTCCATTTGTGAGAGTTTTTGCCCGCCTTTAATTCCAAAGTCTAATGTTCGAATTGGAAAAGGAATAGTAATATCTTGTTCATCAAAAGCGCTCTTAATCGCTTTGATGGCTTTGTTTTTCATATTCAAGTAGCCTGGTTCGCCTGGGTATTCTACCCAAAATCGAATATTAAAATTGATGGAACTGGAGTCGAATTCAGAATAGTCAAAACCTATTTGATCTTTATCTATCACCCCTTCCAAATTTTTAATTGTGCTCAGCACAACATCTTCAACTTTCTCAAGATCCTCTGCGTAAGAAACTCCTACGGCTAAATCTATACGCCTTTTTTCTAAAATAGAAAAATTGTAAATCGAACCCTGTAATACATCACTATTTGGAATGTAAACTTGTTGGCCCTGAAAAGTCTCAAGAACCGTAACTCGCAGGTCAGTTTGACTTACTTTACCCATTATATCGTTTACTGCAATTATGTCCCCTAATTTAAAAGGTCTCCTAAAGGCCAGAATAACACCCGAAATAAAATTTGCAGCTATATCCTGAAAAGCAAAGCCCAATGCCAAACCTATCACACCAATTCCTCCGAGTATAGAAGCTAAAGCTGTATCTAGTCCTAGCACTCCAAGCATAATAAAAAACCCAATAATTAGGATTATAGCATAAATTACAGTGGAAAATAAATTACTTAATGCTTCGTTATTTGATGCTTTGGAGAAAAGCTTTTTAAACAGTTTACTTCCAAGTCGGGCAAGCACAAGAAAGACTATTATCAACAACAGGGTTACTGCCATATTAGGAATCAAATCTATGAAGGCATCAAGCCAACTTTCTAACTTTTGGATTACTGTTTGTATTGGTTCCTCTTTCATTGTCTATTATAAATTTAGTTTTATGTATTGGGTAGCTATTTTACAGTCTCCCAAAAGCCTTGGTTTTACTATTGTTCCGCCTATTTTCTATATACATTGTTCAAGATATTCATCCCTGGCCTATCGTCGGGACGAATACTTTGTTATTAGCCACTGGCTTTCTGCGTACTGATTGGTTTTCCGAGGTTTTATGTTAGTCCGGAAGTGAGACGGTGGCTAGACATACCTTTTTGTGAATTTTGAGGAGATGGCTATGCACGACATACGTATGTGTATGGCTTTCAGCGTTGGCATTGTTTAGCTGGATTTTTTACCCCTATTCAAATCTTATTCAGGCAGTTCAATTTTTTTTGATTGTGTTTTAAACAATTCAAAATTCAAATCAATCATTTACTATAAATGCATGTATCACACCAGGTATCCAGCCGATGATAGTCAGAATTAGACTAATTATAAACGTAGAGCCTAAACCGTGTTTCATAAAAACCGCTAACGGGGGCAAAAGTATGTTGAGTATAATAGTGAGTATTGACATATAATTAGAGGTTTTAAGGTTAGTCAAATTTATCTTCTCTTCTTTCTTCAGATACCGTTTGCAAAGGTGAACCAGTAGCCCCACCAAAAAATGCTGCTAAAGCACCCAAAAAGAATATTATGAAGGCAACGATACTTGCGGTTGCTAAAGCATCGGCAGCTATATCGCTATATTTAATAGCTTTTTGCTTTGCTTTTGCATAATACATTTCTGCTTTGTCCACGGCCATTTCAATATTTTTGTCCCACTTCTTGATCATTCCGTTGATTTCGGCTTCACTAAGTCCCGTGTTCTCTGCCAAATAGTTCTTTAAGTCTTCTTTATTCAAAAAATCTACTCCGCCATCAACGGTAATTTTTAAATCACCGTTTTCATCTAAATCAAAAGAGAGGTCGTTGAAAAAATTATCAATGTTTTGGTCGAGGTTTAAATCATTAAAGGCCTGCTTTGCCTCTTTTTCAGTTTCATTAACTGTCTGTCGCGTATTTTCCGAGGCATCTTCTGGAAGTATATTGTATCTTTCTGCTTTGTTGATTAATTGAAATGCTTCTTTTTTAATGTTTTCATAAGAAAGTGTAGTATCATCCTCTCCCTTCTGTTGTGCCTCGTCCAATATCACTTTAACCCTATCATTTTGCGAACCACCAAACACGCCAGAAACTGCGCTGGATAGCCCGTTGACCATTGTGCCAACGGCAGATGTTATTAGGAAAAAAGATACCAAGGCAAATAATGCCCACGATAAAAATCCATGTAGGCCTCCGTCCGATTTAGAGGGATAACCAGACATGCGCCCAGCTACCATACCTCCTACAAAAAGGGCGACAAGATTTGAAAGTCCTAACCAAATGAGTGTGCCTGTTCCAAGCCCGTTTAATGGGTCACTTTCAGTCATAGGGTCTATTGTAGAGAAACCAATTCCCAGACCAAGTAAATTGAGCATCGAAACAACTACCAAGGCAGTCAAAGTTCCAGCGAGGATAGCTCCCCAAGAAATTCTTGAAACTTTGGCCGCCATATTATCGAAATTTGTGTCTTGTTTTTTCATATTGTTTGAAGTATTACATAGGAATTTAATTATTATAAACTACATATTTACTTTAATTCAAGTTAGCGGTTTATATTCTTTGCGATTATAAAACTCATTGTCTGAATCCCTTTCTTCATCAAAGTTATCATCAGGGAAATAATGCCTCAAAATCGTTAGCTCATAAGACCTTTCTAAATCAACTCCACTTTTAAATCTTTTTGTTTTTGAAAAAGTTGAATAATCTATTTGTTTAGAATGTACTTTCTTATTCTCCTCATCAAGTGTTACCATGCCAATTGGTACAATAAGATGGTTTTCCCCTTCCTCATTCAAAAATTCATGCACACCCTTTTTTGCAGGAACGACATACGTTTCGTGACCGTCTTCAATTAAAGAGGTATCAACTTCCACATCAAGATAAACAACGCGATCTGCTTCTTTGCTAACCAACAGTCCATCCACTTTGCCTATGGTTCTTTTGTCTGCATCTATTACTTCCCAATCTCTTACATCAGCATAATCATCAGCTACTTTATACTCTGATAATTCGTGCAGATAATACAGGTTTTTATTATTATCTTTCATAATTGTAATTTTAAATTCAGTTAATTAATTCATTTTATTAAGCAGGTCTGCAGCCTTTCTGAAAAAAGGTTTCACAGCATCCCGCTGGTTAAGTGTTAATGTTTCAGGGTTAATTGCCGAAGCGGCACTTTTAACATCAGCAGCTTCAGCACTCAAGCCAGAATATTTTGCCTGCTGTATATTCTGTAAGCAAGTGCTTAACACATTAGCACCGCTCCTTATTTTATCAGCATGGGCAGCTGCCATCGGTTCATTTGTTATTTCATCTACAAGCTGTTTTGCCTCAGCTATATCGGCTTTCACATCATAGCCAACTTCCGTAGCCATAGCATCTACAGCATTGGTTAGCTTTGCAAATGCCTCACTGGTAAATACATGGTCGAGGCCCATTGTAGCGTTGTCAGCATTAATGAACGTCACATAGGAGGCAACTATATTGTTATTTTCATTTATATCTATCAGCGATGTTTCATCTACTATCTCATCTGCTGTTTCATCTGTTGTTTCATTTGATGTTGCAACAGGCTCAGCGTTATCGTTGCGAATAAAGAAGAACCAAGCAGCAAAAGCAACAATAAGCAAAACAAGTACTAATAAAATCCAGGGCCATACAGGCTTTTTCTTTTCTATTTTAATTTCTGTCATGATGAAAATTTTATTTGTTTGTAAATTATTTTTTAATTGGTTTAACCGGATATTGCTTCAAAATATTAACTACCGCAGGATGAATTCTACCTTTTAAATAGGGAGGGTCATAAATATCGTTTTCAGTAGTTCCGGTCTCAACCACCTTCTTTGAAGCCCTGTCAATCACGTTAATAGTGACGGCATTTTTGTAAATTTCCTAGTCTTAATATTATACTTCAGATTATAGGAATAATGCCTGTTGTAATTATAATTGCCATCGTTATAGTACAGATTATTGTAACGCTGGTTGTAAGGATAATTGTGATACGTATAATTAGAATAGTTGTAAGGATTGCTGGTCTGAACTTCTACTTTTTTTTCAATTTTTAATATGAACCCCAGCAAAATATTAGGATTAAGCGTATCAACTGTATATCCACTATCCTTAAAATGATGATCAACATAACGTTCAGCGTAATTATCAATAACATCATTATAATACGAGGTCGGCTACTGTGAATTTAACCATGCATACATTTTATATTTAGTAAAAATCCACATTATTGTCGTAGCTAAAATATGTGTTATTGAACATAGCGCATCCTGATAATGCGGCGACTGCTTTTTAGACAAAGTTTGTAGAAGATTTTATTTAATTTCATTTTTACGTTTTGCGATTAAATCTTATATGTCACACTACTAAGATGAGTGCTTTTGTTGTAAAAAGCGTTACATAATTTTGTAAATAAGTTACACAATTCACATATTGATGTTAACTGGGAGTTGTCCCCGAAGCGGTAAGGTGCGTTTGCAGAAGGAATAGCCAAACGGCTTTGCCGAAGTTTTTGACTGCTGTCAATTAACTGCGAACCTGTCCACGAAGTGCGGAACTTTCTACCTCCTTTTAGTTAGTTTGATCTGTTGCGTTGAATTATTGAATTCAGGGTGTTGTTTTTTTGCTTGCAGGTTACACCCGTATATACCCTATTTAAAACTTCAGTATAGGGGATATCTCTTTTTGGGTCTTTATTCTCAACTAAACTAATACTTTTATGTATTCTTCCCCAAAGCCTTTTTATAGGTTTAAATTGGTAAAATTAACCCTATCAATTACCTTCTCTTTTCCAAGAGATTTGTTAGCCGTTCTATTTGAATCCTATGGGTTCTCTGTAAAATAATGGGATATAAATTACCGATTAAATTTATTATAGTGGTTAGAATAAAAATAGCCAGATGTCCTTTTATTAGTGAAATAAAAGACACAATCAAAACGCTTATTAAAGCTGCTAGGTGACCAAATTCCGATTGTCTAGTCTGAAAGTCAAAATTTCCAATTCCCGTTTTTGCTCCACTAAAATATTTTTTTCTATTTTTCTCTTTCCCCCAAAAAGCTTTGAGAAGTAGGGCTTTAAAAAATTTCACGCCAAATATTCTATAAATAGTTTCCAAACTTTTAGTGTTCTTAATTTGATAATACGAGCTCGGCAATAGTTTGTTAGTTTTATAGACAAAACCTAAAAAAGCGAAAACACCTGTTATAAATAAATTTAGAAGTAGTGACATCCCAATGATAGCTGTCCAAGACAATTCAGCCGGATTTATATGGATTAATAAGTTAATTAACTCCAGCGACTGATAAACTAGAAAAATTGAAAACAAAGAAAATAGCAATTTCTTAATCATTGGAAATCAGTGGTTTTCGGTTTAGTTGATGTAGAAATGGGGTCATTTTTTTATTTATTAGTCTTTTTCTTGTAGTTTGGTCTTTTAAGAATCATTACCCCTCTTTTTTTCGGTTTTTCAAAGGTCTTATAAGTTAATATTACTTTTACAAATAACAGGTATCGGTCTTAGTTGTGGTTACTGCTGTATTAAAATATAATATTCTTCCGGTTTAACCTTATACGGAGAAGTATTCTCAAAAGTGAGTACCTAAATCCGCATTAAATATAAGCGTTTTTGGCATCAGCATTTTCCGCAATATTGTCTTTTATCACTGTTGTTTTTGATAGGAAATCGTGAATTCCATTTTTCATAAATAGAAACGTAACTCTGTCAAATGGAATAAATCGGCAAAAAGTCCGCATAATTATTTCAGAGTTTTCTGGTTTCCTTCCGTCCATTTTCACAACTTTAGTTTTGGTTAGAAACTTCCCAACTGTCTTTTGGAATTTAATTTCCATAATAGCGTAATAAGCAAAGTATGTTCCCAAAAACAATAACTGTGAAAAAAGAAGTAGAAATAACCCCTCAGAAATATTGATAAAAAAACTGATAATAAAGCCTAAAATTGAGGCTCCAATCATACAGGCGAAAAAGTCTATAATAAAATTTAAAAATCTTTTTCCCGAGCTGACTATTCCTGAGTTAACCTCTTTTTTTGCAACTCTTTCCGTAGTCGCTTTTTCTCTGATTTCCTCAAATTTATTCGTGTCTATATTTCGTTTTGTAACTTCAAATTCAGCCGCATCTATCGCAGTTGGATTATATTTATCTCTTTCGGCTGTTACAATTTTTATTAACTGTTCATCGGTTCGTTCCGACATTGCTTTCATAAATTCGTTTTCCATTCACTCTTTTTTATTAAGACCAACATCCATCCAAATCATAATTTTAGATGTTTGTGAGATATATATTTGTTATAAATCCTGATTTACTTATCAAATATAATCGATTTTTTAAAACACCTGAGCGCGTCTTAAACTGGTGACCTTCTTAAACCATCATTTCCTATCTGTAAACATCAATATATTTTATATTTGTAAAAAAACAGAAGATGGATACGAAAGTTAGAGTGAGATTTGCCCCAAGTCCAACAGGACCACTTCATATTGGCGGTGTGAGAACTGCTTTGTATAATTACTTGTTTGCCAAAAAACACCAAGGCGATTTTTTACTAAGAATTGAAGATACCGACCAAAACCGATTTGTAGAAGGCGCCGAGGGGTATATCAAAGAAACTCTGGAATGGTGTGGTATTCCGTTCGATGAAGGTCCAGGAAAGCCGGGAGATTGCGGTCCTTATAAGCAAAGTGAACGCAAAGATATCTACGGAGAGTATGTAGATAAATTAATCCAAAGCAATAATGCTTACTATGCCTTCGACACTCCAGAAGACTTAGATGCGAAACGGAAAGAAGCAGAGAAACACAACACAAAATTCAGTTACGGACCTAAGAATAGAAATCAACTCAATAATTCTTTAACTCTTTCTGTGGAAGAGCTGCAGACCAAATTAGATAACAAGGAAGACTATGTGATTCGTTTTAAGACGAAATCGGCTATGACACTCTCTATTCACGACGAGATTAGAGGTTTTATAGAAGTAGATTCTGAAGTTCTAGATGATAAGATTTTATTTAAAAGCGACGGCTTACCAACTTATCACTTAGCCAATATTGTGGATGATCATCTTATGAGAATTACACATGTTATTCGTGGTGAAGAATGGTTACCATCGCTACCGCTTCACGTTTCTTTATATGAAGCTTTTGGTTGGGAGACTCCAAAATTTGCTCACTTACCTCTTATTTTGAAACCAAGTGGAAAAGGAAAATTGAGCAAACGAGATGGAGATCAACTTGGGTTTCCTGTATTTCCTATAGAATGGAAAGATCCTAAAACGGGAGCTATTTCTTCGGGATATCGCGAGGAAGGATTTTTCCCAGAAACCTTAGTTAATATGTTAGCCTTACTAGGGTGGAATGATGGAACCGAAAAAGAATTTTTCTCCATCAAAGAGCTTACAGAACATTTTGAACTGGAAAGGGTTCATAAATCTGGAGCTAAGTTTGATCCTGAAAAAACAGAATGGTTTCAACATCACTATATGCAAGAAATGCCTGTTTCCAAATTGGTCCAGGAGTTTTCAACAATTCTGAAGGACAAAGGAGTCGATGCTCAACACGCATACGTGAAGGAAGTCGTTGAAACAATCCGCGAAAGAGCCACGTTTGTGTCAGAATTTTGGGAGCTTTCTTCCTTTTACTTTGAATCGCCTAAAGAATTTGATTCGAAATCGGCTAAAAAAGCGTGGAAAAATGATTCAGAAGAATGGATGCGAGCTTTAATTGGAAAGCTGGAAAGCATTGAAGATTTTTCCCAAAGCACTGTTCAGAGTGAAGTTAAAGAATGGATTAACACCCAAGGTTTAGGCTTTGGCAAAATTATGCAACCCTTAAGACTAGCTTTAGTAGGGGCTATGAGAGGACCTGATGCTTTTCATATTGCCTCTTGTATTGGTAAAGAAGAGACTATTTCTAGATTGAACTTCGCTATTGAGAAATTGGCTTAATCTTTTTGTTATTCGGTGCAATACAGTCGAAAAAGGTCTATTTTTAAATTAAATTTTATAACTAATTATTATGGGAACATTTGCAGGTATTTTTATAGTGGTAATTGCCTTTTTTATCATTTTAAGTGGAATTTTCACAGTGAAGCAACAAACAGCAGCTTTGGTAGAACGCTTCGGGAAATTCTTGAGTATAAGGAATTCGGGATTGCATTTTAAAATTCCAATAGTAGATCGTATCGCTGGGAAAATCAATCTCAAAATTCAGCAATTGGATGTCAATGTAGAGACTAAAACAAAAGATGATGTGTTTGTTCATCTTAAAGTGTCGGTTCAGTACCAAGTGACTCGAGCCAAAATCTACGATGCCTTTTATAAGTTAGAGAGCCCAAGTGCTCAAATTACATCTTATGTTTTTGATGTGGTTCGAGCAGAAGTGCCAAAAATGAAGTTGGATGATGTTTTTGAGCGTAAAGACGATGTTGCGAATGCTGTAAAGTCTGAGCTTAATGATGCCATGCTAGATTATGGTTACGACATCATAAGAACACTTGTCACAGACATTGATCCCGATAATAAGGTGAAGGACTCCATGAACCGAATTAATGCCTCAGAACGCGAAAAAGTAGCAGCTGAGTTTGAAGGTGAAGCAGAACGAATTAAAATTGTTGCTGTGGCCAGAGCTGAAGCAGAAAGCAAACGGCTCCAAGGACAGGGGATTGCAGATCAACGTAGAGAAATAGCTAGAGGTCTCGAGGAAAGTGTTGAGGTGCTTAATAAAGTAGGAATTAACTCTCAAGAAGCTTCAGCATTAATTGTGGTGACTCAACATTACGACACCCTTCAATCTATAGGAAGCCAAACCAACTCCAACCTAATCCTTATGCCAAATTCTCCTGAAGCGGGTAGCAATATGCTCAACGACATGATAGCATCTTTTACTGCCGCTAGCCAGATTGGTGAAGAGATGAAAAAGCAAAACGATCGTAAGACGATTCAACAAAAACCGGATTAAAAATGAAAGTTAGGCAGACCTAAATTAAAAAAGGCTTGTGAAAATTTCACAAGCCTTTTTTAATATTTGAAACTATTAAAACTTATAGTCCAAACTTTCTCAATATCTGAGTACCTATTCTAGCATAAATAGCCTTCTGTCCAAAATAAGAGAAAAGCTCAGCTACAATATTGGTAAACGAAAAAGCACGCTTGATGTATACTAAATCAATATTAGCTTTTTGTTTACTAATTTGAGTTTCTAACTTAAAAATTTTTAAGTCTTTATCAATTTCCTTAAATGAATTATATTTCTTCATGTATCTGAAGTTTCAGTCTCTTCAAGTTCTTTTTTTAACAACTCTTCCATATCATTATCTGGTTCTAAAATACTATTCAAGAATGAAAATACTGGTTTTTCCAGTAATTTTTTTCCGAAAATACCTACGATAATCAGCACTATAATATAAAAACTACCAATTATAAAAAACCCATAAGATACCGAACCTAATTTATTACCTATCAAAAAAGCGAAACCCAAAGACACAAAAAAGAGTACTAAAACTAGGATTCCTATTATGAGTACAAATCTTCCTCCAGTGACTAAGCTTAAGGCCGTTTTCTTGAGGAGATCGAGCCTGTAAAATTCTATGGAATTTTTTATGACATCTTTGGTATCTTGAGATAAGTTATCAAAGTGATCACCTAATTGATTCTTCATGAAGAAATTTTAAGGATTATTTATTCTTCAATTCTTTTTGAAGATTAGAATTTTTCTTTTTTAACTGCTCCAATTCACTTTCAAGTTTACTTAGCATTACATCGGCTTTAGTATTAGCATTAGAAAAAGTCTTTTCTAACTTTTCCTCGATGTTTTTTTTAGCTTCTGTAGTAAAATCAGATAAATGAGAAGACGTTTCTTTATACTTTTTATTCAGATTATCTTGTAGATGATCTGCTTCATCTCTCAACTGCTTTCTAGTTTTTTCTCCACTTTGTGGTGCATACAATAAGCCTAAACCTACTCCAAGAGCTGTACCAGTTAATAATGCTAAAATTGTATTTCCTGTGTTATTCGCCATTTTATTAATATTTATTTAAGATTAGATTCAAATTTAAGGATAATCTAGAGTTTTAGCTGTTAAAGACCGGTTAATATATAATTAAAATCAAAAATTTAATTAAAAAGCAGGCATTAAATTCAAACTTTTAAGACTCTAGCCACGTTTTAAAATCTATTTCTTTTTGTATAATGGCTTTTACTTCAGAAATAGGAACACGCTGTTGCTCCATGGTATCTCGATGGCGAATAGTCACACAATGATCTTCTTTGGTCTCATGGTCAACGGTGATACAAAATGGAGTTCCTGCTGCATCTTGTCTTCTGTAACGTCTCCCTACAGCATCCTTTTCATCATAAACAACATTGAAATCCCATTGCAACTCCTTGAGAAGTTCTTTAGCAATTTCCGGTAAGCCATCTTTCTTCAAAAGTGGAAACACAGCCGCTTTTACGGGGGCAAGTATAGAAGGAAGCTTTAATACGGTTCTTGAACTACCGTCCTCAAGAGTTTCCTCTTGCAAAGCGCTGGAAAATACTGCCAAAAACATTCTATCTAGACCAATTGAGGTTTCAATCACATAAGGCACATAATTTTCACCAAGCTCTGGATCGTAAAATTGTAGTTTTTTTCCAGAAAGATTTTCATGCGCTTTAAGGTCAAAATCTGTTCTGGAGTGAATTCCTTCCAATTCTTTAAAACCAAATGGGAAATTGAATTCTATATCGGTAGCCGCATTGGCATAATGCGCCATCTTTTCGTGATCATGAAATCGGTAGTTTTCTTCACCAAGATTTAAAGATTGATGCCATTTTGTTCTTAGCTCTTTCCAGTGTTCAAACCATTTGAGTTCTTCTCCAGGGCGAACAAAATATTGCATTTCCATTTGTTCAAATTCGCGTTGGCGAAATATAAACTGTCTAGCGACTATTTCATTTCTAAAGGCTTTTCCGATTTGAGCAATCCCAAAAGGGATTTTTAGTCTCCCCGATTTTTGGACATTCGCAAAATTCACAAAAATCCCTTGAGCGGTCTCTGGCCGTAAATAGAGATCGGATGCCGATTCTGCAGATGCGCCCAACTTGGTACCAAACATCAAGTTGAATTGCCTCACTTTGGTCCAGTCTCCTGAGCCGCTCACCGGGCAGGCTATTTCCAGCTCTTCGATAAGGGCTTTGACATCCTCTAAATCTTCATTGGTTAATGAAGTCGCTAATCGTGTTAAAATTTCTTTGGATTGGGATCTGTATTTTACAACTCTAGGATGAGTGCTTACAAATTCAGCTTCATCGAAAGCATCTCCAAAACGCTTTTTGGCTTTTGCGATTTCCTTTTGTGCCTTTTGTTCTATCTTTTCGACATAGTCTTCGATCAAAACATCTGCCCGGTATCTTTTTTTAGAATCCTTATTGTCGATCATAGGATCATTAAAAGCGTTTACGTGACCAGAAGCTTCCCATGTGTTGGGATGCATGAGGATTGCAGCATCTAAGCCCACGATCTCCTCATGAAGGTGGACCATACTTTTCCACCAATAGGCTTTAATGTTGTTTTTGAGTTCAACTCCATTTTGCCCATAATCATAAACAGCACTTAAGCCATCATAGATTTCACTGGAGGAAAATATATATCCATACTCCTTAGCATGGGATATTACGTGTTTGAATTTATCTTGCTCTTTTGCCATATCGCAAAAGTAAAAAAACGCTTCTTGATAATGCGTTTTCGACTGTAAATTATTGACACTTTATATGTTGAGGTTCTACCTTCTTCTTTTTTTATTCTGAAACGATTTTTTCCCTAACTTCAAACAATCAATTTATCTTCAGATGTTTAAGGACTTTAAAAACTTATTGTTTCCCAAACTCTGTGCTTGTTGTGACCAAGTTATACTGAAAGAAGAAGCGTTTATATGTACATTTTGTAGGCATGAATTACCGCTTTACTCCAACTTTTTTGATGGCCATCACGATTTGCATAAGATTCTTTACGGCAGGGTTCAACTCGAACAAGCTGCAAGTTTGTTCTATTTTGAAAAAAAGGGACCTATCCAAGCTTTAATCCACGATTTAAAATACAGGGGCAATAAAGAACTGAGTTTTTACTTAGGGAGTTGGTTAGGAGAAATTTTGTTTGAAGCCGGTTGGCAAACGAGTATCGATGTAGTTATCCCTGTCCCTCTGCACAGACAGCGGATGAGAGAAAGGGGCTATAACCAAGTAGAAGGTTTTGGGAAAGCTATTGCTGAAAAGCTTTCGGCAACGTATACCGATACCCTCTTAAAAAGGAGTTCCAATTCAAAAACTCAGGTATTCAAAAGCCGGCTTGCAAGAACAGAAGTTATTGGAAATAATTTTTACGCAGAACATCTCGAAGAGGTATCTGGTCAACATATACTACTTGTGGATGATTTGGTAACTACTGGCGCTACTCTAGAAGCCTGTTATTTGGCTTTGAATGAGGCTGAGGGTATAAAACTAAACATTGCAACAATGGCCATTACCAAATAATAAAATCTATATTTTATTGTTTCTTTGTATAAAATAATTCCCGAAAATGAGAGTTCACTTTTCACGACTGTCAGTGTGTATTGTATTAGTTTCTATTCTTTCCTCTTGTGCCCAAAGAGGACGACCAGATGGTGGACCTAGAGATCTAGATCCCCCAAAATTTTTGAATTCTACCCCAGAAAATTATACGACCAATTATAACAAAAATCAGGTGACTATCAATTTCAATGAATTTGTAAAATTGGAAGATGCTCGTCAGCAAATTTTCTTTTCACCACCAATAGAACCGCGTCCTACCATCTTTCCTATGGGACAGGCCAGTAGAAATGTGAGGTTGGATATTCCCCGGGATTCGCTAGAAGATAACACGACCTACACTGTCAATTTTGGAAAAAGCATAGAAGATAATAACGAAGGCAATAAACTCCCTTATTTTAAATACGTGTTTTCTACGGGCAGCTATGTGGACTCGCTTCAAGTAGAGGGCAATGTGTTTGATGCTTTTAGTAGAGTATCTGATGAAAATATTTCTGTAATGCTTTATGCTTTAGATTACAACTATACGGACTCTTTAGTCTTCGATAGCCTTCCGAGGTATATTTCTTTTGTAAGAGATTCGACCTCCTTGTTTAGTGTGGATAATATAAAGCCGGGGAATTATAAAATGGTGGCGATCTCCGATAAAAATAACAACTATAAATTTGATCCCGCCCAAGATAAAATAGGCTTTGTAAGTGATACCGTTAAAATTCCTTCAGATCAACTCTACGATATTCTTGTCTTTAAAGAAGAACTAGAGTTTGAAGCGGTAAGACCTAAGCAGGTCTCCAAGCAACAGTTTGAATTTGGTTTTAAGGGAACTCTTGAAGACTATAAAATTGATTTGATTTCTGAGGCGCCTGAAGATTTTAAGGCTAAGTATTTTAGGGATCAAGACACCGACACCCTTCATTATTGGTATAAACCCTACCTGGAAAAGGACAGCTTGTTGTTTACCTTTAGCAATCTAGGTCGAATAGATACGTTGGAAATCAGGCCAAAGCAAATTGAAGAAGACTCTTTAAAAATTTCAGAAGTAAAGATTCAAAAGAACAAATTGCTAGCCGATTTTAAACTTAAAGCCAACACTCCAATAATCGGCTTTGAAAAAGACTCTATCAGCCTCATTAACAAAGACTCATTGGCTATCGATTTCGAATTAGCCCTAGATACGTTGTATAACCAACTGACATTCAAATTTGAAAAAGAAGAGCAGCAATCTTATAAAATAGACCTATTACCAGGCGCTATTACCGATTTTTTTGAGATACAAAATGATAGCTTGAGTTATAGATACAACACAAAATCATTGGCAGACTTTGGGAATCTCAATCTCACCATCACCAATGTTGAAGAATTTCCTATTATTGTTGAATTGGTGAATGAGAAAGGTGAAGTTGAATCTACAGTATACGAAACCGAAAAATCCACGGTTAATTTCAAATTGATTACGCCGGGGTCTTACTTTATAAGATTGGTCTATGATAAAAACGCCAATGGGAAATGGGATACAGGAAACTTTCTGAAGCGGTTAAAACCCGAACCTGTCCTCTACGAAGCACAGCCTGTTGAAATTCGTGCCAATTGGGATGTGCAGTTAAGTATTACTCTATTTTAGAATAGTCGTGTACAATTAGACTATAAGACCGCTGTATTACAATGCATAAGATTTGATCTATAATTTATACATTATAAGCGCCAATTGGATTATAGGGGATAATAGAAGGACAAATTGGTATTACTTACGAGTTCAAGTAGTATGGTATAATTCCCTTTTAAAAACCCCATTGATTTCTACTGCTTTTTTGTTGCCTACTGCAGATGCTTATAAGAGTGGTTTTTACAATAGGCAGGACAGAAGACCTTATCCGATCTGCAAGGATTGTTTTCTCACATATGTTGCATTTATTTTTCACAACATCTCGACTAAGGCTTAACTTTAGGCTACCCGTTCTTAACGGTTAAGAACCTTTAAATAATTAAAAAAGTAGATTTTTAGTTCTGTTTTAACTAATTTAGGTAATCAAGGCATGTTTTATAGATGACTAGAAATAATGAAAGCAACTAAAGATCAAAGTATGTATCGCAAAGCTGTAAAAACACCAACGGAAACCCTTGGAGCACCCCACACACTTTACGTCGTAGTTTTGCCACACCTATTATGGAACGGGGGACAAGTTTAAGACATATCCAGGCCGCTTTAGAACATAATAGCTCAAAAACCACAGAAATCTACACTCGAGTTTTAGCGATGAATAACAATACAATAAAAAGTCCATTGGATACTATGTATGAAAGTGTTAGTTTAGATGAAAATAAAACAACGTCCTAAATAGATATATACCCTATAATGAAGATTTGAATAGGGTTTATACGGATGCTGGCATTAATACGAAAAAAACATTGCGGAATTAAAAACCGAAATTTTGATTTGAAAAAAAGAGCTTTAATATGATTTGGGTTATAAGGATAATATTACTTGCCATATTAGTTGCAATTATTCGTAATTGGCCAAAAACAAGTGTTTTTATAGCTTTTGTCATTTTGATTATCTATATAAATAGTGACGACAAACAAGCAGATAGAATTGAAACCAATAAAATTGAGAATGTACAAAACCCGAACAATTTAAATAAATTACAGACCAACAGCAATTCGATTTATAACAATAACACTTATCAATCAAACGAAAATAACAACACACGAAATAGAACAAATTATAAACCGAGTAAAACCAATTCAAATTCTTACAAAAACTACAACTCTGAAAAAACCAAAGTCCGAGTTGGTGCAGTTTGTAGAGATGGAACTACTTCAACTGCAACAGGACGAGGAGCTTGTTCACATCACGGAGGAGTAGCTTATTGGCTTTATGAATAAATACAAACAAATGAATAAATTTTTATCAATTGCTTTAATTCTTTTTACAACCGTTTCATTTTCCCAAAGTCAAGAAGAAACTACGGATTGGATAACAAGAAATTCAGATGGACGAGAACAAGTTTTTTATAACGAGAACGATGGAACTTTGCATCTTTTAGCTGTTAGACAAGCAGGAAACTTATTAACTACTTTTGTTAATGAAATTAATCCGAAAGATGTCAAATCCATTAGCGTTAAATATGGAAATGATGGTTGGAATTCAATTAACTTGAATTTTAAAAGTTCTGGCTCTACTGTCGATTACTACACAGTTGACAAAAATTATGAGATGATTGGAGAAGTTAAGAGCATAAATAAATACGGAATGAATATTTCGATTGAAAGCGATAGAGAATTAATTGATAGTTTTAAAAAAGCATATATCCATTTATTCAAAACCATCGGAATAGAAGTAAAAGATGGGAATATGTTTTGACATTGTGGGAAAGTACTAATGGCAACACCGTGTATAATTAATGGCTGGTTCTCGCCTACTTACGAAAATCCTCGCGGATTTTATATTCGGTTTTTATTTGCTAAATTAGGTGCTTAAACACGCCACTAATCATACACAAACACGTTGTGCATAATTTTAGACAAAAATTCAAAAACATGAGAAACATCCTGATTGGAATCCTAATTATTGTAATTTCTACTTCATCTTGTAAAGAGAAATCTGAATCAATTAATGAAAAATTAGTCAATGAATCCTATAAAACGGATGTTGATTTTAAAACAATCGAATCCGACTTTATGAAATGGTGGACTTATCATTATAACACAATTAATCTATCTAAAAATTTTATAGCTATAAATGAATCTTCAGAGGTAATTTCAAAAGAGGAGTTTCTAAAAACTTTGACGTCTGGAAAGCATATTGCACTTAAAATAAAAACAAAGGAAAATTCCGTTGTTAAATACCAACTTTTTAAGTTAGATGAAAAAGCGGATAAAACTATTAGCTCAACAATCAAAAAAGTTTCATTGACTGATTATAAACACTTCCAAATGGAAACCAAAGATTTTCCAGAGTTTGAATTTACTGACATAGAGGGAAACACTTTCAACAATGAATCTTTGAAAGGAAAAACTACTCTTATTAAAACATGGTTTATCAATTGCAAACCTTGCATAGCGGAATTCCCTGAGCTTAATAAATTAGTTGAAAAATACAAGCATAGAGATGACATACAATTTATAAGTTTAGCATTGGATTCTAAATCAGAATTAGAAACATTTCTAACTAAAAAAGACTTCAGATATAAGGTAGTCCCTGACCAAAAAGAACTTATTACAGAAAAGTTGGAGTTACAGGCGTATCCTACTCATTTAGTAATTAATCAAAATGGAACAATATTAAAGGTAACTAATAAAGCTTCTGTCATGATGGCCTTTATTCAAGTTCAAGATATATTATCTAATAAAAAGGATAGTAAGATTCCACCTCCGCCGCCGCCAGCAAAATCAAGCTAAAACTATGCACAACATCGGTTAAGCACAAATAGCGGGTATTTGAACTAAAAGTTATATTTTAGAGACCAAGAAACAAACAACGAAGCCGACAAGAACGCGTCCCTACTCCACGCTACTTGCCTTAACCAAGACCGTTGTGCCTAATTAAAAAATGAACAGACTCCTAGCAATATTGACATTAATCCTTTTGACTTCTTGTGGTCAATCAACAAAGTCTGACAATGCAAAACAGACTGACGAGCTAGCAGAAACCCCAACTGAAATTGAGACGGCCATGATTGACCAGGAAATCAAGCAGGAAGAAAAATTTGAGAAAGTAGATTGTACCGACCTAGACTTCATTTCAGCAGAACAACGAGCCGACTCATTATTGGCATTTATGGAAAAAGCTATCGATTCGAGTTCAGCGAGCCGAATCAAATGGGAACAAAAGTTTTTCTGTGTCTTTCCTAACTCATTCAAAGGAATGCAAGCTGTTTTCGGTTATGACAATGATAATGGAGCATCACCTTTATATGACTATCCAAAAGGAGCAAATGTCATTCAGTATTTCAGCCAATTGAAATCCATTCCAGACTCTACTTACTATGACAAATACGTAAGAATAAACATTGACGGAATTTGGGAAGCTGACAATATTGGAGAAGCTTTTGATTTTGCAAATAGACTCGTGAAAGACACCAAAAATTCTTGTAAAGTACTTTCAACATTCTCTGACAAAGAGATTAAAAGTGTCTTCCGTTTCATATTTGACGGACCACACCCGAAAAACAAAATGAACGAAGGAACTTACGAGGACCTTAAACTTAAGATTGACGGTCAAAACAAGTTATTAAGCCAATTATTGACAGAATCCTATGAGGAACTAATGGCTGAAGATGATGGACATGGACATTGAAAAAAGAAAAAACTAGGCACAATAACTAAGCATATGGCTTGCCGATAGGCCAAAGCTATATGATTTGTTGACTGATCCGGGATTTTTAGATAAGGGGGAATTCGATGAGTTGGCAAGAACCTTACAAGAGGAGAAGGTTGTTTTTAGAGTGCTTTGCATCTCTTTTTATTCAGTTGCTTATCTAAATTAAGGTGCTTTTTAGGGAAATCACTCTTTTTTTGTGTGAGAATCTGCTATTTTTTATCAGTTTCCTTTAGTTTGGGCATTAGTAAGTCAAGGCTCTTTTTAGAACCGTTTTTTTTAATGTTTGCATTCCAGTTTATCCTTTATAATTTGTTTGTAATCCTTTGGAGGACCACGACTATCAAAGGTAAAAAGTGTGATCAATGTCTCTTTTTTACAACTCGGACAACAGCGATGGAGAGACTTCTCTTGAGTGGCAAAGGTTACAATGTGAGCCAAGTTTTTATCTCTTAATTGCAATTGTAATAGCGGTAACTTCTCTTTTTTCCAACTGCTGCTCAAAAACCCATAATGCCTTATTCGAGTAAAGCCTTTGGGAAGAATATGGAGCTGAAAACGCCGTATAAACTCTTTAGTGGAGAGTGTTAGTGTGGTTTTTTGCCCACCTTTTCTATAGTCTTTTAAACTAAATGTAAGCTCCCTTTTTTCTTTATCAATCGACAAGATACGGTGATTACTTATCGCTATTTTATGGGTGTACCTACCTAAATATTCAATCACATGTTCTGGTTTTCCAAAAGGAGTTTTGGCATAAACCACCCACTCTTTTTTGAACAACTTATCATATAAAGATTGCGGTAATTGGGGAAGTGCCTTTCGTAATTTGGACACAAAACGGCCTCTAAATTTATCACTCATCGCCTCTACTGAAAATAGAAAATCATCTTTTGCTGTTCCTTTTTTCCAGAATCCTGCCTCAC
>NZ_APLF01000002.1 GCF_000355905.1 Psychroflexus gondwanensis ACAM 44
ATACTAGAAAGTTATGTCATTATAATTAATCTTTTTTCGGAATTTGTTTTAAAACTTCTTGAGTCAGTTTCCAAAATTTCTGAGTGCTGGAAATGCTTGCGCGTTCGTCTGGAGAATGGGCGCCACGAATGGTTGGGCCAAAGGAAATCATATCCATCTTAGGATAGTGGCTTCCCAAAATCCCGCATTCCAAACCAGCGTGACAAGCCGCTACATTTGCTTTTTCATGGTTTAAGTCTTGGTAAATGCGATCAACAATTTTGAGGATGCCCGAGTCGGGATTGGGCGTCCAGCCTGGATAATCACCGGAAAGTTCGACCTGAAATCCTGCAAGGTCAAAGGCAGAAGATAGTGAATTAACTAAGTCGTCTTTGGAAGAATCGACAGAAGAGCGCGTTAAGCACAAGATTTCTATCTTTCCATCGGCAACAGAAATTCTAGCGATATTGTTGGAGGTTTCTACCAGACCCTTGATGTCTGGACTCATTCTATACACTCCATTATGGGCTGCATAGATTGATTTTAGAAAAGCATCTTGCACATCGCTACTCATAATCTTTTTAGGCAGTTCAGTTTCCTCTAAGTGAAACGCCATCTGAGGCTCTAGGCTTTTATATTCTTCTTGTATCGTTTTAAATAAACTCTCCAAGGTGTCTTCGAATTCTTTTTTATGTCTCTTATTTACGATGAGTGTCGAATGACTCTCCCTAGGAATGGCATTACGAAGACCACCGCCTTCTATACTTGCCACACGAGAGCTAACAGTAATGTAGGCCGTATAAAGAATACGATTCATCAGGACATTAGCGTTAGCAAGTCCTTTGATGATATCCATACCCGAATGCCCACCTTGCAGCCCGTTAATGGTGATAGAGTAAGCGATAGCGTCTTCTGGGATAGATTCTTCGATATAAAATCGCGTGGCAGTAAGGTCTACGCCTCCAGCACATCCAATCCCGATTTCATCATCTTCTTCGGTGTCTAGATTGAGCAGAATGTCACCTTTAAGAATAGAATCATCAAGTTCTTTAGCGCCAGTCATGCCAGTTTCTTCATCTATAGTAAATAATGCTTCTAGCGCAGGATGTGGAAGATCTTGACTTTCCAAAATCGCCATGATAGTTGCTACTCCTAGGCCGTTATCGGCACCTAGAGTGGTTCCATCAGCTTTTACCCAATCACCATCTACATGCATACGGATACCTTCGGTAGAAAAATCGAAGTCAGTTGCATTATTTTTTTGATGTACCATATCCAAATGCGACTGCAAAACTGTCGTTTTACGATCTTCCATTCCTTTGGTCGCTGGTTTATTGATGATCACATTACCAATCTTGTCGGTTTGGGTATCGAGTCCGAGTTGTTTACCAAAATCGAGTATAAATTGAACCACTTGCTCTTCTTTATTAGAGGCTCTAGGAACCGCATTAAGTGCTGAAAAATGTTTCCAAATGGCTTTGGGCTCTAAGTCTTTTATAGATGTACTCATACTTGAATTTTAATTTGTGGCAAAGTTAAGGCCCTTGGTTCAATACGGATGGTAAGGAAGTGATAAATTTGCATCAAGGATTTAGACCTTTACAAGTATAATTTCATAAGAATACTCGACTTATCTGCTTAAATCTAGCTTGTTTTACTCTTTTTGCTTGTTTTCTGTAATAATTTTAAGTCTACACTTTCTTTCAAATCTCGGCTTGCTGTAGCCATTGAGATATCTTTAAAAACAATACTATGCTCTTTTTTTGTGAACGTTTTTTATTTAAGCTTATAAAATGCTCAAGCCTATCTTTAGAAGTAAAGGGTTTTGATTTTTCGTCCACCAATAGATTTATAGAAAGATCAATTACGCGAAGCATGTAGTCAATAAACGGAGCAGAATTTCCTGGTTAATCATTTTTGGGTAGCTCAGAATACTATTCTTTTTGGTTTTTACTAATAAGGGTTTCGAAAGGTGAATATTCAAAAACAGGATATTTCTCCATTAAAACCCTTTTGTCTCAACGTTGGTTGCGGATTAATTAAGCCTTAACTGTTAGTTGTATTTTATCTTCTGCTTTTTTGTCTATTAATCTCACCACCAAGAACCAAGGCTGCTGAAATAATTAGCAAATTTTTAATGATGTATTGCCCTTCCAAGGTAGGAAGCAAAATATTGTTTGATTGAAAAGTTACTACAGGAAGAAAAACTAAAGGCATAAAGGTTCCTACCATCTGGGTTAGTAAAAGTATAATTGCCAATCTTGTTGTTTTTTTAAAGAGAAAGCAAATCCCAATAACCACTTCCCACCAGCCAATAATTATTAACCAAATTTCTGGGGAGCCGAATGGAAGCCATACTACAGTTGCCTTTAACAAATCCTCTGCTGGTGAAAGATGCAATGGTTTTAAAATTCCAAACCAAATAAATATGATACCAAATGATAGGCGAATTGCAATGCTGCTTGAGCTTTTCATGATCTTTATAGCTCCTTCATCTAACTTATCAATGACTTCTCCGCTAAATTTTTTAATAATTTCTTTCATGATTAATTTAGAATTTTGAGTTCAGGAGTTTTTGTTTTAAGCTAACGTCTAGTATATGAAATTTGACATGCAAATAGACGCTAACTTTTTGGATAATAAACGAGCCGTCCCGGAGCTTCGGGATTAATTTTTTATTTTTTAACTTTTTATTTTTAAAAGTTAAATTAAAAAACTTTCTAGTAATAAGAAATAAGTGCGGACCTTTTAATTTAGTAGTTTTTAACTATGTTTTATATCACGGTACTTTGTTGTATACCGTTGCTATTTTATTAATCTATTCCAATTTGTGTGTATCTATTATCAATCAACTCTTTGTAAGAGGTTTTTATTTCAGTAGAAAGGAATGATTTGTCTATCCACCCTTTCGCTTTAGGTTTGTTATTTACAATTCGTTTAAACACCCTTTGGATTTGTTTATCAGTTAGGCCTAATCCTCTACCGAACTGATTAAAATGTTCATATTTTAACTTCTTTTTCTTGCCAGCTAATGTGAGTGCAAGTTCTTCATCATCATCAGGATTTATAATAGAGACATTTAATAGATCATATGCTGGAGATAATACCCAACCTGAAGGACTTTCAATCATTGAAAAGTTTTTCAGGTGCATGTCATTATTTCCGGTAAGAAAGGAAAATAAAGCTAATTCGAAATAAAAGATTTTATCGAGTAATGTGTTATTGGAATAGCTATCAAGAGCCTTTCCAACTTTTTCCATGGAACTTTTGTACTTATCAAATGCCTCGGTGATCTGAAACATATCGATCATATGGATCTTTTCTCCTGTTTTCGTCCGGTCAATTCGCTTTGTTATATAAGAGAGTTCTCCGGAAGCTAATCGGATTAATGAAGATGGCACTACTCGAATTCCGAAAGTTTCAGCAATTCGCATTGTCAAATGTTCGTTTTCGGGCATTTCGGTAAAGCGATCAGTTGGTGGCTTAAAAATATACTGTCCACCTAAGGCATCAACAACAGTAAGGCGTGAATCCGACTTTTCTTTAGTTCCTTTTATAAGCGACATTGATAATTTTGCCTGAACACCTGGTACCGCTACGCTACGCTCTACCACATTTTTAGCTAGCTTATCCATTTGATCCAGTGAATATTCTATTTCAGGAGGTGTTGGGGTTTCAAAGAACTCTAAAGAACATTTCTTATGAAAATCAATATCGCCCTCTACAGATTCGTAACAATATAGACATCTATTTTCCATCAAGTTCCGGTATTGGTTCAACACTTACAGCACCTATGCAATTCTGACAACATGCTAGCAGTAATCCCATTCGATCATTTTTATTGATCTTCCAGTTTTTGGAAGCGATATCTAATAACCATCCTTCAGGGATCAGACCTTCAAAAAACGGAAAGAGTCGTTTGTCGGTGTACGGAATATTGGCTACAGGCATGGTGAATGTGATAAAATCATTGTGATGATCTTTTACATAGTGTTGATCATACCGAAAAACATATTCACCTTCATTTGTCTCCGTAATGGTTCCTGCCAAATTATCTTTATAATATACTTTCCCACTTCTCATTTACTCATATTTTTACTTTCCGTAGGAGCTAATTCATGTCCAAACATTCTGAGAACTAGATTCACTTTATCTAGGTTCATGTTCGTTTTACCTTGTTCGATTTTACGCACCACAGTTAGAGCGACGCCTGCACGTTCAGCAAATTCTTCCTGGGTTAGATTAACTTTCTTTCTTCGTTCTTTAACAAACTCTGATAATTTCTTCATTATATGTTATTAGATATAATATCACTCAAATATACTAAATTATATGCAATAAAATATAAATATGATCTAAATCTATTAATCATATGTATTAACATATACTTTGTTAAATTAGAAAGAATTTGTTCGAATCATTGAAAGTAATACCACGTTGATGAGTATGGGCCTTTGCATGTCTCACTCATGAACCATTAAAAGTACAAAAAACTTCGCTGGAAAATTCCCAAGAATTTTCCAGATTAGTACAGACCCAGAAATTAATTATATACGGCTTAGGTTTGATTTCTAATAAAATACTTAATTTTAGATATAAACTAGAAAGAACAAATGAGAGAATTAAGATTACAATATCCGGTGAAGTTTCAAACTTCGACAATCCCGAAGCCTTGAGAATAATCCTCTCTCTCTCTTCTACAATGATATTTCACTGCCCATATCTATAGGGGCTATGAGACTTTCAGACCTTGATTTTAAGCATGTGCTGAGCTTGTCATAGTATTGTTGTGATACCAGTAGATTGTCCTTTCAAAAATGTCGTAATTTATTATTTATGTGCAGTTTTAATGCTTGTTTTAACTGTCTGTGGTTAGGACAAGGCTTGCAGGGATCTTTATGAAAGAATAGTAGCCAAAGGAAAGAGTAAAAACTAGCATTAATTGTGGTTTGTAATAAGCTGTTGAAACAAGCCTTTGCAATCGCTAAATCAAGTTTGATCTCCGACGCCACCTATCGAAGTGCTTTTGTGAGAAATTAATGAGTTTTTACTTGTTTTTTACCACAGTACTTTGTTTTATGCCTTGTTTTTAAGCCTTTTCAATCTTGTTTGATATGCTTGTGTATAGTTTCGCATTGTTTTTTCATTTAGGAATGATGCGTTAATCAGATTTTCTACTTCTTCTGATTTTGAAAGTAGATTATTAAAAATATTATCTTTTTGCCTCTTATTAATTCCGGCTTTATCAGCCATTAAATTTAGTTGAATCCATACATTTCCTTCTGCTATGTTTTTTGGTGCTAGCCCCTCAACTAATGCAAAATCTGAATCTTTTATATGTAAACCCGTATTAAGTAAATCGTAGGCAGGACTCAATCGATAATCTCCTAAAGGTGTTTCTAATAGAGAGAAATTTTTAAAATGAGCATCACCATTTGAAAACAAATAATTAAAGACAATTAATGCAAACAATTTAGGAGCCTCTAGCTTGTAAGCAGGTAAATAGTCTTTCATCAATTGGAATATTTCTAAATAGTTACCTGAATATTTATAATTCTCTCCATGCGTTTGAGGAGTACGACCTGCTAACGAAGCAAAGTCTTCTTTAGCTAATTTGGAGCCATCGTCTTTAACATCAAATCTTTTTGTTATATATGCAGGTTTACCATTTTTAAAAAAAATCAATGCGTTTTCAGCAGTTTCAATCTTGAAGACTTGTCTCGCTATCTGCATTGTAAGATGCTCATTAGCTGGCATCTGATTAAGATTTTTACCAACATTTGGAATAGGTTTAAGAATATATCCACCTCGTTCACCTTCTTCAATAAGCCGAAGTTTATTTTTTTCAAGTAATACTGAAAACTTTTCCTGTACACCTGATATTGAGATTCGTTTTCTATTTTCAATAAAAAGATCTTCAGTTGTTCCATTACTTGCAGGTGACTCATAGGGAAGAATATGATTTACTTTACGACCATCAAACATTCTTCTTAAACATGTTCTACTATATGTTTTATAACCCTTAGTTAAAGTTCCAGGACAATATTCTATAATTCGTAAACTCATACTTAATTTATTTTCTTTACTGTAACTGCACCAATCGTATCATAACGAGCTGTAATAAGGAGTAAACTAAAATAATCGTTATTGTCAATTCGCATATGCTTGCAAACAACTTGTTTATTGGTTCCTTCGGGAAGCATGTTGTAGAAAAAGGGAAATAAATAATCCGATTCATACTTAGTGTTACTTTTTGGTAATGTCAAACTTATTGGAGGTTTGCTAGTGTCTGCCATCCATATATCGTCATATTCATATACAAAATGACCACTATCCAGTTGAGTTAATAAGCCAGCTTTTTCGCCTTTAAAGTGTATTTCAGCTTGTCTCATTATTTAATTTTTTGAAGATTCTTAACTTGAAGAATCACTTCCATACCTAATACATCTGCAATTTTAGTCAATGTTTCTAAAGTAGGATTTGCTTGTCCTCTTTCAATTTTATAAAGAGTGTTAACACTTATATCAGCAAGTTCAGCGACTTGTGGCTGAGTAACTCGAAGTGTTTTTCTTCGCTCTTTTATACTTTTCCCCACCATTTTTATTATTCTATAATGTGATTTTAATGTAAATATATTGAAAATAAACATATAATACGTCTAAAATCATATTTCAGTGTGATATATAGGAGTGTTTTGCTTAAGAAGATTGAAATACTGCTAAATATCACATTACAATGTGATATTTAGCAGTATTTAATTTTAATATAATATTTAGAGCATGACACACAAAATGGGGATAACACAGCAAGTTGTGTTATCCCCATTTTGTTAACATTATAAACTTAGTGATTTTTTTCTTTGTTATAAAGCCAAATCAAATTTGATCCTATCCGAATCAAGTTTTGTTTGATTCTGATAATAGTTGTAAATTAATTCTTCCCCATACTGTTTGAATTTATCTAATCTTTTGTTCTTCTCAATAGCATGTGATTCAATTTTATTGACCTTGATTTTTTGATTAGTTTTATTCCAGTTTCTTCTGAAATTGAAGTGATGAGTTTTAAAATTAAGACTGTTATTTGGTAAAGTGGATTCATTGGGTAGTATTAAACACAGGTTATTTTCCCTATGCTTAAATCAAAATAAAGCATTACTGAATACTTTCAAGCCGTTGAGTAAGTTATAGTTGAATTTGCCTTTTAAAGTTAACTACCTCTTTAGATCCCAACATAAGGCCAACGCTAAGTTAGAAGCTAGTGATATCGTAGAACTTTGAAGCTGACTTGTCCCAAAATCAAAAGAAAATGTTTAGCTTTTTTTTATCATTGTGCTACTAGCCTGTGCGGTTGGCATCACCACCAAATCGGCGATGTTGACGTGATAAGGACGAGTTACCGTAAAGCAAATGATATCTGCAATATCCTCGGGTTGCAAGGCTTTAAAACGCTTGTAAACTTGGTCGGCACGCTCATCGTCTCCTTTGAATCTGACTTTGCTAAACTCGGTTTCTACCAAGCCTGGATTGATGGCACCTACTCGAATACCATGTTCGCACAAGTCCATACGCATCCCTTGGTTGATGGCGTCCACTGCATGTTTGCTTGCGCAATACACATTGCCTTTGGGATAAACTTCCTTGCCTGCGGTTGAGCCAATATTGATGATGTGGCCATTTTTGTTCTTGATCATAGTTTGGATGATAGGCTGAGACACATAAAGTAGCCCTTTGACGTTGATATCTATCATGGCATCCCAGTCTGCAGTATCTCCATCTTGGATAAAGTCTAAACCGTGGGCATTACCTGCATTATTGATAAGGATGCTGATATCTTGAAAGTCTTGAGGTAAGCTTTCTATTGCTTGTTGAACGGCAGGCTTATCTCTGACATCAAAAGAAAGGGTAGTCACTTCGGTATGAGCAGATAATTCTTCTTGTAGGGCTTTGAGGCGATCTTGGCGTCTGCCGCAAAGAATGAGTTTGAATTTTTCTTTAGAAAATCTGTGGGCAGTGGCTAGGCCAATGCCGCTTGTGGCTCCTGTGATAAAAGCTATAGGTGTCATATATTTTTTGGGTTAAAGATAGGAATTCTTTGTAAAGATTTTGGGTGAAACTCGAACAACAGAATGGAATTGCTTTTACATTTGTTATATAAATGGATCTGTATGATTGTGGCTTCACTTTGGATTATTCTGGGCTTTGCCCTCCTCATTTTTGGGGCAGATGCTTTGGTGAAAGGGGCTTCGGCTTTAGCTAAACGCCTTAAAATGTCCGATCTGGCTATTGGTTTGACCATTGTGGCATTTGGGACATCGGCCCCTGAGTTGGTGGTGAGTTCGGCGGCTTCTTTGAATCAACAATCCGACTTGATTTTGGGCAATGTGATAGGCAGTAACAACTTCAACTTGTTTATTATCCTGGGTTTGGTAGCCCTGCTTAAGCCTATTACCGTTCAAAAAGGAATGGTCTGGATCGAGATCCCTATTTCTCTAGGGGTAGTTGCTATTCTTTTTGTTCTCTCCAATGCACTATTGGGAGCAGAGGTAGCCTCGGTCTCCAGACTAGATGCTATCCTGCTGTTGGTCTTATTTGCTGGCTTTATGTTTTATATTTATAAAGGCTTGGCAAAAGAGTCTTCTGAAGATATTCCACCTGAAAAGATCTACTCCACTACCAAAATGATAAGCTTTATTATACTCGGCCTCGGCGGTTTGGTTTTGGGCGGACATTTGGTGGTCACTAGCGCTACCGACATAGCAATGAGTTTTGGAGTGAGTGATAAAGTAATAGGGCTCACTATTGTGGCTGCGGGGACTTCTTTGCCAGAGCTTGTCACTTCAGTTGTTGCAGCCCTTAAAAACAATGCCGATATCGCCATTGGCAATGTCGTAGGTTCTAATATTTTTAATGTTCTTCTTATAGTTCCTATTAGCGCTTTGATTCATCCTATAGCCTATAATTCCTCCTTTAACTTAGATCTATTTGTGTTGCTTGGCGGTAGCCTTTTCTTGTTTATAGCGATGTTTACGGGAAAAGCTAAACGTCTAGATAGGTGGGAAGCTTTGGTGCTTATTATTAGTTTTGTAGGGTATACTCTGTATATGCTTTTTTGATAAGACGCTTTCTACCAATTTAGCATTTAAATGTCTTATAAAATCAGTTTCTTTTTCACTTATTAATTTTCATAAAATAGAACCCTAACTAGTGCTATGCTTATATTTTTTTCCTCAACTAAGTAAAAAAACCTGTGCTGAGCTACGTCATAGTATAATTCAAATTTTTAATTAAAAATTTAAAAACTAAATTGGTATTACTTAAACCCTTGACTTTTTCTAGGAAAGGTATTCTACTTCAATTTATTATCTTGGCCATAAAAACAACCTATGAAGTTTATTTGGATATCTATTCTTTCTATAACCTTTTGGAGTTGCCAAGACTCACCAAAACAAGAGGGTGGAAGCAAATCTCCTTTTGAGAATAAAGATTTTATTGAATTTAGCATCACCGAGGCCGAAAAGTTAGTGGAACTCCCTTTGGAATGCATCACTCAAGAGTTTCCAAATAAGTTAAGCCAAGTTTTGGGTTCTGAAGATGATTTAGCAAGGCCTAAAGAATTACGCCCTGCTTTTTATGGCTGTTTCGATTGGCATTCTGCGGTGCATAGTCAGTGGTCGCTAGTGAAATTGCTAAAACAGTTCCCCGAACTTAAGCAAGGAGACTCCATCCGGTCTGCCCTTTCTGAACGCCTCACTAAGGAAAACATAGAAAAAGAGATAGAATTCTTTGAAACTGAACACAATCAAAATTTTGAAAGAACCTACGGTTGGGCGTGGTTGTTTACCCTTGCTAAGGAACTGAAGACCTGGGAAGATCCTCAAGCTAAGGTCTGGTTAAACACTATAATGCCATTGGTAGAGGTATTGGAAACTAAAATGATTGACTTTTTGCCTAAGCTTGTTTATCCAATACGAGTAGGGGAGCACCCCAATACTGCTTTTGCCTTGTCCCTCAGTTTAGATTATGCAGAGGCTTTTGAAAAGGCTGAGCTTAAAGCCCTTATCATAAAGCGTTCTAAAGATTTTTACCTAAAGGATAGAGGCTGTCCCTTAACTTGGGAACCTAGTGGCTATGATTTTCTATCGCCTTGTCTTGAGGAAGTTTCTCTCATGAGCAAGATTCTGCCAGAACAGGAATTTGAGTCTTGGGCCAGAGCTTTTATGCCAAGTCTGTTTTCAAAATACTTTAGTCTTAAGGTCGCTGAGGTGAGCGATAGGAGTGATGGTAAGTTGGTGCATCTGGAGGGTTTAAACTTTAGTCGGGCTTGGAATTTATATGAATTGGCCAATCGGTATGAAGCTTTGTATCATCTTAAAACTACGGGGGATAAGCATTTTGTAAAGGCCTATCCTCATCTTTTTGGAGATACTTACGAGGGGTCACATTGGTTAGGGACTTTTGCTTTATATGCCCTAGACAAACGCCCAGAATGATTAAAAGTCTGTCAAAATACTTTGGTCCTGGAACTTTTGTGGCCGCTGCCTTTATAGGTCCTGGAACCATCACCATCTGTTCCATTGCAGGGGTGACGTTTGGGATGGATTTGATTTGGGCACTAGCATTGTCTATACTTGCCACGATCGTTTTACAAAATATGTCAGCTCGGGTAGGATTGGTAACTCAAAAAGATCTGGGAACCGCTATGCGACATGTGGTAAAGCATCCTTTACTAAAAGGAATTCTAATGCTTTTGGTGGTTCTTGCTATTGTTTTTGGAAATGCCGCTTATGAAGCTGGAAACATAAGTGGAGCTGTGATGGGCTTCTCCGTCATCTATGCAGACACCCAAATCCATTTCGGTAATTTTCAAGTGGATTATTTGCCAGTTGTCATAGGAATCATTTGCTTTTTTATTCTGAATTTGAATTCTTATAAAAAAATTGAAAGCGTATTAATAGTATTGGTCGTGTTGATGAGTCTATCTTTTTTGGCAACTGCAGTCATAACCCAACCAGATTATAAAGCTTTACTAAAAGGATTTGTTTTATTTAAAATGCCTTCAGAATCTTTAACCACTCTTTTGGCGATAGTGGGAACCACCATTGTTCCGTATAATTTGTTTTTACACTCGTCTATTGTTCAGGAAAAATGGAAGGGTCTAAAAGGATTAAAGTCAGCCCGATGGGATTCTGCTATAGCAATAGGTTTAGGAGGTTTAGTTTCCATAGCGGTGGTAGTTGCCGCTTCCAGGTTACCTAAGCAGGAGTTGCTTTCTATTTTGGATATGGCAGAAACACTCGAGCCCTTGTATGGGGTTTATGCTAAGTATCTATTGGGTTTCGGTATGTTTGCGGCAGGGATCACTTCAACATTAACGGCCGCTTTGGCGGCAGCCTATGTTTTAAGAGGATGTTTGGGTTGGAATGTGAGTACCTCCCATCCTAAATTTAAATGGACTTGGAGAGGTATTCTTTTTCTAGGCGTTTTCTTTTCGTCTTTGGGGATCAATCCAATTCAACTCATCCAAATAGCCCAAGTGAGTAATGCGATTTTACTGCCTTTTATCGCTGTTTTGCTTTTGGTTATAGTCTCCAACCAAAAGTTGATGGGAGAACATAAAAACACTTGGATTCAAAACTTAATAGGCATTTTGATTATCTTGTTTTGCTTGTTTTTGAGCTTAAAGAGTTTTTTTATGATGTTTAACGGGTAAAGGGTTTTATAAACTTTTGATTTTATCAGTAGCAAAGTTTTTATCTAAAGTAATTTAGACATCCCCATTATAGACTTAATGATTTTAAATCTGGCTTCAAATCTGCAAACTGATCGGGAATTAATTGGTTATTCAGGGATATTATTTTTCTGTGGTTTAAATTCAAATTCTCAATTAATAACATGTAATAAGAATCAAAAATACCATTTAAGACCCCGTTGTTTTCTATATTTTCTAAACCTTTCTCAATACGCACTGCTAATTGGGGTTTTTTGGGATTGACATAAAACACCAAAGGGAATGGATAAAAAAACATTAAGCTATTTTCTATGCTTAAGTCAGCGTGTTGAGAAGCTCTGTTTTTAAAAATGCTTTCCACTTCATTTGCACCAAAGGTCGTATAGTCAAATTCTCCGGATACTAGCCTATTAAAAACATCATCAAAACTCCCTTTTTCAATTACTTTAAATTCGTTAGTTCTAAAAATATCGGCATCACTCCATGTTTCTGGAATACCTAGTGTTAGTTGTTTTATGTCTTTTGAATTGGCCTCCTTAAACTTAAAGGTATCCTTGTCTTTAATTATAAGAATGCGATATCCTAATAAATTTCTAGCAAGGGGTTTAGAAATCATAAGGATATCTTCAGGCTTAAACTTCTGGTTACCGGCAATAGTGACTAGCAGATCATGATTTTTTTCGCTAAAAGCAAGCGATTCCTCTTTTCCGGGATAGTCAGCTCGACTTTCTGAAATCTCCCAAGGCCCAAATTCTAAAGTTGTAGCCTCAAGTAAAGCTTCTAGAACTTCCCTTTCATAATCTTGTCTAATCTCTGACCGGTTGCCATTCCAGAAATCAACAGTTAAGATATCTAATTTAGAGTGAGTGCGTTTTATCAGAACTAGAGAGTTTTAGAATGAATTGTTAGGGGAATAAGCATCGTGGAATACGTGTAAGAAAGATTGATTTTAGCGTGTTTTAATTTCTTACAAAGTAAGCCTAATGTTTTACCATAAAAAAGTAACGTCATCTTTTAAACTAAACTTTTCATTCAATTTCTTTCATTTTTATTCCAACGATAATTCAACATCAAAATGGAAAAAACGTATCAGCTTTACAATTTATAAATTGACAATTTGATTTAGGTTAAAAATTTATTCCTTTATATTTAAAAAAACTAATCTCATGAATCTATATCTCAAACCCCTAAGTTTCCTAACAACTCTACTGATCTTAATAACTTACCATACTTATGGCCAAGGCGATAGGGAAGCTGACGGGCTTAATTTTGCGTCAAGATCTGAAGTTATAGGACAATATGGGATGGTAGCGACAAGTCATCCATTAGCCACTCAAATTGGATTGGATATTTTAAAGCAAGGTGGCAACGCCATAGATGCGGCGATAGCTGCAAATGCAGCTACAGGCCTTATGGAACCAACAGGGAATGGCATTGGAGGTGATTTATTTGCCATTGTCTGGCATGAGAAAACTCAAAAGCTCTATGCTATAAACGCCAGTGGGCGTTCACCTTTAGGCTTGTCTTATGATGACCTACTAAAAGAATTAGATGAAATCGACGAGGAAAGTATTCCTCCTTATCATTTACTTTCTGTCTCCGTGCCAGGCGCCGTAGATGGCTGGTTTGAGTTGCATAAAAAATTCGGCTCTCTATCGATGGAAGAAATTCTTAAATCTCCAATTCACTATGCTGAAAATGGATTTCCTGTAACAGAAGCTATTTCTGCTGGATGGAGGCGTAGTGTTCCCTTTTTAAAAACTCAGCCAGGAGCTTTTGAAAGCACATTCACTATTGACGGTCGTGGCCCTCATAAAGGTGAAATCTTTAAGAATCCCGATCTTGGAAACACGCTAAGAGTGTTGGCGAAAAAGGGTAGAGATGCTTTTTATAAAGGCGAGATCACTAAAAAGATAGATAAATGGATGGTAAAAAATAAGGGTTATCTACGCTATACAGATTTTGAAAAGCACCGTTCTGAATGGGTGGAACCCGTTACGACTAACTATAGAGGCTATGACGTTTATCAAGTTGGGGGGAACGTCCAGGGAACAGCCGTTTTACAAATGCTGAATATTTTGGAAGGCTACGATTTGAAGTCTATGGGGTATGGTACACTAGAAACCTTACATGCTTTTATAGAAACCAAAAAGCTAGTTTACGAAGACAGAGCCAAGCATTACTCAGATCCTGATTTTCAAGAGGTGCCTTATGATGTTTTGCTCTCAAAAGAATATGCTGCTAAACGCGGAAAGCTGATTGGTGAAACTGCGATGAAAGACGTTAGCACTGGTGTTGAGGTTATTGAAAATGGAGACACTGTGTATTTGACCACCGCTGATAGTGAAGGCAATATGGTGTCTTTGATACAAAGTAATTTCAGAGGGATGGGAACTGGTTTTGTAGTACCTGGACTTGGATTTAGCTTTCAAAATCGAGGTGAATTGTTTTCTACCGACTCCAAGCACCCTAATGTATATGCCCCAGGAAAGCGCCCTTTTCACACGATTATACCAGGGTTTGTGATGAAAGACGGCAAGCCATTTTTTAGCTTTGGAAACATGGGAGGGGCTTATCAACCCATAGGACATGTGAGTATTTTAACCAATATCATCGATTTTGGAATGAATGTACAAGAGGCTGGTGACGCTGCACGATGGGATCATTCAGGATCATCGGAACCTACAGGGAAACTCACGGACAAATTGAGTACCACTGGTCAAGTGAACTTAGAGTCTGGAATTCCTTACGAAGTTGTGCGCCAACTTAGAGGAAAGGGACACAAAGTCGAAGTGGGGAATAGCTTTTTTGGGAGGTATCAAGGTATTATGCGCGATTATGAAAACGGAGTGTATTTAGGTGCTTCAGAATCTAGAGTGGATGGTCAAGCAGCTGGTTACTAGACTTATGGTCTCTAGTTTAATCTTGCTACGATTTGTATACTATTGCAGGACAGAAGAAAGCGAAATCAAAAAATAGGTCCTTTTCCTTGTGGATTCATTGCAAAAGTTGGCTTTAAGCTCATTCTATTTAACGATGACTGA
Source organism: Psychroflexus gondwanensis ACAM 44 (assembly GCF_000355905.1). GTDB lineage: Bacteria > Bacteroidota > Bacteroidia > Flavobacteriales > Flavobacteriaceae > Psychroflexus > Psychroflexus gondwanensis. The sequence continues at coordinate 14,751 of NZ_APLF01000002.1, forward strand.
AGTCTGATCAAGCCCAGTGTTGCCGGTTTTGGGATCATAGGCATAGATACTGATGTGATAAACCCCTTTTTCTAAGGTCGTAGTTGCGGTAAAAGTGCTCTGTTTATCTGCAAATTTAAGCTCAACTTCTGTTCTGTTTCCGGTATCCCTCTGGATCAATGCTTTTACCTCGTAGTCATTGGCATCCCAGATTCCGTCTGGGGAAGTGGGGCAGCCGCACATCATGACCACATTAGCTTTAAGCCTTAGCTCACTGCCGGCGGAAATGCTTTCATGCGTCTGCGGACTCAGAATATCGACCACAAAACCTGGAATATCAAGAATAAGACCTTCGCCTTCTATATTCTTACCCGGAATAAGCCATAGTTGAGTAGAGCTGAGCACTGCGGCCTGTTTTTTTAGCACTGGCGCATACGCTTCAACGGTTACAAAAACGGGTTCTTTTAGGTCTAAATCCGCAGTAAAGCCGGCTGTTTTATCATTTGTGATTGGCTCACCACGTTTATGCGGGGTTTTCATGATTTTTTCGGTATTGCCTGTGCTTCCGGATGTGATTCCTTCGGCCAAAATTTCTCCGGTACTGGCGTTCTTTATGATAATTTGCGCACCGCCTATAGAAGTGCCTATAAATTTGGCATCTTTCGCTTTAGCGCGAACGGTTACCGAAGTATTCTGAGCAGAAACGGAAGAAAATGACATAAAAACGGTAATTATCAAGCTAAAAATGTAGACCTTTTTGATCATTGTTTTTTTTTATAATTTATTGAAAAAAAGGAGATAGAGCATGGTGCAATTCCTTAAACATTCGTTAAACCATGATCGTTATTTATTATTCCTGTGCCATCATAAGCTTCTAACGAGAAACAGCCATCGTGGCCAGTAGGAAGCATTCTAGAAATAAGCATAATCAATTAATGCCGAAGGAAAACGGAGGTCCTTCCATCTGAAAATCCAGACACTTATATATGTTACTAAATTTCTCATTCTCAGCATCGCGCTGTCAAACATGACATTTAGAATTATTAATTTCAGAAATCGCCCATTGATGTCCATTATTGCCTAAAATGAACCGTTTTTAGTTTCATTTAAGCAGTTTGATGAACCAATGATAAATGTTGCGATAAGAATAAACTTGTAAATGGTATAAATATTTAGGTCAATAATCAACAAAAGAAAATTAAAGTCGATTTATTTCAAACTTGATAAAGAGGAAGAGTGGGGTCTTTCTGCTAGGAGTTCGTGGGAAATTTTAGAGATAACACGCAATGAAAGATGTTAGTACTGGTGTTGAGGTCGTTGAAAATGGAGACACCGTGTACTTGACCACTGCTTATAGTGAAGGCAATTTAAGTTTACGTTATAGATAATAGTCCCTTCCTAATATTTTTAAGTCTTAAAGTTTGGTGCTGGGTTTTGATAGATTTTAATAAAGGGGTCTGAGGTCGATGTAACATGTTTTTCTTTCTACTTGAAGGGAAAAAGATCTACTCATTATAAAATGGAAGTCATATTTATAACTTTTTCGTAGATTAGTAAAACTCTAGATAAGTATTATAAATTTTAAAAGCATAGCCTTTGAATTGTAGTAAGAACCGTAAACTTATTTTAAACCTAAATTCTTATGGATGGGTTTTATGTCTGTTCCTAGTATTTACTAACTTTTCCAATGCTCAAAGTACCAAAGGGTTTGAGGCGAAGCAGTGGTATGTGGAATCTCAAATTGGGCTCTCTTATCTGTGGAGTGATTTGGCGATAGTAGACAATTCTTTAAGTTTAGAACAGGAGCCTACTTTCGAAAATGCTATAAAACTTCAAATGCTATTCAATATCAACTATAGTTTAGCAAGGAATTTTTTTGTGGGTTTCAATGTAGGTGTTGGATATTTAGACTATGAAATAAAGGAAAGCAATCAACAGGTTAATTTTAGTAATTATCAGTTTGGAACCTATTTTCGGTACTATCTTGAAATCACTCCTATGATATCTGTTTTTACTCAAGTCGGGGCAAATCAAAACTTCTTAGAATCCAACCGCTTTGAGTCAAACTCTTATATAAATGCTTATAACGACATCGGACTTACTTTAAAATTGGTCGAAAATTGGTGGTTATCCTTCACCTTTAGAGATTTGGTTTATTTTTATTCTAGTGACCCTAATTTTGAAGATAGAAGTGATTTTGGGTTTAGTAATCCGCTTCGAAACTTTGCCAAATTTCCAGTGTTTGGTGTTCAGTACCAATTAGATTAAATTTTATGGCTCTTCGGGTTTAATCGTAAATAATCATCTTTATATATGTGACTTTTCCTGATATTTTAAAAGAAAATACATCTATAAAAAACGATATCCCAGCACAAATGAAGTTGAAGAATAATTTGAGGTTCTTATAGAATATTCACCCAAAAGATCACGACTCGATTGATAACGAATTTCAAAACTATAGCGGTCTTTGACTCTTAAGCCAAGTCCCAAAAAAGAATTGAATTCAGATCCTATATCTAGTCTAGGTCCTGTGGTTCCCACAATTTCTGAGTCAATAGCAATTGCATAGGTAAATCCTGCGTTGAAAAAAACTTGTAAATCTGAACTAAAAAACAGGTAGTACCTCACTCCAAGTGGAATTTCAATAGCGGTGTAATCGACTTCTCTATAGCTATCGGTTAGGAAGGTTTCTTTGTCTTTCCTAGAGGAATAGTTATAATAGGTAGGCTCTAAAGTTAGAGACCATTTTTGATTGTTGAAAGGTAAAACAAGCTCTGCTTCAAGTCCTATCCTGAAACTAAATTCTGAATCAAATGAGGTATCTTGTGAGCTGATTTCCCCGGCTGTGGATAGAGATGCTATTTGAATTCCTGGACGAATAGACAGGAAAAAACTCTGTTCAGACTTCGCTCGCTCGTAGGTTATATAGGAAGCGGCCTTACAAGAATTGTATATCTTAAACAATTCTGTGATTTCTTTTTCTTTATACTCCAGATTTTTCAGCTTGGATTCTGAAACTTCTTCACACTTTAAGGCGTTTAATAGCTGCTGGCGAAAATTATTATTTTCTCTAACTTTTTTGGAATTTGTTTAAGTATTTCTTATAGATCAATTGCTGAATAGGACCTTGATCCATCTTGTAAAAGTATTTGATATAACTTCCCTCAGAGTAGTTATAAAGCGAAGCATCTTCACTCGCTAAGAGTGTTTTTAAGAAAAGGCGTTGGTTAACAAAATTGGGTGTTCTCGTATTATCGAGTTCTGTAAGCTTATCATCTGATGTGTCTATATCCACGTTAACAGAAACGTATCTTGAGGAGTCTAGAATTTCAAAGAGAAGGATGTCTTTGGCCAAAAGAGTTCTCTCAGCTCCATTTTTAGACGCCTTAAAATTAATTTGATCTGGGTTACCTCTCCAGTCATAGTCTTTAATCAAACCTTGAATGGTGTCTTGATTGGTTGTGATATAATAGCCAGGTTTAAATGTGGTTTGCGTATAGGACTTTAGACCACATAAAAATACTAGAAATGTAATGAGAACGTATTTCATCAAAATAAGTTTAGTTTAAAAAAGTAATGTGTCACATCTGGTATGAAAATGAATTATTGAAGATACTCTTTTTTTAAGGTCTATAACATAAATCGTTCTTTTCCCCAAGTGTCTAGGCTTTTTAAAATAGAGTCTAGTGATTGTCCTTCTGGAGTTAGAGTATAGTCGACTCTTGGGGGGACTTCTGGATAGACTGTTCTGTGGATAAGCCCATCTTTTTCTAATTCGCGAACCGTTTGGGTAAACATCTTATTGGAGATTTCAGGAATTTTTTTCTGTAGGATACCAGATCGAAGCGGTCCGTCTAAAAGGTGAAATAATACTAGCGGTTTCCACTTTGTACCGATGATCTGCATTGTGAGGTGTAAAGGACAAAAAATTTTAGACATTCTTAGATTTTAACGTATTGATTATCAACAATTAACTCGTTTAGTACCCTATATAACATTTAGGTAACATATTGTTTAAGAGGTGAATATATCCTTAATTTGCACTTTAAAAAAGAAAAAGCATGAAAACAAAAGAAAATTATCCAAAGTCCTTTTCCCATATAGGTCTTACTGTTCCCAATATCCAAGAGGCTGTAAAGTTTTACTCAGATGTTATGGGATGGTATACTATTATGAAGCCCTCTTTGGTCAAAAAAGAAAGTGATACAGCTATAGGTATGATGTGTATTGATGTGTTTGGTGAAGAATGGGATACCTTCGAAATTGCACATATGTCCACCTCCGATGGGACTGGCATTGAGTTGTTTTGCTTTCCTCACGGAGATAAAGCCGCTCCTGAATTTAAGCCTTTCAACACTGGCCTTTTTCATTTTTGCATACAAGATCCAAATATTGAAGATCTCATTGATAGCATAGTAGCCCATGGTGGAAAACAGCGTATGCCAATAAGAGAATATTACCCAAAGGATAAACCCTTTAAAATGTGCTATGTCGAAGATCCGTTTGGGATCGTCTTTGAAATTTACACCCATAGTTATGAATTGACCTATTCCTCTGGAGCTTATTCAGAATAAGTAAACCTGAAATTATTGCAATTTAATGGATAGTGAACCTTACTTAGAGAATAGATTCAAACCACTTGTTTTGTGTCCCTATTTTAAGAACTGGGATTATACAAGACTTTCTTATCCATTTTAAAACTCTTAGCTTTTATTAGGAAACCGATAAGAATTCATTCTATAATTATTTTATAAGTTTGCAGCTTGAAAGAACTTCAAAATATAAAACCCTCGAGATCTCTATTCCCAATAATTGGGTTAGCGTTCTTGTTGTTGCTTTCTCCTTGCAAGGTTAGAAACTTTATTCAAGCAGAGCTTGGCGTTCCTCAAACTGAAGTCGCCAACCGAAGTCAAACCTCACTAAGCAGCTCAAATTGCAGCATCTCTGAGGTCGTTACAACTCCCATCTCCAAAATAGACTCTTCGACTCAGGAGGCTCCTGTATTCGCCGCGAAACACTTCGATTTAGATATTCATCGCATTGCGGTATCCAAAGCGGCTGGACATTTTCATAAAGAAAGAAACCTCTCGGTTTCTTCAATTCCCCTTTATATTTTATACAAAAACTTTAAGGCGTTTCTATAAATAGCTTCAGTTATTAGTTAATGTTATCAGTTTTTAAGAACTGATATTGTATTAATGAATAGAAACTTAAAATGACATTTCAAAAAAAAACCTTGAAGTTAGCTACAAATCTGTAGTGATACTTCGCATCATGCTCAGTCTAATTTTTATAGTAGCGAGCGCAAGCCATTTTTTTAATATCGAAAAAACCGTAAGCAGAATAGAAAATGCAAATATGGGTTTTATTGGAAATAGTTTGGGATCCCCCGAAACAGCTGTAATTCTATCAGGAATTGTAATGTTCGTCGCAGGGGTTTCACTTCTTATTGGCTTTAAAACTCGAATTGCTGCTCTGGTATTACTTGCGGTATTAATTCCAATTACTTTGACCATTCAAGTTGGTCAAATGGCAACTTTGGGTCCGCTTTTTAAGAATATAGCCCTACTTGGCGGACTTCTTTTTTTTAGTATTAATTCAAAAATTCAAAAACAATGAAAAATTCAATTATAGTGACCACGACCTTGTTCCTTTTATTATTTGGAACAATCCAATTACAAGCTCAAGATTTCAATCCAAAAAAGAATAATTATGTAGTGCTTTCTAAAAACATTCAACAGCTTCAACCGGTTATACTCACTGCTAAAGGATTAGCAATGGAAGACGGGAAAAAATACGGCGATTTTTATATGATTATTTGTGGTAAAACCGTAGATGATATTCCAAACAACACTGATTTTATTCAACTTCTGAAAAAAGCCAAAGCACAAAACCTAAAGGTTTTTGTTTGTGGTATTTCTCTAAATAAATTCAACATAAGTCCAGACCAAATGCCAGACAATCTGGAAATCACTAAAAATGGTATTCTGTATGGATTTCAGCTTACCAAAAAGGGATTTATTACGCTAACTATTTAATGATCAAGAAATGAAAAATATCAGTATAAAGAACGATGCAGGCCTTTTAGCGCTTGCACTAAGATTAGTAGTGGGTTGGACTTACTTTTCAGCCTTATGGAGGAGAACCGCCTTAGCCAATAAACTCGACCCCGAACTTCCTGGATATATTGGCGAAAAGTTCAATCACTTTTTACCCAATGCCCTCGGCATTAAACCTATTATTCAATATTTAGTAGAAAACCCAGATATACTTTGGATAAACATGGTGATTTTTACCATAGTGGAAGGTATTGTGGGTTTATTAATCATGTTTGGGTTTTTTACTCGACTTATGAGTATAGGGGTCTTTGGCTTGGCTATGGGTATTCTTCTTGGCTCAGGTTGGATAGGAACTACCTGTCTGGATGAATGGCAAATAGGGGTATTGGGAATTGCCACGGGCTTTGTTTTATTCCTAACCGGAAGTGGTAAATATTCCTTGGATCATTACCTGATGAAAAAGGATATTGCTTTCACCAAAACCAAATGGTTTGCGTGGATAGGTTCAGGGGTATTGCCTATTAAAGAAAGTATATTTCCAAAAGTAGTGCTTGTCGGCTCTTTATTAATTTTTGGAATGACCTTAATGACCAATCAAGTATTTCATGGTGGATTATGGGGAACGCTACATAATAAATCTGTAAAACCAAAACTTGAAATAACAGAGGCTAACATTAGCAACAGTACGCTTTCGTTCGATGTCTTTAGAGTTGAAGGTGTAGATGTGTATGGCTCTTGGGTTATCCGTATCGAGTTATTTGATGAAGACAACAACAAGGTTCTTGATTATTCTCAGGAAGACTTGGCGTCTCTAAAGGAAGCTAGTATTGCAAACTATTATGTTGCTGAGATAAAACCAGGCAAACACAGTTTAATTGTGCCCTTGGGCGCAAAAGCAAAAATGAATTTAAAGCATAACAGCTTAGCCGATTTGCCTTCGGGAATTTACACTGTAAAAATGACAGACATTAGCGGAGCTTTTTGGGAACATGAGGTTAAAAATTAAGCTTCTCCCCAACTGAATAGAATTGATAAAAAGCGGCTTTAGTAGTGATCTAAAGCCGCTTTTTTATGCTTAATACTAAGTATAGGCCAGGTTATATATCTATTTTTATGGTATGACATAGTATACGATATCGGAAATTTTGTTGTTGCTATCCAAGCTTATAGAAATTGGACTGCAATATCCATCTTCTCTTATGATAGACACAAATTTATGCTTGTTTTTCCCTGTATCTATAACATATTCTATTGAATTTAGTTTTGAAATTGGATCGCCTATTTTAAGGTAAACCCCATTAATGTTTATATCGTTAGTTTCTAAACGTCCAATTTCAAACTTCTGATTATTGGAATCGTCTGAAAATGCTATCATAAGTCCTGAATTGTAATTAAAGACTCTCTGTGGTTCACCAATTTCAAAGCCATAAATTTCAATAGTCACTGCATTTGGTTTTTTGGCTTTATTATCTTTCCAGAGCGAAGCTTTGTTTAGAACCAAATCGTTCAAAATCTTAATATCTGCATTAGATTCTTTTATATCTTTAAAGTAAGTATCTCCGAACTTTATTTGATCGTATTCATCGTTATTCAAAACTGTATACCCTGACTGAGAATAGCCGATAATACAGCTTAATAGTAAAAAAATAACAAACATTTTTTTCATGATATTCAATTCAAATTAATAGGTTGATAATTCTAGATCTGACTTCAAACTTAACGATAATTACAAAACTCAATAATTCTAAACTATTGATTTTGAGTTTAAAATAAGTTTTAAAACAACAAAACCCCAATATACACTTGGTATATGATGGTTTATAGAGGAGTCGGTGACAACGATTATATTTTTAACTTTCTAGTGTCAGTAGGGTTTTCAAAAGACACTGTTTTTAGGGGTCTTCTAAGCCTTTTTGTATGAAAACTTAACATTAACTACAATATATGTCATATTACGATGCACTCTAAATGATTTGGTCAAAGAATAGAAAACACAAGCAATTCACAGTTTATTAAAGCATATTTTTAATGTTAAAACTTTTAAGACGATAAAAAATCCCTTTGATTAGAGTTTTTAAAATATAGATAACACAACTTATTGTGTTATCTATAAGGTTGGCAAGAATATCTATGAAAATGAGAACTATAATTTTAATTTTTTTAATAAGTCTTACTAAACTTTCATTTGCTCAAATTGAGAGTAATACTTACCAATTGAATACATTAGAAAACCTATTGACAGATGACGTGAAGAAAATTATTTCATATAACATTGAGAATAAAAGTGTTGTATTTTTTAGGAGAATCAGCACATCATATGGGTTCTGATTTTTTAGCTAAAACTGAGTTTGTAAAATATCTGGTTAATGAAAAAGGCTACAAAGATATCGTTTTTGAAAGCGATTTTTTTGGATTGTACTTGACCATAAAAAATATAACATTTTTCCTCATTGGACACGATCTGAACAATGTCAAGATTTATTCAGATTTTTAGAGGTACATGATGTTACACTATGGGGACTCGATAATTATACAAATTCATATTATACCTACCATAATTTTGCACAAAAGCTAAATGATTATTTAAAGGGAAAGAATATTAATGTAGATGATAGATTCATTAAATTAACCGATAAATCAATTAAAACGGCTGGTGATGAATTAAATAAAGATGAAGTCAAATTTCTGTTAGGTACCATTGATGTTTTATTATCAAATGAAAAAATTGACCCACTTTGGCACTAATTTTTAGAAAGCTTTCAAAGTGCGGTAGAAATTTATACTATTCATAGCATTAGAAAAGAAGGTATTCCGATAAGAGATAAACAAATGGCTAAAAATCTTGATTTTCTTGTAAAGAAATTTCCTGAAAAGAAATTTTTAGTCTGGGTAGCGAATGCGCATATGTCAAAAGTTGAAAGTGAATTTATGGAAGGACAGACAATGGGATATGATTTTGTAAAATTAAATCCTGATATTTCTTATCATCTTGCCTTTACCTATATTCACATGCCGTGGATTAAAAAGAGAAAAATAGAGAAAGCTCAAATGAATAAATATAACCTGCTCCATTATTTACCAGATACAACAGGAAATTATTTTATTGATTCCAAAGCATTAATAAAGGCATATCCAAAATTTTCAAATAAAGATTATGAAAGCTTTTTCGGATTAAATAGTAATGAAGCAAATTGGTTTGAACAATTTGATGCTTTGATCTTTATTGGAAAAGGTATAAGATCAAATTTAATTGAGTACGAGTAAGGGATACTCTTGCCAACATCAGTTAAGCTCAATCAGGTGGTCCCTGGTTCGAGTCAAAGTGGGACCAAATGCATAATCCGTAAAACACAACATATAAGCGTTTTATGGATTTTTTATTATGGCTTGTGCCGACGATTGTACCGCACTAAATTTCGTTTCTATTGATTATGACTAATTGTTGCTAATCTACAAAGGAAAAATTCTAGCTTTTTTAGATCTATAAACTATGCCTGAAGGATATTATTTTTGCATTGACCGATTCTGATGTGGAATTAATGTCCCTGCTTATAAAATATTTTAGGATTGATCTATAACGGAGTGATATTAGTGACGATGGTATTGGGCGCTCTAAAATCACTATTTTCCAAATCTTTGTAACAATGTGCCAGTTTTTTATAGTTAACGGCATAGAAGTACCCAATAGTATGGCAATCGAGAGTCGTAGTTCCTACTAAACTAGTTTAACAAAGAAGCGAGCTCGGTGGTCATTCAGGTTCCCTTTGCTGCTAAATTCCGATCTCTTTGGATAACTTTTTTAGTTATTTTGTCTATCCAACTAAACCATTTTACGCGAAGATATATTTTGTATCCGTGTAGTGGAAGCTTGAAAAGTGACTTCTTTGGTAAAACTTTTAGTTATTTATACTCGCAAGGTTTCTTCTTTTGGCTTGATATTCCGTTCTTCTAAATAAAAATAAAGAACCGTTTCACTTTATTTCTTATTTTTACTAAATCAAAATGATCCAGTAAAAATTGTTTCAACAAAAGCATTATTAAATCTAGATCTTACTCAATTTCAAAATAAATATCTTGATTTTCTTGGGATGACTTCTGCTTATTGCTTATATTGTAATTGTCCATATATAATTCGCGAATACATAAATATGAGATGATAAAATCTAGACTTTTTCTCCTTTTGACTCTGATGCTTATTACTTTTGCTACTTCTATAGCTCAGGTTGAATCTGCCGGTGAAATGAAAGTTCAATTGGAACTACTCAATCCTTCCTCCGAAATTAATAATGGAGTGGCAAAGGTAGTAGTTGAGGGTGGCCAGGCTCCCTATCAATATAAATGGAGTAATGTAAACACGCCTTTAATTGCGGCAGAATCGGTTGGTTTGATTGAGGGGATGGAACATTCCGTACTTGTAAGCGATGCCAGCGGAAATAAGGTTTCGAAGACATTTACCATTCCTACAAAATCGATAACCGAAATTTTCAACAGCAAAGTACAGCCGGCGGTGGATGTGCTGGGAGCCGTTCTATTTTGGGATGCTTTTGCTACCCTTGGAATATATGATCCTGTAGTTTACAGTTCTTATAAAAATATACCCCTTCCGCGAATCGAAGTATCTGCCGATGAGGAATACCTCGTAAAAAAATGGTTGGCTCCAGAGGGAAGCCAGGTCAAAAAAGGTAACGAGATTGCAGTGCTGGAAGGCAATAATAATACAGAATATTCTGTTTATGCTCCGGCCGAAGGAACTTTAGAACACGATACCAAAGAAGGATCTTCGATTTCCAGATTGCCCGAAACAGGTTCTTTTAATGCTCCGCTCCTTGGGGTAATCCAATTTCAAGATCCCCAACCTCTTTTACATCCCAACGGAGATATAAAAACCAACAACCTTCCTTTCATTGTTATCTGGCTTATTTTGGGAAGTATTTTCTTTACCATACGTTTAAAGTTCGTAAACATTCGAGGGTTTCGGCATTCTTTAGATTTGGCAAGGGGAAAGTATGACGATCCCGATGCTCCCGGCACGATAACGCATTTTCAAGCTATGGCCACCGCGGTATCGGCCACAGTGGGCCTGGGAAATATTGCAGGGGTAGCGGTGGCGATTTCCCTTGGAGGTGCGGGTGCAACTTTCTGGATGTTTCTCGCAGGTTTTTTCGGCATGTCTTTAAAGTTTGCAGAATGTACTTTGGGGGTGAAATATCGCTTTATTGATGACGACGGTCGCATATTTGGAGGACCTATGAATTATTTGCGCTATGGTCTGGAAAAGCGAAACCTTGTGAATTTGGGGAAATTCCTGGCAATACTCTTTTCGGTTCTTGGAGTAGGAGCTTCATTTGGCGGTGGTAATATGTTGCAGTCAAATCAGGCTTTTAAAATAGTATCAGAGCAAATTCCCTTTTTTCAAGGTCAGGGATTCTGGTTCGGAATTGGTTTCGCCATTTTGGTAGGCGTAGTGATTATTGGTGGCATTAAAAGTATCGCCCAAGTGACTGCGAAAGTAGTTCCAGGTATGGCCATTTTATACGTGTTGGGTTGTTTAGTAGTGATAGGTTATCATTTCGAATATATTGGAGGTGCTTTTTTAGCCATTTACGATGGTGCTTTTTCTGCAGAAGCTTTGAAAGGTGGATTTATTGGCGTTTTGATCATAGGCTTGCAACGCGCCGCTTTTTCTAGTGAAGCAGGAGTAGGATCGGCCGCAATTGCTCACAGTGCCGCCAAAACCAATCACCCTATAGCCGATGGCTTCACTTCTTTGGTTGAACCTTTTATCGATACGATGCTGGTTTGTACCATGACTGCCCTGGTTTTGATTTTTACTGGAAAGCATGAAACCAGTAGCGGACTGGGTGGCGTAGAACTTACCGCTGATGCCTTTGGAAGTGTAGTTTCCTGGTTTCCTTCAGTTTTGGCGGTCGCGGTATTTTTATTTGCTTTTTCTACTACCGTTTCCTGGTCATATTACGGAATGCGCTCTTGGACCTTTCTCTTTGGAAGAAGTAAAAAAGTGGAACTGACCTTTAAAATAATGTATTTAGGTTTTGTAGTATTAGGTGCTTCGGTAAGTTTAGGAGCTGTTTTAAGCTTCGCCGATATGATGATTCTAGCCATGTCCTTTCCCAATATCATAGGATTGTATATTATGGCTCCTGAAATCAACGCCGACATGAAAATTTACTGGCAGAAATTAAAAGATGGAAAATTGCATATCAATTCAAAATTCGTCAAAGCTGAAGATTAATTTATTATAAAATACTCAAGTTTCACACCCACTGTTTACAGGCTTTGGGCGATAATAAATAGCATGAAAACCAAGGTAAACCCCCGGTTTTCATGCTATTTAGGTTACCGCACATAAAGTACAAAACTTGCTACAACACGAAGAGATTGCAAAAACTCGAGAATTAAAAGAAAAGTTTAATAAGGTTTGGGTGAGTTCAGAATATTTACAATCACATCTGAATATTTTAGGTTTTGATAAAATAAAAAGCCGGTTCAGTTGGTGCAAGCAGGCAGGTTCTAGCAAATCAAAAAATCAACTGGAGAGCTTTTTGGGAACATGAGGTTAAAAATTAAGCTTCTCCCAAACTAAATAGAATTGATAAAAAGCGGCTTTAGTAGTGATATAAAGCCGCTTTTTTATGCTGGATGTTAACTAAAGACAGGGCTTTAAAATCCATACTTTATTCAGAACATTTTTTATAATAATTATCACTCTAAAAAAACCAAAATGTAGAGTATTTAATTGACGATATTCTGAATTAATGGGTTGATAATTCTAGATCTGACCTTAAACTTGACGATACTCACAAAACTCAATAATTCTAAACTATTTAGTTTTGAGTTTATTTATTGTTTTAAAAAAAGTTTTAAAACAATAAAACCCTCATATACACTAGGTATATGAGGGTTTATAGTGGAGTCGGGGAGACTCGAACTCCCGTCCAAACAAGCAATTCAATAGTCTTCTACACGCTTAGTTTTCTCTTGGATTTTCGAGACAAGACTGGCTGAAAACCACCTACCTTGTCCTTATCCTCAATTGAGTTTCACCAAAACATCAAGACCCTGTTTTAGCTATATTTACTTTACCGGTGCCTCTGGTGCAAACGCCGCAAATCAAGGCTTTTGCGAGACATCTTAGCCCGTTACCTTGTAACGGTTAAGCATATCCTACTGTGATTCGGATTATGCAGCCAAGGCGTAGTTATCTTCGCCGTTTAAAAAAGTGTGAAACATGAGATTTACGAGCTGTATCCCAGCGCTCGGCGTGCTTACCATCCAATTGGCCTTGCTGTCAAAACCAAATCGACCCCATACTTACAAAGTCAGTAATTGAAGTTAAGCTTTCTACCACTTTATCTGTCAATGATCTTAAATTGGGCGTTTCCCTTTGGTCGACTCTCGTCTTCCAAAGCGCCGGGCTATCCGCTATATCCTCATTCCGATAAATATCGGGAATGAGGGATGCCGCTTCTATCCCTTACGCGGGTCACTTCAATATTAAAAGGAAGTTACCTTTCCAACTAGAACTGCAAAAGTAGATATAAATACTATCTTTGAAGCAAAAATCATCTTAAAATAAAGCCTATGAAATTTGGACTTATCAAAGAACGCAAAACGCCACCAGATCGTCGCGTGGTTTTCTCTCCTGAAAAAGCTAGAACAGTCCAAATTCAATATCCCCACCTGGAATTTGCGGTAGAGTCTTCCGATATTCGCATTTTTCCAGATACTGCCTATGAGCAGCAAGGTCTGGAAGTCACCGACGACTTGTCCAGTTGCGATGTGCTCTTGGGAGTTAAGGAAGTTCCTATGGAGGCTTTGATTCCTAAGGCATCCTATTTTTTCTTTTCCCACACCATCAAAAAACAACCCTATAACCGAGATTTACTCAAGGCTGTTTTAGAGAAGAATATAGAGCTCTACGATCATGAAGTGATTACCAATCCCAGAGGAGGTCGGCTTATCGGTTTTGGTCGCTATGCCGGTTTGGTAGGAGCCTATAATGGTTTTCGAGCTTTAGGCTTACGCGATGGTCTTTTCAATTTGCCTAAAGTAGAAGGTCTTTCAGACTTAAAGGCTCTTCAGCAAGAGTTGGATACTATTCAAATTCCCAACCTAAAGATATGTTTGTCTGGTTTAGGGAAAGTCGCCAAAGGCGCCAAAGAAATTTTAGACCATCTACAGATCAAAAAAGTAGGAGTAGAGGAGTACCTCAATGCTTCTTTCGATGAGCCGGTCTACACAATTATCAATGTGATGGATTATAACCAGCGCAAAGATGGTAAACTTGGAAAGACTTCAGAATTCTTTTTGGATCCTACACCTTATGAGTCCACGTTTATGCGTTTTGCAAAAGTAACCGATTACTTTATTGCTGGGCACTTTTACGGCGACCATGCTCCATATTTAATAACCCGAGAAAACGCCAAGCATCCTGATTTTAAGATCAACCTTATTGCAGATATTAGTTGTGATATCGATGGACCAGTGGCGTCCACTGTAAGACCTTCAACAATTGAAGATCCGTTTTATGGTTATGATCCACAAACCGAGTCGGAAGTGGCCTTCGATGCCGAAGGTGCAATTACGGTAATGGCGGTCGATAACCTACCCTGTGAGCTTCCTAAAGACGCTAGCGAAGGCTTTGGCGATATGTTTGCAAAGCACGTGATTCCTGCGTTTTTCAATGGAGACCTTGAGGGTATTTTGGAACGGGCTAGAATGACTAAAGATGGACAGCTTACGCCTCGCTATAGCTATTTACAGGATTTCGTAGATGGAAAAGAATAATTTAAAATCGAATGATTTTTTAGGACTTATATTTGGTTTCAATTTCAACCCGAATCGACAATAAATCCAAAAAATATCGATTAAATTAATTCTTAGCCCTAATCAAAAAAAAGACTTTTCAGGGATCTGAAAAGTCTTTTAAAGTATTATAAATAGTTGAGAGTTAGTACTCAATAATTGTTTCTGTTTGAGGACGTCTCACTTTTTGAAAACCAGCAAATTTGTCATCTTCCGCTCTATAACCCACGGGTAAAACCAAAGCTGAGGAAATACCTTTTTCATTGAGGTTTAAAATCCTATCGTAAGCCGCGCTATCAAAACCTTCCATTGGACATGCATCAATCTTTTCTGCTGCACAAATAGTCAATAAATTACCCAAAGCTAAATACGCCTGATTGATCGCCCATTTTTTGATATCCTGATCAGACTTTTTACCAAAGTCCTTAATCAAAAATTCTCGAAAAGGTCTGATGGTCTCATCTTTTGCATTTCGGATTTCCTTCTGCAGTTCAAAATTATGATTGATAAATGGTTCATCAACACTATTTTCGGTGCATATCACCAAGACGTGAGAGGCAGATTTTACCTGAATTTGATTATAACTATGCTCGAAAAGTTTATCCTTAAACTCTTGTTCTTTAATCACCAACAATCTTAAAGGTTGCAAACCGTAAGAAGTAGGGGTTAAGTTGAATGCTTTTTTAAGCATTTCCACTTTAGAGGGATCTATGCGTTTGGAGTCATCAAACTTTTTGGTTGCATATCTCCATTCTAGGGCATCAATCATTGCTGTCATATTTTAATTCGGTCAAAGGTAAAACTTAACTTAGTAAAGTGTTTAAGTTTTAATACAATTAACTCAACTTTTGTTAAATATTCTAGTTTTCAGAAACGATAGATTCTATAGTTTTTGCCATTTTAAAATCTTTTTCAGTAACGCCACCTGCATCGTGAGTCGATAAACTGATTTCTAAGGTGTTGTACACATTAAACCAGTTGGGATGGTGTTGCTGAGCTTCAGCTTCAAAAGCAATTCTCGTCATGGCAGAAAATGCGTCTTTAAAATCATTGAATTCTAGTGTAGTATGAATAGCGTCTTCGTTATAAGACCAGCCCTCTAATGATTCTAAATGGCTTTCAATTTCTTTTGTGGATAATGGTGTCATAATATTCTTTTTTTAGTGAGTCCATAAAATACAAAAATAAACTGATTTTATGACTGAAGTTTTGTTGAATTTTTAACGACCTCTTCAATGGTAATTTGCAGGTTTTTTGGTAAGATATGAGTTTTAGGAATAATGGCGATATACCGGTCTTCATTGGAGTTGTATACATTTTTGAAAATTGGGTTTTCCAAACCAAAGCCTTTTAAAATATCATGTACTAGTTCTTTATGATGGATGAGGTCTTGACTGCCAAGATGGTAGACTCCTTCAAGATCGCGATTGATGAGGTAATGGATTTGTTGAGAAAACTTATCGTGAGTGGTAGCATTCATTACCACATTTGGAAAGACTTCAATAGGTTCTTTTAAGTCATATAGCAGCTTTAATTCTTTCACCCTTGGGGAATTATGACCGTATATCATCGGTAATCTTACAATATTGTAAAGGTGATTAGGAATTCTGAGTAAGGCATTTTCAATCTTTATTTTAAATCTGCCGTAAACACTTTCAGATAGAGTTTTGTCGTACTCATAGGAGGGGTAGTTGCTGAACACATCAAAAACGTTGGCAGACGACAAAAAAATCAATTTCTTCTGAAACTTGATTAAATAGGTAATCATCTCAAAATGGGCGTGAGTTTGGGCTGCAAAGTCACCTCGAATACAAGAAATGATAAGATCTGGAGCCAGTTCTTCTAACAGAAGGCTAATGGATTCCGTTTCAACATCCCATTGGAACATGCGTTTGTTTTTTTCTAAGTCAGTATGATCTCTTGCGAAAGTGCCATAGACATCATAATAAGGGGACAACTCCTTGAAGAGGGCATTGCCTAGAAAACCACTAGCACCGAGAATTAGTATTTTTTTGGTGTGTTTGATATACTTAAAAACTTGATATGCCATTTCCGAAATTTAGAAATGGCTTAAGATTATATAAAATTTAGGCTTAAGCCTTGTAAAATGGAGGCTTTACAATAGTCGCTTTTATTGTTTTCTTTCTGATTTGAATATAGATAGATGTTCCAAATTTAGAGTGTTTTGTTTTAACATAACCCATACCGATAGCTTTTTTAAGACTTGGGGACATTGTACCCGAGGTCACATGTCCTATGTCATGGCCTTCTTCGTCTACGATAGCGTAACCATGTCTGGGTATACCTTTATCCTCTAGTTCAAAAGCAACAAGCTTTCTAGAAGGACCATTTTCTTTTTCCGCTTTCAGCGCTTCAGCGTTAATAAAGTCTTTAGTGAATTTAGTAATCCAACCTAACTTAGCTTCAATTGGAGAGGTTGTTTCATCGATGTCGTTACCATATAAACACATGCCCATCTCTAAACGCAAGGTATCTCGAGCAGCTAGTCCAATAGGCTTGATTCCGAAGTCTTTTCCAGCCTCTAATACAGCTGTCCAAATCAATTCAGCATCTTTATTTTTAAAATAAATTTCGAATCCTCCGCTGCCTGTATATCCCGTGGCCGAAATGATCACATCTTGAGCTCCCCCAAACTCGCCTACAGCAAAATGATAAAATTTGATTGCAGATAGATCAAGGGGTGAAATACTTTGCATGGCTTCCAAAGCTTTTGGGCCTTGTATGGCTAACAACGAATACTCATCGGATAGATTGGTAGCAATCGCATCAAATGTGTTGTGTTGGTTCACCCACTTCCAATCTTTCTCTATGTTGGAAGCATTCACTACCATCATAAATTTTTCGTCGTGAAACTTATAGATGATGAGATCGTCTACAATTCCTCCTGTTTGGTTGGGCATACAGGTGTATTGTGCTTGACCGTCGATAAGTGTGGAAGCATCATTACTGGTTATTTTTTGAATAAGCTGTAAAGCCTCTTTTCCTTCAATAAAAAATTCACCCATGTGGGAGACATCAAAAACACCTAGATGTTGCCTTACGGTCTCATGTTCTTCGTTCACTCCAGTATAAGATACAGGCATATCATAGCCTGCAAAAGGGACTATTTTAGCTCCAAGTTGTTTATGAATTTCGGTAAGTGCAGTTGATTTCATATCGCTTCTTTTAGAAGTTGCAAATTTAAAATTTAAATCAAGATTGAGCTCAGCAAATCCCTCATTTCATTAAATAAAACAAAGGTTTTACTTTTTTAGCATCTATGTGCGAATAAAGTTGTAGTTTTAAATCTACTTTTATATCTTAGTATAAAATTTTTATCCAACCAAACTAATTTGAAAAAAATTACTAAAATCATTCTGGCAGACGATCATGATGTAGTTAAGCATGGAGTAGAGGCTCTTTTGCGCCAAACAATCTCTGGTCCAGACATTATTAAAGTATCTTCTATCAATGAGTTGAGGAATCAAATGCTGTGTCAAAAAGACATTCACCTTATCATTTTGGACATTAAAATGCCAGGTGGGAATACTGTGGAAATCGTAAAAGACATAAAAGCTAATTACCCACAAACCAAAATTCTGATGTATTCCGCTCACGAGGAGCCCCAATATGCCGTCAATTTTATTAGAAATGGAGCAGATGGATACTTAGGAAAATCACAACCCCTTCAAAAAATAGCCTTAGCTATTAAAGTTTTAGAAAACGACAAACGGTTTGTAGATGAAAATATTGAAGATGAGGTATTTAATAATAATGGAGCAAATGATCTATCCTTGTCTAATATTTTGTCACATCGAGAATTTCAGATATTAGCTCTTTTGTCAGAAGGCAAGACGAATATTAATATTTCAGATGAGCTTAATCTTCAGAAATCAACGGTGAGTACTTATAAGAAACGCATCATGCAAAAGCTAAATATCAATAATAATATTGGGCTAGTGGATGCGTATAGAACAGACTATAACACCTCCGTCAATTAAGACATTGCCCTAGATAAAACTACTTCCACAGAAATCTGTTTTAAAGTATTGGTATAGGAAGTTTCTGCTTGTAGCACTTCCAATACCGAGTTGATAAAAGGTTGCTGTTTTAAGTCATTCATTATGATGTCAATCTTTGAGTCATCTATGGGCTGACTTAGATCTCCACTTAAAGTGATTTTCAAATCTTTTCTACACGGGATCACTTCAATTGAATTTAATTGGAATTCAATCTTCCTTAATTCATTAATCAATGAAAATAAAAGATACTGATAAAGCTCGGGAAAATTCACAGCTTTAGCAGTTAGTTTTCCTTTTAAGTTTATAGATTTTTCGTCCAACTTCAGCAAGTCTAGGCTTGAAGATAAGAGTTCTCTTAGACTTGTTTTCGTTAACTCAGTTAGATGTAGTGTAGACTTTCCCTCCGTGACGAGTTGGTTGGCTTCCTCGCTAAGTTTGATAGTAGAGGAAGAAATAACACGGCCCGTTTCTATTAAGTCTTCTTGACTATTACTCCCGATTTGAGATTGAAGAATTTCCGAAGAAAATTTTAAATAACCAAGAGGAGAGGCTAAGTCGTGAGATACTTTGGATACTAATGACTTATATTCTGCTTTTGAACTTAAGTACAAGAGTATAATCTCAACTTGTCGTTGTAAATTTTTAAATATCAGCTGGTTTTCCTCGTCCAAGATTATTTCTTTTTATAGTCTATATACATTCTTTGGAAGCTGGGAGAACTCATGTTGTCTTCGCCTAAAAGCTCAATAGAGTGTATTGATTTCACTCCATCTGGCGTGCGAGCAAACCCAGGGATAATTTCCTGAAGAGCTCTATTGAGTAGAGTTTCATTGGGATCCCCTAGTATACCGAGGTTTGGAAAACTTTCTCCTAACTCAATATCTGGCTCTAAACCATCGAAAAAGTCTGTAAACCCATCCTTATTGGCAGTCTTTAAAATTAGCGGCTGAATGGCGTAGGTATGTTCTAAACTTACGTTGTTTCTGGTATAATCTTCAGAATCATATAGCGTGGCGGAGCCTTCAAACTTACCTTCGGTTGTGGTGCCAATTTGGACCACATCGATGTAAGGGTTTAGCGCATTGATGACTAGTTCACTAGCAGAGGCTGAAGAGCCTGTGGTTAAGACAAAAACGCGAGATAAGTTTAAGCTGTTAATGGCTTCACCAGTATTGATTTGGTTATCAAAAATGAGGTTTTCGGGTTCAAAATTGGTATTGAAAAGCTGTTGAGCGAAAACCTGGTCGTTGAATTGTCCTGTAATCATACTCGATAAGTCTTTGGCCGTTTCGATACTCCCACCAGAATTATATCTTAAATCCAAAACTAGGTCGCTAATACCTTCAGTAGCAAAATTTGCAAATACAGCATTGAGCTCCGTATTAAATGGGGTTCTAAAGTTATTATACATCAAATAACCTACTTTAACGCCATCAAGATCTAAAACACGATGATCATGGATAGGGTTTTCTGTCAATTGAACTTTGTTTAAAGCAACTTCTTGGTCAAGTTGGACAAGACCTCCATTTTGAAATTCTGCCAACCCAATGGAATAACTCGCAGGATTGAGGAGCCGATTAAAATCTGTATCTGGTGAAAAGACTGTTCCGTCTATACGGTTAAAGATCATACCTCTTTCCAAACCAGCAGAGTCCGCAGGGGAACCTGGAATAACATATCTCACGTAGCCAAAAACCGTATTGGTTCCAATAAATCTAACCAAACCAAATGCCATTCCGTTATCAAGTGAAATTCCATCTAAACTTTGTTCGAGTGCAACAAAATCGGATACTAGAAAACTAAATCGATCCTGGTCTGCCAATAGAGAATTGAAAAATTCTGCAGGGAATTCTACACTCCCCAAAAAGTCTCTATACTCTGGAGTGCTTTCAAATCTATCGTCTGCCAAATCTGGAGAATCGCTTTTGTATACATAAAAGATATTCATCGCCTTCCAGATATAATCTTTAATATTTTCTTGATTTGCAAGCTCGTTGATGTTGGTAATGTTATCATCCCGGTCGTCTTGGCAAGAATTAAGGAATAAGAGAGATAGGCTTATAAACGCAAAAAGTTTCAATACTTTCATTTATCAAATTTTAGATAAAAATAAACAAATTTGCGAAAGTTCTTTATGAATGTAACAAAACATATCTTACGTCGTCTTCTTTAAAAACAGACTCTACATGACTTCTGAAGATTATAACAAACATATACTGCCCGTAAGAGATAAAATCTTTAGGTTTTCACTGCGTTTGTTGTCTTCTGAAGCTGCAGCTAAAGATGCAACTCAAGATGTTCTTATGAAATTATGGAATAGGAGAGCGAAGTTATCGGCGGTAACCAATGTAGAAGCTTATGCAATGACGATGACCAAAAACTTATGTTATGATGTTTTAAAATCCAAACACCACAAAACGCTGGAGTTGGTTCATAATTCTTATTCTGAAACCAACTCAGGTCTTGGATCTCAAATTGAAGCTAGAGACGAAGTCGACTTGGTCAAAAAGTTTATTGATGCTTTGCCAGAGCAGCAAAGAGCTATCATACAGTTAAGAGACGTCGAGCAATTTTCGAATAAAGAAATTGAAGACATTATGGGAATGAATTCCACATCTGTGAGAGTCGCCTTATCGAGAGCTAGAAAAAAGATTATGAACGAATTGAAAAAAACCTCCGCCTATGGACTTCAGTAAAGCATATATAACCAAGTTGTTGGATCTTTTCGACGATGGAGAAACAACCTTAGAACAAGAACGCGACTTAAAGTCTTACTTTGCTAGCGAGTCTTACGATAAAGACTTCGAGCCTTACGCTGTTTTATTCAGCTATTTTGAAACTGAATCGAAAACCACTTCGCAAGTAGAAGTAGATCTCCAATCTTCTAAGCCCAATAAGTTCTTATGGCTCAACGTGGCGGCGAGTATAGTTGTTATTCTCGGTGCAGTATGGCTTTTTACATATTATGAAAAGCAACAGGATATACAGGCAGCCAGAATAGCTTTCGAAAAAACACAAAATGCACTTAACTTTCTGTCCTATAATATGAATGAAGGTTTGGAAAAATTGGAATATATTGAAGTATTCAACACTCAAAAAAACAAAATAATAAAATAAAGCTATGAAACGAATTAAAATTTTAGGTCTAATAATGACCATTGCTTTTTTAAGCACCAAATCTTTTGCACAAGATTTTTCTAAATACGATAATATAAGAGAGATCACCTCTATTGTCGTTAACAAAAGCATGTTTAAATTAATGAGTAAACTCGATCTCGGCAGTGATGACGAAGATGTGAAGGCCTACTTGGAGCTAGTAGAAAATCTAGATGACATAAAGGTGTATACCACCGAAAGTCTTGACTATGGAAAACAGCTTCAGGCTGATTTTAACATCTTAAAATCTAAGAATAATTTAGAGGAATTGATGCGAATCAAAGATGATGGTAAAAATGTAAACTTTTACATTAAACCCGGTAAAACAGATGACTATGTGAGTCAACTCTTGATGTTTATCAATTCTTCAGAAGCTTCAGATACGCAATCGGTTTTGATGGTCATCAACGGGAATATTGACTTGAAAAACATTTCAAAGTTAACCAGTCAAATGAATATCCCTGGAGCAAAATCTTTAGAAAATTTAAAAGAACAATAAGATGAAATCATTTATAATAGGGGTAGTGGCTTTAAGTGCTTTATGGGCTTGTAATTCCAACCCAAGTCTCCAAAAGTACTTAGTAGAAAAAGAAAGTAATCCTGAATTTATTTCTGCAAGTTTATCCATGGATCTTCTTATTCAAAACCTAGACAGTTTAAGTCCAGAGGAAAAGAAGAGTGTTAAGAAGATAGAAAAAATAAATGTTCTTGCTCTTTTAAAAGATAAAGGAGAATCTGCATTAGAAGCCGAAAGGACCGCATTGCGCTCTATCCTAAAGCAACCAGAATATAAGTCTCTTATTAATTTTAACGGGGCAGACCGAGAGGCTAAATTTCTGTATTCTGGTAATGAAGAGGATATTCAAGAAATTGTCTTTTTTGGATATGATTTAAAAATGGGGATGCTGCTGCTGAGAATGAGAGGGAGTAATATTGAACCCAATGATATTTTTAAAATAACCCAAATGGGAGACCAGCTTAACCTAGGAGCAATTTCTGGTTTTGAGGGTCTTATGGAAGATTCAATGCAATAAGCTTAAAGGGCCATTAAAATTATGTTATAGGCTCTTGTTTTTTAATTTTATTTAAGATATTTATGAAAAATTAATCATTTATGGATATTCTTATTATAATTTTAAAAGTCATTATTGCTGCCGGTATTTTAAACGTCTGGTTATTAAGGTTTAACCTTAAAACTGAATGGAGAGGGAATGGAGCTGGTAATATGAATGAAGAATTCAGTAATTATGGCTTACCGAGTTGGATGGTTCCTGTAATTGGTTTTCTTAAAATAGGTTTTGCTGGACTTTTGATAATAAGCATTTTTAAAACGGATGCCAATCTTGGTTTTATTGGAGCTGTAGGTATGGGGGTTTTAATGATAGGTGCTATTGGTATGCACATCAAAATTAAAGATTCTCCTAGGCGTTCACTACCTGCTTTTTTAATGCTTGTAATGTCCGCTATTATTGCTTTCTTTTAGTTTGAAGTTTCAAGGTTTGTGATGGAAATCGGTAAACCAAAAATTGATTTTTCCGTAGATAAAATCATATCAGACTGGGTTTTTACCCAGTCTTTCCATTTGGCGGTAACTCCACCTATTGGAATTATAGAAACCCACATTTTGAAAGCTTTGGGTCTGTAATTTTCATCGACAATCCAAAGATAGGAATCTCCGGGTGTAGTCCCCCCAGAGGTATAGGTTATCAATAAGGCTTCTTTTCCTTCCGTATTCACAACACGTCTTTCTACTTCATCATCCATCAGTTTATAAGGGGCAATTAGCCAAAAGGAATCATTATTAAAATTCTTAATGGCCCTCTGGATGTGTTGTTGACGTATCTTGTCGTCCATAACTTTAGGAGATATAATTTGACTAGAGTCGTAATCTTTTAAATTTAACCTCACCACCTCGTCACCAGATTTTACCAGCACATAATTTTCATCTTTGTGCCATTCATAAGAATGCATTCCCGCAAACGTCCAGCTAATCACCTTGGTGTTTTTATAAGCGTCGTAGTTAAGTTCTTTTAAAATCTCTTTGGCTAATTCATCTGCCTTTGCACCTTCTTTGCCCTCTGGCAAGTCTTCAGAAATTATCACTCCAATTGTCGTTAGTAATACAAGGACACAGAGGATGATAATTCCAAGAACCTTAAGTGTTTTCCAAATCCATTTCATAAATTCTGATTGATGCTTTTAATTTTTTCTTTACAAAACGCTCTTATGTCTTCAAAAAACGATTCAAACTCATCTTCAAATTCTTTTTGATGATCTATATAAATATCTACTCCCTTTTGGAGAGAAGTCTCATGCTTGGTCTTGTTGTTCATTTGTTTTAAAATTTCGCGTAAAGCCTCAATGCTAGCATAACTCACTAGCCAGTTATGTTCTATCATGTAAGGAACTGCTCTGGATATTTTCTTGGGTAAGATATCCATATTTGTGTCTAGAAGCAGATAAAAATCCTCTGCAAACAGGTTTAAATCCACTTCAGAATAGGTGTTCCAATGCTTAGCCAATATATGATCGTAAATCATATCGATAACTACGCCGTTGTAATGTCCCACAGCATCAAAAAAGCGATGGGCTCCTTTTGAGACCAAAGGGTGATGATCGGTAAAATCGTCTATAGCTCTATGGAGTATAATCCCTTTTTGGATGTCTTTTGGAAATTCTTTATAAGACTTTCCTTTAATTTCATCGGCGATAAAATTTCCTAGTTTTAGAAATTCATCATTTCCAGAAAGGTAGATATGAGCTAAATAATTCATTGCCCTAAAGTATATTTTCTTATCACTTTTAGCAAATTATTACGGAGTTAAATCTATGGACTCGTATATTTACACTTAAAAACTTTTCAAATCCAAACAAATATGACACTAATCAAATCTATTTCAGGTATTCGCGGGACCATCGGCGGTAAAGTGGGGGAGAATTTAACCCCCTTAGACATTGTTAAATTTTCTGCAGCTTATGGAAAATGGATCAAAACACAACGAAGAAAAGATAATTACAAAGTTGTTGTTGGTCGGGATGCCAGGATTTCTGGAAAAATGGTTCAATCGCTAGTGATGCAAAC
Source organism: Psychroflexus gondwanensis ACAM 44 (assembly GCF_000355905.1). Taxonomy (GTDB): domain Bacteria; phylum Bacteroidota; class Bacteroidia; order Flavobacteriales; family Flavobacteriaceae; genus Psychroflexus; species Psychroflexus gondwanensis. The sequence continues at coordinate 39,875 of NZ_APLF01000002.1, forward strand.
CTTATCTGGAATGGGTATTCATGTGGTGGATTTAGAACTGTCTACGACACCTACTGTTGCAGTTGCTGTAACTATGGAACATGCCGATGGTGGTATTATTCTTACCGCGAGCCATAATCCTAAACAATGGAATGCCTTAAAGCTTCTCAATAAGGACGGGGAGTTCCTAAATGCAGTAGAGGGAGAACAGATTTTGAAATTTGTAAAAGAGGAAGATTTTGATTTTGCAGAGGTTGACGATTTAGGAAAAATATCATTTCATAATGCTTATATCGATTTACATATTGAAGAGGTGCTAAATCTCAACTTGGTAGAGGTCGATCGGATTAAGGATTCCAAATTTAAAGTGGTAGTCGACGCCGTAAATTCATCGGGAGGTATTTCAATACCCCCTCTTTTGGAAATGCTAGGGGTAGAGGTCGTGAAATTATATTGTGAGCCCACGGGGGAGTTTCCTCATAATCCAGAGCCCTTGGCTAAAAACCTTCAGGACCTATCCAAATTGGTGAAAGAAGAACATGCAGATTTGGGTATCGCAGTAGATCCCGATGTGGATAGACTGGCCTTGGTCGATGAAAAAGGGGAGATGTTTGGAGAGGAATATACCTTGGTGAGTGTAGCTGACTATGTTTTAAGTCGAAAAAAAGGAGCGACGGTGAGCAATTTATCTTCCTCAAGGGCCTTGAGAGATGTCACAGAAAAGCATGGTTGTGAATATTTTGCAAGTGCTGTAGGTGAAGTCAATGTAGTCGCTAAAATGAAAGAAGTGAATGCGGTGATTGGTGGAGAGGGAAATGGAGGAGTGATCTATCCAGAGTTTCACTATGGGAGAGATAGCTTGGTAGGGGTTGCTTTATTTTTAAGCTTATTGGCTGAGCGAGAAATAAAAGTATCTGAGCTCAGGCAGACCTATACGTCTTATTTTATGGCTAAAGAAAAAATAGAACTTACACCAGACTTGGATGTCGATAAGTTGTTGGAGGCTATCGCTAAAACCTATCAAAATGAAGATATAACGACCATTGATGGTGTAAAAATTGACTTTAAAGAGAACTGGGTTCATTTAAGAAAGTCCAATACAGAACCTATCATCAGAATTTATACGGAAGCAAAAAGTCAGAATGAAGCTGATAATTTAGCTCAGCGTTTTATTTCTGAACTTAGAGAGCTTAGCAGCTAAATTAAATCTATTCGCTGGAAATTCGACTGTGTTTCCAGCGCTTATGAGTCCAAAGATAATATTCTGGGGCTTCCCGTATCTGGCTTTCGACCAATTTTAAAAACTGATCTGTAATGTCAAAATCAGCAAAGCCTTTGGGTTCTTTGGCAATTGTTTTAAACTTGGCTTCATAGTGTCCGCGTTTAACTTTAGTGACACTACAAAAAACAACACTGGAGTCCAGTTTTTTAGCTATCATTTCTGCACCGGTATGGACAGGAACTTCTATGCCCATGAATTTTTGCCAGTGAAAAGCTTTATCAACTTTAGGCGATTGATCTGAGATAAAACCACTAATGGATGTTTCGTTTTTGACTTTTGCCTTTAGTAAAGTTGGAATAATTTCTTTTGTTGTAATAAGTTCAGTATTATATTTAGCCCGAATTTTTTTAATCAGTTGATCGAAATATTTATTTCTTAATCTTTTATAAACAGCGTAACCCCTAGATTTTACGTGTCTTTGCATAATAAAAATCCATTCCCAATTACCATAATGAGCCATCATTATAACAACGCTTTTCCCTTCGTCCTCAATTTTTTGAATTTCGTCAATATTAATAAGTGTATAGCGTTTTTTGATGTCTTCTTCAGAAATGGTTAAGGATTTGATAGATTCAAAAATCAAATCGCAAAAATGTTTATAGAATTCTTTAGCAATTTTTGCTTTCTCTTGCTTCGATTTTTCAGGAAAGGCTAAATTCAAGTTTTCAAGAACAACTGTTTTACGGTATCTGAAAATTCTAAAAATCAATATAAAAAAGACATCGGAAAGGAAGTATAAGACCTTAAATGGCAAAATTGAAATCAACCAAATAAAGGGATAAACTAAATAAAAAACCAGTGCATGCATCACTCAAAATTTCGCCAAAGATAGGTATATTTGGCGTTTACTGATTTAAAATTATGGGTGGAATCGATTTAGTTATTATAGCCGTTATTGCAGCGAACGTTTTGATGTCTTTTAAAGGATTTAATGATTTTCAATTCTTCAACAAGTACAAATTTGAGGTGTCTTCTATCAAGGCAGGCGATAAAATAAGGATTTTGAGCTCTGGATTTCTTCATGTGGATACGACTCATCTTTTTGTAAATATGTTGACCCTCTATTTTTTTGCTTCTAGTGTTACAAGTTTTTTAGGGACAACGGGGTTCTTGTTGGTCTACTTCGGAAGCTTGATTATAGGGAATTTATTGTCTTTTTATTTTCACAAAGATGAATATGCTTATACGGCAGTAGGAGCCAGTGGTGCTGTAGTTGGTGTTCTTTACGCTGCCATTTTGCTCCAGCCCGATATGATGTTAGGTTTGTTTTTTATTATTCCTATGCCAGCGTATGTATTTGGAATAGGTTATTTATTTTATTCCATTTGGGCGATGAAAGCAAGAAGAGATAATGTTGGCCACGATGCTCACTTTGGAGGAGCTATGGGAGGGTATTTTATCACTCTATTGCTATCGCCTTGGGTGCTAAAAGAACACTTGCTAATGGTCATTCTACTAGCAGTTCCTATTTTAGTTTTGTTTGTTTTACAAAAGATGGGAAAACTATAATTTTGAGAATATACGCTTAGTTCATTTCATTCTATAATTCGCTTATCTATATTTGTATTTAATCTCACTTATGAAACTTTTTAAATTTATATTCAGTAAGACTTTTTTGCTTCAATTGATTCTAGCACTGGTTGTTTTAGTCGCTTTGGTATTTGGGGCTTTAAAGTACCTTGATGTAACTACCAATCACAACGATACGATTGAGGTTCCTGACCTTTCAAAGTTTCAATTGGATATCGTAGATAAGAAACTTGAAGAAATGAATCTGAGAAGAGAAATATTAGACTCAGCTAGTTTTAATTCAAAATACCCACCATTTTCAGTCTTGGATCAAGTTCCAAAACCAGGAAAACGCGTAAAAGCAAATCGAAAAATATACCTTACGCTTAATCCTTCGGGATATATTGACGTTGAAATTCCTCAGAATTTAATTCGAAAAACAAGGCGACAGGTAGAGCCTACATTAATAGCTTTAGGCTTTGAAATTGGAGACATTATAATGAGACCCGATATTGCTAAGGGAGCCATATTAGAATTAAGGCATAAAGGAGAGACCATCGAAGCTGGGGATTTTCTGCAAAAGACCAGTACCATAGACCTAGTGGTTGGAGATGGTAGTTTAAGATAAAATAATCAATAAGAGTTTACAAGACAATTAGTATGCAAACACAGGAGGACTTAGACGCAAACGACGACCTTTATGAACACCATAGCTTTAAAGCGAACAAAGGTCAGGAGCCACTTCGTGTGGATAAATATTTAATGAATTTTATTGAAAATGCAACGCGTAATAAGGTGCAACAGGCCGCTAAGGACGGTAATATTTATGTAAATGGGATTCCTGTAAAACAAAATTATAAAGTTAAAGCAGGAGACGAAGTTAAAGTTCTTTTAGCTTATCCTCCGTATGAGAATTTACTCACTCCAGAAGATATTCCTTTGGATATTGTTTATGAAGATGATGTTTTACTTGTCGTGAACAAGGCTGCTGGTATGGTTGTTCACCCAGGTCATGGGAATTATTCAGGGACTTTAATTAATGCTCTTGTTTATCATTTTGATAATTTACCCAATAATAGTAGTGATCGTCCGGGACTCGTCCATCGCATCGATAAGGATACCAGTGGACTTCTTGTGGTAGCTAAGACCGAAGCCGCTATGGCTTACCTTTCTAACCAGTTTTTTCATAAGACTAGTAAAAGGGAATATGTGGCCATAGTCTGGGGAAATCTCGATGAAGAGGAAGGAACCATAGAAGGGAATATAGGACGTAATCCAAAAAATAGACTTCAGAATATAGTTTATCTTGGAGAGGATGCAGATCAAGGTAAGCCTGCGGTAACTCACTATAAAGTGATTGAACGCTTAGGCTATGTCACTCTTATTTCCTGTCAATTAGAAACAGGTCGAACCCACCAGATCCGAGTGCATTTGAAACACATTGGGCATACCTTATTTAATGACGAGCGCTATGGTGGTGATAAGATTCTGAAGGGGACCACGTTTACCAAATACAAACAGTTTGTTGATAATTGTTTTAAAGTTCTCCCAAGGCAAGCTTTACATGCTAAAACATTGGCTTTTGAACATCCGACGACTAAGGAATGGATGGAATTTAATTCAGAAATTCCCGAAGACATGACCCAATGTATCGAGCGTTGGAAAAATTATGCTAAAAACAGCAAAGAAAATATTTAGTATCAACTTCCTTGATAGCTGTATTTTTAATAATTAGTTAACTAGATCCTTAATTTGTTCGATTTCGATTATTTTTAAAATAAAAAATGAAACTCATAGTCTCTCCAGCCAAATCGTTAAATGAAAATGATAAGCTCCCAACCAATAGACATACAACACCAATTTTCGAAGACCTAGCTGCTCAAATCAATCGCAAGCTATCTAGAATGACCAAAGATGAAATAGGTGAATTGATGAGTATAAGTGATAAACTCGCCGATCTTAACTATGGGCGATACCAAGACTTTAAAGAGTCTCATACCCTACAAAATTCTAGACCAGCTATCTATATGTTTGATGGTGATGTCTATAGCGGTATAAATGCTTATACAATTCCCGAAGATAAGATAGATACTTTACAAAAATCTCTTCGTATTTTATCTGGAATGTATGGAATTTTAAGACCTTTAGATCTCATGCAGCCCTATAGATTGGAAATGGGCACTAAGTTGTCTATTGAACAAGACAAAGATTTGTACGCTGTGTGGAAAGAAAAAGTCACAAAGCAGCTCAATTCCGAAATAGCAGAAGGGGAGTTGCTTGTGAATTTAGCAAGTCAAGAATATTTTAAAGCCGTAGATACCAAGACACTTAAGGCGAAATTAATTTCTCCTGTTTTTAAAGATTTTAAAAATGGGAAATTGAAAATAATCAGCTTTTACGCTAAGAAAGCTAGAGGCTCTATGGTGAGGTATATTTTGGATAAGGATGTGGAAACCTTAGAAGGAATTAAAGGGTTTAATTACGATAACTATCATTTCTCTGAAGAATACACTGAAAAAGAGGACGAGCCAGTATTTATAAGGTAATTGCTTTAATTCAATACGATCATAGCATTAACATCAATAAAAACTTTTACCAAAATCGTTTATTTTCCGGTCTGTAAAATCGATTTGAATAATAATGATGCTAGTGGTTCTATTTGTTGGATCCTAACTTGGATGAACAACTAGGTATAATAGTTAGTTTTTTTTATTTATCTCAACTAAGCTTTTATTTAACCCTGATATACTTTAAAAGATGAAATGACTAAAAGAATTAAAAAAGACTAGGGTCACTTATTGAAATGATGCTCTTCTTCTTTAGTCAATAATCTAGATTTAACAACAAATCTATAACCTTCGGGTATTTCTAGCGAAAAGCTAGATCCTCGACCCTTTGTTATATCAATGGTAAGGTGAGTATGTTTCCAATATTCAAATTGAGCTTCGTTCATGTAAAATTTAACTCCTCCAATTTCGCCCATAAAAATATCAGATTCGTCTAAATAAAAGTCTTCTTTGGGTAAAAGCATTGGTGATGAGCCGTCACAACAGCCACCACTAAGATGGAAAATAACATTCCCGTGCTTTAATTTCAACTCTTCTAACGCTTTTTCGGCATTTTCAGTTATATCAACTCTAGTATACACCATAATATTTTTATTCTAATAAGATTAAAAACATACATCTCAACTTTTTAATTTTCCACAATTAAAATCAGAATGAATTAAAAAGTCAAGGCGTATGTTGTAGATGATTTTAAATTGACTGAGATCTAAAAGAATCCAAGTTTATTTTTATCATAAGAAATAAGCATGTTTTTGGCTTGGCGATAGTGGTTGAGCATCATCAAGTGGTTTTCTCTACCAAATCCAGATTTTTTATAACCTCCAAATGGTGCATGAGCTGGGTAATCGTGGTAGCAGTTGACCCAAACTCTACCTGCTTTTATAGCTCTTGGAATTTGATATAGTTGATGTGCATCTCGTGTCCATACTCCTGCACCTAACCCGTAAAGTGTATCGTTGGCAATTTCCAAAGCTTCAGCTTCATCTTTAAATTTACAGACTGCGAGTACTGGACCAAAAATTTCTTCTTGGAACACTCTCATTTTGTTATGACCTTCCAAGATAGTTGGCTGAATATAAAAACCATCAGCATATTCTCCACTAGCTTTGAAGGCTTCTCCACCGCAAAGCACTTTGGCACCTTCTTTTTTACCAATATCTAGATAAGATAAAATCTTTTCATATTGATCGTTGGAAGCTTGTGCACCTACTTGGGTATTCATGTTGAATGGATCTCCCTGTATAATTGCTTTTGTGCGCTCTACAACACGCTCCACAAACTTATCATAGATGTCTTCTTGAACTAAAAGTCGCGATGGACACGTACAAACTTCACCTTGGTTAAACGCAAAAAGAACAGCTCCTTCGATGCATTTATCCAAAAACTCATCATCATGATCCATTACAGAATTAAAAAATACGTTAGGAGATTTTCCACCCAATTCCATAGTCACTGGGTTGAGGTTTTTGGAGGCATATTGCATAATTAATTGACCAGTAGTGGTTTCACCGGTGAATGCGACCTTATTTACTTTTGAACTTGAAGCCAATGGTTTGCCTGCTTCAGGACCAAAACCATGAATGACATTTAAAACACCAGGCGGTAATAAATGACCAATTTTCTCCATAAGGAAAGTTGCTGAACTTGGTGTTTGTTCTGCTGGTTTTAAAACTACACAATTTCCTGATGCTAGTGCAGGGGCAACTTTCCAAGCGAGCATAAGCATGGGGAAGTTCCAAGGTATAATTTGCGCAACTACACCTAAAGGCTCTTTTATAATCAATGAAAGTGTATTTTCATTGAGTTCTGTAGCACTTCCTTCTTCCGCTCTTATAACAGAGGCAAAGTATCTAAAATGATCTACAGCTAAGGGAATATCTGCATTTATGGTTTCTCTTATGGCTTTACCATTATCGTAAGTATCTATGGCTGCAAATTCGTTTAAATTTTCCTCTATAACGTCCGCAATTTTTTGAAGAATAGATGCTCTATGAGCTGCAGATGTATTTCCCCAAGCCACTTTTGCGGCATTGGCTGCATCTACTGCTTTTTCTACATCCTCTTTCTGAGATCGTGGATATTTTGCAATCAATTGATTGTTGGTAGGTGACGTGTTTTCAAAATATTGACCTCCAATAGGATCTACAAACTCTCCATTGATATAGTTGCCATACTTCTCTTTGAATTTTGGTTTTGTGTGATTCATAATATTATGGGTTTAAAAATTAGAATATTATAAAATTAACCATAATTTTATTTAAAATAGAATAATACTATCTTTAAATATCATTATTTTATTTATTTAAAAATGTGCTTAGATTCAGCTTTACACAATTATATAAATTATAGAACGGTTTAAAATTTAGTAGAAAAACGAACAATTTAATCTGCTGAATTTTCCGAAATGAATATTTTTGAAACGCATAAAAAAGCAAATCAGGTTTATCTAGAGTTTAATAGTTCTAGTTATTTTTTACCCAATTCAAAAAACAGGAAGGTATGACGCCTAGTCAATTTAGGAAATCATTTATAGATCTGATTCGCAGAAACTGATATATATCATATTTCACTCATTTCCAGTCTATTTGTAACTTTTGTTTCATTCAATTTTTCAGATAACTTTTAATTTAGCTGTATAATTTTAAAACTATAACTATGAAAGTTGAACAAATTTATACAGGATGTATAGCCCATGCGGCTTATTATGTAGAAAGTAATGGGGAAGCAGCGATCTTTGATCCGTTGAGAGAGGTCCAGCCCTATATCGACAAGGCCAACGAAGATGATGCTAAGATAAAATATGTTTTTGAAACGCATTTTCACGCTGATTTTGTGAGCGGTCATTTAGATTTGGCTAAAAAAACAGGAGCCGATATTATTTTTGGCCCTACTGCTCAACCTAATTTTGAAGCAGTTATTGCTGAGGATAATCAAGAATTTAAAGTTGGAGAGTACACGATTAAGGCAATTCATACTCCAGGTCATACAATGGAGTCGACTACTTATTTACTCATAGATGAAACTAGAAAAAGTCATGGTATTATTACTGGAGATACATTATTTATTGGCGACGTAGGTCGTCCAGACTTAGCTCAGCATGTTGTGGCAGATCTTACTGAAAAAAAACTGGCGGCTCATCTTTTCGATTCTCTTCGAAATAAAATTATGCCATTGTCCGATGATTTAATAGTGTATCCTAATCATGGCGCAGGAAGCGCATGTGGCAAAATGATGAGTCAAGAAACGACAGACACCCTAGGCCATCAAAAAGAGACCAATTACGCACTAAGAGCAGATATGACTAAAGAGGAATTCATAAAAGAATTACTCGAAGGATTAACTCCACCTCCTGGGTATTTCCCCAAAAATGTGCTGATGAATATTCAAGGCTACGAAAGTATTGATGATATCATAGATCGGGGAGAGAAACCTTTAGGTCCAAATGCTTTTGAAACTGTCGCCAACGAAACTATGGCTTTAATACTAGACACGAGAGAGGCTAAAGATTTCCACAAGGCTTTTATTCCTAACAGTATAAATATTGGTTTAGATAATAATTTTGCACAATGGGTCGGAGAGTTGATTCCAGATATAAAACAGCAGATTTTATTAGTTACCGATCCAGGAAATGAGGAAGAAAGCATCATAAGACTTGCACGCGTGGGTTATGATCACTCCATCGGTTATCTAAAAGGTGGTATAACATCTTGGGTTGATTTCGGTAAAGAAGTTGACCATATCAATAGACTTACAGTTTCTGAACTGAAGAAAAAAATGGCTGATCATGTTAAAGTATTTGATGTTAGAAAGTCGAGTGAATACCAATCTCAACACCTGGTAGGTGCGGAGAACTCACCTTTAAACCTTATAAATAAGCATTTATCTGAATTTCCTAAAGGAGAATTTATAGTGCATTGTGAAGGAGGCTATCGGAGTATGATAGCAGCATCTATTCTTAAGCAGAGAGGTTTCGACAATGTTGTGGATGTTGAGGGTGGCTTTGAGGAAATCCTTGAAGAAAATGAAATACCAACAACCAACTATGTTTGTCCTACGACTTTATTATAAAACTCAAATTTCATTATAAAGAAAAAAGCTCCATTAGGAGCTTTTTTTATAGGTGTAACCCACATTCTGTTTTGGGATTATTGTTCCAGCGGCCACTTCTGTCCTCTCCAGGAACAGTACAGTGTCGACAACCAATAGAATTATATCCTTTACTCACTAAAGGATGAAAGGGTAAATCATGTGCTTTTATAAAATCGTCTCTTTGTTCCTTGCTTACATCTACAAGAGGATAAAATTTGAGGATGTCACCTCTTTGTTCAAAAATATCTAGTGTGTTTCTATGATCACTTTGCCATTCCATCAATCCTGATACCCAAACAGTGTATTTATTTTTAATGACCTCGAGAGGTTTTACCTTATTAATAGAGCAGCAGAAATCTGGATTTTTGGACCAAGTCATGTCTTTGGTCGTAAATTCATGTTCATGAGCTAAGGCTCTAACGGATTTTACATTGAGGTTGTAAGTTTCCGAAAGTTGTTTTTTGTAGCTTAAGGTCTCATCAAAATGATAACCTGTATCAATGAAGTAAATGATCTGATTTGTATTTACTTCAGAAAATAATTTAAGCAAGAACGCTGAAGTTGCTGCAAACGAGCTTGTTAGCATTATCTCTGCTTCATCAAAATCTTCATACAAAGCTTTGATACGATCTATTAAACTTAAAGGTTTATATTTTTTATTGAGTTTCTGTATTTCTAATTCAGAAATGGTTCTCTTCTCCGCAATTTCACTCATTCTATCTCTAGATATTTTAACTTTGCGAATATAAGTAACTGTTTACTTTTTGTCATAAATTTGACGTGTTAACTTCAAGAGATTGGGGTTTACTCGTCATAAACTAAATAACTGTCAATTTTATAAATATATATTCAATGGGTTTTTTTGATAAACTGTTTAATACGAAGTCAACACAACAAGAAGAGACAACTTCAAAATCTAATTTTACCTGGCGTCAACTTGAAGATATCTCTCAGCTCGATGCGGTAGAAGAACTTTCCGAAGAAAAGCTAGTTGTGATTTTTAAGCATTCAGTGTCCTGTGGAATCAGCAATATGGTTTGGCATCAGTTTCAAAATAATATTGATTTTACCAACGAGCATATTGAAATGTTATATCTCGATCTACTAGCAAATAGAGACATTTCCAACGAGATTACTCGTCGTTTTCGAGTTTTGCATCAATCTCCTCAAATTTTAGTGATCCAAAACAAGGAAGTGATTCATCATGCCTCGCATTCTGCCATACGACTATCAAACATCAAAGAGTTATTACCTTCTTAGTTTGAGCTTTTCTACTCTACAATTAATTTGTGGGTAGTAGTCTGAGCTCTGTAGGTTAACTTTACTAGGTATATTCCAGAGTTAAGACTACTTGTATTCAGTTTTAGTTCTCCAGAAGACACGCGGTCTTTTGAGATTTCTATATTTTGTCCTACCATATTGAAAACTGAAACCGTTAATTCGTTGTCGAAGTCTGGATTATGCTTAAGATAAGTATATCCAGTATTTGAGGGGTTTGGATAAAGTTGAAAACGAGTTGCCATCTCATTTTGTGATGTGCCTAGGGTAACTCGCTCAAATCGAATTTCAAATCGATTGGAATTTACAGATTCAGCAATAGTTTTATCAACTTCGAAAGTCATTTTATTTTCACCAGAATTAAGAGGATATTCCTCATCGGTATAAGTGTCTTTAAAATAGACATCAAACTCGTCTACGTCGGTCATCGTAATAAACATGGAATACTCGGTAGCCGTATAATTTCCGATCCAAAAGTTAAGTTTCTCATCAGCAGTTGGATATTTTCTTTTTTCAATAGCTAAGTAATTTGAGTCATTTTCTAAAATACTAAAAGACTCTTCAGTATTCCATACTTTGGTAGCATCAAATTGATTGACATCGTTAGAGTAATTATCATTGAATTTAAGGCGAACACCATCTACAACTTTATTATCATCTTTTCTGATTAGTGTTAAATCAATCTTGCCAAGGGTTTCTGGGGTACTAAAAGCTTCATTATTGAAGGTGTTGTCAGTTTTATATTCTTCTTTAAATACCAAGCTAGGTTGATTTTGATCATTTGCAGTTTCAGCTGTTTCTATAAAAACGGCTTGGTTAGGTTGAATATACTTAAAAGACCCTGCAATAGCTGTGTTCAATTCTTGTCTAGAAGGAATATATTCTACTGGATCTGAGTCTAGATCAACTGTAACATAACCACCGCTAGTTTGTAAAGCAGGTGACCAGGCGTAATAAAAATTCTTTTTGAGATGAGATGAACTTTCTTGAAGTAGTCGTTTCATATCAACTTGCGCTTGGTAAGGATTACCTATAAGTGAAAATCCCTGCGGATTTGGATGTAATTCTGATGATAAATCGATATCACCAAAGACCAATTCTCCAGTACTTCGCAAGGTTGTGGAACCCGTATAAGCAGAATTATTTGAGTAGATATTTGTACTTCGGTCCCCTCTCAATAACAAGCTATATGAATTTCCAGCTTCTAATTTATTTTGATCGGTATTTGAAAAACTAGCCCAATTATTGGATGTGATATCCCAAGTGAATAGAGACGGATTACCAGATAGAGAGGCATCAAAACCTTTTGCTCCTTGTTTGCTTCCTGTGATATGAGTTCCGTAACCAGGGTGAGGGTTCTTGTTGGAGTTAAAGTTGTTTACTGTGTTATGAACCCCTTCTTGCCAGTCGTCAAGAATGGTTCCTACGGAATTTAAAGAAGAGCTTAAATATCTAAAAGCTCTATTAGACTTACTCATATATTTTTCGGTCCTCATCCCACCAATGATCTGACTTCCATTTTGAACTTCAGCTAAAATAGCAGTATTTAAAGAATCAGATTTGAAGGTGATTAAGTTATCTTCAGGATTAGCATGATTATAATTAGTAATCAAGTTTCCGCTTTTTAATTCTATTTTTTTGAAGATATCGATGGAGCCTCTTGCAAGAGACACATCATCTTTAGTATTGTCTATGATGAGACTTCCAATGTTTGCTTTTGAAGCTAAGCTTATAGTTTGAAGCGCATCTCCTTTGAAAGAAAAGTTTCCATATATTGAGTTTAAATCTCCTTTAGAAAATAGGTTGCCTTTGATTTCAATTTCAGCTAAATTGGTAAGAACGGCTCCCTCTTTAATGATAACATTGAATAAACTAACATTTTTATTGAAAATAGGATTGAAATTGGTCTTTGGAATTAGAACACTTTTGTTTTTTATTTTACCCGACCAGTTGTCTTTGTCTTCTACATCGGAGGATTTTGATCCTAACCAAACCACAATTTCTCCATTAGTATTACATTTTTCTGAAGTAACATTACCTTGAAGTATCCAATTGGAAGGTAGTTTATTCAAGTCTTTTACAGATATTGTACTTGCTGAATTTGCACTGATTTTACCACCCCATCCTTTCGCATTTTTTATCTCTAGAGTATTACAGTTGAGCTCAGTATATAGTTCACCTCTTAAAGTAAGCTCATCAAACTTAGCACTTCCTAAGAAATGAATTGATGCCCTTTCATTAACAATAGTTTTATTCCCGAACTCTAAACCAGCACTAGCTTCTAGATGTCCTTCCCATAAGTTGACATCACCATCAATTTCAAGAAAACCATTGGCTTCCGTATTGGCTTGAGGACTGTTACTAATGTAACCTTCTTCAAATTTTAATTCACCTGACAGTGTAGAGAATCCATTATTGATTAACTTTTTTTTGAATTCAGACTTTCCAGATAATGTTAATCGACCATTATTATCGATATCACCTTCGAATTTAGATTCACCCTGTGATTCAAAAACCATGCTTGTTCCTAAACTGGTATTTTCCTTTTGCTTCAGCTTAAAGGCGGAAGAGTTATCATTGAAAAGACTTCCAGAACTGAAGTCACTATAACCTTCAATACTTAGTTCAGCGCCATTTAAATTATTCAAAGAACCTCCTTCAAAACCAAACTTAGATTCCATTTTACCATAGTTGACGACTTCTGAGTTTTCATCTAATTTCAAAGATTGGTCGTATTCAAATTCACCATAATTGTAGATAGTTTTAGAGCCTTCAAAATTTAAGCCTTTGGATTTAAATTTTACTTCTTCGCCTACACATAGTGTTACATTATCTCCAAGCTTGGCCCAATCTATTTTATAGTCAAATTTACCTATAAAGCAAATGGTTTTATTTCTAGTAAGATCGTACGAATTGCCATCTCCTGGTAATTCATCAGTCTTACTGGTAATTTCTATATCACAATTGCAATCAGAATCTATGTTTTGAGAATAGGAGTCTATTGAAAATAGGATAGTACCTAAATTTATAATTGCAAATAACAAGATTTTCATGTCTGTAATTTTTTGCAAAACTAAATCAGACAATAGAATATGAATAAATAAACATAGCTATATATTAATATATATTGCTATTTTAAAGTTAATGTTTTTTTAATTATACCGTTGTGATGGCTTTGTTTGTAGGCCTTGTACTACTATTTCGTTTTCGTAGCAAGATGATTTTGAATTGATTTGATTGATAAGTTTCACGATATTTTAAAAAAGGCAATATTGATTAACAATAAGGAAGTGGCATTACTTTGTAAATTTGAATAGATAAACATTATGAATAGAATTCGGAGCTTATTATTGAAATTTATAGAGAAATATACTTTACACATCTTGGATAGTTAAAATTATACAATGACCCATAAAACTTTTCTAAACACTATCAGCGACAACAATTTTGATGAACTCAAACAGATTATTGATTCATTACTAGAATAGATTAACTATAAAGATAAATGATGCTTTATTCCTTTATGGTTTATTTCATTTTTTGGAGAGATAAAAACGATGGAGAGCTGTTTACTTAAGATCAGAATATAGATGCTTTAGATGTTACAGGTCACTCAGCTTTAATAGGAGTGATTTGAAAAGGTAATAGGGAGTTGGCAGCGTTGCTTAGGGTATAATGTTGTCCTAATGAATGCGAATGCAGCAAAAATAATAATTTATGAGATAAGTTTTATACCTCCTGAGCTAGTGGCTATTTTAATCAAGTATGCTGTCGACCTACCTAAAAACATAAAGAAGGTTTCACGACAAAAAACCATGTTCGATAGTTTGAATTTGAACGTTTACTGTAATTGCTGCAGCAACTGTTTATCTTGATATAGGGTATAAAAAAAGCCGAATCTTTCGATTCGGCTCAATAAATTTTAGGCGTGAATGTTATTGTGAAGATTTAGTTGCTAAAGCAAAAATCACTAATCCAAATCCAATTTTATTCACAGCATCACCGATGTTGTAAACAACATCCATAAATGAAGCATCTACACCAAAGTCAAATCCAAATAATCCACCTGGAGTTCCTAAGATGTAACCTAAAGGATAGATAGCCCATCCTACAAGTACGAACCAACATAAAATGTTGTGAGCTTTTAAAACTTCTCCACCAGCACTTACTGCTAGTTTCTTAGCTTCACCAAACCATACAATGTAGACAATGAAAAAGTAAGCTATACCTGAAGCTAGACCCCACTGCCAAGAGTAATCTGGTTGAACAGCTTCACCAAAGTAACCTGTTACTAACATCACTACTGACCAGAAAATCAATTTCCACATCAGGCTAGCTTTTGCACCAGCTACTCTTAAAATAAGGAAGAATTCAACACACATAAGTGGTACTGTTAAAACCCAGTCTACATATCTAAAGAATGTAGGTGATTCTCCAAAAGCATCCCAATAATCTCTCATGTAGAAATAGTGGACTGCTGCAATAAAAGTAATCAAACCTGATACTAATACAGATGTTCTCCACTTTTTATCAAATTGACTTAATGATAAAAAGAAAAAGGCAGATGCAGCCAACATGGCCATACTACCTACAAAAAAAGTGAAACCAACGTAGTCGTCATTAGCGAGCTTTGAAACGTCGGCCATAAAGTACATAAATGTTCTCATAGCGTTATAAAATTTAAGTTTGTTTAATCAAATGTAGTAATAAATTAAACACGAAATTTTAGTTTTAAGAAAATTTTTGAATTAATTTTGCGTAATATGAATGTATATAGGAGGAGTTTTTATAATTACATAATACTTTTTAGTTTGCTTGCCATATTGGGTTCAGAAGTTCTTTCATCAGAAATTCAGTATGTTATAGCTCTTTTAGGTATTTTTAGTTTAGGTATTTTACACGGGTCTAACGACTTATTTGTAATTGAAAATTTAAACTCGAATTCTCAAAAACCAAATTTTTATAAGTCTTTATTTACTTACTTGGGAGTTGTTCTGTCTTTTGTAGCTGTGTTTTATTTTATCCCCATTTTTGCTCTGGCTGCATTTGTCATTATAAGTTCTTATCATTTTGGAGAACAGCACTTTCACCATAAGCTGCAAAACACTCAATCTTTGTGGTCGTCCTTATTTTTTCTGTTTTATGGACTCTTCGTTTTGTTTTTGTTGTTAAGCTTAAATTCAAACGAAGTTATCCTTATTGTCGAAGATATGACTGGCCTTCTTATTGCCAATCAATTTTTAATAATCGTTCTTTTTACTTCAGCACTAGGAAGTATAGGTTTGTTTGTCTTCCTATCCAAAACGAATCCAAAGCTTAAGGCCTCACTTTTTCCTAATGTGATATACCTTATTTTATTTACGGCTTTATTTGCTGTTAGTAATGTAGTCTGGGGTTTTGCCACTTATTTTGTGCTTTGGCATAGTTTACCCTCTTTGAAGGATCAAGTTAATTCCTTATACGGAACCTTTAATTTTAAAAACTTTTTAAGTTATTTTAAAAAAGCATTCCCGTATTGGTTGGCCTCAATTATAGGGATGCTCGTTGTCGTATGGCTGTTTAAGGATTCTAAAAACTTTTTATCCCTTCTCTTTGCCTTTATAGCTGCTATTACTTTTCCACATGTATTCATTATGAGAAAACTATTCGATAAAAATTAATCTGTATTGATTTTCATTCGAAAGCTTTGACTTACTTCATCAAAAACAATTAAATCTTTTGGAAATAAAGAATTGAATGTCCCTTTTTGAATTAATTCTGAAGGAGTCCCATAAGTAACTTTCCCTTGATCGATAAGAATAATCTTATCACAAAGCTGCAACGCCAAATTGATTTCGTGAGAAGCAAAAAGAATGCTTTTCTGAGACCGTTTCACTATAGACTTCAAAAGTTGCAACACATAGGCTTTATGATACATGTCTAGATGAGTAGTGGGTTCATCCATCAAAATTAAAGGGGTGTTTTGAGCTAAAGCTCTGGCAATTAAAACTTTTTGAAACTGTCCGTCACTTAGAGCATCGCAGGTTTTGTGTTGTTTCTGAAGTAACCCAACTTGTTCTATGGCTTCATTTACAAGACTTAAATCTTTTTGACTTAAGTGTCCCAGCCAGTTGGTATACGGATGTCTTCCTAAAGCTACTAATTCAAACACAGAAAGTTGTTTGGAAACAGTTTCATTGGTTAATACCAAGCTTTGTTTTGAAGCTAAATCTTTGTTTTGTAAACTAGAAATAGAGGTATTATTGATTAAAATATCACCAGCAAGTGCAGGGATTATACCAGATAAGGTTTTTAATAATGTGGATTTTCCGGAACCATTAATTCCTATGACAGCAACCAGTTCACTCGGCTGAATGTTAAAATCTATTTGACTTGCGATTTCAATAGTTTCCCTCTTTTCTTTATAGCCTATGCTCAAAGAATTTGCTGTAAGTATCGAGGGAGTAGAATTAACTTCAGAAGACATTTTAAAATTTTAGTTTACGCTTTCTAACCAAAAGCCAGATAACAACTGGCGCACCAAATATAGAGGTTACAGCATTAATAGGTAATGTGCTATCACTACCGGGTAATTGGGCTATAATATCGCAAAGAATCATTAAAAAAGCACCACCAAAGATGATATTGGGAAGTAAAATTTTATGATCATTGGTATTGACGATTTGTCTTACTAAATGCGGAACTGCTAAGCCCACAAAAGCAATTGGACCTGCAAAAGCGGTAGCGCTTCCTGCAAAAATGGAAGTGGATAAAATAATTAGGATTCGATTTCTATTTAATTTCACACCCATGCTTTTGGCATAATTTTCTCCTAAAAGTAAAGCGTTCAAGTTTTTAAGACAAATAAGCGCAAGTACAAGTCCAATGCACCAGCAAAGACTTAATATGCCAACCTCTCCCCAAGCTAAATTTCCTAGACTACCAAAAGACCAAAAAATATATAATTGAAGTTCTTCTGCATTGCTAAAATAGGCGAGAACGCTAACCACAGCAGAAGTTAGACTTGCTACCATCAAACCAATAATAAGAAGTGTCATGGTGTCTTTTACTTTCTGAGCCGTCGCTAGCACCGCAAGCATTACCAGAACACTACCTAAACTAGCGGCGATGATAATGGACCATTTTGAAAACATAAACTCTCCAAAAATGCCAGAAAACAGTCCTGCACCCATCAACAGAATAGCAACCCCCAAACTTGCACCACTGCTTAAGCCTAAGACATAAGGACCCGCTAAAGGATTTCTAAATAAGGTTTGCATCAGCAACCCACTTATAGCCAGACCAGAGCCAATGAGCAAAGCTGTAAGCGTTTTAGGTAATCTATAGTTGACGATGATATATTCCCAGGTTGAATTTTCGGTAGAAATACCAAGTAAAATCTTCAGGACTTCGTCTATAGGAATAGAGACAGAGCCCAAAGAGAGACTCAATCCAATTCCAATGAGGAGTAAAACCACGAGACCTAGACTATTTACTATATTTTTATTCAAAGGCTAGGGGCTTAAAAAAGGTGAACGCTTCATTTGTGAGTAAATCGGGGTGGAATATTTTCACTAGATCTTTCAAAATTAAATCCGGCCGGTTTGGACCTAATTCATAAAAAAGAACTCCCCCAGTTTCCCCTGTAGTTCTGGCCATTGTGAAAATATTCTTTTGTTGAAAGGCATCAAATTCTTGATAATGCGTATTGCTTTCCCTCAATTGTTCGTAAGAGATATATTGTCCTGGAGATATCCAAAATTCAGCTTGTTTAGCATCCTGCAAAACTGTTTCAAAAGCAAAAGCAGCACTGCCCTTTCCTTTAGTGTGATTATAAATATAATCTGCGTGGGCATCTTCAAAAAATTGAGCCTGCCAGCTAGTTCCATAGGGAAGGTACCAACGGTCTTGATGCATAGCTCCTGCTATAACACTTGGTTTTTTACTGGAGGTCTTGGCTAGGTCTTTTAGAGACTGATAGGATTGCTCAACGTCTTCAAAAGCTTTTATGGATTGGTCTAACTCTCCAAGAAAAATACCAAAAAATTTGACCCATTCCGCTTTACCTAGGGCGCTTTTTTCAAGCCAATCTCCATTATAGACAATAGGTATTCCAGATTCTTGTAATTTGTTTAAAGCTTTATTTTGTCCTTCTAGTGCAAAGCTAAAAATGACATCGGGATCTAGTTCTAAAACAATTTCAGTATTTATGGCTTCATTTTTACCCAGTTCTTTGATCTTTCCTTCAGCTATATATTCTCTAGCAGCTTCAGAAGAAATATAATCGAGATTGGGGAAACCAACGAGTTTTTTTAATTTATTCAGTGCGATTAATGAGGGGATGTGGGTAGTTGAGGTTGTGACTAGCTTCTCGATAGGTAAATCGATCATCGCATCGTAGACCAACGAGTTAGGTAATTTAATCTCTTTATTTTTCAAAATATAGACCAACTCTTTTTCAGCTTCTTGCCAAGGAGAATGGACGATGACTTTAGTAAAGTCTTCGTAACGATGTATCGAAAATCCTTCAGCATAAGTGATCTCAACTTCAGTAAAGTCTAGATCTTCTTCTTTTTTTGTGTTATTGACACACGAAAGCAAACCGATAAGAACTAATGCCCAGAGAATTTTTTTCATCACTACAAATTTTGACAAAAGTATGATTAATTATTTCAAATTTTAAACTCCTCAAATCAAGCTTATTAAAATTAAATTCAGAAAAAGCTATCATTCTTTAAGAAATGTTTAATTTTGCAATGCATTTTGGTTCTCAAAGGTGTATTTCAACTTTTGAAGATTAAAAGGGAATTTCGTTAAAATCGGAAGCTGTTCCCGCAACTGTGCGCTTAGTACGCTTTGTGCGTATGCTTTACTTCAAAACTTCGTAACCACTGTCTGTTAAGATGGGAAGGTTAAGTAAAGACGCAAGCCAGGAGACCTGCCTCAATGTATAATTTAAAAACGAAGACTTTCGGGATAAAAGTCGAGTGGTGTATGAAGCATTATATTTACTTATGCCTTTTGGTGTGTCTTTGGACATCCCCAACTGTTGCTCAATTGGACTCTATCCAAAAATTGGAAGAGGTGATCGTTGTGGATCGACAAATCAGTCGTTTTTCCACAGGGCAGCGTGTTCATAAAATTTCCAGCTCGACTCTTCAAAATACACCTGGTTTACTTACCGATGTTTTAGGACAAGAAACTACTATATTTTTTAAACAAAATGGTTATGGTATGGTGTCGTCCCCAAGTTTTAGAGGAACGACTGCACAACAGACCGCTGTGGTTTGGAATGGGTTTAATATCAATTCGCAGTTCAATGGTCAAACCGATTTCAACACTTTATTGGTAGACGGTTTCGATGAATTATCTGTAAGGCCAGGCGGAGGGAGTGTCATCTATGGAACAGGCGCCATTGGAGGCAGTATTCATCTCAACAATCAGTTGAAATTTGACGGTGAAACTTCAGCACTATTAAGTGCTAGAGTGGGGAGTTTTTCAACTTTTCAAAATTTATTAAAAGCTTCTACATCCACAGATCGTTGGAGCTTATCTCTAGCTTTATCGAGGTTTTCTTCTGAAAATGATTACGATTGGCCTTCTACTAATCGGAAAAATATAAATGGAGATTTCGAACATTATAATGCCAATTTGAGCCTTTCCACAAAACTTGGTGATGGACATAGGCTAACCTATCATGGAATGTATTTTAATGGGGATAGAAATTTCTCCTTGTTGTTTCCATCAGATTCGCGATCAAATTATCTCAATGAAGACCAACGGCATATGTTGGAATGGGAGAAAGAATTTTCAAACGTAACCTCTGTATTGAAGATGGCCTATTTTGGAGAAGATTTTCAATATACAGCCAATACAAATAATCCAAATCCTACTGGTGCTGGAGCTCAAACTGCTATAGCTAGATATAGTTTGTTTTATACTTATAATGACTTCGATTTTAATGTCTTGAGTGAATATAATTATAGCACAGCAGATGGTGATAACGTCCAGGCCGATAGCCGAACTATTGCAAGTTTTGCTTTGCTCGCAAAACACCAATGGAAAAAACTGACTTCTGAAGTGAGTTTTAGACAGGAATATTCTAATGTTTATGATAGTCCATTTCTATTTAGTACAGGTTTTAATTATGTGTTTTCAAACTATGTAGAGGCTAAAGCTAAGGTGTCCAAAAACTTTAGAATCCCCACGTTCAATGATTTATACTGGGAGGGAAGTGGCCAAGCCGATTTGCAACCTGAAACTTCTAATCAGTTGGAAAGCTCTTTGATTTTTTCTAATGCTAAAAAAAATCATAGGTTTTCATTGACAGGATACTATAACGATATCAATAACTTAATCCGGTGGATACCCAATGTAAATAATATCTGGGAGCCAGAAAACGTAGATGAAGTAGAAACCTATGGCCTTGAAGCACAACTAGAGTCAACATTTGAATTTGGAGAACATTTATTCCAGTTGAACTCTCTATATGGGTATACTATTTCTGAAAACAAACAAACAGGATTTCAACTTACTTATGTTCCAAAACATAAGTTGACAAATGGGTTTACATACACTTGGAATCGATTTTCAGTGGAATTACAAAATCAATACATCGGAGAAGTCTTTACAAGATCTAACAATAGCGAAGGTGATATTCTTGAAGATTACTTGCTTTGGAACTCAGGGCTATCTTATAAATTCCCTAAGATTCAGAATCTTAAGTTATCCTTTCAAGTCAGGAATATAACCGACGCTGCTTACCAAACTGTAGAAAATAGACCCATGCCGGGGAGGCATTTTTTTATTCAAACTTTAATTAACTTTTAAACTCAAATCAATGAACACTTATTTTAAATTTTTAGTAATCGCAATTTCAGTTTTCGCTATTATCTCTTGTAGTAGCGATGATGATAACCCACAGCCAGTTATTCCCGATGGAGACTATTTTAACGGGGTTTTAATTCTTAATGAAGGAGGAAGTGCTGGAGGTTCAGTCTCTTTTTTGGGTGCTGATCAACAAGAGGTTGTGAATGATATTTTCGCGGAGGCCAACGATGGACAAGGACCAGGCCTTTTTCTTCAATCCATTTTTTTCGACGACGAAAAGGCCTATATCATATCTAATGGGTCTGATTTAATCTCAGTTGTTAATAGATATACTTTTGAACTGCTAGGAACAGTAGATTCTGGCTTAAGCGTCCCCAGGTATGGAACGGTTCTAAATGGAAAAGCCTATGTAACTAACCTTGTAGAATTTAGTACAGATCAAGACGATTATGTAGCCGTTATCGATCTTGAAACTTTGGAAATTGAAGAGACTGTTATCGTTGGTGGTTCAGCAGAATATATAGTAAGTATTTTTGGAGATATTTATATTCAAAATGCTTCTTTTGGCAATGGTAATACCATTTCAAAATTGAATCCAATATCCAATACGATTACCGAAACTCTTCAAGTAGGAGATGGGCTTAATTCAATACAAGTTTATAACCAAAAGCTTTATGCTCTAGATTCTGAAGGAGTAAAGCGAATTGACCTAGGAACTTTTACTGTAGAAACTGAAATAAATAAGCCTGAAGCTTTAACTTCTGTAAGTAATCTGAGAATTGAAAATGATCAATTTTATTACACTTCAGGTACAGCTGCTTTTACCACGTCAATTTCATCATCAGAATTATCTTCTGAAGCTATTTTCGATTATGGGAGTGACTCTGCTTTTGGGTCCTTTTACGGTTTTGAAGTGAACGAAGGCCAGATTTACGTTGGGGATGCAGCAGATTTTGCTTCAAATGGATCTGTATTCATCTATTCTTTGGAAGGACAATTAGTAAAAGAGTTTAATGTTGGTCTTGCACCCAACAGCTTTTACTTCCAATAATTAAATCTTTAACTACTTTTCAAAAGCTTCTGTTTCGACAGAAGCTTTTGTTGTTTATAAGTGAATCGAAATGATATTCAAAGTTTTTAAAAATTGTACTTTCGGTTTATGAATATGAACAATCTAAGTGCTTAAACGTTTAAAATCTGTAATTCAACAATCTACTCTATTGAAAGTGAGTTCTTTCAATGGACTATCCGTTGTTATTAAAATGATTACAGGGCTTGGCGTTTCAAAGCTAACAGCTATCTATCTTGGTCCACAAGGCATTGCGATATTAGGAAACTTGAGAAATGTTTTAGAAATTTTTCATAAGTTTTCAAGTGGAGGATTAGCCAATGCAGTCGTCAAATACTCCGCAGAACATAAATCTGATCCCAAAGCATTCTCCTCCTTTTTATCCACCTTGATCTGGTCTGGATTGGTAATGTGTTTTCTTACCATAGCTGTGATTCTTGTTTTCTCAGAATTTATCAACACGCTAATCTTTGGTTCTAGAAATTTCGTGTCGGTTATTCGTTTGTTGGCCTTTGTCTTACCTCTTCACGTCATTAATCTGTATTTGATTTCTATTTTGCAAGGCTTCAATGAGTTTAGTAAAGTCATTAAAATTAATATCGCCTCTCATTTTTTGAATATCATAGCTTTTGCACTGCTGGTGTATTGGTTTAATCTTGAAGGTGCTTTATTGACTATTGTGATTGTTCCTTCGGCGATGTTGATTTTTACCTTGTACTATGTTCAATCTTGGTTTGGGGCAATTACCTCGTTTCAATGGAGCAGATTTTCAACACCGGTACTCAAAAATTTAGGTCAATATGCATTTATGACCTTAATTTCTAGCTTGAGTTTTCCTTTGGTTTTTCTAGGGATTCGAAACTTACTTATCGATACA
Source organism: Psychroflexus gondwanensis ACAM 44 (assembly GCF_000355905.1). Lineage (GTDB taxonomy): Bacteria > Bacteroidota > Bacteroidia > Flavobacteriales > Flavobacteriaceae > Psychroflexus > Psychroflexus gondwanensis. Next base: position 63,334 of record NZ_APLF01000002.1, read on the forward strand.
CTTGGAGAAAGCAATGCTGGGTTTTGGGAATCTACAGTAAGAATATCCAGTTATTACCTTTTGTTTATTTTGTCTTTATTGAATTTATTTATTTTACCTAAAATGGCTGAAGCTCAGAAACCATCAGAATTTAGATCTATTGTTTTCAATTTCTATAAACAGATTCTACCCTTTTTTGTAGTAGGATTAATCTTGGTGTATATCCTAAGAGATTGGATAGTGACACTGGTTTTTTCAAAAGATTTTTTACCAGCGGCCGACTTATTTTTTTGGCAAATGCTAGGCGATTTCTTTAGAGTATTAGCAATGGTGATGGTCTATCAATTTCATGCTAAGAAAATGCTTTGGCATTATATTATCACAGATTTATTTTTAGCTTTAAGTTTATTTTTAAGTGCCATATATCTGGTTCCGAAAATTGGTCTAGAAGGTGTTGTTTTGGGACATGCATTAACCTATATCCTTTACTTTTTCATTATCTTATTTATTTTTAGGAAGAGTTTAATTTTTTATAAACGATGATTGTAAAACCTACTTTGGAAATAATGATATCTACCATGAATAGGAGTGATCTTTCTTTTCTGGAAGCTATGTTTCCTGACATGGATCTGAGTTCATATTCCATTTTAATTATTAATCAGACTAAATTAAACCAAGATTTAGTGTCTACTACTGAAGGCATACGAGTGATTAATTCAAGAGAATTTGGATTGAGTAAAAGCAGGAATCTGGCGATTGAAAATGCTATCGGCGACATATTGGTAGTAGCAGATGATGACATAGAGTATTTACCAGACTTTGATAAAACGATTTTGCGAGCCTATAAAACATATAATCAAGCAAGTTTAATTTCATTTCAATTTGTGGATGAAAACGATCAACTTCAAAAAAAATACCCTAAAACTGAAGGGTATACTACATCTACGAAACGACCATTATCTTCAGTGGAAATCACATTTAGAAGAAAAGATGTTAAAGAAAAAGGAATAAGAATGAACGAAAATTTTGGACTTGGGACTACATTCCCTTCTGCTGAGGAACAAATTTTTAAACAGTCTATGTTGAGTGAAGGTTTAAAGGTGGCTTTTATTGCTCAAACCATTGTTAGACATTTTGGAAAAACTTCTGGGTTCAATCAATCAGCATCAGGATTTATAAGAGCAATTACAGCTCAGAAATTTTTAGTTTATAAAAACTGGACATATCTCTGGTTAATAAAATACGTTTTCTTTTTATACAGGCATAAGTATATTTCTTTTTTTGAGCAACCTAGAGCATTTAAAATTGGGTTTAAAGCTATAAATGATATCAAATCTATAGAGCATGAAAGTTAATTATAGATCACTTTTTTTGTGGACTCTACCGATGGCAGTAGCTTTTGGATTTGAATATTTCTTTGCTGCTTTTAGAAACTATAACATTCAAAACTTTATTGAAAATATAGTTTTTCTAGTATGCATTTTAATTTTTATAAGTTTTTTCAAAGCCACGAGATTTGAAGTTGCTGTTTCAAAATTGAGTTATTTTATATTTATTTTTTGTCTAACTATTGAAACTGCTTTTTTTTATCTCTTTAGCACTTTTTTTTCATCATCATCTATTTTTATTGTTTTAGAAACTAACCCTGCTGAAGCTTTTGAATTTTTAGATCTTTACGTGGATTATACGCTTATCATGTTTATGGGTGTAGAGCTACTATTTTTGTTGATATTTCTCTTAAAACCTTATCAAAGATTATTCACAATATCTTTTAAAATTAAATCTATTTATAAAATTATCAGTCTTATTATATTGATTTTAGGATTGAAACTTTCCGTTTTAATAATTGCAAATTTTCCTTTTCAGGTTTTAAAAGGAACAATAAGCTATATGTATGAAGTGCAAAAGTTTTCTGATCTCAATCTTGATAAACCCTTTGGGTCCTTAAAGGAAGTTGATTTTAAGGGAGATACAACTCCTCATACATTTGTGCTCATAATAGGTGAATCTACAGCTCGCAAACAAATGGGGATTTACGATTTTGAAAGTCAAACTACGCCTCGTTTGACAAAGCGTAAGGAAGAGCTGCTAATTTATAGGGACGTTATCAGTTCTCAAGCGCACACTATACCGTCTCTTCAAGAGGCTTTGATCTTCAAAGACGAAGAAACTCAAACAGAATCTACAATAGTTCAGTTGATGAATCAAGCTGGTTTTAAAACTTTTTGGTTGTCCAATCAAATGCCAATAGGAATCTACGAAACCTTGCTTACAAAGCTGTCTAAAGCTTCAGATAAATACGTTTATACCAACACCACTAGATGGAGTTTTGTCACTCCATTTGATGAGGTTTTACTACCGCATTTAGATGAAGCCTTAAAAGATCCAGCAACTCATAAATTTATAGTCATCCATTTACTAGCAACCCACTCCAATTATGGATTAAGATATCCAAAGGAATTTGATGTTTTTAAGACTGAGCCTTCAACAGCATTCCCCTCAGAAGAAAGCTTTAAAGTAATAAACGAGTATCATAATTCTATTTTTTACGTAGATTTTATACTAGACCAAATCATTGAAAAAACAAAATCAAAAGACGAAAAAAGTTATGTGCTTTATTTTTCAGATCACGGAGAAGAAGTCTATGTTGATAAAAATTTTAAAGGACATAACGATTCCGATATCCCTACTAAATCTATGTATGAGATACCCTTTTTTGCATGGACTTCAGAAGAATTCGATTCTTCTTATACTTTTGATTTTGATCCTGAAAGACCTTATGTCTTAGATGATTTAATGCACTCCTTAAGTGATTTTTCTCAAATCAATTTTTTAAAATTTGACTCATCAAAAAGTATTTTCTCTAAGGACTTTCAACCTAAGCCCAGAATTATCGGTAACAAGATCGATTATGATGAATATTTTAAAGAATGATTTTTATTATTTATAAGGACTTTTATAGAGATTGTATTGTGTCAACTTAGATTGTAAATACTTTAAACCTCTCAAAACATTTGCAGGGGTTTTAAGGAGTAATTTTTGTTTGGAATTTAGATGATGAATATCCAATCTGCCCACAAGCTCTTTAAAAAGCACATTATCCTGAGCCATTTTAGCCTGTATAGCAAGCGAAAATCGATTGATATCCATGTAGTGGTGAAGTGGGGGATTTTTCTTTTCTTCAGATCTGTGGTTATCGATATAGTTTAATTTTTCTCTCAATCCTGTCTCATCAGAAAGATTATTTTCTGTTTTCCTATGATAGCGCATAGTCACTTTGGGATTAAAAGCTATTGTAGCTGCCAAACCAAATTTTACCATTAAGTCAATATCTTGTCCAGATTTTATATTAGTATCAAATTCACCCACCTTTTTAAATATTGAAGATGTAAAACTAAGCGCAGATGTCCATGCGATGGGATCTATTAAACTCCCTTTAAAATAATCTTCAATGTATTGAGCTTTTAGAGGATATTCAATAGAGAAGGTAGGGTGTTTAACATAATCCTTCTCAAGCAATATTTCATAATTGTTGCAAACCACATCAGCTTTTGGAAATTGTTCAATGGTGTTTTGCAATTCCTCTAAATGATTTGGGTACCAATAATCATCTGCATCGATTAAGGCAATCCACTCGTGTTTAGCCAAAGAAATAGCTTTGTTTCTAGCCGCTGAAGCTCCTTTATTTTCTTGATGCACCAGACGTATGCGTGAGTCTTGAAATCTTTCAACTACAGTTTCGCTACCATCGGTGCTTCCATCGTTTACAAGGATAACTTCAAACTCTTTATGAGTCTGTTTCAAAACGCTTTCTAGGCAGTTTTGAATGTAGTTGGCCTTGTTATATAAGGGAATAACGACTGAAAACTGTATCATTGTTTTTGATATGATTTTGAAAAATGGTAAAGTTTATAGAGTTTAAAATAAATTAAACTCGGCTGATTTGATACTAAATTAGACTTAAGTGCTCTTTCAATAACGTTCAGAAATTTATAAATAACAACATTAAGTCTGTATCTTTTAAGTTTAAAATATAATGTTGAAAGGCTAGTGGCTTCTTGGCTTAAAGTTCCTTTTTGAATTAAACCGACTAAATTGTCTAAGGCCGTTTCTGTTTTTTGAAGGAACACCATAGAGGTTTCAAGACCTTTATGGATGACTGGATTATCAATTTGCAGTACATCAATTTCGTGTTCTTTCAAAAACTCAGAGAAAACCAAATCTTCATACCCATAAGTATTTAATTCAGTATTAAAAATGGGCTGTTCAAATTCAGATTTTTTGATGAGAAGGTTAGAGACTAAGATATTGTAAGGGTATCGAGATTGTCTTAAGTTAGCTGGCTTTGCTTCTTCTTTGTGACCATAAACCCACCTCAAGAGTTCAGAAGCCTCTGGAGGATTTTTTTCGTATGCAAGTCCTCCATAGGCAACAAAGCAGTTAGTGTTCAAGGCTTCTAAGTATAGCTTGATAAAATTAGTTTTTAATGGAACTACATCCGCATCCATAAGTAATACTATATCATATTTAGATTTACTTATCAATTTATTCAAATTGTTGGAACGCCCTAGATTTTTACTGTTTTTCCAATAGTTTACCATCGGCAATCGGCTAAGCTTTTGGTGGTCTAAATTTTTACCATTGGGATCATCATCAGAAATAAGAATTTCAAATTCAATATCCAAAAATTGACATTCTGCATGTAAAACTGACACAATATCAATCAATGGATTATCAAAAGACCTGATAAGTATAGAAAGCATTTTATTCTTTTGGAACTGGGAAACCTCTGTCTCGCATCAAGGCGTCAATTTCTGCATCTCTACCTCTAAATTGTCGATAAGCTTCGGCTGGATCTATAGCATTTCGTGGTGCAAAAAGAAAGTCCACTAAGTTTTGTGACAGCGTTTCATCATAAAAACCACCTTCAGCTTCAGCAAAAGCTTCTGCAGCATCGGAGGTAAGTACATCTGCCCATAGATATCCATAATAACCTGTAGCATAGCCTTCGCCAGAAAACACGTGGCCAAATTGTGGTGAGCGATGACGCATCACAAGCTCATCTGGCATGTTCAATTGGTCTAAGGTTTCCTTTTCAAAGGTTTTTGGATTTATAGTTTCAGGATCTGTTGTATGATATTTCATATCCATGATGGCTGATGCTAAAAACTCAGTAGTTGCAAAACCTTGGTTGAATTTAGAAGCATTTTTAATCTTGGCTACAAGTTCTGCTGGCATAGGCTCGCCAGTTTTATAATGTTTTAAGAAGTTATTGATAACTTCATCGGTATAAATCCAACGTTCCAAAAGTTGGGATTGAAATTCTGTATAATCTCTTACACCACCATTTAATGTTGGGTATTTTACATCTGCACTCAAAAAGTGTAAAGCATGTCCAAATTCATGGAAAAAAGTTTCTGCATCATCCCAAGACACTAGAATAGGCTCACCTTCTGCTGCTTGCACAAAGTTGGAGTTATTGGAAGCTAAAACATTGGTCTCTCCATCAAAATTTGTATAAGATCTATAGGTGGTAGCCCAAGCCCCAGATCGCTTACCTTTTCGAGCATAAGGATCTAGGTAGAAAACACCAACATGCTCTCCGTTAGATTTTTGGGTAACTTCATAAACCTTAACATCCTCATGAAATACGGGAACGCTACCGTCTGTAATTTCGGAAAATTCAAAATCAAAGAGTCTTCCAGCTACATAAAAAATAGCATCTGTTAGATTTTCTAAGACCAAATATTCCTTTACCTCCTCCGAGTCCAAATCATATTTTTCTTGCCTTACTTTTTCAGCATAATATCTGTAATCCCAAGCTTCAATTTCAAAATCTGCTCCTTCTTGCTTGGCAATCTTTTGCATATCTTCTACTTCTTCTTCAACTCTAGCGATGGCCGATGGCCAAACCGCCATTAATAAATTCATAGCATTTTCTGGATTTTTCGCCATCCTGTCTTGAAGTCTCCACTCAGCAAAGTTGTCGTACCCCAATAATTCGACTCGTTCATCTCTCAATTTCAGAATTTCTTTAATGAGAGCATTGTTATCGTATTCATCATTATTATCTCCTCTAGAATAATAGTTTTCCCATACTTGTTTTCTTAGTTCTCTTTCATCTGAATAAGTGAGAAAAGGATCTATAGAGGACCTAGAGTTCACAATGGCATATTGATCTGGTTTTCCTTGTTCTTCAGCTGTTTTTTTAGCAGATTTAATAAAAGACTCGGATAAGCCATTTAGTTGTTCTTCACTAAGAAAGGTGACATAGTTCTCTTCATCATGAAGTATGTTGTTTGAAAAATCAGTATAAAGCTTGGATAACTCTTTATTGATCTCAGCATAACGTGTTTTGCCTTCTTCATTCAAATTGGCCCCATTCATTTCAAAAGACTTATACATTAAATCTACAACTCGTTGTGCTTGGGGCTCTAAAGGATTTTTTTGACTAGACTCATAAACCGACTTAATTCTATTGAAAAGGTTTTCATTTTGACGAATTTTGGATTGGTAATCCGATAATTTTGGAGATAATTTTTGTTGTATGTCCCTAAATTCTTCAGAAGATAAATTACTACTCCAGATGCCGTAATAGGTATAGACTCTATCTACAGTTTTACCTGTACGTTCCATAGCTTCAATTGTATTTTCAAACGTAGCTGGCTCCTTAGCATTAGCGATTTTATCAATTTCTTTAAGGTGCTTCTCTATAGCTACATCCATTGCCGGCTCAAGATCTTTTAGGTCCATAGCATCAAAATTCGGTACGCCTTCATACGGACCCTCCCATTTCTTTAGTAAAGTATTATCTGCCATCATATTGTCTTTTGATTTATCTTCTGTGTTGCAAGCAAAACATGTAATAAGTAAGGCGATTGCAGTGAGTTTAACAGGTTTCATAGTGTAATATATTTAATGCTGTTGTTGTTTCTTTTGAACAACCTCAAATAGACGTTGTCCATCACATTTTAAGGTTTTTGAAGGGTATTTTAGTAACAATGCATAATCGTGAGTAGCCATCAAAATCGTGTTGCCATTCTTATTTATGTCTTGTAAGACTTCCATGACTTCTACAGAGGTTTGTGGGTCTAAGTTTCCAGTAGGCTCATCTGCTAAGATAAGTTCAGGATCATTGAGTAGAGCTCTAGCAATAGCTACACGCTGCTGTTCACCCCCAGAAAGTTGGTAAGGAAATTTGAAGCTTTTGGTTTTCATTCCTACTTTATCCAAAACGTCCTCAATTTTCTGATTCATTTTAGTCTTGTCTTTCCAGCCAGTTGCTTTTAAGACGAAAATTAAATTCTCCTTGACATTTCTGTCATTTAATAGTTTAAAGTCTTGAAAGACCACTCCTAGCTTTCTTCTTAGATATGGGATTTCCTTTTCTTTCAAGCTTTGTAAATCGATATCGACGATTTGTCCAGATCCACTTTTTAAAGGTAAATCTCCGTAAAGCGTCTTCATAAAGCTACTTTTACCAGTTCCTGTTTTACCTATAAGATAAACGAATTCTCCTTTTTTTATCTCTATGTTAACATCCGAAAGTATGAGGGTTTCTCGTTGAAATATACTGGCATTATTGAGTTCTAGAATGGTTTCTGACATTGGCGTTTTGAGAAAAAATTATTGAGGCTAAAGATATGATTAATTTGTGAAGCGTGAAAAATCTATTGTTTTTTGCTTATAATTAAAATGAGCCAGCAACGTTATATGACTATATAATTTTATCTTTGACTGTTACCAAAATCAAGCCCCTTATGTCTAAGTTTTTAACCCTTTGTTTTCTTTTCTTGACCTTTTTAATTCAGGCTCAACAATCTCAATATTCTGAGGATGCCCTTGGAAAGTATCAAGACGCCCTTCATTTATATGATCAAAATCAATTTGCTGCTGCGGCAAAGGCCTTCAAGCAAATCGATACGTCCTTGGACAGTGATCAGCTAAAGTCTAATATTGACTTTTATCTAGCGAATTGTGCCATTAAACTAAGCGAACCAAATGCAGATGAGCAGATGGAAGACTTTATAAAGGCAAACCCTACAAGTCTAAAAACCAACAAGGCTTATCTGGAAGTGGGGAATTATTATTTCCAAGAGAGAGATTTTTTAAAAGCCAATAAATGGTTTAGCCAAGTGAATACACGTTCTTTATCGAGAGATGAACTTAAGACTTATGAGTTCAATTATGGGTATACAAGCTTCAAAAGCAAGAACTATGACCAAGCAGAGCAACTCTTTAATAGAGTTAGAAATGATAAAAAATACGGAGCTCAGGCCAAATACTACATTGGTTTTATAGCTTATGAAGAAAACGAATACGAGTCCGCTTCAGAATTATTTGATGAGGCTAGGAGTGAAGGCGTTCAAGGAAATAACATTTCTTATTTCCAAAGTGATATGAATTTTAAACTTGGTAATTTTCAAAAGGCGATTGATTTAGGCATGGAAAAGTTACCAAAATCCAATACTCGCGAACGCTCTCAACTCAATAAAATCATAGGTGAAAGTTATTTCAATTTAAAGGACTATGCTAGTGCTATTCAATACCTAAAAGACTATAAAGGGAATAGAGGTAAGTGGAATAACACAGATTATTATCAACTTGGTTATGCTTACTATCAAACGGGACAGTATGAATTGGCTATCGACGAATTCTCTAAAATCCTAGATGGTCAAGATTTTGTGGCCCAAAATGCATATTACCATCTGGCTAAGGCTTATCTAAAAACCGATAAGAAAATTCAAGCGCTCAATGCTTTCAAAAATGTGACAGAAATGGACTTTGATGAAAAGCTAAAAGAAGATGCTTATTTGAATTACGCAAAGCTTAGCTATGAAATTGGAAATACGTACCAATCTGTTCCTGAAGTTCTGCAGGCTTTTATTGAAAACTATCCAACGTCTCAAGAGTCTGATTTGGTAGGGGACTTGTTGATTGATTCTTATTTAACATCAAAAAATTACGAAAAAGCGATTTCGATGCTAGAGGGAAGTCGGGACTATAAAAATAAATTGGCTTTCCAAAAAGTAACCTATTATTATGGAATTGAATTGTTTAGAGATAACCAACTTAAATCAGCCAAAGACTATTTCAATAGATCTTTATCTGAACGCTTAGACCCAGAGTTTACAGCAAAAGCTACGTATTGGAAGGCCGAAGTGGATTATGCATTGGGAAACTATGATAAGGCTTTGATAGGCTATAAAGAGTTTAAAGGGATGCCAATGGCAAAGCAATTGGCGGAGTTTTACTCTATAGACTACAATATCGCATACGCTTACTTTAAAACAAAAAACTATAGATCGTCTATTTCTTTCTTTGAAAGCTTTATTGCTATTGAAAGGCCGTCACAAAGCCTTCATGATGCCTATGTGAGACTCGGAGACGCTCAATTTGCTCTTGGTCAATATTGGCCTGCAATGGAGGCTTACAATAGTGCTATTGCAGTGGGGAATTACAAAAGTGATTATGCCTTCTTTCAAAAGGCTTATAGCTATGGATTTGTGGATAGAAATGCACAAAAAATTGAAAACCTAAATCTATTTGTCCAAAACTATCCGAAATCTATTTATAAGGATGATGCTCTATTTGAGCTTGGTAATACCTACGTGGCAGAAAATGATGACCAAGCAGCAATTACAACTTATCAAAATATTTTAACCAATTATAAACAAAGTATATATTACCCTAAAGCCTTGTCTAAACTAGCATTGATCTATTTCAACAAAGGAGAAAATCAGGAGGCTTTGGTGAGGTTAAAACAGTTGGTCAAGGAATATCCGAACTCTCAGGAGGCTCTTCAGGCTGTTCAAACGGCTAGGTTAATTTATATAGATCTTGGTCAAACAGACCAGTATGCTACTTGGGTAAGAGGTTTAGATTTTGTTGAAGTTGCCGATTCTGATATTGAAGAAGCTACTTACGAAGCTGCAGAAAATAAATTTTTGGATAATGAAACTGATAAAGCAATAGAAGGATTTAAAAAATACTTAGAAGAATTTCCTAACGGAAAAAACAGTCTGAAGTCCAATTTCTATCTCGCTCAGTTGTTGTTTAATAGTGATCAGCGTCAAGCATCTATTCCTTACTACGAAGCAGTTATCAATAGCCGATCTAGTGAGTTTACAGAAGAATCTTTGAGGCGATTAGCTCAAATCTATTTATCCGAAAAGAGCTATGATAAAGCGATTACCAGTCTGAACAGGTTAGAGACAGAAGCCAATTTTTCTCAAAATGTATTGTTTGCTCAGTCCAATCTAATGAAAGCCTATTATGAAATTGAGAATTTTGATAAAACTGTTATTTATGCTGAATTAATTTTATCTAAAGACAATATAGAAGAAGAAGTCCTTAGTGATGCAAAAATATTTATTGCCAGAGCTTCTTTGGAAGTTGGTGACGAGAAAAGAGCGGAAACTGCTTATAGAGAAGTATCAGAAACGGCCACAGGAAAACTAAAAGCCGAGGCTTTATATTACGATGCTTACTTTAAGACCAAGTCTCAAAATTATGAAGCTTCTACTATCGTTATTCAGGATCTTACGAAAAACTATTCTAGATATAGAGAATTTGGTGTAAAAGGACTTTTATTGATGGCCAAAAATTTCAATGCTTTAGGGGATGATTATCAGGCCACTTATATTCTGGAAAATATCATTAAAAACTTTCAATCATACCCTGAAATTATTTCTGAAGCTGAAGAATTACTAGAACAAATTAAGAGCAGAGCTGCAGAAACCAATTCCTCTATTGAAGTCGATAAAAATTAATTGGTTTTTTCAGATATCAGTATAAAAAAAGGCCCTCAATTAGAGGGCCTTTTTTGTAAGATTCTAAAACTAAACCTATCCTAGGTAAGTTTTGAGTATAGTGCTTCTAGAGGTGTGTTTTAAGCGTCTAACCCCTTTTTCCTTAATCTGTCTTACTCTTTCTCTAGTAAGTCCAAAAGTCTCTCCAATTTCTTCTAAAGTCATAGGTTGTTGATTGCCTAATCCAAAGTAAAGACGGATAACATCAGCCTCACGTGTGGTTAAGGTTTCTAGAGCTCTCTCTATTTCAGTTTGAAGCGATTCGTGTAGTAAATCGTTTTCCGGATTTGGAGATTCTCCAAATTTTAAAACATCATAAAGATTGGAGTCTTCACCTTCAATCAACGGAGCATCCATTGATAAGTGACGCCCAGAATTTTTTAAAGACTCCTTAACGTCATTGATTGTCATTTCTAATTCTTTTGCAATTTCATCTGGACTTGGTGGTCTTTGATGGCGTTGTTCTAGAATAGCAAAGGTTTTATTGATTTTATTAATAGAACCAATTTTATTCAAAGGCAGTCTCACTACACGGGATTGTTCAGCTAAAGCTGAAAGGATGGATTGTCTAATCCACCACACCGCATAGGAAATGAATTTGAAACCCCTTGTTTCATCAAAACGCTTTGCAGCTTTAATCAGCCCTAAATTTCCTTCATTAATAAGATCGGGTAGGGTAAGACCTTGATTTTGGTACTGCTTTGATACAGATACTACAAATCTTAAATTGGCCTTGGTCAATTTCTCTAAAGCTAAATCATCTCCAGCTTTAATTCTTTGTGCAAGTTCAACTTCTTCCTCTGCAGTAATCAAGTCTACTTTTCCAATTTCTTGGAGATACTTGTCTAGGGATGCAGTTTCTCTGTTGGTAACCTGTTTGGTAATTTTAAGTTGTCTCATTTAGATATGTCCTCGATTATCGTTAATCTACATATTATTTTACGAGCTAAAACGAAAAAATGTTACACCAAGACATGAAATTATTTTTAAAACTGACGTCATCTTTCACAAAAAAGCCTGCTTTAGATTGAAAAGCAGGCTGTTAAGGCATCTTGAATTTTAATATTTATTCTCGGATTTGTCCGTTACCCCAAATATAATATTTGTTGGTCACCAGTTGTTTTAGTCCTAATGGACCTCTGTGATGGAGTTTATCAGTCGAAATAGCAAGTTCTGCTCCTACACCCATTTGTCCTCCATCTGTAAAACGAGAAGACGCATTTTGGTACACTGCGGCACTATCAATTTGTTGCATGAAGTCGAGAGCTTTATCACCATCTTTAGTCATAATGATGGAAGAATGTCCACCTGAGTATGCATTTATTTTCTCAACAGCTTCATCAAAAGATTCTACGGAAGATAAAACTATTTTTAGAGCTAAAAATTCCTCTGTCCAGGTATCTTTTGTTGGTAGTGTAGGTTTATCTAAAACATCTTCTACTTTACCATCAACAAGGATATCTACGTTGTAATCATTTTCTAGAGTCTCTGCTAAGTCTTTAACTTTAGCATCGAAATCTGGAAGATGAGAGTCAATTAATACCTTGTCAAGAGCATTACATCCTGAGATTTTATCTGTTTTTGCATTGATGATAACTTTCTTAGTCATTTCCCAATCTGCATCTGGAGATACGTATAAGAAATTATTCCCTCTACCACTAACGAGGACAGCTCCTTTAGCTGTTCTCTTCACAAAATCTATCAACTTATCTCCACCTCTAGGAACTACTAAATCCATTTTTTCTGGTGGGTTGCTTAAGAATTCTCTTGTTTCTTCACGGTTGAGGTGAAGTAGAGAAATCCAATCTTTAGACAGTCCATTTTCTTCTAAAGCTTCATGCCAGCATTTTTCTAAAATGATATTACTATGATTTGCTTCTTTTCCACCTTTCAAGAATATTTTATTATTCGCTTTAAAGGCTAAAACTGCTGCTTCAATAGTTACATCTGGCCTAGATTCATAAATGATCATAATAGTCCCAAAGGGGTCGGTTTTGTTGACGATTTTTAAACCATTATCTAAAGTTCTTTCAGAAATAGTTTTTCCAACAGGATCATCTTGTTCCTTAACTTCCCTAATAGCTTGAATCATACCGTCAACTTTACTTTGATTCACAATCAATCTATCGTAAAGGGCTTGGTCATCTCTATTGAAAGATTCTAAGTCTTTTTGATTTTCTTCAATAATCTCGTTTCTTCTTTTATCGATAATAGTCATCATCGATTGAAGAACGTCGTTTTTAACTTTTGTATCTAATAACTTCATAAATTAGTTTTTAAGATTAAACAGTGAATTTCGTACCAACTTCTTTACCTTCTAAAATGTCTATGATGATATTTTCCTCCTTCCCGTTGGCTATGAAAGTAGGAATATTCTTACTAGCGGTCATCTTAGCTATATTTAGCTTGGATTCCATTCCGCCTCGGCCTTCGCCTTCGCCTTTTTCATTTTCTTGAACATACTTTTCAACATTATCGTGGACTCTCACATGTCTTAATAATTTAGAATCCTCATGATCTGGATGCCCTGTATAAAGGCCCTCGATATCTGTAAGCATAATTAACATGTCTGCCTTAACCAATTCTGAAACCAAACTGGCCAACTCATCATTGTCTGAAAACATCGACATAGAAAGGGATGTCGCATCATCTTCATTGGCAATTGGAATGATACCTTCTTTTAAAAGGCCTTCGTAACAATTGATCATATTTTCTCGATATTTCCCGGGGGCGAAATCTCTTTTAGTGGCTAATACTTGCCCACAACGCATCCCGAAATCATGGAACATCGTGTAATAATGTCTCATCATTCTAGGTTGCCCTACAGAAGAATACACTTGACGCCTAATAGACTTATCGGTTGAAGAACATGAGCCTAAGACTTCTTTTCCTGCTATGGCAGATCCAGAAGATACAAGAATTGTAATGATATCGCGCTCATATAAATAAGCAATTTGTCTCACCAAGTTTTTTAGAATTGGACCTACAATTCTATTACTTCTGTTGGTCATGACATTGGTCCCAACTTTTACAACTATACGTTTTGAATGCATATTTTTAAGGTTTAAATTACTCATCCCCAAGTTCTACTGCTCTGTTAAAGGCTGCATAGGCTGCATCCTGAATAAGCTGTTTTACATTATTATCGTCCATAGAGTCTAGTGCTGCTCTGGTTGTACCCCCTTTAGAAGCAACGCGATCCATCCACTTTTCTGGAGATAAATCAGATTCATTAAATAAATGAACTGCACCTTCAAAGGTATTGCTCACCAAGATTTTAGAATCGTGATCTGAAAATCCCATTTTCTTAGCGGCATCCAACATTGAGGCCATAAAGTAAAATATATAGGCCGGTCCACTACCAGAAATACCAGTGGATTTATTGATGAAATCTTCATCTTTTACACGAATTGATTGACCCGTGGTATCCAGTAGGTTTCTAATCATAAGTAGCTCTACTCTAGAGACTTCCTTAGATTCAGTATAAGAAGTCACCCCTTTACCAACCTTTGCAGGTAAGTTGGGCATAGTCCTTACTACTTTTTTAACATTGAGTCCATTTTGAATGTTTTCAATGGTAACGCCAGCCATTAAGGATACAATGATTTGTTGATCATTGAGCATTGTTCTCATTCTTTCAAACAATTCCTCACTGTGGTAGGGCTTAACTGCTAGAAAGACGACGTCTGCGTCGGGTAAACAATCTTCTAGATTATCGAAAGTGTCATAGTAAGACACCTCGCTAAGTTTGTTCAATAAGTCCCTTGAGACGTCATGAATCATCAGATTTTTTCTATTTAATAAAGGGGATTTTGCCATTCCTTCAGAGTAAGTTAATCCCATGTTACCCGCTCCAATTACTAATACTTTCATTTTATTTTTTTAATGATTAATAAAAATGATTTACTCGTAAAGTGCAATGATCATGCACATTTACTAAAATACCTATTTTATTATTTTATTTTGAATTATTAAACATGTTTTATGAAAAAAAGCTATTTTTCATCAATATACTGAACAAAACAACTTAATAAGTTCTGAAAATATGTCAGTGATGCTATGTTGTCAGTAAACAAAAAAAACGGTTTAGAGTAATCTAAACCGTTTTTTGAAATTTATTTTAATTATTCAGATTTATTTGAGTCTTCCTCATTTTTCTGAGGTCTTTCAGGCTTTTCTAAAAGTGCCTTTCTAGAAACCTTAGGTTTCTTAGTTCTAGGATCTACACCAAAGTATTTCACATCTAAAACGTCACCTAGTTTCATAATATCTGCAACATTTTCTGTGCGCTCCCAAGCTAATTCTGAAATGTGTAACAAAACTTCATTTCCAGGGGCATCATTATACTCTACAACTGCCCCAAAGTCTAAAACTTTAACAACAGTGACTTCATAAACACTCCCTTTCTCTGGTTTGAAAGTTACAGAATCGATTTTAGCTAAGACTTTGTCTATACCTTCTTGTTTTGTACCAAGAATTTCAACAATTCCCTCTTCAGTAATAGGATCTTCATTTATAACTATTTCTGTTCCTGTTGATTTTTGTAATTCTTGAATAACTTTACCTCCAGGTCCAATTAATGCACCAATAAATTCATTTGGAATTCGTCTAGTAATAATTTTTGGAGCATGAGCTTTTACATTCTCATTTGGTTCTGAAATAGTATCAGTTAATTTCTCAAGAATATGTAATCTACCTGCTCTTGCTTGTTGTAACGCTTTTACCAAAATTTCGTAAGGCAATCCTTTTACTTTAATATCCATCTGGCAAGCAGTGATGCCGTCTGCAGTCCCTGTCACTTTAAAATCCATATCACCCAAGTGATCTTCGTCTCCTAAAATGTCAGAAAGAACAGCATGGCGATCTCCATCAGAAATTAATCCCATGGCTATTCCAGAAACTGGTTTTTTCATTTTTATTCCTGCATCCATCATGGCCATAGTTCCCGCACAAACGGTTGCCATAGAAGAGGATCCATTAGATTCTAAAACTTCAGATACAATTCTTACTGTGTAAGGATTATTTTCAGGAATCATTCCTTTTAGGGCTCTTTGAGCAAGATTTCCATGACCTATTTCTCGTCTAGAAGTCCCACGTATTGGGTAAGCTTCACCGGTACAAAAAGGAGGGAAGTTATAATGTAAATAGAACGCCTCTTCACCTTGGTGAGTTGGCATATCTATTGTGCTGGCTTCTCTAGAAGTCCCAAGAGTTACTGTAGCTAAAGCTTGAGTTTCTCCACGAGTAAATATAGCAGAACCATGAACGGAAGGTAAATAGTCAACTTCACACCAGATAGGTCTAATTTCGTCTGTTTTTCTTCCATCTAGACGTAAGCCCTCAGCTAGAGTAAGTTCTCTTACTGCTGCTTTTTCAGTTTTACTATAGTATTTCTTAATCAGCTTTTCGTTTTCTTCTAATTCCTGTTCAGAAAACAAAGCCATAGCTTCATCTTTTACCGCAGAAAAAGCTTCTCCACGATCTTTTTTGCTGTGACCACCTTTAGCAATTTCATATATTTTATTGTAGGCTAAATCATGAATTTTCTTTTCAAAATCTTCATTATCTTCAGTTACAGCATATTCTCTAACGGGTTTTTTACCAAAAGCTTCTGCTAGGCGCAATTGCGCTTCCACTTGTTTTTTGATATGCTCGTGAGCGAACTGAATGGCTTCTGCCATTTCTTCTTCAGAAATCTCTTTCATTTCGCCTTCTACCATCATCACAGAATCCATAGAGGCACCAATAATCATATCGATATCCGATTCTTTTAGCTGGCTTCGGCTTGGATTAATAACGAATTCTCCATTTATTCTTGCAACTCTAGCTTCAGAAATAGCTGTTTCAAAAGGAATATCTGAAAGTTGTATGGCTGCAGAAGCTGCAAGGCCTGCTAAAGCGTCTGGCATTACATCTTCATCATGAGACATAAGCTGAATCATAACTTGTGTTTCAGTTCTGTAATCTGAAGGGAAAAGTGGACGTAAAACTCTATCTACAATTCTCATTGTTAATACTTCACCATCACTTGGTCTTGCTTCTCTTTTGAAGAAACCTCCAGGATAACGACCTGCTGCTGCAAATTTTTCTCTGTAGTCTACAGTTAATGGAAAGAAATCCATTTTACTTTCTTTGTAAGACGACACTACTGTACAAAGTAACATAGTGTCACCCATTTGTACGACTACAGAACCGTGTGCTTGTTTTGCTAATTTACCAGTCTCAAGTTTGATTTCTCTACCATCGCCGAGATCGATAATTTCACTAAATGTTTTTGGAATCATAAACTAATGATTTTAAAGGTTATACATTTTCTTAAAAATAGTTGTTGTGTTGTTGTTTAGAAGAATCGTATAAACCAATGGAAGTCGTTCTAAAGAACGCTTTTAAACTAAAAAAGGGGCAATGTTGCCCCTTTAAATTTATTTTCTTAATCCTAAATCTTTTACAATAGCTCTATATCTCAGGATATCTTTCTTCATCAGATAATCCAATAGGTTTCTTCTTTTACCTACAAGCTTTACTAGAGAACGTTCAGAATTATAGTCTTTTCTGTTTGTTTTGAGGTGTTGAGAGATGTATTCAATTCTCCTGGTCATCAATGCGATTTGACCTTCGGCAGAACCAGAATCTTTCTCGTCTTTACCGTGTTTAGCAAATAATTTGCCTTTTTCTTCTAATGTTAAGTACATGCCAATATTGTTTCAATAATTTTTATGCTAGAATAGGTTTTCTATTCAATTGTGCAAAAGTATGCTTTTAAATTGAAATTGAATATTAAATTTATAAAAATTAAGCTCTTACGGGTTGATTCAAGATCAGATCCAAGTATAAGTTAATTTTATTTTTCAATTCTTTTCTGTGTGAAATGAAATCTAAAAACCCATGTTCTTTTAAAAATTCTGAAGATTGAAAACCTTTTGGCAGGTCTTTACCCGTAGTATCTTTTACAACTCTAGGTCCTGCAAAACCTATTAAGGCCCCCGGTTCTGATATATTAATGTCTCCTAGCATAGCAAAAGAAGCTGTGGTTCCGCCTGTAGTAGGATCTGTGCAAAGAGATATATACGGTAATTTTGCGTTAGCAAGTTGTGTCAGCTTTATAGATGTTTTGGCCAACTGCATTAAGGATAAGGCCGCTTCCATCATTCTTGCTCCTCCAGATTTTGAGATGATAATCAAGGGACACTTATGAGCAATAGCATGATCTACAGCTCTAGCGATTTTCTCACCAACTACGGAACCCATAGAGCCACCGATAAACTTAAAATCCATTGCTGCAATGACGACCTCTTTCCCTTTAGATTTCCCAATACCTGTTCTAATGGCATCATTCAATTGGGTTTTATCTTGAACTTCTTTGAGTCTGTCTTTATATTTTTTGGTATCCTCAAACTTTAAGGGATCTTTCGACTTGAGTTTTTCATCTAGTTCTTCAAATTTTCCATTATCGAACAAAATGTCAAAATATTCAGCAGAACCAATTCTAACGTGATAACCATCTTCTGGACTCACATAAAAGTTTTTTGCTAGTTGTTCTGCATCGATAATTTTACCTGTAGGAGATTTATACCAAAGACCTTTGGGAACATCTTTCTTGTCTTCGGTAGCGGTTTGTATTCCTTTTTTCTTTCTTTTAAACCAAGCTGCCATATCTTTTTTTATATAACTGTTATAACGTGTTGACGTTGTTTAAATCCTCGAAAGCTTTCTTTAATCTGGCTATAAATGTGTTCTCACCTTCTCTAAGCCACTTTCTTGGATCGTAATATTTTTTGTTTGGAACATCGCCTCCTTCAGGATTTCCGATTTGAGTAGAAACATAGTCAGCATTATCTCTCATGTAATCTCTTATGCCTTCTGCAAACGCGTATTGAAGATCTGTATCTATGTTCATTTTGATGACCCCGTATCCAATGGCCTCCTTTATCTCTTCTACTGTAGAACCGCTTCCTCCATGGAAGACGAAATCGATATGATTTTCTTCGACATTGTATTTTTTAGAAACGTATTCTTGAGAATTTTTAAGAATCTTTGGGGTTAATTTGACATTACCTGGCTTATAGACACCATGTACATTTCCGAAAGCTGCAGCGATTGTAAATTGATCGGATACTTTACTTAACTCTTCGTAAGCATACGCCACTTCTTCAGGCTGGGTGTAAAGCTTAGAAGAATCTATATCTGTATTGTCTACGCCATCTTCTTCACCACCTGTTACTCCAAGTTCGATCTCTAAAGTCATTCCCATTTTTTTCATTCTCTCTAAGTATGTCTTACAGATCTCTATGTTCTCTTCTAGAGGCTCTTCGGACAGGTCAATCATATGAGAACTATAAAGTGGTTTACCGTGAACTTTAAAAAACTTTTCACCTTCATCCAACAAACCGTCGATCCATGGCAACAATTTTTTAGCACAGTGGTCTGTATGTAAGATGACGGTTGCGCCATAAGCTTCTGCTAAGTCATGCACATGTTTTGCGCCAGTAGCAGCTCCTTTGATGGCTGCAAGTTCGTTGTCATTGCTCAAACCTTTGCCAGCGTTAAACTGTGCCCCTCCATTTGAAAATTGAAGAATAACTGGCGAGTTTAGTTTTGCAGCAGTTTCCAAAACTGCATTAATTGTATTGGATCCTACAACATTTACTGCGGGTAAGGCATAGTTGTTTTCTTTTGCGTGTTGGAAAATCTCTTGAACTTCTTTTCCAGTGGCAACGCCTGGTTTTATGTTTTGACTCATAGTCTATGTTTTAAAAGTTAAAGCGTAAAATTAAGAAATAATAATCTTCTAGAATGGATAATTGATCCCAAAGTTAAAAATCACGTTGCTAAAATTATAATCTTTAAACCATTTAGACCCTTCACTACCAGGATTATAGGTTTTAAAACCAAGATCCATCCGGATCACGAAAAAATCAATATCATATCTTAATCCAAAACCAGAAGCGATGGACAACTCACTAAGATCTTTCAACCCATCAAACCTTGCTGCTGGATCTTCTACATTATCTAATACATTCCAAATATTACCTGCATCTATAAACAAAGCACTGTTTAGTGAGCCAAAAAGATTAAACCTATATTCTGCATTAAAGGATAATTTAAAATTAGCCTCATTAAAATCATTCACAGCATTGGTGCTTCCTGGTCCAAGATCGTAAGGTCTCCATCCTCTGTTGTCATTGGGGCCACCTCCAAAAAAACTTCTAGGAAAAGGAATAGAGTTTGCGTTTCCAAAAGGAATGGCAATACCTCCATAAGCTCTTGTTGCAATAACGCGTTGGTTGCCCAAATCCCAATGCTTTATGTAGTTAAGCTCAGTTTTGACATACTGAGAAAATTGAACGCCAAATAATCGGTAATTTCCAGCCTCAGTTTGTTCTAAACCTAAGGGATTGGCTAAAGCAGACAAGAGGCTCCCAGCCCATTCTACCTTACCTCTAAATTGTGAAAAGTTTTCATCATAAATGTTCTGTCTTGAACTGTAGTCGTACACAAAATTGGAAGCGATAATAAGGTTATTTTCTGTAAGTCGTTCTTTTCTCTCTATCAATGAATTCGCTATTTGTTGCTCTTCTGCATTTAGGCTGGTTGTTCCGTTATTAATAGAATTGATAAAGCCTTCAGCACCCTGAGGAATAATCAGGTTAAAATCGCCCTCATTATTTCCAACAAGAAATTCTGGATTCACCTGCTCAATATTGTTTATTGCTATTTCATTTAACTCTGTATAGGAATTTCTGAAGACGTTGAAAAAGTTATCAACATTTAAATTATTAACAAATTGAATATTCATTAAATCGAATTGATAAGACCTTCTGTCTTTAGGTTTCCAGCGATAGCCAAAAGTGGCATTCAGATTTCTTCGATCTAAACCGATGTTTTCTTGCGTGCTAAACCCAACACTTGCCGACGTAAATGGAGACATCCTGTTGTTGATGATGCTTTGAGTCGAGAAAGGGAAGATAATTCTAGGAAAATTCAGCCTTAAATCTGCTCCATACTCTAGAATGTCCAGAAATTGATCCTCAGAATTTGCTAAGTCTCGGGACGCCCCAAAATTTCCTCTTCCCGAAAGCTCTAAAGTTTCTGCGCCCCTAAAAATATTTCTTGATAAAATGGAGGTGTTAAAACCAACACCAAATTCTTGAATATTACTTTGGCTTACGTCCACACTAAAATTGGTTGAAAACCTATCCTTTGGAGTTAAAAGAATATTGGCTATTAGATCTGTGCCGGTAGAATCTCTTGGGTCCTCTTGGTAAAGTATGTTTGGGTATTTGAAAATTCGAGTTTCAGAAATTCTATTGTTTGTTCTTGTTCTGTCAACATCTCTATAAACACTATCTTTTTTTATAAAAATGAAGTCAGACAAGACTAGAGGCTTGAGCTTTAGGTTCCCGAAACTGAAAATATTTAAACCTTTTAATTGCAATGAATCTTCTATCTTTTTGGATGTTCCGTCATAATCTGAAAAGACGTTGACTTCACTAATCTTATGTACCTTAAAAGGAATGGATGCAACGGTATCTCTCACGTCAATACTGCGATTGGATATGTTTAATTCGAGATTTATCTTTTTGTTATTATTAATAGTATCGGCATAGTAGCTAATAAACTCCTTCTCAAAATGATATAGTCCATGATTTCTGAAATAGGTATTGATTCGATCTCTGTCGATATTAAACTGATTGGTGTTATAAGGTTGTCCTACTTTAACTTTCGAGTTTTTTTTGATAATTTGATATAAAGAGTCTGCTGCAGGAGATGCAATGTTTTCCGAAATCGAGTCGATAAGGTATAAGTTGCCAGGATCCACGGTGTAATCGATTTCAACGGTTTGTTGAATAGAGTCTGTCTTAATCGAATATTCTGCCTTTGCATTAAACCAACCGTTGTTCCAATACCAAGATTGTAATTTTTTAAGTGAGTTTTCAGTTTTAGTCTTATCGAAAAGAGTAGGGGCTTCTCCTGTTTTTTTAATAGAATTATTGATATTGATCCAATATTTTTTCAATTGAATTACTTGGCGTTTTGATAAAAATGAAACTAACCTATCCGATCTTTTGTCTTTCTTATTTACCCAATTTATAAATCGCTTCTCTGGATTGCGTTGACCTAAATTATAAATATGAAGTTTAAGAGGAAAGCCTAGAAGTTTGGTATTGACTTGTTGAGATAATTGATTGTAAAGCTCTCTTTTTATGACTGTGGAATCTTTGCTGTAGATAGATTGCTGTGTGATTAAAAACTCATCACTCTTAAGCTTTCTAGTTACATCACAAGAAAAAAATAGGACCACTATTAAAAGAATTAATGGTAGTTTTGCGAGTCTGTAGTTCAAGTGTTTCTTGTTTTCAAAAATGTAATTCTAAATGCTTAGTAAAAATCAAATTAAACTCATAAAAAGTTTAAATAAAAAAAACACCGAGTAGAAAACGGTCTTTTTGTGGCTGAAGGTGTAAAAGTAATCAAAGAATTTCTAAAAAGTCCCTTCAGACTTAATGCATTATATTCAATAGCCGATATTTTTCATATTGAAGAAGGTGAAAGTCATATCATTTCAGAAAAAGACCTACAGCGAATTTCAAATCTTAAAACAGCTCAAACTGCATTGGCTGTTTTTGAGATGCCTAAATCCTCTGTTCCCGATGAAAAAGTAGAGCTGAGTCTTGCCTTAGATAGCATTAGGGATCCTGGAAATTTGGGAACTATAATTAGAATGTGCGATTGGTTTGGAGTAGAGCAGTTGCTTTGCTCTTTGGATACCGTAGATTGCTTTAACCCTAAAGTAGTTCAAGCCACTATGGGGTCTTTAACAAGGGTTAATGTGGTTTATACAGACTTAAAGTCTTATTTATCCAGCACTTCAAGTTTTAAATACGGAGCCTTTATGGATGGTGAAAATATTCACGAAGCTTCATTAAAAACTAAAAACGCGATTATAGTTTTAGGAAATGAAGCTAACGGGATTAGTTCAGAAATTAAGTCAGAACTGGATGCTAAGATCTCCATTCCTAGTTATGGTGTCGTAAAAGGTGCAGAAAGTCTTAATGTAGCTATGGCGGGAGCCATTTTGCTTAGTGAATTCAAACGTCGATAAGTTATTGAAACGTAAAGTTGATAAAAATCCCTCTGGTTTTTAAAGATTCAATATTAGCTGTCCAAGGACTATTTATATCTTCGTCTCTAACTAGCTCATCGCCCATTCCGAAAACACCTCTAATGGAGGGGGTGAATTTGAAATAGTCAAAATAAAAATCTATTCCAAAACCTACTTCATAATAATAATTTTGAGTTTTTAGACGAAATTGACCAGCAGAATTATCCTGTGGATTGTCTTCATTACTGGATAAATTATGAGATATCGAAGCCCCTCCAATAACAAAAGGTTTAAAGTTATTGATACGCTTTGCCGAAAATTTCAAAAGTAAAGGGATGTGAATGTAAGAAGATTGTACCTCCCTAAAGCTATCACCTTGGTTTACGAAATCGGGAAAATTCAAATTTCTATTGGCAAATACAACACCTGGTTCTAGTCTTAAATCTAGGTAGTCATTAATCCTTAAGTTTCCAATTAACCCCACACTAAAACTAGGACTTTTTTCAACTGCGATATCTTCTCCTTGATCTTTATATTTAATTTGGAAATCGTACATATTAAATCCAAGGAAATAGCCCCAAGACCATCTTTCTTTATCAATATTCTCCTTATTAAGAATTTTTTCTTCACCGAAAAGTTGAGCATTTGCAAAGTTAAATCCCAATAAAAATACCAGTAGAAAAATAAGCCTCATAATCACTTTTTTGTTGCAGAATAAATCGTAGAAACACCAAATGTTTGTGGAAGGTTTTCTACCTCTGTAAACCCAGTTTTCCTTAAAATATTGTTGAACTTTTCTCCATAAGGAAAAACAGAGGCGCTTTCACTTAAATATTGATAAGCACTTTTGTCTTTAGAAAAAAGTTTTCCAATGATAGGCAGTATGTAATTAGAGTAGACTCGATATCCTTGTTTAAAAGGAAATTTGGTGGGAATTGAGGTTTCTAGGACGACAAAGATGCCTCCAGGCGAAAGTACCCGATAAATTTCTGATAAGCCTTTTTCTAAATTTTCAAAATTACGAACACCAAATGCAACTGTAATAGCGTCGAAAGTGTGATCTGGATAGGGTAAATTTTCCGAATCTGCTTGAACCATTTCAATGCGTTTGTTCAACTCTTTTTTCTGAATTTTATCTTTCCCAACTTGAAGCATACCAGCAGAAATATCCAATCCAATAATTTTTTCAGCATCAGAATCTGCCATGGCAATAGCTAAATCTCCAGTACCAGTGGCGACATCCAAGATGTATTTAGGATTGGTTTTTTTTACCATCTCTATGACCTTTCTTCTCCACTTGAGGTCTATACCGAAAGAGATGACACGGTTTAAACTGTCGTAATTTCCTGAAATATTATCAAACATCTGTTCGACTTGTTTTTTCTTTTCTACCTCAGAATCTTTGTAGGGCTTTACGTCCTTACTCATGGCTTATAATTTTTGGCGAAGATACAATCTTCTAAAGAATACCTTTGTCCAATATATAAGCTGTTAATAGTACTTTTTTAAAATTTTACCTTAATTTTGTACTTATGAAAATAATTATTGCTGGTGCTGGAGAAGTTGGTTTTCATCTTGCCAAACTTTTCTCGTACGAATCCCACGCTATTACTCTTTTAGATATTGATGAAGATAGATTAGAGTATGCCAATAAACATTTAGATATTAAAACCCTTATTGGTGATGCGACTCTTCCAAGTTCATTAAAAGAAGCAGATGTTGTTCATTCAGATATGGTCATTGCTGTCACCTCCAACCAGTCTATAAATATTTCGGTTTGTGTTTTTGCTAAACAGATGGGAGCTGGAAGAACTGTCGCTAGAGTTTCTAACCAAGAACTATTGGACTTTCATCAATTGGAAAGTGATAAAGTTATAGACATGAAGGCTTTAGGGATTGATGAAATGATTTCCCCTGAAGCCCTTGCAGCAAAAGAAGTGGAAATGCTCCTAAATCAATCTGCTTTTACAGATACTTTCAAATTTGATGATGGTGCCCTTACTATGATGGGGCTTACTTTGAGGTCTAAGGCACCATTTATAGGGAATACGGTAGAAGAGGCAGCTGATATTTTCCCAGGTTTACACTTTGTGCCCATAGCCCTACAACGTTATGGGACTCAGCTCACCATTATACCTCGGGGAGATACTATTTTTAAAAGAGGGGATAGGGTTTATTTTATTACAGATTCTGAAGGAGTTGAAGAATTATACAAACTTACTGGAGCAGAAAAGCGATCTATAAAAAAAGTGATGATTTTGGGCGGTAGTAATATCGGTAGAACACTCGCCAAAAAACTTTGCAAAAAGAACTTTTCAGTTAAAATGATTGAGAAAGATCATAAGAAAGCGACTCACCTTGCTAATATTTTACCAGATGCATTGGTAATTAATGCCGATGGTAGAAATGTTGAAATCTTAAAAGAGGAAAACATCAGTAAAATGGATGCTTTCATTGCTGTGACTGAGGATTCCGAAACAAACATTATCACTTGCTTGGTAGCCAACTCTAAAGGCGTAAGAAAAACCATAGCGCTTGTTGAAAATATGGATTATTTCCAATTGAGCCATTCAATAGGGATTCACTCCTTAGTTAACAAAAAACTATTGGCCGCCAATAGTATATTTAGATATTTGCGAAAAGGAGATGTTATTGCTATGACAAAACTCAACAATATGAATGCTGAATTACTTGAGTTTGTTGTAAAAGCAAATTCAAAAGTGACTAACAGTAAAATCGTTGATATCGACTTCCCTCGAACAGCTGTCGTTGGTGGAGTGATAAGAGACGGCAAAGGAATAATTGCTCTTGGAGATTTTAAAATTAGAGAAGGAGATAGGATCGTTGTGTGTACACTTCCTAAGTCCATAAAAAGTGTAGAGAATTTATTTTGTTAATGTGTCGAATTTGAATCTTAAAATAGTTGCTCACATCATGGGCGTGCTCCTTGTTTTCAACGGGGGCTTTATGCTTATACCTGCTATTTATAGCTGGTTTTCTCAGGAGTCTGCAGCCTTTTCTATAGCGGTCTCAGCTATTATTTCAATATTTATTGGCCTATTGGCGATGTTTTTTACTAAAAATCACGAGAAAGATATCTCCCAAAGAGAGGGGTATTTAATTGTGAGTTTGGGTTGGCTTTTTATGGTGTTAAGTGGAATGCTGCCTTATGCTTTGTCTGGAGAAATACAAGGGATTGAAAATATCTTTTTTGAAACGATGTCGGGGTATACGACTACAGGAGCTTCGATTGTAAACGATATTGAGGCATTGCCAGAAGGTATTTTACTTTGGAGAAGCCTTACGCATTGGATTGGGGGTATGGGTATTATCGTTCTTGCTGTAGCCATATTACCTTTGTTTGGAATAGGAGGGATGCAATTGTTTTCTGCAGAATCTCCAGGCCCTAGTGCTGACAAAGTCAAACCTAAAATAGCAGATACAGCTAAACGTTTATGGCTTATTTATTTTGGATATACCCTCTCAGAAACAATTCTGCTAAAAGTTGCCGGTATGACATGGTTCGATGCTTCCAATCATGCCCTAAGTACTCTTTCTACAGGAGGATTTTCAACAAAAAACGCTAGTCTAGCCTATTGGAACGATAATCCATCTATACAATACATTGTTATATTTTTTATGTTTTTGGCAGGGACCAATTTTGTGGTAAGCTATTATGCGTTTAAAGGCAAAATATCTAATGTTCTTCATAATGAAGAGTTCAAATGGTATTTGTTATTTATTATAGGGGCTACTGCAATTACTTCACTATCGATCTATTATTTCTCAGATCCAAGTATTGCGAGTATAGAATACCCGATGGTATTTGGAGAAATTGAAAGTGCTCTACGTCATGGCCTATTTCAGGTACTCGCTATAATAACAACAACAGGATTTGTCTCGGCAGATTACACCTTATGGACACCTTTACTCACGGTTTTATTCTTTGGTTTGTTTTTTCTCGGAGGGTCTGCAGGGTCAACTTCAGGTGGTATAAAGGTGATAAGACACCTCATTATGATCAAAAATGGATTTCAAGAATTTAGAAGGATGCTTCACCCTAACGCTATTCTTCCTGTAAGGTATAAAGGTTCCTCTGTAGATCAAAAAATCGTTTATAATATTTTGGGATTCTTTATTTTATATTCTCTTTCTTTCATCATAGGTGCTGCAGTTTTTGCAGGAACTGGACTAGATTTTGAAACTGCTTTAGGAGCTTCTGCATCCTCTTTAGGAAACGTTGGGCCAGCCTTTGGAGAACTTAGTCCAGTAGATAATTACGCTTCCCTTTCTGTATTTGGTAAATATTGGAGCTCCTTTTTGATGTTAATTGGAAGATTAGAATTATTTACAGTTTTGATATTGTTCACCCCATACTTTTGGAAAAACACTTAAGAAAAAAGCTGCTTAGGTTTCCCTAAGCAGCTTGTAATATAGAATTCAAAAAAGATTTTAAAAGCCTACTTTTTCAGAAGTCTTCTTATATTCTCTTTGAAATAGCTGTTGTTCTTCGATCATTTTAGCGGTTTTTTCAGGTAAAGCTTCCTGCCAACCATTTTCACCGTTTGAGATTTTCTGGAGAATATCCCTAGAAAATATACTTAAAATATCCTTGTCATAATTTTCAATATCAACAACTCTTCCGTTATGCTTAAAGAATTTATATAGCTCTTTCATACGAGGATGAACTTTTAAGTTGTCACTATTAGTCACTTTTTCTGTATTTGGATCTTTATAAGGATATAAATAAACCCTCAAATCTTTAAAAAATAACTTGCCAAAAGCTTCAAGGATTCCTCCGCTTAAGTGCCTGTAATACTTTTCATCAAAAACATCGATAAGGTTATTTACACCCATAGCAAGCCCCATTCTTTCTTTGGTATAGTTAGAAAAGTATTCTACAAGTTTATAATACTCTTGAAAGTTTGAAATCATAACTGTATGGCCTAGTGAGCAAAGGAGTTTCGCTCTATCCATAAAGTCCTCTTCGTTTATCTCTCCTTCAGATCTCAAGTTGGATAAGGTAATTTCAAATACGGCTTGGATATTTTCTTTTTTAACTTTCTTTTCCTTTTCAAACAGTTCCAGAGCGGTATCATAAATATCCATATTCACTTTAGTTACAGGCCTAAAGCTGCCTCTTAGGGCTAAGATATTTTTTTTATATAATGCTTTAGCGGGTAATATATTATTACCATCTGGCGCAAACATAACCGCTTCTGTCATACCATTTTTTACCAATTGTAAACTCATTAACCTATTATCCACTTCTTTGAAAACAGGTCCTGAAAAATTTATAGTATCAATTTCTATCTGATCTTTATGTAAGTGGTCATAAAGTTCATTAAGGATTTGTTTGGGATTATTATGGGCATAGTAAGCTGCATATATGAGATTCGTTCCTAAAGTTCCCAGTGTGTTTTGCTGTAATCTAGCGTCGTTTTCTTTAAAACGAATGTGCAAGGCTATTTTGTTATATTCAGATTTAGGCTTCAATTGGTATTTAATTCCAACCCACCCATGGCCTTTATAGCGCTTTGCAAAATCTATTGTAGCAACTGTATTCGCGTAGGTGAAAAATAATTTATTAGGGTGTTTACTTCTGTGAATTCGTTCTTCAATCAGATTAGTCTCATGATCTAGCATCTTTTGAAGTCTGCTTTCTGTCACGTAGCGTCTATCTACTTCAATACCATAGATAGCATCGCTAAAATCCTTATCGTAGGCGCTCATGGTCTTTGCTATGGTTCCTGACGAGCCTCCAGCACGAAAAAAATTCCTTACGGTTTCTTGGCCAGCACCAATTTCAGCAAAAGTTCCGTAAATATTTTCGTTGAGATTTATTCTTAATGATTTGTCTTTGATGGAAAGTGCACTTTCAAAGTCTTTGTCACCCATTATTGTAATAGACATAAGCTGAAGTTTTATGAAGTCTTAAACAGTTTTTAAACTCAGAACAAAAGTAGGTAATACTCTTATCTTAAGAAAAAAAAACTATAGTTTTGTATGAAAAATAACGTTTTGAAGGTAACATTTTTAGGGACGGGAACTTCTCAGGGAGTTCCTATAATAGGTAGTGATCATCCAGTGTGTTTAAGTAAAAACCCAAAAGACAAGCGCTTAAGGGTTTCAGTGCTTCTAGAATGGGAAGATTTTTCTTATGTAATAGATTGTGGGCCAGACTTTAGGCAACAAATGCTGGTCAATAATGTGCAAAAAATAGACGGTATTTTATTTACTCACGAACATAACGACCACGTTATAGGTCTTGATGACATAAGACCCTTTTATTTTAGGCAAGGAAATATTTCAATTTATTCTCATAAAAGAGTTCTAGAGAGTTTAAAACAAAGGTTTCAATATGTATTCGAAACCGAAAACAAATACCCAGGTGCACCAACTTTAGACACCACGATTATTGATGATTTGCCCTTTTTAATAGGGAATAAAGAAGTTATTCCTATGAATGTTTACCACCCAGAACTTCAAGTCTATGGGTTTAGAGTTGGTGATTTCGCTTATGTGACAGACGCCAAGATCATTCCAGATATAGAATTAGAAAAACTTAAAGGTGTAAAAACTTTAGTGTTGAATGCTTTAAGAAAAGAGGAACACAGATCCCACTTAAATTTGAATCAAGCTTTGGATGTGGTTGATTATTTGAAACCTGAAAGAGCTTACTTCACCCATATAAGTCACCACATGGGATTTCATGATGATGTTCAAAATGAATTACCAGAAGGTGTTTTTCTGGCATACGATAACTTAAAAATTGAAGTATAATGGCTAAAAATATCTACTTATATCTTTTTGTGCTATCCGCACTCATTGCGGTTTTTTTATATATAAATAGCAAACGGATAATTGATGATCAAGAAAAAACGATCAATGAGCTTCAAACAAAAATTGAAAACCTAGAAGCAAAACAATAAATTTTTCCTAATTAAGTGTGAAATAGAGATCTATTTTCGAAATTCGATTTAAAATTTTAAATGATGAATATAAAGGCATTGACTCTTGGATTGTTGAGTATTAGCTTTATGGCTTGCGCTCAGAACGATAATACGATTGATACTTTGGAAGAAGACTACTCTCACGAAGTTATTATTGACAATATTGAAATACCATGGGGACTAGATTTTTTTGAAGATGGAAGCTTTTTAGCAACTTCAAAAGAGGGTCAAATTTATTATCACAAAAACGGAACAACCACTAAAGTTGCCGATGTGCCAAATGTATATAACAGAGGGCAAGGTGGATTAATGGACGTGAAAATCCACCCAGATTATCCACAAAAGCCTTGGATATATTTTACACATGCATCTACCCAAGGTGATGAAGATGGAGGCCATACAGCACTTGTAAAAGCTGACTTTATTGATGGAAAGCTCTCTAATATGGAGACCCTTTATAAAGCATCACCAAACACAACAAAAGGCCAGCATTTTGGTAGCAGATTGGAGTTTGATAAGGATGGATACTTATACATGTCTATTGGAGAAAGAGGAGAGAGAGAAGTAAATCCTCAAGACATCAGCAGAGATGCAGGTAAAATCTATAGATTTAACGATGATGGTTCTGTTCCTGAGGATAATCCCTTTTATACCGACGGAAATGCCAAAAAAGCTATTTACTCTTATGGTCACAGAAACCCTCAGGGTATGGAAATACATCCAGAGTCTGGTGAAATATGGGTTCATGAACACGGACCAAGAGGTGGAGATGAGATCAATATCATCAAAAAAGGAGCGAATTATGGTTGGCCTGTGATCAGTTATGGAATCAATTATAACGGGACCGAGTTTACAGACCAAACTTCGCAACCAGGTATGGAACAGCCATTTTATTATTGGGTTCCTTCCATTGCTCCTAGTGGAATGACCTTTGTCACTTCAGATAAATATCCAGAATTGAAAGGTAATATCCTAGCCGGCTCACTCAAGTTTCAATACTTAGAACATTTAGTTATCAATGAGAATGGGGTTCAGAAAAGAGAAAAACTTTTAAATAAAGTTGGTCGAGTGAGAAGTGTAAAACAAGGCACAGATGGTTTTATTTATGTCGGTATAGAAGGAGTTGGTGTCGTTAAAATGCTTCCTAAATCTTAAGTATGAAATATCTGTTTGTACTATTCTTTATCGCCTATAATTCATATAACACTGGACTTGAATTTGAATCTGAAAATTCTTCTGGCTATTTCCCTATTACTCAGGAAAAAGATCTAAAACAAAGCATCAAAGATGGTCAAGGGGTGTATTCAGGCTTTTGCATGCGTTGCCACTTATCTGAAGGAGAGGGCGTTGAAGGGATATATCCACCTTTAGCAAATTCAAATTGGTTAGCAGAAAAAAGAATGGAAAGCATTAAGTCCGTCAAATACGGACTTAATGGTGAAATAGAAGTTAATGGAAAGACGTACAATAACAATATGACCTCCATGGGGCTTACCGATAGAGAAGTTGCCGATGTTATGAATTATATAATGAACAGCTTTGGTAATGAAGACAGAGATCTTTCTCAAGTCACTTTGAAAGAAGTTTCAAAGCTTAGTAAAGATTAGTTTACTCCTTATTAACTTTCTTAACTTTAACTGAAAAGTTTAAGTTTAAATTTTTATTTTGTAGATCAAGAATTTTAAGAATATACTCTACGAATCTTAAAAGAGGCTTACTACAGAATAATTGGTGATAAATGTAGGTTTAGAGTGCTCCTAACACATTATTTTCTTTATATCTCAAATTTTATAAACTCCTCTTTTGTCATTATTAGAGGAGTTTTTTTATTTTGATAAAAATATCGCTTTCAGATTCTATTAAAACAAATCTATTTTTATACCAATTTAAACGTATAATGTCGCAAAAATCGTTTTACCGATACGAATTCGGCACAGGCTTTTTTCGTTTGTTTTTATCAAAAATAATTACCGTAACAGAGGTTATGCTAATTATTTTTCAACTTCAATCAATCAAAAAACTTGTGCTGAGCTATGTCGTAGTATAATCCAGTTTATTTATACGATACAATAAATTTAATCTGGTATTACAGATTTATTAATTAAAACGAGTTCCTTTAATTTATTTTTAGCTAAACGGTGTTTTTGTTTAGAATCATTTAAATTCAACGAAAAGAGCTATAGAATCTTTTACTTCAAAATAAATTAACCGTCATTTGTAAATGGTTTTAACTAAAAATTTGTAGCTCAATAACGAAAAAATGTCGGTCATGGATGTATTAAAATTTGGAGGGTCATCAGTATGTAACTCAGAAAACATAACTAAGGTTATGGATATTCTAGAAAGTTATTCAAAAAAAGGAAAAGTGATCTGTGTGGTTTCTGCTATAGGCGGTATCACAGATAAACTGCTTAATTCTGGTTTATTGGCTTTAAATAAAAATGAAGACTATATTACTGAATTTGAAGCTATAAAAAATATCCATTTTAAAATTCTTTCAGAATTAATTCCATCTGGTAATGAAATAGCTCAAGATTATTTATCAAGTGAATTAAATTACTTGAAAAATCTTTTGGATGGGATTTTTCTGATCAATGAATTAACGCCTAAAACGTCTGATAAGCTGGTGAGTTTCGGAGAATTAATGTCTTCATTTATTATTACAGAAGCCATTAAGGCAAGAGGTATTGACGCTGTAAGAAAAAACAGTCAGGAACTTATTGTGACCAATTCTATGTTTACAAAAGCAGATGTTAATTACTTAGTAACCAACAAAAACATTCAAGACTATTTTCAAGAAAGTCATAGGCTAACAATTCTTCCAGGGTTTGTTTCAAAATCTAATATTGGAGAAATAACGACTCTTGGTCGGGGAGGATCAGATTTTACAGCCTCCATTATTGCTGCGGCTCTTAGAGTAAAACAATTAGAAATCTGGACAGATGTTAGCGGGATGTATACAGCTAATCCTAAGCTTGTGAAACAAGCTTCTCCTATAGAAGTCTTGTCTTATCAGGAAGCCATGGAGTTATCTCATTTTGGGGCTAAGGTTTTGTTCCCACCTACAATACAACCAGCTTTGAACTCAGAAATACCAATTTTAATTAAAAATACGTTGAAGCCCAACGATAAAGGGACTTTAATTAAAACTCAAGGCAACTTAGGTCCTAGATCTAATGTAGTGAGTGGAATAACAAGCGTAGATAATATTGCTTTGCTTACGCTCCAAGGTAATGGAATGATTGGCATTCCAGGCTTTTCTAAACGTTTGTTTGAAGTTCTAGCTCTTGAAAAAATTAATATTATATTTATTACTCAGGCTTCCTCCGAGCATTCTATTTGTTTCGGAATTTCAGAATATGATACAGAGCTTGCAGCCACAGCTGTAAATGAGGAATTTGAATATGAAATTTCAAAACGAAAAATTAAACCTGTAACTGTCGAAAAAGACTTGTCAATTGTCGCTGTGGTTGGGGATAATATGAAAAACCATCAAGGGATAAGCGGAAAAATGTTTAGTGCTTTAGGAAAGAACAATATTAATGTTAGAGCAATAGCTCAAGGAGCTTCTGAAAAAAATATATCTGCAGTAATCTTTAAAAAAGACGTCAAGAAGGCTTTGAATTCTCTTCATGAAACTTTTTTTGAAGTTAAAACCAAACAGCTTAATGTCTTTATTACTGGTGTAGGAAATGTTGGAGAGCGATTGTTGTCTCAGATTCATCAACAACGCAAATTCTTAAAAAAAGAATTACATATTAATTTAAGAGTTATAGGAATTTCGAATTCTAAAAAAATGGTTTTTGATGACGATGGCATTCCACTAGAAAACTGGAAAGAATTGCTTTCGTCTGGCGAACCATCATCTCTTCATAGTTTTTTAAAGAAAACTACTTTATTGAATAAACGAAACAGTATTTTTATAGATATTACAGCAAGTGAACCTGTTTCCAACATGTATGCAGAGTATTTAAAACGAAGTATTTCTGTAGTTGCTTGTAATAAAATTGCTTGCTCTAGTGATTACAAAAACTATCAAAACCTTAAATATCTATCTAAAAAATATAATGCTTCATTTCTGTTTGAAACCAATGTTGGAGCAGGTTTACCTATAATTGATACGCTAAACAATTTAGTGGCTTCTGGAGATAAAATAACATCTATAGAAGCTGTTTTATCTGGAAGTTTAAACTTCGTTTTTAACAACTTCAACAGTTCAACAAAATTTCATGACGTCGTGAAGCAAGCTCAGGCCGAAGGCTTTACAGAACCAGATCCTAGAATAGATTTAAGTGGTGTAGATGTCGCTAGAAAGATACTTATCCTGGCAAGGGAAAGTGGCTATGAAATGAATCTAGACGATATTGCTAACGAATCTTTCTTGACTCAAGCCAATCTAAAAAGCGACAGTGTGGATGATTTTTATAATACACTTATCGAAGATGAAAAGCATTTTCAAGACCTATTCGATTCTGCTCAAGCGAATGACTCCCAATTGAAATATGTTGCACAATTTAACCAAGGAAAAGCTTATGTATCTTTAAAAGAGATTCCTCAAGGTCATCCTTTTTACAACTTAGAAGGGAAAGATAACATTGTTATGTTTTATTCTCAGCGATATCCAGAACAGCCTATCCTTGTAAAAGGAGCTGGTGCTGGAGCAGAGGTTACAGCGTCTGGACTCTTTGCAGATATCATAAGAGTAAGCAATAGATAAATTGAATTAAAGAAGAGTAAATTTTTTTGATAACCTAATAAAATAGAGTGGTTTTGAATAAAGAAATACGCATATTTTCTCCAGGTACAGTCTCTAATGTATCCTGTGGGTTCGATGTTTTGGGGTTCTGCTTAGATACTGTTGGTGACGATATGGTCGTGAGAATATCTTCAGAAAAAGGGATCCGAATAACAAAGATTGAAGGTTTTGATTTGCCTTTTGAAACACATAAAAATGTAGCTGGAGTCTCTGCACAAGCTCTTATCGATGATTTAAAACCAGACTGTGGTTTTGAAATTGAAATCTATAAATTCATAAAACCAGGTAGCGGAATAGGGAGTAGTGCTGCAAGTGCTGCAGGTAGCGTATTTGCTATTAACGAACTCATGGGAAGACCTTACACCAAAACAGAATTGACTCGTTTTGCAATGAAAGGTGAAGCCTTAGCAAGTCAAAGTGAACATGCTGATAATCTAGCCCCAGCCATTTTTGGCGGCTTTACATTGGTAAAAAGTCTTTGTCCTTTAGAGATTTTAGAGCTTCCAATCCCAGATGAGCTTTATGCTACAATTATACATCCTCAAATTGAAATTAAAACTGCTGAAGCCAGAGCTATTTTACCAAAATCTGTTCCATTGCAAGATGCTATTGCACAGTGGTCAAACTTAGGGAGTTTGGTCCATGCTTTACATAATGGAGATTATGAACTTTTGCAGCGTTCTCTTCATGATACCATTGGAGAGCCTTACCGCAGTAAACTTATTCCTCATTTTGAAGATATAAAATTAGCCACCTTAGCTTCAGGAGCTCTTGGAATTGGTATTTCTGGTTCTGGACCTTCAATTTTTGCTTTATCCAAAGGGGAAAAAACAGCAAAAGCAGTGGAACATGCTATGCGCAAAGTATATACCAAAACTAGTTTTCAATTCGAAACTTACGTTTCCAAAATCAACTCAAAAGGCATTAAGATCATAGAGGCATAAGTTTTTATAAAAAATATACTAGAATGAATTTTTATTCACTTAACCAACAAGCACCAGAAGTAAGTTTTAAAGAAGCAGTCATCAAAGGACTAGCTTCAGATAAAGGCTTATATTTTCCAACCTCAATAAAACCCTTGCCAGATTCATTTTTCAAATCCATAGGTGATTTATCTTATGAAGAGATTGCTTTTGAAGCTATTCAGCAATTCGTTGCACCAGAAATTTCAAATGATGAATTAAAACGAATTATTTCTGAAACTCTTTGTTTCGATTTCCCCGTAGTTACTTTAAATAAAAATATATCTTCTCTAGAGTTATTTCATGGTCCAACCATGGCTTTTAAAGATGTTGGCGCAAGGTTTATGTCCAGATGTCTTCGGCTTTTTCATTCTGAACAAAAAAATGATATAACGGTTTTGGTGGCTACCTCTGGTGATACTGGAGGAGCAGTTGCTAATGGTTTTATTGGAGTCGAAGGGGTTAAGGTCGTCATACTTTACCCAAAGGGTAAAGTGAGTAAAGTACAAGAAAAACAACTCACTACTTTGGGACAAAATATTACAGCACTGGAAGTCGATGGTTTTTTTGATGATTGTCAGGATATGGTAAAGAAAGCATTTTTAGATCATCAAATCACAGATCACATTCAACTCACTTCGGCTAATTCCATCAACGTGGCGCGTTGGTTGCCTCAGATGTTCTACTTTTTCTTTGC
Source organism: Psychroflexus gondwanensis ACAM 44 (assembly GCF_000355905.1). Lineage (GTDB taxonomy): Bacteria > Bacteroidota > Bacteroidia > Flavobacteriales > Flavobacteriaceae > Psychroflexus > Psychroflexus gondwanensis. Next base: position 99,595 of record NZ_APLF01000002.1, read on the forward strand.
TTACAAACAGCTTTATAAAAATCATAAAAAAATTGTCTTTTCTGTACCTAGCGGTAATTTTGGAAATATTTGTGCTGGATTTATGGCGCAAAAATTAGGCTTGCCTATTCATCATTTTATTGCTGCCAACAACAGTAATCAAGTTGTTACAAACTACTTAGAAACCGAAAATTACCAGCCAAAACCTACAGTACCAACCATTAGTAATGCTATGGATGTTGGTAATCCTAGTAATTTTATTAGAATTCAGGAACTATTCAAAAACGAGTTTAGCAATCTCAAGGCCCACTTGTCTTCGAGTAGCTTTTCAGATGGCTCTACTATAGAAGGGATCAAAGAGCTTTATAAAGAGTATAACTATATAGCAGATCCACATGGAGCTATTGGTTTTTTAGCTGCAAAAGAGTATCAACAAAAACATCCTGATACCCACTGTGTGTTTTTAGAGACCGCTCATCCTAGCAAATTTTTGGAGACTGTAGAAAAAGCTATTCAAACGAAAGTAGAGTTACCACAACAAATAAAAGCTGTGATTGACAAAGAGAAAAAGTCCATCCAAATCTCTACTTACGATGAACTCAAATCGATTTTACTCAACTAAAGGAGTTGAGTTTTTTGCAGATTATATTTTCTTCTGAATTTACCCCTGATACGATTAATGATGCACTACTTATGTTAATCATTTAGTTCACATTTTCCAATAACTCGGCTAGTCGATAGCACTGAAGTTTGAGAGAATACAAATAACATAGTGTCTATTTATGAACAGCATTTAATGCCTGTAGAAGGAGTTTTCTACCCCGCTTCAAAAGCTATGAAATCACTTCAAAATCATATTCAGGGATAAATGATCTGGTTGTGTTCAAAAGAAATTTAAAAATATAAAGAGTTGAGTATTCCAATATGAATTAATTAAATGTCTGTATGTTAATGTTTTATGTTTGTTTCTTGGTGATTGAATTTAACAAACACTTTCATTTTAAAAGAGTCATCATCTCTTAAAAATTTAAATTCGATTTTTAAAATGAAACAGGCACAATGGAACTAAATAAATATAGCAAAACTGTTACTCAAGATCCTACTCAACCAGCTGCTCAAGCTATGCTGCATGCTATAGGTTTAACCAAAGAAGATTTTTTTAAGCCTATCATAGGTATTGCTAGTACTGGATACGAAGGGAATCCTTGTAATATGCATCTAAATGATCTCGCTAAACTTGCTAAACAGGGGACAGCAAATGAAGACATTATAGGTTTAATATTTAATACCATAGGGGTGAGTGATGGAATTTCTATGGGCACACCAGGAATGCGCTACTCTCTACCTTCCAGGGATATCATCGCAGACTCTATGGAAACTGTTGTTCAAGCTATGAGTTATGATGGTTTAATTACTGTCGTAGGCTGCGATAAAAACATGCCCGGTGCCTTAATAGCTATGATTCGACTCAATAGACCTTGTATTATGATCTATGGAGGTACCATCGATTCTGGTTGTCATAATGGAAAAAAATTGGACGTGGTTTCCGCTTTTGAAGCCTGGGGAAGTAAAGTGGCTGGAACCATGCCAGAAGAGGAATACCAAAGCATTATAGAAAAAGCTTGTCCTGGTGCTGGTGCTTGTGGAGGGATGTACACCGCTAATACGATGGCCTCTTCTATAGAAGCTTTAGGAATGACTTTACCTTTTAATTCTTCGAATCCAGCACTAAGTCCAGAAAAAAAACAAGAGTCTATTAAAGCAGGTGAAGCTATGAGAGTTTTATTGGAAAAAGACATCAAACCTTCAGATATAATTACAAGAAAATCTTTAGAAAACGCTATACGGTTAATTACAATTTTGGGAGGATCTACAAATGCTGTTTTACATTTTCTAGCTATTGCTAGAGCCGCCGAAATTGATTTCACTTTAAGTGACTTTCAAGCTATTAGTGATAATACTCCTTTTTTAGCAGACATAAAACCTAGTGGTAAGTACCTCATGGAAGATTTACACGAGGTAGGTGGAATTCCAGCAGTTTTAAAATATTTACTTAAAAAAGGACTTCTTCATGGGGATTGCTTAACCGTCACAGGAAAAACTTTGGCAGAAAATTTACTAGATGAAGAGGATCTTACAGCAGGTCAGCAGGTCATAAAATCAATAGAAAGCCCCATTAAGATTTCAGGACATCTAAGAATGCTCTTCGGGAATTTAGCTGAAGATGGCAGCGTTGCTAAAATCACAGGGAAAGAAGGTTTAAAATTTCGAGGTAAGGCAAAAGTTTTTGAAGGTGAATACAAGGCTAATGATGGAATTAGAGATGGAAAAGTTCAAAAAGGAGATGTAGTGGTTATTCGTTATGAAGGCCCTAAGGGAGGTCCAGGCATGCCAGAAATGTTGAAACCTACTGCTGCAATAATGGGAGCAGGCCTAGGCAAAGATGTCGCTTTGATTACCGATGGAAGATTCTCTGGAGGAACTCATGGTTTCGTAGTTGGGCATATCACTCCAGAAGCTCAAGAAGGCGGTACAATTGCCCTTGTTGAAGAAGGGGATTATATCACTATTGATGCCGAAACAAACAGTATCAATTTAGAGGTATCTGATGAGGAACTCACTAAAAGGAAAAAAAATTGGAAGGCACCAGATTTAAAATTCAAACGAGGTGTTCTTTATAAATATGCAAGAATGGTCAATTCTGCATCAAAAGGTTGCGTGACAGACGAATTTTAAGAATAGTAAAAGAAGAAGAAAAAATCGGCAAGGATGGAAGAAAGCTATACCGTTGAAAAAAACGAAAAAGTAATCACTAAAGAAAGGATTTCTGGTAGTGAGGCATTGATGAAATGTTTGATGGCAGAAGGAGTTGATACGTTATATGGTTATCCTGGCGGTGCTATAATGCCTGTTTATGATCAACTTTACAAATATCAAGATCGAATTCACCATGTCATGGCTCGCCACGAACAAGGAGCGACTCATGCTGCTCAAGGCTATTCCAGAATTTCTGGTAAAGTAGGAGTAGTCATAGCAACATCAGGCCCAGGAGCGACAAATTTGGTAACTGGTATTGCAGATGCTCAAATAGATTCTACTCCTTTGGTTTGCATTACGGGTCAAGTGTCTTCTCACTTATTAGGAAGTGATGCTTTTCAAGAAACAGATATTATAGGGATTTCTACACCTGTTACCAAATGGAATCACCAAATCACAAAAGCTGAGGATATCCCTAAAGTTCTTGCTAAAGCTTTTTTCATTGCTAAAAGCGGAAGACCAGGTCCTGTTTTAATCGATATCACTAAAGATGCTCAGTTTGAAGAGTTTGATTTTTCTTATCAAAAATGTATAGGTATACGAAGTTATAAGCCTGTTCCTGTTGTGAATAAAAAACAAATTGAAGTAGCGGCAGCACTAATAAATTCTGCAAAGCAGCCGCTTATTGTCTGGGGTCAAGGGGTTATTTTGAGTAAAGCTGAAGACATTTTTAAAGCCATAGTTGAAAAATCAGGTATTCCAGCAGCTTGGACTATCCTAGGAGCTTCCGCCTTGCCTACTTCTCATCCCTTGAATGTTGGTATGGTTGGAATGCATGGTAATTATGCTCCCAATATGCTCACAAACGAATGTGATGTTCTTATTGCTATTGGCATGAGATTCGATGATAGAGTCACTGGAAATTTGGATTCTTATGCCAAACAAGCCAAAGTCATTCATTTTGAAATTGATCCTGCTGAAATCGATAAAAACGTTACTGTAGATATTGCAATTCTTGGCGATGCTAAGGATAGTTTGACTCAGTTGTTACCTTATTTGGAAGATAAAACCTATCCCGATTGGCATCAGAAATTCAAAGATTTATATGCTATTGAATATGATAAAGTTATCAAGAATGATCTTCATCCTACAAAAGAAGGTCTTACTATGGGTGAAGTTATTAATCAGATCAATCTCGAGACAAAAGGTAATGCTGCTATTGTAAGTGATGTAGGGCAACATCAAATGATTGCTTGCCGATATACAAACTTTAATATTACAAAAAGTAATATTACTTCCGGGGGATTAGGAACTATGGGTTTTGCTCTTCCAGCTGCCATTGGAGCTAAAATGGCTGCACCAGAGCGCGATGTCATTGCAATTATTGGTGATGGAGGTTATCAAATGACTATTCAAGAATTAGGAACTGTGTTTCAACAGAGAATACCCCTAAAAATAGTGGTCTTGAACAATGAGTTTTTGGGTATGGTAAGGCAATGGCAACAGTTGTTTTTTGACAAACGATATGCCTCTACAGAAATGACAAATCCAGACTTCGTAGCTATTGCTAAAGGGTATTATATAGATGCTCAAAAAGTGACAAAGCGGTCAGAATTAAAATTGGCTGTTCAAGAAATGATGGCAAGTGATGGTCCTTACTTCTTGGAAGTTTGTGTTGAAAAAGAAGGTAATGTATTTCCAATGATACCCTCAGGAGCGAGTGTTTCAGAAATAAGATTAGAATAATATGTGCGAAAATAAAATTTATACCGTTTCGATTTACTCCGAAAATAACATCGGATTGCTAAATAGAATATCCGCTATTTTTCAACGAAGACACATCAATATTGAAAGTATTAATACGTCGTCTTCTGAAATTGAAGATATTGCAAAATGGACTATTGTTGTAGAATTGTCCGAAGATCGAATGAAGAAGATCATTGGACAAATAGAAAAACAAGTAGAAGTGATTAAGGCTTACTATCATAAAGAAGATGAGATCATTTACCAAGAATCGTGTTTGTTCAAAATAAAATCAGAATTGCTTTTTGAAGAACGACAAATTCAAAACATCATCAAAGACAGCAATGCTAGTATAGTCCACGTAAACCGAGAGTTTTTTGTTTTAGAAAAATCGGGGAGAACAGAGGATATCGAATTATTTCATAGAGAATTAAAAGCCTTTGGAATCATGCAATTTACTCGATCTGGACGCATAGCGGTAACCAAAGATGAAATGGAAATAAGTAAAATGCTTAGAGCATTCTAAAATTAAAACATAGTAAAATGGCAAATTATTTTAACACACTTACCTTAAGACAACAACTCAAACAGTTGGGTAAATGCAGGTTTATGGAATCTTCTGAGTTTGAAGGTGGAGTAAAAGTCCTAAAAGGTAAGAAAATTGTTATCGTTGGTTGTGGAGCTCAAGGCTTAAATCAAGGTCTTAACATGAGGGATTCTGGTCTTGATATTTCTTATGCTTTAAGACAAGCGGCTATTGATGAGGAGAGAGATTCTTTCAAAAATGCGAAGTCTAACGATTTTAAGGTGGGAACTTATCAAGAATTGATCCCTGATGCAGATTTGATTTTGAATTTAACTCCAGATAAACAACATACCCATGTGATTAAAAGTATTATGTCTCTGATGAAGAAAGGGTCAACTTTAAGTTATTCTCATGGGTTTAATATTGTGGAAGAAGGAATGGACATAAGAAAGGACATCACAGTGATCATGGTCGCTCCAAAATGTCCTGGAACAGAAGTTAGAGAAGAGTACAAAAGAGGTTTTGGAGTTCCCACTCTCATAGCAGTTCATCCTGAAAACGATCCTGGGCAGAAAGGTTGGGAACAAGCAAAAGCCTATGCAGTAGCCACTGGCGGACATAGAGCTGGTGTTCTAGAATCTTCATTTATTGCTGAGGTGAAAAGTGATTTGATGGGAGAACAAACCATTCTTTGTGGAGTGTTACAAACTGGTGCTATTTTATCTTTCGACAAAATGATAGATGAAGGCATAGACCCAAGCTATGCAGTAAAATTAATTCAATACGGATGGGAAACCATTACCGAAGCTCTTAAGCATGGGGGGGTAACCAATATGATGGATCGTCTTTCTAACTCGTCCAAGATAAAAGCTTTTGAACTTTCCGAAGAATTGAAAACTATTCTAAGACCTTTATTTGAAAAACACATGGACGATATCATTTCTGGTCATTTTTCCAAAACTATGATGGAAGATTGGGCTAATGATGATGCTAATCTCTTAAAATGGAGAGCTGAAACAGGTGAAACTGCTTTCGAAAAAACAAAATTAACCGATGAACATATTAGTGAACAAGAGTATTTTGATAACGCTGTCCTTCTCGTTGCCTTCGCTAAATCTGGAATTGAATTAGCTTTTGAAACCATGGTAAGTGCTGGGATAATTGAAGATTCTGCCTATTACGAATCTTTACATGAGTTACCTTTAATAGCCAATACTATTGCAAGAAAAAAATTATTTGAAATGAATAGAGTTATCTCTGATACAGCAGAATATGGCTGTTATTTATTTAATCATGCCAGCAAACCCCTATTAGCCGATTTTATGGAGTCTGTAGATACTTCAGTTATTGGGCAGCCTTATCCTAATGCAGTCGAACTCGATAACATTAAATTAATAGAGGTAAATGCTGAGATAAGAAATCACCCTATCGAAAAGGTAGGTAAACGATTGAGAACAGCCATGATAGCCATGAAAGCACTCAAAACAGAACCTAAAGAAAAAGTGACTTTATAAAATGGAAGTAGAAACCACTTATTTTCCAAAACTTGAGGATGTGATAAAAGCATCCGAAAATCTTAAAGGGGTTGCCGTTGTTACTCCTCTAAGCCATAATTTGAGGTACTCAAAACAATACAATTCCAATGTTTTTTTCAAAAGAGAGGATTTACAACAAGTTCGTTCCTATAAAATAAGAGGAGCTTACAATAAAATGTCTTCACTTTCAGAAGATGAAATAAAAAACGGGATTGTTTGCGCTAGTGCTGGAAATCATGCCCAAGGTGTTGCCATCTCTTGTAAAGTCTTAAAGATTAAAGGAACAATTTTTATGCCTTGCCCAACACCTAATCAAAAAGTAGATCAGGTGGAAATGTTTGGGGAAGAATTTATAAATATCGTTCTAGTTGGAGATAGTTTTGATGATGCTTATCATGCAGCCATGACACAACGCGACAGATTAAACCAGACCTTCATACATCCGTTTAACGATCCAAAAGTCATTGAGGGACAAGCGACGGTTGGTCTTGAAATTATAAACCAATCTGAAGAAAAAACAATAGATTATGTGTTTCTTCCCGTTGGAGGCGGTGGATTAGCTTCAGGGCTTTCCTCTGTTTTTAAACATTTATCTCCATCTACCAAAATAATTGGGGTAGAGCCTAAAGGTGCTCCCTCCATGTCAAATTCTATAAAGAATGATAAAAATATTGAACTGAATACGATAGAAAGCTTTGTAGACGGAGCGGCTGTAAAACGTGTAGGTGATTTGACCTTTTCTATTGCCAAGCAAAACTTGCACGATATGATAACTGTAGATGAAGGTCATATTTGCCAGACTATATTAGATTTATATAATAAAGAAGCGATTGTAGCCGAACCTGCAGCAGCTCTTAGCATTGCAGCTTTAGAGCATTATGCAGAAGAAATTCAAGGTAAAAATGTAGTCTGTATTATAAGTGGGAGTAACAACGATATTACGCGAACTGCTGAAATAAAAGAACGAGCTATGCTGTATGCTCAGTTAAAACACTATTTTATTGTCAAATTCCCTCAGAGGGCTGGAGCTTTGCGCCAGTTTGTTGCTGAAATTTTAGGGCCTGATGACGATATTACTTACTTTCAATATACTAAAAAAACCAATAGAGAAAATGGTGCCGCAGTAGTAGGGTTAGAACTGAAATCGAAAGAAGACTTAGAACCGTTGGTAAAGCGTATGAAAGACAAAAAGTTTTATGGAGATTACTTAAACAATAAACCAGATTTGTTTCAATTTTTAGTTTAACGCTAATAATTGGAATAAATATTTGATCTTTAATTGGTTATATGAATAATAATTTTATATTTGAAGTATGAAATTACCCAAAAATAAAATTTTACCACACAATCTAATAATAGAAATTCTCCGCCGTAGCTAGTTTTTATCTCTCCAAAGCTATAATTTCTTTTATTATAATTTTATTTTATCATTATGTCTATTCACATCACATATAAAAATTCACTAATTAGTTTTAAGACTGCTATTCCTACGATTAGTTCTTTTAATCTATTTCGTCGCCCCTAGGGGCTATTCTATTCTACAGAACTTAGATGTGTTCGGTTCTACTTTTCAAACTCTAATTTTTTTTCTTAATTTTTAAAACATCAATCACAATGAGAATTCTTATTGCTGATAAGTCGCATAGTATTTATGCTGAAATTATTTGCCAAGCTATAGCTAAAGCTGCACAAATTAGGGGTACTGGTATCGCTAAGCGAGAGCCTGAATACATTAACGCCAAAATGAAAAAGGGTGATGCTGTTATCGCTTTAGACGGAGATCAGTTTGCAGGCTTCTGTTACATTGAATCTTGGAGCCATGGTAAATTTGTAGCCAATTCAGGCTTAATTGTAGATCCCGATTATCGAAATATTGGCTTGGCAAAACAGATTAAGCAGAAAATTTTTGATCAATCCAGAATTAAATTCCCAGACGCTAAAATATTTAGCATTACCACGGGATTAGCTGTTTTGAAAATGAATAGCGATTTGGGTTACAAACCTATGACCTTTTCTGAATTAACAGATGATCAGTCTTTTTGGAACGGTTGTCAAACCTGTAAAAATTACGATATACTTCAACGAACAAATCAGAAAATGTGCTTGTGCACAGGAATGCTTTTTGACCCTAAAGCCAAACAAGAACCTAAAACAAAAAAATACCCATTTGATAAAAAAATATGGAAGCGAATAAAAGAATTGAAACAGTCCGTTTTTCTAAAAAAAGATAAAAAATGAAAAAATTAGTTATAGCCTACAGTGGCGGTTTAGATACTTCATACTGTGCAGTAAGCCTATCAAAAGCAGGATACGAAGTACATGCCGTAAGTGTAAATACAGGAGGATTTACTTCAGATGAAATTAAAAAAATCAAAGCTAAAGCCCTTAAAATGGGTGTAGCTACCTATCAAAATATCGATGCTATTCAATCCTATTATCAAAAGGTGATTAAATATCTTATTTATGGTAATGTTCTAAAAAACAATACTTATCCATTGTCTGTAAGTGCTGAACGTATTATTCAAGCTATTGAAATTGTTCAATACGCTAAAAGCATCAATGCCCAATATATAGCTCACGGCAGTACAGGTGCTGGTAATGACCAAGTGCGTTTTGATATGATCTTTCAAATTTTAGCACCTGAAATAGAAATTATAACACCAATAAGAGATGGAAAATTAACCAGACAAGAAGAAATAGATTATTTGAAGTCCAATGGTATTGAGATGCCATGGGATAAAGCAAAATATTCTATCAATCAAGGACTGTGGGGCACAAGTGTTGGTGGCAAGGAGACTTTGACCTCTCAAAATCCATTACCAGAATCAGCATATCCTTCACAACTTAAAAAAGAAGTAGGTGAAAAAGTTACCTTAAGCTTTGAAAAAGGTGAATTTGTAGCTTTAAACAGCACTAAAAATTCACCAGAGAAAAATATCGAGTTATTAAACAAACTAGCCTCGGCTTATGCGATTGGTAGAGATATTCATGTAGGGGATACCATTGTTGGCATTAAAGGGAGGGTTGGCTTTGAAGCCGCTGCAGCTCTAATTATTATCAAAGCCCATCATTTACTGGAAAAACATACACTCACCAAATGGCAACTTCAGCATAAAGAATACTTATCTAGTTTCTATGGGATGCATTTACATGAAGGTCTGTATTTAGATCCGGTGATGAGAGATACGGAGGCCTTTTTAGAAAGCAGTCAAGCCAAAGTTTCTGGAAATGTGGTTGTGAGTTTAAAGCCTTATCATTTTATGTTGGATGGTATAGATTCTAAGCATGATTTAATGAATGCCAAATTCGGGAGTTATGGAGAAGAGAACACAGGATGGACAGCAGCAGAAGCCAAAGGATTCATAAAAATATTTGGTAATCAGAATAAAATCTATCAACAGGTAAATTCAGAATCATGATACAGGTAGGTATAATAGGCGGTGCAGGATACACGGCGGGAGAATTGATAAGACTACTACTCAATCATCCTGAAACTCACATTAATTTTATTTACAGCACTTCCAATGCTGGTCATAAAATTAGTAAAATCCATCAGGATTTAATTGGGTCAACAGACTTGATGTTTTCAAGCAAAATAAATCCAGAGATTGATGTTTTGTTTTTATGTCTAGGTCATGGTAATTCTAAAGCATTTTTAGAAAAAAACAGCTTTTCTGAGACCACAAAAATTATTGATTTAAGCACTGATTTTAGATTAGAAGCAGATTCTAATTTAAATGGAAAAGCCTTTGTTTATGGTTTGCCAGAATTACAAAAAGAAGCTATTAAAAAAGCGAATTATATTGCAAATCCAGGTTGTTTTGCAACAGCAATTCAATTGGCATTATTACCACTAGCCAAATCCAATGGGATAAAAGATGATCTACATATTAACGCAGTGACAGGAGCTACTGGGGCAGGAACCTCTTTATCAGCAACAACACATTTTGCTTGGAGAGACAACAATTTTTCGCATTACAAAGCATTCACACATCAACATTTAGCGGAGATTAACCAAACTGTAAATCAATTACAGTCTAATTTTAATTCAGAAATTAATTTTATGCCGAATCGCGGGAATCATTCAAGAGGTATTTTCTCTACACTTTACACAAAGTTTGAAGGGAGTATAGAAGAAGCAAAAAAAATGTATTCAGATTTTTATAAGAATGCAGCATTTACTTTTGTTTCCGACGATCCTATTCATTTAAAGCAAGTGGTAAACACCAATAAATGTATTCTTCATTTACATAAACACAACGACAAACTATTAGTTACAAGTATTATTGATAATCTTTTAAAAGGGGCTTCAGGGCAAGCAGTTCAAAATATGAATTTGATTTTTGGTTTTAATGAAAAAGAAGGCTTACAGTTGAAAGCAAATTATTTTTAACAAGTTCACCAAAAACCTGTTAGTTCTAAAAACCTGTCAGGTGTTAATAAAAAACACAACAACATGAAAATCGCAATCATAGGAACAGGAAATTTAGGGAAGTCCATCGCAAAAGGACTCCTTACAAATAATGCGATGACATCTTTATATTTAACCAAAAGAGATTTGAATGATATTCAAGAATTTGATGGCTATAAAAACGTAACGTTAACTACAGAAAACCTTGAAGCTGTAAAACAATCCGATATTTTAATCTTTGCAGTTCAGCCAACACATTTTGAACAAATCCTAATAGATATAAAGCCTTATCTAACAGAAAATCACATCTTAATATCAACAATAACTGGATTTTTAATTCCAAAGATTGAAGGTTTAGTTGGTAACGACCAGTTCATTATTCGAGCTATGCCAAACACAGCAATTGCTGTTGGAAAATCTATGACCTGTTTATGTAGTAATGAAAAAGGCGCTAAACGCATAAAAGTTGCCGAAGCTATTTTTAATAGATTAGGACATACTTTGGCTATTCCAGAATCTCAAATGCAAGCAGCAACTGTAATTTGTGCAAGTGGAATTGCCTTTTGGATGAGACTCATTCGCGCCTCAACTCAAGCCGCAATTCAACTAGGTTTTGATGCTAAAGAGGCCCAGGAACTGGCTATGTATACCAGTGAAGGTGCTGCCAATTTATTGATTACAAATGGTCTACATCCAGAAGAAGAAATTGACCGTGTGACTACGCCTAAAGGGTGTACCATTGAAGGCTTAAATGAAATGGAGCATAAAGGATTGAGCTCATCTCTAATACAAGGTATGGTCGCTTCATTTAATAAGATTAACAACATTAAAAAAGAACAGATATGAGTATATTTAAAGTATATCCATTATTTGACGTTACACCTGTTAGTGCAAAAGATGTTTACGTTTACGATGATAAAGGCATTGAATATTTAGACCTTTATGGTGGACATGCAGTAATTTCTATTGGGCATTCCCACCCAACATATGTAGCTGCAATCACAGAACAAATTCAAACTCTCGGATTCTATAGTAATGCTATTCAGAATCCGTTACAAGCTAAATTGGCTAATAAACTCGAAGCACTTTCTGCTTGTAAAGGCTACCACTTATTTATGTGTAGTTCTGGAGCAGAGGCTAATGAAAATGCTCTAAAATTAGCGTCGTTTCATAATCAAAAGCACAGAATTTTAGCCTTTAAAAATTCCTTTCACGGTCGTACTTCGGCAGCGGTGGCAGCCACAGATAATACAAAGATTGTAGCGCCTTTAAATGCTCAACAAGGTGTTGATTTTGTAGAGTTGGGTGACTTAAATGCAGTTGAAGATATTCTAAAACAAAACGAAACTTGTGCAGTCATTGTTGAATGCATTCAAGGTGTTGGTGGTTTAGACCAAAGTACAACTGAGTTTTGTCAAGGTTTAGAAAAACTTTGTAAACAATACAATACAGTATTAATTGCTGATGAAGTACAGTCTGGTTTTGGTAGAACTGGTGATTTTTTCGCTTTTGAAAAGCATAATTTTAAACCGGATATTATTTCAATAGCGAAAGGCATGGGCAACGGCTTCCCAGTTGGTGGTATTTTAATCCACCCAAGTATCCAAGCATCTTACGGACTGTTAGGCACTACTTTTGGAGGAAACCATTTAGCTTGTGCAGCTACGCTTTCTGTCCTAGACGTCTTAGAGAATGAAAACTTGATGCAAAATGCCAAAGAAATGTCTAATTATTTTGTTGGTAAAGCTGAAAAAATCCCAAAATTAAAAGCTGTTAAAGGACGTGGATTGATGCTAGGTTTGGAGTTCGATTTTCCCGTTGCTATGTTAAGGAAAAATCTTCTTTATCATCAACACATATTTACAGGAAGTTCTAAAAATCCTAATCTCATTAGAATTCTCCCACCTTTGACTATTCAAAAAAAACATATAGACTTCTTATTTGAAGCCCTAAAACTAGAATTGTAAAATGAAAAAATATACCACTATATCAGATATTTCAAATCTTAGTGAGACTATTATGCAAGCCATATCGCTGAAAAACAATCCTTTTCTTTATTCGGAATTAGGCAAGCATAAAACCTTAGTCATGTTATTTTTTAATGCCAGCTTACGTACCCGATTAAGCACAGAAAAAGCTGCTAGAAACTTGGGTATGGAAGTGATGATTTTAAATGTAAACGATGCATGGCAGTTAGAATTTGAAGATGGTACTGTTATGAACACCAATACTTCTGAACATATTAAAGAGGCGGCTCAAGTTATTTCGCAATATGCAGATGTGATTGCAGTTCGGGCATTTCCAACTCTAAAAGACAAGAAAAAGGACGAGTCTGAATATGTGTTGAATAGCTTTGTAAAATATGCATCGGTTCCAGTTATTAATATGGAAAGTGCAATGTCACATCCTTTACAAGCATTGGCAGATGCGATAACAATTTCAGAATTAAGCACAAAACGAAAGCCTAAAGTGGTATTGTCTTGGGCACCACATCCAAAAGCTTTGCCTCAAGCTGTACCCAATTCATTTGTTGAAATGATGCAGCTTTTGGAGGTTGATTTTTGTATCACGCATCCTAAAGACTATGAGTTAAACCCTGAAATTACTAAACACTCACAGATTAATTACAATCAAGAAGAAGCCTTGAAAGATGCTGATTTTGTTTATGTAAAAAATTGGAGTAGTTATAAGGAATATGGTCAGATTTTATCTCAAGATAACAACTGGAGAATGACCAAAGCTAAACTAGGCAATGCGAAATTTATGCATTGCTTACCTGTAAGGCGGAATGTGGTTGTTGAAGATGCTGTTTTAGATAGTGACAAGTCCATAGTGATGCAACAAGCTAATAACAGAACTTACGCTGCACAGGTGGTTTTGATGCAACTCGTAGAAGATTTAAATAAATAAAACCCTTCCCTCTGGGAAGATTAGTATGGGAATGAAAACACTTAAAGTCATTAAAATCGGCGGGAATATCATAGATGATAATGAAGCTTTGTTAGGCTTTCTAAAAGACTTTTCAAACCTTAAAGGCCCTAAACTTTTGGTCCATGGTGGTGGAAAATTGGCGACAGATTTGGCTCAAAAAATGGGTGTAGAAGTTAAAATGATTGATGGCAGACGTATAACCGATGTCCACACTCTAGATATAATTGTTATGATGTATGCTGGTAAAATCAATAAAAACATAGTTGTAAATCTTCAGGCTAACCAATGCAACGCTATCGGGTTTTCGGGTGCAGATGGAAATAGCATCATTTCTACAAAAAGACCTACTACTCCTGTTGATTTTGGATTTGCAGGCGATGTGACTCAAGTCAATACAGAAGTTCTGGAATTATTGATTAACCAAAATATAACGCCAGTATTTTGTGCCATTACACATGATAAAAATGGACAACTTTTAAACACCAATGCCGATACCATTGCTTCAGAATTAGCTATCGCTTTGGCTAAGACCTACCAAACAGAATTATATTACTGTTTTGGAAAAAGTGGAGTTTTAAGGGATATAAACGATGAATTTTCAGTTATAGAATCCATAACTCCAGATAATGTGCAAGAGTTAATTCAAAATAAAATAATTTCCGATGGTATGCTTCCTAAAATTAAGAATAGCATAAATGCCATTAATCATAGAGTCAATAAAGTCTGCATTGGCAAATCTGAAATGATTTTTAACCCATTTACATATTTTACAAGCATAACAAAATGATAGATAAACTAACAACTAAAGCCATCAACTTATTGAAACAACTCGTAGAAACGCCATCTTTTTCTTTTGAAGAGGAACATACAGCGCAACTTATAGAGCATTGGTTTCAACATCAGAGCATTCCTTTTAACCGTCAAAAAAATAATATTTGGTCAACCAATGAATATTTTGATGAAAGTAAACCCACGATTTTACTCAACTCCCATCACGATACTGTGCAACCTAATAGTGGTTACACCAAGGATCCATTTGAGGCTGTGGTTGAAGGCGGAAAGCTATATGGATTGGGAAGTAATGATGCTGGGGGATGTCTGGTCTCTTTATTAGCCACTTTCGCCTATTTTTATGCAAAGAAAGACTTGAAGTACAACTTAGTCATCGTAGCCTCTGCTGAAGAGGAAAACAGTGGCGATAATGGTTTGAATAGTATGTTGACCATTATTCCCAAAATAGAGGTGGCTATTGTTGGTGAACCCACCTTAATGCAGCTTGCTGTTGCCGAAAAAGGCTTGGTTGTTTTTGATGCTAAAATAAAAGGTACACCTAGTCATGCTGCTCATCCTAATACCGACAATGCTATTTATAACTGCATACCCGTTTTACAATGGTTTCAAGATTATAAATTTGAACGAACATCGTCTGTTTTAGGTGATGTAAAAATGACCGTAACACAAATAAAGGCAGGTAAACAACACAACGCAATACCAGGGGAGGTGGAGTTGGTCGTCGACGTGAGAGTGAACGAATGCTATACCAACGAGGAAATTGTACAAACTCTTCAAGAAAATGCACCTTGCTCAAGTATTATACCTCGAAGTACTCGATTAAACTCTTCTTCTATTCCTCTCGAACACGAATTGGTGAAAGCGGGTACAGAATTGGGAAGGACAACCTATGGCTCACCAACGCTCTCAGACCAAGCGATATTAACTTGCCCTTCGTTAAAATTAGGTCCAGGCGACAGTACGCGATCGCATACTGCAGATGAATTTATTTATGTAAATGAAATTGAAGATGGGATTAAAACCTACATTAGTTTATTAAAAAAAGTACTATAAAACTGAAATTGGAACTAGTAAAACTACACTTATGAAACTTTGGGACAAAGGTATTTCAATCGACAAAAAAATAGAACAATTTACTGTTGGTAACGACCGTGAAATCGATTTACATATTGCTAAATACGATGTTCAAGCATCTCTAGCACATGCTAAAATGTTAAGGCACATCGGTATTTTAACTGGTGACGAATTAATTCTATTAGAACAAGGTTTAAAAGGTTTAGCACAACAAATTGAAAAAGGTACTTTTACAATTGAACCTCAGTTTGAAGACGTTCATTCTAAAATTGAATTTGAGTTGACCACTAGTTTAGGTGAAGTCGGTAAAAAAATTCACACGGCACGTTCTAGAAACGATCAAGTTTTGGTCGCTTTACAGTTGTTTTATAAAGATCATTTAAAGGAAATTAAAACGAAAACGAAAACTTTTTTCGACACGCTTCTATCGCTTGCAGACTCTCATAAAAACTCTTTGCTTCCTGGTTACACCCATTTACAAGTGGCTATGCCTTCCTCTTTTGGTTTGTGGTTTTCAGCCTATGCTGAACAGTTAATAGACGATGTCTTTTTATTGGATGCTGCCTTAAAAACGGTAGACCAGAACCCTTTGGGTTCCGCTGCTGGATATGGAAGTTCATTCCCCATAAATAGGGAGTTTACAACCAAAGAACTAGGCTTTTCGACATTAAAATACAATGTGGTAGCTGCTCAAATGAGTCGTGGTAAAAGCGAACGAACTTTAGCATTAGCTCTGGGAAGTTTATGCAATACTATGTCGCGTTTTGCTATGGATATCTGTTTGTATAACAGTCAGAATTTTGGATTTATTGGATTTCCAGACCAGTTGACTACAGGGAGTAGTATTATGCCACATAAAAAAAACCCTGATGTTTTTGAGCTTATAAGAGGGAAATGCAACAAAATTCAAGCTTTACATACCGAGATGGTTTTAATTACCAATAATTTGCCAAGCGGTTATCATAGAGACTTCCAACTACTAAAAGAAAACAGCATTGCAGCAGTTGAAGATGTAAAAGACATACTTGACATTTTTAATTATACTATTCAAAAAGTGATTGTAAAAGACATTGATTTAACGGATGAAAAATACCAGCATTTATCTACTGTAGATAGCATAAATAATCTGGTAATTGAAGGAATGTCATTTAGAGAAGCTTATCAAACTATAGGGAAGCAAGTTGAAGAAGGGACCTATACTTCGGATTCTGCTAAAAGCCACACTCACGAAGGCAGTATAGGAAATCTCTGTTTAGAAGAAATAAAAGCTAAATTTCCAAACTAAAACACAGCATTTCTAAAGAAATGCTGTGTTTTGGAAGTTGTTAATAAAAGAAATTGTAAAGCCTAAATTATGGTTGACTGTCCAATATGAATATTTATAAAATTATGGTTGGAGTCAGTTGGGTTACTGATGAAATCAGCTATAAAGTCACCGACTTTTGAAGTCGAGATTTCCTCATGTTTTATACCTAAATCTGGGGTAGTGATGCCCAATTTCAGTGATTTTTCTACGGCATAATTAATTATTTCAGCCTCATCAAATAGTCCAAAATGTTCTAAAAGCATAGCTGCAGATAAAATAGCTGCGATAGGATTGGCAATGCCTTTTCTAGTAGCCTCAGGGTAGGAGCCATGAATAGGCTCAAATAAAGCGTACTTATCTCCAATAGAAGCTGAGGGTATTAAACCTATAGAGCCACCGATAACACTTGCTTCATCACTTATAATATCGCCAAACATATTCTCTGTCAAAATCACGTCGAATTGTTTAGGGTTCAATATCATTTGCATCGCAGCATTATCTACATACAAATACTCCAGTTTAACCTCAGGATAAGCTTTGGAAAGTTCTGTAACGGTTCGTCTCCAAAGGCGAGAAGTTTCTAGGACATTAGCTTTATCAATTAAGGTGACCTTTTGGCGTCTAGTTTTAGCTGCTTTAAAAGCTAAATGAGCTAAGCGTTCAATTTCTTTTTTGGAATATTCACACAAATCAGAGGCATAATTACCATCCTGACTTACCTCTTTTTTTCCAAAATAAATTCCACCCGTTAATTCTCGATAAATACTGATATCAACATCTTTTATTAGATGTGCTTTAAGGGGGGACTTATCCAATAATGAGTCAAAAGCTTTTACAGGTCTTATGTTTGCAAATAGACCTAATTCTTTTCTCATTTTAAGTAAACCTTGTTCTGGACGTATTTCAGCATCATCGTATTTTGGATCACCAATCGCTCCAAACAATATAGCATCGCTAGTTTTACAAAGCTCTAAGGTCTCTTGTGGGAAGGGATCTCCATATTCATCAATCGCAGCACCCCCAACCTTGGCATAGTTAAACGAAAACTTGTGGTCAAATTCCAAAGCAATTGCATCCAATGCTTTAATAGCTTGATCGCTTACTTCCGGTCCAATTCCATCTCCGGCTAAAACAGCTATATTCAATTTCATCTTTAATATTTTTTATAATTATTATTATTTTTTTGCGTTTATTATTATTTGTTAATACGAGCATAAAGTCGCGCTTTCAAAACTTGGTTTTTTCTTTAATTAAAAGAAACAAAACTCACACAAACCCATCAATCATAAACGTTAAGTAACTTTCTTTGATTCTCAAAGTGTTCTATTTTATCTTTTTTACTCAATAAAAAGTCAATGTCATCATACCCATTGATCATGCAAGTTTTTTTATAAGTGTCAATTTTAAAACTTTCCTTAAGCTTTGAATTTTCTATAGAAATACTTTGACTTTCAAGATCTACACTTACTCGCGTTTCAGGCTTTTCAGAAATCAATTTCATGATATCCTTAAGGAAATCGGGACTTACCTGAATGGGTAACAAACCATTATTGAGGGCATTTCCTTTAAAAATATCCGCAAAAAAACTAGAAACGATCCCTTTAAAACCATAATCTGAAAGTGCCCATGCAGCATGTTCTCGACTGGATCCACAGCCAAAATTATCGCCAGCTATTAAAACACGACCAGAGTAGCGTTTGTCGTTTAAAACAAAATCAGATCGTTCTGATCCATTTTTATCGTATTTCCAATCTCTAAAAAAGTTTTCTCCAAAACCTTCTCGACTTGTAGTTTTTAAAAAACGCGCTGGGATGATTTGATCTGTATCGACATTTTCAATATCCAGTGGAATAGCTCTTGAGTTTAGTGTTGTAAACTTTTCCATTTTAGTTCAGTTGTTTAGTAATATCTACAATTCTACCTTCAATAGCTGCAGCAGCTGCAACCAAAGGGCTTGCTAAAATAGTCCTAGAGCCTTGACCTTGTCTTCCCTCAAAATTCCTATTTGAGGTAGATACACAATATTCACCTTCGGGAATTTTATCATCATTCATAGCCAAACAAGCACTGCAGCCAGGTTGTCGTAATTCAAATCCTGCCTTTTGGAATATATCTTTTAAGCCTTCTTTTTCAATCTGGTTTTCTACCTGTTTGCTGCCTGGAACAAGCCAAGCGGTCACGTTTTTAGCCTTTTGCTTTCCTTTTACATAATGGGCAACAACTCTAAAGTCCTCAATTCTAGAATTTGTACAGCTCCCTATAAATACATAATTGATAGGTTTGCCTGCCATGTCTTCACCCTTTTGAAAATTCATATATTTCAAAGATTTTTCAAAAGAAGCATCTTTTTTGTTAGGAATTTTCTGCCCTACTTTAATGCTCATTCCAGGGTTTGTACCAAAGGTGATCATCGGGTCAATATCTTCAGCTTCAAAAACGAATTCTTTATCAAAAATGGCATCCTTATCAGTTGGTAAAGTCTTCCAATAATGAAGTGAAGACTTCCATTTCTCAGCTTTAGGGGCAAACTTTTTACCTTTTACATAATCAAAAGTAGTTTGGTCAGGAGCAATCATTCCGCCTCTAGCACCCATTTCAATGCTCATATTACAAACGGTCATTCGACCTTCCATGGACATGTTTTCAAATACCTCTCCTGCGTATTCACAGAAATACCCAGTTCCAACATTGGTTCCTAGCTTAGAGATGATGTATAGAATCACATCCTTGGGGAGGACCCCATTTTTCAAAGTTCCATTTACTTTTATTCTCATGCTTTTTGGCTTGGTCAGTAACAAACACTGACTTGCAAATACTTGAGTCACTTGGCTTGTTCCAATCCCAAATGCAATGCTACCAAAGGCCCCATGTGTAGACGTGTGTGAATCACCACAAACTATAGTCATGCCAGGTTGGGTAATCCCCAATTCTGGAGCTATAACATGGACTATACCATTGTATTTATGTCCAAGTTCGTATAGCTTTATGTTGTTCTTTTTACAATTTTCGGATAATTGAGCAAGTTGTTTTCTTGACAATTCGTCCTTCACTGGTAAATGTTGATCCACAGTTGGGGTATTATGGTCTGCTGTGGCAACAATTTCTTTAGGTCTGAAAACTGGAATATTTCTTCTCTCTAGTTCTTGAAAAGCTTGTGGACTGGTGACCTCATGGATTAAATGCTTATCGATATATAAAATCTGGGGACCATCTTCGATTGTATCTACAACATGTGCATCCCAGACCTTTTCAAATAATGTTTTACTCATAGTTTTATCTTTAAGCCGACATAATATCTCTGTAAACTTTGCTTGTTTCTATAATTTGGTGAATGTCCTCATCATTAACTTCTTTACGCTGATCTGCAAAATTTAAGAAGTTAGCGTAGACTTCATCCAGTTGTAGTTTAGTTAAATCATAGCCTACGTTTTTAGCTTTATAGGCTAGAGCAGCCCTACCGCTTCTAGCAGTAAGAATAATAGCAGATTCTGTAACACCTACATCGGCAGGGTCTATTATTTCATAAGTATCTCTTCTTTTGATAACCCCATCTTGGTGAATTCCAGAACTATGTGCAAAGGCATTGGCTCCCACTATTGCTTTATTAGGTTGTGGGTAAATACCCATGTGCTTAGAAATTAACTGACTTAATTTAAAAAGATGTTTGGTATTGATATTAGTGTCAAAATTTAAGTAAGGATGTTGTTTCAAAATCATTACGATTTCTTCCAAAGCTGTATTTCCAGCACGTTCTCCTATGCCATTAATGGTGCATTCTACTTGTCTTGCGCCATTTTTGATGGCTTCTATAGAATTGGCAGTAGCAAGCCCTAAGTCATTGTGACAATGACAAGAAATAATGGCTTTATCAATATTCTTTACATTCTCTTTAAGGTACTTGATTTTTGCACCATATTCGCTAGGTAAACAATACCCTGTAGTATCAGGTATGTTTAATACAGTAGCTCCTGCTTTTATAGCAACTTCACATACTTTAGCTAGGTAGTCGTTGTCGGTACGACCCGCATCTTCAGCATAAAATTCAACATCTTCGACAAAAGTTTTAGCATAACTTACGGCATCGTAAGCTCGTTGTATGATTTCTTCTCTGTTGGATTTAAATTTATATTTTATGTGAGAGTCTGAAGTCCCTATACCTGTATGGATTCTTGGTCTTTTAGCATAGGCAATAGATTCTGCAGCAACCTTAATATCGTTTTCAACCGCTCGACTTAAGCTACATACTCTAGCATTTTTAACGAGTTTAGAAATAGCAACAATAGAGTTGAAGTCACCAGGACTCGATACGGCAAATCCTGCTTCAATAACATCTACGCCTAACTCATCAAGCTCTTTGGCAATAATGAGCTTTTGCTCGGTATTAAGCTTACATCCAGGAACTTGCTCTCCATCTCTTAATGAAGTATCGAAAATTTCAACTTTATCATGTGACATATCAAAATTATTTATATGTTTCTATTTCAAAACTATATGTTATTACCGTTGAAAAATAACCGGTAATTGGTATTTTTACGATGTTCAACTCCTGTTATTTTAAGTAAGACACTGATAATTAGTATTGTATATAAAAATTTCATTGATGATTAAAGATCAAAAAGACAACCTATTTTTATTGATAAAGTCTTTAACCAAATCTGAAAAGCGCCAGTTTAAGCTTTATGTAGGTCGATTGGAAGATAATGAGGATTCAAAATTTTTGAATTTATTCAACTTTTTGGAAAAGGCTTCTAAGTACAAGGAAAAGGATATTTTGACGACGGGCTTTGTAAAAAAACAACAATTAGCCAATGTAAAAGCACATTTATATAAGCAGATTTTAATTAGCCTTAAGCTTAATCCTTTTCATCAGAATGTACGTTCACAAATAAGAGAACAAACAGAATTTGCTACTATTCTTTACCATAAGGGTTTGTATAAGCAAAGTCTAAAAATCTTAGGTAAAGCTAAAGAAATAGCGGTAAGCCATGAAGAAAAGAATTTAGTGTTTGAGATTGTTGAGTTAGAAAAACTTATAGAGTCTCAGTATATCACCAGAAGTATTGAAAGTAGAGCAGATGATTTGATTGAGCAGTCCAGCAGATTTAGCCATCTCAACTTGATTGCGAGTAGTTTATCTAATTTGTCACTTAAACTTTATAGTATTATTTTAAAGTCAGGCTATGTAAAAAGTGACAAAGAGAAAGTTGAAGTTCTTCACTACTTTAATTCTAATTTACCAAAATTTGATATAAAGGATTTAGGATTTAGAGAAAAACTATGGCTTTATAATTCTTACTTATGGTTGAGTTTTTTAATCCAAGATTTCATAGCCTGTTATAAATATTCCAAAAAATGGGTAGAATTATTTCAAGATTATACTAAAATGATTTCCCTCAACCCTGTTTGGTTTTTAAAAGGAAATCAATACCTGTTGGAATCTTTATTTTATATACAAGATCACAAAAGGTTTGAAATTGTGTTGGAAAACATGGAAATGAATATTTCAAAAAAATCATTTCCAAAAGATGATAATATTGAGGGGCTAGTCTTTTTATATCTAAATACCGATAGATTAAACCTTTGTTTTATAAAAGGTTTATTTGAAGAGGGGCTTAGCTTAGTGACTAATATCCTAAAGGGTATAAAGTATTTTCAAAACAGAATTGATGAACACCACATTATGGTTTTCTATTACAAAATAGCCAGCCTTCATTTTTGTGTAGGAAACAATAAAGAGTGTATACATTATTTGGATAAAATTATTTCCAACAAATCTTTAATCATGAGAGAAGATTTGATGTGTTTCTCAAGAATATTAAATCTCTTCGCACATTATGACGCCGGTATGGATTACCACTTGGAGTCACATTTGAGAAGTACTTATAAGTTTCTTATCAAAATGAACGAGTTGAATGATGTGCAAAAGGAAATTATCAGTTTTATGAAAGCCTTACCAGATATTTTTCCTCACGACCTCAAATCAGCTTTTAGAGAAGTTTTAGAAAAACTCAAGAAATACGAAGATGACCCTTATGAGCGTAGAGCATTTTTATATCTAGATATTATATCTTGGTTGGAAAGTAAAATTACAAACGTATCTGTAGATCAAATCATAAGGAATAAGTTTTTAGAAAAAAAATCAATGCATTAACTCGGTATCATTAACTCTAAAATTCTATTTCTCTAGTAAAGGTCTGCTCCAAACAAATAAAGGTTTCAGTTCTAGCGACACCATCTATTGTTTGAATCTTGTTGCTTAAAACTTCGGTGAGGTGCTTATTGTCTCTACATATTACTTTGACTAATAGCGAAAAGTTCCCCGTTGTATAATTGCATTCTACTACTTCATCAATTTCATACAAGGCTTGACTTACTTTCCTGTAAATATTGGCTTTATTGAAGTAAATACCGATAAAACTTTGAGTTTGATAGCCCAATAAATAAGTATCTATAACACTCTTCGAACCAGTAATAATCTTTTGTTCCTCCAGTTTTTTCACCCGAAGATGGACTGCTGTAGCACTCATGTTGCATTCGTTTCCAATTAGCTTAAGAGAGGCCTTAGCGTCCTTACTTAATATATTTAAGATTTTCCTATCAGTTACATCTATCATCTTTATATTTTTTAGTAATAAGCTAAATTAAAACTTATTTTTAATAATTATAGCTTTTATATTGTTTTATATTAAGTATTATCTCTTATTTGCTTTATATTAATTAAATAAAATCTGTTATGTGTGGAATATTTGTAGCCATCGAAAGTGCAAAATCTAGTCAATTTTTAGTGGATGAGTTCATGAAAATCAAACATCGTGGACCAGACTCCTCAGACTTTAAAACTATTAAAAAAAACACCTATTTTGGTTTTCACCGTTTAGCCATAAATGGCTTAACACCAATGGGAAACCAACCGATGTATAAAAATGGAGTTTGGCTAGTGGCCAACGCAGAAATATTTAATTATTTAGAATTAGCAGATAAATATGATATTAAGTTAGAGACAGGATCGGATTGTGAAATTCTTATTGATTTATATCAATTAATAGGTGAAGAAAAAATGCTTCTAGAAATAGATGGGGAGTTTGCTTTTGTTCTTTACGACGAATCCAAGGATTTGTATATTGCTGCAAGAGATCATTTAGGCGTGAGAGGCATGTATATGGGGTATCACGATTCTGAAATATATTTTTCGTCAGAAAGCAAAGCTATTAGCTTTTCAAAAGAACTAAACCAATTTCCTCCAGGTCATTATTGGAATTCCTATACGGATAAAGTGATACCTTACTTTTTTCATGATTATGACACTACAGATCTCACTGAGGAGGAGTACTGTAAAAAAATCAATGAATTATTAACTCAATCTGTTGAAAAACGGATGATGAGTGAAAGACCTTTAGGCTGCTTATTAAGCGGAGGTTTGGACAGTAGCCTTGTTGCAGGAATACTGGCAAGAAAATTAAAAGAAAAAGGGAAACAATTGGAAACGTTTTCTATTGGTTTAGAAGGAAGTCCAGATATTGTTGCTGCCAAAAAAGTTGCAGATCATATAGGAAGTAAACACCATAGCATCGTTTGTACAGAACAAGATTTCTTAGACGAACTAGAACATACCGTTTATATGTTAGGAAGTTATGATGTCACTACTATACGCGCTTCGGTAGGTCACCAACTCGTCGCCAAATACGTAAGAGACCACTCCGATGTGAAAGTTTTATTCTCTGGAGAAACTGCAGATGAATTTGGATCTTATCTGTATTTTCAAAATGCACCAGACTCAGAGAGTTTCCAACAAGAATCTATTAGATTGCTCAAGGATATTCAGTTTTTTGATATGAAGAGAGCGGATAGGTCAATTTCAAACGCAGGACTAGAAGCAAGAGTTCCCTTTGCAGACAAAGCTTTTGTGAAATTCTTCATGTCTATTCCTCCTGAAAGCAGAATGTTTTCTGACCAAAAAATTGAAAAGTACCTGATTAGAAAAGCTTTTGAAAAGGAAAACTTAATTCCAGAGGAAGTACTATGGCGTCGTAAAAACGGGTTTTCAGATAGCGTGAGTAGTAAGCAAAAATCTTGGAGTGCTATTATTCAAGAGCACGTCAATACTTTAGTTTCTGACGAAGAATTTCAAACTGAAAAGTTTAAATATTCTCCTGAACCCGCAACAAAAGAAGCGTATTACTATCTCAAAACGTTTGAATATTATTATAAATCACACTTTCAACTAACTCCATATCAGTGGTTGCCTAAATGGTGTGGGGATGTTAAAGATCCTTCAGCTAGGGTTTTAGAGATATATCAAGCTGATTAATTTATTTTTAGTTTTAGTTTGTTACTGCCTATTTACTTCAAATAGGCAGTTTTTTATTTAGAAATTTGAGGAGAATCTACCAATACTTTTGCTATGGCAATGGCACAACGCTCGCCATCCAATGCAGCTGAAACAATTCCCCCAGCGTATCCTGCTCCTTCGCCACAAGGGTAAAAGCCTTTTAAGTCAGGATGTTCTAAAGTATCGTTATCTCTCGGAATTCTTACAGGAGAAGACGTTCTAGACTCTGGAGCTAAAATAACAGCATCAGGATGGTCAAAGCCTTTCATTTTTTGAGAAAACTTTATAAAACCTTGTCGAAGTCTTTTTGTTATGGTTTCAGGAAAAATAGCATCCATTTCTACTGAAGTTGTTCCAGGTTGATAAGAATTTTTGGGGATGGAGTCAGATTTTCTCTTTTTTATAAAATCCTGAAGTCGTTGTGCTGGAACATTTTGAGATTCACCAGCTAATGTCCAGCATTTTTTCTCAATATCTTCTTGAAATTTCAAACCTTTTAATGGTCCATATTTTTGATAATCTTCCAATTGCTCGTTATCAACAGTTACTACAATCCCGGAATTGGCATAAGGATTATTTCTCTTGGAGGGTGACCACCCATTGGTGACTACTTCTCCCGGGGAAGTAGCACACGGGGCGATTATGCCTCCAGGACACATACAAAAGGAATACACTCCTTTATCATCTACTTGCTCGACTAAACTATAAGCTGAAGGTGGTAGATAATCGCCTCGTTCTGGTGTTTTATATTGAATTTGATCTATCAAGGATTGGGGATGCTCTACACGAACTCCCATAGCAAAGGTTTTGAATTCTATCTTTATGTTTCGGTTATGAAGTAGATAAAATATATCCCTTGCGGAATGTCCAGTGGCTAGAATACAAGCCTCTGCATAGATATTTTGGTTTTGGTTAACTTCCACGCCTACAAGTCGATTTTTATCTATGATAAAGTCAGTCAGTTTAGTGTTAAAATGTATTTCTCCACCAAAATTCAAAATCGTTTCTCGCATCTTCGTGATAATATCAGGTAGTTTATTAGTACCGATATGAGGATGTGCATCCACGAGGATATCTTCACTTGCACCATGATCAACAAAAATTTCCAGCACTTCTTTAATGGCTTTTTTATGACCAGAACGGGTGTATAGCTTACCGTCTGAATAGGTGCCAGCACCCCCTTCTCCAAAACAGTAATTGGATTCTGGATTTACCAAATGCTCTTTGTTGATTTTTGCTAAATCTCGGCGCCTGGCTCTTACCTCTTTTCCGCGTTCTAAGACAATAGGTTTTAGACCTTCTTCAAGAAGCTTTAAAGCTGCAAAAAGTCCTGCGGGCCCACTTCCCACTACAATGACTCTAGAATTCTGTTCGTTGGTGTGTTGATACTTTTTTTCTGGTAGCGATGGCCAATTCACCTGTTCACCTTTTACATAATACGCAATGCGTAACTGAAACTTAATTTGCCTCGCTCTAGCATCAATCGAACGTTTAAGAATCTTAAAATCTAAAAGGTCGCTGAATGGAATATCGAGATGCTGAGTAATAGCTTTTCTTAAGCCTTCAGTATCATGAGCAACTTCTGGATCAACTCTTATATCGAAATGATGCGGTAGGGAGAACATAATCAAAATTATGATGCAAAGGTAACCAAAACCTAATTGGAATATATGGGAAAATGAGTATTACCCATTAAAAAAGCCTCCCGGAAAGGAGGCTTAAATTGACTATACTCAAAGCATGAAATTATGCATTAAGTTGTTTTTCTAAAAGTTCAGCTACTTTTTCTGATGAAGCAGGATTTTGACCAGTAATCAAGTTTCCGTCTTCTACAGCATAAGGATGCCAGTCTTCAATTTTAGTGTATACACCTCCATTTTCGATTAGCATATCTTCTGATAGGAATGGAACAACACTCGATAATTGTACAGCGTCCTCTTCTTGATTGGTAAAACCTGTTACTTTTTTATCTTTCACTAGTGGATGCCCATCTGTGCCTTTTATATTTTTTAATATTGCAGGGGAATGACAAACAAATGCTAGTGGCTTTTTATTAGCGTTGAAAGATTCAATCAATTCTTTTGATTTTTTATTCTCCACTAAATCCCAAAGTACACCATGACCACCAGGATAAAAAATAGCATCATAATCAGATTCTTTAATTTCTGATAATTGGTAAGTATTGGAAAGTAAGGTTTGAGCTTCTTTATCTAAATTGAAACGCTCTGTTGCTTTTGTAGCAGCATCTTCAGTTTCAGAATTAGGGTCTATTGGAGGTTGTCCACCTTTTGGTGAAGCTAAAGTAAGGTCGAAACCTGCATCTTTTAGCTTATAATAAGGGGCTGCGAATTCTTCTATCCAAAATCCAGTTTTGTTTCCCGTATCTCCTAATTTATCGTTGCTTGTTATAACAAAAAGTATTTTTTTCATGATATTTTATTTTACACGAATATACGGACTCAAGGCTCCTTAAAAATTGATGTAGATCAATTCATTGCGTTAATGTATGTTAATCCGCCTATATTAAAGTGCTAGGTATGAATTCAATACCATAAATTAGTAAAGTCCTTTTCGTATTCTACTTAAACTTTCGGGTGTAATGCCGAGGTAGTTGGCAATATGATAATTGGCGACTCTGCCTTGAAGATTTGGATATTGCTCACAAAATTCTAAATACTGCGTTTTGCTATCTTTTTGAAGTGTAGAAAGAATTCGGTTTCTTAGGGCTACAAAGGCTTTAGTGATTTTAAGTCTGAAAAAACGCTCGAATTTCGGGATTCTAAAGTACAAATCCTCTAAAACCGATTTGTCAAGACTTAAAACTTCGCTGTCCTCAATACATTCCACATACAATTGAGCTGGATGGGCATTAAAAAATGCCTCAAAATCACTGATCCACCAATCTTCTATTGCAAATTGCAGAATATGCTTTTGTCCAGCTTTATCCAGATAATAGGCTTTTAAGCAACCTTTGAGCACATAATATTCCTTGGTAACTTTTTGGCCAGGCTGTATAAGTAGGCTTTTTTTTAAAAAAGTATGATGCTCCAATATGCTGAGGAACTCCTGTTCTTCATCAGGTGTGAGCTCAATATCCTTGGATAAGTGTTTAAGTAGTTGTATGTACATGAAAAAAATAACTCTGCAAGTTTACATATATTTCAGAAAAATATGGATATCTTCTTATAGGCTTCTTTATTTTTGACCACTATTATATAACAAATGCAAGAGAAGGAGACTTCTAGGCTTATTTAAATGATGAATTATGACCACTAATGATATTTTGCGACGACTCCGCTATACATTCGATTATTCCGATTCCAAAATGATGTCTCTTTTTGCCATGGGGAGCAAGGAAGTTACTAGGGCAGAAGTGAGCGATTGGTTGAAAGATGAGGAAGATGAGGCTTACGTGGAAATGGAAGATAAGATGCTTGCCATCTTCTTAAATGGACTTATTATTGATAATCGTGGAAAAAAAGAGGGTCCTCAACCAGAACCAGAGACTTTTTTGAATAATAATGATGTCCTTAAAAAATTAAAAATAGCCTTTCAACTAAAGTCAGACGATGTTATTGAGCTTTATCAATTAGCAGGAAAAAAAGTGAGTAAGCACGAGTTAAGTGCTTTTTTAAGGAGACCTACTCAACCTCAATACAAAGAACTTATGGACCAATACTTAAGAAATTTTCTCTACGGACTTCAATTAAAGCATAGAAAAGCTTAATTATAAGAACTACAGGAGAGCAGATTTCTCCTCATTATCTTCAGTTTGAAGTACACTTACAGTGAACAGAAGCTGTCCAATATGACGTTGACTATGTTCAGCAGCATGAAATAAAACACCAATAAGGGTAGAGGGTAATTCTTGTCTGCCAACACTTCGCTTACTGGTTAAATCGGTATTGTGAAGCTTTTTAAAATAGTCTATTGCCTCTTCCACCTTTGCATCAAAATTACGACATAAGGTATGTGTTGTGATTTTAGCATTAGGGACACCTTCATTTTTTAATTCCTTAAGTTGAACTTCAGATAAATTTTTTTCTTGAGCGTAGGATAACATTCTGTCTAAAACTCCAGCGATATGCTGTAAGTGAAATCCAACACTTGCTCGACTGTGAGGCATTTTCCAAAGTAAGGTTTCATCGAATGATTTAGTATATTTGTATACTTCTAGTTTGGACTGTAACAAGGCATGAGCAGCAGGCTGTAATAAATCGGGAATACCTTCAATAGAGCCCCTAAGCCAATATTCTGGTGGAGCTTTACCCATTAATTTCTTTTTGAAACTTCAGATATAGCTGCTCTACTTTAGTTCTTGCCCAAGGGGTTTTACGAAGAAACTTCAGGCTAGATTTTACAGAAGGGTTTTCTTTAAAACAGCGAATATTGATGTGTTCTCCAAGGTATTTCCAGCCATAAAATGCTTCCAAATCGGTTAAGATTTGCTCTAAAGTAATGCCGTGTAAAGGGTTATTCTTTTGAGCGCTCATATTTCCCTTTTATAAAGTTTACCGCTTTGGCTTGTTCGAGTTTTGTCTAGAGCTTCCAGATCTCTCTCTTTGAGGTCTATTAGATTGTCCAGAACGAGAATTGGATTGCGGTTTTCTTCCTCGCTGTTGAGGATTAAAAGGTTTTGTGGAAGCGTTAGGGTCTGGCTCAAAACCTTCAAGAATATCCATGGGGATTTTATCACCAATTAGCTTTTCAATATCTTTTAAAAATACAGTTTCGTCTGCACTTACTAGAGAAACGGCAAGTCCACTAGCACCAGCTCTTCCTGTTCTCCCAATTCTATGCACGTAATCTTCAGATACATTTGGTAATTCAAAATTGACGACATAGGGTAATAAAGGAATATCCAGTCCACGAGAAGCGATGTCTGTGGCTACTAATACTTTTACGCTACCACTTTTAAAACCCGCTAGGGCTTTAGTTCTAGCGCCTTGACTTTTATTACCATGAATAGCTGCAGCTCCAATTTTAGCCGCTTCCAATTTTTTAGCTAATTTGTTAGCGCCGTGTTTAGTTCTTGAAAACACAAGAACTTGCTCCCAATTCCCTTCAGAAATTAGTTTTATTAACAGGTCTGTTTTCTTTTCTTTAGCAACGCGATAGACTTGCTGCTCAATAGCTTCCACAGTTGTATTTTCTGGAGTGGACTCCACCGATACGGGATTTTTCAAAAACTCATTCGCTAGAGATCTTATTTCTCTAGAAAATGTCGCAGAGAACAATAGAGTTTGTCTTTGCTTTGGGATAAGTCCCATAATTTTTTTGATATCTCTCAAAAAGCCCATATCTAGCATACGGTCTGCCTCATCCAAAACTAGGATTTCAACCTTAGCTAGAGATAATAAACCCTGGTTGTTCAAATCTATAAGTCGACCAGGCGTTGCAACTAAAACATCTACTCCATTTCTAAGAGTAGAGACTTGAGATTTTTGATTGACACCACCGAAAATAACGGTAGATCTTAAATCAACAAATTTGCCGTAGTCTTTTACGCTTTGATGAACTTGGGCTGCCAACTCTCGGGTCGGAGTTAAAATTAATGAACGAACAGGTCTATTTCTTAAAGGTGGTGTTTGAGATAACAATTGGAGAAGAGGTAAAGTAAAACCTGCGGTTTTACCTGTCCCTGTTTGGGCAGACGCCAAAACATCTTTCCCTTCTAATACTGCAGGGATCGATTTTTCTTGAATAGGTGTTGGGGTATCGTAGCCTTGTGCGCTTACAGCTTTCACAAGGGCTTCGGAGAGTCCTAATGACTTAAATGACATAGAGTGTTTTTTTGAAATGACAATCTATAGTATCAGAGGTCATTTCTATAATTAATTGCAAAGGTACGTTTTAATCCTGCGCAAAAGAATTATTCATGAGATCTGCTTTGTTTTTAGAAAAGCAAAGCATAAAATAAGAGTGATTTTAACCTAGCTTACGAATATATTTGAGCCCTTTTTTTCCCCTGAACCTAACCTTAAAATATTCACAGCCGGGTTTAATAAAAAAATGAGTCACCCGTTTTTACCAGTCTATAAAGGAAACCCCAAGACCAATGGTTGTTTGTTTGTGATTATAATCGATCAAGGTTTCTCCATAGCCTGTAAATACTTGTAAGTGAAGTCTAAGATTAGATTTTACTGAATACAAATAGTTGAACTCCAAACTCCCTCGGTTTTCATCAAAATCCATTGCATTTTTCCCTATAAGTGATAAGCTATGCTTATTTATATTATAGATAAAAGTGGCTTCCAGACGACCTATATAATTTTCTATTGAAGGGTTGTCGTCCCTGTCTGAACTTTCTATTCTTATCCAGGGTCTTAGGTACATTTGAAAGTTATCTCTTTCGAAAGCTGCATGGAAGATGAATCTATTCCAGCTTCTAGATCTTGGTAAATCTCTACCATTGGATTGATGATTTAAGGCAAAACCAGCCATTTTCAAATCCAGCCCAAGTAGATTGATGTTGAGTGGGAAGTTGACGATGAGTTCAGGCTCATAATTTAATTCTCTAAAAGGTCTTGAGATAGGGTCGTTGTAAACTTGCCAATTTGCTAGCTGAGTGTAACCCAACCATAAATCACCATGACCAAATAAGAAGGATTGGATGAGCTTAGTTTTTAAACTCAATTGAAATTTGGCTTCTACCTGATTATAGTTTTGAGGCTCTTCAAAGCTATTATCTGGGTTTTCACTTTGTGGAAGTTGATTTGGGTTGTTGGACCATCGTGTAGGTAAAACATACAAAGGATTGTAATACGTTAGCTTAAAGGTTCCATTTTTATGTTCATCGTCCAATTCCCAGCGTTCTGATAAGCTTTTTGTGATTACCTTATCCTCTCCAAACAAGGATTGAGAATAGCTAATTTTAAATACAAGAATAAACAATATGAGAATTTGAGTTTTCATAAAGACTAAGATCTGCTACAAATATAAGGTACAACGCATCAACTTAAAACTGACCTTGTACATTTAGTTTTAAATGCGTTTATCCAGTATCATACACTTTTAGAGGTATTACTCTTTTAATATTTTTTTGTATTCATCTAGCTTCATTTCCAGATGAGGAGGCAAGCTTGGATTTTGGATATCCTTGTAAGTCGACATTTTTTCTTTTAAAATCTTAGCAACTAATAGCCGGGCTTGATCTTTATGATCTGAAGGGATGACATACCATGGAGCATTTTTTGTGGAAGTTTCATTAATAGCTTTCTCATAATTTTGAATATACTCCTCCCATAATTTGCGCTCTTCCATATCTTCAGGGGCGAATTTCCAGTTTTTGTTTGGCTTATTTAATCTCCTCAAGAGTCTACGTTTTTGTTCCTCTTTAGAAATGTGCAAGTAAAATTTGAAGATGATACACCCATTACTGCTGATGGTATTTTCAAAATTTTTAATTTGATGAATTCTTTTTGTCCAAAATTCTTCAGTGATATCTTCAACAGAATTGATGTGTGGAATGTTTTCGCGGAGAATAATTTCTGGATGAACCCTTGCGATAATAATATTTTCGTAATGTGAACGGTTGAAGACGGCATACTTTCCACGATCAGGTAAAGCTTTATAATGTCTCCAAAGGAAATCATGCTTAAGCTCCAATTTTGTAGGTTTTTTGAAACTATGAGCAATAACCCCTCTAATGTTGAAGTCTTTAAACACCTCACGAATTAAGCTATCTTTGCCTGAAGTATCCATCCCTTGTATACAAACAAGCACAGAATATTTTCCATAAGCGTAAAGTATATTCTGCAAATCACCCAATTCTCTCCTTACTTTTTTTAACTCTTTTTCCATTTTTTTATCACTTTTTTCTAGAATTAATGAAGTGGGGATTTTTTTTAAATTTATTTTGGAAGTGACTTGAAATTCGTTCGCTTTTTTGGTCATTAGGTCGTGTTTTAAAATGTGATTAAATATAGAATTTCTATTTGTAAAACAGAAGTAGATAAGTCTATTGGCTTATTTTCGATATTAAATCAATGCTTTATCCTTCGTCTAATTGACTAAGCTACAACTTAAACTTTGGATTTAATTTTGGAATAGAATCTCATTAAATACGTTGTATGTATCGAATAATAGATAATTCGATACATACAACGAATAACCAATAATCCGATGTATATATCGAATATTTTAGTATTTTTATACTATTCAAAATAGATTTTATGATTGCTGTAATCACTGGAGATATTATTAATTCTAGAGAAGGTAAAGCTTCAGATTGGCTTGAGTCTTTAAAGAATGCCTTGAATAGGTATGGAAATTCTTCTGAAGACTGGGAAGTTTATAGAGGAGATAGCTTTCAATTAAAGACCAACACAGAGTCTAGTTTAGAAGCATGTTTATATATAAAAGCCTGTATTAAGCAATTTAATGCTCTAGATGTAAGAATGGCTATAGGCATAGGAAATTCAAAAGGACCTATTGGTAAAATAACAGAGGAGCAAGGTGAAGCATTCTACAGGTCGGGGGAGTGTTTTGAAAATTTAAAATCGGATCATTTAGCTGTAAACACTGGGGATGAACAGCAAGATAAAATTTTGAATTTGATGCTGGATTTGGGTTTGCTTACCTTCAATGCTTGGTCAAGTGTGGATGCAGTGACTCTTAAAGTTATCTTGGAACATCCAGAGTATACTCAAAAGCAAATTGCAAAACTGCTCAAAAAGTCGCCAAGTACAATAAGTTTTACGCTTCAGAAGGCTGGATATAAGGAGATTCAAAGTTTATTGAAGTATTACAACTCAATTATGATGAGACAATGATAACGACTTTACTTCAATTCTTATTAGCACATTTTTTGGGAGATTTTGTCTTGCAAACTACCAAGTGGGTAAAAGATAAAGAAGAAAAAGGATTGAAGTCTATCTACTTATGGATGCATATAGGTATTCATTTCCTTTTGATGTTTGTCTTCACGGCCTTCAAGGTCAAATTAATTCCGGTCATAGTAGCTATTGGATTAAGTCATTTAATCATAGATGTCATTAAAATTAAACTAAAGCATCGAGTACCGGCTTCCTATCTTTTTTTTGGAGATCAATTGCTGCATCTTCTTATCCTTGTAGGGGCATTAGGGCTTTATTTTGACATCAATTGGATTCGCTTTTTAAATCCTTCAGAGCATTGGATTATATGGATTTTAGCTTTTATAATGCTTACTTCCGTATCAGCTGTCATTTTGAAAGTAGCTTTATCCAAATGGGATCTTATGACCTTTGAAGGTGAAGCCTTGGAGAAGGCAGGCTTATATATAGGGATCTTAGAGCGTTTGTTTATTTTTGGATTTGTAGTTATGGGGTATTGGGCTGGTATAGGGTTTTTGATTGCAGCTAAATCTATATTTCGCTTTAGCGATCTATCTAGATCTAAGGACAGAAAGTTAACAGAATATGTGCTTATTGGGACCTTGCTGAGTTATGGACTCGCTATTATGATTGCTTTAGGAGCCTTATGGGCGCTTCGGTAGTATGGATCTAAATTTGTTGACTATTTTAACTTAAAAATTGAACTTAAATCATAGAAATGATGGTTTCAAAAATTTTGACAATTGGCTTGCTGTTTATTAGCCTTACAATATCAGCGCAATCAGATCTAGAAGTCTTAGAAAAGTCACCTAGACATCACGAATGGGTAGAATTGGAGAATGATGGGCGCACCTTATACAACTTTGTCGTTTATCCAGAAGTATCCCAAAAAGCAAAGGTAATCCTAGTCATTCATGAAAATAGAGGGTTAAACGACTGGGCAAGACGTTTTGCAGATGAGATGGCTGCCGAGGGATTTATCTCTGTAGCACCAGATTTGTTATCCAACACTTCAGAAAATATGTCCAAAACCAGCGATTTTGAAAATTCTGATGCTGCTCGTACTGCCTTATATGAATTGGACCCGAAACAGGTGACTTCAGATTTGGATGCTGCCTTCGACTATGCTAAATCTATCCCAGCAGGAAATGGAGAAGTTTCTGTTGTTGGGTTTTGTTGGGGTGGTTCACAAAGTTTTAGGTATGCTACTCACAATCCAGATTTAGAAGAGGCCATTGTCTTTTACGGTACTGCTCCAAAAGATAAAGCAGACCTAGCTAAAATTCAAGTTCCTGTGTACGCATTTTATGGAGGTAACGATGCTAGAGTAAATGTAACAATACCACAAACAGAAGAAGGTATGAATCAACTTGGGAACTTTTATGATTATGAAATTTATCTGGGTGGCGGGCATGGTTTTATGAGAAGTGGTGCTCAACCAGACGCCTCTTTGGAAAATAGCCAGGCTAGAGAAATGGCTTGGTCGCGCTTACTTGAGATTTTAAATTAATTTTTTTGCAATAATTGAGCTTTATAAATTTGATTAATTTTCTTCTTTTGAAACCTACAACCTAGCCTTAGGAATATTTGGAAGAAAATGTCCTTTTAATTATTCTATACACCTTGAGACCATAGTTAGTGTAAAATACAGCTAAATGAAATTAGCATAAATAAAATCCCCGTATTATTTATAAGCTTAAAGGCAGCTTATAAATAATACGGGGATCATACTTTTAATTATTAAAGACAATACGTTTTGAATTTCTAAAAAACGAATTTCAAGTTATCTTTTGAGGATTCTTTTTATATAAGAAGCGTCTTTGTTGATTAACTTAAGAAAGTAGAGGCCTGTATTCAACTGATTTAAGTTGAGATCATTTTCGGTTTGAGACTTTAGGTTCTTCTTATAAACTTGCTTACCATTTATATCATAGATTAATACTTTATCGAAATCTACTTTAGAAGTGATGAATAATTTATCATTGAAAGGGTTTGGATATATAGAGATATCGTCTTCAGAGAATTCTAGTGTTGATAGAGTTTCACAAGAAACTAAAATCTCCCAGCCAGAATTATTAGCATTTGCAAAGTTGGATGTAAAACTTACTGTAATAGCACCAGTGTTATTGGAAGCTTCAAAATAAGTTGTCGTTAAATTATTTCCAGTAAGATTCTCACCATCCAAAAATATAGGAGAGTTGATAGATTCTCCATCGTAAATCGTCATAAAATCAGCTCCATCTTCAAGATCAAAATCATTTATAGTAAAACTAATCTTATTCGCTGAATCTTCAGGATAGAATGTTTTTAGGAAATTCTGATTGCTTGGATAATTACCATTTAAACCACCTGTATCTGTAAATATTCTACCAGAACACCAATCATCGTCAGTTAGATAATTTGATTGAAATGATCCTCCCACATTACCGTTGGAGCAATTATTACCCACTTGAATTACATAATAAGTGTTGGGCTTTACATCATCGTCAAATAGGATTGAATTGCTATTAATAGTATTGAAAGAACCAGGTGTTGTGTTTTGTTCGTAAATTCTATAAATCCAAGAGTTAGAGATAACATCATCGATATTTACGATAAAAGAGTTTTCATTGGATTGGTTTACAGTCACTCCAGCAATGGTTCTCGTGCATGAATCAATGCAGTCAGTGCCAAGACATGATTTTGTGTCGATATTATTGTTCATATAAGCTTCAACCTGTGGATGAAATCCCAAGGCAAGGTTCATACCAGTGGCATCAAGATGGCAATAGCTCATTATAGTACCACCTTCTGATGGTATATCGGCATCATCGCAGCCTTCTGAATACCCATTATTTGGACCACAGGAATCAATAGCTGTATTGTCCCCATTCCAAAAACACGCATGAGTATGAGGTGATCCAAGAGAATGTCCCATCTCGTGCGATACAACATTTACTGTCCATGAATAAGTAGGTAACTCTTGATAATTTAAAGAGAGACCTGAAAAGACATAGTTAAAATTCTGACACAAACTATTTATATAAGCTACACCACCAGTTACTGGCAAATCTAAGAGGTGAGCTAGATCACCATTAAATGCAATCCTGTTCTGTCTGAAATAAGTCAATTTATCTAAATTGTCACCTGTATAGGGATCTTCAACTTGCCAAATTAAGGCTTCACTTAATGCAGTTGGAATATTGGAATCACTATACAAAGTTGCAACAATGTTATGCACCGATGTTAACCAGTTTAAAGTTGAACTAGTAGATGAAGAATTATTAACATAAATATCATTCGTCAGTTCATAAAATACTCTAACGCAATTTGCTGAGGCAGAAGTGCTATTTGAAAAATCTGTCTGAGGGACTAAATCTCCAAATTGTTCAATCTCATCTACTTGACAAGTAAAATCTTGGCTTACAGTCATTTTCGCATCGTTGTATATGACATATTGATTTTTATTACGAAGCTGCGCTACAATTCTATTACCATTAGATGGGCTTGAAATTATTCCATTCAAAGTTTCATCGAAAAAACTAAAAACAGCTAAAGATTTAAAGTCATTATTAACTATTCCACGGTAATATAATCCTGGTTTATATTTTAAAACCTTGTCGTCTTGGTTACGAACTTTAAAGTCATCTGTTAAAACTTGGTGTCTTTGCATTTTAACCGACAGGGTATCATCTTCATGGTAAACATAAAAATGAATAAATTCTGGTGTTTCTTTTTGAATAGTTGAAAGAGCAGATTTACTCACAGAAATAGACTGGATGTCTGGGGCAATCTCCCTAAGTGAAGAATTTATCTTTTGAGTAGAATGCTCAAAAACGCTGTACTCTTTGAAGGTTTCATTTTTATTACTTGCATTTTTCATGGCTTCTTCAATGGATAAGAAGTCCTGAGAGAAAGTATTAGCACATATTAAAAGAGCGATTAAATAAATTATTTTCATAGAATGAGTTGGTTATTGATAGATTAAATTTTCATTTATATAACTGCCAATTTAAAATAATATTTTAAAATAACTCTAGAGCAGCTCCAATGATGTCACGGATGTCTTCGGGAAGTATAATTTGCTCGTGCTCAATATCCACATCGGTTTTATAAAGCGGGAGTTGAGAAACGACTTTAGCATCCATTGTTTGTAACGACATCAGTAAAGAGGACATCGCAAATTCACCTCTAGGAGCTATAGGTGTGAAGGTAATGGGCAAGATTCTTTTATGAGCAAATTCGCCAGAGGCGGTACACCATTCTATCATATTTTTTAAGACAGCTGGGATATTATGGGTGTATTCTGGTGTGCAAATAATGATAGCATCAGCGTCGAGTACTTGGTTTTTAAATATTTGAATATGTTGTGGGACTCCATTTTTAAGTCTATCTGGGGTAAACAATTCAAAGTTTGGTAAGAGATCATAAACGCTCATAGCATGCTCACCTTCAGCGTAACTTTGTATAGCTTTAAGAAGGTAGTAATTACTACTATACCGACTAGCCGAGCCTGAAATACCAAGTATTTTCATAGGTATTAAGTTAATTCAGGGGAAAGATAAGGCGAGTTGTCCCTAAATTCAAAAGAAAATAGCCGCAACATTTATAAAATTTGCTGGAGTTTGAAATGTCCTATATTTATAAAAAAAACCTATCAATTATGTTTAAATTCATTTTAGTTATCTTTTCTTCGGTAACGTCCTTTGCAACTTTGGCTCAAAATCCTGAAGAGGTTGTGAATGCTTTCTTTGAAGCTTTAAATTCTAAAGACCATGAGGCTCTGGAGATTTTGACGGTTCATGACATGAAGATTCATAGTTTAAAACTGGGAGATTCGGTTACAATTTCTTCTCAAACTGCAAAGGAATTTATAGAGGGGATTAAGTCTATGCCTGAGGAGGTTACAATTTTTGAAAAAATTATAGATTCTGACTCCATAATTTCAGAACATTTGGCACAATTCACTCTGCCGTATGAATTTTACGTTAATGGAAAATTATCTCATAGAGGAACTAATGTCATGACTTTATTGAAAACTAAATCTGGCTGGAAAGTGAGTTATGTTGCCGATACTCGCGAGAGTTTTTAATTTATTCCTTAATACTTTTATGTCTCCCTGTGATTTGTACTTTATTCTCTAAAAACCATAAGCTCTAGAAACTCAATTTGAAGTTGTCAGTAAAGACACGATTTATATTTTATTGAAGGTAGTTCAATAAAAAAGGAGCAACGCTAGTTGCTCCTTTTTTATTTTCTAAGAATTCGGATTGATTATGCAAACAATACTGATTTAACATTTACAAATTCTTTGAGTCCAAAGCCACCGTGTTCTCTTCCATAACCTGAATCTTTAACACCTCCAAATGGCATATTAGGTTTTGCCATTCCAAAGGAATTGATAAATATCATCCCCGTATCAAAATGTTTTTGAGCCAATTCTTTAGCCTTATCTTCATCTTTGGAAAAAATTCCCCCTCCAAGACCATATCTACTATCATTAGCAATTCTCATTGCATCATCGGTATCTTTTGCTTTTATGAGAGAAGCTACAGGTCCAAACAGCTCGTCATCATATGCTGGTTGTCCGGGTTTTATGTTGTCTAGAACAGTGGCGGGATAATAGTATCCCTCGCCTTCTGGCATTTTACCTCCACATAATATTTTCGCTCCTTTTTCAACACTTTTTTTGACCTGCTCATGTAATTCGTCTCTAAGATCTTTTCGGGCCATAGGTCCAAGATCACTGTCTTCTAGAGTAGGGTCTCCATGTTTGATGTTCTTCATCTGCTGTACAAAAGCATCTTTAAATTTATCATATACCGCCTCAACAACTATAAATCTTTTAGCGGCAATACAGGTTTGTCCATTATTAAAAAGTCTTCCGATAACGCAGGTTTTAACTGCTAGATCAATATCAGCATCTTCTAGTACGACATAAGCATCGTTACTACCAAGTTCCAATACAGTCTTTTTTAAAGCTTTAGCAGATTTTTCTCCAATGATTCTTCCAGCTCCCGGACTTCCAGTTAGAGTAACTCCGCGTACATGATCATTTTCTATTACCGCATCACTTTGATCGTGAGAGATCAATAATACTTTAAATAAATTTTCAGGTAATCCTGCTTCTAAATATATCTTTTCCAATAGCAACGCACTTCCAGTAACGTTTTCAGCATGTTTTAATAGGACTCCGTTACCTGCCATAAGATTAGCAATAGAATATCTCACTACCTGGTAAGCAGGGAAATTCCATGGCTGTATTCCGTAAATTACTCCAAGTGGAGAATAAGTAATAAATCCTTTGCCGCCTTCTGGTAATATTCTTTCCTCGTCTTTAAGAGCCTCTGGACCAGTTTCAGCAGTATAGTCGCATATTGCTGAACAAAGATCAACTTCTGGTTTGGCTTCTTTTTCTAATTTCCCCATCTCCTGAGTCATAAGTTTGGCGAGCTCGTCCTTATGTTCAGCTAATTTTTTACCTATATTTTTAATGATTATTGCTCGATCTACCGTAGGCATCAATTTCCAGTCTAAAAAAGCTTTATGACAAGCGTCTACAGCCTTATTCATCTCACTATCAGACATTGTATCATAGTGTTTGATATTTTTACCCGTTGCAGGGTTTATCGTTTTAAGCTTAAAATCCTTCGACATAGTATTATATTTAATTAATAATTTATTAATTCTATAAAAATAGTTTATATCTATAAGCTTTATCGTAATAGGACGTTAAATCCTCGGTCATCATAGCCTATAAACAATTAAAGTTTTAGTAAAATAGCTTACGAAGTCATTATATTTCAAATGAACTATAAATGAGTTCATCACATCGGCATGATATCTACCTGATAATCTTACCGATTTTTACTACTAAATAGAAATCGAAAGGCAGAAAGCAAACTGATGTCTATTTTGAAATTTCAAATTAATTTGATTGGCATTACTACCAGTGAATAAAGAAGAGTCAAAATTTTAAATTGAAAGCATGTTCTAATCCAAGAGAATAGAAACCATAGTATAGGAATTTATAGTCTACGAAAATTTATAGATTCTGACTCCACAATTTCAGAACTGCTGACTTATTCTAACTAAGATTCATTCTCTAATGTAGAATTTTACATAAAAAATTATAATGTTATGACCTTTCAAAAAACCAAATCTGGTCTGCAAATTAAATAGTCAATCATTTTCATAAGATTTCTAACTTATTCTTTAATAATTTTATAAGTCTCTGTTGTTCGTTGTCCTCTTCTTTGTAATAAATATACCCCAGACGTCCAATTTGAGGTGTCAATACTTGTGCTTTGAGAGTTGAGGACAAAATTATTAATAAGTTGACCTAGAAGATTATATATAAAAACTTCTTGTCCGAGAGCCTCCTTTGGAGAAAGGATAGTGGTTTGATTTTGAGCAGGGTTTGGATAAATGTTTAGTTTCAACTCAGAGTTCACTTCACTAATTCCTAAGCTACTTTCTTGGTATATCCTAACGTAATCTATTTCCATGGTACTTTGTGTAAAGTTAGGATCTATAATGGATTGTATTGCAGTGTTTAATAAGATGTATTGGTCTTGGTAGAAAGGCCAAGTCTCATCGTTTTGCACGTCTGGCTGATATGTATAATGCACATTTCCATCTACACTAAACACCATGCGGTCTGGATACCAGTCTAGAACGTAATTATGAAAAGCTGTTGAAGCCGTTGGAATAACTTGCCCTCCAACATTAGAGGTGTTTCCAAAGCTAGAAGGGGTGTGTAATGCACTTGAGATATAATTCTGGTTATCGCCCCAATGCTCCATAATATCTATTTCCCCACAGGCTGGCCATGGGGTAGTTCCAAAGCCTTGGTTATCCCAATATCCACCAGTTTCCTGTATATTTTGACCGAGCAGCCAGATAGCAGGCCAAGTACCAACACCTGTAGGTAATTTCGCTCTCACTTCAACCCGTCCGTAGGTAAAAGCAAATTTGGAGTTGAGTCGGGCAGAAGTGTATTCCTTAGTCACTCCCTGGTCTGTAAAGGTTTCGTTTTTAGCAACCAAGTTCAAGTTGCCATCTTCAACAAACGTATTCTCAATTCTATCTGTATAGTGTTGTATTTCTCCATTGAACCAAGAGTCACCAAAAGGTAATTCAGTTTGATGGAACCATTTATTTGTATTTATGGCACCGTCTGTATCAAACTCATCAGACCATACTAATTCATCGTAGACAGGATCATTTGGATTTCCGGGTTCATCTTGACTATCTGCGCCTTCAAAATAGAAATCATCTATATAGGCAGTTATTTCGTTGGTATTGTTTTCGCCATTAAGTTGAAGCACCACTCGATTGAAATCGGTCCTGGTTAATGGTTCTGGAGAATCAGGGTTCAAATTGATATATTCATCTTGAAAAAAACTAAAACTTACAGTTTGCCATTGATCCAATTCTATTGTTTTTATAATTTCACTTTGGGTGGACCATGGAGCAGACTGATTTCTATTTTGAAGT
The DNA here is from genome assembly GCF_000355905.1 of Psychroflexus gondwanensis ACAM 44. GTDB lineage: Bacteria > Bacteroidota > Bacteroidia > Flavobacteriales > Flavobacteriaceae > Psychroflexus > Psychroflexus gondwanensis. Next base: position 142,272 of record NZ_APLF01000002.1, read on the forward strand.
TTCAAAGAAATTTGATTGGTTTGATTTCCTGTTAGAGATGGGGAGTGAACATAAATCTTCAAGCTAAAGGTTGAATTTTGATCTAAGAGAATAGCAGAAGAACTATCAAACCCAATATTGGCAAATTCTCCACCTGCATCTTGATATCTCAATACTGTAGAAGAAAGATTTGATGAATCTGTAAATGGATTACCGAAGTTTATATCCATAGAAGCATTATCTGCATACCATGTCGATATGGTCGAATTCCCTTCAAAATCATCTTCCAAAATCTGAGAAACTCCAGTAAAATTTATAAATAATAGTAAGGAGGAAAATAAAACTTTAAGCATGAATTTTTTTTCACAATATATTCATTTACATAACCTTACTAAAACAAGGAGTGTTAAATGTTAATACTCTTGAAGTAACAAAAGAAATATTTGACAATTAGTTCTAGTTTGTATAAATTTAGAGTCAACTATTATCACATGCTATGAAAAATAAATTATTACTACTGTGTGCCCTTTTGCCTTTAATAGGCTTTGGTCAATTGGATTTAAACTACCAGCAGCCCCACAAAAACATCCTTGAACTTGCAGATGCACCTATGCCACCCTCTATGAGCATAAATCCCAATGGGAGCAAGGCTTTACTTATTTATAGGAATCAATACCAAACTATTGAAGATCTAGCCGAAGATGAGCTAAGACTGGCTGGATTAAGAATAAATCCTAAAACAAATATCTCAAGTCGTACCCGTTTTTATGTGGATTTGAAATTATTTGATCCTAGTAAGAAAAAAGAATTTGAGATACAAAATTTACCTGCCAATCCTAAGATTTCAAATATCAATTGGTCACCAAACTACAATTATATAGCATTCACAAATACTCTATCTACAGGGAACGAATTATGGGTCATCGATTATAAAAATAAATCTGCTAGTCGGTTGACAGCTGCTGTGGTTAATGGAAATTTGGGGACTACATTGGCATGGTTGTCAGACGAATCTGGTATTTTGGTTAAGACGTTACCAGAAAAGCGACAAAATCTGATTGATGCAGATAATAAAATCCTAACGGGACCCACGGTTTCTGTAAATGAAGCAGGTGTTGAGGCTCAAAACAGAACTTATCAGGATCTTTTAAAGAACAAGGTTGATGAATTTAATTTTGAAGTTTTGGCGACTTCAGAAATTCATAAAGTAGATTTAGAAGGTAACCAAAGTCTTTGGAAACCAGCGGCGATGTATGGAAGTATGTCTATTTCTCCAGATGGTAACTATGTGATGGTTTCAGAAATTAAAAAGCCATTTTCTTATATAGTAACTTACGGTAGATTTCCAACTTCACACACAATTTATAATGCAGACGGTGACTTAGCTCACGTTATTGCAGATATCCCCCTCATGGAAGAAATGCCCAAAGGATTTATGTCTACCAGAACAGGTCCTAGGAATATGTCTTGGAGAGATGACCAACCAGCAACCCTAGTTTGGGTAGAAGCTCTAGACGATGGAGATGCCGATAAGGAAGTAGAGTTTAGAGATGAAGTTTATCAATTAAAAGCACCTTTTAATGCTAAAAAAGAGGATTTAGCCAAAACTAAATTGCGTTTTTCAGGAATAACGTGGGGAGATAAAACCACTGCTGTCTTAAGTGAATACTGGTGGAATACGAGAACTGTGAGAACTAGTATTTTTAATCCCTCCAATTCAGAAGCGGAGGCTGTACTTTTTAACGAAAGAAATTATCAAAATACCTACGATGATCCAGGGAGTTTTGTAACCACAAAAAATAAATTGAATCAATCTGTCTTACAGATTTTGAATGGAAAACTAACGCTTACTGGAGAAGGGTATTCAGAAGAAGGAAAATTTCCTTTTGTAGATGAATATGATTTGAAATCTAAAACCAGTAAACGCCTTTTTCAAGTTAAAGAGTCCGACTATTTAGAGTCTTTCGTGAATATGATTGATGTTAAAAAAGGCTTGATTCTGACTAGATTAGAAAGTAGTAATGAATTCCCAAATTACTACTTTAGAAATTATAAAACCGGAAGTTTAGAGCAAATTTCAAATTTCGAAAATCCATTTAAGGCCATACAAAATGTAGATAAAGAAGTTATTACTTACAAGCGTGATGATGGTCTTGAGCTTTCTGCTACCTTGTATCTTCCAGTAGGCTATGTTAAAGAGAAGAAAGAAAAAATGCCAATGTTGATGTGGGCTTATCCACGGGAGTATAAGGATAAAAATAGTGCTTCTCAAGTGACCTCTAGTAGCAAAGAATTTACCTATCCATACTACGGCTCACCAATTTACTGGGTCAACAGAGGTTATGTAGTCTTGGACGATGCGGCTTTTCCTATTATTGGAGAAGGGGAGGAGCAACCTAACGACAGCTTCAAAACTCAATTGGTCGCCAACGCCAAAGCAGCTATCGACGCTGTGGATGAGCTAGGCTATATCGACAGAAATAAAGTAGCTGTTGGAGGACATAGTTATGGGGCGTTTATGACAGCCAATTTATTGTCACATTCAGATCTTTTTGCTGCAGGTATCGCTCGGAGTGGAGCTTATAACCGAACGTTAACGCCCTTTGGTTTCCAGTCCGAAGAACGTAATTACTGGGAATCACCAGAGGTTTATAATACCATGTCTCCTTTTATGAATGCGCACAAGATGAAAACACCCTTATTGCTTATTCATGGACAAGCCGATAATAATTCAGGAACCTATCCTATGCAAAGTGAGCGCTATTTCAACGCCTTAAAAGGGCTTGGGGCTCCCGCAAGATTGGTTATGTTACCAAAAGAAAGTCACGGTTATGCTGCGAAAGAAAGTATCATGCATATGTTATGGGAGCAAGATCAATGGCTAGAGAAATACGTCAAAAACAGAGAGATGGAGGAATAAAATTTCTTCTGAATTTGTTTATAGAAAAGACTAGAAGTTATCTTCTAGTCTTTTTATTTCAGGTTAATTTCAAGCCTACAGAACGACAGTAGCGAAATGTCATTCCGACAGAGAAGTTGTTTTGCTTCGACGAGGAATCTCTTCATTCCGTGCAAGGCGGTAGCCGCGATGCGGAATCTTTATAGGTGATGTTCTGAATGTTGAAAAGATCTATCTCAACCTGGCTTCGATACACCCCGCTACAAAAAAGCGGGTCACTCAGCCACCAATTCACCAATGTCATTCCAACAGAGAAGTTTTTTTACTTCGACGAGGAATCTCTTTTTATTTCAACACGTAATTTTTATGTTTTCCATAGGGAGAGATTCTTCAGTCGCTGAAAATGCTCCTTCAGAATGACACTTGCGAAATGTCATCCCAACAGAGAAGTTTTTTACTTCGACGAGGAATCTGTTTGTTTTTTAAAAACCTTTAATACTTTAGTTCTACTTTGCCAAAATCTTAATTTTTCACGCCGACTTCAGTTAGACCTTATAATTCAAGATGGATGTTGAGGTGAACTTTTTCACTAAAGCTTGATATCGTATAAGTTTAAGCTAACGCAACCAAAATCCAGCTTGAGGAAATAAAAGCTCTTAGTAATATTTTGGAGTAATTATTTTCTTATGAATTTAAACTTAAGCTGTAATTTAAGTCCAATATTGAATACTTTTTTAACATATAATTTGATAAATTAATCTTTAGTTAACAAATTGATGGTTATTTTAGAGCAAATTACTTATCATTCCAAATCAAAAGCACATGAAAATTAAAAAATTACTAACTGTATTTATTTTATTATTAGGGGTGACCTCCCTTTTTTCACAAAATAGAATGGGGAAAAAAGCTATGTTAAATGAAGATGGGACTATTTCAGTTTCAGAAATTGAAATTCCTCAAAGCAGGGTATCTACTATAGATCTAGAACTCCTTTTCACTTTTGGAAGGCCTGCGAGTCCAATAGTAAAAAATTCTAGAGGTGTGACTTTAGCAGATTTAAATGGTGATGGAACAGAGGAGGTTATATATGGTATTAATACAACACTATTTGCAATAAGCGGTGACGGATCTATACTATTTGAAAAAGAAGTAGAGGGCCTTATTTTACTTCCGCCTTCAATTGCAGATTTAGATGGAGATGGTTCTCCAGAAATCATAGTCAATACAGGTTATCCAACCACTGTTGGAAGGGTGTATGTAACTGATAATAATGGAGATGATTTGCCTGGCTGGCCTATTACTTTTAATGATAAGTGGATGATTAATGCTCCTGCCATTGCAGATCTAGATGGTGATGGAACTTTAGATATTATTACAGGCGAACGCTTTGGGAGCTCACAAGGTTTTGTACATGCTTTAAATATAGATGGTTCAGAAATTAACGAAAATTGGCCTGTTGAAGTTCCTGCAACTCCTGCATTTACTCCTTCCATTGGTGATATAGATAATGATGGCAGTAATGATGTTGTGATTGCTGCATCTTCAGCTGGAATGTATGCTTTCAACAGTCAAGGAGTTATTTTAGATGGGTTTCCTTTAGTGGACGCTGCTGTTCGATACAGTTATCAATCTCCTATGTTAGTTGATCTAGATGGCGATGAGACTTTAGAGATTGTTGGTGCTAACCATGGAGATAGCCCAGGCTTTTATGTGTTAAATCACGATGCAACTTATTTTCCAGGTTGGCCAATTGCTACCAATGGGTGGACCTATTCTACCCCTACTGTTGTAGACCTTGATGGCGATGAAACTTATGAGATTTTTATGGCAGATAGAAATACGAGTAATGATGAAACAGACTTACCTACTATCTATGGTTTAACTCCAAGCGGTGGTAATCTTTCTAATTTTCCTATTGAAAAATATGGAGGTAATGAAGGGGTGCTGACCATAGGAGATGTAAACGATGATGGAGTTTGGGATATTATTTTTTCGAGTACAATGACTGATGCTGAGGGATTTGGATATATACATGCTTATTCAACAGATGGAAGTGGAGAAATAGAAGGTTTTCCATTGCGTCCTGAAGGATTTACTTTCTTGAATGGAGCTGTCCTAGGTGATATTGATAATGATGGAATGATGGATCTTACAGCAAACTCAAATACACTAACATTTGGCGGTGGTGTAGACATGTCTTATGTAAATACGTACAACTTAAACATTCCTTTTGATAAAAGTAAAATATTAAGCAATGGTTACAAAGGAAGTAATACTCGTGATGGACTTATTAATGAAGAAGTTTTAAGTGTAAATGAATTCTTTGGAAATGAAAAATTAAATATTTTCCCAAATCCTGCAAGAACACATTTTAAAGTAAGACTAGATACCAATGATGAGCTGCAGAACTTAAGTCTATATAACAACTTAGGGCAATTGGTTTTATCCACCACAGAATCCTTTGTAGACACCACAACATTATCTAGTGGTTTATACGTCGTAAAAGTGATAACTAATGAAGGGAAAAGAACATCTAAGGTAGTTATAGAATAAGAAAATCAGAAGTTCATAAAAAAGGCCTAGTAAAACTTACAGGCCTTTTTTATGAACATGACTTTAAAAAGTTATTTATCAAGTAACAGAAGGTTTAGCAGAATTTTTCACGCCGACTTCAGTTAGACCTTATAATTCAAGATGGAGGTTGAGGTGAACTTTCTCGCTGAAGCTGGATATCGTATAAGTTAAAGCTAACGCAACCAAAATCCCGCCTGCGGAAATAAAAGCTCTTAATAGTACTTTGTAGCAATTACTTTCTTGTGAATTTAAACTTAAGCTGTATTTTTAAGTCCTAGAATTAAATTAAAAACTATATGAAACATTTAAAGTTTGGTTTCATCTTATTCTTGCTGTGCACTGTATCTAGTGTGATGGCTCAATATGATGTCAAAGCCAATTACGACAAGCAAGAAGTAGAAATCAAAATGCGCGATGGTGTAAAACTGCATACCACTATTTACACGCCTAAGGACACCTCAAAATCTTATCCGATCTTGATGCAACGGACGCCTTATAGCTCTAGACCTTATGGCGAAGACCAGTATAGACGACAAATAGGGCCTAACAAATTTCTTATGGAAGAGGGAAATATTATCGTCTACCAAGATGTGCGTGGTCGCTGGATGAGTGAAGGCAAGTATGATAATATGCGCGGCTTTATCCCAAAGAAAAAACGCAAAGAAACAGATGAGGCTTCAGATACGTATGACACGATCGACTGGCTTGTGAAGAATGTTGACAACACTAATGGAAATGTAGGGACTTGGGGGATTTCTTACCCTGGGCACTATGCAGCCATGTCGTTACTCTCCGATCATCCTGCCTTAAAAGCAGCTTCGCCACAAGCGCCGATTGGCGATTTTTACTTTGACGACTTTCATCACAATGGTGCTTATTTATTGAGCTATTGGGTTGCTACGGCCGTGTTTGGCTATGATAAAGAAGGACCCACTACAGAATCTTGGTACTCCATTCCAGACATTGGTACTCAGGACGCGTATCAATTCTTTTTGGATATTGGTCCATTGTCTAACCTCGATAAGTATTACGGAGAAGACAATGTGTTTTGGCAACAGCTAAAAGATCACCCAGACTATGATGAGTTTTGGCAAGAACGTGGACTTGTGCAGCATATGAGGGATGTAAAACCTGCTGTCTTGACGGTTGGTGGTCTGTTTGATGCAGAAGACCTTTATGGTCCGTTTGAAATCTATAAAAGCTTAGAAGAAAATAGCGATAATTTTAATGCTGTTGTTTTTGGACCCTGGAGTCATGGCGATTGGGCTAGACTCAAGCAGAGACAAGCGGTTGGCAATATGTATTTTGGAGATGATTTGTCTGAAAACTTTCAGGTTAATTATGAAACCCAATTCTTTAATCATTTTCTAAAAGATGAAGGGGAGTTTGATGTTGCGGAAGCTACTATGTATGATACTGGAGCGATGCAATGGGATGAATACGAGATGTGGCCTCCAGAAAACGTAACGGCTACAGACTTTTACTTGGGTGACAATCAAAACTTAAGTATGGAAGCCAATCCAGATTTTGAAAATAAATTTGTGAGTGATATCACTAAGCCCGTCCCTTTTACTGAAGACATTAAGGTCACTTTTACACCAAGAAAGTTTATGACAGACGACCAACGTTTTGCTGCTCGTCGTCCAGATGTGATGGTTTATGAAACTAAAGTGTTGGAAGAAGACCTGAAACTTTCTGGTGAAATTTTAGCAGCTCTTGAGGTTGCTACTACGGGAACAGCTTCAGACTGGATTGTGAAAATCATCGATGTGTATCCTGCCGATGCAGAAGATTCTGAAGAAATGCAAGACCACTTGAAGATGAGCAATTACCATATGATGGTAAGAAGTGAAGTCTTTAGAGGTCGTTATAGAGAAAGCTTTTCGGAGCCTAAGCCTTTTGTACCTAATCAAAAAACAAGTGTAGATTTCCAGTTACAAGATGTTAATCACACGTTTAAGAAAGGGCACAAATTGCAAATACAAGTGCAGAGCACGATGTTTCCTTATATCGATAGAAATCCACAGAAGTATGTAGACAATATCTTTGAAGCTACAGAGGACGATTTTGAAACGCATACCCATACTATTTATGGAGATTCAAAAATTGTTCTTCCTGTAGTGAAGTAATATAGAAATAGCCTACTACAAAAAAGACCTCGAGTGAACACTCGAGGTCTTTTTGGCTATAACTAAAACAAATAAAATTAGTTGATCATCAATTTTTTGGTCTCAAAGTTTTGTTGATTTCTATAGGTTATAAAATATAACCCTGGACTTAGATTTTCAACTCCAAATCTATGATTAGCATTGAAGCTACCCTTATAGTCTTTGATTAGCCTTCCATTCATATCATAAACCTGAACAGCATCAACTTCATTTGAAATTGAAAAGTAATTGGCTGTTGGATTTGGATAGACCGTATAATTTAGGGCAGAAACCTCATTTGTACTTAAAGAGGGCTGGTTATTGAAATAGACCTTAAACTCTCCAGGAGCCAAAGTGACGTTCATAGACATATCGCTGACTTCTAAGCTAGTTTCAGTGACCACATCATACCAGGTTCCAGCTTCTTGGAAAAAGGGTTGAGTAGTAAGTGAAGTCACTCCAAAGTTTCCAACAATGATCACGTACTTAGGTTCGCTACCAGTGGCGTTATCATCGACTAAGTATATTTTCTTTTCAAAATCGTCAGCGACTTCCAAAGTAAAATTATCAGTTTTGAAAATGGGTTCATTTCGTTTTAAAGCGATTAGTTTCGACCAAACGTCATACACGTCTGTTCTGTTTGAATTGTTGAGGTAATCCCAACGTATTGGCTTAGGCCCAGTTCTACAATCATTATTTATAGTTCCGTCTTCACAATAATTGATACTAAATTCATAGCCCAATTCTCCAAATTGCCAGATCATTTTGGGCCCTGGAATGGTAAAATAAAAGGCCCCTGCAAGTTCTAGTCTATCCAAAGCTGTATTGAGTTCTGTGATATCATAAGCACCATTACTATTTCCAAATTCTAGGTTTTTATACATCAATCTTTCCTCATCATGACTTTCCATATAACTCACGTTGGATGGAGTAGACCAGCCTCTATTTTGATAGGAAACATTGCTGAAATTTGAATCGTCATAGCCCATCGTGGCTTGATTGTAATTGAAATTACTGTTTCCCCAAACCATCATACCAGGTTCGCTAGCATTGCCTGTGGCTCTGTGGTTAATCAAAATAGTTTCTTCAGAATTGGGAGCGAAATGCTCTAAAATCACGTAAGCGTCTTCATCATAACTTCTAATGTCGTCGTACATTCTATTTAGAAGATTAATTCTAGATTGATCGAAGCCACCACCATCGCCAACAGTGTTGGTAAAGCCTTTGGTAAAGTCGAATCTGTAACCATCAATTTTGTACTCTTCTAACCAAAATCTATTGATTTGATCCATATAGTTTTGAGTAGCTAGTGATTCGTGATTGATATCATTAAAAAACTGAAACGCCGTATTAGGGTCATTTTCATTAAAAATAGGATTCTCTGAAGTTGCTTGGCCATTGTAGCACCCACCACAATCGTTGTACATTCTATAATAAGGATGTTGACCGGTCCCATGATTGAAAACGACATCTAATAAAACAGCAATCCCTCTTTGATGACAAGCGTCTACAAAAGCTTTAAAATCATCTGGTGAACCGTAATATTTATCTAAAGCCATGTGTAAAGCTATGTTGTATCCCCAACTGAGATTACCGTCAAATTCATTCACAGGCATAAGTTCTATGGCATTGATGCCTAAGTCTTCCAAATAATCCAATCTATTGATGACCGATTGGAAGGTATGGTCTTCATCAAAATCTCTGATAAGCATTTCGTAAATAACCAAATCCTCTTGAGCTGGTCGAGTAAAATTCTCTATTTGCCAATCGTAATCTGGTTGATTCAATTTTACCCAGCTTACCAATTCTGAAGTAGCTCCTTGTGGATAACTTGGAATATTTGCAAAAGTTGCATTGTCTATAAACTGGTCGTTGAAGGGGTCTAAAACAACTTTGGAATAAGGATCTGCTACAACCAACTCTGCTTCTATGCTGTATTGAAATAAGAAATCGTCATTGGGAGCGCTGAAGTTATTCAAGGTAATCCAATGTTGATTGGTATCATTATCAAAATTTAATAAGTAGGTATTATCAATAGTCCAGTTGTTGGAGTTGAAGTTACCAATAAGGTGAACAAATTCCTTTTCGGGAGCAAACAAGACTAAAGTGATTTCATTGGGATTACTACTGTCATAATTAATACCGTTTTGAGCACCTGCGGGAACAGGAGCAATAGTCACATTTGGAGTTAACACAGCATTAAAACTGAATTCAAATACCTCACCAGAATTAGGCTCTGTGGCTGTTAATACAAAATTAGAATCTTCGTTTACTGTCAAATTATTAGTATACGAAGTGATTCCGTCTTGAGTATCAATAACACTTCCGTTTGAAGTCAATACAAAATTAGCATCGAGACTCGCTGAGGCTTCTATATTCAAAACATCTCCAGAATCGAGTAGAGTAGTGGTCTCTGTTGGACTGTTTAAGGTAACTTGAAAACTTCCAACAGGAATTAAGTTATCTTGAGTCTTTTTATCTCCAGTCCCATCTTTAGCTTTCACCAACATGCCTAACTGACCAATATCGGTAGCGTTGTAAAAGGTAGTTGGTGTGAAGGTGATGGAATAAGTTCCATCTCCATTATCTGTCATTTTTTGAGTTTCATTGGAATTCTCCCAAGTGCCATTGGTGGGAGAGTTGTTACCAAAATCGCCATTGGTATCGATATACCAAGCCCAAAAGTAAACCTCTGTAACGGACCATATTGAGGGATCTACATTGGAGACCGTAATCGTAATCTCTTCATCCTGATCGAAGGTAGGAGGAGAGACGCTAAAGACCCCATTTTGTTGTTGAGCAAATCCTAAGATAGAGCATAGTAAGACTGCAATAAGTAATAATTGTTTCATAGTATGTGGGTATAAAAAAGGCTATCCTTTTGAGATAGCCTTTAGATTAATAGTTGAATTATTGTAGCGAAATTAGCATATAATTTCCTGTAAGGTCATTGAACCAAACTTCGTAAGTTCCAGCGCTAGAAGGAATATTTGGACCTCCTAAAGAACCAAATCCAGAAAATTCTGTATTGCTTCCCCAGTTAGCAACGTCCCAATCATCTTCAGCTCTAAATTTCACTTCTCCATCAAAAAGTTCAATTTCAGAGATGTACCAAATGTGTGGGTCGAAAGTAGATTGAGTCATATCGATGTCTTGACTCCAACCCTCATCGCTTCCAGTTGTTCCAAATCCAATAATTCCAATACTTGCATAAGTCTCAAAACTTGATTCATCAAAAGCAACCAAAGAAGAGGTTTTATTTTCTGTATCCACATCTATTGTATAGTATCCATCTCCAGCAGTAATTTGGAAAGGTCCTGGATCTCCACCAAGATCTTCACTAGTTTCAAACGAACCATCTTGAAGACCCCACTGTGGTTGCCAAGCCCCTCTGTTTTCAATTAACTTAAATTCATTAGTATCTCCACCCAAAAATTTACCTGTATAGGTAAAGACATTTTCATTTTCTGGATCTCTTACTAATGGAAAATTATTGTTGTCGTTATTCCAATCTGCGGCAGTCGCATTACCTACTAAATATAGATTAGGAAATACGGGAAGTGGTTCTGGTCCACCTGAAGCAATTAAAGTCACTGTAAGTGTGGTTACTTCTGAAAGAGTTTCAGGAGAGTTTTCAGCATTTTCAGAACCAATTAAAGCTCTAACCCGAAAGTATAAATCGCCAGTATCTGGGTTTTCTGTCGCTTCATCATTGTCTAAACCAGCGGCTTCTGCAAGGCTTAACAACTGTGCTACTGTAATAGAAGCTTGGAGATTTGACGTTTCGGCTAAAAGTTCAGGAGCCGTAAATTCAAAATCAGAAGAACCTTCCAGTTGATAAGTTATTGGGGTAGGAATTCCAAAATCTGGGGATTCCCAAGTAAAGCGTTCTGCATTATTTTGAGCGGTTTGTTCACTCAATAAATATTCTCCCAAAAAGTCGTTGGTAAATGATATTTGGTCTGGAGGTGTCTGAGCAGTGAACTGTATTTCATCATCTTCACTACAAGCATTAAACGCTACTACTGCGAAAAACACCATTATTAATTTTAAAATGTTCTTGTTCATAATTTTTAGTATTTAATATTAATAACCTGGATTTTGTGTTAAATTTTGATTGGTCGCTAAACTAGCTGAAGGAATAGGATATATCGCTCTAAAACTATCGATTGAAGTTCCTGTTGAAGGACCACCTTTAAACGCCCAAATATACTGATTTCCAGTGTATAAGCCGAATCGGATAAGATCTTGTCTCCTATGGCTTTCCCAGTACAATTCTCTAGCACGCTCATCGATAAGAAAATTGAGATCGAGTTGAGCAGAAACAATATTTGCTGAAGTGTCTCCAAAGGCTCTTTCTCTTAGTAAGTTCACATAATTAAGAGCTGTATTTAGATCTCCGCCACCACCTCTTAGATGTGCTTCTGCATACATGAGATACGCATCTGCTAGTCTAAACATAGGAAAATCTGCATCAGTAAAGGTTCTATCAGAACCAAAACCACCTGTAGAAGTTCTATTGGAATATTTAGTAGTGATATAACCTGTATTAGGGTCTGTGACGACAAGAGAAATAGGTCTGTCTTCAGTGATAATTAAATTTCTGGCATCATTTTCAAAAAGTGGATTTAAAGTAAATTTCTCAGAAAATTGTGGTCTGAGTCTAAATAAGCCTCCAAATCCACCTGGATTCACGCCCAAGCTTTCTCCATTTTGTTCTTGAGCTCCCACCTGACCTTGGATTATGATGGTTGTTCCTCCAAAATTTTGAGTAGTTTGTCCATCATTGGCGATAGGAAAGATAATTTCATTTTGAGCACCATTGCTGTTGTTATCTGCTAAAAAGTTGAATTGATAATCATTTACCAATTGATAACCAGAATTGATGACAGCTTCAGATCTTGATAAAGCCTCCGCATATCTAGGAGTTCCTGTATACACTTCAGCATTCAAGTAGATTTTAGCCAAAATCATATGAGCAACTCCTTGATCAATCCGTCCGTATTCTCCAGAGTTTCCAGCAGGAAGATCTTCTAAAGAGTTTAGCAATAAACCTTCTATTAAATCAAATAGCTCTGGTCTGCTCAACTCCTCTCCTTGAGTAAAACCAACTTCTGTAGTTTCATCATAGAACGGTGCTTTTCCAAACATATCCATAAGGTGATAATAAGATAAAGCTTTCAATACTTTAGCTTCAGCCCTATAGGTTTGTATATCTCCAAGAGAACCAATTCCTCTAGATTGTAACAACTCATCTGTAGATTGTCTTAAGAATTCATTAGAGAGTGATACAGAAAACATAGCTCTAGAATAGACACCTCTTAATAAGACGTTTTCTGGAGAAGCAGAATTTCGCTGCACTCCTCTAATTCCTGGATCATTTTCAAAAGTGAAAATAGTTTCATCTGTAGAAAGATTTTGCAGATTAAATAAACCCCTCATATATTGTCCAGTACCAGCATCCAATCCTCCTATGTTACTTCCTCCTGGACCAGTTAGGGAAGACAAAGAAAGGTTGGCATATACTCCAGCAAGGGCTTGTTTGTAAGCTTCTGCGGAAGTGAATATTTGGTCTGCTAAGGTGATGTTGGGATCTCTAATCTCCACATCCAAATCAGATTCACAAGACGAGAACATAAATGCTCCAAATAGTGTGAGTAGTATATAGTGTTTAATTTTCATAATTGAATTATTTAAAAATTATAATTAACGCCAAGTAAGTAAGTTCTTCCTCTTGGATAGATCGTGTTATCGATACCACTGATGTTTAATTCAGGATCTACTCCAGAATAATCGGTGATCACAAAGGCATTTTGTAAGCCCATCCAGAATCTTAAGCTCGTCGATTCCCTATTAAAACCTCTGAGTGTATACCCTAAAGTAACGTTATCCATTCTTAAGAAAGACGCGTCTTCTACAAAGAAATCTGATAAGATAACATCTGGGGTTCTTGCAAATCCCGTTTCTAAAACCTGTACAGGTAAGTTATTAGGAGATACTAAGTTAAGATTACCCAATTGAGCTCTTGAAGAATTCACATTGTTGTAAATATCATTTCCAAAGCTAGCTCTTAGGTTAAAATTGAAATCGAAGTTTTTGTACGTGAAGTTGGATTGGAAACCCATCAATACATCTGCTTGTCCATTTCCAGACACATAGCGATCTCTGTCATCAATTGTACCGTCTCCATTTAAATCTGCATAGGCTCCTTCAATGGGTTGCCCAGCTTGATCATATAATTGAGCATAGGTGAAAAAAGAATTTGGCCATGCTCCTTCTCTTTGAACTTGTATGGTATTTCCAGTACCTCCAGCGATTCCACCTACAAAAATGTCTTGTCCAAAAGCAAGGTTGGTAATTTCTCTATCGATAGCGGTAAAGTTGTAGTTCACATTCCAGTTTATGTCATCTTGACGGATCACATTATAATCGAGATTTACTTCAATACCTTTTGAAACAAATTCACCGATATTTTGGAAACCTTGGTTGGAGAAGTTTGCACCGTCTGGCACAGGAACATCCGACAAGAGATCATCTGCAGTTCTTTCAAAAACATCTACAGAACCAGACAGTCTATTGTTAAATAATTCAAAGTCTACCCCTAAGTTGATTTCGGTTAAGATTTCCCATTTTATATCTGGATTGGTATATAGTGGTTGAAAGGGTACAATTGGATTTCCAAAATTATACTGTTGGTTAGACAAACCTGTTTGGTAGCGTCTCAAGTAATCGGAAGTTGAAGGAACGTCTTGTTGACCTAATTGCCCCCAACCAGCTCTTACCTTTAGACTGTTAATCAAGTTGCTATCTTCCAAGAAATCCTCTTCAGTTAATACCCAAGCACCAGAGACTGAAGGGAAATATTCAAATCTATTCTCTGGAGAGAATTTTGAAACCCCATCTCGTCTAATAGACGCATTCACAAAATATTTATCCTGAAAGCTAAAGTTTGCTCTACCAAAATAACCAATTAGAACAACGTCATCTGCAACTGTGGTTCTGGGTTCTTGTGCGTTTGGGTCTAAAATTTCGTTGGTAGTAAAACGTTCAGATTCAAATTTTTGATAAGAATAACCTGCCGTTAATTTTAAACCGAAATCGTTAAAGTCATTTTCATAAATAAAGTAAGAATCGGCAGATGTATTAGTTCTAGTTTGTTCATAGCGAGATTCGTTGCCGATAAACTCTCCTTGTTCTGCATTCACTCCTAAAGCACTTGTTCTAGGTCTGGTTAAGGAGCCGCCACTATCTGTCCTATCATAACCAAGGTTGGTAACAAGTCTTAATTCTGGTAAAAAGTGAAACTTGTAGTCTAGATTTAAATTACCAAATAGTCGGTCGGCATTACTTACATTTCTAGTTTGAAGTAATTGTGAGACTGGATTTCTTGGGACATTAGAGGCTGCGGAGCCATCATTGTCTAAAAACTCAAAGAAACCACCATAAGGAGACCCTGGTGATCTTACCGGTTGAGTAGGATCAAAAGAGATAGCGTTGCCTTCAACTCCATCTGCAAATCTATTGTCTTCATTGCTATAGTTGGCATTTAAGCCTACTTTAAGATGGTCGTCAAAAAGTCTTGGATTTAAAGATAAAGATGCTGTGGTTCTATCAAACTTAGAGGTTTGTCTTAAACCTTCTTGGTCTGAACGATTTAAGGATAACCTAGAAGGAATTTTCCCGAACAAGGCACCACGAACACTTAAGTTTATATCAGAAGATTTTGCGTCTCTGTATATTTCATCCTGCCAATTGGTATTAGCACTGCCCAATTCTCCAAGTCGACTCGGAAAATTCTCAGCTACTAAATTTCGAAATTGACCTGCACTTAACACATCTACAGTATTATCTATAGTGGTGATGTTTTGCTGAACATCTAGAGAAACACTGAGTTCCCCCCTTCCTTTTTTGGTGTTGATGATAATGACACCATTGGATGCTCGGATACCATAAATAGCCGCCGCAGAAGCATCTTTTAATACAGAAAAAGATTCGATATCATTTGGATTAATGGTAGAAAGGATAGACCGTGTTCCATCTGCAACAGAATTATCTAAAGGCAAGCCATCCAAAACGATTAAAGGAGAATTATTAGCATTGAAAGAAGACCCTCCACGGATTCTAATTTCAGATCCAGATCCTGGACCACCCCCTTTAGTGACAGACAAACCAGGGACTCTACCCTGTATAAGACTTTCTGAAGTGACAATATTTCCTTTGTTGAAATCTTTTTCTGTAACAGAAACCACAGAACCTGAGATAGATTTCACCGTTTGATTTCCGTAGCCCACTACTACAACCTCGCTAAGAGCTTCGGCATCTGCAACCATAGATATATCTATGGAAGTGTTATTTCCATTAAAGACAATATCTTGAGTTCTATAACCTATATAGCTAAAGGATAGGGTTTCACCGTTTTCTAAAACGATTGAGTAATTTCCGTCAAAATCGGTCGTTGTTCCCTTATTAGTATTTTTAACAGCGATATTTACTCCAGGTATTGGCATACCCGAATTATCGACAACGGTTCCACTTACTGTGGATTGTGCAAAAATACTGATAGGCAATAGCATTAGCAACAGACCTAAAAGTTTAATTGTTCGCATAGAGTATTGTTTTGTGTTATTAATGAGTTATATTTTTACTTCCGATGTTAAAGCTATATAAACTATTTTCAATAACCTTAACAACCTTACAGCTACAACGTTTTCGTGTTGATAACTTTTTATTTTTAGCAAAATTTGTGGCTATTTTTGATAGATTTTCTTATTTTGAGACCAAATTAATGTAAGATCGTGAAATGAAGCAAAAACCAACACTCAAAGTCATCGCTAAAGAACTAGATGTTTCAGTATCCACAGTGTCTAAAGCCCTGAGAGACAGTAAAGAAATTGGGGAGGAGACCAAAAGGAAAGTAAAGGCTTTTGCTAAGCTTTATAATTATAGACCCAATAATATTGCCTTAAGTCTCAAAAATAAAAAAACCAAAACACTGGGAGTTATCATTCCTGAAATTGTTCATCACTTTTTTACCACGGTAATTTCTGGTATAGAACATTATGCTAATGATAAGGGATACAACGTTATTGTTGGTTTGTCCAATGAATCTTTTAAGAAAGAAGTGATTAACCTAGAGATGTTAGCCAACGGGAGTATAGATGGCTTTATTATTTCTGTAGCCAAAGAAACTCTTTCATTTAAAGATTTTCACCATTTATCAGAAACTATAGACCAGGGTATTCCTATCGTCATGTTCGATCGTGTTATTGATGATATTGAATGTGATAAAGTTATTGTAGATGATGTCAAAACCTCGGCGAAAGCAGTTCAAAAACTAATTGATGGAGGATGTAAGAACATAGGAATTATAAGTACAAAAGACTATGTGAGTGTTGGTAGACTGAGAACTGAAGGCTATAAAAATGCACTAAATGCAAATCATATTGAAATTCAAAAAAGCCGAATATTAAAAATTGACGATAAGTTCAATTCAGATGATAATATTGAATTTTTGGAGGAACAAATCTATACTTATTTTGAAGAAAATGAAGTCGATGGACTTTTTGCGGTCAATGAGCTTTATGCGATTACAGCAATGAAGGTTGCAAGGCAAAAAGGTTTGACTATTCCTGATGATTTACAAGTCATTGGTTTTACAGATGGAGTACTGTCTAAGCATGCATTTCCTCCTCTAACCACTATAAGCCAGCACGGCTTCGAAATGGGAGAGGAGTCTGCGAAATTACTCATCGATAGACTAGAAAATCCCAATGAAGACGAAGAGCCCTTTAAGACCATCGTTGTTAAAACGGATATCATCGATAGGGAAACTACAAAATTGCATAACCCAAAAAAATAAATATATTTGCAGTTCAACAAAGCTATATTTTTACTTCCATAAGATGAGCTTTGTTAAATTATAAGGCTTATCGTTTTAACTTAAATTAGACGATATGCAAAAGCGAAAGCTTAGTTTTTGGGAAATCTGGAACATGAGTTTCGGTTTCTTAGGAATTCAATTTGGATTCGCCCTTCAAAACGCCAATACTTCTCGTATTTTTGAAACTCTAGGTGCCGACGTAGAGGATATTCCTATTTTATGGATTGCTGCTCCAGTCACTGGCTTGGTTGTACAACCTATTGTAGGTTATCTCAGCGATAAGACCTGGACCAGATTGGGTCGTCGTAAGCCATATTTTCTAGTTGGGGCAATTTTAGCCTCCATCGCTTTATTTTTAATGCCAAATTCTCCAGAATTATGGATAGCTGCAGGAATGTTGTGGATCATGGATGCGTCCATCAATATCTCCATGGAACCCTTCCGAGCTTTTGTAGGTGATAATTTACCAGAAGAACAGCGCACATTGGGCTTCGCCATGCAAAGTTTCTTTATTGGAATAGGAGCCGTTGTAGGTTCTGCCTTACCTTATGTCTTAACCAATTGGATGGGAATCGATAATACAGCACCAGCTGGTGAGATTCCAGATTCTGTAAAATGGTCCTTTTATGTAGGAGGTGTGGTCTTTTTTCTCGCTGTCCTTTGGACGGTTTTATTTTCAAAAGAATATTCTCCAGAAGAGATGGAAGCCTTTGAAAAAGAAAGTGCTGCTATCACGATAGAACCCAAAACTGAACAAGAAATTCGTAAGAATATAACAACCCAGCAGAAATCTGGTTCGATCATGATTTTGGTGGGTGCGATTGTTTCGTATTTGATTTATGCCAATGCACTTACCAAAGAACTTTACATCTTATTTATTGGACTTATCATTGTTGGAGTTTTATTTCTCATTGTTTCAGAATTAAGAAAAAAAAGCGTGAGAAATGGCTTTACGATCATCGTTTCAGACTTGTTAAACATGCCTAAAACGATGAAACAGCTGGCCTGGGTTCAATTCTTTTCGTGGTTTGCCTTATTCTCCATGTGGATCTATACCACTCAAGCCGTCACGGGTCATGTGTTTGATACACGAGACACCACTTCAAAACTTTACAATGATGCCGCCGACTGGGTTACAGTAATGTTCACTGTATACAACGGTGTTGCAGCTCTTGTGGCTTTTGCTTTACCAGTTCTTGCGAAGAAAACGAGTAATAAATTCACCCATATGTTGGCTCTTATTTTGGGAGGTTTAGGTTTAATCTCTATTTATTTTATGACGACTAAAACTGGACTTATTATAAGTATGGTAGGAGTAGGAATAGCATGGGCCTCTATACTTTCCATACCTTACGCCATGCTCTCCGGCTCTTTACCGTCTTCCAAAATGGGCTATTATATGGGAGTCTTCAATTTTTTTATTGTGATTCCACAAATAGTAGCTTCTACGATTTTAGGCTTTATCGTCTCCAACCTGTTTGACAATCAACCTGTTTATGCCCTAATTATAGGAGGGATCGCTATGATCGCAGCAGGATTATTCACCCTAAAAGTAACTACAAATTCAAGAATAGACATAAATCAAAACAATGACTAAAGCATTTATATTCGATCTCGATGGGGTCATCGTAGACACTGCAAAATTCCATTATTTAGCATGGAAAAATTTAGCGGACTCTCTAGATATTCCTTTTTCTGAAGAAAAGAATGAACAGTTAAAGGGAGTTTCCAGAGTGAAATCCCTTGAGAAAATTTTAGAATGGGGTCACAAAATTCTTCCTGAAGCTGAATTTGAAGCTCTCATGTCCAAAAAAAATGAAGAGTACTTGTCATATGTCAATCAAATGACCAAAAAGGATATACTTCCTGGAGTTATGGAAACTCTAGACTACCTTAGGTCCAATGGTTACGCCATTGCTTTAGGATCTGCTAGTAAAAACGCTAGGCTCATCCTATCTAAAGTTGGCCTCGAGGCTTATTTTGAAGAGATTATTGACGGAAACGAAGTCACTAAAGCTAAACCCAATCCTGAAGTTTTTTTAAAAGGAATCGATGCCCTTGGAGGTACTCCAGAATATGCCATTGTCTTTGAAGATTCTTTAGCTGGAATTGAAGCTGCAAACATAGCGCGTATGACTAGTGTAGGTATAGGAGATAAATCTGTTTTAAAAGAGGCAGATTTCAACTTTCAAAACTTCACTGAAATCGACAAATCTGTAATTGAGACGTTGATTAAATTCAAGAAATAAATTATTAAACGACTAAAGTTATGAATCAAGATTATATCACACCAGACCCATGGTCGATTATAGAAGACGGTTTTGAAATTGATCGCGTTCAATCTTCAGAGAGCTTATTTAGTGTAGGAAATGGCTCGATGGGACAACGTGCCAATTTTGAAGAAACTTATACAGGGCCAAGCTTCCAAGGAAGCTATATTGGAGGCGTTTATTATCCAGATAAAACTAGAGTTGGCTGGTGGAAAAACGGATATCCAGAGTACTTCTCTAAAGTGCTCAATGCACCAAACTGGATAGGAATTAATGTGATGGTCGACGATGAAATCCTTGATTTGTTTAGCTGTAAAAAGATAAATAAATTTAGTCGCGAACTCAATATGAAAGATGGCTGGTTAGGCAGAAGTTTTGAAGCAACTCTACAAAACGGAGTTATTTTAAAAGTAGATGTTAAGCGTTTTTTGAGTTTGGAGCATGAAGAATTAGGCGTCATAAAATATGATGTTACTCCTTTAAATACAGATGCAAAAATCACTTATCAACCCTATTTAGATTCAGGGATTACAAACCAAGATACCAATTGGGATGATCAGTTTTGGCAAACCACTGATAAAGAAGTGGACCAAAACCAGGGATTTATCAGATCTCATACGCTTAAAACCTTTTATGAGGTTTGTTCTTTTATGGAATCTAAGATATTTCTGAATAACAAAGAACTAAACACTCAAGGGGAATCTCTTCAAAAGGAGATGGAGGTTTCCATTTCATTTTCAGAACATGTGGCCAAGGGGAGCACATTGAGCGTTCATAAATTTGCAGGCTACACCACTTCTTTAAATCACGATAAAACAGAACTTATTTCTGCAGCAAAATCCATCCTGAAAATAGCTATTGATAAGGGTTTTGATGCCTTGCTTCAATCTCAAAAAGAAGCTTGGGATAAAATTTGGCAAATGAGTGATATTACAATTGAGGGGGATGTAAAAGCTCAGCAGGGAATTCGATTCAATATTTTTCAACTTAACCAAACCTATACAGGGACAGATCATAGATTGAATATTGGTCCAAAAGGATTTACTGGAGAAAAATACGGTGGAAGTACCTATTGGGATACAGAAGCCTATTGTCTT
This sequence comes from Psychroflexus gondwanensis ACAM 44, assembly GCF_000355905.1. Classification (GTDB taxonomy): domain Bacteria; phylum Bacteroidota; class Bacteroidia; order Flavobacteriales; family Flavobacteriaceae; genus Psychroflexus; species Psychroflexus gondwanensis. Next base: position 163,118 of record NZ_APLF01000002.1, read on the forward strand.
CCATTCTACATGGCTACCAAAGACCAACATGTCGCCAGAAACTTATTGAAATACAGATATAACCACTTAGGTAAAGCCATCGAAAATGCAGAAAAACTCGGTTTTTCAAACGGTGCTGCTTTATATCCTATGGTCACTATGAATGGAGAGGAGTCTCATAACGAATGGGAAATTACCTTCGAAGAAATACATCGAAATGGTGCTATTGCTTATGCGATTTTTAATTACCACCGCTTTACAGGAGATTATTCCTATATCCCAGAGATGGGTCTTGAAGTTTTAATAGCCATTGCCAGATTTTGGCATCAGCGGTCTACGTTTTCTACACCTAAAGATAAGTATGTTATTTTGGGGGTTACAGGGCCCAATGAATATGAAAACAATGTCAATAACAACTGGTATACCAACTATATGGCGAAATGGTCTATTGAGTATGCAATTGAGAATCTTAGAAAGGTCGAAAAGGAATTCAAAGACGATTACGGAAGAATTATTCAGAAAACGGCACTAACAACTACTGAAGTTGATGACATGCTTAAAGTAGCAGAAAACATGTATTTCCCCTATTCAGAAGAACATGGTGTTTATTTACAGCAGGACGGATTCTTAGACAAGGAGATGGTGAAAGTTGATGATTTGGATAAGAACCTACGGCCCATCAATCAAAATTGGTCCTGGGATAGAATTTTGCGTTCACCCTACATCAAACAAGCAGATACGCTGCAAGGCTTTTACTTTTTTGAACATCATTTCAAGACAGAAGACCTCGAAAAGCATTTTGATTTTTATGAGCCATTTACAGTTCATGAATCTTCGCTTTCTCCTTGTGTTCATAGTATTCAAGCTGCACTCTTAGGAAGAATGGAACAAGCTTATTCGTTTTATCTAAGAACATCGCGTTTGGATCTAGATGATTATAACAAAGAGGTAAAAGAAGGATGTCATATCACTAGTATGGCAGGCACATGGATGAGTATTGTAGAGGGTTTTGGCGGCATGCGTGTCAAAAATGATCAGCTTCACTTTTCTCCAAAAATTCCAAAAGAATGGAGGTCGTATTCTTTCAAAGTCAATTTTAGAAATCACATTCTGAAAGTCAATGTGAGTCATGACGGTACACATTTCACTTTAGATAAAGGGGAAGCTCTAGCTGTAGACCTAGACGGAAAAACAATCGAAGTAGCTTAACTCAAAAAACAAATGATTATGAAAAGTACAATTGCTTTAATCGCGGTGTTGTTAGTATCAATGTCCTCTACGGGACAAGAACTCAATTCGCCAAACTCAGACTTGACAATGAGTTTTGAGCTTTTAACTGATGGAACACCTACCTATACGTTGCACTATAAAAAAAAGGAAGTTATTGCAAAAAGCAAATTAGGCCTGGAGTTAGTCAATGAAGAGATGTCTTTGAGGAACGGTTTTAAAGTTTCTAAAGTTGAGACTAATTCATTTGATGAGACTTGGACACCTGTTTGGGGAGAGCAAGCCAAAATCAGAACTCATTATAATGAGTTGGCCATCACTTTGGAACAAGCAGAAAAAGATCGACATATCATTATTCGTTTTCGGTTATTTGATGAAGGTTTAGGCTTGAGGTATGAATTTCCTCAACAAGATAACCTGGTGTATTTTGTGATTAAAGAAGAACATACCGAATTTGCCATGACTGGAGATCATACGGCGTTTTGGATTCCTGGGGATTACGATTCTCAAGAATACGATTACACCACCTCTAAACTTTCAGAAATTAGCAGCAGGTTTGATGACGCACTTACGGGAAATGCTTCACAAGAGCAGTTTGCTAAAACAGGAGTACAAACGTCGTTAATGATAAAAACCAAAGACGGTCTTTATCTCAATTTACACGAAGCAGCCCTTAAAGAGTATTCCCTCATGAACCTTAATTTGGATGAATCTTCAATGATATTTAAATCTTGGTTAACTCCAGATGCCATAGGAAATAAAGGCTACATGCAAGCTCCAGCTGTTTCTCCGTGGAGAACTATAATAGTGAGTGATGATGCAACAGATATTTTAGCGTCCAATATGACTTTGAATCTAAATGAACCTAACCAGCTGGAAGATACCTCTTGGATAAAACCAGTGAAGTATATGGGCGTTTGGTGGGAAATGATCACAGGAAAAAGCAGTTGGAATTATACGGACGATCTACCATCTATAAAACTAGGAGAAACGGATTATTCTAAAACTAAGCCTAACGGAAAGCATGCTGCTAATACCGAGAACGTAAAAAGATATATCGATTTTGCTTCAAAGCACGGTTTTGATGCATTGCTTGTGGAGGGCTGGAATGAAGGTTGGGAAGATTGGTTTGGAAAGTCTAAAGACTATGTATTCGATTTTGTAACGCCATATCCAGATTTTGACGTCGAAGAGATTCAAAAGTATGCCGCTTCCAAAAATATTGAAATGATGATGCATCATGAAACTTCTGGAGCTATACGCAATTACGAGCGTCATATCGATACAGCTTATCAATTCATGAATAGATATAACTATACTTCTGTAAAGAGTGGTTACGTTGGGGATATTATTCCAAGAGGCGAACATCACTATGGGCAATGGGCTATTAATCACTTTTTATATGCCGTGAAAAAGGCCGCAGATTATAAAATCATGGTAAATGCTCATGAAGCCGTAAGGCCTACAGGGCTGAGCAGAACTTATCCTAATTTAATTGGAAACGAATCTGCAAGAGGGACTGAATTTCAAGCCTTCGGAGGCTCAAAACCCAATCATGTTACAATTTTACCTTTCACTAGATTAATTGGAGGTCCTATGGATTATACCCCAGGAATTTTCGAAATGGACATCAGCAAGTTAAACCCTGATAATAATTCACACGTCAATGCGACTATTGCCAACCAATTGGCTTTATATGTTACAATGTATAGTCCATTGCAAATGGCTGCGGATTTACCAGAAAACTACAATCGTTTTTTGGATGCTTTTCAGTTCATAAAGGACGTTGCTTTAGACTGGGATGAAAGTCATTATCTGGAAGCAGAACCAGGCGAATATGTCACTGTGGCCAGAAAGGCAAAAGGTGAAAACAATTGGTTTGTTGGAAATGTGAATGGAATTACTCCTAGGTCAACTGTATTGAAGTTGGATTTCCTAGAGAAAGGGAAAACTTATGAAGCTACCATTTATGCCGACGCTAAAGATGCTCATTATAAAACAAACCCGCAGGCCTATACAATTTCTAAAAAGAAAGTGACTTATAAATCTACTTTGAAGGTGAATTCTGCACCTGGCGGTGGTTTTGCGATTAGTATAATGGAACAATAAATTTTAGATATGAAACATAGGAGTTTTTTAAAACTATCAGTATTTACTTTGGGATGTTTTTTTCTTCTGAATTTGTTTTCAGTGGAACTCAATGCACAAGATTTAAAAATTGAACCCCCTAATTGGTGGGTTGGCATGCAAACAAATGATTTGCAACTTTTGGTTCATGCAGAGGATATCTCAAGTTATCAGCCTGAGTTGAATTACGCCGGAATTGAATTGGTAAAAGTTCATAAAGCAGATAGCCCAAATTACTTATTTTTAGATGTAACTATTTCAGAAGAAGCAAAGGCGGGAGCATTCACTATCAACTTCAATAGAAAAGGGAAAAAGAACTTGAAGTTCATTTACGAGTTAAAGCAAAGAGAAAAATCAGCAGAAGAGTATGTAGGTTTTAACCATACAGATGCAGTGTATTTGATCACTCCAGATCGATTTGCTAATGGTGATCCAAGTAATGATGTTGTAAAAGGGCTTAAAGAAGCCAAAATGAATCGCGATAATGACTATGCAAGACATGGTGGAGATATACAAGGAATTATAGATCATCTGGATTATATTTCGGAAATGGGATTTACCAGTATATGGTCTAGCCCAGTGTTAACCAACGATATGAACTCCTCTTCCTATCATGGTTATGCGATTACCGATTTTTATGAAGTAGATCCCCGATTTGGAACTTTGGATTTATATAAAGAGTTATCTCAAAAAGCCTCTGAACAAGGAGTTGGTCTTATCATGGATATGATTGCCAACCACTGTGGAAGTGAACATTGGTGGATGAAAGATTTACCCTTCAAGGATTGGCTCAACTATCAGGAACTTTATGAATCTGGTCAAAACATACCAAACTCCAATCATCGGAGATCCACCAATCAAGATCCATATGCTTCAGAATTGGATTCTAAAATTATGCACGAAGGTTGGTTTGTACCAACTATGCCCGATTTGAATCAGCGGAATCCATTTTTAGCATCCTACATCATTCAAAACAGTATTTGGTGGGTTGAAACTTTAGGTTTACATGGGATTCGCCAAGACACCTATCCGTATCCAAATAAAGCCTTTATGTCCAATTGGGCAGGAGCTATTATGGAAGAGTATCCCAATTTCAATATAGTTGGAGAGGAATGGACGACAGACCAATTACTCGTAGGATATTGGCAGGATGGAGCAAAAAATAAAGACGGTTACAAATCCAACTTAAGATCTACAATGGATTTTCCTATGCAGATGAAAATCGTGCAGGCCTTAAATGATGATAGCAAGGGTTGGGGGAGTGGTTTGATGAAAATCTATGAAGGTTTAGCCAACGATTTTTACTATGCAGAGCCTAAGGATATTATGATTTTCGCCGATAACCATGATATGGACAGAATTTTTACTCAGTTACAAGAAGACATTGATAAAACCAAAATGGCATTGGGACTTATGTTGACTTTACCTAGAACACCTCAAATCTATTATGGCACTGAAATTTTAATGGAGAATTCAGAAAACCCTGGTGATCATGGGTTAATACGAACTGATTTTCCTGGCGGCTGGGCCGGAGATGAAGTGAATGCATTTACGGGTCAAAACCTTAGTAGTGAAAAAGCAAACTTTCAATTGTTTTTAAAAAACGTATTGAATTTCAGAAAAACGTCAGAGGCTATTTTGGAGGGGGAAATGGTTCATTTTGCACCTTCCAATGGCATTTATCCATTATTCAGAATTCATGAAAATGAAGTGGTGGCCGTATTTCTAAATACCAATGAGAGTAAAACTACTATAGACTTAAATGTATTTGAGGAGTTAGATCTTCAGGATACTTTATTTCAAGATATTTTGGGTGAAACTGATTTTACCTGGAAAAAAGAACTTCAATTGACACCTGGGCTTTCTGTTTTTAGTGCAAAGCTCTAAGCAAGCTTTATTAAATTCAGAATAAAAGAAAAATACTTTTGCATCACTAAATAAAATTATAAACCTAAAACTCGATAAAATGAAAATAATCCAATACGCAAGTCTAGTGCTATTATCAATATTAGTGCTAGCTTCTTGTCAGCAAAAAAAAGAAAAGAAAGAGGTAGAGTCTAAGGCTTTAGAGCCAATTTCTAATGAAATTCTAGAATCCGCTGTGATTTATGAAGCTAATATTCGTCAATATTCACCCGAAGGAACCTTTGAAGCTTTTACAAAAGATATTCCCCAGCTTAAAGAATTGGGCGTAAAGGTGATTTGGCTAATGCCTATTTATCCTATCTCTATGAAAAATAGGAAAGCTACTGCAGATTTATCGATTGAAGATATTGAGGATCCTAAAGAAAAGGAAAAGTACCTGGGTAGCTATTATGCTATTTCAGATTATACCGCTGTCAACCCTGAGTTTGGGACCTCAGAGGATTTTGATAAGTTGGTAGACACTGCTCATGAAAACGGTATGTACGTTATCCTAGATTGGGTGGCGAACCACACTGGTTGGGACCATGAATGGATAGAAAAACACCCAGACTATTATCATAAAGATAAAGAGGGTAATGTCACCGATCCCATTAACCCAGATACAGGTGAATCTTGGGGATGGACAGATGTAGCTCATCTGAATTATGAAAGCGATTCGCTTTGGACAGCGATGAAGGATGAAATGCTATACTGGGTAAAAGAAAAAAATATAGATGGTTTTCGATGTGATGTAGCGGGTAATGTCACTACAGATTTTTGGAATTATGTCGTTCCAGAATTAAAGAAAGAAAAGCCAGTATTTATGTTAGCTGAAAGTGAAGATAAAGATTTGTTCTACGAAGCCTTTGATATGGGTTATAATTGGGAAGGTCACCATATTATAAATGAAATCGCTCAAGGTAAAATGTCGGTGAAGAATTGGGATGATTACATGGCCAAAATTGATACGACTTATCAAAATGATGATTATTTGATGAATTTTATAACAAACCATGACGAGAATTCTTGGAATGGCACCGTTGAGGAACGATTGGGAGAAGCTTCAGAAACCATGTTAGCGTTCACCTATGCCTTGCCGGGTATGCCCTTAATATACAGCGGACAGGAATATGGTATGAATCACAGATTAAAGTTTTTTGAAAAAGACACTATTCCCAAAACTAAAGGAGAAACCTGGAAAACCTTAGAAAAGCTAGGAGCCTTAAAAAACAATCGAAAAGCTATGCATGGAGCTAAGAATGCCGCTTCTTACAAACGACTATCGACTTCAAACGATGAACATATTCTAGCCTTCCAAAGAGAGAAGGATGAGGATACGTTACTATTTATAGCTAACTTTTCGAACAAGAAGCAAGAATTTAAGCTTTCAGTTTCTGGAAATTTTGTAAATTATGAGTCCTCAAATAATTTGAACTTAAACCCTGATGAAATTCACAATTTTGAAGCTTGGGAATATAAAATTTTATTATCTAAGTAAAAATTGACTATATTATATAAAATTTTAATAATGTTTACCATTCGAAATCGTTTTAGTCGATAACTAAATTAGTGAGAATCTTATATTTAAAATATATTTGAAAAAATGAGTAAAAAATTAACTAAAATAGCTGTTTTAACATCCGGTGGTGATTCTCCTGGGATGAACGCAGCCATAAGAGCAGTTGTAAGAAACGCTGCTTATTCAGGTCTCAAATGTGATGGTGTTTATAGAGGTTACCAAGGCTTAATTGAAAACGAGTTTATCGAATTAGGTCCAAGGGATGTCAAAAACACCATTAATAGAGGTGGTACTTTTCTCAAGTCCGCTCGTTCCAAAGGGTTTATGACCAAAGAAGGTCGGCAAAAAGCCTACGATAACTTAATGGCTAGAGATGTAGATGCTCTTGTGGTTATAGGGGGTGATGGAACCTTTAAGGGGGCTTCTATTTTTAGTAAAGAATTCGATATCCCTATTATTGGTATACCTGGAACCATAGATAACGACATCAATGGAACCGATTATACTATAGGGTATGATACCGCCCTAAATACAGTGGTGGAAGCCATAGATAAAATTCGAGATACAGCAAGTTCTCACGATCGCTTATTTTTGGTAGAAGTTATGGGGAGAGATGCTGGAGATATCGCCTTAAATAGTGGGATAGGTGCTGGCGCAGAAGAAATACTAATTCCTGAAGAAGACATGGGCATAGAGCGTTTGTTGGAATCTCTTGATAAAAGCCGTAAAGCAGGTAAAACGTCTAGCATTGTAGTCGTCTCTGAAGGAGACCAAATTGGTAAAAATATTGCTGAGGTGGCAGATTCTATCCAAACCAGGCTTCCGGATTACGAAGTAAAAGTAACTGTGCTTGGTCATATCCAACGTGGAGGTTCTCCAAGTTGTTTCGATAGAGTTCTAGCTAGCCGATTAGGCGTAGGAGCTGTAGATGCACTACTGGAAGGATACTCCAATATTATGGTAGGCATAGAACACAAAAAGATAGTGTATGTTCCTTTTGAAACCGCTATTAACATTAAAAAAGAATTAGATAAAGATTTAATAAGAGTTTCAGATATTGTATCCTCTTAATATAATAAACCTTAAAATTCAATAATTATGACAAAAATAGGTATTAACGGTTTCGGCCGTATTGGTAGAATTGCTTTTCGTATAGCAATGGATAATAAAGATGTAGAAATTGTAGGAATAAACGATTTACTTGATGTCGATCATTTAGCTTATATGCTCAAATACGATTCAGTTCACGGAAGATTCAACAAATCTGTTGAGGTTAAAGATGGTCATTTAGTTGTAGATGGTAAAACAGTCAGAATTACGTCTGAAAAAGATCCAAAGCAATTGAAATGGGATGCTGTTGGTGCAGAAGTTATAATGGAGTGTACAGGAATTTTTAATAATAAAGCTTCAGCTGCTGCTCACATTGAAGCAGGTGCTAAGAAGGTAGTGATTTCAGCTCCTACTAAAGATACTCCTATGTTTGTAATGGGGGTGAATCATAAAGATGCAAAAGCTGAAGATACGGTTGTGTCTAACGCTTCTTGTACAACGAATTGCTTAGCTCCTTTGGCGAAAGTAATCAATGACAATTTCGGAATTGTAGAAGGCTTAATGACAACAGTTCACGCAGCAACTTCAACACAGTTTACAGTAGATTCTCCATCTGCCAAAAATTACCGTGTTGGTAGAAGTGCTATGAATAACATTATTCCAACGAGTACTGGTGCAGCAGTAGCAGTGACTAAGGTTATACCTGCATTAAAAGGTAAACTTACAGGAATGGCTTTTAGAGTTCCAACAGCAGATGTTTCTGTAGTAGATTTAACGGTTAGAACAGAAAAATCGGTCTCTTATGAAGAGGTGAAAGCTGCAATGAAAAAGGCTTCTGAAGGAGATTTGAAAGGAATTTTAACTTATACAGAAGACGAAGTTGTATCTCAAGATTTCGTATCTCATTCGGGTATCTGCAACTTCGATGCGAATGCGGGTATTGCTCTTAATGATAATTTCTTTAAGCTTATTGCTTGGTACGATAATGAATGGGGATTCTCAGCAAAAATGATTGATTTAGCAGTTCATATCGCTAAAGTTTAATTTATAATTAATCTCTAAAAGCTTGAATAGATTACTGTTCAAGCTTTTTTAATATATAAGACTATGATACTTATTGCTGATGGTGGATCTACAAAGTGTGATTGGATTTTATTAGATGATGAAGGAGAAGTTGTAACCAAAACTAGAACTAAAGGATTAAATCCTGCTGTTTTTAAACCCGAAATTTTAAAGTCTCGCTTACAAGAAAATGATGAGCTAAAGCGAATTATTCCTAAAGTAAGTAGAGTTGATTTTTATGGAGCAGGTTGTGGAACTCCTACACCTACAAAAAATTTAAAAAAGATTTTAGAAGATTATTTCAATGTTGCTGAGGTGAATGTCGATGAAGACATGGTTGCTGCTGCATTAGCAGCTACTACAGAGCCTGGTATCGTCTGTATTTTAGGAACTGGATCCAATTCTTGTTTTTTTGATGGTAAGAAGGTTCACATGGAAGTGGAATCACTTGGCTACGTCTTGATGGACGAGGCCAGCGGCAATTATTTTGGTAAACGTTTAATACGCGATTACTATTATAAGACGATGGGAGAAGATATGAGTCAAGAGTTTGCCAAACGCTATGATCTCTCAGCGGATACTATAAAACGAAATGTTTACAAAGAGGAAAACCCTAATACGTATTTAGCGTCTTTTGCTGAATTTATTTTTACAGCACAAGAACGGAACGGCTATTTTTATAAGTTGATTTACGAAGGGATGGAAAAATTTATTGAGCGCAGAGTGATGTGTTTTAAACAAGCTCAAAATGTCCCTATCCATTTTATAGGCTCGATCGCTTTCTTTTCTGAGGATATTATTCGCGATGTTGCTAAACGGTATCATTTAAACATAGGAAACGTCATCAGAAGACCTATCGAAGGTCTTATCTCTCATTATAAAAAAAATGTTTTAAAAGTTAAATAAATGCCACTACATACTAAGTCTCCTTTAGATTCAAAACACTGGAAAGCTTTAGAGACTCTTTCTAAAAAAGATTATGATTTGAAGTCACTATTTTCTTCAAACTCTCATAGATTCAAAGATTTATCGATTCATTCTGATGATTTTTTAGTTGATTATTCCAAAAACCTAATTGATATAGAGGTTCTAGATCACTTATTAAACTTAGCAAAAGAGGCTGGTTTGGATGAGGCTATCAACAGTTATTTTGAAGGAGACCTCATTAATCAAACCGAAGGCAGAGCGGTATTACATACTGCTTTAAGAGCCTCTAAAAATAACTCGGCTCAGGTTGATGGTAAAGATGTTTTTGGAGATGTACAAGAGGTATTGTCTAAAATTAAAGAATTTGCAGATCAGGTAAATTCAGGTGAACGCGTATCTTTTAGTGGAGATAGGTTTACAGATGTTGTCAATATTGGTATCGGTGGTTCAGACTTAGGTCCACAGATGATTGTAGATGCTTTAGCCTACTATCAAAAGGATATAAAACCCCACTTTATTTCCAATGTGGATGGAGATCACGTGATGGAAACCTTAAAAGTTCTAAATCCTAAAACAACACTTTTTCTTATTGTTTCAAAATCCTTTACAACACAAGAAACTCTTACGAATGCTAATACTGTAAGAGACTGGTTTTTGAAGTCAGCCTCCCAAGAAGATGTTAAGCATAATTTTGTAGCAGTGTCTACCAATATAAAAGCAGTTGAAAACTTTGGAATAGATAAAGACAATATATTCCCGATGTACGATTGGGTTGGAGGAAGGTTTTCTCTGTGGAGTGCTGCGGGTCTATCGATAGCAGTTAGTCTTGGTTCAAAACATTTTCAAGAGCTTTTGGAGGGTGCTGAAGAGATGGATCTACATTTCAAGACCACAGATTTCAAGACTAATATTCCAGTTATACTTGCTTTACTGGGTATCTGGTACAATAACTTTTTGAAAGCTGAAAGTGAAGCTGTCATTCCGTACACCCAATACTTACAAAAACTAGCTCCGTATCTGCAACAAGCTTCTATGGAAAGTAATGGTAAAAGCGTGGATAGAACTGGACAGAAAACGACTTATCAAACGGGTACACTTGTTTGGGGTGAACCGGGAACAAATTCTCAACACGCGTTTTTTCAGTTAATTCATCAAGGAACCAAGTTGATTCCATCAGACTTTATTGGATATAAAATTCCATTACATGGGAACAAAGAGCATCATGATATTTTGATGGCCAATTATTTTGCCCAAACAGAAGCATTGATGATTGGAAAATCTAAAGAAGAAGTAACCAAAGAGCTTCAAGACCAAGGTATGAAGGAAAATGATATTCAAAAGCTACTCCCTTTTAAGGTTTTTGAAGGCAATAAACCTACGACTTCAATTCTAATGGATAAGTTAACTCCAAAGTCACTAGGTAAACTGGTAGCGATGTATGAGCATAAAATTTTTGTTCAAGGTGTTGTCTGGAATATATTCAGCTACGACCAGTGGGGAGTGGAACTAGGAAAACAATTAGCCAAAAATACCTTGAAAGACATCCAGTCTTCGACTATAGAAGGCTCCCATGATGCTTCTACTAATGCCTTATTAAAGCACTTTAAGGCTTAGGTTGTACTTTATAGTTTTAACTAGATCCGAAATGCTTTCATTTCGGGTTTTTTTATTTAAGATAATTTGGAAATCTTTATTTAAACATTTAAAAACCACAGCAAAAAGATGATATGTTTTTAAAAAAGCATATTTTTAGTTAACTAACTCTTAATCTATGTATTATGCTGGTCAAAGTCTTTGGAAGTTCGGTTTTTGGAGTAGATGCTGAAATAATTACCGTTGAGATTAATATGGAAAAGGGGATAGGCTATCATCTCGTTGGCCTTCCGGACAACGCCATACGTGAAAGTAGTTTTAGAATCCAGGCGGCTCTCAAAAATACAGGCTTTAAGTTTCCTGGGAAGAAAATCATTGTTAATATGGCGCCAGCAGACATGCGAAAAGAAGGGTCTGCTTATGATCTAACTTTGGCTTTAGGAATTCTTTCTGCTTCCAATCAAATTAAATCTGAGGAGATTGGCAATTATATTATTATGGGAGAATTGTCTCTAGATGGGAGTTTACAGCCCATTAGAGGAGCTTTGCCTATTGCTATAAAAGCAAAACAAGAAGGCTTTAAGGGTTTTATTCTACCAAAACAGAATGCCAAAGAAGCTGCCATTGTAGATGATCTGAAGGTATATGGCGTCGAAAGCATAAGTGAAGTCATTAATTTCTTTGACAAAGACGAAGCCTTAGAGCCAACAAAAATAAATACCAGAGAAATCTTTTATAATAACCTAGCTCATCCAGAATATGATTTTGCAGATGTTAAGGGGCAAGAATCCATAAAGCGGTGTATGGAAATTGCGGCAGCTGGAGGGCACAATATTATTATGGTAGGCCCGCCAGGATCTGGTAAAACCATGCTGGCAAAACGCTTACCTAGCATTCTTCCACCAATGAGTTTACAAGAAGCTCTTGAAACAACCAAAATACATTCAGTGGTAGGTCGTGTAAAAGAAAATGTAGGCCTTATGGCAGAACGGCCTTTTAGAAGTCCACACCATACGATATCCGACGTAGCTTTAGTTGGTGGAGGAGCTTACCCTCAACCTGGTGAAATTTCTTTAGCACATAATGGCATTTTATTTTTGGATGAGCTTCCTGAGTTCAAAAGAACAGTTTTGGAAGTGATGCGGCAACCTCTAGAAGATCGCGAAGTCACCATTTCTAGAGCAAAATTCACTGTCACCTATCCCTCTAGTTTTATGCTTGTCGCGAGTATGAATCCTAGTCCAAGCGGTTATTTCAACGATCCAGATGCTCCGGTGACTTCTTCGCCAGCAGAAATGCAACGCTATCTCGGGAAAATTAGCGGTCCACTTTTAGACAGAATCGATATTCATATAGAAGTGACTCCGGTGCCTTTTGATAAGCTTAGCGATGAACGCAGAGGGGAAAGCAGCGTTGATATTCGTGATCGAGTGACAAAAGCCAGAGAGTTTCAAACGGAACGTTTTAAGGATTTTGAATTGGTGCATTATAATGCTCAAATGAATGTGAAACACATTAAAACCTTTTGTAAACTTGAAGAGTCTTCTAAAGCACTTTTAAAAGCGGCGATGGAAAAACTTAACCTTTCTGCTCGGGCTTACGACAGGATTTTGAAGGTAGCGAGAACCATAGCCGATCTAGAAGGCTCAACGGATGTCACAGGAACACATATTTCTGAGGCGATACAGTATAGGAGCTTAGATCGTGACGGGTGGTTGGGCTAAACTCTCGCTGCAATACGAATTTCGATATTTTTGTTATGTGATGTTGTAAATAGATTTTATTAATTGCTCAAAACTTTCAATTTACCACCAAAACCTGCATTAAGTATAGGTTTTTTTAGCACCTTTTTTACAATTTGTCAAGTCAGATAAGTCAGTTCCGAAAATAATTTGCTCAGGAGTTTTATTAGTATTATCCAAAATGACTGTTCCAAACAATTCAATATCCTCTGCTATTTGGTCATTTCTCACTAAATCTTGGGTCATTGATTCGTTTTTCGTGAAGAAAAATTTCAGTCATTGTATTTAATAAAACAAACGAATACAATTATCTTCTGTCCCAAACTGTTCATCATTTAGTAGATGAGAAGCAACATGTCTATTAAAGTTCGCCCATCAATTCTCGTTTGGAGTTAGTTTGTAAAAATGTTCATCCATTATTTTATTTCAAGCTTAAACGTAGATAATATGAAAAAGAATATTATGTGGGCAAGGTTGTCGTTGAGCAGCCCTTTTAAAGAATTTTCTAACGTCTTCAAATTCTGGTATTGTATCTGGATAAGTATACCCCATCCATCGGATTATTATGCCCTCTATAATTGGCAAAAGGGTTAAATAGCAACTAATAAAGTTCGTTCGATAGTAAGACAAAATAGCAGCATCAACCAATTTTTAAAAAAATTTCTAGTGTTCAAATTATTCTAGATGTCCTTTCTTTTGAAGTGCTCTTAGTCTTGGATGAAGAGTCACTTTCCCTATAATCTTAATTATTTCGGGCTCTGATGCTGGTAAATTATCAGATAAATCCTTTAAAGTATGGAATTCTCCATTGGTTAAAAAACGGTTCTAAAAGAGAATTAGCAGAGTAATGCCCAAACTGAAGGGAAAAGGGTAATATCAAGTGAAACTTGCATAAAAAGAAACAAACGAACCCAAAAAACAGTTGCTTCAAGTGACCATCAAAGAAAAACAGTGGCTAATTTGATGTAAAACCGACCTTATCCTTTTTTAAGGTCTATGCCTAATCGTCGATTTCCCCTTTACTAGCAATCCTGGATCAGTCAACAAATCATATAGTGGACTCCGCTAAGCCAGTTGAAGTGTTGGCCTATCGGCACTCCATTTGCTTAGTTATTGGCAGTAATTATATTTTATTCAATATTTTTTTATTCCAATTAAATTCGAAACAATAAATATTATTGTATATTTACAATGATATAAATGTAAAAATACAATCATGAATGTAAAGGTAAAATCAGAAGATTCAAATAAAAAGAAAGGTGTAGTAAAAGCTAAAGTTGCTAGAAAAGAAAGGAATCCAATTAATCCTACTAAATTCTCACCCTCTTGGGTTGCTGAGCATTCTAAAGATGCTCCAGGATTTAAAATGGAATTAATAGGTCGTATCAGAGAAGGTGTTAAAAAGACAGATTGGAAGCAGTTAATACATTACATAGATTCTACAGAAAAAGAGTTTGAACATATACTTCCAGCATCTATTAGTAGTATGCAAAAGAAAACTGTTTATGGAAAGGAAACTTCAGAACGAATTTACGAGTTGGCGAGATTATTCGGATTAGGTTATGAAGTCTTTGATTCTAAAGAAGACTTTAAGAAATGGTTAATGACTCCATCAAGGACTCTTGGTAATAAAATTCCATTTGAACTACTTGATAGTAGTTTTGGTTTTGAAATAGTTGAAAGCGAAATTACCAGAATTCAGTATAACGTGTATAGCTAATGATTGTATATAGAGTAGCTAATGTTAAATATAAAGATTTAACACTATCGGGAATAGGGGCTGAAAAGGTTGGTGGTAGATGGAACGAAGTTGGAACACGAGCTGTTTATTGTTCAGAAAATATTTCATTAGCATTGTTAGAGTATTATGTTCACTCTGAAAACATTGCATATTTGCCTAAAGAAATATTAATTGCGAAAATTCAATTTCCAGATGATTTCGTAGTAAAGGAATTAAAAGAGCTTCCAGAAAGATGGAATCAGCACCCATATTCTTCTAAAACAACAGAGATTTTTACAGATTTAGCAAAAGATCGAAATGTTTTTGCATTACGTGTACCATCTACTATTATTGGATTAGAATCAAATATTATCTTAAATCCTTTGTATATAGAATTCGGGAAAGTAGAAATTATTGAGTTCATTAAATTACCTATTGATGAAAGACTTAAAAAGGATAAACGAGAATAAATTAATTAAATGCTATTATTCAGGATGGGTCATAGTTCTGAGTAACGTTTTGTTCACGCCTTGTTTTTACTGGTATTTAGGCAGGCTTAATGTCACTCATTCTTGCATCTAAATTAGCAATTTGTTTTTGAAGTTCTATGACCTTTCTATTCCTTTTTTGGTCAAGATATTCATAAACAGTAGGAGGATTGTAGTGTTGATTTTTGTAGAGCATATTCCAAAGTATGGTAGCTAATTTTCTTGCAGTAGCAGAAACAGCGACAGTCGTGGTCCACCAAAGGATTACAAACAAATTATAAAGGATAAAATACTGGAATACAAACATTAAAAAAAACGGTTCTAAAAAGAGCCTTGACTTACTAATGCCCAAACTGAAGGAAACTGATAAAAAACAGCAGATTCTCACACAAAAAAAGAGTGATTTCCCTAAAAAGCACCTTAATTTAGATAAGCAACTGAATAAAAAGAGATGCAAAGCACTCTAAAAACAACCTTCTCCTCTTGTAAGGTTCTTGCCTACTCATCGAATTCCCCCTTACCAGCAATCCCGGATCAGTCAACAAATCATATAGCGGACTCCACTGAGCCTGTCGAAGTGTTGGCCTATCGGCACGCCATATGCTTAGTTATTGTACAACGTTTTATCCAGCGTAACTTTTATTTTTTGAAATTCATTCTAATTCTCTATTCATTTGGGCTTTTTTGAGTAACTCAAACTTGTCATCATAAAAATTTTCGAAATCATATTTAATATTATTTCTGTTATCAGTTAATATTTTAAAAGCAAGACCTTTCATAGTTTCGTCTCTATAATTTAATGGAAAACGTTTGTTAAGTCCTATTTTCTTGACTATTTGATTTAATCCTATTATACTAAATATGATTAGTAGTAATGGAATTGTAAAAGTTCCAGGATGCATAATAGCAAATGCGAATAAATCACGTGTATTAATCATAAAATCAACTAAGAGAAAGAGCATAATAAAAAACATCACAAAAAAAATTAATGACTTAATTTTATTACCTGTTAAATCTGCAATAATTAATTTTGATGATTCTTGAAATCTTTTCCATTTTTTGTGCCGACCTCTCTTTGGAAAGTAGTGGTCAATTTTTTTATCCAATATTAATTTATAATCAAAAAAAATTTCTAAATCATCTATTAACGAAAGATAGGCGAAGTCGTTTCTTAGTATAACATCTTCTTTGACTAATTTAAAAAAAGCCGATTTAGATACGTCATTACTAAGATTATGCTTTTTTAAAAAACTGTCAAATGAATTCGGAAAATCTCTCACGTAAATATATTAATTTGGATAAATGATTTTTTTCGATTTCAAAATGTTGTACAACGGTTTAGCTATGAGCAGTAGCGACCCAAAGGGCGCTATTGCTTATAGGTTTTGTTGAACTAATCCTCGTACCTCGGAAGCTTTTTAGTTAGTTATAAAAATACATTAACTTACTTAGTTCACAAAAACTATAAGAAGATGTATTTAAAAAAAAGTCAAAACGATTTTAGAAACGGCCTTAGACCAAGTTCCCGACTTTAAAGAACTTGCCCTTACTTTAGAAAAAAGCTTTGCCATCAATGGTAAAGCAAAAAGCACCTTAAACAATTACTTGCGCTGCCTTGCTCACTTGGCTATTTACTATAAATCCAGCCCAGTCCACCTTAGTGAAGAAGAGATCAACGACTACTTATTCCACTGCCAGAACCTACACAACACGCCTTCCGAAAGCTTTTTTAAACACACCGTCTATGGTCTTCGATCTGCTTACAAGGTGATGGGAATGGATAAAAAGCGCATCCAGCTTCCACAAATAAAAAGGCAGAATGATCTTCCCATTGTGCTCAACAAAAAGGAAATTCGCGAGTTATTAAAAGCTCCTAAATACCTAAAACATCAATTGATGTTAGCTATGCTTTACGGCTGCGGATTGCGCAGTTATGAGCTTTGTAATTTGTTGCAGGCTGATATTGACTTCGAGCGTAAAACGGTATTTGTAAAAAAACAGAAAGGAAAAATAGACCGCTACGTTCCTTTGAGTGCTCATTTAATTAGAGGCTTACAAAAATATTTTAAAACAGAAAATCCTGTAAAACATGTTTTTAATAGTCAGAAGACCACAGATGGTCTGCCAGGACCGCTCACCACAAGAGCTCTCCAATGGGTTATTAAAGAATGTCGTCCTAAGGTAAACACACAAAAGAAGTTTACCGCCCACACACTTAGACATTCCTACGCCACCCATTTACTAGAAGATGGGCTTAATATTATGTGTTTAAAAGAGCTTTTAGGGCACGCTCATATAGAAACCACCATTGTGTATTTGCAAGTGTCCAATTCTGGAAGTTCAGTGAAATTCAGTCCCCTGGATACCTTGTTTGCAAGCTAATGCAACCCAAACATAGAGTAGCAGATGTATTGAATCTAGAGGTAGATCATCTACAAGAAATAGCCCATACCAGTTGGAATCAGCGCGCTTTGCATGCGATAAGAAAATGCCGCACTAAAGCTCTTGGTGGACATTTAGATTGGTGTATGAATTGCAAGAAACTCCATTTGCAATTCAATTCCTGTCGCAATAGGCATTGTCCTACTTGCCAAGGACATAAGCAGCATCAATGGGTTGCTGCAAGAACGCAAGAACTCCTTCCTGTGCCTTATTTTCATGTTGTTTTTACACTCCCAGACCATCTCAATTCTGTGGCAATACCTTATCCCAAAGTGCTATATAAAATCTTATTTGATAGCGCCTGGGAAACCCTCTCTGCCTTTGGACACAATCCCAAACATCTAGGTGCAAAACTGGGGATGATTGCCGTGCTACACACTTGGGGTCAGAATTTGCAATTACACCCGCATTTGCACTGTATTGTTCCAGGGGGAGGTGTTTGTGAGGCAGGATTCTGGAAAAAAGGAACAGCAAAAGATGATTTTCTATTTTCAGTAGAGGCGATGAGTGATAAATTTAGAGGTCGTTTTGTGTCCAAATTACGAAAGGCACTTCCCCAATTACCACAATCTTTATATGATAAGTTGTTTAAAAAAGAGTGGGTGGTGTATGCCAAAACTCCTTTTGGAAAACCAGAACATGTGATTGAATATTTAGGTAGGTACATTCACCCCGTTACAAATTATCACCTGAAGGCAATTTAAATTTGTAACGGGGCAAATAAAATAGCGATAAGTAATCACCGTATTTTGTCGATTGATAAAGAAAAAAGGAGGATTACATTTAGTTTAAAAGACTATAGAAAAGGTGGGCAAAAAACCACACTAACACTCTCCACTAGGGAGTTTATACGGCGTTTTCAGCTCCATATTCTTCCCAAAGGCTTTACTCGAATAAGGCATTATGGGTTTTTGAGCAGCAGTTGGAAAAAAGAGAAGTTACCGTTATTACAATTGCAATTAAGAGATAAAAACTTGGCTCACATAATAACCTTTGCCGTTCAAGAGAAGTCTCTCCATCGCTGTTGTCCGAGTTGTAAAAAAGAGACATTGATCACACTTTTTACCTTTGATAGTCGTGGTCCTCCAAAGGATTACAAACAAATTATAAAGGATAAACTGGAATACAAACATTAAAAAAAACGGTTCTAAAAAGAGCCTTGACTTACTAATGCCCAAACTAAAGGAAACTGATAAAAAATAGCAGATTCTCACACAAAAAAAGAGTGATTTCCCTAAAAAGTACCTTAATTTAGATAACCAACTGAATAAAAAGGGATGCAAAGCACTCTAAAAACAACCTTATCCTCTTGTAAGGTTCTTGCCTACTCATCGAATTCCCCCTTACCAGCAATCCCGGATCAGTCAACAAATCATATAGCTTTGGCCTATCGGCACGCCATATGCTTAGTTATTGGCCACCGTTTTTTCCGTTCAGCTTACCCAACTTCCGAGGCTTTCTTTTTCAATCCATTTTCCGTTGACAAGTTCGTAAATTCTTTCTTCTCCGCCACCACATAATCCTCCGCAAACTGTTCCGATTTGCACATATGCTAAATCAAATGTTTCATTAAATATCGGTTTGCTTATCGAGCAAAATCCATTTTCGCAATTCGTATCAAGCCAATCCCAAAATCGAAATCCACCATTTTCCGATTTTTGTTCAAATTCCTCAAACTGTTTTTGGGTTAAAATATTCTTGTTAGGAACTAAATCCGCTGTAATTTTAAATTTTTTGTATAGTCTTGATTGAGTCTTTAAATGAACAGTATCTGTTATATTTAAATTATCCTTTACATAGTCATTAAAATTCGAAACCATTGGATGCGAAACTGCTCTTGGTTTTTCTGTTATGCAACTCGACATTAAATATCCGTTGCTTTCTTCTTTTAAAATCTGTGTTATTAATTCAGTCGTTTTTTGAGCGTCCAATTCCTCCAACTTTTTCAAGTCAAATTTATTGTCCGTTTTGCAACTGAAATTCAGAATCAGAATTATGAATGATATGTAGAATGTTGTTTTTTTCAAATGGTGGCTAACGTTTGGTGTATGAGCAGTGGCGTGGTTTGGCACGGACAATTGCAAACAGGTACTTGCCAGAGGAAAATCCGCAGGATTTTCCAAGTAAGCGAGGACAAGCCATTGCTTATACACAT
>NZ_APLF01000003.1 GCF_000355905.1 Psychroflexus gondwanensis ACAM 44
AAGGCATTGGGGACGAGTTCGAATCTCTCTGTGATCCCTAGGCATTGGGATTCCATACCGCTTTTTTTTAAGATGTTGTGTTGTGAATGTGAATAACATTCATAGGTTTATGTTATTTTAGGACATTATGAAACATTTTGTTTACATCATTCACTCTTCCAAAGTAGGGAGCTACTATAAGGGATATTCCATCCGACCATTCCATAGATTGAGAGAGCATAATGAAGATTCAAGTCGTTACACAGCGAATAAAGGACCGTGGAAATTAGTTTATTTACAGTCTTTTCCAGACAAGAAAGAGGCTTTAATTCGAGAACGAAAACTTAAAAAATACAGTAAGGATCAAATTCTAAGATTGGTAAGAACACCACTAAATGAAATTGCGAAGTTCAAAAGAGACAGTTCATCTAAGATTGTCATTATCCTTAAGCTTAAAATAGTTTAAAATAAAAACCAACTTCATCCATACAGATGCCGAAGACGCCTTAGATAGTGTTATGAACTTTTAGAATAAAAAAGCTCATCCATTACAGATGAGCTTCGTTGGCTAACTAATCAGATAAAGTTACTCAAAAGAGGTCTCGCCCGCATTTGGATTATAAACATAATTAAAGGTGTAATAACGCCCATTTGCAGGATTAGAATTGTCTTGGTCTTTATAATAACTTAGAATTTCAATCTTTGCATATTTACCATCACGAGTTCTAAATACTAACATCTTACCAGGAATAGGCATAATTATATTATTCATAAAGTCGTAATTATACCATCCATTATCGCTTCCTGTTGGGATTGCAAATCCTGAAGCGGTATCCTGAGCAAATGTCAATCCATCGGCAGTATTAATGCTGTCAAAAGTTCCAGTTACAATGCTCGCACCAGCATCGCCATTTCTTGTAGGTTCATCATTTGTACCTGTAGCTATTCCTCCATTTATCGCAATAGTCGTACCTCTAAAGGCAATGTCCCACTCTGTATCGCTGGTAGTTTCTGCCCCAGTTTCAAAGTCAAATTTTGTAAATGGCCCACCTTCATCTTGTCCAGTACCTTGACCACCGGTTTGAGGTGCAAAGAGGTTACTGACCTGTTCTGCTTGAACAGGGTCGGTTATTGGTATATTGTCATCGTCGCTGCTGCAAGATGTAAATGCCATAAATAATACTGCTAATGCTAGTGTTTGTACTGTTTTAATTGTTTTCATTCTGATTGTGTTTAAAGACCTGCCCGACGGCAGGCGGGTTAAAATTGATAATTGAGTTTAATGTATCCTTGAATTCCCGGCAACGTCGGGATATTGTTATCGGTATAGTCCAAAAGATTATTTGCTCCAACCTGTAATGTGAAATCTGTATAAAAGGTTTTGCTGGCCGCTACATTTGCCGTTACAAAACCATCTATAAAACTGGTATCATAAGAATCGATAAGTCCATTTCCATTAGTGTCGAATTGAGCATATTTGCTTCGATATAGAAGTCGTAGATTGATGTTTGCTATTGTACTCCGATTTCCCTTAGCATCAACTCCAGCGATATCATAAAACACCTTGAAGTTGGCATTGTGCCGTGAGCGGTTCACGAGCCCAAAATAATCGGACTGCGTGACCGCCACGGTCTGGTTTGTCCCGGGATCACGGGCAAATACTTGACCATCTTCTACATCTTGTTGTTTATTTTTATCATAGGCGTAAAGCAACTGATAGCCAGCACTTACATTAATGGCATCGGTTATTTTATACCCCGTGTTGATTTCAAATCCTGTGGTATAGATTTCATCAAAATTGACATAACTAAAAATATTTTGACCGTTGGTTTTACGGGCAATAATGCGTGTATCGATAAGATTCTTAATATCGTTTCTAAAGAAATTAAGTTCGCTATTCCATTTGCCTTCTTTGAAGGTCAATCCTAAATTATAACCAACAGAACTTTCTGCTTCTAACGGATTATTTAGGTCATCTTCCGAAACTAACACATTAAGAATTTGTCCTTGTTCTTGAAGCTCTTGTAATTTATCCAAAGCCACGTTATATCCGAGAACTGTATAACCCACTGCCGAATTGGTAAAATCAAAATACAACTGTCTAAAGTCTGGCGCTTTAAAACCATAGCCTACCGACCCTTTTACAGCGAATGCATCGCCCAATTTGTAACGCATTGCCAGTTTGGGACTAAATTGATTACTATATTCCGAATGATTGTCAAAACGAGCACCAGCAATAACATTTAGTCGTTCTATAGGATTGAAGTCATATTGTGCATAGACATATTGCGAGTTAAAACTTACGCGTTCATCAAAAAACGTTCTGTCCAAAGCATCATATTGAAAACCCAAACCTGCCGTTAGCATTCCCGCATTTGTGAAAGCGTAATTTCCACGAATTTCTGGTCGTAATAATTTTTGGTCAAAATCACTATCGCTCAACACCTCTTCAGTAATTGGGTTGGCAAGTCGCTCATTAGCTACATAATTGGTATAATAAAATTCATAAGCTGTCGTGAATTTTTCGTTCCATTTTTGGTCGAGCCTTGCGTGGGCATTCCATTCCCGTTCTTTGCTATCTCCTTCAAACAGAACATCGTTAAAGGTAAATCCAGCATCCTGTACTTGGTCATAAAATCGTGTAGATGTGAATAAAGATAGCTTGTCATTAAAGTCATAATACACTCGTCCGTTAACGGTATAATTTTCAAATGGATTGACCGTTTGACCTTCTGCTTCTGGGTTTAAGTCATAACCTTCGCTGGAAAATCGGTTGGCAAAAAAGCCGTAACGCAACTTTTTAAAACGCTGTTTAATATCAAGGTTGATATCTTGTTGTACAAAACTGCCTAGGCGATAAGAAACGTTTCCTTGCAGTTCTTCAGATTTTGGTTTTTCCGTAATAATATTGATGACACCCCCCAAAGCTTCAGAACCGTAAAGACTGCTCGAAGGTCCTTTTACCACCTCAATCTGTTTGATATTGCCCACCGTGAGCCTGCTCAAATCAAAATTTCCTGCACTTCTACCCACAAGAGGCACACCATCTATAAGAATCAAAATATAATCTGATGCGATACCTTGAATTTGTATACCCTCAAAACCACTTTCATCGGCCACGGTTATAATTCCTGTTTGCTCGCTTAATATCTCATTTAAGCGAATTGTACCCGATTGTAAAATTTCCTTTTTTGAAATTAAAGTTACTGGCATTGGTAATGAAGAAAGTTGTCTTTCTGTACGCGTGGCTGTAAGGATAACTTCCTCTAAATTATTGATTTGGGTGCTATCTATGACCTCTTGGGAAACTGCTTTTAAAAAAGATAAAATGGTCAAAGTGTTTATAATTAGGCGTTTATACTTCATTTTATTTATAACCAATCTTAATAGAGCGCAAATATATATATTATTGTTATTTAGATTTAATAAAAATAACTATTTTTGAGAATAAATTATAAATCAATAAATCATATTTCATGAAAACCACTTTTTACACTCTATTGGCACTATTATTCTCGATAAGTGCAATTTCTCAAACATCAAAAAAACAAGAAGACCGCGAAGCCATCAAGAATATGTGTGGCTGTTATGAGGTCACTTTTAACTTTGCAGAGACCTTTAATTACAGCAACGATTCACTTTACAAGCCCTCAAAAACGAAAGTGGACAAAGGTTTGGAATGGGCCCAATTAGTGACCGATGAAGATGATAAAATCCAAATTCAGCATTTGTTACAAGTAGGTAATCCTGCCGAACCTATGATTATAAAGCATTGGCGTCAAGATTGGTTGTTTGAGAACACAGATTTATACTCTTACAACGCAGATAATGAGTGGACTTTTGAAAAATCATCTGCTTCTAAAGTCAAAGGACAATGGACACAGAAAGTATTTCAAGTAGATGACAGCCCGCGTTATGAAGGATCTGCCTCTTGGGTTCACGTAGATGGTAAAAGTTATTGGGAAAACACCACACCTGCACCATTGGCGAGACGGGAATATACCACCAGAAGTGATTATAATCTTTTGATGCGTGGCAACCGTCAGGAAATTACAGACTACGGTTGGGTACACGACCAGGATAATACCAAAATTATCCGTGAGACTGGCAAGGAGGATATCGTATTGGCTAAGGAAAAAGGATATAACACCTATGTAAAAGTAGATGACAGCAAATGTGCTGCTGCCTCACAATGGTGGAAGGACAATGACCAGAAATGGGCTATAGTTCGTGCTAAATGGGATGAAGTTTATGGCCGTAATAAAGACCTTGTTCTTGAAGAAAAAGTGGACAATAAGCCGCTCTATAAGTTTTTATTTGAAGAAGAAGGCTATGAAAAAGAAGCCGAAATTGATGAAGTCATTGAATCCTTTGTAAAAAAATAGTCCGATGAAGATTTTGAAAAATGTAGCGCTGCTTGCTATGCTCTTTATGAGCATAGTGGCAGTCGCACAACAAGACAATGTATTACTTGACCGTTCCTTCTGGAAGGGTGATCCAGACTTGAAAACTGTAAATCAAAAAATCGCTGAAGGCAATGATGCAACTGCCTTAAATGAGAATGCGTTTGATGCCGTAATCTATGCGTTACTTGAAAAGGCAGATGATGCTATCGTAAAGCACCTCTTGTCTTTTGAGGGAAATCCGGTTGATAAAAAGACCCACGACAGCCGTATCTACTTGCATTGGGCGGCCTATGCCGGACAAACGGAAATGGTCAATTTTTTACTTGATAAGGGTTCTTCTGTTACGAAATTAGACAGTCACGGTTATACGCCACTTGCCTTTGCAGCAAATGCAGGTCAGAAAAACAAAGCCCTGTATGAGGCTTTTGAAAGTCGCGGTGTAAATCTTCTTAACGAGAAAAATGAAAGTGGTGCGAACCTACTTTTACTGGTTTCGTCATCACTCTCCAATGAAGAAGAGCTGAATTTCTTCACCAGAAAAGGTCTAAAACTTAATAGCACAGATAAGGATGGCAACGGTATTTTCAATTACGCCACCAAAAAAGGAAATATTGATTTTCTGAAATTGCTTATTAAGAAAGGGGTGGATTATAAATCATCGAATAAAAAAGGGGGGAACGCCTTTTTATTCGCAGCACAAGGCGGACGTGGTTATAGTAATCCGTTGGCAGTTTATGAGTATTTGAAAAGTCTTGGTCTTGACCCTAATATCGTGCCCAAAGACGGCTACACTCCCTTACATAGATTGGCGTACAACAATAGCGACCCAGCGATTTTTGAACTTTTCCTAACTGCCGGTGCAGATGTTAACCTAAAAGATGCCGAAGGCAATACACCCTTTCTTAATGCAGCTTCTCGCAATGAACTGGCAATGGTAAAACTACTTTCCAAAACCGTAAAAGACTTCAATACTACAAATAATGAAGGACAATCGGCCTTAATGCTTGCAGTTCAGCGTAACAATCCAGAAGTGACAGAATTCTTATTGAATAACGGAAGTGATGCTGAAGTTTATACTGAGGGCCATCGAAGTGCAAAAGATAATAAAGGCAATACCATCGCTTATTATTTAGTAGCCTCTTTTGATAGCAGAAAACCCGATGAATTTGATACCAAATTGAAACTACTTCAAGAAAAAAGTGTACAGCTGAACACCACGCAAGCTGAAGGAAACACGCTATTTCATCTTGCTACCAAAGACAATAATTTAGGGGTATTGAAACGTCTTTCAGCATTTAATATTGATGTCAATTCAAAAAATGATGAAGGATTAACTGCCTTGCACCTCGCAGCAATGAAAGCTGAAAATGAAGAGATGATGAAATACCTAATCTCAAAAGGTGCTGATACTAAAATCAATACCGATTTTGAAGAAACGGTTTTTGACTTGGCCAGCGAAAATGAACTCTTACAAAAACAAAACACCTCCTTGAATTTTTTAAAGTAATATGAAGCCCATAATCCCGAAATAAATTCGGGACAAGTTGGGCCTTAAAAATTTAGCTTGATGAAAACACTATTTAAAATTATCCCTGCAATGGTACTCGCAGGACTATTACTATCGGCATTTACAACTACTGAAAACAAAGCTGTAAAATGCCTTATCCAAATGACCAATTACACAGGCGAAGGTGCTTATGTGATTGTTTCTTTATTGAATCCATCTGGAGATTATGAAGAGACCCTTTACGTGCAAGGCAAAGACAGTGAATGGTTTAGTGAAATCCCTGAATGGTGGAAATTCTACGGGAAATATCGCCCTAATATCGATGCTATTTCGAGTGCGACGATAAGAGGTGGCGAACGTACCGTTACTGTATTGCAAATTCCAGCCGATAAAATTGATAAAGGATATAGCCTGCGCTTTGAAACTTCGGTAGAAGACCAAGACTATTATGCAGCTGATATTCAATTTGAGTTGACCACAGAAAATCTCAAAACCAAAAAAGAGGGAAAAGGGTTTATTCGCTATATAAGAATGCTTCCGCAGTAAACATTGCCTATGACCATTTCTATTTGGCGATACAGTCATTTTGTACTTGCCCTTACTTCATCTTTGTTTTTAATCATTGCCTCGGTTACAGGCGTGATTTTGGCGATTGAACCTATTTCGCATCAAGCGAAAGGGTATGCCATTAAGGATTTGGATGAAGTATCGTTGGGCACTACAATTGATGCTTTAAAAGAAAATTACGACGACGTATTTGTACTCGAATTAGAATCGTCTGGTTTTGTAAAGGCCTCTGTTCTTACTCTGGAAATGGAAATGCTCGATATCTACATCGACCCAAACACAGGCGTACAATTGGGCGAGGTACAAGAGCGACCCTTCATTTATAGTTTTGCTACCAATCTGCATCGTTCTCTTTTTCTTAAAAGCATCGGACGGTTTTTTGTGGGCTTAATTTCGCTTTTACTTTTACTAATTACCATTACTGGAGTATTGCTTCTCGCCAAAAGACAAGGCGGTTTTAAGCGTCTTTTTTCAAAAGTTCAAAAGGATTATTTTGAACTTCGCTACCACGTTATTTTAAGCCGATGGTTTTTTATTCCGATTGTTATTCTTGCTTTTACAGGGGTCTATCTTTCCGCAGAAAAATTTGAATTGCTACCCAATACTACTATTACGCATAAAGAAATTAGTAATACAGATACCGCAGAACGTTTTGAGCATATTAGCGATGTTCCATTTTTCAAGACAACCACGCTCGACCAAATAAGAAAAGTAGAATTCCCATTTTCCGAAGACCCTGAAGAGTATTATCAAATTGAGTTAAAGGATAAGGAACTAAAGGTAAACCAACAAACAGGACAGATTATAAGTAGTGCCGATTATCCTTTTGTAGCATTGGCATCCCGTTTGAGTTGGATGCTGCATACAGGCGAAGGAAACGTCTTTTGGTCTGTTATTTTGCTACTCGCCAGTGCGTCCATTCTATTCTTTATATACTCAGGCTTTGCGATGACCTTGAAACGCAGAAAAAAAGTGAAAGCTATTTCCATAATGCCAGATAAAGACGACTGTGAATTGGTCATTTTAGTAGGTTCAGAAACGGGAACAACGTTCGATTTTGCAAGGCGGCTTTATACTAGTTTGAATGCTGCTGGCAAAAAAGTCTATCTGACCGAATTGAATAAGTATTGCACTTTCGCGAAAGCGAAACGCATCATCATCCTTACTGCGACCTACGGCGAAGGCGAACCCCCTTCTAACGCTAGGAAGTTTGAAGCTATTTTTCCAACTGTCCAGCAACCGAACAAAATCCGATATTCCGTAGTAGGATTCGGTTCATTGGAATATCCAGACTATTGCAAATTTGCTATAAAAGTGGATGCGACTTTTGCAAATACATCCTGATTTTCAGCCCTTGTTCCCGCTTTATAAAATCAACAATGCAGACGTTGCTGATTTTGAAAGATGGGTCGAACAATTGAGTAAACTATTACGTATTTCACTTTCTGTTGAAAAGCCAAAGGTCAAGAAACGGAACTATGAAAAAAAAAATTTAAGGTAGTTGAGCGCACAGAATTAAATGTAGATGACACGTTCCTAATCAGACTGAAACCAAAGAAAAAAACAAGTTTTACTTCAGGCGATTTATTGTCCGTTTTTCCAGTGGGAACGGATATCCCTCGTCAATATTCCATTGCTAGAATGGGCAACAATATTCTATTAAGTGTAAAGAAACACGAATTTGGTAAAGGCTCTTCGTATTTGCATAACTTGAATAAGGGCGATACTGTTCAGGCGGTTATAGACATCAACCCTCATTTCCACTTCTCTAAAAAATCAGCTTCCGCAGTATTGATAGCTAACGGAACTGGGATAGCCCCATTCTTAGGGATGATAGAACAGAACAGAGACACAACAATCAACTTATTTTGGGGTGGTAGAACAGTAGCTTCTTCAGCTATTTATGATGACATTCTTAATGGGATTATTTCAAAAAATCAAAAAAACAAAATCCATAAATCTTTTTCAAGAGAAGGACGTAATGGGTATGTTCAAAATCTGATAATACAACAAAAGGATGTTGTTCTAAAAACGGTTCAGGAAGGTGGTGTGGTTATGATTTGTGGTTCGCTTGCGATGCAACACGATATTTTAGATGTGTTGGAAAATTTACTCTCTGAATACACCAAGATTGGCTTGGATGAACTTCAGCATAATGGACAGTTGAAGATGGATTGTTACTAAAAAAGGCTTGTGTGCGGAGGTACAAAGACACTATCAAAAAACTTGAACGGACAGTTCGCCTAAAGTAAAAGTGGCAATGTATATCCTCTTTGCTTCAACACGATCCCTTTTGAGTTTACCACAAGAGAAATGAATACTTTTAAACAGTTTGTATCCAAAATTGAAGTGCACTATTAAGAATAGTGTTGCCAAAGAAGGATTCTCAAACGCAAGATTCCGATACAAAAAATGAAACATACCCTCGCAATGGTCTTTTACCAGCAGGAACTGGAATCGCTCATGGAGCTGATTTGTTGGCAGACTAAAAACCAAACGCACCTTTGAAGGTAACTGAAATTGATTACATATCCTTTTCAAATTAGAAAGCCTAAGAATTTTCGCAACTAATGACTAGTAGGTTTTTTTTGGATCTTTAAATAAACTAAACTATTATGAAAACAACTAGAATCTTATTCTTACTGTCTTTTTTATTCATTGGACTAAACTCAAAAGCACAAGATTGGGAAACCAATATTACCTTTAACCAAGGCAAACATTTTTAGTTGTGCTAATGCTTAACAAAACAACTAGGTACGCAGTAAGTTCCTTGTCTAATGGAAGTAGTTTTAATATCAAGAAAAAAGGGTTAATGGAGAAACCTGAGTAGAGTAAAATACTAGAACCTGGCCAACGAATTTTAAGACCATTGGCTCCACTAATGGCGTCAACATATTTATAATAGAGAGTGACGATACACTAGTGGCCAATAACGGAATTGAGACTTGTCCCACCATCCCTTTGGGAACCACGGTACCGTTGCATGCTATTTATTTTTGTTAATGAAACTACTGGCTGGACAACTTCGGACTGTACCACAGTTTTAAAAACCATTAAGGTGGCAATATGGACAGATCTGTCGCCCACACCAGCTGGTGTTGGTGACATTGCAAATATTTATTTCATTAGTGAGGACAAAGGATTTGTCTCAGGATTTAACTATTTGCAATTGAGTGAGGACGGGAGCCAAACCATGGAATATGTGGATGGATTTACACCTGCCCAAAGCTCTTTTCAGCTTCAGGACTAGACAGGGTTTTAAGTTGAAATGAATTTAAGGTATTCCCCGAGCACAACTAAAGTGAGGAAGTTTTAAATCCCTTCCGCAATAGCGTAAAGTAATTTTTTGTCTTCCAGTTTGATTCGTTTACCCGAAATAGAAACAGCGCCCTCCTTTTTTAGCTTGGTTAAAGTGCGAATAAGTAATTCTGTGGCGGTTCCTACAATATCTGCCAGATTTGATCTGGAGAGTTGAAGATACAAAAAGCCGTCTTCGTCGGTCCCAAAACTATCACCCAAATAGAGTAGGCCTCTAGCTAAACGTTGACGCACGCTTTTTTGAGCCATATTGACAATGGTATGGTCGGCAGTTTTAAGTTCGGAGGCCATTCGCTTCAGTACAGTATTTGTAAATACTGGATTTTGCATAAGACTCTCTTGGATGTGGTTTTTGGGTATATAACACACATCCATATCTTCTAAAGCTGTAGCCGATAAGTTGGTCTGTTCTGAAGTGATTAAAGATCGTTGGCCAAGAACTTCACCTTTACCAGCTAATTTCACAATTTGATCTTTACCATTATCGCTTAGCTTGGAAAGTTTTGAGATCCCACTGCGCACACAATAAACACCACTCAACCGTTCCCCTTCTTTAAAAAGAATTTCCCCTTTTTTAACTTTCCTTGTTTCTTTATGATCAGACATTTGCTTTAACTCCTCTTTTTTAAGAGCTTTAAAACTATTGATTTGTCTAATGATACAATTTTCGCAGCGTGAATTTTCATGCTCCTCCATATAGTCTAAATATAGTTGTTGAGAATAAGTGGTATTATTCTCCTAAATCAGGTCTATCTTCATAAAAGTCACTAAAAGTTTTCTCAGTAGTGTAATCATCTTTCAGGACTCTGTAGACACTATAAACCAATGCTATTTGCCCCAGACAGGTTGCATAAAAAATCCATCCAAAAGACAAGTTCATCATTGCAAAAATAATCACAGTTAATAAGATGAATGTTGTAATACCTAAGCATGTTATACCAGTAATCTTCATAATTTTTTTATTTTAATATAGCCATTTCTTTTCAGTAGTATATTAATTTATTCCTAAAAAAAAATTAATTGTCAACTGACAAAAATCATCTTTTAAGGATGCATTTCTTGGCATTTTTGCAAGAGGAATAGAGTGAATTATGGAAACTTGTTATCACTGTGGCGATACTTGCCCTGAACCAGCAATTGCACATCAAGAGAAATCTTTCTGTTGTAATGGTTGCAAAACTGTGTTTGACATTCTCAACGAGAATGATCTTACCTATTATTATGATCTCCAGGCTACTCCCGGTAAAACCCCTCTAGATTTTGAAGGCCGTTTTGATTATCTAGATAATCAAAATATTATAGATCAGTTATTGGAGTTCGACGAGCAGGAGACCCAAGTTGTTTCATTTGTTATCCCTAACATTCATTGTAGCTCTTGCATTTGGGTGCTCGAAAACTTAGATAAACTGCATCCAGCCGTTAAAAGTGGTCTAGTGAATTTTCCTCAGAAATCTATTCGTATTTCTTATGATTCTTCAGAGATCTGCTTGAAGGAATTGGTTCTTCTGCTTTGTAGAATTGGCTACGAGCCCAATATATCTTTGGAAGATTTCAGTAAAAAAGAAAAAAACATAGACCGATCTCTTATCTATAAACTGGGAGTTGCGGGGTTTGCCTTTGGTAATATTATGTTTTTGTCCTTTCCAGAATATTTTGAAGTGAGTGAGTTCTGGCTAGACGAGTTTAAATTTTTATTTCGCTGGTTGATGTTTGTCTTTGCGTTACCGGTGGTTTTCTACTCGGCGAGAGATTATTTTATTTCAGCCTATAAAGGCTTGCGTGTTGGAATTTTAAATATAGACGTGCCTATTGCTATTGGAATTTTGGTATTATTCCTTCGCTCTACCTTAGAAATAATAATGGATTGGGGGACAGGCTTTTTCGATAGTATGGTAGGTTTGGTATTTTTTTTATTGCTAGGAAAGTTTTTTCAGCAAAAAACGTATGCTTTTCTATCTTTTGAGCGAGACTACAAGTCCTATTTTCCCATTGCAGTCACTCAGCTTATCAAAAGTGAGTCTGCTGTCGATGAAGACACTTGCGTTAGTCAAAGTGAACCTACCGAAACAAAACGAATTGAACTTCAAACCCCTGTTTACGAGATCCAACCCGGCGACCGCATCTTGATTCGAAATCACGAGCTTATTCCTACAGACGGAATTTTGATGAAGGGAAATGCATTAATCGATTATAGTTTTGTTACTGGTGAAGCTGCTCCAGTTGCTAAAAAATTAGGGGATAAAATCTATGCAGGAGGGAAGCAAAAAGCTGGAATCATAGAAATAGACGTGACTAAAGCCGTTGAGCAAAGCTATCTTACTCAACTTTGGAATAATGAAGTGTTTAGTAAGACCAAAGCCACTCCTTTCGAAAACCTAACCGATCAGATTAGTCGTCGCTTTACCATTAGTATTTTAAGCATAGCCTTTGTTGCTACGATTATTTGGCTCTTTTTGGATCCCTCAAAAGCCTTCAATGTGTTCACTGCAGTTTTAATCATAGCCTGCCCTTGCGCCATTGCTTTAGCGGCTCCCTTTACGTTAGGAAACATGTTGCGTATTTTTGGTAAACAACAGCTGTACCTCAAAGACAGTAGTCTTATCGAGCAAATGGCTCAAGTTGACACGGTGGTTTTTGATAAAACAGGAACACTCACTTCACATCAGAAGAATCTCATCGTTTATAAAGGAGTAACACTCACCGAAAATGAGCAGCAAGTTCTTACGAGTACTTTAAGGGCGTCCAACCACCCTTTGAGCAGGGCATTGTATGAAATGCTTCAAAGTCAGGGTATTTGTACGTTAGATAATTTTAACGAAGTAACAGGAAAGGGTGTTGTTGGAGTTTACGGTAGTACGAGTGTAAAGGCTGGTAGCTATGCTTTTGTAGGTCGTGGGGAGCAAGAAGAAGATGCTACAAACACAGAAGTCCACGTAAGTACTAATGATGAATACAAAGGCTCTTATGTCTTTTATAACAATTATAGGGAAGGAATGGAGGCCTTATTTTCTGAAATGAGCAACACAGCAGAACTGGTTATACTTTCCGGTGATAATGATGGTGAAAAAAACTATCTCAAAAGTATCTTACCAAAATCGGCACAATTGAAGTTCAATCAAAAACCCGATGACAAATTAAATTTCATAGAAGCGCTTCAGCAGCAAGGAAAAAAAGTAATGATGATCGGTGATGGTCTTAATGATGCCGGAGCCTTGGCTCAAAGTAATATCGGTATAGCTGTTTCTGAAAATGTGAACGTATTTTCTCCAGCTTGCGATGGGATTATCGATGCGAGTAAATTAAAAGAATTACCTGCTTTTATGTCGCTTTCAAAAGCGTCTGTCCGCGTCATTAAATACGCTTTTATCTTTTCTTTATTTTATAATCTCATTGGCCTCGGCTTTGCCCTTACGGGCAATTTATTGCCTGTGGTAGCGGCTATCTTGATGCCATTAAGTTCTATCAGTATTGTCATTTTTACAACACTTAGCACTTTTTTATTAGGCAGGAAATTCAACTTTTGACTTTGAAAAAAAATGAAAAAAGGAAGTCTTGAAAAGTCAATTTTGAGTTGAACCTATAGACGAGAACCAATTTGGACAGCTGTAATAGCCAGATAAATGTTATTTTTTTTAACTATTTCTCAACAACTGACAAAAGTCATCTTTTAAAGATAATCATCATGATATTTTTGCAACATAATTAAACTAAGTATGAGCATCATTTATTTATTAATCAGCGTAAGTGTTTTAGTGGCTATCATTTTTTTTATCGCTTTTGTATATTCTGTAAAAAAGGGGCAGTACGATGACACCTATACACCTTCGGTACGTATGCTTTTTGATAATGAATTGGTAAAGACTAAAACTCAAAAAGGAAAGCTAAACAGTGAAAAATCAAAAAAAGACTCAAGCAAATCCGAAACTACTCCTCCTAAATAAGAGAGAGGTGTTGAGGAATCTATATTTCAAAACCAAGAACTTAATATCAAAATCAACTTAATTCATTAACTAATAGAATATGCAAACAGAACAATTTTACTACGATAATAAGATCGTGAAGAAGTTCGTAAATGCCACCATATTTTGGGGTATTGTAGGAATGTCCGTTGGACTATTGCTAGCCTTTATGTTTTTATTTCCCAACATAACAGACGGAATTTCGTGGTTGAGTTTTGGACGGTTACGTCCACTTCATACCAATGCCGTCATCTTCGCCTTTGTAGGTAATGCTATCTTTGCTGGGGTTTATTATTCATCACAGCGGTTATTAAAAGCGCGTATGTGGAAAGATTGGTTGAGTAACCTTAACTATTGGGGTTGGCAAGCCATTATAGTTGGTGCAGCAATCACTTTACCATTAGGTTATACAACTTCAAAAGAGTATGCAGAGCTAGAATGGCCTTTTGATATTGCCATTGCAATAATCTGGGTAGCGTTTGGCGCCAACCTAATCGGGACTATTTTAAAAAGAAGACAGCGTCATCTCTATGTAGCGATTTGGTTCTACTTAGCAACTTTTGTGACCGTGGCTGTTCTTCATATTATAAATAGTGTAGAGTTGCCTATTAGCATTTTAAAAAGTTACTCGGTCTACGCAGGAGTTCAAGATGCTTTGGTACAATGGTGGTATGGACACAATGCGGTTGCATTCTTCCTCACTACTCCTTTCCTTGGCTTGATGTATTACTTTGTCCCTAAAGCGGCAAATAGACCTGTATATTCTTACAAACTTTCTATCGTTCACTTTTGGTCGTTGATTTTTATCTATATCTGGGCAGGACCTCACCACTTGTTATATACTTCATTACCAGATTGGGCACAAAATCTGGGTGTCGCTTTTTCTATAATGCTTATTGCTCCGTCTTGGGGTGGTATGATAAATGGGCTTTTAACCTTACGTGGAGCTTGGGATAAAGTGCGTACCGATCCAGTTCTTAAATTTATGGTAGTGGCTATTACCTGTTATGGTATGGCAACTTTTGAAGGTCCTTTGCTTTCGCTTAAAAATGTAAACGCCATCGCTCACTACAGCGACTGGATCATTGCACACGTTCACGTGGGCGCCTTAGGCTGGAATGGATTCTTGACTTTTGGTATGATTTATTGGCTGGTGCCTAGACTTTTCAAAACGTCGTTATGGTCTATCAAATTAGCCAATGTTCACTTTTGGGTGGGGACCTTAGGTATTATTATGTACGCCTTACCAATGTACGTTGCAGGGTTTGTACAAGCCTCTATGTGGAAGCAATTTAACCCAGATGGAACCCTTATGTATGGTAACTTTTTGGAAACACTCAACGAAATTATTCCTATGTATTGGATGCGAGCAATAGGGGGAACTCTCTATATTCTAGGAGCCTTTGTTATGCTTTATAATGTTGTAAGAACCGTAAGACAAGGAGGCGAAGTTACCGACGAATTAGCGGAAGCTGAACCACTACAAAAAGTCACTAGAAAACGTACTGCTAAAGAAGGTTACCACACTTGGTTGGAAAGACGACCAGTGAAACTAACCATTTTTGCGACTATCGCTATTTTAATAGGAGGTATGGTACAAATTATACCCTCACTAATTGTAGATGATTATGTTCCCATTATATCTACAGTAAAACCTTATACGCCTTTAGAACTTGAAGGTCGAGATCTTTATATCCGAGAAGGTTGTGTGTCCTGCCATTCGCAGATGATACGTCCCTTCCGAAGTGAAGTAGAACGCTATGGAGATTATTCTAGATCTGGAGAATATGTCTACGATCATCCGTTCCTATGGGGAAGTAAGAGAACAGGCCCAGATCTATTTCGTGTTGGTGGAAAATACAGTGACAACTGGCACTTAAATCACTTCTACGATCCGCAAAGCACCTCATCGGGTTCTATAATGCCATCCTATAAATGGCTCATCAACAGCAAACTTGATAAGAGTCAGACGGAGGACAAAATGGAAGCCATGATCACACTTGGAGTTCCTTATAGCTTGGAAGAGGTGGAGCGTGCTCAAGAATGGATGTTAGAACAAGGCGCGCAAATTGAGGAAAATCTATATTCAGATCCCGATTTTGTAAAAACGTATGAAGCCGATAAAAAGTATGCCGCAGAAAATGGAGAAGATTTTGTGGAAATGCGTAACCGTGAAGTGGTTGCTCTTATCGCTTACCTGCAACGTTTGGGAACGGATCTTAAAATTAAGTCTCCAGACGATGTCACATTAACCGAAAACCAATAATTATGTTGAAATATATAAAAGGTAATTTGGAAAATATAGATGGGGTAGAGATCTACCCTATCATTTCCTTAGTCATATTCTTCGTCTTTTTTGTTGCTCTTTTCTGGTGGGTATTCACTACCAAAAAGGAGCATATTGAGGAAGTAAGTAATATCCCATTAGAGAATAACCCAAAAGATGACATCTTATGAAGACAGCAGCATTTTTAAGAATAATAGGTTTTGCAATTTTTGGATTTTTATTCCTGCATTATATTGGGACAACAGGGGAGGCTTCTATATTTATAGAGAAACCTTGGTTGTGGGGAGCATTCGGAATACTCATGCTTATTTACATTGCAGGAGAAGTCTGTATTGCAGCACTAAGTAGCATATTGTATAGAAGTTTAAAACCTGAAAAGCAGGCAAAATACGATGAGGACCTCGTTCTGGCCAAAGAAAACCAGTTCAGTTGGATTAAGACGACTTACAAAAATCTGCTGGGAACTAAACCTGTAGAAGAAGAAGGTGAGATTGTTTTGGATCATAACTATGATGGTATTCGCGAGCTGGATAACAAATTACCACCATGGTGGGTTTATGGATTTTACGCAACTATCATTTTTGCTATTGCTTATATGGTTAATTACCATGTTTTTGACGGCACCGATCAAATTGAAGAATATCAAATTGCACTAGCCGAAGCGAAAATTGAAATTGAAGACTATAAAAAGACAGCAAAAGATCTCATCGATATAAATACAGTCGTACGACTTACTAAAGCTAGTGATTTAGATGCTGGTAAGGGTATTTTTACTGGTAATTGCGTCGCTTGCCACAAGGCAGATGGCGGCGGTGGTATAGGTCCAAACCTTACCGATGACCATTGGATATTAGGCGGAGGAATAAAAAATGTATTTGAGGTTATTTCTGAAGGTGGTCGTGCTGGTAAAGGCATGGTGTCTTGGAAGGCTGAATTGAAGCCTGCTGAAATGGCACAGGTAGCTAGCTATGTTTTGAGCTTACATGGAACCAATCCTGCAGACCCAAAAGAACCAGAAGGTGAAATTTGGGTAGACCCGTCGGCACCTGTAGAAGAGGTAGAGGTGAACGTTAAAGACGACAAAGAAGTTGAGGTGATGATAGAAGATCAGCCTGTGACTGGAGATGTGGTTAAAGAAGAGTAATACTGAAGTCTAAAGATGAAAGAAGTAGCGGAAAATTTAAAAGTAAGTGATCAGCCTGTCATGAAAACTATTTATGAAGAAGGAGATACGACCGTCATTGCTATAGGTTTAGGACGTGGAGTGGAATTGGCAGAACACTTAGCTCCTTGTAAAGCTAAATTAATGGTGGTACAAGGTGAAATTGATTTTAATACTGAAACAGAGAGTAGACGTTATGCTTGTTTTGAAAGTTATGATATTCCTATGAACCTAAGACACAGTCTTGTGGCCTGGGACGATGCTATAGTTCTACTTTTTTTAACTGAGAAATAGGCAACCTTAATGATTAACACTATAAAGCTCCAAAAGATCAAAATGTAAATGCTGATCTATACCGGCAAAACATAAACTAATGGCAGAACAAGGCAAGGATAATTTTAGAGATACCATCGGAACGCTGAATGAAGAAGGAGACAGAGCCTGGATATTTCCAAAAAAACCCGTTGGTAAATGGTACGAATACCGAAAATATGTGAGTTATGTGCTTTTAGCTTTCTTATTCGCTGCACCCTTTATTAAAATTGGCGGGCATCAATTTTTGTTATTTAATGTTTTAGAACGGCGGTTCAATATTTTCGGGTTTCCGTTTTGGCCTCAGGATTTTTACATTTTTGTGATCATGATGCTTACCGGAGTTGTTTTCATTATTCTCTTCACCGTCGCCTTTGGTAGACTTTTCTGCGGTTGGGTCTGTCCACAAACTATTTTTATGGAAATGGTATTCCGTAGGATTGAATATTGGATAGATGGCGACCGAGGTAAGCAGAAGCGTCTCGCAAAAATGCCCTGGAATAAAGAGAAGATCCGTAAGCGTTCTTTGAAATGGTTTGTCTTTTTTGTGATTTCCTTTTTAATTGCCAATGTTTTCTTGGCCTACCTCATAGGGAGTGATCGCCTAATACGATATATCACAGATGGACCCATGGAACATTTAAGTACTTTGGTTTCGCTAGTGATCTTTACAGGAGTATTTTATTTTGTATTCGCCTGGTTTAGAGAGCAGGTGTGTATCATCGTTTGTCCTTACGGAAGGCTGCAGGGCGCCTTACTCGATGATAAATCTATTGTTGTTGCTTACGATCATAAGCGTGGAGAAAAGGAAGAGGGGCGCGCCAAATTTAAGAAAAAAGAAGATCGCGAAGCTTCGGGAAAAGGGGATTGTATAGATTGCCATCAATGTGTGGATGTATGTCCTACTGGAATAGATATAAGAAATGGTACTCAACTGGAATGCGTTAACTGTACAGCCTGTATAGATGCTTGTAATATTATAATGGAAGCGGTGGATCTCCCTAAAGGTCTAATTCGCTATGCTAGTGAGGAGAATATAGAAAAGAAAACAAAATTTGAATTCACTCCGCGTTTAAAAGGGTATACAGTGGTCTTGGGGATATTGGTTTCGGTGCTGGTAGGGATGCTTTTTTTACGTAACGACGTAGAGGCAGATATCTTTAGACTACCAGGACAACTTTATGAATATAAAGCAGACAACCTCATAAGCAATGTGTACACCTATAAAATCATTAATAAAACGAATGCGGATATTGAAGATGTGCGTTTTGAGTTGATGTCTCATAAGGGAAGCGTTGAAATAGTAAGCCGAGACACCTTTACAATTCCTGCTGGAGGTATGGCAGAAGGGACGCTTTTTGTTGAATTGAATGCGGGTTCACTGAGTGGTGATAAGGATAAAGTTGTTATCGCAGTATTTAGCGGAGATGAACAGATTGAAACGACGCGAACAGCCTTTTTAGGACCGCGGACTTATAAGTAATTTGGGGTTTTAAAATGCGTGAGGGATAGTAGTGGAAAGCCCACAGCTCTCCTGAAGGCTTTCTGGAGAGCGAGGACTTGCAGCGTATAGCCCGACCTTTTTGATGCTTTTGCGAAAAAAGGGCACGCCCAAAACAGTATAAATTAAGTCAATATAAATTAAATCAGGATGAAGGAACAGATTAAGAAGGATTGCTGCCAAGGCTGCAAAAATGGTCAATCAGGAAAGAATCCTTCATGTAAGGCTAAAGGGATGAGCTCAAAACTCGATGCTGAAAAGCAACATACTAAAAAATAGAAATTATGAAAATAAATTGGGGAACAGGACTAGTCATTGGAATGGTGCTTTTTATAGGTTTCATTCTCGTCTTGGTGTATAAAATGACGACCGATCATAATCTTGAGCATGATTTGGTTACCGATGGGTATTACCAAAAAGAAATGGAGTTGCAAGAGGATATCTATGCACGGCAGAATTCTGTGGCTATGGAAGAGCAGATTACAGGACAGAAAACTACGAAGGGTTACTTGCTTGAGTTTCCAGAAAGCTACGATCCTAAGAACATAGAAGGCACTGTATTCCTTTACAGAACATCCAGCAAAAAACTGGATTTTGAACTTCCACTAGAACTTACAGATTCCAATTTTCTTA
The DNA here is from genome assembly GCF_000355905.1 of Psychroflexus gondwanensis ACAM 44. Lineage (GTDB taxonomy): Bacteria > Bacteroidota > Bacteroidia > Flavobacteriales > Flavobacteriaceae > Psychroflexus > Psychroflexus gondwanensis. The sequence continues at coordinate 19,632 of NZ_APLF01000003.1, forward strand.
TTCCTGATGAATTCTTGCTACAAGGCCGATGGAATATTACGATAGATTGGGAGTATGAAGGGAAAAAATTTCGTTTTAAAAAGGAGATAACCTATTAGGTATGTTGATTTCAGCACTCATATTCGGTTTGTTAGGAAGTTTTCACTGTGTGGGAATGTGCGGCCCTATTGCGTTTATGCTCCCCGTGGATCGTCATAATCCCGTAAAACGCGTACTGCAAATAATGAGCTATCATGCGGGAAGATTATTGACTTACGGCACTATTGGGTTGCTGTTTGGTTTCTTGGGCAGACGCCTCGATCTATTTGGATTCCAGCAGTACATTTCCGTTGCTGTTGGGGTCTTGATGATATTAGCAATTCTAGTACCTTCAAAATTATTTGGGCGTTATAATGGCTCTTCCTTTATGTACAAATGGGTAGGTAAAGTGAAAAGTGCTCTTGGGGCAGAATTGAAGCGGAAGTCGATGGATAGTTTCTTTACCATTGGTTTCTTAAATGGATTTTTACCTTGTGGTTTGGTCTATATGGCTGTTTTCGCTAGCATTGCTGCAGGAAGTGCTATTGAAGGTGGAGTGTATATGGTGTTTTTTGGGTTGGGAACTATCCCTCTCATGACAACAGCAACCTATTTAGGCAATTTCTTAAACGCTACTTTTAAACAACGCATTTTGAAGGTGATACCTGTATTTGTTGTGATTGTTGGAGTACTTTTTATTTTGAGAGGATTAGGTCTTGGAATTCCTTATGTATCACCTGCAGAAGGTGTGTCGATTGAACAGGTATCTGCAGAACAATCTTGTTATTAACTTTTATTTATAAACTTAAAATATATTCACATGAACACACATTTTTTACCACTTGTTAATTGGGGGCTTGGAACCATCATGATTGCTATTTTTGCTGTAGTTTGTGTCATCCTTGTAGCCGTGATTTATAGTCTTGCAAGCAGCGACAAGAAGGCACCCAATACGGAGTCGACAAAAGAATCTGAGCATACAAATTCAAATCCATAATTATGATATTATCTACGATACTACTTCAAGACCGATGGACTGGAGGATGGGTAGAATATGGTATTTACGGCATTGTCCTTATAGGCATTGCAGCATTCCTTATCTACAAGATCAGCAAAGGAAAAGATCGCAAGCAAAGAAATAAACGCTTGCGCGATGAAGATATAGAAAAGCGCCAAAAAGAGTGAAGCTCCACTAAAAAAGCAGCTTTCTCATCTCTCAATTTTTGTTGCCCCACCCCTAATGGGAGCAAAAAACCTCGACTAAGATTGCCTAGCTTTTTTTACCCCGCTCCTAAATAGAGCAAAAATCCACGCCTAAGGTTGACTGATTTTTTTGTTGCTCCACCCCTAAAGGGAGCAAAAATCCACGCCTAAGGTTGACTGATTTTTTTCACCCCACTCCTAAAGGGAGCAAAAATCCTCGCCTAAGGTTGACTGATTTTTTTTTGCCCCTCTCCTAAAGGAGCAAAAATACACGCCTAAGGTTGACTGATTTTTTTTACCCCACCCCTAAAGGGAGCAAAAAACCTCGACTAAGATTGCCTAGCTTTTGTTTCACCGCCCCTAAATAGAGCAAAAATCCACGCCTAAGGTTGACTGATTTTGCTTGCCCCGCTCCTAAAGGGAGCAAAAATACACGCCTAAGGTTGACTGATTTTTGTTGCCCCACTCCTAAAGGGAGCAAAAATCCAAGGTCAGTTATTGGCTTTTACAATAGCGACATCCTTTAGTCCCGATAATTATTGGTAGGGCAAAACGATAGTCGGCTAATTAATGTTTAGCGATGTTAACGGACAATGCAAAATTTTAATAGCTAGCTGCTTCGAAGCAGCTTCAGAACGAAAGTGTACTTCATTTTGAACCCCTCTTTTTGACTAAATTCTAAAATTAGAATTAAACAGTCATTGAGAACAATTTGGTTTCTGGTTTTTTACGTTGCAATCTCAGGTCAAATGGCAAGCACACGTTACGAACAAAGGGTTTTCCTGCTTCTGTAACGGCAATACTATCTTCAGCTATGTCTACCAATCCGTCTGCCTCCATTTCTGAAAGCTTAAACACGATATCCTCCATTTGAGGGATTTGAAGATGTTCCTCTTTCCAAGAGGTTTTGAAACTGCACATTAAGTTGAGAATATGTTTACGGATGATGAGGTCTTCCTCAGTTAATAGGTGACCACGCAGTAAGGGTAAAGTGTCCTTTCGCATCAACTCATAATAGTCTTTTAAGGTTTTTACATTCTGCGCAAAGCCATACCAGCTATCTCCAATGGCCGAAACTCCAAGACCTATCATGACATCGGTTTTTGAAGAGTTATAACCCATAAAATTACGATGGATCTGTCCTTTTTGTTGTGCTTTATAAAGGTCATCTGTTTTTAAGGCAAAATGATCCATACCTATCTCTACGTAACCAGCCTCTAGCAATCCCTTTTTACCAGTTTCGTATTGCAAGCGTTTTTGCTCTGGCGTTGGTAAGTTTTCTTCGCTATAGCCACGTTGTCCATTTCCTTTTATCCACGGCACATGAGCATAACTGTAAAAGGCAATACGATCTGGCATTAACGCAATGGTCTGTTTTATAGTATGGAGGACGTGCTCCTGTGTTTGGAAAGGCAGTCCAAAAATAATATCGTGTCCTACAGAGGAGAAACCCGCTTCGCGAGCCGTTTTTGTAGCCTGTTCTACATGCTCGAAAGGTTGAATGCGGTTAATGGCTTTTTGCACGGTTTCATTATAATCTTGAACACCGTAACATACTCTAGTGAAACCGTTATGGTTAAACATTTCTAGGTGCTCTTTTGTTGTATTGTTAGGATGACCTTCAAAACTGAATTCGCAATCTGCAGCCTTATCTGCTATCTTAAAAATGCCCATTAGCAATTCCTCCAAATTTTCGACAGAAAAGAAAGTTGGCGTTCCTCCACCTAGATGAAGTTGCTGAATGACTAGTCCATCTCCCAGAACCTCTCTATACATAGAAAGTTCTTTAAGTAAAGCCTTAATGTAGGGCAGTTCTAGAGTGTGATTTTTGGTAATTCGCTTTGTACATCCGCAGAAGGTACACATGCTCTCACAAAAGGGTAAGTGGATATAGAGGCTAATATGTTTTGCTTTAGGTGTAACTCCCAATCCTCTCTGTAGGCTATTTTTCCATTTGTCGACTGTAAAGCTACTCTCATCCCAATAGGGAACAGTAGGGTAGCTTGTATATCGAGGGCCTGGGACATTGTATTTTGAGACAAGTCTGTTTTTTGTAGTCATAGTCTTTGAGTTATGATAATTACCAATTAAGCGGTGTTTTATTTTAAAAATAATATAGCTTAAGGCTTATTAGCTTCATGCGAAAATAGGAGGGATGTCTCGAGTATTCGATGACTTTAATCAGTTTACAAAAAGATTTTAATGGTAAATAAGAGCTTGAGTTTTTAAGGCAATTCTATAAGAATATACACTCCCTCAAAATTTAAAACTAGGAGAGTTGGTCTAGCCTATTTTAAGTACAAATGGTCTCTGGATTAAATTCATGGTATGTTTTTCAAAAGAATTTATTCTGAATTTGTTCGCAACTCTATTTTATGCTCTACGATACATTTCTTAACAGTTCATCTTAGCTTTCAACATCCATCTTGGAGGGGTATTATGAAGAAGGTTCTGCGATTATATGGTTATTTTGAAGTTTGATTTTATGAAATTAATTTTTAATAAGTAATATTTAGGGAATACAATGCCTGACTATGATAAAAAGAAATTGGAACTTAAAATTAAAAATCGTTTTGGGGCTGGTAAAGCGATTATTTTAAGAGGTTAGAGACAGGTAGGTAAGACCACTTTATTCAATAAACTAGTGGAAGAAAATGAATATCTTTTTCTAAATGGAGAGGATCTAAGGGTTAGAAGATTAGTATTGAATCCCAAATTAGATCAACTTAAAAATACCATTGCGAACTTCAAAATTATTTTTATAGATGAAGCTCAACGAATAGATAACATAGGGCTTATTTTAAAATTGATCACAGACTAACTAAAACCTGTTCGATTGGTATTCCAGGCCAAGAGATGGAGTATCTATTATACCCCATCTCTTGGCCTGAATTTGAATCAAATATCGGTTATCTCAAGGCTGAGCAACACTAAGAGTTGAAGAGTAATAACCTTCAAGATTTCAACGTTTATTAAAGTATGTTTTTAATGTTAAGACTTTTAAGACGATAAAAAATCACTAGATTTATACAATGAATAACGTCTCTGTATATGGCTCGTAGCGTGCAAATTAAACAAATAGTTTCGGATGAAGCACGAGCCGAATTTTTAAATTTTTCTTATTATCTTTTTTTACTAATAAGCCAAATTTAAAAATTTGGCGAACTCGCAAATATGCCTTAACTTAGATTAAGCAAATGACTAGCTATGAGCCATATATGTTGTTGTAAAATGTTTTTATTCCACAATAATTGGTTTTGGCAATATTCCTCTATCCTCAAACATAAAACCGAAGTTAGGCTTATTTTCCATTGCGTTTAATTCCTTAATTATATTTAAAAGTAGTTTTTTAGTTTGAGCTATATTTTTAGTGCTATCAATGTTTATACTAATCAACTTTTTCTCGTCTGCAAGAGAATAATTTCTATTATTACTCGGATTAAATAAATGATTTGTCAGAGCAAATTTCAAACTATCTATTGGAAATTTAAGCTCGTAGTTTACAGTAATACTATCAGTATTTACATAAAGTATTTCCCTCAATTTGTAATCAAATATACTCTCGCAAAATTGTAACGGTTGGATTTTATAGATTTTATCTTCTGTTTCCAATTTGAATATTGCGTATTCTCGTAAACAATCTGTTTCGTCCTGAATTTTTATTACTTCATTGAAGTTTTTAAGTGTATCAATATCATATTCAACTAATTCGTTATCTGCCAATCGAAAAGTCATAAAATGTTGGATTGGTTTTTCAATCGCTAGTTGTTTCGTTTCGCTGTTATTCTGTCCGCAATTCGATAGCAGAAAACTCAATATTAATATGACAATGGTTTTTTTCAAATGTTTTACAACAAAGAGATAACACAACTTGTTGTGTTATCTCTTTGTTGCCATCCATTGAAAAAAAACCGTTACAGAAATAACGATATTTTAAAAAATAGAAATTATGATTAAGTTTTGGACAATAGCAATATTGATTTTTATAGTAGCAACATTCATACTTGCCAAATTGACTTTAAAAAAACAAAGGAAAGAAATGGGAGACAGAGTTTGGAAATTATGGGATGGAAGAGCAACATATTGGCAACTTCTAACCTTAAGTAGTTTTGGAATAACAGTAGGAATTATGTTTGTTATGTATTGGATAGGAATTCCTATTTTACCATAAATTCGTTATGGAATTTGTCACTCAATCGGAATTGAAATTGTTTGCGGAATCGAAAATATGAATTGAAAAACAAAAAGCAAATTGTGTGCGGAATTTAGCAAGTTGCTGAATTGCTCACTAAACGTAATAAAAAAGTTTGCGGATTAAAACGCTGAATAAATTAACTCAAACACTGAAATTTTTAAAATAGAATTTAGATGAATAATTTAAACTCTGAAAAACAACGAAATGGCAACAAAGAACTGTGGCTAAAAACAACTCTTTTCTACTTTAATTTGAAACACTAGTAGTCTTCACTCATAGATTCGTAAAACTGATTCTTTGAGCTTTTTTAATTGATTTTATTCTATATTCATTTAGGCAACACAGAAACGTAACTTTCATCATAAGGCCTTCCAGATTTTGCGATATCAAAACAGTGCCTGAGTATCTTGTTGGCTACGGCAATTAAAGCTAGTTTTTTGCTTTTTCCTTTGTTTACTATGCGCTCAAAAAGTTCCCGACATGCTTTGTTGTGCTTACAGGCATTGAAAGAACATAAAAACAGCAGATTTCGCAGCTTTTATTACCCACTTTACTTATACGTGCCCTGCCTCTCACACTGCTCCCAGACTCTCTTGTCGTTGGGGTGATGCCGACATAGCTGCAAAGTTGTGAGGCTGTTTAAAACTTAGAAAACCCATCAGTAACTATGATTAAAAACAAAGCTGTTTTCTGGCCTATGCCAGGTACGCTAATAAGCAATGTGAGTTGTTGTTGCTGGTCCTCTTTTACTAGAGAAAGAATCTTTTCTTCAATAGCTTTTATCTCAATATCATAATGCTTCTTGTTTCGTCTCAAAGATCGATATGTGAACTTTGATGGAATACCTAATACTTCTTCTCCGTGCATTTTATTCTTGGTAGCAGTACGATGTTTTATAAAATTATCTAGCACTCTAAATAACTGTAAACATTCACTCTGTACATCTGTTAAAGCAGTATATAAGGGTATTTCGTTAATCAAGGCAAATTCACAGATCATTTTAGCATCACTCTTATCTGTTTTTATTTTTGCTAATTTCATTTGTATAAAACGCTTTATTATTAAAGGGTTTATGACAGAGACTACCACATCATTTTTGTAAAGAAACTGAGCGAGTCTGTAATGATAATAGCCTGTAGCTTCCATGGCTACTAAACAATCAGAAGGTAATCTTTTAAGAAACTTCTTAAAACCTGACTCATCATTTTTATACTGATTATGACCTGTAGTACTACCATGTACATCAAAGACATCTTTGCTGATGTCAACTCCGAAAGTTTCTTTATATTTATTCATAAGAATTGATTTATGAAAGAACCAGCTACTTTACTCACAAAAACACTACGACAAGCTCAGTACAGGCTTGAAAACGAGATCTAAAGTCTCACAGTCCCGATAGGTATCGGGAGATCGTGATTTTAGGAGTAAAAGAGAGAGGATTATTCCCGAGGCTTCGGGATTGTCGAAGTTTGAAACTTCACCGTATATAGTAACCTTAATTCTCTCCTTTGTTCTTTCTGATCAATAACTAAAACTAAGTATTTTACTAGAAATCAAACTTAAGCAGTATATATTTTATTGCTAGGCTGTGTTTAATGATTACCACGGAAATTTTATCGAATTTCCTACAGTAGTACCTTTTTTGTTATCTTAGTGCTTAAGCAGCAAACCATATACCAAACGTTATGCATCATTTAAACAAAAAAAATATGAAAAATCTTTTATTCATTTTAATAATTCTGAGCATTTGTTCTTGTAAGGAACAGTCTGATAAAACTTTAAACACAAAAGAAAAATTTGAACCTCTTGTAAATGTTGAAAATATAATATCAGATTATAAGAAATGGTATTCATATTATTATTACGATATATCATTATCATCAGATTTCAGACCTCTAAATGAAAAATCAGAAGTAATCACAAAAGATAAATTTCTTAATGAACTTACTTCAGGAAAGTATATGCCCATAGAAATTAAATCCGATAGTTTGAAAATTTACAAATTATATACAATACCGCCGGATGTAAATAAATCGATTTCGAGTACAATTAAAGCTACTGCTAAAGTTGCTTACAGCTTTTATAAAATGGAGGGCATGAAATTTCCAGAGTTTGAATTTATAGATATGAAGGGCATGCATTATAATAACGATAGTCTTATAGGAAAAAAAACTATAATAAAAACTTGGTTTATTGCTTGCAAACCTTGTATAGCGGAAATACCAGAATTAAACGAATTAGTGGAAAACTATCGTAACAAAAAGAATATCCAATTTCTAAGTTTGGCACTCGATAAAAAAGAACCATTAATAAAATTCTTAAATAAAAAAGAGTTTAAGTATGAAGTTATTTCAGAACAAGAAAACTTAATTCAAAATAAATTAAATTTAAGAGGATATCCAACTCACCTTATAATTGACAAAAAAGGACATATAGAAAAAGTTTTAGATACAGCATCAGAATTAATTACATATTTAGAAAACAAACAACCAGTAAAACAAAAAGAATCAAATCTTCCGCCGCCGCCATCTGCGTCAAATGTAAACTCTGATAAAAACGATGCATAACAAAGAACTGAGGTAAAAAACAACTCTTTTCTAATTTAATTTGAAACACTAGTAGTCTAGGCTCATGGATTCGTAAAACTGATTCTTTGAGCTTTTTTAATTGATTTTCCTCTATTTATTTAGGCAACACAGAAACGTAATTTTCATCATAAGGTCTACCAGATTTAGCAATTGCAAAGGCTTGTTTCAACAGCTTATTAACTGCAAATAATGCTAGTTTTTTACTCTTGCCTTTGTTTTCAATACGCTCATAAAGTTCCCGACACGCTTTGTTGTGCTTTCAGGTCTTTAAACTGCACATGAATAATAAATTACGACGTTTTTGATTGCCTATTAGTAGCTATGACTCAGCATATCTATAAGTGTTACTAGGGTATTCCTTAAATATTTATAATAGATTGTACTCTAAAAATGTGATTTGAGAGTTAGATTAATTAGCTCTTAGATTTCAGCGTTTATTAAAGTCTGTTTCTAATATTAAGACTTTTAAAACAATAAAAAATTATTAGATTTATAATGTGATTAAATGGGGATAACTCAACTTGTTGTTTTACTCATAGGTTAGTCACAAACTAAAAAGCCAATGCACAATCAAGCATATTTCATTTTTATTGTGCCTCAAAAAATAAAAATAGCTTGCCTTTTGCCACCGCCACCCAGACCAAATAAATTATGTTTCATATCAGTTTAGACAGGATTAAACTGACTTAATTACGTTAAAAAGTAAATTTTGTGTATAATTATTTGTATCATTGTGGTCAGTTTTAAACTGACAGATAGACTATGAGAATAAAAAACATATCAACTCAATCAAATAATATTCTAGCTTATTTCAATACGTTAGACCAAGATTGTTTTGCTTATGCTGAAGCAGAAAATGCATTACCTAATTCGAGCAATAGTGCCTTAAAGGAATTATTGAGTGATATGGTAAAAAGGGGACTTTTAATGCGTTTAAAAAAAGGTCTCTACTATATCATTCCTTATGAAAAAGACGCGGAATCTTTTATGCCTGATTGGCATCTCATTGCAGGACATCTTTCAAAAGGAGACAATCACTATATTGGTTATTACTCTGCCTTGCAAATACACAATTTGATTACTCAACCATCACTAAAAGAACAAATTGTTGTTTCAAAACAAATTCGACCTTCAATAATTAAACTAAAGAATGTTGATTTTCAATTCATTTACCACAACGAAAACCATTTTTTTGGAGCTAAAAAAATATGGATTGATAGCTTTAACAAAGTCCTTTGTTCTGATTTAGAAAAAACATTTATTGACTGCTTGTTTAAGCCTGATTATGCAGGTGGAATAGTTGAAATAGCTAGAGCAATTTATACTTCAAAAGATATAATTAAGTTCGATAGACTTTTTGAATATGCAGAACTCTTCAAATCGCAAGCGGTTATTAAACGTTTAGGGTTTTTATTAGAAATATTAGAAATAGAGACCGATATTATTCCTAAGCTGAACAGGATAAAAACAGCATCTTACGTGCTTTTAGACACCGAATTACCAAAATCAGGTAAGATGATTAGTCGTTGGAGTATTCACCAAAATTTAGAAACGGAAACCATTAAATCAGCTATTTACACGTGATAAAACCAGGAGAAATACAAAACATAGCTCGTGCAGCTGGTGTACGAGACCAGCAAATCGAAAAAGATTATATGCTTTCTTGGATTCTTCAAGGCGTCTCTGAACATTCAACACTTTCAAAAGCAATTGTTTTTAAAGGTGGAACGGTTTTAAAGAAAGTGTATTTTGAAGATTACCGATTTTCAGAAGACCTTGATTTTACTTTACTTGATACCGCTGTAAGCGACGAGCAAATTTTTGAATGGTTCGCAGAAGTGTTTGAATATATAAAAGAAGAAGCAAATATTCCGCTTGAAATTATTGATAATAACGAACATCAAGATGGCGACATTAATTTCTACATCAGCTATGTTGGTCCGCTTGGTGGTTTGGGTGCAAACAAAAAAGTGAAAGTTGACATTTCTAGAAGTGAAGAATTAGTATTTGAACCTGTTTTAAATAAAGTATTTATTAGCTATTCCGACCAAGAAGAACACCAATTACTGTGCTATTCTTTAGAAGAAGTATTGGTTGAAAAGCTACGTTGTGTCATGCAAAGAATGCAGGCTAGAGATTTTTACGACATTTGGTATTTGTTGGAAGTGCAGCATATGGATATTGATTTTTACACTGCAGAATTTAGGCAAAAATGTAAAAACAAAGAAATTAACCCAACGGAATTTCATACTAAACTCGAACAAAGGTTACCTCAATACAAAGGACGTTGGCAAAAATCTATGGCAGACCAAATTCAAGGTTTACCAGACTTTGAAACTGTTTTACGTGAAGTAATGCGTCATTTAAGAAAATTAGAGTTATAACAGAAATCGGATAAACAAGTCAACGCTAAAAGCCATACACATTTGCCATTCGCTTCAGCCACCACAAAAAATTCAAAATTGCAAAAGAGTATGTCTTTACCAAGGCTAGCAAGTTTGCGGAAAGAAAAAACGCCTACCAACAAATAACTGAGGTAAAAAACAACTCTTTTCTACTTTAATTTGAAACACCAGTATTCTAGGCTCATGGATTCATAAAACTGATTCTTTGAGCTTTTTTAATTGATTTTTCTCTATTTATTTAGGCAACACAAAAAAGTAACTTTCATCATATGGCCTGCCTGCTAAGGCACGATATGAAGGCTCAGTGGAGTCAAATATATATCTTGTTGACTGATCTGGGATTGCTGGTAAGGAGGAAATCGACGATTAGACAGGGACCTTAAAATAGGATAAGGTCGGTTTTACATTAAATTAGGCACTTTTTTTCTTTGATGGTCACTTGAAGCAACTGCTTTTTGGGTTGGTTTGTTTTATAAGAATTTCACTTGATTTAGCCCATTTTTCTTCAGTTTAAGTAATACTCTATTAGTGCTATTTTAAAACGGTTTTTTAAAATTCTTGTATTCCAGTAGTTTTATCTTTTCTAATCCTTTAGACTTTCTTCTCTATAATATTGGATCTCTACTTTTTTCTTACCCCATTCGAGGGCGGCTTCTTCATCCAAACCCATATAAATATCTATTTTACTTTCCCAGCGTTTGTTCATCTTATCCTTTACGATATAAGCGCCCTCTAGACCGTCTATTTTGACTTCTTCGTTGTGGCTTAGCCCCTTTTTTATAAGGTCACGGGATACCGCAATGGCTTTTTCACCAGGGACTAGGGTATCTCCCCAAGCGGCTAACCCTACGTTTCCTTTTTTGGTCTGGCTTTCAACAGAATTATAGGCTGTAGCGGTTACTGTTAATGTCGTATTTTTTTCTTTGGTTTCGGCACAACCTATTAGTAGTATTGCTATTGAAATAAATGCTAGGGCAGTTGTGTGTCTTTTAATTTTGATCATTTCAGAATATACAAAAAACCTGTGAATGCTTGAGATACATGGCTTATGTTGTATTTTGTGATTTAAAACTGATAGCTTCGATACACTCTAGTCTCCCTAAGTTCAAGACTTCCAAGAGTATAAGCCCTGTAAAACAACAAAAAAATTGATCCTCAAATAAAGTGATTTAGATGAATACTCTTATCTATAAAAAAAAGATATGTGGTATTTTACAAAGATAACTTCAAAGTCAGTAGGAGAAGGCTAGGGGAGAACTATTTTTAATTTTATTTTTAAGGTTTTACAGGCGTTTTTAACTAATCTAGGCATCGGTTACATCGGATTAGTACCTTTTTAACAAGAATTGAATAAAAATAGGGTTTTATAGTACTTTATTTCAATAGGGGAGGGAGCCAAACTTTTTTTGAAAGCATTAATCTTTAAAGGGAGAAACCTTTTTTTAGTAACCAGCCTAAAGTATTTCATGATATTTATCAGTTTAAGAACTATTTTGAAGATCAGGAGTAGCTTAAAAACTGTCACCAAAGAAAAAAGATTTACTTTTAAATTTATATTTAAGAGCGATGCCACTTTCGAATGACATTATATTACGGCCACGATTTAAATGGAGTGTAGCTGAAAATCCAGAGATAGTACTTGATAGGTTAGAACAGTCGGGTAAAATTTCAACTGACTTTGTGGTGAGTCGGGTAGACCCACATATTTTTATTCGCATTCCAAAACCTAAACAGCACTTTTGGTCACCACAATTACATCTAGAAATAATTAAGAATGCTGATAATGGGGCATTGGTTCATGGTCTATTTGGTCCTAACCCAACAGTTTGGACCATGTTTATGTTCGTTCACTTCGTGGCGGCAATTCTTATTATTGCTATAAGTATATGGTTATATACTGCTGTATCTTTAGGTCAAGAGCTGTTATTACCACTTTTACTTTTGATGGTATTGATTCTACTTTGGGTAAGTTTATATATTATGGGGCGTTTAGGAAAGCGAAAAGGAACACAAGAAATGAAGAATCTCCATGGGTTTATGAAAAACGCTTTAAAGGATTTTTAAAATCCTAGGAGGATAATGGATATGAATATCAAATTTTACTTATTTAAGCTCCGTGTTTTACTGCTCGGTTTTGCCTTCAGTCCTTACGTTTACAGGATCTCCCTTTTCTGTTTTTAAAATGATATTTAGGTATGGATATGCCAAATCAATACCTTCGGCATCAAAGCGTTCTTTGATAGATTCATTAACATCGCATCTCAATTGAAAAGAGTCTATAAAGGTTTTAGACCAGGCCCATGCTCTTATGTTTAAGGTGGATTCGTCAATTCTGGTTAGAGCAGTTTTTACAATAGGCTTTTCGTCCATTTTTTCAGCTAGACTTCTATTATCATAAATAAGAGGATGTTTTTCGCATACTTCCCGCATAATTTTCTTTGCAAGTTTTACATCGCTATCATAAGAAATACCCATTTCTATAAACTCACAGCATTTGAGTTCGTTCAAATTATAGTTGATTAGTTTTTCTTTATTAATGATGGAGTTTGGGATGACAATCATTTTATTCTCAAAATTACGGATGATCGTATGGCGAAGCGTAATGTCTGTTACTGTACCAACCATTGTATCGGATATTTTTACGATGTCACCAATTTTAAAGGGTTTAAAAGAGATAATGAAGACTCCACCTACCACATTCGCAAGCGCCTCTTGTGAAGCTACACCCAAAATAAGAGCAAGAATTCCGGCACCACCTAGGGCCGTTTGTGCAACGCCTCGTAAAGATGGAAATGCTAATAGTGAAAGAACAAGGCCAGTAAAATAAATAGCAAAAACCACAACATATCTAAGGAATTTATAGCTGGTAGGGTCTTCATTATTTGCTATTTTATTTCTGACACGTTTTTTGAACCACAGGTTTGTAGAGGTAGCAAAAACTATGGTAAAAACAGCCAATACTCCTATATATAGAACTAGTTTTAAATCTGCATTAAGCGCTGAATATTTTTCATCATCTACAAAAATATAGCTCAAAGAAATCAGCCCTAGAATGGTCCATAAAATGTTAAGCACCCGTTTTATTAAAACAATTGGAGTAGTTGCTTCGCCTGGAAACTTTTCTTGTTCTTTTTTGAGGAGCCATTTATAAAGCCTGTGGGTAAGGAAGAGCAAAACAATGTATAAAAAAATAACAAGAGCCGCCCAAATGATATCTGATTTGTAAGTGTAAAAAAAATCTTTCATTTTCACTTGTATTTTAGTCTTTCATAATTATTTAATTTCCTATATAATTGACAGCCTAGACGTTTACTTAGTTTATGTTAACCTAAGAATCCGAAAACTGATATGACGCTTGAAGTTTTTTTTTGATTCATAACCACCATTAAATGATCGTATTTTATGTAATCAGTTAATTTCTAAATCTACTAATTTTCAAGATCATTTATAGGTTTTCGCTATGTTTTAAATCCTCCTTCAAAATAAGAGAGATATACTTATTTATAGTTGGGACTTCGCTATATCTTCAAGTTTTAAGTTGAATAAAAAATACGATTGCAGACATTGGATTGTTAACAACATAGGGTTAACGATTTATTGCGCGATTATAGGTTTAAAATGGTATGAGCAAATAGCGCAAAGGCGATCTTTATTTTAGAGAATCGAAGGTTTATTGTGTATTCAGAATTATAAATTACAATCTAAATTCTAGCAATGCATAGAAGGTTCTTGGCTGGCTGGGTAAAATACCTGGCCCTGGATAGCCTGTGGCTCTTCGGGTAAAATAACTATTATTTAGGACATTATTAACACCAGTCTCTAGTGTAAATTGCTTGTACGTATACTGAAAAGACGTGTCTAAAATTCCATAAGAAGGAATTTCTCCCACAATACCACTAGCGCTGTTAAAATCTCTTTCGGCGTTAGACGCATCTGTAAATTGCTCGCCCAAATAGGTGTATTGAAAACTTCCTAAAAAGTTTTTGTAGCCAAAACCCATTCCTGTTTTGAAATTGACAAGAGGAATAAACTCCACCTTGTTACCAGTTACATTATTAAACTCCGAAGAAATATATTCACTTTCTGTAATGGCCAAATTGGAAAACACATTGAGCTTATAATCTTCTTTTTTGAAAAAAGTTTCGTTGATATTCCAGTCTATAAATGTTTCTATACCATAACTCACTGCATCTCCAATATTACTTCTAAAACGCTCTACACCACCAAAATTCCCTGCTCTGTTGACAACGCCTAAACGATCGTTATAGCGCAGCAAAAATCCACCCACGTCATATCGTACCAATCGATCAAAGCTTCCTCTAGCGCCAATATCGAAAGTGTATCCATTTTCGTCACTTATATTTTCATCTATCACAATGGAAGGGTTCACTATCCTAATATCATCGAAGGTTACAGAGCGATAATTCTGACTCACATTTCCATAAAGCTCTATGCTTTTACTCGCATCATAACTGAGGCCTAAGCCTAATAATAAAAAATTACGCTCAAAACTTCTATCCTCTTCAATTGTTTCATTTAAAATAGGGTTATCAGCATTATCTAGATTTATGTTCTTAAAAAAGCCATCAGCATTGGTTTTAATATATTCAAAACGGGCTCCTGGAGTTACTTTAAATCCTTCTGCAACATTGAAAATTTGCTCCCCAAACAAGGCGATATTAGTGTTTGGAAATGTGTATTGATTTTGACGAGTGTAATTAGGAAATTCATCTAAAGCAAAATCAAAATCAGCATCACTATTAGTGCTCCCAGGGCCTTGCTGAGAGGTATTATTAGACTGATAAAATTTCGCCCCAATAAGTGCTGTCGTCGGGGCATTCAATAGGGTGTATTCACTAAGAAATCTCCCTTCTGCTCCCCAATTATCAAAATTGCCTACAATTAGCTCTCTGGGGGCATCAAGATCGTCTGCTTGTGATACTCGGTTTTCTCTAAAACCAACCGATTCCCTAGAAGCGTCTAAGGCAAAAACATTCAGGCTAGCTCTAGTGTTTGTTGAAAAATCATGGGTGAGTTTTAGGGCATACAATTTCCAGTCTACCTCAAACCAATTACGAGTCCTGTTGCTAAAACTAGGATCTTCTTCAAACTGAGCGTCGGTTAAACCTCCTGGTTGTTGGGCCAAATAATTTAAAGAGGAAAACTCAAACACCGCTTTGGTTTTTTCTGAAAATTGATACCCCAGGTGTGCAAAACCTGTAAAGGATTCAAATTGAGAATTAGGTCTAAAGTCATTCCCGTTTTTATAATTGCCGTAGGCATAGTAACTGAATTTACCAACTGTGCCACTCACGCTATTAAAGCTTGTAAACAAATCATAACTCCCCACAGACTGCCTAGAAATCCATTCTATTTTTTTGTTGGGATTGGGTTTTTTTAATTTAAAATTAATGAGTCCGCCAAATTGTGTCCCGTATTGCAGAGAAGCTGCACCCCTCACTATTTGGATTTCTTCAAGTGCCTCAGCAGGTGGTGTATAATAACTCTCCGGATAACCTAGCACATCTGCGCTGATATCATAGCCGTTTTGACGGGTATTAAAATTAGCTGTCCTATTAGGGTTCAAGCCACGTGCGCCAATATTTAGTTGTAGCCCTGCATCATTATTTTCATAAATATTAAGCCCCATTACTTGTGCATAAATTTGGCGCGCGTTTCCACTAGCAAGATTTACGGTAAGATTATCCATCACGACGACTTCACTTTTTTTACCGGCATAAATGGCCGTACCTTCTACATCTCTCAATTGTTTTAAAGCAAAAATCTTTTCTTTTCGCTTAGTAATAACGACTTCACTTAAAGACTCGCCCAAAGGTTGTAATTCAAAATTAAGTTTTGTATTGGTGTCAATTTCTATAGATACTTCAAAGACATCAAAGGCAAAAGCAAATGCCGCAATACTATAAGTGCCCGCAGGAACATTTTTAAAAATATATTCGCCGTTTTCATTTGTCTTTACTGAAGTAGATAAAGTTATATTATACACCTCGGCATTGGCAATAGGTAATTGATCTATGTCAGAATCTATGGTGCCTGAAATGCTGTATTGGCCAAAAGCGTGAAAATTTAGAATTAATAAAAAAATACTGATTAATATTCTCAATTGCATAAAGTTTTATTGTGATGATTTTGATCCTTGTAGTTAGATGACCTC
This sequence comes from Psychroflexus gondwanensis ACAM 44, assembly GCF_000355905.1. Classification (GTDB taxonomy): domain Bacteria; phylum Bacteroidota; class Bacteroidia; order Flavobacteriales; family Flavobacteriaceae; genus Psychroflexus; species Psychroflexus gondwanensis. The sequence continues at coordinate 36,216 of NZ_APLF01000003.1, forward strand.
ATTTTTAGAAATGCTGAAAAGACTCGACTTATAGTCCTTCTATTTTATCATTAAAAGGCAAAAGCCAATCTTTTGGGGCAAAACTATCTTTTATTTGCATTAAATCTATCTTAGGATCAATATAAGGCTGACTCAATCTACCATTTAACGCTACATAACTTTCTACAAATACCGCTATGTTTTGATGGCCCTGTGCTTCAAAATGATTTCCTAAAAAATGAGCGTATTCTAAAATAAAATCGGGTTGCGTACTCATTTGTTTTTCTTGAAAAGGGGTTAGAAAATCGCTATTGTCTATGGCAAATTGTTTTCCAGATTGGGTGTCTTTCACCGTAAATTGTGCATAACCTGCTTTTTCCATCAACATGACTCGCCATGAAAATCGATAGCCTTCTTCAGTCCAAAAAAGCTCGCCAGGATAGGCAAGATAACGCCATGGCAAAAGGGCTTGGATACATAAAAAAACAGCTATAGTGATAGGGGCAATTCTTGAAATCGATTTTTTTGTTGAATGCGAAGCCAACGCATCTATTTTTTCTTTTGAAATTTTAAACAACCTACTTATAAAAGCAAGTATTTTATGATGTAAAGATGCGTCAAAAAAGATAAGTGCACTTACAATCATGACGTAAGGGAAAATACCGATGGGAAACAGCACTCTGGTTAACACATGAAAGACAACTACAAGAGCAAAAGCAAACCAGCGGGTGCGTTTGTAGAATAATAAAAAAGGGATGAGTAAATCGTAGCCTGCACCTCCATAACTAAACGCGTAATGCACCCATTCCTGTTGCATTAGATCACCTAAGAATGGTATATCATATTTTGAGGGTAGCCATATTTTGAGAGGCATGGCTTCCACCAACCAATCGCTGTTGAGTTTTGCCAAGCCCGCATAAAAATAGACGATCGTCAACATCACCTTAAGACTATCAATAGTCCATTGAGGAACAGTAAATGAAGCTAGTGATGCATTTCTATAAGCATCGATAGAAAAATAACGATGGGCTGGAAGAAAAATCATCATAAAACTCACACAACTCACAAAGTAATAATGGTTGAGGTAAGTGGTTTTATCCATCAATTCTATGTAGGTAAAGCTTAAGAAGAAGAAGATAACGGCTACTCTATATTTATAGCCTAAGGCTACACATAAAGCTGAAATACCACAGACGGCGAATAGCCCATAGGTGAAGATCCCCAAGGGTTGGACCCACTCAAAACCATAATAACTAAAAGAAAAGGAAGGCTGAAGGTATAGCTTATCAATCCATCCATAGGACCAAAAGCGTATGACACTAAAGACCATCATCACTCCAAAGAAAACGCGAAAGACCGCCAAAGGGGCGGCCTCTACTTGATGCTTACAATATGTTATAAACCTATTGTTCATTAGTCTCCATCAGCGTCTACATAGTCTACGTCAATGCTTAGTGCTTGTAACATATCCACTTTGATAAAGACAACATTGCGTTGCAATTCATTATAGGTTTCTAACATTTTAGTGTTATCATTTTCAATTTGGATAGTAAAATTGTCGTTTAAGGTTTTCGCTTTTTCCGTAGACAAATTAAATTGTTCGTTTATTAAAACACTTAAATCATCCCCTTCTTTAATGGAGTTTAAAAAATCTAAATAATCTTTATAACCAACTCCTGCGGTAGTGCCATCAAAATGCTCTCCATTAAAAAAGTTTTGGGTGGTTTCTATAGAAGCCAACAAAAGTTCTTTGGATATGTCACCCTTGTAAAATGCTTCTACATTTTGGGGCAAAGGGTCGTTAGAAAAAATACCTGCTGGGATACCTACTTTTCCGGCGCGAAGAGATTTTTCGTAATAGTAAATAAAATCATTGGTCAATTTATCTACAGACCCATTAACCGAAGATGCTGTATTTGTAACAAAAGAATCTCTAAAAGGACCTGTCCAACTTGTAAGTACTTCTTCTGTTAGCGAGTGAATCGTTTGTGAAACAGTACTCAGTAAAGTTTTATAAGCTTCAGCATTGGTATGAGTTGTGTAAAAACCTAAGGTTTCTTCATTGGTCTCACCCAAACCGTAAAGGAGGTAATCTAAAGCGGGGAATCCTTGTGCATCAAACGAAGATGGAAGTGCTAAATTGACATTTCCATTTTCTATTTTATCATCAATTTTTGAAACACTGGTAGGATAAGCATTTAGCCTATTTCTATAGTTGATTTCCTCAGCTTTACCTACTTCAAAAAGCGATACCTCTTGAAAACCTACATAAGCATTAAACCAACTGTCTTGTAAGGATTCTAAATTAACAGGAGTTGGATTATCTACAAAGGTTTGTGTTGCGTCTTCAAGAGCGCTTGTTTTAGTTTCAAAATCTGTAAAGGCAGGAATAATGATGTTATCTGCCCAATTAGCTAGCATTACGCCACGATCAAAAGAAGGGTTTGTTCCTTCATCTGTAGTTACACTATCATCGTCGGAACAGGAGTAGGTTACTAAAGCACCTAAAGTTAATAAGGTTACTATTATATATTTTTTCATTTTCTTTTTTTTGATAAACCAATTAGTTACTTGCTTCTTCTACAGTAAAATTGAACCTTGCAGCTATTGTATTAGAAAGTTCGTCCAAAGTTTCAAATGAGATATCCCACAAGCCATCAGGAGAACTTTCAAGCATTTGGGTTAAATAGCCATCAATTTCTTCACTTGAAAAATTAGGCGCGCCTGTGTCTGGATTTCTAGTAAAACGCAAGCTGTAAATAAACCCATAGCCTTCAGATAGATCGTGAAGCGCTGCTCCTATATTGTTATTGTTAAATTGAACTTTTGCTATCTGTAAGTAGTACACCGCTCTAAAGCCTATCATTTCTGAAATTTCTTCACGGACTATTTCTATTTGCTCGTCTCTTAGTTCATAATTCTTCGCTACAATAGCTGCACGACCTAAGGCAAAAGCATCAAATACTCGCTGAGAAGCCCCTGCAAAATCTGGATCGTCTTCTTGACGTCCCAAATATTTATTCAAATAACTGTCATCCTCTCCAACGCTAAGCAATGGGTTTGCGGGGTTGGGAGCATTTCCAAAAATATAACCGTAGGCTTCATCCCATTTATGTTCCATGGTGGTATAGGGCTTTCCTTCTTCTGTGATGTCATTGGTGTTGTTTTCAATATTTTGTCCAGCATCCAAAACAGCTGTGCTAAAATAGTTGTTCAACATTTGGTCTGTCATTAAAGCACCTAACAATCCTTTTACAAAAGCTTGATCGTATTCCAATCCTTTGGCGTTAACGTATCGAGGAGTAGTACCTTCAGCAATCTGACCAGGTACGCCAGGTGCAGCTAAAGAATTCCACGCAGGAAAGACTTCATTTACTTGGCCTGCTATAAAAGTTTCAAAATCTTGTTGTATTTGAGCAGATTCTACAGTGTTAGCAGCAAAGAAATCGATAGAAGTGGCTACTTTGCTTTTTATATTTTTACCTGAATTGTTCAGCGCATCACTAGAAAAATCATTAGCGCCTTCTTCATGAGCGTACATTGCATTTAAAGACTCAACCGTACTAATGTTTGGGTCGAAAAAGGCAGTAATCATTTCTTCTGCCATTCGGATTCTAGTGGTTTGTCCACTAAAACTTACGGTAGACTCTCCGTCACGCTCAAAGGTATATTCCGTTGGTGTTGCGATTTCATTTTGAGTGTCTTGAAGTGTATCATCATCTTCACAAGAGAAGAATAAAAAAGAAGTTAGAGCTAAGGGGTACAAAAGTAATTTTTTCATTTAAAGTTATTTAGAGTGAATATAAATAGTCGACTATTAAAAGTGCAAAAATAAGTATAAAACTGACTTGCGCAAATTTATTTAGATTAAATCTAATTAAACATAATGTTAAAGTTTTAACTGTACTGCTTAATAAGTCTTGCACTATGGAGCTAGAGCTCGACTTTTTTTTGTTTAGTATTCAAATGCAAGCGATGAAATTATAGGTGTAAATAAAAATATGTGAAGAATTCAAAAGTGATGGAAGCTCACCTGTACTGGTATTGAAAGTGATCATATAACCTCACCTCATCATGGGGTAGTACTTAAATACATGGACAACTTAGTTAAATGTTGTGCTAATGAACTTCGTTTCGAAGAAGTCGAACCAAACGTTTTCATTAAGTAACTAGTTGGCATTCATTGATTTGTAATTGTTTTAATTATGATAGAAATCATGTATTTTAAATGATTTTATCACTAATTTCATTTAGTATTTTTTCTTCATTTAGTAATTAAGAGCATGAACCATTTTATAAACAGACCCAAATACGATTACATTCGGGAGGCCGACTGGCAAAAACTTTATATACTTACAGAGCATTGGAAATCTGATCTTTTATTTTATAAGCAAGATTTAAAATTTCTACACCACCTTATTGATAAATATTTTCTGTGGATATCCAAAAGCGAGAATATCGATATGGTTAGAGAGATTGAAGTTGACTTGCTTAAAGTCCATAAGCAAGGTGCTACTTTACTGGAAACTACACATAAACATTTACATCATTTAGCCGAGTTAATTGATAATCCATTTGCTTACGATTCTCATCAATTTAGAGCTGAACATGAAACCCTTGAAGATGAACTTACTGAATTTCTAAAAGATTTTAGAAGGAATAGAAAGGAGGTGTTTAAGATCACAGGACATATAATGGACGGAGAGGAACTTGTGCGCCAACTTAATATTTTTCCTAAAAAGTAAATGTTATCTTACAACTTCAAATTTGTAAACACGAGCAGCTATGAAAGAATTGCATACTATACTCCAAGAGATTACGGAGCTTACCACGAATATAGAGACCAATTATCCTGCACTCTACAGGTCTTTGGAAGAAAATCCAATTACTATTCCAGCGTCGAGTCAGCCTGATGTTGACAAAGTTGTCATGCAAGACTATTTGGAGAGTTTAAAACAATTATTGAAGCATCATTTAGAGACTCATAAAACAAATAAAAATAAAAAGGAGTAATAAGTTGAAGTGAGTTTTATTTTGTCATGTCAGACTAACTTAAAAGAGTAGCGCCTAGATATCGTTTTTTCGTCTACATCCTAATACGGGATTGCTTTTGCTTAAAGAGGACTATCTCAAGAGCATTTTAATTCGCTTGTAAAGCAAATTGGTAAGTTTGAACACGCAGTAAAACGGCTATAATTTGTGTGAATTTGTATTCAAACGTTTGGAAATAGATAATGATGCTTTTTTAGAATAGGTTTCTTTAGCAACTTCTTGCTATGACTAGCCTCAGGAGCGTTAAAATGTCCTGATGCTCTTGTTTGACTAATATAAATAGTTTGTCTTCTAAAGTTTTTATTTCCTTCTGGATTTGTTTTAAACTGCTTCCCAAATTGAGAAACCCCTTTTTTCCAACAATTATTTTTGAAAATAAATAGTGTCCCTGGAAATAATAATTGTTCTTAAAAATAACCATGGGTATGAAGATGACAGAAACCTGAGTTTACCCTATAAAGAAAAAGATAAAACAGAAGTATTGATATACATTCGTTGCATTAGAATCTTGAATGCAGCATTCTAGTAGTTAATTAAAAGCCCCTTGGAAAAAAGTATGCAGAAGTGTTAGTTTAGTTGAAAATAAAAACGACACCTATAATAAAGATATATCCTATACTCAAGATTTGAAAAAGGGTTTAAACATAAGAGGTGGCAACAATACTGGAAACTCTACCTTTTCCATCAAATTTTTGTAACTTATTTTGGAATTTGTACACTAGTTAGTTAACTATATATTGTGATAAGAAAAGTAGTTGCATACAAACAATATTTCGCTGACTTTTATAAAGCTTAAGACGAATAAGTTCGAGAAAAGATAGGATACGTTTTGGACTTGGTTCGATTTGAAAGACAAGTCCCTAAAAAATTCTTTAAGTACCTCGAAAACACAGAAGGAATATACGAAGTACGAGTGATTACGACCTTTAAGAGCATAAGGATTTTGTGCTTTTTCGATCATGGATATTTAGTAGTTCTTGCAAATTGTTTTATAAAGAACACTCAAAAAACACCGAAAAAAGAAATTAAACTTGCGGAGAAACTGAAAGAGGAATATCTAGAAGATAAAAATGAATGATATGAAAAATGTAACTGATTTTGAGGACATCCTCATTGGAACATACGGGAAAAAGGGAAGTCAAAAGCGAGACAAATATGATGCTGGCTCTCTTGCTTTTCGACTAGGCGTAATGCTAAAAGAAGCTCGTAAAGAAGCGAACTTAACTCAAGAAGAACTTGCTGAAAGAACTGGAACAAAAAAAAGCTACATATCACGAATTGAACGTGGTTTGAGCGATATTCAGATTTCCACTTATTACAAGTTAATTGAATTAGGACTTGGCAAACATCTGAACATTGAAATAGCCTAACGTAAAAAGTACAGTTGGCAACACGGTGTTAATTAATTGCTAGGTTACTGCCGACTTACGAACATTCCTGGGGAATATTCTGCCTGCCTGCCGGCAGGTCTGTGATTTATTTGCTGAATTGGTTGCTTAAATAAGTAACGGCTCATACACAAACACGTTACCATTTATTGTTGGAACCTACTCAGAATGGAAAAACACGACATAAATAAACAAGAGAAATATAAAATTTAAAATATGAAAAAATACATCATATCAATAATCGGCTTTGTAATACAATGTTTTGGTATTGGACTTATGTTATTCAATATTAATAGTGATACCCAAGTTTATTTATGGATTGGATTACCCATAGTATTTACTGGACTTTTTCTTATATTGATAGGGTTATTTTTAAATAGAAAACCAAGTCTAAAGTAACAGCTATGAAAACAAACTCTCTTTTCAAAATAAAGTATGGGTAGCAACTGGAATAATTGCTCTTGTAACAATTGTCTTGTTGCTTTTGAAAGTCACAATTAGCGTTTTTTTATTAGTATTAGCAGGAACTCTCATAGCTATATTTTTTAGAGGGTTGAGCAATTTGATTCAACGTAAAACAAAATGGAAAGAAGGCCTATGTGTGGCTATTTCAATTATAGGCACCTTGTTAATAGTCGCGGGATTATTCTGGTTGATTGGAGCAAAAATGCAAGAACAAATGGCTGAACTAATGGAAACGCTGCCTAAAACCATCGATAATGCAAAAGAGAAATTGAATAGCAGTTCAATAGGCGAAAAAATTGCGGATACGCTATTCTCTAAAGATTCAATGGATAAAGCACAAGCGTTTGCTGGAGAATTTTTCCAGTCCACATTTGGGGTGTTCGGAGATGTCTATGTGATTTTATTTATTGGAATTTTCTTCACCATTTCACCCAACACTTACACCAAAGGTATGGTGGCACTCATACCACCTAGAGGACAAGAAAAAGCAGATCAAGTCATAGATAAATTAGGCGAGCAATTACTTAATTGGCTCAAAGGAAAACTGTTTTCAATGTTTATTGTGTTTGTTTTGACAGCTATAGGCCTAGCTATTATAGGAATACCGCTTTGGCTCGTACTAGCTATTTTAGCAGGATTAATTAGCTTCATTCCCAATTTTGGACCATTAATAGCGTTTATTCCAGCTCTATTGGTGGCTCTAATGCAAAGTCCCCAAACCGCTGCTTTGGTTGCTGGGCTTTATATTCTAATTCAGTTTATTGAAAGTAATTTTATTACAACACTTGTACAGAAAAAATTACTAAACATGCCTCCGGCACTCATAATAATTGCACAGTTGATAATGGGTCTGCTCACAGGCGCATGGGGTTTAGTTTTGGCAACTCCAATTATTGTCATTGTAATTGTTTTAGTACAGGAATTATATCTTAAAAATAGAGATTAAATGTGTGACCGAAAACGGGACCTAAGAATTGGAAGCGTGTATTCATCACATTTCAGAATATTTGAACGCAGCCACTAAAAACGGATTCGAATTGGTTGAATTAAATGAATGGTTTGATGAAGAACAAATAAACGAAATACCAAGACGGATAGGAATAGTTTTACGAAAAAAGGACTGAGGGCAACAATGTACTGTGCTAAAAAAGTATAAAGACATTGTCTAATTATCCACACCATTTACAAAGGTCTAGATAAAGGCTTATATCTTTTCTGTTATTCGATTGCTTATAGATTTTCTTTGTAAAGCACTGGTTTGATTTTCTAGGACTTCAATAACCTCATCTTTATTGGCCGTTCGGCCTTTGAACAAGTAATCGTTTATAATATCTGATACTCTATTTTGGTTTATAGCCTCTGTTTTTACTTAACTCTTAGAGCGCCTTTTGGGCTTCTGCCCACCAAATAAAGGAGCATCTCTATTTCAGTAATTATTTTTGAAAATAATTACTGAACTAGCTGGATTCAAGCTATAAAATAATTATGATTCTGAAAAATAACTATGAATGCGAAGATGACGAAAACCTTTCTTTGCCCTATAAGGAAAAAGATAAACGAGTAGTGTTGACAAATAGTCGTTGGGCTATTTAATATTAAAAAAGTAAATTGTAATAAATTAAGTTAGCAACTTTTTTATTGCGTTAGAACTTTGGATGTAGCATATTAACAGTATTCAGTAATAAAATAAGTTCACCTAATAGTCATGGCTAACCCAGACTAAATCAAGAGAAAAATAGATGGGAGGGGTGATAATTACAAATGTGCTTTTACATTATATACGCTAGAAAGCTATTATTCATAACCACTTTTAATGATGGTTGAGATCATTTTGAACCGTTCATTGGCTTTAATCGTATTCATCGAATGAGCAGGTATGATTATGGATTGACCTTTTGCCAATGTCTGTGAATGATCGTCTATAATAATTTCGGCACTTCCTTCTATGATTTGTATAAACCTATCGAACGGAGATATTCTCTCTGTGATGTCTTCTCCTGTATCAACCGAAACGGCAGTTACATTTCCAGTCGTTTTCTTAATGATTGTTTTTATAACTACGGCATTGGGGACATACTCTATAATCTCAACGATAATAAATATTTCTGACTCTTCAACTTCTGACTTTTCCATTATTTAATTTAAAATATATTAAGATTTTAATGCTTTCGTATTCTCAGAATAGCAAAAAGTGAAGTTGATGATATTCTTCCAATAATCTTTTACAAAGTAATGGAGAATAGTTACAGAATTCTCACTCTTTTTTATGGATAATACTATTAAAAATTTGTAGGTTTTCCAAAAAGCTTTTTGAATTTTTTTGGCACAATTTACAAATCTTCCAAATTTCTGAAACGTTCTTTTTTCAGCTTTTTAAAGTAGGATGGCGTAAGTCCTGTAACTTTTTTAAACTGATTGGATAAATGGGCCACGCTACTGTAATTTAGTTTGTAAGAGATTTCAGTAAGATTTAACTCGTCGTATAACAAGAGTTCTTTAACTCGCTCAATTTTGTTGAGGATAATAAAATTCTGAATAGTCATTCCTTTCACTTCAGAAAATATATTTGCTAAATAGGTGTAATCATAGCCTAATTTCTCACTTATATAATCTGAGTAATTTACACTGGGCAATTCATCAGAATAATGAACCATTTCAACGATTATGGACTTAATTTTTTCAATAATAATTTTCCGCTTATCGTCCAGTAATATCAATCCATATCTTCGTAAGTTTTTATCTAATTGAGATCTCTGTAACTGACTGATATCTTCTAAAATTTCAACAGTTCCTAAGTCTACATTAACAAAATGCAATCCCAAATTTTGAAGTTCTTGTTTTACAACCATTTTACAGCGTAAACTCACCATAAATTTGATATATATGATCATTTTATAAAAATTGATGTTAAAACTAAGTAGAACGTTAAATTATTAATTGCCTTATATTTACATAAATTAATACTAAAATAGATGAATTATTCAAAATAAAAAAAACGGATTAGCTAATTTTTCAATATAACTAAATTTAAATCGTCATTCTGATTATTGAAGAGTGTGAACTTCAAACATTTCAAAAATGAAATCTTACACAGATTTAGCGTTGTAATTGATTTTATGACTTAAAAGATGAATTTTACTTAGCTTATTAAACAGCCACCGGCAATTTTCTCAAACCTTATTACATTAATTATAGTTCATACTTGTTAAAACTTATAGAGCAGCCTTTTGGGCTGCTCTATGCTATGAGACTAAGATCATTCACTTATAATTCCTAATGAAAATTAATAGGATGGGTCTTAGTGTAATGTAGGAATCGGTTTTCAAATAAAGGATATGTGGCTATTTATATATTTATTTAATGATAAATAAGTTATTAAACTTTAGGCCCCTCGTATAACACGAAATAAAACAGCAATGATTGCAATGATTAGAAGGACGTGAATGATTCCACCAGCTTGAAAACCTAAAAACCCTACGGCCCAGGCTATGACTAATATAACTGCTATAATGTAAAGTAAATTTCCCATAATTTCTGATGTATTAGTTAATAAACGTTTTTAATAGTTAAGTCACTAAGTGCTTCACCTAGTTCCTCCATGTCATGATTAAATTCGTCCCTAAAAGCAACCCATTTTTGATTGCCATTATTTTTATAGTCTACAAGTCTTTTTTTTAGCTTTATATTTTTATGTTCCAATTCAGACAACTTATTCTCCAATATAGCTTTGTTCTTTGCATTTTCTCTAGCAAGTTCTAGTTTGTATTCGGCAATTCTTTTATTATTCGTTTCAATTAATTTAGCCTACTCAGCTTTAAAATTTTCAATAGCACTATTCATTCTCAAAGTAACCTTGGCAAAGGCTTCTTTTGTATTCTGAACTTTATCCTTAGATATAGTTTGGCTGTTATCCTGCGTATTGCAACCCGTTAACATTATCCCTGTAGAAAAGATGATTGTAGAAATGATGGATAATTTAAAGTTCTTTTTTATTATTATTTTACTTTACAAATTTCAGAATAAAAAAAACACTATGTTATATAATATTTAGTAGTTGTTACACTATTCACACATTAGCGTCAGCCTAATCCAATATTTTTTGGTGTTGAGGGATTTGTATACTCCATATCACAGAAATTTCTTATGCACAATGATCAAAATAATTTTTGGTTTATAACATCGTACCTCTTAAGATCTATTCACTCATTTATTCTATTTCTCTATTGATGTAAATTTGAAGGAAAGTGAGATATATGTAAGATTTACAAGAAATCTTACAATCTTTTTCTGAAAGAGTACATTAACTTTACATTAACAATACTCATGCTAACACAAATATTAAATTAATGTGATAGATAGTGTTGCTTTATTAAAATGAATGATGAAAAAAAAGTACTTCTACAGGAATAATTTGACCATGTAAAACTTGTAAAAGAAAACTTATGAAGCATCTCGAACATTTGAAATAAGCCATTCAAAAATTATTTAAAAAAATACTTAAAAGAAAACACTAGCTATCTTTCTAATCTTCAAATCAAAAAATTATGGGAAATTTACTCTATGCCTTTGCAGTTATTCTGCTCACTCTATGGGCTATCGGTTTTATATTTTACGCTATTGGTTGGGTAATCCATCTTCTGCTTATTGTCGCAGTAATAGCAATTGCTTATAGAATAGTGAAAGGAAGGAAATGTCTTTAAACCGAAATTATTTAAAAACGAGGTCTGTTTTTTTTTACACTCTATATGACTTAAAATAAAATTGGCTTTCCCGTTTTCTGCACTAGTGATTAAAAATCCACGCATAAGGTTGCCAGATTTTTTTGGCTCGCCTTTAAAGGGTACAAAAATCCTAAGTCAGTTACTGGTTTCAAAATAATGCCACCCTTTAAGCTAGGGGCAAAGCGATATTTAGCTGGTAATTAATGTTTAGGGATGTTAACGGACCTGCGAAACTTGAGTGACTACACTACAAATTCAATGTATCCTAAACTTGAAGAATTGTTCAACAAACATCCAAAAACACAAAGAGTTAATCTTTAAAGAAAAAACTATAATCTAAACTCTTTCATTCACAAACTCACTCGCGTAGTTTTTATAACTAGCTATATTGTCAATTTTTTTATTTGATTTATAGGGGTTGAAGTAGTATCTATAAGCCCTAATTAATACAAATTAAGAAATCTACAAAGGGCCATGAAGGCATATAATACAATTCTGGAGTTGAGATGTGTAAGGTGTTGCAGATATTTATTTTATATTTTTGAGCATCTCAGCTTTCATTGGTTTACTAAAAAAATTCTTGACATAAGTATACTCTTCAGCTCTCCTTATGTCAGATGGATCTTTGGATGAACTGAGTAAATTGATAGTGCATCTTTCCTTTTTATCTTCAGGGAACTTGTCGAATTCATCTAGAAATTCAAAACCATCCATCTCAGGCATTTGTATGTCAAGAAATATGAGTTCAGGAAATGGTTCATTGTTACCAATCAAATTATTTAAAAACTCCAATGCGTCAACCCCAGAATCCATTACAGTTATTGAATCTGCTATTTTCGATTCCATAACAATTAATTTGTTGATGTAATTGTCAATTGTATTATCGTCGATAAGGAGAATATGTTTCATATTATCTATTTTCAATTAGATTAGGAATTCTAACTGCAAAAGTTGAACCAACATTTATTTTTGAATTTAAGGTAATAGTCCCGTTTAGCTTTTCTAGCGTTTCTTTCACTATATACATGCCAAGTCCAGAACCCTGGCTAAATTTAGTACCTCTGTAGAACATTTCGAATATTTTTGATTGCTTATCTTCAGCTATTCCTATGCCATTATCCTCCACTTTTATTGTAGCCTTAGAGTCGTCTGAATGAATTGATATATTCACATAAGAATTTTGCTTAGACTTATCATGATATTTGATTGCGTTGCCAATCAGATTATTCAAATTAACCAATATTCTTTTATTGTCCGATATGAATTTTCCCATTTGCACAACCTCTACATTGATTTTGCAAATATGTTCACCTTCCATATATTTTAATGCTTGCAGGCTTTCATTTACAAGTGCTTCAAAGTGTATGTCAACTTTTTCTATTTCAGTTCTTGAATTACGTGAGTAATTAATTATATCTTCTATAAAACTATCCAGTTTGGTAACGCTTTGTTTCATCATTCCAATGCGTTCTCTTTGATCAGCCTCAGCTTCAGGGAGGTTTCTATCAACGATATTGATGAGGCCTAGTAGGGAAGTGAGTGGAGCACGTAAATCATGGGAAGTACTGTAAACAAATCTGTCAAGTTCAGCGTTTGTTTTTTTAAGCGCCTTGTTTTGTTCTTTAAGAGCTTCTTGTGCTATTTTCCGCTCTGTAATATCTTGGAAACTTCCTTGTATCTTTAAGCATTTCCCATTATAAAATTCTCCTTCACCAATTGTACGCACCCACTTAAGATTTCCTTTGAACGTGGTTATTTGCAGTTCCTCATCCCAGGGAGTACCATTATCAATACACTGTTGTACCCGTTGAGATATAATTTCCTTATTTATACCCTCAGTAAAAAATCCTATTCCCGTTGAAAGGTTCGGGATATAATCTTTGTCCACTTCACGTATTTCCTTTGTAATATCTGACCAATAAACGGTCTCCTTTACTACATCAATTTCCCAGCTTCCTATACGTGCTAGGCGGTTGGATTTATCCAATAATAATTCAAGCTTTTTCTGTTCAGTATTGTCTGATGAAATCCCTATCATACCAGAAAATATATTATTCTCATCATAAATTGGAGAATTTGTAATTAGGGCTGGGAAATTAGTTCCGTCCTTTTTCTGCACTTTAAATTCTCCTGACCACTTTCCCTTCTTTTTCAGCTCTTCGATTAACTCCATAGCCTGCTCACTGGTGGTTTCGCTAGTCGTTAGCTCAACTATATGTTTTCCTAAAGCTTCTTTTTTTGTCCATCCATAAATATGTTCAGCTGCCCGGTTCCAATAGTTTACAACGCCATTTAAATCTGTTGCTATTGCCGCCTGGCCAATGGTATTCAACAAATTTGCTTTGAATTTATTTTCTTTATCTGACTTTTTCCGCTCAGTAACATCCTTTGCTACGCAATACATTAACCTGAGTTTTTTATCCCAATTAACTGACCATAGTAGAGGAACAATTTTACCATTTTTATGCACGTACCTATTTTCAAAAATAGGAATTTGTGCATTTCTAAAAATCTTTTCAGCCGTTTTGGAAGTGATTTCAACATCGTCTTCATATACCAGATTCATGAATTTGATCCCGATAAGCTCTTCAGGTGTATACCCCAAAACTTTTTGTGATGCAGCACTAACATTCACAAACTCACCATCAGCATTTATTGTACAAATGATATCCGATGAAGAATCGAGTATTTTATTAAGTTTGGCAAGTGTGTTTTGAAGTTCAATGGAAGTATCGATAAAGTTTTTTTCGGCGATCTTTCTTTCAGTAATATTTTGGTGCGAGATAACAACCTTATGTGTATCTCTCCCAAAATTTATGACACTAAGCAAAAACCATTGGTTTTTATTGGGAGAGTGGCATGGGTATTCCAGTTCGAAAATCACTTTCTCTTTACGGAGTACAGATTTAATACCCTCCAAGGTTTTTTTTGCGAAAGGGTCGCCCGCTAGCACAGATTTTTCACAAACATCAAAGTAGTTGCTACCTTCAGAAGCACGTGAAAGCCTAGTTTCACCATTTTTTTTTGCAAAATTGTCCCATGCTTTATTTACCAATAAAATAGACCCCTCTTTGTTGATAACAGCTATATGTGAAGCTAGTGAAGAAAGAACTCCTTTATTGAATGATTCGCTTTCGAGTAGTTTTTGCTCGGCTCTGGTTTTCTCCATTGCACTCTCTACCGCTTTTGGCAAGCGATGCAGTCGATCTTTGAGGATGTAATCATCAGCCCCAGATTTCATTACCTCTACAGCATATTCGTCAGATACTGTGGCTGTAACGAGTATAAAGGGAATTTTAATTTTTTGGTGTTTAATTATCTTTATGGCTTCTATAGAATCAAAGGAAGGAAGAGTATGGTCGGAAATGATAATGTCAGGCACAAATTCTTTGAGAGCCTTTTTAAAGTCTAATTTATTATCGACAACCAATTTTTCAAATTGAATCTCTCCCTTTTTCAACTCTCTTTCTACTAATTCAGCATCAGTAGGAATGTCTTCAAGGTGAAGTATTTTTAATTTGGTTTTCAATTTTTAAGGATTTTATATTTGTTTATAGAGAAGGGTGGTTCTTTAGTAGCCAGTAAAAACCAAGTTCTGTAACTACTTTTACAAATTCATCAAATTCAACCGGCTTTACGATGTAGCTGTTGGCACCAAGTGAATAAGCATGTTCAATATCAGGATGTTCGCTTGAAGATGTGAGCACTACCACAGGAATTGATTTTGTGAGATCGCTTGCTTTTATTTTCGCCAATACTTCAAGTCCATCCACTTTAGGCATTTTTAAATCAAGTAATATTACTTTTGGTTTTTTACTAGTGTCTCTGCCTTCAAACTTTCCTGTAGCAAAGAGAAATTCAAGTGCTTCGGCTCCGTTTTTAAGATGGATAAGATTATTATTGATGTTACCTTTTCGAAATGCGCGAATAGCCAGTTCTGCATCGTTCATATTATCTTCTATGAGCAGAATTTCAACAGTATTATTTTCCATAGTGGTTTATTTAGACTATTGCTTTTTTTCTGTTTTCTTATCTACATCTGGTAAACTGAAATAGAAAGTGGCCCCTTGTCCTTCTTTTCCTTTTGCCCATACTTTTCCATTGTGTTTATGGATAATGCGTTCCACAATTGCAAGTCCTACACCTGTGCCAGAAAATTCTTCATTGGAATGCAGCCGTTGAAATACCCCAAATAATTTATTTACATACTTCATATCGAAGCCTACTCCGTTGTCACTAATGGAATATATATTGACTCCTTTTTTTCGCTCTGACTTTATTTCAATAAATGGTTTATCTTTTTTAGAAGAATATTTAATGGCATTGGAAAGGAGATTGGTAATTACGTGTTTTAGTAGGTTATAGTCTGCAATTGTTGGAAGTAAATTCTCATATTTTATTTCGGCATGGTGTGCTGTGCTTTCATTAATTTCCAAAAGAACAGTTTTAACCAATTCGTTTACATCTACTTTTGAATTTGAAATTCCTTTTCTACCCAATCTTGAAAATGTAAGCAGATCATCAATTAATATCCCCATTTTTTTGGCATTAATTCTCACTTCTCCCAATACTCTTTTTCCTTCGCTATCAAGCACGCCACTATAATCTTCTTCCAGCATATTTGCATATCCATTTATGGCACGCAGTGGAGTGCGTAAATCGTGAGATACGGAATATGTAAATGATTCTAAATCTTCTGTTCGCTCTTTTACTCGCTTTTCTAATTCGTCGACTTCTTTGTTGGAATCGATCAATTCTGCAGCTCTTTTTTTCTTTTCTTTGTTTTGAAAAGCAAGTTCCTTATTGGCAATCATGAGTTGTTCTGCACGTTTTTCTTTTTCAACGTTTTGAAAAGCAAGTTCCTTGTTGGCAATCATGAGTTTTTCTTTTTTATCCATTTTTTAGATCATTTCTATTTAAAAATCGGGTACAACATCCATCAAATGAGAAGTCTTTTTAATCTACAAAATCTTCATATATTTTAGTGATTTTTATGTTTTGTTTATTACCCGCCAAATGTGCTAATTATTTTGGATTTAGAATAAACATTTAGCAAATAAAAAATAATAAAAGCTAATTTATGTAATTTAATTTAGACATTCTTACTCATTATTTGCACAATGGTTTACTATAAATTACCAGTGCTTTCGGGGTTTGGTAGCGTTCACTAAATTGTATTTAGCCAGCTTAGATAATCTTACTATTATCTCATGTTTACCAAAACTTAAAAAAGCCTCCCACTTTTAAGTTGAATTTGGCTTTAAATAAGGCTAATTTCTAAAAAAAACATTCATTTTTGAGAATCGCATAAAGTTCAGTTACCAACTAAGTGCCATGATAAAATAAGTGAAAAACTACTATCTAACTATCTACTCTATTTACAAAAGTCTTGATAAAGTCTTTTAACTTTTTTTTTATTCGATTGCTCATGGACTCTTTTTTAAGACACTGGGTTGATCTTCTAAGGCTTCAATAACCCCATTTTCATTGACCATTCGGCCTTTGAACAAGTAATCATTTATAATATCTTATACCCTATTTTGGTCTAGAGCTTCTGTTTTACTCAAAATTTTTAATGCCCTTCGGGTTCATGCTTTCTAAATAGGGGAGCACCTTTATCCTAAAAATTATTTTTGAAAATAACCATGGTATGAAGAAGACGAAAAGCTGCGTTTGCCCTGTAAGGAAAAATACCGAATAGTGTTGGTAAACCGATTAACATAAAGTCTATTGGATCATATATTTAAAAAAAGTTAGCTTATAACAAAATTGGAAAATATCTTATTTAACAGATATATAGCTGATAATGAAAATTTGAATTGGGTTTGTACAGATTTCAGCAATAATTTTTTCTTGTAGCGAATAATAATTTAATGTTAAGAAAAAAATAGAATTATATTTGAATGCTAAAAAAGGAAAAGTTCATTATACAAATTTAAAATAAAGTACCCATGATTAAAAATCAATTAGTAGGTATAATCATATTAGTATTCTTTACAATCTCTTGTTTTTCAGATGATAACAATATAGAATTGGTCACACTACTAGAAGGAAATTTGGAAATCCGCTCGCTCAAAGATTTAGAAGACCCGGCAATCCAACAGTATAAGATAATTAACGGAAATTTAATTATCAATTATGCAGATGATTTAGAAGACTTAAGTGCATTACAAAATTTAGAGAAAATCAGTGGTGGTATATTTATTAGGTACAACGATAACTTGAAATCTTTACGAGGTCTAGAAAACATTACAGACTTAGATTTTTTGGAAATAGATTATAACCTTAAACTTACTTCATTAGCAGGTCTTGAAAGTTTAAACAATATTTCTAATAGTTTAAGCATTGCAGTAAATAGTAAATTGGAAAATTTAAATTCTTTAAGTAGTCTAACCAATATCGGTACCCAATTTTTTCTTTCTAACAACAGATCATTAACTAACTTGAATGGACTAGAAAATTTAAAACAAATCCCTCAGATAATAATTTTAAATAATATTAACTTAATCAATATAAACGGTTTAGAAGGAATTATTTCTTCTGAAAACATTGGAATTTTTTCAAACAACTCATTGACCGATTTTTGTTCCTTAGTAGAATTTGCGCAGGAAAATAGCCAGACAATTTCATTTTCAGCTGGATTCAACAGCTTTAATCCTACATTAAATGACTTAGTTGATAATAATTGTTCTAATTAAAAAAACTATATCTAACATTTTGTACAAGTAATAGCAGGGAATGTGCTATATATTAGGCTTTGAAGTCAGCTCAAATTGTGTAGTGTTTTGACAGGTAAGTACCTTGCAATCCGCTTCAACTTATACAATTTAACGTTGTCAGTAAAATCATCTAAATCCAATCGGAATCTTCCAAAGTGAAAATTTGACTTATTTCGACATCAAAAATCTGAGCTAACCTTAAAGCCAACACTGTTGATGGAACATATTTCCCCAATTCCATAGCGTTAATTGTTTGCCTACTAACTTTTGCTAATTTGGCTAAATCCGCTTGAGTGATATTTTTTTTTGCCCTTTCTACTTTTATACTATTCTTCATGACGAGCTGATTTTTCAAGTTTAGAAATTTGCCAATTGAATCTGATTATGAAAAACAATAAAACTGTGAACATATTGAATATCATAACCCATAAAAAGGAAAAATCGAAAATAAATAAAAACGAAAACAAAAGAATTCCGTAGTTAAAGTAAACAGCCCAAACCAAGGAGTCTAATCTGATCTTGGAAATATATTCATCCTCTAATTTTTCTTTAGAAAAAGCAACAAATAAAGAACTAATAATAATTAAAATTCCGAGAATCTCATTGAGAATATTATTCTTAACCATTCCGTATAGTTTTTGCTCTTTAAAAAGGTCATCTATAAAAATAGCTGGAAGATTAAAATCTAAAAAACTTGGTTCGTACTCATATATAAGTGTTACTAAACCAATAATTGCTGAGGGAATAAGTAAAAGCCAACCAATTTTCTTGAACTTATTCGGAAATAAATAATTGACTTTCATAATATTATGATTTGATTTTAAATAAATGTAAGAAAAATATTACTTTTAGACAAACAAACTTTACTTTAAGTAAAACAAATACTACTAAACCAACTAAGTACTGTAATAAAATAAGTGAAAAAGTACTATCTACTCTATTTACAAAAGTCTTGATAAAGTCTTGTATCTTTTTTGTTATTCGATTTCTCATGGACTCTTTTTTAAGACACTGGGTTGATCTTCTAAGGCTTCAATAACCTAGTCTACATTGAACATTCGGTCTGTGAACAGGTAATCACTTATAATATCTTATGCCTTATTTTGGTCTAGAACTTCTGTTTTACTCAAAACTTTTAATGCCCTCCGGGTTCATGCTTTCTAAATAGGGGAGCACCTTTATCCTAAAAATTATTTTTGAAAATAACCATGGTATGAAGATGACAGAAACCTGGGTTTGCGCTGTAAGGACGAAGATCAATGAGTAGTGTTGGTAAATAGTAATTACGTTAGATTCTTAAATGCAGCACTTTTAGGGCTTAATTAAAAGTCCCTTGGATAAAGTACATAAAAGTGTTAGTTTAGTTGAACATAAAAAACAGCATCTTTAATAGATATATACTCCATACTGAAGATTTGAATAGGGTTTATAAGGATATTAGCCTTTATTTTAATACCGAATCAACAAATGATAAAATTCTTTTAGAAAAACTCGAAAGTGACTTTTGACTGAAAGCAAATTAATTGAAACCAAGAATTCTAATAAAATGAAAAAACGCACTAATTTAATTCCGTTTTTACTTGCCTATTTCTTTGTAAGTATTTTCAACCTGCAAGCGCAAGACAAAATCCTTCAAGAACTTGAAGAACTAGCCATTGTAGATCAGAAAATAATGATGCCAATGCGCGATGGTATCCGATTAGCAACAGATATATATCGCCCAAAAACTGATAAAAAGGTGCCTATTATTTTTTCGCGTACTCCTTATAATTTTAATTCGTGGGGAGATGGAGAACGAAAAACAAGAACCGCACAAAGCGCTTTAGAAGCAGTGAAAAGAGGCTATGCTTATGTCGTTCAAAACGAACGTGGCCGATACTTTTCAGAAGGAGAATGGGATATCTTAGGAGTTCCATTAACCGATGGTTATGATGCATTTACTTGGATGAAAGATCAATCTTGGTCTAATGGTAAAATAGGGACTTTAGGTTGTTCTTCTACTGCCGAATGGCAAATGGCTGTTGCAGCTTTAGACCATCCTTCTCACGCAGCAATGGTGCCTCAAGGTTATGGTGCTGGTGTCGGTAGGGTTGGCAGCATTAACGAACAAGGAAATTGGTATCGCGGCGGAGCAGAGCAAATGCTATTCATTGCTTGGTTATATGGTGTAGAGCATGATAAATTTAAACCACGTATTCCAGCCGGAGCTACTCAAGAAGATTTGATTAGAATTTCCAGATTTTACGATTTAGCACCTGAAAATCCGCCAGTAGATATGGCTGAAGCACTTAGTCACTTGCCTATTCAGGATATTTTGAAAAATATACATGGAAAAAATGAGATTTTTGATAAAATGATACGCCGGAAACCCAATGATGAAGCTTGGTTCAAGGGAGGGATTTACCATGATGATATGGAAATTGGTGTCCCAAGTTTTTGGTTTGCTTCATGGTATGATGTCTCTATCACTCCCAATTTAGCTTTATTTAATCATGTTAGAAATAACGCTAAAGATGCAGCCATCAGAGATAATCAATACTTGGTAATTGCACCCACTTTACATTGTGGTTATACGCGAGCAACGGAAAATACCATTGTTGGCGAACGCAGTGTTGGCGATGCAAGGCTTAATTACGATGAGCAAATTTATGCTTGGTTTGATTTGTGGCTGAAAGGAGAACAAAACGATTTTATAGAGAAAACACCGAGAGTGCAGTATTATACCATGGGAAGTAACGAGTGGCAAGCATCAGAAACTTGGCCTCCAAAAAAAGCTGAATTAACAACCTATTATTTAAGCAGTAATGGTAAAGCCAATAGCGTTTATGGAGATGGAAAATTAACAAGCTCAAAAGCAAAAGCGGATTTTCCTGATAGTTTCACCTACGACCCTATGAAGCCCGTGCCTTCTTATGGAGGTAATGTATGTTGTACAGGAAATGCTATTAAAGGAGGTGCTTTCGATCAACAGCAAATGGAAACCAGAAATGACATTTTGATTTATACGACAGATGTTTTAGAGGAAGGTGTAGAAGTTTCAGGTTTTATTGAATCTACATTATATGTATCTTCAGATGTCAAAGACACTGATTTTACCATTAAATTGATCGATGTGTATCCTGATGGAACAGCATACAACTTGGATGAAACCATACAGCGTGTCAGATATCGTGAAGGATATGACAAAGAAGTTTTTATGGAGAAAGGTAAAGTCTATAAAGTAGATTTAACACCTATGTCAACAAGTAATTACTTTAAGAAAGGGCATAGCATACGTATTGAAATATCTAGTAGTAATTTCCCTCGTTTTGCTCGTAACTTGAATACTGGAGGCAATAACTATGACGAAACAGAAAGTGTAATCGCCCAAAATAAGGTGCATCATTCTTCAAAATATACCTCACAAATTAGGCTTCCAATGATCTCAAATCATAGTAATGATGAATAAATTACTTGAAACAAAATGAGATCTTATTTTTGCTATACATCATTGCCTTGGATATTGAATAAAACAAATTGCTGAATATAAAACCAAAGATGGAAGAAAGGTTTTAATAAAGCAGAAAATGAGATATGAAATTAAAACTCAAAATAATCGCATAGAATGGTATTACTATATAAATGAAGAGTTTGATTCAATTCAAAATTTAGATATGAGGTTATATTTCCCTCAAGAATTAGACTCCTATTTGGAACGAAATGGGTTTAAAATTATTAATAAATTTAGAAGTTTTAAAGAAGAGGAGTTTAGTGATAGCTCGGGAAAACAGATATTTATTTGTCAATAACCTATGAAATAATGATACGTAATAACTACCCAAAACAAAGTAATGTGGTAAAAAAACATCAATTTATCACTAAATATAAGTCAATTGACGGATAGCAATTATTTGAAAATGCTTACATATAATGAAAAGTATAGAAATTTGATATTTCATAACTTCAAAATGCCACACGCCCCATATTTTTGACCTTGTAAACAATTAAAAAACTCAATGCTCTATGCAAAAACGATTAACAGCTCTAGCTTTAATTTTATTCTTTAATTTGTCAGTTATTTATGGACAAGATAAACCTATCAATTTTGGTATAAAAACAGGAATGAATATTGGAAAATTCACTCCAAATAAAAATTCAATAGACTATAAATACAAGTTTGGATTTTATGCAGGAGGATTTATGAATATTTCACTTAAAGAAAAATTGGAATTTCAACCTGAGTTACTTTTTGCATTGCAAGGTAGTAGAGTATTAGTGAAAGGTTTAAACATACCTAATTTTGATTTTAATGGTAATCCTATATCAAATTCCAATACATATGATTTTGAATATGAAATTAATGAATTGACTATTTCTATTCCCTTAATCGTAAAAGTATTTTTAAGTAATCAGTTCTATCTTGAAAGTGGCCCTCAAATAGGATTTATTATTGAAAGAAGTCTAAATTCTTCACAACAGATATTAGATGGCGAAGATGATAGTTTTATTATTAGAGAAAGTGACGATTCATTTGATTTTGGAGTATCACTTGGGCTTGGTTATAAAGTTAGTGAAAGAGTTAATTTGAATTCGAGGTTGTATAGTGGATTAATAAAACGAGATGATAAAATTAAATCATTCGTGTTGAATATTGGGATTGAATATAATTTATAAAACTGTTTACAATAACTTAGCATAGTGTGGTCGGTACAGCTTGTACCGTATTTTCGGTAACCTAATACAAAGGCCCCGATCATTCGGGGTTGACTGAACCGATTGTTTGTAAATGATCCTATGGGGATGAGTTGATTCTTGGAGATAGTTTTTCAGGGTAAGACGTTTACTTTTTTTTTACTGTGTAGTTCATTACCAAACTTAAGCCTTTTCAAATTTAGGTAAGCGAGTCGTCAAGCTGGGTTCTTGTCTAGCTGCCGTTAAGATTTTAATGAAAGTGGCATTAAACCATAAAAATTGAGCTGTATAATATTTTTGAAAGTATTAGTTTAGTTGAAGATAAAACAACTCCCTAAAAAGATATATACCCTATACTGAAGGTTTGAATAGGGTTTATACGGATGTTAGGCACAATTTGAATGAAAAAAAGAATTGAAAACATATTGACTTTTCTGATTTTAGTTATTTCGCTTAATTCTTGCTGTATTGGAGCAAAAGAAGATTACTTGGGAAATAATATCTATCTATCCGAATATGATAATGTTGACCGAAGAATCGTTTATCAAACGGAAAGTTGTGCCACTTCAGGAGTTGAAATTGTTCCAATGACTATTTTGGAAATTGCAGATAATAACAAATGGATTATTGCAAAAACTGGTAACGGTAGAAAACGAACAGAAGACAAATTTTTTAAATATTGGGTGATAAAAAATGATTATGAAAATTCACCTAATTCGGAAACTGTAAAAAGAAATACGACTGAATTTGATAACCGACAAGATTTTGACAAGTTTCTGACTGAAAATAAAATTAAGTTGAAACTGAATAAAATTGACTGAAATAAAAAAAGTGCCTAACAATGGCTATAATTAATACGGGTTTTGGTGCTTAACCCAAAGTTTAGGCATATTTACTAAGTCCGCCAAATCTTTTGATTTGGCTTTAAAATGAAAATATAAAATAAAATAAAAAGTTTTGGCTAAGTGCTTAATCGAAAGTTCACTACTTTTAATTCCCGTACTAACCATAGCCGAGACGTTGTGTGTAATGCAAAAAAAATCGTGATAACATCAAAATTCAGTTTTTAAATGATAACAGTTCAAGAATTACTATTCAATCGCGGACTTGATAAAAATGCGAAAATTAAACTTGTCAGACATAAAGACCAAAGGCAAGATTTATACAATTTATATCGGACTGAATATGATGAATTCTTAAAATATCAAAATTCTCAATCTAAAGATGTTTTCAGAAATGTAGATTATATCGTGTCATTCATTGGCGAAGACGGAAATCGTTCAAGGTTTATTGGAGTTTTTAAAATTACTGACAGAAAAACCATAAACGAAAATCATTTTGAATACCAAATGGTTCGTGAAAATGGATTTGAGGATTTAACGGAACGAGTAATAATTGTCTGGAAAACTGCAATTAGTTGGCACCAATGGATAAAAAACCAAATGGAAGTAATTGAAATTCAAGCCGGACTTCATTACAGACAATTTACTGATTATTCGGATTTCATTCTTGACTTTCACGAACTCAAAGAAATCGTCAAAAACCAATATAGCGATTGGAAAAAAATGCTTTCCATTACAAAAGGTATTTATCTGATAAGCGATACGAATAGCGGAAAATTATATGTTGGCTCGGCTTATGGCGAAGAAGGAATTTGGGGAAGATGGTGTAAATACATATCAACAAACGGACACGGAAATAATAAAATGTTGAAAGAACAAATTGACTTTGATAAAGATTATGCGAAACATTTTCAATTTTCGATTTTAATGTTGTTACCTCGAACTGTAACATCTGACCAAGCAATTAAAAAAGAGCGTCTTTTCAAAAACAAATTAGGAACAAATTCTTTCGGACTTAACAGCAATTAAAATATGAACTCACCAAGATTGGTAACTCACGCAGGATTAACAATTAATCTTTCTCAAGTAAAATGTTTTAGACTTAACAGCTTTACAGATATTGGAAAAAAGAATACTTTGGTAGTTGAGTTTAAAACTCGCTACGATTACATTCAATATCCAGAAACAAACGAATTTGAAAAGCAAGAATATAACGAACAAACAGAAATCGAATTTCCCGATTATGATACGGCAAAAGCATATTCTGATGAATGGATTGAGATTTGGCAAGAATATTTAGATGAACAAACATAGTGTGGAAAGCACTACACACAACAACGTATATTGCTCATAGCTAATTAGTTAACTAATCGAAGTTAAGGCGTATTTGCAAGTCCGCCAAATTTTTTTAATTTGGCTTATTGAGAAAATAGGTAATAAGAAAATTAAAAAATTCGGCTCGTGTTTAGCCGAAAAGAACGCGTCCTTACTCCACGCCACTTCCGTTAAACAAGACCGTTACCCTTAATAAAAAAAAATATCAGTAGTTCAACATTTGAGAACTAATCGTATATTTGTGCTATAATTGAATTAATGAAACGAATAATTGCAAAAAGTACACTTCGGGAATATTGGGAAATACACGCTGATTCCGAACAGTATTTGAAAACTTGGTATGATACGGCCAAAAGTGCCAAATGGTTTTCACCAAATGATGTAAAACAAACTTACATCAACGCAAGCATTCTAAAAGATAGTCGAGTAGTTTTCAATATTAAAGGAAATTCTTACAGACTGATTGTAAAATTCAATTATGAAAAGCAATGGGCATTTATTCGTTTTATCGGCACACACGCTGAATATGACAAAATAAATGCAGACACGATTTAAAAATAAAATTATGAATGTAAAGCCAATTAAATCTGACAAAGATTACCGAAATGCTCTCGAACGTTTGGAAGTGATTTTCGATGCGCCAATTGAGACAAAGGAAGGCGACGAAGCGGAAATACTTTCATTGGTTATCGAGAATTATGAAAACGAACGTTATCCAATTGAAGCACCTGACCCAATCGAAGCGATAAAAATCCGAATGGAAGAATTGAATATGCGACAAAAAGATTTAGTTGGAATTATCGGCGGGAAAAGTCGAGTATCAGAAGTCTTAAACCGTAAGAAAAGATTGACTGTTGATATGATTAGGGAATTGGAGCGAATCTTACAAATATCTGCTTCTGTGCTTGTGAACAACTATAAACTGGCGAACTGAAAAATAACAAAGGGTAACAAAGTACTGTGGCTAAAAACAAGTAAAAACTTATTAATTTCTCACTAGAGTACTTTTATATTCTTTATCATATATCAACCCTGATTTAGCAATTGCAAAGGCTTGTTTTAAGAGCTTATTGCAGACCGCAATAAGTGCTAATTTCTTACTCCTCCCTTTGGCCACTATTCGCTCGTAAAGATCTCTGCAAGCCTTGTTGTACCTGCCTGCTGGCAGGCAGGTTTACAAGCATTAAACCTGCACATAAATAATAAATTACGCAGTTTTTGATTGCCAATTTTACTTATTCGAGGGCGTCCTTTTACACTACTACCACTTTGCCTAATCACTGGTGTTAGACCAGCATAACGGCATAGTTCTGCTGCACTTGTGAACCGATCAAAACCACCTGTTAGAACTACTAACATAATGGCTGTTTTAGGTCCAATGCCTGGAATAGTTTTTAAACGAGTTAATAGGTCTTGATGTGATTGTTTTACCAAAACTAACAACTTACCTTCTAAGGTTTAAATCATAATCCTCACTAACTTGTTTTGTCTTAATACCAGAATTTAACAGTTCGACGATCATAACTTTAAATTCATTGTCATACTTTTTTACCATAACTCAAATATAAAATTTATAAACTCATAAAAATCGTCACATCAAAGGTAGACACTCCAATAGTGATTTTATCGAATATGGAAGACAATGGAAAGACAGGTGCTTCGGGAGTGGCTGATTTCTTTAAAAAATTGATAGCGGAAAAACAGTCCGAAAAGTAATATGGCATAACAATGGCTATAACAAATAGGCAGAAAGTGCTATATTTAAAGGCTTGGGTATGTTTACGAAGTCCGAAAAACATTTATCTAGACTCACATCAGCATACATCTGTTTGAGCCTATTATTCTCCTCCTCGAGTTCTTTCAGACGCTTCAACTGTTGCTGTTCCATACCTCCGTACTTCTTGCGCTAGTAATAAAACGTACTCTTATCGATACCCAATTCCCTGGATAGATCACCAACGGATCTTACTTGTTCATTTTCCTTGAGAGCCTTGATGATCTGGCTCTCGCTAAACTTGCTGTTTTTCATTGTGACAGTTTGAATTTAAAGTTAGTAAATTCGAATTATGTACTGTCCTAATTATGGGCAAGCCTACAGGTAACTAAACTTTGATATACTATGTGCCTTTTGAAATTATCGAAAAAAGAAAAAACCCTTTAAAGACTGACTTTAAAGGGTTTTGTAATTGATTAAGTTTCGTTTGAAACCTAGTTTAGCGGAGAAAGAGGGATTCGAACCCCCGGAGGTGTGACCCTCAACAGTTTTCAAGACTGCCGCATTCGACCGCTCTGCCATTTCTCCAACTTACTCAGTAGCATTCGACATCCCGATTACTATCGGGGCTGCCATTTCTCCAACTTACTCAGGAGCATTCGACATCCCGATTACTATCGGGGCTGCCATTTCTCCAACTTACTTAGGAACATTTGACATCCCGATTACTATCGGGGCTGCCATTTCTCCAACTTACTCAGGAGCATTCGACATCCCGATTACTATCGGGGTTGCCATTTCTCTAAATACCTTTTCAGGATTTCTTTAGCGATTGCAAATATAGTAAGCTTTTTGATTTATCAAAACTATTCTAACTGGAATTATGATATTTTTTCTCTTCGACATTTCAAAAGTAGAATTCTGTATTTTTTCTGATTTTAAAGTATATCTAAAAGCATTAAACTCCTATTTTAGCGCTAAACAACAAACCCATGAGAAAAATAATATTACCCTTATTCCTAGCGATAAGCTTAGTAGGATGTAAAACACAAATGAAGGATGTGACTAAAGTTGATCCAAATCAATTTTCAAAAACCATCACATCTTCAGAATTGAGCGATTATCTGTATACCTTTAGTTCAGATGATTTTCAAGGAAGGGACACAGGCGAGCCTGGTCAAAAGAAAGCTGCCGAGTATTTAAAGGATTACTATAATAGCTTAAATATCCAAGGAGGCTCTTTTGAGGAAGACGACACTTATTTCCAAACCATTCCTTCAGCCTATTTTAACGACAAGTATAAAGCAAGTGAGAATGTAATTTCTATTATTAAAGGAAGCCAATTTCCAGAAGAATATCTTGTGATCACTTCCCATTACGATCACGTAGGGATGAAAGATGGGGAAATTTATAATGGAGCAGATGACGATGGTTCTGGAACTGTAGCCATCATGGAAATTGCAGAAGCTTTTCAAAAAGCGGTATCCGACGGGTATAGACCTAAGCGTTCAATTGTATTTCTCCATGTGACAGCAGAGGAGAAAGGCCTGTTAGGGTCTAAGTACTATTCTGAAAATCCAATTTATCCTCTAGAAAATACTGTTGCCAACCTTAATATTGATATGATTGGGAGAATTGATGAAGCCCATCAAGACGATCCTAATTATGTTTACCTCATTGGAAGTGATAAATTAAGCACAGATTTACATGAAATTTCTGAAAAGGCTAACTCTACCTACACCAATCTGAATTTAGATTATACCTATAACGATGAGAATGATCCTAACCGTTTCTACTACAGAAGTGACCATTACAACTTTGCAAAATTTGATATCCCGATCATCTTTTATTTTAATGGTGTTCACGAAGACTATCATCAACCAACCGATACTGCAGAAAAAATAGAATACGACCTTTTAGAAAAAAGAGCTAGACTTGTATTTTTTACGGCTTGGGAAATCGCCAATAGAGACGAAAGACCTTTTGTAGATAAACCAACCTTATAATAAAATATCAGCTTAAAAGAAAAGCGGGTCATCTCAAGATGTCCCGCTTTTCTTTTTTAAATCAATTTCACTTTTTTAATGTCGTAAAAGAATCAGACTATATGCTACGTTATAGGTTTAATTTGGTATAAGGGACAAATTTTATTAAATATCTGCCGATCCTTTACCTTGTCTAATGAGCTCCGGTTCAGGTTGTGTTAAATCAATTACTGTAGAGGCGACATTGTCCCCAAAGCCTCCATCGATGACAACGTCGACCAGTTTATCCCATTTTTCTGCAATAAGCTCTGGGTCAGTTGTGTACTCTATGACATCATCTTCATCCCTTATGGAAGTAGAAACAATCGGGTTTCCTAAATGTTGGACCAAAAGTTGGGCAATTTTATTATTTGGAACTCTTATACCAACCGTTTTCTTTTTCTTGAAGACAGAAGGCAATTTATTATTTCCAGGTAGGATAAAAGTGTAGGGGCCTGGTAAGTTCCGTTTTAATATTTTGAAGGTTGTCGAGTCCAATTGTGCAACATATTCAGATAGATTGCTTAAATCTTGGCACACAAATGAAAAGTTTGCTTTTTCGAGTTTAATACCCTTTATCCTAGCTATTTTTTCAAGTGCCTTTGTATTATTGATGTCACAACCAAGCCCGTAGACAGTATCTGTAGGATAGATCACTAAACCACCATTTTTTAAAATCTTAACGATGCGTTTTAATTCTTTTTCTGAAGGATTTTCTTCGTAAATTCTTATGAGTTCTGCCATGATCTTAAAATATTAAATTGGATTAAATTTACAAAAAAATTAATCAAGAGAAGACTTCCTTTTTATGGTATTCACTCTATCCGTTATATAGGATACAATAGCACCGAAGATGGCGATACCATTTAAGATTAAGATGCTTGCCGCTAGTTTTCCAAGACCAGTAACTGGGTAATAGTCGCCGTACCCAACAGTAGTTATGGTAATATAACTCCACCACAGAGCATCTTCAGCAGTTTTAATATTTCCTACGTCTTTCTCTAAGTACAAGACTAGTGTTGAGCTTAAAACAAGAATAACAGTAGAAACAAAAACGATGAAACCGTATAGGCTTGCCTTTTTATGAGTTATTATAAATTGATAAAGGAGGTGAAAGGATTTCATAATCCTGAATATCCTAAAGATCCTTAAGACTCTTATATATCTAAATTCTGAAACAACGGGAATAGAAGATAACAGGTCTAACCATCCGTAGGTGAAGAAATAGCGCCACCTCTTTTTTCGTTTCCTCAATTGATTGAAAAAATCGTATAAAAAAACCATACATAATCCAAAATCATAATAATGGATAAGCCTGTATAATTCTGAGTTTTGATCAAGGAAAAAAGTTAAGCTCAACAATGCTATACTAAATATAGAGAGTAAAGCAATAATAAGGTTGGAGACCGATAGCATTTAAGAGAGTATTTTCAATTTTGCGAATTTCAGAATTAGATTTTTCACACCTCCATTTTCGAATTTAATCGCTGCTTTTTTATCCATACCGACTCCTTCCACATTTAAGACTTCTCCTTTACCAAATCGAGTATGCTCTACCATTTGTCCTGCATCCAACTGTATAGGTTTTGCTTTTTGGGTAGGAGTAGGGTCTCCTTCTGGCTTAATCTTTCTAAGTCGTTTTAGCTGCTGCTCAGTTGGCTTATGACTTGGAGGAGGGGTTCCATTTTCTGGTTTAGTTTGCCTTAACTTGGATTTATCTACTTCGTCAAATATATCTTTATCGATAAGAGGTTTATATCTATAATCGTCTTTTGGAATCATATAGTCCAGATACTTCTCATCGATTTCTTCAATAAACCGACTTGGCTCAGCATCGATCAATTTTCCCCAGCGGTATCTTGAAAGCACGTAAGTGAGGTAAGCTTCTTTTTCTGCCCTGGTTAAGGCTACATAAAACAATCGCCGCTCTTCTTCAAGTTCAGATCTAGTACTCATGCTCATAGCAGAAGGGAATAAATCTTCCTCAAGGCCTACGATGTATACGTAAGGAAACTCAAGTCCTTTGGCCAAGTGAATCGTCATAAGAGCAACGCGATCTTCATCAGCTGTTTCCTTGTCTAATGATGTAGCTAGTGCGATATCTTCCAAAAATTCTGTAAGCGATCCCTTGGCATCGACCAGTTCTTTTTGGCCTTCTACAAAATCGCTAATACCATTAAGTAACTCTTCAATATTCTCTATTCTAGCAATTCCTTCTGGGGTACCGTCTTTTTTAAACTCTTGGAGAAGTCCAGTTTTTTTAGATACAATTTCTGTGATTTGCAATGCATTCAAGGATTCATTCTGAATTTGAAAACTCTTGATCATATTAACAAAGTTGACCAATTTGGTCTGAGTGCCCTTATTTATTTTTAAGTCGAGCTTATTTATATTTTCGATGATTTCAAAAATCGTCCTTTTATAATGATTGGCCGCTAGAGTTAATTTGTCAATCGTGGTTTGTCCTATCCCTCTTGAGGGATAATTAATAACTCTTTTTAGAGATTCTTCATCTTTAGGATTAACAATCAATCTTAAATAAGCTAGAATATCTTTGACCTCTTTTCTTTGATAAAAGGATAGTCCTCCATAAATACGGTATGGAATATCCTTACGTCTCAAGGCATCCTCTATAGATCTACTCTGGGCATTTGTCCGGTACAATACAGCAAACTCTCCGTTTTTAGCACCTTCTTGCATGCGCTTCTCTGTAACAGAGTTGGCCACAAACCGCCCTTCTTCCGCATCATTCACCAGTCGATTTACATGAATTTTAGAGCCTTCAAGGTTTTCCGTCCATACCACTTTGTCGAGTTTGGTTTTGTTTTTTTCAATAATGGAATTGGCAGCATCAACGATATTTTTAGTAGACCTATAATTTTGCTCTAGTCGGTAAGATTTTACATCGCTGTAATCCTTTTGGAAATTCAAAATATTATTGATGTTGGCTCCACGGAAGGCATAGATACTTTGTGCATCGTCTCCAACCACACATATATTTTGAAACCTATCACTTAAAGCTCTTACGATAAGATATTGAGAGTGATTGGTATCTTGATACTCGTCTACTAAGATGTATTTGAATTTTTGTTGGTACTTAGCTAGGACCTCCGGAAAGCGCGTTAGAAGCTCATTGGTTCTTAACAACAAATCATCAAAATCCATAGCGCCAGACTTAAAACAACGATCCACATATTCCTGATAGATTTCTCCTAGTCTAGGTCGCTTTGCCATAGCATCTGCCTCTTGCAACTCAGGGTTTTTTAAATAAGCATTTACCGTGATCAAATTGTTTTTAAAAGAAGAGATTCTGGACAAGACCTGCTTGTATTTATAGATGTCCTTATCAAGATTTTTTTCTTTAATAATAGACCTCATCAATTGTTGGGAATCGTTGGAATCGTATATCGTAAAGTTGGAAGGAAAACCGAGTTTATCCCCTTCAAACCTCAATATTTTCGCAAATACAGAGTGAAAAGTTCCCATCCATAAATTTTTGGCTTCTGGTCCAACAATTTGAGATATTCTATTCTTCATCTCCTTAGCTGCCTTGTTGGTAAAGGTTAAGGCAAGGATATTGAAAGAATCTACACCTTCACTCATCAGATAAGCAATTCTATAGGTCAACACTCTTGTTTTGCCAGAACCTGCCCCCGCGATCACAATCATTGGTCCATCCTTCTGTAAAACAGCTTCGCGTTGAGCTTCATTAAGTTGTTTAATATAATCTTGCAAGATTCTAATTTTAAGTCATATGGTTATTCGTTCAAAATTAATCAATTTACACCCAATCTTTAAGTCTTCCAGTTTTTAATTTACGGTCTAAAAAGGTAAAGTTGATCATAATATCTATATTTGAATCAAAACTAAGCAATGCAGTCAGCTTCAGAACTTTTAGGGTATTTATCTTATTTATTACCATCGATTATAGTAGGGGTCATAGCCTTCTATTTCTTTAAAACCTTTGTAGATCATCAAAAGGAAATGCAATATATGGAGCTTAGAAAAGAGAATAGGAGTGAAGTCTTACCCCTTAGATTACAAGCTTTTGAACGTTTGGTTTTGTTTCTTGAACGCATTTCACCTGGTCAATTGCTTTCTCGGATAAAACCTGTTGGAGAAAACAAATACGATTATGAAAACTTACTTATAGCATCAATAGAGCAAGAGTTTGAGCATAATTTGGTCCAGCAAGTTTATGTAAGTCAAAAATGTTGGGATGCTATTAAGGCTTCCAAGAACTCGACTATTTCTTTAATCCGAAAAACGGCTATGAGTGATAAAATCACCTCCGCACAAAAACTAAGGGAAGTGGTGTTAACAGAGTTATTCGAAAAATCTTCTCCAAGTGATACCGGTATCGCCTTTTTAAAAAATGAAATCAGGCAATTATTTTAATACCTAGTGTTGAAAAAGGTCTTTTCTCGAATACTAAAATCTTGAGCTAATTTTTGTAAGGCTTTAGAATGTTTCTCAGATTTCATCAAGGTGTCCAGAAGTTCTCTGCAAAATTTTTTGAATTGCCACACAGGATGAAAAACGCCTTCCATCAAATCCTTATAATTTTCTTTAGTGAAGGTATCAATTTGGTATAAATAGCCAAAAGCATTCTCCCTCACTTGGTACGGATAGCCTGGTTGGGTATGTTTGCTTAACTCACCATAAACCGAAGGCTTTTTATCTGGCTCATAATCTGGAGTAGCTAAGTTGAGAGTGAGCCAAAGGAGTTTTATATTTTTATTTTGAAAACCAACCGAAGTTTCCGTGGCCTCCAAATAGGTATGCCTATCTTCAGGGAAGGCTCTCCAAAGGTTAAATAGCGCTTTTTCTACAGTGGTATAAGAACGGTCCTTTAATAGGCTTTCATAGTCTGCCTTGAGTTCCGTGGGAATAGAAGTCAAAGAGTTCGCAATGGCCTGCCTAACGTATAGATTATTGGTTTCAAAAGCCTTTTTATAGAGTGGAATCGAGAGGTCAAAGTCACCGCCATTAAGCTGATATACAGCTTCCTGTCCTAAGTAATCATTCACAGGGAAATCAAGAGCGTTACTAATTCTATCTGTTTTAAGACTCAGTCGGGTTTCTCTAAAAGCAGCCAATTTCATGTAGTTTTGAATAAACTCCTGCTTCTTTAAAAACAGTAAGGTTTCTTTAGATTGAAATGCTTTCTGGTTAAGCCATCGCTCTTTAAAATTAGTGAGAGGTTGACCGTAATGAAACTCAACCTCAGTCATAAAATCTTCTGTGGTGACGTTTTTGTATGCATATTTAGTTAAATAACTTTCAATGGCTTTTTGAAACACAGCCTCACCAACAGTATTTTTTAGAATAATAAGCGCCCAAGCTCCTTTTTCGTAGTAAGTTAAAGAGCTTCCTCCAGGGCTTACAAGCACTTGTCCTTGTCCAGAATCACTTTTAGTTTTAAGTTCTTCTGCGGTTTTAAAGAGCTTAAAATAATAATATTCGTCCCCAAATATTTCCTTTTCTACCTCCAAGGCATAATAGGTAGCAAAGCCTTCGTGAAGCCAATGGTGTCGAGATGAAGTCTCGGTCACCGAGTTACCAAACCATTGGTGAGCCAATTCGTGCGCCTGGACGTTTACAAAACTCCTGTCATTTGCTCCAATACTATCCACGACAAATTCTTCAGAAAAGGTATTGAGTGTTGTATTTTCCATACCAGCATACAAAAAATCTCGGACGGGGACTTGTTTAAAGTTTTGCCAAGGATAATTTATATTGATTTTGTTTTCTAGAAGATTAAAGATTTCGACATGGTCTTGATACGTATAACTCATTTTATCCAGGTGTCTGGTTTCAAGATAGACTTGTAGAGGAGTGCCTTTTTTACTTTTTGCAGCCGTTCGCCTGAAGTCTCCCATTACAAAACCTACCAAGTAGCTACTCATCGGTTTTTGCATTTCATAGTACCAAGATTTATGGTTCAATCTGGATCTTGTCTTGTTTAGGTGGCCATTAGCTATCACCTCATAATTCTTAGGAGCCTCGTAAGTAATATTAAAAATTATCTTATCATTCATATCATCAAGGCTTGGTAACCAGTGGGAAGTGTATTTACCCTGTCCTTGGGTCCAGACTTGAGACGGATAGGCTTTCAAAGTTGAGTTGAAACCCACAAAGTAAAGCGCTTGTTTAGGCTCGCACTCATAAGAAAAAGTAGCCGAATAGCTTTTATCTTTTTTAAAATTACTGGTCATCCAAATTTTATCGTCTGTATTAACAATTTTCAGAGTATTAGATTCTGAAGGTGTAATGCGCATATCGACTGCGTCTAGATAGACAGAATCCACATCTCTTAGGGTCCTAAAACTGACTTCTACTTGTCCCTTTATTTCAAAATTGATGGTATCGATAGTTACTGTAGCATTAAGTTCTAAAAAGTCAACCTTTTCAGTTTGTTGCCCGAAGAGGAGAGTAGAGGACAGAAGTAAGAATACTATAATTTTTATCATTTTACAAAGTTAGGGTTTTGCAATAAAAAAAGCTGCTAGATTTCTCTAGCAGCTTTCGTAAATAGTATAATAAATGAATACTTAATTCACATCCCAGAATAATCTAGTTTGTTGAGAGTCACCTCCTATTGCTTGAGAAGCTGCATTATAATTTGCTTCATTCAAGTTTTGTTCATTTATAGGATAATTATATCTTAAGGGTACCGGATTTCCAGTTGACCCTGGAAGGTTGAGAGTTGGCTCATCATATTTTCTCCAAACAGACCATCCTTCTAAAGGATTATCATACATAGCTATCCAGAATTGAGTTCCTATCAAAGCATTAGAATTTGTAGAATTATAAGAAACATCTGGTTGACTCAAATAGTCATCTATTACAACTTGATCATCAATACCAGCGTAATTCATAGATGCTGTTATACCGTTTTCATAATGAGTTGGAGCATCTCCAAATACAGCATAATTAAGATCTGGGG
This sequence comes from Psychroflexus gondwanensis ACAM 44, assembly GCF_000355905.1. Taxonomy (GTDB): domain Bacteria; phylum Bacteroidota; class Bacteroidia; order Flavobacteriales; family Flavobacteriaceae; genus Psychroflexus; species Psychroflexus gondwanensis. Next base: position 72,075 of record NZ_APLF01000003.1, read on the forward strand.
AAGTTGCAGTTGCTAAATGAAATGAAACCTCTGCAAAATCCAACAATATTCCTGGGTGGGTTGGGTCTAGAAAGCTTTCCCCCATATGAGTTGAACTAGAATAAGGATTTTGAGATCCATAGATACCGCCTTCATAAACACCAGCTCCAAGATTTTCATCAAAATAATACATACGTCTTGGATCATCCAAATCGTTCATTATATCAACGATTGTATTGGCTGCGACATAGTCAGAACGACCACTTTGTACTAAGTCTTCCCATAATGGATTAGTATTAGGGGGTGAACTTTGATAGACAATAATAGCATTATCTTGATTTCCAATAAAGACACCATTGCTAGCTGCATCTTCAGCAGCACTTTGAGATAAACTAGAATTACTATCAGAAATTCTCATTGCCAACCTTAACTGTAGTGAGTTATTGAATTTATTCCATTTACTCATGTCTCCTCCATATACGACATCTGCCCCTACGAAGCCTTGCCCTGAGCTTAATAACGTTCTTGCATTTTGAAGTCTTTCTATAAGATTCACATAAATGCTTCCTGCATCGTCATAAGCTGGTAATGTAATAGTTTCAGCTTGTAAAGCTTCAGTATACGGTATATCACCAAAAGTGTCCACTAGAACTTGCCAAGCATAAACTTGGAGCACTTCTATTTGGCCTAAGCGAGCATCTTTTTCTCCTTGAGAAAGATCACTGTTTTCATTGATATAAGCTTTGGCATCATCTAAGTCTAATAATACATCTCTATATATTTCTGACCATTGAGACTGTGGAACGTTACGATTAATCAAATCATAATTTGGCTCATCGACATAAGTTGTAGCCGTAAGGTACTGACTTATAAATCTAAATACATTAATATTTACATTTGGACTAGCCATAAAGTCCCCCAAACTTACCGTAGCAGATGTGAACAAAAATTCTTCTGAAGCCTCCGTTGGGTTTTTAGGGTCTTGATTTAGCCTCTCATATTTATCATCATCTGCACATGAGATGAAGAGACAGGCTGTTATAAAAGTTATTAAATATTTTTTCATTTTATTTTTGTTTAAAAATTAAACTTAAGATTCACGCCATACTGCTGCATAGCTGGGTAAGCTCCAGATTGGTAACCTTGGATGTTTCCTGAGCTTAATCCAGCTTCTGGATCTGAATACGGCAGGTTCTTATTAATTATCCATAAGTTTCTGCCAATAATTGAAAGCGAAGCACCATTAAATGGTAATTTTTCTAAAACTTTATCACCAAAATTATAAGTTAAGTTCAACTCTCTCAATTTAACGTAGGATGCATCATAAACATGTCCTTTATTAGCGTCACGACCATATCCATAAGGATTATTATAGGTGTCGAAAGGAACTCTTGTTTGGTTTTGAGAACCATCAGCATTAACGCCTGGTAAAATTATACCACCACTATCTGCGCCACCTGTTAGAGGGGCTCTCATCTCATTGCCTAAATCATTTATACCTGCTGTTCTATCATAAACACCAGTAGCCATTCCATACCATGTATCGAGAGAGAATATATCTCCACCTTCTTGTATATCGATTAAAAAGCTAAATCTGAAATTCTTGTAAGTAAAAGTGTTAGTAATACCTGCATTCCAGTCCGGCTGTATGTTTCCAATTATATTATTATTTGATGATGTTGTTTCGTAATAACCACTGCTATTAACAGTTCTACTTCCACTATCATCATACACATAATCAGATCCTCTTATAGCACCATATGGTTCACCTGGTGCAGCATTTATAGATATACCTCCTTGAAGGCTTGCTAGCTCAAGGTTGTCTATACCATCTGTTAGACTTATTACTTTATTTCTGTTTCTAGACCAGTTTACACTAACATTCCAACTAAAGGCATCTAGCTCCAAAGGTGTTGCACTAAGTAAAACCTCAATACCTTTGTTTTCAATTTCACCTGCATTAAGTAGTTTTCTTGTATATCCAGTAGCATTAGACACAGGAACCGGTGTAATTTGATCTTCGGTTCTTGTTCTGTAATACGAAAAATCTAAATTTAGCCTATTATCTAGAAAGCTTGCTTCTAGACCAACTTCAAAGGACTTTGAAGTTTCAGACTTCAATTCAAGATTATTCAGTGTACTATTCAAGCTTGCTATACCTTGACCATTAAATGGTGTAGAAATTACATAGGTGTTGAAAACATCATAAGGGTCTGTTGCACTACCTACCTGAGCATAATTTGCTCTGAATTTTGCAAAACTTAACCAGTCTTTCTCTACAATGTTTGAAAGTAGAACACTGGTTGAGATTGAAGGATAAAAATATGTATTATCTGCCTTTGGGAGCGTAGATGAACGATCTCTCCTGATGGTGGCTTCCAAATAGTAAGTGTCTTTGTAACCTAAGCTTCCTCTAGCAAATAAACCATCAACCATCTGGTCCGCTTCGTATTCAAGTGGTGGTTGTAGAGGGTCTTTACTGTTGCTCAAAGCGTAAAAACTGGTGGCATTTAAACCTCCGTTGGTAGATGCTCTAATAAAAGTTTGTTCGTTTCTTCTAAGGTTGAAACCAATATTACCGTCAAGATTTAAATCTTCACTTAAATCTTTATTGAAATTCAATATTAAATCGTAATTATATTCAGCAACTCTGTTGTCAAATCTTGAGTATCTAGATACACCAACTGACCCAACATTCTTACGCTCTTCTTGTAATTCGCTATAAGTATCGAAGGTAAAACGGCCTAATACACTAAATACATCATTGATTTCATAATTTAAATTGATGTTACCAAAATAACGATTACGAGTATCGGTCTGAAAATTTTCGTATCTTGTAAAGTATGGGTTATCAGTATATATAGGTGTTAAGTTATCAGGTCCATTAGGATTCCAGGTTATATTTCTTCCTGTTTCAAAATAGGCATCACGTTGCTTATAAAGGTCAACATTAGCTTGATTCCATTGTCTAAAGGATTGCATGATATTCAAATCATCATAACCTGTTCCATATCTACCTTTACCATCAGTCTTAATGAAATTAACATTAGAAGCTACCTTTAGCTTGTCTGATAAAACATGAGACCCAGAAAATTTAATATTGTTTCTCTTAATACTACTATTTGGAAGGCTACCTTCTTGATCTAGGTTAGTAAAACCGACTCTGTAAGTACTTTTGTCAGTCCCACCATCTAAGGCCACAGAATTAATCATAGTGTAACCTGTTTCCCATATGTCATTTGGAGTCTTTTCTGCAGCTACCCATGGGGAAGCTTGCTGGTAAGTATCCAATCCTGGATATATTGAATTCCATTGGTAGATCATTCGATCTGGGTCGAATGCTGCACCAAAAGAGGCGTCTTCTGTGAATGGAGTTGTTTCATCTAAAACACCATCACCGTTGATATCACTCAAATTGAAATAGCCATCTTCAGATTGATAAAATGGACCATAACCTGCACCATATTTTTGTTGATATTTCGGTAATGTACTTTCGTCAGCATTTGAAAACATAACAGAAGATCTGATACTTACTCCAAGACCTTTATTTCTTGATCCCTTTTTGGTTTCAATAATTATAACACCATTTGCAGCACGTTCTCCATATAGAGCTGATGCAGCTGCACCACGTAAAACATTAATCGACTTGATGTCATCAGGATTGATATCTGCTGCTGCATTACCATAATCATAACCTCCTTGCCCTGATCTCTGTCCAGCAGTGTTTGAATTTTGATTTATAACAGGTGTTCCATCAACAATAAATAAAGCTTGGTTGCTACCCGTTAAAGAGGCATTTCCTCTTATGACAACATTTGTTGAACCACCCATTGTTCCAGATGATTTTACTTGAAGTCCAGCGACTTTTCCGGATAGAGCATTTGTGAAATTTTGTGTCGCTACATCAGATACTTCATCTCCATCGAGTTCTTGAGTCGCATATCCCAAAGATTTTTTCTCTCTTTTGATGCCTAAAGCAGTTATAACCACCTCATCGAGTTGACCGGTATCATCCTTTAATGTTACTTTAATAGAAGATTGACTACCTACAGTCACCTTCTGTTCTTTCAATCCTAAATAAGAAAACACCAAAACGGCACCTTGTCCTACTTCGATAGAGAAATTTCCATCAAAATCGGTTTGAGTACCATTACTAGTTCCATCTTCGATTACGTTTACTCCTGGTAAGGGTAAACCACTGTTGTCTACAACAGTTCCTGTTACTTCTTGACTTTGCGCAAAACCTACATGAGAGATTAAAGCGAAAAGGAATAAGAAGATCCAATTTACATTTTGTTTCATTTGTTAATAATTTTTGTTTGTTAGAATTAGCCGAGGCGAAACTAGGATTCTCAAAAAGTCTTAACAATGAGATAACGTTAAATTTACAAACTTTAACAAAAATAGGCTTAATTTAATTTTTATTGCGCTGGAAACGAGTAGTTTACTTTTTACCTAAATACGGACCAATCCAGCTTTAAAGAAAAAACATTGGAATATAAGGCAAGGCTTTGGTCTCCAATATCGGTAAGGGCATAGTCAATTTGAATTCCTTTATACCGAAATCCCACTCCAAAATTGGGTTGGAAGCCAATGTTGGTTCCCTCACCACCAAGGGATTCAAGATTTTGAAAATTACCAACACCGCCTCTTAAATACACTAGCTTGATATAGTCAACTTCAAAACCAAAAGCGGGAGTAGCACTCATAGATCCAGAGGAAATAATATCATTGGTTTCTGCAAAGCGAAAGTCCATATTCAAGGACGTAGTAAGATCAAAATCTCTGTGAATACTGGTGGTTTTAGCAATGCCAAGTTGAAGTTTAGGCAGTGTAATTTCAGTCGCCTCAGGTGTGGTTTGGTTTTGTCCATCGATGGCACCTTGGATAGTGGCTATCTCGGCATCATCAAAAGTCCAAATTGACCAGATTCAATTGCTTCGACTATTTGAAGATTAAAAGAAATCGAGTAATTTTTTGAGTACGCTTGGCATGCTCACTTTTTACTGATGTTTGCATAACACTAGGGTTTTAGTGTATCGCTATATTAGGACGTGACAATTTTAATACAAAAAAAGCTGCTAGATTTTTCTAGCAGCTTTTGTTTTAAAATAATAATTAACTATTGAATTGGGAAAACCCAAATATCATCGTCTAATAAATGACCTCCTTGTGCTTGAATTGCTTCCTCATATGCATCTGGATTAGATTGTCTTTCCGTTATAGGATAAAGCAATCTTCTTGGTACTATTCCAGACGGATTATTTCCGTTTACACCATCTGGATTTGGAGTTAACTCTGGAAATCCTGTTCTTCTGAAATCATTCCATACCTGAATAGGAGCTTGACCATACATAGCTTTATACTTTTCAATCATAATAGTTTCAATACCATTAAAAGTTATACTAGCAATGTATGTATCTATATCAGCAGTTGGTACTGAAAGATATTCCATATTTGCTCTAATGGCTTCTTTCATTATAAATTCTCCGTCTCCGTTTCTTTCTGTGGCCTCAGCTTCAATAAATTTTACTTCAGCATAACTAATTACAGGCGATGCACTATTTAATTTACTCCAAACCAAATCAGGATCATCATCGCTAAAGTAAAGAAAATTACCCCCGTCATCTTCAACCATATACAATGGCTGTCTGGGATCATTTGTCATTAAATCGGCAAAGAAATCACCGATGATCATCGTATTTGGTCTTTGAAAACCAAATAGAGCAAGTGGGTGTCCTCCATTTTGCGAATTTTCAAAAAGGAAGTTAAGTTGACCATCATTACTACTCATAGCAAGATTAATTTCTGTCAATGCATTTTGAGCTGCTGAAGTAGATCTGCTAGTTAATTGAATGTAGAATCTTGCTTTCAATGCATGAGCAGTAGCAATCCATTGATTGGGAGTAGCGCCAATTAAATCTCCTTGGATTCCAACTGGATCATTGGCCTCAAGATCACTTATAGCTTGATCTAACAAATCTAAAATTACAGTATATAATTCTTCTTGGTCATCATATTTGGGTGATAAATTTTCTGCACCTAAAAAAGCTTCTGAGTATGGAACGTTTCCCCATGCGTTTGTAGCTATGCCAAGATTGATAGCAAGGTATACTTTTGCAACTCCTCTTGTATTAAAATTTTCTTGAGTTGTAGCTCTTTCAATTATATCTACAGCATCTCTCATCGATCCTGTGTACAATCCAAAATCCCAAGGATTGCTGGTGTCATTTTCTCCGATTACATAAGAAGTATAACCTAATTGTTGAGCATCTACTCCTTGCCACTGCTGAGTAAGTATACCACCATACCGTCCTAAAACAGCACCTATGTTTCTATGAGTCTGTGTTTGCATTGCAGGAACTATTGCAACTAATGGCACATTTTCTCCACCTGGTCTTGTTGGATCATTATTGGTAGAGTCATACTCACAAGCTGTTAGTATCACAACCAAAATTAGTGTGAGTTTTGTTATATGTCTTTTAAAGTATTTCATGATTATAATATTATTAAAAATTAAGTCTAACAGTTACTGCGTAACCCTTAGTGTTAGGTTGGTTGAAATAATCTAATCCAATACCATTCGAAGCTCCTGTTAAATTTGTTTCAGGATCAACACCTGGATAATCAGTTATTAAGAAAAGATTTCTTCCTGTAACAGTTAAAGAACCACCTGTAAGAAAAGTTTTATCAAGAAACTTATTTGGTAATGAATAAGTAAGCGAGGCTTCTCTAAGTCTTACCCATGAAGAATCATAAATATAATCTTCAGATACTCCTCCGAACCCGTATCTTACCCACCTATTAGCTCCAAGACCATTTGCAGGGTCAGCTAAAGCAACTTCTGTAGAATTGGGTTGTCCTGTGGTTTGATTTACTCCATCGAAAACAAAATCAGTAATACCTCTCTGTTCTGCTGTTGCTTGAGATGAACCAAAATAATCAATTATACCACAAGTTCCACACCATACATCTCCACCCTGTCTAATGTCAAGTAAGGCTGATAATGTAAAGTCCTTGTAAGAAAATGTATTTCTAATCCCCATTGTAAAATCAGGTATTGGATCTCCTACAATTCCATTTTCAGGATCTACAACTGGAAATCCGCTGTCGTCTATTAGGACTTCTCCATTATCATTCCTTAAAAATTTTGATCCGAATAGCGCTCCATAAGATTCACCAGCGATCACCCTACTAGAGGTTGATGTGAACCCTGCTAAGAGAATAGATTCTACGCCTGGAGCCAACTCTTTTACAGTATTTTCAAATGTAGTCCAGTTAACATCAATATCCCAATTAAAATTATCTCCGACTATCGGCTTTAAAGATGAAGTTATCTCCCAACCTATATTCTCTATAATTCCTGCATTTACAGTTCTATTTGTGAAACCTGTAACCGCAGGTTGATCGACTTGAATTATTTGATCTTCTGTAGTCTTATTATAATAAGCAATATCAAATTTTATTCGAGAATCGTAGAAGTTGAATTCAGCACCTACTTCAAATTCTTCAGTTGTTTCAGGGGTTATATTATCATTACCTAATAAAGATCCTCTTTCAAAAGCTACTGTTGAAAAAATAGGAAATTGATTGTCATCAATAAATCCGTCACCACCTGAAGCTGCCGCATTGTAATAGGTAAGTGTAGAGTATAAAGGAGCATCATTACCGGTTTTACCGTATGAGCCTCTTATTTTACCATAATTCATATCTCCACTGTCAAAAAGTTCTGTAAAAACAAAACTTGAACCAAAACTATAGGATTGAAATGAGTTATTGTTTTCAGGTAGTGTTGATGACCAGTCATTTCTAAATGTACCATTTATAAAGAAAGTGTTATCATAAGCAAATCTAGCATCTGCTAATACCGCATCAAGTTGTCTTCTGCTTACAGATTCTGAAACAACTTGTGTAGCTGTGTTCGATATTATAAAAAATCCCGGAATTGTCATCCCTAATCCAGTGACATCATCGAATTGAGCTTCTGTTTTAAAACCGTCATAACCTAAGACACCATTGAAATCCCATTTTTCATTTATTTTTTTCTCTGTTATAAATAAAAGCTGAGTGTTAATGTCCTCATTAAATATAGTTCGATTTAAAACTTGGCCTTGAGGGTTGCCAGCTGAATTAATGTTGACCCCTTGTTTCCTCTTATCTGAATATTGGTCATAACCTAAGGTTCCCTGAACTGTTGCCCATTCGAATGGCTTGTATTCAAAAGATAATTTACCAATAAATCGTTTTACATCGTCGAACGAAGGATTTTCAGAAACTGTCCAATACGGGTTATCATAAACACCATTTCTATAACTTCTCTGAGTTCCATCAGGAAATATGTAAGTTGAAGGCGTATCAGCAGCATCTCTTCCTGTTAATCCATTTCCGTTATCAAATGTAGGAGTAGTTCTTGCCAAACCAAGCATTATTCCTGAAACGTTTGAGCCTCTTTGTACTCTTCGACCTCCAGAGTTAATATAATTAGCATTAGCAGAAATCTTGAAATCATCTCTCAAATTGGCTGAAATATTAGTCCTAAAAGATGTTCTTGAAAATTGCTCTTTAGGGGAAACTCCTGTTTGATCTAATTGTCCTCCAGAAATATAATATTTAATTTTCTCAGTTCCACCTCTTACCGATACGCTATTATCTTTTACTACACCAGTAGTGAAAAAATCGTACTGATCATAAGCATTTGCAGGTTGCCCGTTTCCAGTGCCTTCTGGTACTAATCCACCATTTCTATCGAAAGGATATGAGCTATCACCATCAAATTCTAAAGATGAAATCCTTGGACCCCAACTAAAGCCATCTTGGGTTTCTGGACCTCTATAAGTAGCAACACCCCCTACTGGTCGACCTTGTGCAAATTCGCTTTGTAAATCAGGAAGCTGGTTCACATTACTAAATTGATAGGAAGAAGATACGGTCACTCTTGGAGCACCAACTTTTCCTTTTTTAGTAGTAATAAGCACTACTCCATTAGCTGCTCTAAGCCCGTAAAGTGTTTGAGCGGCAGTTCCTTTTAAAATTTCTATAGATTCAATATCCGTTTGATTAATATCGATAGCTCTGTTTGAAGAATCAACGCCACCGACACCGTTACCACTACTTGAATTGTCTATAGGAACTCCATCGATTATAAAAAGAGGAGAGTTCGACCTACCTATAGAGGTGTTTCCTCGAATACGAATATTGGAAGATGCCCCAACAGACCCTGAAGAGCTTACAACACTAACACCTGCAGCTTTAGAAGATAGAGAATTTACTAAGTTTGTTTCCCCAGTGTTTTCAATATCTTCTGATGTTACAGTTTCCGCAGCATAAGTTAGAGACCTAGGATTGGATTTAATCCCTAAAGCAGTTATAACCACCTCATCTAGTGATTCACCAGTTTCCATCTGTACGTTAATAACTGAGTTGCCACCTACTTTTACGGTTTTAGTTGCAAAACCGATATAAGTAAAGACTAATTCTTGTTTGTTCTCTGCCTCAATGGAATAATTTCCATCAAAATCAGTTTGAGTTCCTTGGGTTGTCCCCTTTATTAATACGTTTGCTCCTGGCAGGGGTAACCCAGAGTCGTCGGTCACCGTTCCGGTAACTGTTTTCGCTTGTGCAAACGTAATTTGCACAAGTAACACTAAAAATAGTGTTAGAATTCCATTTAACTTTGTTTTCATGTTTTGTGTTTATATGAATTAGCCAATAGCTAAACTAAATATTTAACTTTTTATTTAAAGGTTAAATTATGTTAAATATACGCTAATATCACAAATTTAATGTAATTATCTATTTATTGATCTGTAAATTAGAGACTTAAACTTTTACCTAAATACGGACCAATCCAGCTTTAAAGAAAAAACATTGGAATATAAGGCAAGGCTTTGGTCTCCAATATCGGTAAGGGCATAGTCAATTTGAATTCCTTTATACCGAAATCCCACTCCAAAATTAGGTTGGAAGCCAATGTTGGTTCCCTCACCACCAAGGGATTCAAGGTTTTGAAAATTACCAACACCACCTCTTAAATACACTAGTTTGATGTAGTCTACTTCAAAGCCAAAAGCGGGGGTAGCACTCATAGATCCAGAAGAAATAATATCATTGGTCTCTGCAAAGCGAAAGTCCATATTCAAGGACGTAGTAAGATCAAAATCTCTGTGAATACTGGTGGTTTTAGCAATACCCAGTTGAAGTTTAGGCAGTGTGATTTCAGTCGCCTCAGGTGTGGTTTGGTTTTGTCCATCGATGGCACCTTGGATAGTGGCCAACTCATCATCATCAAAAGTCCAAGTGTTGTACGTCGTGGTGATATCCCTAGCCATAACACCAAAAAACCAACTCTTTCGTTGAAATTGGATCCCTGCGTCAAAACCAAATCCCCAGGCTTGTGCAAAATCACCGATAACTCTTCTTATTACTTTAGCATTTACTCCATATGAAAATCCCTCCAAAGGTAAATTCCTAGCATAAGATAGGGTAAAGGCATAATCTGCAGTAGAAAATAAACTTATTCTGTTGTAGTCGATATTGCCTTGATCGTCAATGAGTTGCGTAGTGTTTAAGATGTCGTCCACACCAAAGCGGATAATACTAAACCCCACAGCACTTTTGCTGTCTATAGGCATTGCTCCAGCTATATAATTGTAAGTAGCAATGTTTGCAAAATAATTGGCATGCATAGCCGAGACTTGATTATCTTTTAGATTGACCAAACCCGCAGGATTCCAATACCCAGAATTAACGTCATTAGTGGTTGCAGTTACCGCATTTGCCATACCAAATGAAGCCGCATCTACGCCTATGTTCAGAAATTCATTAGAATATTTTGCAGTTTGTGAAAAAACTGAACACGACAATGCAAGAGTTAATGTAAGGATAAGCCTATTCAATGCGATAATTTTTTTAGCAAAGATGCTATATTTAATAATATTAAAACTTATTTTGCTTTTTCTTATTGCATTGAATCTAGATAGTTATTGAAAATATGATTAAAAAACAAATCCCAAACTTTATAACGCTTCTCAATTTATTGTCGGGGTGCATGGCGACAGTATTTGCGGTTCAAGATAATTTGGTTGCAGCAACTATATTTGTTTGCATTGGAATTTTCTTCGACTTTTTTGATGGTTTAGCAGCTAGGGCTTTGAAAGTAAAAAGCGATTTGGGTTTACAATTGGACTCATTAGCAGATATGGTCACTAGTGGCTTAGTTCCGGGACTAGTTATGTGTCAACTTCTGTTTAAGTCCTTAAATCCGTCAGCATCTAATCTCACTTTTTTTTCTACCGAAACCAGCTGGGTTGTCTTTATAGGTCTAATTATTACCTTGGGTTCAGCTTATAGACTTGCTAAGTTTAATATCGATGATCGACAAACGGATAGTTTTATAGGGCTGCCGACTCCAGCCAATGCTCTTTTAATCCTCAGCTTCGGACTTATTTTGGACTATCATCCCAATTCTTTTTTATCAGAATTAATTCAAAATACCTATTTTCTTATAGCGATATCAGTGATGAGCGTTTTACTTTTAAATGCAGAGCTTAAACTGTTTGCTTTAAAGGTTACAAATCTAAAGCTTTCTGAAAATTGGTATAGGTATCTTATTGTTGTTTTAAGTATCATTTTATTGGTGACCCTTCAATTTGTTGCCATTCCTATCATAATTTTTGTCTACATCTTATTGTCCCTAGCTTTGCAAAAGATAAGCTGATTTATTTTCTTCTTCGGGTGACTCCGAAAAGCAAAATAAACAAGGCTAAAAAGTTTGCTATACGTGGTATGTAATCCCCATGTTTAACGTAGAACGTTTGTCCTTCATAAAGTGGTAAATTGTAAGTCAGTGCTGTTTTTTCATCATAGATTGATTTTTTGATAATTTCACCGTCCTTATCTATGAAACCGGAAATTCCAGTATTTGCACTTCTTGCCACAGCACGTCGCGTTTCAATAGCTCTTAATCGTGCATAACTCCAGTGTTGTTGATGACCTTGAGTTTCATCCCACCAAGCATCATTGGTTATAATGGCTAGGGCATTTGCGCCATTTTTCACATAACCATTCACAAATTCGCCATATACAGATTCATAACAAATAATGGGAGCAACACTGAAGCCTGTATTCAGTGTAAAAACGCTACGTTCTGGCTGGGTGGTTTTCATAGCGACCGTACCACCAAGGTCTATCATAATATTTCCAAGTATAGGTTTAAGGGTAGACTGATAAGGGAAGTTTTCTACGCCCACAACAAGCTTGGATTTATGATAAAATTGAGTCTCAGAACCCATTTTTTCAAAAACAGCGCTGTTGTAATCATTAAACCAAAGCCCTTTTCTTAAAAAATTGCTTTGAGGAGATAAGTCAGCTTCTTTTTTTAGCAATTCATACATAGAAATTCCAAAAAGTAAATTGAGTTGATCGTTTTTATCGAGTAAGAGTTTTGAAAACCTTCGAGCTTCAGAATAGGTATAGCTTGTAATTTCTGTGCCTTCAGCAAAGACAGTTTCTGGAGCGATAAGCAGCTGTGGGTTTTTGTTCAATAGAGGTTGAGTTAGGTCTATTAAATCTTTAGAAATTCCTTGATCATTTGTATTATATTTTTCAGTATAAGGATCTATATTGGGTTGAAGGACAATAGTTTCGATACTACTATCAACACTAGTTTCGGGTTTTAGAAGAAGGCTAATAACGATAGGGATCCCTATAAGCAGAGCAAGTCTTATTCCACTGCTTACTATAATTTTTGAATCTTTATGTTGTAAATAAAGAATAAGCCCTTTTAAGAGAATGAAATTACTTGCTAAAATCCAAAGGCTACCACCAAAAGTACCCGTATACTCATACCATTGTATTAATAAGATATCATTTGCAAATACATTTCCTAAATTTAACCAAGGCCATGAAAATTCCCAGCCCAAATGCAGTTTTTCGAAACTGAGCCATAACACCACAAAAAACGAGGAAGCCGCTGTAAAAGCAACGCGTTTTGCAACAATATGATAGACCAAAAAGACAAGACTCATCAATAAGGAGTTAGCAAGTATGGCGAAAATCCCCCCAAACGGTGTTGAGTAGTAAAGCCAAAAGGTGGTAATGCTATTCCAAAGGAGAAAACCTAAATACGCATGGCCAAAAACTTTGAGGTTTGTTCTTTGAGTATGAGTTGTTCTAATAGTAAATTCAGCAAAAAGTAAAGGGACGAAACCAATAAAACTCAATACACTCCATCCATTTGTTGGCCAGCTTAAGGCAAGGAGCAAACCTGAAGCAACAGCTAAAAGTATAGTTTTCAATATAATTTTTTTTCAAATTTAGTTTAAAAATGAGGGTTTCAAAAAGAATTTAATCAAAACAAGGTTTGATACCAAATTAAACATATAATGTCGCAATAAATTGTTTCTTTTTCGCCTGTTTTTTATAAAAAAAAATTATCGTAGCTAAGGCTATGCTAATTATTTTTAATTTCAATCAATCAAAAAACCTGTGCTGAGCTAAGGCGGAGTATAATTCAATTTATTTATACGACATTATAAATTTAATTTGGTATAAAAAGTAAATTCCATCCGTAGACTATTATTGATATCTTTTTATAAATTTGCTCTTAGTCATTCTAAATAAATGAAAACTAATCCAACTACTCATTTTGAAATATCTGAGCGAAAGGTATTACTAAGAGTTTTTGACGTGCTATTCGTATGGTTAGCACTTTATCTGACCACAGAAAGCTTTAAGTTTACTTATTTTCCCTTCAAGTCCAGTGTTTGGATTTGGTTGCTTACACTTGGTTTTTATGTTCTACTTTTTGGAACTGTTTTCGAAATTTACGACCTTCAAAAAGCAGAATCTAGAAAAGCGACGATCAAAAATGTGACCTTAACTTGTCTGCTTGTTACGCTCTTTTTTCTGTTAACACCAATCCTTTCACCACCTCTTCCAGACAATCGGTTTCAAATTTTATATTTTTTTGGAATTATCCTATCGACACTCATTGTTTGGAGATTTCTTTACATCGGATTAATAGCTTCTCCTAGATTTTTTAAGCGCGTACTTATTGTTGGCGATGAATTTGAAATTGATAAATTAGGTCAAGATTTGCTCCAAAACGATCCTAATTATGAGATTAAAGGCTTTATTTCCTTAAAAAATAAAACCTCTAAACTATTTGAATCCTATAAAATAGAGGATCTCAAAAGTATCGTGATTGAAAAAGGTGTAAGCGAAATTGTTGTAGCGAATTCTTTTGATGGCTTGAGTGCAGAATTATACCAGGCTTTAGTCCCTCTTTTAAAAACGGGATTCCCAATTAAAGCGTATGCATATGTTTACGAAGAAATAACCAGTAAAGTTCCTGTTCAACAAATAAATAATGATTTTTACTTCTATTTCCCCTTCAGTAGGAGTAATCAAAACAGATTGTATCTTTTGTATTATCGAGTAGTCGATATCCTTATAAGTCTGGTGGGTTTGCTGTTTTGCACACTTATCATTCCCTTCATTTTAATTGCTAACCTCATGGCCAATAGAGGTAGTTTATTTTATAAACAACTAAGGATGGGGAAATCTGGGATGGAATTTTATATCGTTAAGTTACGTACCATGGTAAAAAATGCTGAAGCAGACGGAGCCCAGCTTGCCTCTAAAGGTGATATTCGTATTACTAAATTTGGGAAGTTTCTGAGGAAAACACGATTGGATGAGATTCCTCAATTTTATAATGTCCTTATTGGAGACATGAGTTTAATTGGTCCAAGACCAGAGCGGCCCGAGTTTGTAGAAAGCTTATCTAAAAATATTCCCTTTTATGAAGTCCGTCAAGTGATAAAACCAGGCCTTACAGGATGGGCTCAAGTGAATGCAAAGTACGCCAATTCTGATGAGGATATGATTGAAAAACTACAGTACGATCTTTACTACATAAAGCATCGAAGTGTGTTTTTAGACCTAAGAATCTTTCTAAAAACTATAAGTACTGTGATTTTCTTTAGAGGGCAATAGTGGTATTATTCATCGAAAGCTAACACGTCCTTGGAATTGAAACCAATTTTAATAGTTTTCCCCAGAACAGGTTCATTCGTTACCACTGTTAAATGCTCTCCGTTGTCTAACTTGAGGAGTAATTGAGAATGAGTGCCAAGAAAAGTTCTCTTTAAAATCTCAGCTTCAGAAACATAGTCACAGTCCTTATTAACTGTAAGATTTTCATTTCTTATCGCGTGACAACAATCTTCTTTTAATGGACATTTAAAAGCAGTTTGTAAGCCTTTATTGAGCTGAACGGTATTTCCAAATAGAGAGGCGACATAGATAGATTGGGGTTTTTTATACAATTCAGAAGCTTCGTCCTTTTGGACTAATTTACCATTTTGTAAAATCAAAATCTCATCGGCAACAGCTAGCGCATCCTGAGTATCATGCGTAACGAAAATTGCAGTGACCCCTGTTTTTTTTATAATATTAAAGACCTCATTTCTCAAGTGATACCGCATCATAGCATCTAGATTGCTAAAGGGCTCATCCAATATTAAAACAGAAGGCTTAGGCGCTAAAGCTCTAGCTAGGGCTACTCGTTGTTGTTGCCCTCCAGATAATTCATGTGGATAGCGTTTTTCGTAGCCTTTTAGACCAACGAGTTCTAAGGTTTCCAAAGCTCTTTCTTTCTTAGCTTTTGAGGTTTTAATCCCATAAACAACGTTTTCCAAAACTGAAAGATGTGGGAAAAGTGCATATTCTTGAAAGACCATACCAACATCTCTTTTCTCTGGAGCTATGTTTTTCTTTATTGAGGCCACCAGTTTATTTTCAATATGAATTTCACCAGAATCTAATTCTTCTAATCCTGCAATAAGTCGAATTAAGGTTGTTTTTCCACTCCCACTTTCACCAACAACTGCACATATATCTCCTTTGTTGACAAAAAAGTTGACATCGTCCAAAGCTTTTACCTTTCCTTGATCGAAGGATTTAGTAAGGTTTTTTATGTTAAGAGTTGTTTGCATTCTTCAAAAGTAATTTATTTAAAAAAATAGCGGGGATTAAAGCCGTTAATATTATTAAAAGAGATGGAAGAGCAGCAGATCTTACCATTTCATCGCTCGCATATTCAAAAGCTTTTACAGCCAGGGTATTTACATTATAAGGCTTCATAATAAGGGTTAAAGGTAGCTCCTTCAAGATATCTATAAATACTAAAATAAATGCACTGAGTAAACCTGCCCTTATAAGAGGAAATTCTATTTTAAAAAATGTTTTAAAATTTCCTTTGCCCAAAACTTTAGAGGAATCGGATAAGCTTCTATCAATTTTGAGACTTGAAGATTCCAGAGGTTGATAAGCAACAGCTAAGAATCTTACCACGTAGGCATATACCAGGGCGATAAGAGTCGCATTCAAAATTAGTTTTGAAGTAATTCCTTGCTCTATAAGCCATTTATCTAAATAAATACTTGGAATTAGGACGCCAATAGCGATAATAGTTCCAGGTATGGCATATCCCATAACACCTAGTTTTGAGGTGGTCTTTAAAAAACCAATTTTATTCCATTTGGAGAAGAATAGTAGGAGCAGAGCGATCAAAACCGTCATCAAAGAAGTCAGGAAAGCGATACCAAAACTTTGTAAGGTTATTCCGATAAAATCTGTACTCCACACCTTAGTGAAGGTTTGTGAAACCCAGAAAAGCAATTGCGTTACAGGCAGAAAAAAACCTATAAAAACAGGTAAAAGGCAGATGAGGCTAAAGACTAATTGTTTTCTTTTTGTGGGCTTTATTCTTGAATTATGCTGTTGTTTTGAGGATTTAGCCGAAGTGAATTTTATGTGTCGTCTTTGCCATTTTTCAAAAATGATGAGTCCAAAAACGAGGACCAAAAGTATAGCTGACAAATAGATGGCTGTTTCAGGTTCTCCAAGAGAGAACCAGGATCTAAAAATACCCGTTGTAAATGTACTTACGCCATAATAGCTTGCAGCTCCATAATCATTTAAAACTTCCATTAATACTAAAACCAGTCCAGCAATAATAGCAGGGCGAGCTAAAGGAAGAATTAATTTGAAAAATGATTTAAATTCAGTGATGCCCAGCATCCTTGAGGCTTCAAGTAAATTGGTCGCTTGTGCTAAGAAAAAAGTTCTGCTACTTACGTAGACATAAGGGAATAAAGATATACTTAAGACAAAGGACAAGCCATATATGTTCATAAAGTCAATACTGAAGTTTTCAATACCCAATAGTCCAACAGCATCAGAAAATAATCCAGAATAGCCAAATATGCCAGCATAAGAGTAAGCCATAATATAAGCTGGCACCGAAAGCGGTAAGATTAATAACCATTCTAATTGTTTTCTAAATGGAAATTCAAACCTAGAGACTAACCAAGCAGTTGTGACTCCAAAAACGATAACGAATACAGAGCATAAAAGGGAAAGTACAAATGAGTTTACTAAATAATCTAGAAGGACATAATTTACAATATGTGTCCAGCTTTCCCCTGGTCCATCAAAAAGTTTGAAGATGACCGTTAATATGGGAATAGCTACTGCAGCAACTATTAAAACCAAGAAAAGAGACCATTTATTAAGGTCTCTTTTAAATTTATAAAATCTGTCAGTTATTTTCAAGGGCTATTTATTTCCAACCTACTTTATCAAATATGATGACAGCTTCTTTATTATTTTCTCCCAACTCATTCAATTGAAGAGTGTCTTCTTTGAAACTTCCCCAGTCTTTAAGAATTTTTGCGGGTTCAACATTTTTGTTAATTGGGTATTCATAATTTGATCCTGCGAATATTTTTTGAGCTTCTTCCTGTAGAAGGAACTCTATAAATTTTATCGCATTTTCTTTGTGGGGGGCATACTTAGCAACACCAATACCACTCACATTAACATGAGTTCCTGATGTATCTTGGTTAGGGAAGAATATACCTACACTATTTCCAGCTTCTAGCTCACTTTCATCTTCAGAGTTTAAGAGTTTTCCGATATAGTAGGTATTTACTATAGCAAGGTCTCCTTCGTTATTAGCCACGGCCTTCACTTGATCTCTGTCATTCCCTTTTGGTGTTCTCGCCATATTTTCAACCAAACCATTGGCCCAATTTTCAGCAAAATCATTACCACGATTAGATATTAGAGAGGCTAGAAGAGATTGATTATAAATGTTGGAAGAACTTCTTACCAGAATTTTATTTTTCCACTTTTCAGATGTTAAATCTTCGTAGGTCGATAAATCCTTTGGATCTACTCTGTCCTTGGAGTACGCTATCACTCTTGCTCTTTTGGTAAGTCCAACCCATTGTTTATCTGTATCTCTTAGATTAGCTGGGACAATAGAGTCTATGAGTTTATTTGAGATAGGTTGAAGCAAACCTTCAGACTTAGCTCTGTACAACCTTCCCGCGTCTACCGTAATAAGAACATCTGCTGGAGATTGTTTTCCTTCCAACTTCATTTTTTGGATAAGTTCGTCAGCACTCGCATTAACTACATTTAGTTTGATGTCGTTTTGTTTTTCAAAAAGTTTAAAAAGTGCTTGATCCGATTCATAATGTCTGTGGGTATAAACGGTAAGCTCTTCAACTTTCTCTTCTTTTGGTTCTGATTTGCAACCAAAAACAAAAGCAACCATAATTACTGCATAAAAATAGTTTTTCATCTCTTTTTTTTTACAAATTTAAATATCTATATTTATTTAGACTCATTATTAATAAAAAATTTGATAAAAAAAATGGTCTCTTGGGATAGAGACCATTACATTTTTTGACTTCACCTACTACATCGCAGCAACATGTTTGGTTAACTGTGATTTTAAGTTGGCTGCTTTATTATTGTGAATAATATTCTTTTTAGCCAATTTATCAATCATAGAGATGATTTCTGGTAGACTTTTGGTCGCTTCAGATTTATCGTCTGTAGATTTTAATCTTTTGATAGCATTACGAGCTGTTTTGTGTTGGTAGCGATTTCTTAATCGCTTAGCGTCGTTGCTTCTTATTCTTTTTAATGCTGATTTATGATTAGCCATAACTTTTAAATATAAAATTTTAGTAGTAGTCCGTAGGGGAATCGAACCCCTGTTACCAGGATGAAAACCTGGCGTCCTAACCCCTAGACGAACGGACCGCGTTAATAATGATTAATGAACTTAAATTAGTAGTCCGTAGGGGAATCGAACCCCTGTTACCAGGATGAAAACCTGGCGTCCTAACCCCTAGACGAACGGACCTTAAATTAGCGAGTGCAAAAATAACTAATTATTTAAATTGCACAAATCTTTTTCCTGAAAATTAATAAGCTTTTGCAAATAAAACGCGTTGCTTAGATTCTTTTCCTGAAAACACACATTTACCAGTCTCTTTTGTTTGCTCTAAAGGGATGCATCTAATGGTGGCTTTAGTGAGCTCTTTAATCTTCTCTTCGGTCTCTGAAGTCCCGTCCCAGTGGGCGAAAAGAAAACCTCCTTTGGAATTTAAAACATCTTTAAACTCTTCAAAAGTATCCACTTTAGTGATATGATCATCTCTAAAAGCCTCAGCTTTGGTAAATAAATCTTGTTGAATATTTTTTAAAAGATTTTCTATAACCCCTGTTAAACCTTCCTGGTTTTCAAAAGATTTGGATAATGTATCTCTTCGAGCTAGTTCTACAGTTCCTTTTTCTAAATCTTTAGGTCCAATAGCTATTCTTAAAGGAATACCTTTTAATTCATATTCCGCAAACTTCCAGCCTGGTTTATGAGTGGTTCTGTTATCAAACTTCACTCGAATTCCCTTAGACTTAAGATCATTTGCTATAAGATTTGCTTTTTGGCTAACGAGTTCTAATTGCTCCTCATTTTTGAAAATAGGGACGATAACGACCTGAATAGGTGCTAAGTTAGGAGGTAATACCAGCCCGTTATCATCGGAGTGGGTCATCACTAAAGCTCCCATAAGTCGTGTTGAAACTCCCCAGCTTGTGGCCCATACATATTCTTGTTTGCCTTGATCTGAAGTGAATTTTACATCAAAAGCTTTTGCGAAATTTTCACCTAGAAAGTGAGAAGTTCCTGCTTGCAAAGCTTTTCCATCTTGCATCAAGGCTTCTATACAATACGTTTCCTCAGCACCCGCAAATCTTTCGCTTTCAGATTTTAGTCCTTGTATGACTGGTATCGCCATAAATTTTTCGGCAAAATTTGCGTAAAGATTATTGATGAGTTCTGCTTCTTCAACAGCTTCTGTTTTGGTAGCATGAGCTGTATGACCTTCTTGCCAAAGGAACTCTGTCGTTCTTAAAAATAGACGAGTTCTCATTTCCCATCTTACCACGTTAGCCCATTGATTGATTTTTAAGGGCAAATCTCTATAAGACTGTATCCAGCCCTTAAACGTATTCCAAATAACGGCCTCGGAAGTAGGTCTTACGACTAACTCTTCATCTAGTTTAGCTTCAGGATCTACTCTTAATTTACCGGGACGATCTGGGTCACTTTGCAATCTATAATGTGTCACAACAGCACACTCTTTGGCAAAACCTTCAGCATTCTTTTCTTCAGCCTCAAATAAGGATTTTGGGACGAATAAAGGGAAGTATGCATTCTCGTGACCCGTTTCTTTAAACTTGGAGTCCAGTTCAGCTTGTATTTTTTCCCATATGGCATATCCGTATGGTTTTATCGTCATGCAACCTCTCACCGCAGAATTTTCTGCGAGATCAGCTTTTACCACTATTTCATTATACCATTTAGAATAATCTTCTTCTCTACGTGTTAGGCTCTTTCCCATCTTATTTCATTTGGCACAAATGTTGCACCTGTGTTAATAGTTACATTAGTTAGCGCAAAACTAACTAAATTTGATAATAGTAATTACAAAAACCACAAGTTATGATACAATCAAGCAAAATCTTTACCCCATTTTTATTAGGAATGCTATCTGTGGTTTTCTTGACTTCGTGTTCGTCTTACAGAAATGTAAATTCTACTAGTGACGGAATTTATGGATCTAGCGTCCCTTCGGAGACTAGAAGGTCTGTTTCTAACCAGAATTTACCATAAAGAACAGTTAATCCATCGAATGTTCCTCAACAAAAATCGGATACATACGTAAAATATTTTTCTGATCAAGGTCAGATGATATCTAAAGCTAGAAACTCCAACAATGAAGTTTTTACAGACATAGACGGTTATGCCTCAGATACTATAACTTACTCTGAGGAAGAGCGCTATTATGAAGAGCCTATTTATAACGGAAATAATGCAGGTTGGGGAACCAATCCTACCGAAGTTAATATAAACTACATTGATAACGGATTTAACGGAATGGGTTGGGGAGGTTTTGGTTTTGGAAACCCTTTCTTCGGAGGATTCGGAGGAGGCTGGGGAGGATTTTACGGCCCAGGTTTCGGCTTTGGTAATCCTTTCTTTGGTGGTTTTGGAGGAGGATTTGGATTCGGTAACCCATTTTTTGGAGGTTTCTATGGAGGGTTTGGTGGTTTCTACGGGCCTGGATTTGGTAATCCTTTCTTTGGAGGATTTGGAGGTTTTTATGGAAGAAATAGCTTTGCCAACTCTTATAGAGGTAACTCAAGATCGCGGAACTTATCTAGAAGTGATTATGCTAACAATAGGTCAAATATTTCACGAGCAAATTCAAATAGATCAAGATCTAATGTGACTAGAGCATCGTCAAACAGGTCTAATGTTGGCAGGACTTCTAGATCTAATTCTTCTAGATATTCCAACAGAGTGAACAACCCGAGAAATGTAGGGGCTAGAAGCTCCTCCAATTATTCTAGATCTGGAATTCGAAATTCAAATAATGTGAGTGCAAGACAAAATTCTACTTACAGGAACTCATCTTCTAGATCTACATCCAATAGAGCTGAAAGATCCTCAGGAAATTCTTCACGAAGTTCTGGGGTAAATAGAAGCTCGGGTTCATCTAGAAGCTCGGGTATGAGAAGTTCAGGTTCATCTAGGAGTTCTGGTGGAAGAAGTTCTGGAGGAAGAAGTAGCGGGGGTAGAAGCTCTGGTGGTCGAGGTGGAAGATAATGTAAAACTCAAAAATAGTTAAAGATGAAATATTTTATAATCCCTTTTATGCTTTTGAGTTTCAGTGTGATGGCTCAAGATATCACAGATGCTCTAAGGTTTTCCACCCAGGAAGTAAATGGAACCGCTAGATATACAGCAATGGGTGGAGCTTTTGGGGCTTTGGGCGGAGATATCTCAGCTATCAATATCAACCCGGCAAGTTCCGCTGTTTTTCTAACTAATAAATTTTCGGGGTCCGTAGATTTCACATCAATTAATAATGATTCTTTTTATGGAAATAATTCAATCCTCAGTTCTACTAGTGAAACCGATTTTGATTTAAATCAAATTGGGGCTGTATTCGTATTTGAAACCAATAATGAGAATGCAGTGTTTAATAAGTTAACTCTAGGCTTTTCATACAATAGAACCAATACTTTTGATGATGAGTTGAGATTTCGCGGGAATAATTCTGAAAGTATTTCAGATTATTTTTTGAATAGAGCACAGGGAGTCCCATTGGATTTGTTAACACCAAGATCAGGCGAAAGTGTTGGAGATTTGTATCAATTCCTAGGGGAAAGGGAGAGTTTTGATATTCAGCAGGCTTATTTAGGTTATGAAGCTTTTTTGATCAATGCAGAAGATCCACTAAATCCTGAAAATTCAAGTTATGTATCTAATGTTTTTGGTAATAATTTTAGTCAAAACTATTTTGAACAAACCAGAGGTAGCTCTGGTAAATATACCCTCAACGGCGGAGGTCAGATTGGCGATAGAATTCATTTAGGAGTCAATTTTAATATTCATTTTTTGGACTATAGAAGATTTACTCGTTTCGATGAATTTAATTCAGAGCCTACAGGAATTAATGATATATTTTTTGATAATGAATTGAGAACTCGTGGGAGCGGAATTTCTTTGCAATTTGGAGGGATATTTAAAGTTACTGAGGGGTGGAGATTAGGATTTACATACGACACACCTACTTGGATGAACATATCTGATGAGCTTTCACAAAGATTAGAAACTATTAGCGCTAGTCAAGATGTAGCCCTCGTAGATCCAAACGTGTTAAATATCTATCCAGATTATAATTTTAAAACACCAGGACGTGTGTCCTTAAGTACAGCTTATGTTTTTGGAGCTTCGGGTTTACTTAGCTTCGATTATAGTTATAAAGATTTTTCCGCTATGGAATTTACGTCCAATGGTTTTGATCTTCAAAATCAAGATATTTCGAACCTACTAACTGGCGCCGCCACTTATAATTTTGGTGGGGAGTATAGGATTCTTAACACTAGCCTTCGTGCAGGATATTTTCTGCAAGAGAGTCCTTATACTAATAAGGCACTT
Source organism: Psychroflexus gondwanensis ACAM 44 (assembly GCF_000355905.1). Classification (GTDB taxonomy): domain Bacteria; phylum Bacteroidota; class Bacteroidia; order Flavobacteriales; family Flavobacteriaceae; genus Psychroflexus; species Psychroflexus gondwanensis. Next base: position 95,425 of record NZ_APLF01000003.1, read on the forward strand.
TTGGATAATACCTTTGGATATTCGTTTGGTCTAGGCTTTTCATTCGGGAACACGACTTTAGACCTATCTTATCAACGTATGGAACAAGATAGACAAAACATTTTGTATCAAACTGATTTTTCTCAAGAAGCACAGGTTCAAAGTGTTTTTAATAATTATATGCTTACGCTCTCGTTTGATTTATAAATTTCAGAATATCAAAACTATTTTTTATAAAGCATATCTTACAAAATCCTATTTTCGCTAAAAATATTTTCGATGGACATTTTTTTAGTGATAATAGGATTAATCCTTTTGGTGATTGGGGGTGAGTTTTTAGTGAGGTCATCCGTTGCTTTGTCTTTTAGATTCAATATTTCAAAAATGATCATTGGGCTTACTGTAGTTTCTTTTGCTACATCCGCTCCAGAGTTACTGGTCAGTTTGCAAGCAGCATTGGCCGGCTATTCTGATATCTCCCTTGGAAATGTCATTGGCTCCAATATTGCAAACATCGGCTTGGTGTTGGGATTAACGGCTATCATTTCATCTATGGAAACCGACAGTGACTTCTTGAAGTTCAATTGGCCGGTGATGATGATTTTAACAGGAATGATGTATCTCTTTTTATATACTGGAGAGAATATTTCAAGGCTAGAAGGAGGAGCTCTTCTTCTAGTTATTTTAGTTTTTCTGGGGGTACTCATTAAAAAAGCCAGAACAAAAGGCGCTAAATCCGAAAGTGAAGTGGATTCAAGCCTAGAGCAGACGTCTGGATTTAAAATTACACTATGGTTGCTTATTGGTGCTGCGGGACTTTATTTTGGTTCAGAATGGCTGGTAGATGGCGCGGTAGGCATAGCTGAATCTTTTGGAGTAAGCGAAAGAGTCATTTCTGTGACCATGATTGCAATAGGGACAAGCGTACCAGAACTTGCAGCTTCTGTTATTGCTGCTTTAAAGCAGGAAAAAGGTATATCATTAGGAAATCTAATTGGATCCAATATCTTCAATATTGGTTCTGTTATTGGGCTTACTGCGATTATTCAACCTATTTTTCTTCAGTCCGAAGAAATCCTGACCAATGATATTTTCTGGATGATAGGCTTTTCATTTATTCTTGTTCCATTGATTTTTATACCACCAAAAAAAGTTATCTCAAGATATAAAGGAGTCATATTATTTTTAGCCTACATTTTATTTGTTTTACTAGCCTTTCGCCCCTAAAAAATAGGGGTGTTTGATGGTTTTAAATAGTTTAAAAGATTACCCCCCTTATTTTTGATATGGTATTTGAAAATTAATTACATTTGATGCGTAAAATCAAAAACGTATTATGGCTATTCTAAGATTCAATGCATTAAAAGAAACACTTCATAGAACTCCTGTTAAAATTCAAGAGGACGAGAGACGTTCAGATATGTTTGGTAGAAACGTCTTTAATCAAAAGGCAATGCGTCAGTATTTAACTAAAGATGCCTACGAAAGTTTAAAAAACGCTACCGAGAAAGGAGAAAAAATTGATCGGTCACTGGCGGAAAATATTTCTGCTGGTATGAAAGAGTGGGCGATTTCAAAAGGAGCTACACACTATACACACTGGTTTCAGCCACTTACGGGTTCTACGGCTGAAAAACATGATGCTTTTTTTGAGACTACAGAAGATGGTGGCGCCATGGAAAAATTTAGTGGTTCTCAATTAGTTCAACAAGAACCAGATGCTTCTAGTTTACCAAACGGAGGTATTAGAAACACTTTTGAAGCTAGAGGATATACTGCTTGGGATCCTTCATCTCCTGCATTTGTTTGGGGTCCAACCTTATGTATTCCAACAATATTTGTGTCCTATACGGGAGAAGCTTTAGATTATAAAACACCTTTATTGCGTTCAGTTTCTGCTTTAGATAAAGCAGCCACAGATGTGGTAAGGTACTTCGATAAAAAAGTCAATAAAGTTATAACTACATTAGGCTGGGAGCAAGAGTATTTTTTAGTAGATTCTGCATTAGCTTCTACTAGACCAGATTTGATGATGTCTGGTAGAACACTTCTTGGTCATTCTCCTGCAAAGGGCCAGCAATTGGATGATCACTACTTTGGATCTATTCCAAGTCGTGTACTCAATTATATGAGAGATTTGGAAAGAGAGTGTATGCTTCTAGGGATTCCTGTAAAAACAAGGCATAATGAAGTAGCACCAAATCAATTTGAATTAGCGCCTATTTTTGAAGAAGTCAACTTAGCCGTAGACCATAATTCCTTATTGATGGATGTCATGGATAAAGTTGCAGAACGTCATCATTTTAAAGTTCTTTTCCATGAAAAACCATTTCAGGGAGTTAACGGAAGCGGAAAACATAATAACTGGTCTTTAGCAACAGATTCAGGTTCAAATTTATTGAGTCCAGGTAAAACCCCTATGAAAAACATGAGGTTTCTCACTTTTTTCATAAATACAATTAAAGCATTTTATGAAAACGAGGAACTTATAAGAGCAACAATAGCTTCAGCATCCAACGATCATAGGCTAGGAGCTAATGAAGCTCCTCCTGCTGTAATGTCGGTTTTTATAGGCTCTCAACTTACAAAAGTCCTTGATGAACTGGAAAAAGTGACGAATGGTAAATTGTCACCAGAAGAAAAAACAGAACTTAAGTTAAATGTTGTAGGAAAGATACCAGAGATACTTCTTGATAATACAGACAGAAACAGAACTTCTCCTTTTGCTTTTACAGGAAATAAATTTGAATTGAGAGCTGTGGGTTCTACAGCAAATTGTGCTGATCCAATGACAGTTTTAAACGCTATTGTCGCTAAACAATTGAAAGAATTTAAAGTTGAAGTCGATGGTCTTATCTCTGATAAGAAAATGAAAAAAGACGATGCTATTTTCAATGTTCTCAGAGAGTATATTAAATCTTCTAAAAAGATTCGCTTCGAGGGTGATGGATATGGAGATGCTTGGGAGAAAGAAGCAGAAAAAAGAGGTCTAAGTAACCATAGAACCACACCTGAAGCCTTAAAAGCTAAAATCTCTAAAAAGGCTATTGATTTATTTGGTGAATTAAACATTATGAACGAGATCGAAGTCAAAGCTAGGTATGAAATTGAAATCGAGGATTATTCAAAACACATTCAGATAGAAGGAAGGGTCTTGGGGGATATTGCAAGAAACCACATTATACCTACAGCTATTAAGTATCAAAATATCCTTATCGAAAACGTAAAGGGTTTAAAAGAGATTTATGGGTCTAACTTTAAGGGTCAAGCTAAACAACAGATGAATATTATTGAAGCTATTTCAGAACACATTGAAAAAATTAATGAAGAAGTAGACCAAATGATAAATGCAAGAAAACAAGCCAATTCTATAGAAGATCCAACTGAAAAGGCTTTTGCTTACTGTGATAATGTGAAGCCTTATTTTGATGATATCCGTTACCATTGCGATAAGTTAGAGCTTTTGGTTGATGATGAAATTTGGCCATTGACAAAATATAGAGAGCTCTTATTTACTAAATAAGAGGTGATAAACTATTTTTTAAACCCAGTGTTAGATATCTAATAACACTGGGTTTATTTTTTATAAATTTGCAACAAATTTCCTAAAATGAGTGATCAAGCAAGATATGCCAAACGTGGAGTGTCTTCTCAAAAAGAAGATGTTCATAAAGCTATAGAAAATATTGACAAAGGCCTATTTCCAATGTCATTTTGTAAAATCATACCAGATTATCTTGCGGGAAGCCAAGACCATTGTGTGGTGATGCACGCCGATGGAGCTGGTACAAAATCATCTTTAGCTTATTTGTATTGGAAGGAAACAGGAGACCTTAAGGTTTGGAAGGGAATTGCTCAAGATGCCCTTATTATGAATGTTGATGATTTGCTGTGTGTTGGAGCTACGGATAACATTTTAGTCTCATCAACTATAGGTAGAAATAAAAATGTAATCTCTGGAGATGTTATTGCTGAAATTATCAAAGGCACTGAATCTATTGTTGAAGATTTGAGGAATCATGGTATTTCTATTCATACGACAGGAGGCGAGACTGCAGATGTTGGAGATTTAGTAAGAACAATTATTGTAGATTCAACGGTAACAGCAAGATTGAGAAGGGATGAGGTAATCGACAATGCTAATATAAAGGCGGGTAATGTTATTGTTGGGCTTTCCTCTAGCGGACAAGCATCTTATGAAACGGAATATAATGGTGGTATGGGTAGTAATGGACTTACTTCAGCTAGGCATGATGTCTTAGCTAATTACTTATCTGAAGCTTATCCAGAGTCTTTCGATCCTAAAGTTCCAAAAGACTTGATCTACTCTGGCTCTAAAAGATTAACCGAAAAAATTTCTGAAGATCTTCCAGATGTTGGTAAAATGATTTTGTCTCCCACTCGGACCTATGCACCTATTGTAAAAAAAGTGTTCGAAAAATTAGGTAGAGCCTCCATAGATGGAATGGTACATTGTAGCGGAGGAGCACAAACTAAAATCCTTCATTTTATAAATAATCTTCATATTATTAAGGATAATATGTTTGAACTTCCCCCGTTATTCAAGCTCATACAAGATGAAAGTCAAACCGACTGGAAAGAAATGTACCAAGTTTTTAATATGGGGCATAGGATGGAATTTTATGTTGATGAGTCCATGGCGAAGGACATCATAGATATTTCCAAGTCCTTTAATGTGGATGCTCAAATTGTAGGAAGAGTAGAAGCTTCCGAATCAAAATCTTTATCAATCTTTTCAGCATACGGCCATTTTGAATACTTATAAATGAAATGAAAAGAGTTTTATTACTGTCCTTATTCACCTTAGTTATCTCGAAAAGTTTTGGTCAATCCTTTGGTGAGATTCAGAAGATTGAATCTGTAGGTGAACCCCTTTTTTCTAGAGGGCCTTTGCCCTTAATCAATACTAGTTTCGATGTTATAGGTAGCTATGTATTTACCTATAACCAAATGGTTCCTCGAAGAGGTAAGACAAGTTTCTGGGAGCAAGTGAACGAATTTACCTTAGATGTCAGTGAAGTTGCTTTTGTCAATTGGAATGCAGGAGGAACAAATTCTATATCTGGAATGTATGGAATGAATGTCGTAAGAACCTATAGGAATAAGGGTTTTAGATGGGATAACCAATTTCGATTTAGATACGGTATCAACCAGCAAGAAGGTCAGGAATTAAGAAAAACTGAAGATGATTTAGAACTGATTTCCTCTTTTGGATATGAAATTTCTAAAAATTCTAGTTGGTTTTATTCAGGTACATTTAGTTATAAAACTCAAGCTTCAAGGGGTTTTAATTATCCAGATACTGAAACTGCCATTTCAGAATTTATGGCCCCAGGGTATATTTTTCTTGGTGTTGGAGCCAAGTATGCTCAACCCAACGAGAGCTTTGAGCTTTACTTGTCTCCCATTACCCAAAAATCCACCTTTGTTTTAAATCAGCGGTTAGCCAATGACGGGGCTTTTGGGGTAAGAAGTGCAGTGAGGGATAATGATGGAAACATTATAAGAGAGGGGAAAACTTCTAGGAATGAGTTTGGTATTTTAGTAACCAATCAGTTCCAGCAGAAAATTTTTGAGAGCACTGTTATTGTGAGTAGGCTGAGTCTTTATTCAGATTACATCAATAACTTTGGTAATATAGATGTGGATTGGGAATTAAATTTTAATTTCAAAATCAACGATTTCATGCGTGCCAACATAGGTGCTCACATTAGATACGACGATGATATCAAAATTAGAGAAGTGGCTCCAGATGGTACTACAATCGACGGAGGTTCTAGAATTCAACTTAAGCAGCAGCTTGGCATAGGAATTGCCCTGCAGCTTTAACCTAAGGTCTTAGATTAATTGATATTTATGACTGCTTGTGTTAAAAAAAATCCCCTCAAATAACTTAAATTTGCGGCACATTAAAACCTTATGCTAGATAAATTAAACTTTATAAAACAAAGATTTGACGAGGTGAGTGATTTGATCATTCAGCCTGATATCATGTCCAATCAAAAGCGGTATATAGAATTATCAAAGGAGTATAAAGAACTCAAAGCTATTATGGATGAGCGTGAGGTCTACATAGAACTCTCCGATAACCTAAAGGAAGCCGATGATATTATTTCAAACGAGTCCGATCCTGAAATGGTGGAAATGGCAAAACTTCAATATGACGAGGCTAAAGATGAATTGCCTAAGCTAGAAGAGAAGATACGCATGATGCTTATCCCTAAAGATCCAGAAGATACTAAGAATGCTGTAGTAGAAGTGCGAGCAGGAGCAGGGGGAGATGAAGCCAGTATTTTTGCAGGAGATATTTTTAGGATGTTGACCAAATACTGTGAACATAAAGGTTGGAAAGTAGATGTTGTAGATTATAATGAAGGGACCAATGGAGGATATAAAGAAATCCAATTTGAAGTCTCAGGGGAAGAGGTGTACGGTACTTTAAAATATGAAGCTGGTGTTCACCGAGTTCAACGTGTCCCACAAACTGAAACTCAAGGTCGTGTCCACACAAGTGCTGCAACGGTAATGGTTTTTCCTGAAGCCGAAGAATTTGATATTGAGGTCAATCCAAAAGAGGTGAGAGTAGACTATTTCTGTTCTTCTGGACCAGGGGGGCAGTCTGTAAATACCACTTACTCCGCAGTAAGACTTACTCACGAACCTACTGGAATTGTAGCTCAATGTCAAGATCAAAAGTCACAACATAAAAACAAAGAGAAAGCTTTCAGGGTTTTAAGGTCGAGACTATACGAAATGGAGCTGGCCAAAAAACAAGCTGAGGATGCAGAAAAGCGTGGCTCTATGGTTACTAGTGGTGACCGAAGCGCTAAAATTAGAACCTATAATTATGCACAAAGTCGAGTGACCGATCATAGGATAAACCTCACGCTTTACGATCTCGATAATATCATAAACGGTGACATAGAGAAAATTATCAGTGAGTTAAAATTTGTTGATAATACTGAGAAACTCAAAAATATTTCTGACGATCTATAACAGATTATGCAACTTCAAGAACTTATTGAACAAATTCAAAAGAAAAAATCCATGCTTTGCGTGGGATTGGATGTCGATTTAGAAAAAATCCCTAAGCATTTATTAGAGCTTGATGATCCTATTTTTGAATTCAATAAGGCCATTATTGATTCTACCCAAGAGTATTGTATAGCGTATAAGCCAAACATAGCTTTCTATGAAGCCTATGGATTAAAGGGCTGGCAGGCACTTCAGAAAACAATTAATTATATTAACGAACATTATCCAGAGCAATTCACCATTGCAGATGCCAAGAGGGGAGATATAGGCAACACCTCAAAGATGTACGCTAAAGCTTTTTTTGAGGACTTAAATTTTGATTCTGTTACTGTCGCGCCATATATGGGAAAAGATTCTATAGAACCTTTTCTTCAATTTAGAGATAAGCACGCTATTATGCTTGGCCTTACATCCAATGAAGGAGCTAAAGATTTTCAATTTTTAGAAAACAAGGGAACTTTACTTTTTGAGAGTGTTTTGAAAACTTCTCAAACATGGGTAAATTCAAAGCAGTTGATGTATGTTGTTGGAGCCACTAAGTCTAGTTATTTGAAAAAAATAAGACAAATCTTGCCGGATAGCTTTTTATTAATTCCAGGGGTAGGGGCTCAAGGTGGAAGCCTAAGGGAAGTTTGTGAGTATGGCTTAAACTCTACTTATGGATTGATTATTAATTCTACTAGAGGAATTATATACGCTTCACGAGAAAAAGATTTTGCAATTAAGGCAGCTTTTAAGGCTAAAGCACTACAGGAGCAAATGCAACCTTATATAACTTAAAAAGCTTATACATTTTACTGTACAAGCTTTTTATAAAGTTTTAGAATAAATCTAAGATTTACATTTCATCTTTAGTAGCTTCTTCCATTTCTTCAGCACCTTCTTCCATAGCCTCTCCAGTTTCTTCAGCGGCATCTTCAACTGCATCACCAGTTTCTTCAGCGGCATCTTCAACTGCATCACCAGCATCGTCCATAGCTTCTTCTACATCGTCTGCTGCTTTTTCAGCATCGCTTTTTGGTTCTCTACAGCTTACTACACCTAAACCTAGCAAAGCAGCTATCGTAATAGATAAAATTGATTTTTTCATTTTGTTTTGATTTTTAATTAAGCCCCAAAAGTATAGATTTTTCTTAAATATATTAAAAATTGCTAGGATTTTTTATTATTTTTTTTGACCGGCTAATATGATGGTTTAAAGTTTCTTTATCCATCTTTTTTAAGAGACTCATCATCATATTCATGCGTTGATTATTTTTAAAATGCTCCTGTTTCTCGTAAAGAAAATTCCAATAGAGATTATTAAATGGACACGCGTCCTCACCTTCTTTTTTACTAACAGAATACTGGCAGGACTTACAGTAATTCCCCATCTTATTGATATAACTCCCGCTAGACACATAAGGTTTAGTGGCCACAATTCCGCCGTCTGCAAATTGACTCATTCCTCGGGTGTTGGTAAGTTCTACCCATTCTATGGCATCTATGTAGACTCCCAGATACCAAGCATCCACTTCATCTGGATCGGTCATAGTTAGCAAAGCAAAATTTCCTAAAATCATAAGGCGTTGGATATGATGTGCATAAGCATCGTCTAGACTTTGATTTACCGCATGCTTCAAACAATTCATTTTAGTATCACCAGTCCAGTAAAAGTCAGGGAGTTTATTGGTGTTTTGTAACTCGTTCTTGGATTTATATCCTGGCATTTCTTGCCAATACACCCCTCTCATAAACTCTCTCCATCCCAGAATTTGACGTATAAATCCTTCAATTTGTGAAATGTCAATCTCTTCTTTGTGATCGTAGTAATAGTCTAAAGTGGTTTCTATAACCTCTTTAGGAGAAAGCATTTTACTATTCATAGCAAACGATAGCCGAGAATGGAACAAAAACTTCTCATCTGTATGTAAAGCATCTTCATAATCTCCGAAGTGGACCAAAAGATGGGTACAGAAGTAGTTGAGTACCTCTATGCACTCCTTTCTAGAGGTAGGCCATGGGAATTTCTCTTGGTCGATTCTGCCCATGGTCTTAATGCCCATGGTCTCAATTTGTTTTAAAACGTCCTCCACATTTTTATCGAAGGCCTTAAACTTAGGAATTGGGGGTTTACCTGTCCATTTTTTACGGTTGCTTTTATCAAAATTCCATTGCCCACCTTCTGGTTTTTTAGCGTTAAGCATCATGATTTCATGCTTTTTACGCATGTCCCGATAAAAGTATTCCATCGTCATTTCCTTCTTTCCTTTGTAGAAGTTTTCTACATCCTCTCTTTGGGTATAGAAATGTTCTGAGTCTTTAACTTGACTTGAAATACTAAGCTTGTTGCAAATTGTTTTCAGCTTTATGTCCAACCTATATTCGTCTGGGTAGAGATATTCGAAATGTTCTATCTCTTCCTCTTTAATAATCTTGTTGAGATTATCGGATAAACTTTGTTGATTGTTTTTGTCATCGATTTGAAAGTAAATCACTTGATGTCCTTGCGACTCCAAGTCTTTTTTGAAATTTCTCATCGAAAGAAAAAAGGCTACCACTTTTTGAATGTGATGCTTTACATAACTGGTTTCTTCCTGACTCTCGGCCATGAAATAAATCACATTATCAGATTTATTTTCAAACCAAGAGTGATTGAGGTTGAGTTGGTCTCCAAGGATTAATCGTAAGGTTTTTTTCATTGCATTTTTTTTCTGAATTTTATCTACGTCATTTCAACTCTTCGAAAAGGTCACAAAATCTCGTAGCCCTGATAGAAGCGGTATCCTTGATGGAAGTAGTGCTTTAGCACTATTTCTGGACAGAAGCGACTGTAATGAAGCTTTTGGCTAGATATCTAGTGCTTGTACTACGAGATCAAGATAAAGCGGATAGCAGGTTCTCGGCTACTAAAATAAACGATCCTGTAACCATGTTCGTTGATATTTTCCATTACTATCGTAACGATCGGCCTGACTTTTAATATTAAATTTTCGATCTCGTGGATCATTGCCCACACCAGAATTATACATCCAGTTGCCCCAATTGCTATGCACGTCATAATCTACAAGCATAGACTCGAAATAGGCGGCTCCAATGCGCCAATCCTGTTTCCATTCTTTGGCCCAATAGCTATTCACGTTCTGGCGACCGCGGTTACTCATAAAGCCGGTTTCCCTGATTTCTATCATATTGGCATTTACAAAATCCTCTGGTGTGTTCCCGTGCATCCAGTCTCTTTTGGCCTTTTCGTTATTTCCCCAATCGTAATCTTTATTCAATACGCCTCCTAGTCGAAAAATTTTGTTGCCGTGTTTAAGCGATATATATTTGAAATAATCACGCCAGATTAACTCAAAAATCAGCCAATAGGTGTCTTGGTTTTTCTTCACTTGTTTCTCAAAGGCTTTGACTTCGTGGTAAATGGAAACAGCTGAGATACTGCCATTGGCAAGCCAGGCAGAAAATTTTGAACTATAGTCTGTGCCTAAAAGACCATTACGAGTTTTTTTATAATACTGTAACTTTTTGGTGTCCCAGAAATAATGTTCAATACGTTTCCAAGCTTCATTTTCTCCCCCATGAAAAGGAAATGCCGATCGTGGATCGGTTTCAAAGTCTTCCAAACCTAAATCTGATAGACTGGGTACTTGGTTTCTCTCTTCTACCAATTGGTGGGTAGGTCTGGGTTGAGGGGCTGGGACTTCTGCTCTTACCTCACTTTCCTTTTCACATTTTTTTCTGAAGTTGGTATAAACTTCCGGAATGTCTTGGAAACTATCGTAGGGCAAGTCTTCTGGATGAAATAAAAATTGATTGTAGTTTTCTATAAAATCAGTATTTGGAAGAGCTGATTTAACTTTTGCTTCAACTTCCTTCTCTTCTTGGGTCCATTCAGTTTGGTGAAAAACAGATGTGATCGTATACCGTTCAGATAATTGTTTGAATACTTCAGAAGGATGCTTGTGTGCTACGTGAAGGCTTATGTTTAAGTGCTGAAGGTTATTTGAAAGTTGATCAACACTTTCAATTAAGAACTTAGCCCTGTACTTTTCAGTTTTTTTAAACCCATATCGGGTCGTTTCAAAATGACTTGGATCAAAACAATAGACGCCAAGAACAGCGTTTTCATTTTGACAGGCCTCGTAAAGAGACTTTTGATCTCGAGTTCGTAAATCGTTTCTAAACCAAACAATCGTTATTTTTTGTTTCTCCTGCATTTCTCGCTACAATATTTTACGTTATCCCAATTTTTCTCCCATTTTTTCCTCCAACTAAAAGGTAGCCCACAAGTAGGGCAGATCTTTTCGGGTAAATTTGTTTTCTTGTGTGCCATGTTTAATCTAAGGCCTTAATATCTTGACCTGGTCTTGCGTAAGCAAAACGTTCAATAAGTTCTGTGCTTACATATCCATCCAATCCAATAATTCCCGCACTTTTTGCTTTAGATAAATTTAATAAACCATCTTTTTCTTGGATCTCACTAGGGAAAAGGAGGTGTTGAATTTCTCCAATAATTAATCGACAGCCATTTTCTTCGATGACATATTCATTAATGAACTCGCAACCCATTTTGATGATAGATTCTTTTACAAATGGTGCTTTAAAGCCATCAATATATTCTTCGGATAAACCAACTTCCTTAAACTCGGAAACCTCCTTGTCATAATTGGCTGAAGTTTGGTGAGCTTTGTCTACAAAGCTTTCGTGAATATGGTTCACTGTAAATTGTTTGGTATCCTTGAAATTTTTGTAAGTATCTCTATCTACAGTTGTAGGACGCAGCATAAAGCTAAGCATAGGTGGGTTACTGCCAAGGTGAATAACCGAATTGAAAATAGCTAAGTTGGTAGTTCCTGTTTTGGAAATACTGCCTATAAGATTGCCAGATTTCACTCCTCCGCAGCTATTAATGAGATGCATACGTTCTAATCTCGGGAGTTCACTAATGTCTTTTTTGGTAAAATGTGCCATAAAAAAAGGTCGATGTTTAATCGACCCTAATTTAAATATTGTTAAACCTTTTAGTGTTAAAAATTAAACAAAATTAAGATGCTTTTTCTTCCTCTAATTTTGGATAATCGGTGTACCCTTTTTCACCAGGCACATAGAAGGTATCTTTATCCCAATCTTGAAGTTCTGCATTTTTTTCAAAACGAATAGGTAAGTCTGGGTTAGAGATAAATAATTTAGCATAGGCTACCATATCGGCTTTGCCATCTTCAATTACTTTATTGCCGCTTTCTTGATCAAATCCTGCATTAATCATCAGGTTTCCTTTATAAAGAGGTCTAAAGTGTTCTGCAATATTGGTCACTAGAAAATCCTTGTCACTTACATCGTTGAAGGGTTCAGATAAATGCAAATAAGCTAGATCGTAGTCATTGAGTTTTTCGACAATATATTCAAAAGTTGGAATAGTTTCTTCGTCTGCTTCGGTACCAAAAACACCGTGCAAGGAAGGATTTAATCTCACTCCAATTCTATTTTCTGGAAAGAATACTTTTATAGCTTCAATGATTTCAAATAAGATACGGGCTTTATTTTCTTTAGAACCTCCATATTCGTCTGTTCTGTGGTTAGATGAATTATTGAAGAACTGATGGATTAAGTAACCATTTGAGGAGTGAATTTCAACACCATCAAAACCAGCGTCCACCGCATTTTTTGCAGCTCTTTTAAAATCTTGTACAGTTTCTTTCACTTCTTCAGTGGTTAATGCTCTTGGCTCTACAGTGTCCTTAAAACCTTCGTAAGTATAAGATTTATCGTTTGGATTCACTGCACTTGGCGCTACAGGTTTATCTCCATTATGGAAATCTGGATGGGACATACGTCCCACGTGCCAAAGCTGCATAAATATTTTGCCATCTTCTTTATGGACAGCATCGGTCACTTTTTTCCAACCTTCTATTTGTTCAGGCGTATAGATTCCAGCTGTATTAACATACCCAACTGCTTCAGGAGATACTTGTGATCCTTCACTTATAATAAGACCTGCGCTTGCCCTCTGTGAATAATATTTGACGTGCATGTCGGTTGGAGCATTGTATTTATTGTCGGCACGACTACGTGTCATAGGTGCCATGATAACTCTATTTTTTAATTCCAAATCACCCATTTTGATGGGTTTTAATAAGGCTTGTTGACTCATAATTAAACTATTTTTTTGTAAACTTAAGACTTAATCAAAATTTTATTAGTTAACGCCTTTATAAAAGAAGGTTACTTTTGTCTAATTCCAGTATAGATAAAATCTATAGTAAAAATATATTATGATGGAGATTTCTGAACACAATTTGAGTTGGTCTGATTTTCAAAAAGTTGAAATGCGAGTAGGAACCATACTTAAGGTCGAGCATTTTAAAGAAGCCAAAAAACCTGCTTTAAAGCTAGAAATTGACTTTGGAGAATTTGGCATTAAACGTTCCTCGGCACAAATTACAGAGCTCTATGAGTCAGAGGAACTCATAGGAAAGCAAGTGATTGCTGTCCTCAATTTTCCTCCAAAACAAATCGCTACAATGATGAGTGAGTGTTTAGTCCTTGCAGCTGTAGATTCTGAAGTAGGTACTTCACTTTTGTCCCCAGAGCATAGAATTGTAAATGGGACTCGGATTTCTTAATTTTCAACTTCAGCGTGTAAGAGGGTTAAGAAGTTGTGTCTGCTTACTTCCTCTGCTCCAAGACTTTCGAGATGTTTGGTATACACCTGACAATCGATAAGTCGAATACCATTTTTTTCCATGTTTTTTACCAAAGTAATAAAGCCGTATTTGGAAGCATTATCCACCTCTGTAAACATACTTTCCCCGCAGAATACGTTCTTGTCTTTCAGTAAGAGGCCATAAAGACCGCCCACAATCTTATCATCCTGCCAGACTTCTATAGATTTTGCTATACCAGCCTCATGGAGTCCAATATAGCTGGTAATCATGGCGTCGGTGATCCAAGTTCCATCTTGTTCTTCCCTATTGATGTTTGCACATTTATTAATAATATATTCAAAATTCTCATTGTAAGTAACCCTAAAGGCTTTTTCTTTAAAAAGCTTTTTCATCGATTTAGAAACATTTAATTTTCCGGGGAAGAGAATCATTCTTGGGTCTGGACTCCACCATAAAATAGGTTGACCTTCTTCATACCAAGGGAAAATACCATTTTCGTAAGCAACTTTTATCCGCTCTAAGCTAAGATCTCCACCAAAGGCCAATAGGCCCTTTTCATCGGCGAATTTTGGATGTGGAAAAATGATATCTGACGTGAGTTTATACATGATTTAAAAATAAAGTATTAAAACTACTGCTAAAATTAGAAATACAAACGTGCTTTGCTTTGTATATTTCAAAAGTAAAAAGCTTCAGAATTTCTCTGAAGCTTTATGATTTTAAATTGAATTGGACTTAGAATGGTAAATCGTCCTCATCATCATCATTCAAATCCTGAACCGGTTCAAACTGATCTGAAGGTGGAACAGGAGGAGCTCCTGCTGCATTATTCTGCTCTGCATTTTCAATTCTCCAACCGTTCAAAGAATTGAAGTATTTGGTTTCTCCTTGTGGGCTTACCCATTCTCTTCCTCTTAGGTTGATTCCCACTTTTACATTTTGACCAACACTATAGCTGTCTAATAGGTTGGTTTTATCTTGAACAAATTCAATTAAGATGTGCTGTGGATACTGCTCTTCGGTAGTGACCACCATCTCTCTTTTTCTGAACCCGTTACTTCCAAATTCTTTTGTTTCTCCTAAGACTTTAATTTTTCCTTGTACTTCCATAATTATTGTTTTGCGAGTAATATATGTAAAGCTTTTTCAAGCTCATTTTTTTCTATATAGTCTTGAGCAGTGGCATGAAGCTGTTCTTTCGAGTTGCCTTTAACCAAATGCTCTAATTCATTTTCGTTGATGTAAGATTTATTCTCCCGTTCTGTAGGTAAGTATTCCAAATTCCCTAATTGACCTAAATTATTCCCGGTTAAAACAGAGCTTAATCGGACAGATTCTGGGAGTTGATCTACTCCAATACCCGTTTTGGAAACAGGTTTTTCAACTTCAAACATCCCTTGATTAGCACGAGAATACCAGTTGCCACCCATCCTTGAGACTAAATCTATTTTATGTTGATCGATATGTAAGCCTTCATCTAATAGATCCTCTCGAATATGGATTTTGATCACTTCTGCAATGATCAAGTTTCCTGCTCCTCCTTCTTTACCCAATGCAATAGTCTCGTTTACCTTGCATTCAAATTGGACAGGAGATTCTTTCACTCTTGGGGGAGTAACAAGATCGGACTTCAACATAGTTAGGCCGGATTTTGTAAACTCATTAATCCCTTGATCATATTCTGTACTCGATAAGGACATCTGCTGAACCATATCCCAGTTCACGACATTTATCACGACTTCTTTGGTTTGTATTGCATTTTCCAAGGTATGTTTTATGGAATTATCTCTCACTCTTCTCACTGGAGAAAAAATCAAAATAGGGGGATTTGCACTAAAGACATTAAAAAAACTGTAAGGTGATAAATTGGGAACTCCATTTTCATCTACTGTACTAGCAAAAGCGATGGGACGAGGACCTATAGATCCTGACAGCATACCATACACGTTTTTGGTTTCTAATTCAGAAGGTAGAAAACTTTTCATATTTCAATTTTTACAAAGGTAATTAATCTCTGTTGAAATTCTCTAAAGAAGCACCAGGTTAGACCGTATTTCTAATATTTTATTTTTCCATTTCGAAGAAGCTAAAAACAGAATTGCCATAGCGGCGTTGTTCTTGAAAACTCTTTATGTGGTCAAGTTTGGAATGTTTGGAGTGCTCTATAATAAGGATTCCATCTTCATTCAAGAGTTTTCTTTCTCTCACTGTCGTTTCTATAGTCTCAAAATTTTCTAGAGATAAATCGTAAGGAGGGTCAGCAAAAATAAGATCTGCTTTAAGTGGTGTTTTTAACAAATAGTCAAAAACATCACTTTTAATAACGTCTAGGGGCACTTCAAGTTCGTCAGCGGTTTTGCTTAAAAACTTAATACAGTCGTAGTTTTTATCAATAGCAGTAATCCGTTGAGTTCCTCTCGAAGCAAATTCAAAGGAAATACTTCCAATTCCTGCAAATAAATCTATGACTTCTATATCTTGAAAGTGAATTCTATTATTCAATATATTGAAAAGCCCCTCTTTAGCCATATCTGTTGTAGGTCTTACGGGAAGTTTTTTGGGAGCAATAATACGTCTACCCTTTAGATGTCCGGATACTATGCGCATAAGTTAGATCAAATTATAATGTTCGTTAAACCCTATTTGATTCTCAAAATGATACGGAGTTTTTTTATTTGAAAACGCCATGGTTTTAATGTAATTCGATAAAATTTGATAAGCTTTATTATCTTCAGACTTATCGAAATTACCGGTGAAATCGAGAATGAGTTCTAGTCGGTTCAAGTTTAATTCTTCAATAGTGAATAAAACATAATAGGCGAAATCTTCAGCAGTTTCAAAAGTAAAAGCGTTGGAAAGTAAAAGCTGTTCATTTCTAAAAGCAGCAAGATAAAACATATGTTTTGTTGAATGAAGGAGAAGATACTCATTGCTGGCTTTACTATTTACAAATCCTTTTTCTATAAGACCTGTAAACAGATGAGTAAACGTAAAGGTTCCGAAAATATCGAAAAGATAATTGTTGATATTGATATAGGGAATATATACTGTATTGGCTTTAGCTAGAGGAATCTCATCGAACGCAAAATCATCTCCCTCTATCAATTGACTGCTGTATTTCAGGTAATGCGGAAGGTGATCTTGATCGAAAAGATCCTGAGGTACTATAGTAAATTGAGGATTTCCATAGATCACATCTACAGATTGGATGTGTTCTCTCTCTATAAAAGCGGTATTGATGTATGGTTTAATAAGATTAAGTAGTTCTGATGTTGAAGACATACTAGGAAGCTGAAATGACTTATACTCCAATGGGGTTTGGTATTCATCTAGAATTAAAAAAGAAAATCCATCTTGTAAAATGAAGATGGATAAACTTTTATAGATATGATTTGAGTGATCACTCATTTAATTGTCACCAAAGTTTTTTGGCCAGTTACCATTTGTATTTACTTGTTTCATAGAACCTACTTGTATGTAAGCACCGTCCACACCATCTACAGATTTTATTTGTTTTTCTTGAACAAGCAAATCTTTATCTTGGTCTGCAAGAATAACATCCTTAGGAGCTTTCACCTCAAAAACTGGGATTTTATTTCCATTTTCTTCAATATAACCAGCGTCCATTTCAAACTTTTTCTTATCGGTATGTGGGATATACATGATATCTTTATATCTGTCTGAACTTCCAAAAATAGAATCTTTTACGGAAGCAAAGCTAAGGGTGTCTATCACCACATCTTCTTTATATTTATCTACTCCGTATATTTTTCTGTATTCTTCATCTAGGAAGGTAGTATCTCTTCTTTGTGTAATCACAAATTGTGCTGTATCAACAAATTTCAATAGATCATCGAAACTATCCTCGTAGTTTCCTTCGATATTTCTGTGGGCTAGTTGGAGATCACGAATGTCCTTCATTTTTTCTACAACATCTATGTAGCGTTTATCGCGAATTTTGTTGAATTCAACTGGACCATAAACAGATTGGTAAACGAAATAACCTAATACTCCAATAACAACCCATAAAACAATTTGTATTACAATCTTCATAACTTAAAATTAAGAATTTTTGACATTAGCAAAACTACAACTTTTTTTCAATCACAAAAGTATAGCACAAAAAAATCGTCCTTATATTTGAAATTTAAGATTTACTTCAATTTTTATGGATAATCAAGAGTTTTATAAAGCACTACGAACCGATTTCGGGCATACCCCCACGCCAAAGCAAGATCTCACGCTCCAACTTTTATCAAAATTTGTCCTGGAAACCTCTGTAGATCGTATTTTTTTATTGAAAGGTTACGCCGGGACCGGTAAAACAACTATTATTGGAACTCTTGTAAAAAATATCTGGAAAGTCAAAAAGAAAGTGATACTTGCAGCACCTACGGGACGTGCTGCCAAAGTGATAACAAATTACAGCAACCAATACGCACAAACCATTCATCGTAAAATTTATCAGCCTAAAAGCACTTCTGGTGGAGGTGTCGAATTTGTTCCTCAGGTAAATAAACATAAAAACACCATTTTTATAGTCGATGAAGCCTCCATGATTCCAGATTTTCCAAGTGGAGATCAACTCTTTAACAGGGGTTCTGTTTTGGATGATCTTATGGAGTACGTTTACTCAGGCGATAATTGTAAATTGATTTTTATAGGGGATACAGCCCAGTTACCACCCGTGAAATCTAATCTGAGTCCGGCTCTGGACGAAAAGACATTGTCTACGCATTACCAGATGGACGTGATTCCCGTTGAACTCGATGAAGTTGTCCGCCAGCGTTTTGAAAGTGATATTCTTTTAAATGCGACTCGGATTCGAGAAACGATTGAAACAGAAGACTTTGAGAATTTCAAATTTCTATTGACCAACAATACAGATATGGTAAGGCTTGTAGACGGTTATGAAATTCTTGATGCCATCAACGATGCCTACGATAATCTTGGTCACGAAGAGACGGCGATTATTGTGAGGTCCAATAAACGAGCAAACCTTTATAATCAACAAATACGGAGTCGAATTTTATTGAGAGAGGATGAAATTGCTCCTGGTGATTTTTTAATGGTGGTCAAAAATAACTACTTCTGGGTCAAGCCCAAAAGTGATGCGGGTTTTATAGCCAACGGAGATATCGTAGAAATTCTAGAAATTTTCGGGTTAAAGGAATTATACGGTTTTAGATTCGCCGAAGTGAAAGTTCAAATGGTAGATTATCCCAAAATGAAACCTTTTGAGACGGTGATTATGTTAGATACCTTAAGTATGAATTCTCCATCTTTACCTTACGAAGAGTCCAATAAACTCTACCAAGAAGTTCTTAAAGATTACGAGGACATCACTTCAAAATATAAAAAATTCATGAAAGTGAAACAGAATACCTTTTTTAATGCTTTACAAGTTAAGTTTAGTTATGCCATTACCTGTCATAAGTCACAAGGGGGGCAATGGGATACGGTATTTGTTGAACAGCCTTACTTGCCTGATGGAGTTGGAAAAGATTACTTAAGATGGCTCTACACAGCCTGTACTAGAGCAAAGGAAAAACTTTACTTAATAGGATTTAAAGATGATTTTTTTGAAGACAACCAATTATAAGCTCCTATAAAACCATAAACTATGCACAAGAACTTTAAAGCTATTGCTATGATTCCAGCCCGTTACCAGGCGTCACGATTTCCTGGTAAACTCATGCAAGATTTAGCGGGAAAAACGGTGATAGTTAGAACATACGAAGCTGCCAAATCCACTCAACTCTTCGATGAGGTCTATGTAGTGACCGATTCTGAAATTATTTTCTCCGAAATTGAAAAAGAAGGTGGCAAAGCGATTATGAGTCAAAAAGAACACGATTGTGGGAGTGATCGCATTGCTGAAGCTGTGCAAGACATGGAGGTTGACATTGTGGTGAATGTTCAGGGGGATGAGCCTTTTATCAATGAAAAAGCTTTGAGCTTACTTTTGAAAGAATTTGAAAATGATACAGAGGGACTTATTGATTTAGCCTCTTTAAAAGTTAAATTAACGGGGGAAGAGGATATCCAAAATCCTAACCACGTCAAGGTGATTACTGACTTAAGGAATTTTGCACTTTACTTTTCTAGATCGCCAATTCCCTTTCATAGAGCCAAAGATATCACTGTAGATTACTTTAAGCATGTCGGTATTTATGCCTTTAGAAAAAAAGCGCTGATGGACTTTTATAAATTACCGATGAGTCCGCTAGAGGCTGCAGAGAAAATTGAATGCATCCGTTACCTAGAAAATGGAAAAACCATAAAAATGGTAGAGACCTCTGAAGTAAGTATTGGTATCGATACCCCTGAAGATTTGGAAAAAGCCAGGCAAAAATTTAGTTAATGACTCCCTCTTAAGGTGTGTCGTTTTAGGATTTTTTTTCCTTCCATTTTGGATCTTTGAGATTGAATAATTTTCCAAATTGAATCTGAAGCATGTTGCCGAGTGGTATCCATTTCTATGATAGGTCTTGGATAATCTTTTCCTAATTCAAAATTATACATGCTCTGTTCCATTGCGGTAAGCCTCCAAGGTTCGTGCACAAACTCTAAAGGAATCGCCCTTAGACTAGGGAGATATGTCAAGATAAATTCTCCATCAGGATCATGCTTATAAGAATTTTTGACAGGATTGTATATTCTTAAGGTGTGAATTCCCGTAGTTCCAGCTTGCATCTGTAATTGCGGATAGTGAATACCCGGTTCAAAATCTAAAAACAGGCTTGCCAAATGCGAAGAGGCCTCTTGCCATGTTTGCCAGAGCAAGTGCGTGAAAAAAGAGACTAAAAGAGCTCGCATTCTGAAATTTAAATAACCTGTTTGTATTAAACACCGCATACTTGCATCTACCAGTGGAAAACCGGTCTCTCCTTTTTTCCAAGCATCTACCAAAGCTTTGTTGTAGGGCTTTTCTAAAACATTAAAGGCACTATTGAAATTTTGAAATTCTGCGCGGTATTCCATCTCAAATTTCTGAATAAAGTGAGCCTGCCACCGAAGCCTGGATTGAAATTGGGAAAGCGCTTGCTTGTGATTGGTCTTGTCTTCAATCTCTATACTAGCTCGAATGACTTCTCTCATAGATAAGACTCCCCATGCAATGTAAGGAGATAGTCGACTACAGGATTTCCTTGCCAGTAGCGGTTTAGAAATATTTTTTTGGTAATTGGGATAGCGATCTTGCAAAAACCCTCTGAGATAGCGAAGGGCAGTAGGTCGACCACCTTTCTGAAAGTTCAGATTTCTTTCTGTTGATAAATTCACTAGATTGAACTGACCCTTTAGACTATTGATTTGATTTTGATTTACAAACTGACCTTGACTTGCAGAAAAAGGCAGTAGGTCTTGTGACATGAAATTTTCCCAAGAATTAATCCATGTTTTTCGATTTTGAAGACCTCGAATCACACCATTATTTACAAACTCTTTCCACTGTATGCTAAGAGACTTGAAAAGGAGCTTTAGACTTTTATCTCTATTAAATGTGATTTGAATACCTGTTTCTTGGTGTGAAAAGACAGATTTGATGCTAAGTTGCTGGTGTATGGTTTTGAAAACATCCTCTGCTTTGCCTTCCACAATCAAGATCTGAGTGTGATAAGCTTCCAATTGTTTTTGGAGTCCATCTAATGATTCTTTAATAAACCTAAAATGGCGTTCGCTGTAGTGGGAATCGTTGAGAAGCATAGGCTCAAAGATATAAAGTAGGAGGACAGGCTGTCTTTTTTGCAAAGCCAGATGAAGAGGGGCATGGTCTTGCAACCTCAAATCTCTTTTAAACCAAACTACATTTACCATAATGACCTATTTATGAGACTTATCTAAGACTTTACCGCTTCTTTGTAGGTTTCTAAACAGCGCTCTCTAGCCATTTTATGTTCTACCATAGGTTTTGGATACCGATCTGTGTTTAATTCTGGAATCCATTTCATAATGTATTTCTTATCCTTATCAAATCGGTCGGTTTGAGAATAAGGATTAAAAATCCTAAAGTAAGGAGCAGCATCTACTCCAGAGCCAGCGACCCATTGCCAACCTCCCACATTGGAAGACATTTCATAATCTAGAAGTTTTTCAGCAAAATACGCTTCGCCCCAGCGCCAGTCGATTAAAAGATGTTTGCATAAAAAACTGCCTACAACCATTCGTAAACGATTATGCATCCACCCCGTTTCATTCAGTTGCCTCATTCCAGCATCTACAATAGGATAGCCAGTTTTCCCTTTTTTCCACTTTTCAAATTCATTTTCATCATTTCGCCATTCGATGCGATCGTACTTAGGTTTGAAGGCTCTGTTTTGGGTTTCGGGATGATGGTAGAGGATGGCTTTATAAAATTCTCGCCAAATAAGTTCATTTAAAAAAGTTTCGTTTTTGACTGATAATGCTTTTTGAACGAGTTTTCTGTAACCAATCATTCCAAACCTTAAATAAGGGCTTAATCTTGAAGTTCCCTCTATGGAAGGGATATTGCGAGTACTCTCATAATGTTCAAGTAAATCTTTAGTGATAGTATAGTCTGGAACTTGTATAGAAGATTTTACAAAACCCATATCCGATAAGGATACATTGGGTAATCTTGAATTTTTATAGGTATTGCCGAGCAGATCTTCAGAAGGAAAAGGTTTTAAATCTATGTTTTCAAATTCTTTCTTCCATTGTTTCATGTAGGGGGTAAAGACCAAATACATTCCACCATCATTTTTTTCAACTTCAGTTTTTTCAAAGATGACTTGATCTTTGAAATCATGAAATTCTATCCCTTGTTTTGCTAATAAGGCACTGATCTTAGCATCCCTTTGGTGAGCGTATGGTTCATAATCTCTATTGGTATAAACAGCCTCCACTTCAAACTCTTTAAGGAGTTCATGAAAAGCCTCTTCTGGAGTTGAATAGTAAGTAGCGATTGATGACTCGTAATGGTCCTGCAAATGCGACCTCATTTTTTGTAATTGTTCAAAAATGAAGCTTATCCGAGCATCGTCTTCTGGGAGTTCATTGAGAATGTGTTTGTCGAAAATAAAGAGCGGCACAACTGGAAAATCTCCGGATAGAGCATGGTATAGTCCCACATTGTCCTCTAGTCTCATATCTCTTCTAAACCAAAATACTCTTACCTTATTTTTCATTTTGAACTGTTTTTAAAACCTTTATATAAACTTAAAAATCTTCTTACAAGTTGAACGACCTGCAAGAAGATTTCTTTAAAATTATTTTCTAGGGATCTAGCTTACATTCAAACTTCCCATACCACCGTCTACTCCAAGAACTTGTCCTGTGATCCAAGTAGAGTTATCTGAAAGTAAAAAACTTGCCATTTTACCAATGTCTGAAGGTTCACCAACACGTTTTAGGGGGTGTCTTTCATCCATTTTTTCTTTTTTCTTATCGTTTCCTAATAATTTATTAGCTAGAGGAGTATTCACAAGTGAAGGTGCAATAACGTTTACTCTAAAAGAAGGGGCGTATTCTGCGGCTAAAGATCTAGCAAATCCTTCTATAGCTCCTTTGGCTGCGGCAACACTTGTATGAAATGGTAAACCTGTTTGTACAGCTACAGTACTGAAATAAACGATACTAGCTTGTTTTGAGTTTTTCAATTTTGAAAGAACTCCATGTGTAGCCTTCATTAAACTCATAAAATTGAGTTGCATATCTTCTTCAAAAATTTCAGGCTTCATCATTTTAAAAGGTTTCAAATTGATGCTACCAGGACAATATACAAAGCCATCTAGGGTGTCTGGTAAATCTAATTCTGAAATATCATCTGTCAACGCATCAAACTTGTGATACGTTACATCATAATCAGATAAATTTTCATCAGATCTTGATGCAACAATAATGTTATGATCTGGACTTAGTTCTTTTACGATTTCAAGTCCAATTCCTTTTGTTCCTCCAATTAATAAAATATTCTTTTTCATCAGTTATAAATTTAAATTTAATATTGACCGAATTTTTCGACCATTTTAGCTTCTCGAGCCTTAAATATTTCGTTTAGTTTTGGTTTAACTAGTATAGGGTGCATCATCCTTCCTAAAATTCCAAAGGGGATTTTATAATGCACAAGGTCTTCAATCTCAACTCCTCCTTCAATTTCATGAATAAAGTGTTTATGATGCCATAGAGCATATGGACCATACAATTGGATATCCACAAAATAATCTGGTTTCTGTACATGAGTAATTTCTGTGACCCATTTAGTCTTGAAACCTGGTAGTGGAGTCACTTTATACTGCAATAATTGACCAGTAAACATTTTACGATCTGCACCAGACATAATTTCGAAACCCATTTCGTCTGGCATTATTTCCTGTAAATTTTTAGGATCGGATAAGAAGTCCCAAGCTTCTTGCTTAGAAATAGGTAGTTTTTGTCTAGTATGAATTTCATATATCATGGCTCAAAAATAAAGATTTTATTGTTTAATAAAATAGGTTTAGAGTTAAACAAAAGTTATTGTTAGTGGTTTGGTTTTTGTAAAACTGATAAATTATTGTTTAAACCTTCAATGCTTTAATTAAGTATGCTTTCATTTGCATATGACTATATTTAAAATGAGATATTTTGCCTTTTTGGCTGTTATTCTTCTCACGGCTTGCAAAAGTTCTCAAACTGATTTACCATTACTTCAAGATTGTCCTGGCGATGGAGATTGCGAAGTTGAAGTCTTTAAAGAGTCGAGACTTATTTTAAAAGGAGACAACACCGGAATAACTGAAGTTACTATAGAGAAGGACGAAGATTTTCAAGTGGTGTTTATTAAATATAAAGATTCTTCCAACAAAGGATACAGTGAAGAGATTTATCTTCAAATACCGCTTAGGTTTAAAGAAATTCATTCAAAAAATCAAAGCTTGAAAAATCAAAAAGTAGTGTTTAGAAAATTATGTGAATGTCCCGATGCAGGTTTTGAGCAAATAAATTCTGGAGTTCTTAAACTTATTCACTTCAGCGACTATATTTCTTTACACCTAGAGATGAAATCTAATAAATCTCAAGTTGTGCAAACTATAGATTTAGATATTTAATTATCTATGACATCTCCAGCAAACGGAGGAACACCAGGTGAAAAGCTAGGTTTTTTAGAATCATCTTCTTCTTTGCTTAACTCTATAACATTATAAGGAAAGTTTTTACTTCTTATCTTCTCTCTCTTTTTACAATCCAAATTTGAATAAATAACTTGATATTTTTCTTCGGAATAAGTGTCCCAAGCATATAAATATATCTCCCTAACGTATCTCAAAATAAGATCATAATTTTTGTGTTCGCCATAAGATCCTATGGCTATGATAGCCTGCTTGGGAGAGTTTGACTTAGTTTTTATACTTGAAGGATTTACCAAAAAATCATATACAGATTCTTTAAATTGTATTTCTGAAAGGCCTTCTTTCTTTTGTCCGTTCATTAAAAGCTTCCCTTCTTGATCTACAATCAGCGTTAAAATATTATTGGATTGAGCTGAGGTATATTCCTCATTGGTTATTTCATTCTCAATTTTACAAGTATTATCTAGCCATTGTTGACCAAAACTTAGATTTGAAAAAAGAAAAATTAAAAAAAAGGAGAGTAAGGTTTTCATTTTAAGAGAATTAGTATGTGTAAAGGTAAGAACTTATTTGAAGAGTTTTTCTGAAGTTGGATTATAAATTTGAATAGATTTATAATGGGAAAACGTTCAAATCTAGATTTTATTTGAAATATTCTAAAACTTGAAATGTTCTTTTTCGAGTCTTACATATATGATTTGAATAAAAAATAAGATTGCATATTTATATTCTAGATTTATCTTCTGCAAAAAAATAGATCTGGATAAATATCAATTTTAACAAAAAGTATACTTAAGAATAGCTTATTTAATGATTATCTTCTTCAAAATTAACTAGTTTTAGGAAATAATCCTTATATAAATTTTAGATAGAGCTTATGAAGAGAGATTCGTTATACGATCCTAGTTTTGAACATGATGCTTGTGGAATCGGAACAGTTATAAACATAGATGGTAAAAAAGAGTTTAAATTAATAGATGATGCTTTAACCATGTTGGAAAATATGGAGCATCGTGGAGGAACTGGTGCAGATCCAGAAACTGGAGATGGTGCAGGTATACTCATTCAGATCGATAAAGATTTTATCAACTGGATAGCAAAAGAAGCTGAGGTCACTTTAGATTCAAAAACAGCTGTAGGGGTGGGGATGTTGTTTTTTCCAAAGATGCTAAGCGTCGCTTCGCAATGTGCGGAAATCCTT
The DNA here is from genome assembly GCF_000355905.1 of Psychroflexus gondwanensis ACAM 44. Taxonomy (GTDB): domain Bacteria; phylum Bacteroidota; class Bacteroidia; order Flavobacteriales; family Flavobacteriaceae; genus Psychroflexus; species Psychroflexus gondwanensis. The sequence goes on from NZ_APLF01000003.1 coordinate 121,380, forward strand.
AAAGAACACTCAGAGGATTTAGGCCTTGAGATCCTGGGGTATAGAGAAGTGCCAATTGATCCCAAAGTTCCTGGAGTTGGTGCTAAACCTTTAGAACCTCTCATAAAACAAGTCATTATACAGCCTAAAACTGAAATGTCTAATGACGAATTAGAACGAAAATTATTTGTTCTTAGAAATTCTGTGACACATTATATCGGCCACCATCTTAAAGGAAATAATAAAGCATTTTATGTTTGTAGTATGTCTACAAAGACGATTGTTTATAAAGGCCAATTAAGGACTAATCAATTAAGAGCTTACTATGAAGATCTTAGAAATACTAATTTCAAATCAGCCTTTGCAATTATCCATTCTCGATTTTCTACCAATACCTTTCCAAATTGGAAGTTAGCGCAGCCTTTTCACTTTACAGCTCATAACGGAGAGATCAATACCATTCGTGGTAATGTGACTAAAATGAAGTCGAAAGAAGCAAACTTCAAATCTAAAGTTTTTTCAGATTCAGACTTAAAACGTTTGTTACCAATCACAAATCCAGAACATTCAGATTCTGCTAATTTGGATGCCATGGTAGAAATGTTAGTATTAGATGGACGCCCATTGGAACATGCAATGATGATGCTAGTCCCAGAGGCATGGCAAGATAATGTCTCTATAGATCCAGAGCGTAAAGCCTTTTACAAATATCACGCTTCTATTATGGAACCTTGGGATGGCCCGGCTGCTCTTATTTTTACAGACGGAAAAAGCGTTGGTGCTACATTAGATAGAAACGGTTTAAGGCCTTCACGATATTACATCACCTCTACCAATAGACTTATAATTTCTTCTGAAGCTGGAGCACTTCCAGTAGATCCTAGTGAAATCATTAAAAAAGGAAGACTACAACCAGGTCGTATGCTTCTTGCAGATCTAGATCAAAATAAAGTCCTTTTTGACGATGAAATCAAACACAGAATTGTAAAAGATAAACCATACTCACAGTGGATCAAAAATCAGAGAATTAAGCTTAGATATCAGCCAGTTCCAGAATTTGAAAAACAGATCCTCTCCAGTAAAGATCTTCTTCACTTACAGAATGCTTACGGGTATACTTCAGAAGAATTGAAAATCATTTTAGGCGATATGGCTGTAAGAGCTACTGAACCCATCGGTTCTATGGGAGCAGATACTCCGCTCGCTATTTTGAGTAAACAAAGTCAACATATTGCTAATTACTTCAAGCAACTCTTTGCCCAAGTTAGTAATCCTCCTATTGATCCTATACGTGAACGTATGGTGATGTCCTTATTTACAAGGGTGGGAGAAAGTCTTAATATTTTAGATGAAACAGAATTACACACCAAACAAATACATATTTCACAACCTGTGTTGCTAAATTCTGACATAGAAAAATTTAAGCATTTAAAGGAAAAAGGATTCGATTATGCTTTTATCAACTGCGTCTTTGAAGCGGATGGTAAGCCTGATAGTTTAGAAAAAGCCATTGATTTGGTTTGTAAAGCAGCAGAGAACGCCGTGGAATCCGGTAAGAAAGTTCTGATACTTTCAGACAAAGCTATCGACATAGGTCATGCTCCTATTCCTTCATTACTTTCTACAGGTGCTGTTCACCATCATCTCGTAAAACTCAACTTAAGAACTAAGGTAGGAATTCTTGTTGAAGCAGGAGATGTAAGAGAAACACATCATTTTGCCACTTTAATTGGTTATGGAGCAAGTGCGGTAAATCCTTACTTAGCGATTCAATCTATAGAACATCTTCAAGAAGATGGTAGGTTGGATGCTGATATTACAAAAGAAAAGGCAGTTTCGAATTATCAAGAAGCGATTGGGTATGGCTTATTAAAAATCTTATCCAAAATGGGTATTAGCACCTTACAATCTTACCAAGGAGCTCAAATTTTTGAAGCTTTAGGATTGCATACCACGGTGGTAGAAAAATGCTTTAAGGGTACAATTTCGAGAATTGAAGGCATTGATTTTGATGGACTTGCCAAAGAAGTTTTGGTTAGACATCACAAGGCTTATCCAGATAATAAAGGGGTGAAACAGAGTCTCGAAGTGGGCGGAATATACCGATGGAAACAACGTGGTGAAAAGCATCTGTTTAATCCACAAACTATCCACTTGCTTCAACATTCTACCAAAACAAACAACTTTGCACTATATAAAAAATTTGCTAACGAAGTCAACGATCAGCTTAAAGAGTCTTTGACCCTTAGAGGTCTTTTTGAATTTAAAAAAAGAACGCCTATTCCATTATCTGAAGTAGAACCTGCAAAAGATATTATGAAACGTTTTGCAACGGGAGCTATGTCCTTTGGTTCAATTTCCCATGAAGCACATTCTACATTGGCTATTGCTATGAACCGGATCGGCGCAAAAAGTAACAGTGGAGAGGGAGGCGAAGACGAAGCTAGATTTGATGTAAAACCCAATGGAGATTGGGAGCGATCTGCTATAAAACAAGTGGCTTCTGGACGTTTTGGCGTCACAAGCTATTACCTCACCAATGCGGATGAGTTACAAATTAAAATGGCACAAGGAGCTAAGCCTGGAGAAGGGGGTCAGTTACCTGGCCATAAGGTGGACGAATGGATAGGAAGAGTAAGACATTCAACACCAGGAGTTGGATTAATATCACCTCCACCTCATCACGATATCTACTCTATAGAGGATCTAGCTCAACTTATTTTCGATCTGAAAAATGCAAATCGTACTGCCAGGATAAACGTTAAGCTGGTATCTCAAGCAGGTGTAGGAACTGTAGCTGCAGGAGTATCCAAAGCCAACGCCGATGTCGTCCTTATTTCTGGCGCTGACGGTGGGACAGGTGCTTCCCCATTAAGTTCTATCCGTCACGCGGGTTTACCTTGGGAATTAGGGCTATCTGAAGCACACCAAACACTTGTCAAGAACAATTTAAGAAGTAGGATTACGGTTCAAGTAGATGGACAAATGCGTACAGGAAGGGATTTGGCTATTGCCACCCTTTTAGGAGCAGAAGAATGGGGCGTTTCCACTGCAGCTTTGATTGTCGAGGGTTGCATTATGATGAGGAAATGCCATACCAATACATGTCCAGTAGGAGTGGCTACTCAAAATCCAGAATTGAGAAAATTATTCACTGGAAAACCAGAACATGTGGTGAATTACTTCAATTTTTTAGCTGAAGACCTTAGAGAAATCATGGCCCAACTTGGTTTTAAAACTGTTAGTGATATGGTAGGTCATTCTGAAGTCATCAAAGTGAGAAAAGAAGTTCCCTTCTGGAAACTCAAAGATTTGGATTTAAGTCCGATTTTATATCAAGAAAAAATCCCAGAACAAGTTGGTGTTTATAAACAAATAGAGCAAGACCATGAAATTGATGAGGTGTTGGATTGGGAACTTTTAGAAAAAGCAAAACCTGCTTTGGAACATCACACTAAGGTAAATCATGCTTTTTCTCTCAGAAACGTAAATCGTGCTACTGGTGCAATTTTATCTAATGAGATAAGTAAACTATATAAAGCTGAAGGTTTGGCAGAGGATACCATTCATTATAAATTTAAGGGCTCTGCAGGGCAAAGCTTTGGTTGCTTTTTAGCGAAAGGAGTTACTTTTGAAGTAGAAGGGGAGTCTAATGATTACTTCGGAAAAGGACTATCAGGCGGTAAATTGATTATTTATCCACCACAACCCTCTGGATTTAAATCCGAAGAAAATATTATTATTGGTAATGTTGCTTTCTATGGAGCAACTTCAGGTTACGCCTATATTAACGGAATGGCTGGAGAACGCTTTGGAGTGAGAAATTCTGGTGTAAATGCTGTGGTTGAAGGTGTTGGAGATCATGCCTGCGAATACATGACAGGAGGTAGATTAGTCATTTTAGGAGAAACAGGCAAAAACTTTGCTGCAGGGATGAGTGGAGGCGTCGCCTATATTTTTGATGAAAAAAACACGTTTAGATCCAATTGTAATAAAGCTATGGTGGGATTAGAATCTCCTTCCAAAGATGATTACAAAGAACTAAAGACCTTAATTGAAAATCATTATCACTACACTAAAAGTGAAAAAGCAAAATCAATACTAGATCGTTTTGATGAGATATACACTCAATTTATTAAAGTGATACCAACTGATTACAAGCGTATTTTAGAAGCAAAAAAACAAGAAGAACAAAATAAAAAAATAGTAGCATAATGGGACAACATGATGGATTTATGAAATATGATAGGGAGCTTCCAAATGCAAGGAATCCCAAGGATAGAATTGGAGATTTTAAGGAAATCTTTGAGCCTTTTCCAGAGGATAAAACCAAAACTCAAGCTGCAAGATGTATGGACTGTGGAGTTCCATTTTGTCATTCTGGATGCCCCTTAGGAAATATTATACCAGAATTTAATGAAGCTGTTTACGATGAGAATTGGGAAGATGCGGTTTCGATATTGTATTCTACCAATAACTTTCCGGAATTTACAGGTAGGATTTGCCCTGCGCCTTGTGAAGCTAGCTGTGTGTTAGGGATTAATAAATCTCCTGTAGCCATAGAACATATTGAAAAAACAATTGCCGAAAAAGCCCATGAACTGGGGCTTATCACCCCCAATCCTCCGGAAGTGAGGACAGAGAAAAAAATTGCAGTAATTGGATCTGGTCCTGCAGGTCTTGCTGCGGCAGATCAACTTAATAAAGCAGGACATTGGGTAACTGTTTTTGAAAGAGAATCTAAAATTGGAGGCTTGCTTCGTTATGGAATTCCAGATTTTAAACTTGAAAAATGGGTAGTGGATAGACGAATTCAAATTATGGACGATGAAGGTATCCGTTTCAAAGTCAATGCAGAAGTAGGCAAAAGCATCAATCCTGAGATGCTCAAGGAAGATTTCGATGCGATTGTTGTTTGCACGGGGTCTACTGTGCCTAGAAATTTACCTATCCCTGGACGCGATTTAAAAGGCATCCATTATGCAATGGATTTTTTAACGCTACAGAATAAAGAAATCTCAGGGATTAAGTGTGATGATAAAATATCTGCTGAAGGTAAAAATGTGATTGTTATTGGTGGTGGTGATACAGGCTCGGATTGTATAGGAACCTCTCATCGACAAGGTGCTGCTTCGGTACTTCAACTTGAGCTTATGCCAAAACCACAAAGCAAACGAGGCGAAAATGACCCTTGGCCCATGTGGCCTATGACGTTAAGAACTTCCTCTTCTCACGATGAAGGTGGTGAACGTAAATGGAGTACTCTGACCAAAGAATTTGTAGGGAATGATAAGGGAGAACTTGTTCATATCAAACTTGTTGATACCGAATGGGTAAACGACCGAGGTAGACAACAAATGAGAGAAATTGAAGGGACAGAGCGATTGATACCTTGTGAGTTGGCTTTGCTAGCTGTAGGATTTACACAGCCAGAAAATGCTCTTCTAAAAAGTTTAGGCGTAACGCAATCTAAGGCAGGGACTGTAGAAGCTAAAGAGTATAAAACTAGCGTAGAATCGATTTTTGCAGCAGGGGATGCTAGAAGGGGGCAGTCTTTAGTAGTTTGGGCGATTTCTGAAGGTAGAGAAGCCGCTAGAGAAGTAGATCGATTTTTAATGGGGAGTACAGAATTACCTTCTAAAAACGATTCCTTTTTAAACCTTGAAGTCTAAATTTTATTTAACTTTGATGAAATATGGAACATAAACCCTATGCCGTTATCGATAACTCCGCCTTTCCAATAGTGAAAGTTACCTTTACAGGAGAGAAAAGTACAGATTTGAATTTTCATAATTACTTAAAGGCCCTTAAAGAATGCTACTCCCATCAAAAACCTATAGCTATTATTTTTGAAGCGACTAAAGCGGTTATTCCTAAATTCTCTCACCAAAACCAACAAGCGAATTGGATAAAAGAAAATTGGACACTAATCCAAAACCACTGTCAGGGAACGGCCTATATAATCCCAAGTCTTATTATTCAAATGGCATTAAAATCGATTCTCCTCCTTCAGAAACAACCTGTTCCCTACAAGGTGTTTTCTAATGAAAAGGATGGTGAAGACTGGTTAAAATCATTGTTATAAACTTTTGTTTATTTTAAATTATAACCTGTATCGAATTGTATTTTTGCAATACAATTTGAAATCCTTTACACATGAATTACCAACTCAATAACGTTTCTCTAGAGGAAGCGTCTTCAAAAGTAAAATCTGGGGATAGAGTATTTATACAAGGTGCAGCCATGACGCCCTACAAACTGATTGATGGTTTGGTATCCCGTTATGAATCCCTTAATGATGTTGAAATTATCCACCTTCATACTGAAGGTCAAGCGGCTTATACAGAAAAACCTTATTCTCAAGCTTTTAGAATGAATAGCGTTTTTGTTGGATCCAACGTAAGGCAATCTGTGAAAGAGGGACATGGCGATTATATACCGATTTTCTTAAGTGAGATACATCTGCTGTTTAGGCGATCCATTTTACCATTAGATGTTGCCTTTATCCAAGTTTCACCTCCAGATAGTCATGGTTACTGTTCTTTAGGGACATCTATTGATATTACTATTCCTGCTATCCAAACCGCCAAATTGGTGATCGCACAAGTGAATCCTCAAGTGCCTAGAACCCATGGAGATGGATTTATTCACATGAGTGAGCTCGATTTCGCAATTGAAGAAGATGCTCCAATTTATGGTCATGATCTTCCCGTTGCTTCAGAAATTGAAAATAAAATAGGGGTTAATATAGCCAGTCTTGTGGAAAATGGTGCTACCTTACAAATGGGTATTGGTGCCATTCCCAACGCTGCCTTGCAAAACTTAGGGAATCATAAAAATTTAGGTATCCATACCGAAATGTTTTCAGATGGTATTTTACCTTTAGTGGAAAGTGGGGTCATCAACGGAAGTCAGAAGGAAGTGAAAACAGGAAAGATCGTTACTTGTTTTGCTGTAGGCTCGCAAAAGTTATATGACTTTATGGATGATAATCCGTTAGTCCACATGAAAGAGGCAGCATATACAAACGATACAGCTATTATAAGACGAAATCCTAAAGTCACCGCGATCAACTCTGCTATCGAAATTGACTTGACAGGCCAAGTATGTGCTGATACTATTGGGCAAATGCAATTTTCTGGAGTGGGTGGTCAAATGGATTTTATTCGTGGAGCTTCCCTGTCTGAAGGAGGAAAAGCGATTATTGCTATGCCCTCCGTTACTAAAAAAGGAATCTCAAAAATCACTCCGTTTTTAAAGGAAGGTGCTGGAGTAACAACAACTCGCGCTCACGTTCATTATATAGTAACTGAGTATGGTGTGGTAGATCTTTATGGTAAAAATTTAAAACAGAGAGCAAAAGCTTTGATATCAATTGCCCATCCTGATCATCGTGAGAGTCTAGAAAAAGCAGCTTTTAAACGTTTTAACTCTTAGTAAGTCTATCTTTGTATGAAGTTGAGTCTAACCAAAAAATAGTGAATTATGAGTCAAAAATTTAACGAGTTGATTAAAAGTGAAACTCCCGTTCTTGTTGATTTTTTCGCAGATTGGTGTGGTCCTTGTAAAATGCTTGCGCCTATTTTAAAAGAGGTCAAAGGCGAATTGGGGGATGGTATCAAAATCATTAAAATTGATGTTGATAAAAACGAAAAGCTAGCCGCAAAATATCAAGTGAGGGGAGTGCCAACTATGATTATTTTTAAGGGCGGCGAACAAAAATGGAGACAGAGTGGTGTGCTTCAAAAACAAGACATAGTTGAGATCATTAAATCACATTCTTGAAAAATTGCTTAAATCACCTTAATTATTTATGATATTTTTCATCCTTAAAGGAGATATAAATCGATGTAGTAAATTTGATAAAATCAAAAAGATAATTGAATTTAATTAACGCAGAAACATCTGATTTAGAAATAACATATCGAATTAAAAGAAATTCGATTAAACAGTATGTGGAAAAAATTTGGGGCTGGAACGATTCATTTCAGAGAGAAATCCACAAACAAAAATTTATTGCTCACGACATTAAGTTAATTGAGCATAATGAAAAAAAAATTGGATTTATAGTAATTAAAGAAACTGACCTCGAAATCTACATAGAAAATTTATTAATTGAACAGAATTTTCAGAATTTGGGAATTGGGAAGTTAGTTATGGAACCAATAATAAAAAGAGCCAAAACGAAAAAAAAACAAATCCGATTACAAGTGTTTAAGATTAATAGTAAAGCCCAAAGGTTTTATGTAAATCTTGGATTTGAAAAAATATCTGATCTGGAAAATCATATCGAAATGAAAAAATATTAATTGTAATAAATTACTAGTGGAAAAAAATCATAGTGCAATCCATCAAATAAACTAGCTGTTCATTTTTTTTTAAAATTAATCAAATTAATCAAATCAAAAAAATAAAACTGTGTTGAACAGAAAAAAATGCTATTCTTAAATAAAAAAACACCTTAATCTTGCTGTATTGTTAATTCCCTATGACAATCCCAAGGTTTAAAGTCGAAAAAATATTTTTATTTATAAAATTTTGTTCTGCGGGAGCTGTCTCTATAGTTTCTGAAAGACTGAAGTGAACATTTGCCCCAAAACTAATTCCAATTACTTTTTTATCACTTAAGTAGCAAACCATATTTAGTCCAGTTATAACACCACTAAGGTTATATTTCAAATTACCAGTTTTTAGGGTGCCTCTGTTTTTAATAGTGGAGTCAAAAAGTCCAAATTTCAATTCAGCTGTCAAATTTTTATAAATTGGCTGTTGGTAGTATGCAAAAATCATAAAAGAATGGAATCGACTTGTGGGGAAGTTAGATCCGAAAAATCTTGAATCATCAATCTTAAACTCATGTCGATTATAATTCAAACCAATTCCTATAAACTCTTTAATTCCAAATCTTGCTACCAAATTGAAACCAATATCTTGAGAATAGGCCTGACTTATAAAATTATCATCTAAAGAAGTGAATATTGAACCTTGAAGGCCAACTTGAACAGCTAAAGGATTATCAATTCTACTTTGTGTTAAGCTATCTTTTTCTATAGATTGGCTATAACCAAAAGAGGATAAAAGTATGAAAATAGAAATTGTAAATTTTTTCATTCAGACGGTATGAGTATCAAATCTTCAAAATTGAGGTCTAAAGAACTTGAATCTTCGATAATCAAAATAGGAAAATTTTCATCTAATTCTGTAGATTGAAAATTTAAACCCTGGTCCTGATCAATAAATAGAGCAAGGTTAAGACTTGACCTTGGAAAGAAAAATTTAAATTCTCCTCTTTCATTTGAAACATCAAAGACATCAATACGGTCTATATGACTTAGGTTGAAACCAAAGTTTTGAAGTTCTTGGGAAGAGTTTATATCAGAAGAAACCAATTCAATTTTTATATCTTGAATTGGATTGAGTTCTCGGTCAATAAGAACACCTTTTATGGTGATTACAGTATTATCTTCTACAGCAGTACATCCAAAGATTATTAGGATTAAAATTATAGATAGCATTGTTCTTTTCATAATTTAAAAATAGTACTTTCTAATTTACCTAAATCTTAAGAGTAAGCACAGGAAGTTCAGAATGATTAACTACATCTTCACCTACACTACCATTAAAAAAATGAGAGATACCTTTTCTACCGTGTGTAGGAATAATGATGAGGTCTGCTTTTAAAGATCGTGCACCGTTTAGAACTCCTTGTTCCAGAGAATAATCATTATAAATTTCGACGTTATCTCTCGTTAGAGGAACTTCCATCTTATTCAGAAAGGTTCTCATGTGTTCCTGAATTTCTGTAGTACTATAAAATTGGTTTCCAGGTAAATTCACATATAAGAGTTGCATTTTAGCCTTGAAACTATCAACAAAAGCTTTTGCTGTTTGATAAGCTTTCATATTCTCTAACTCAAAGTTTGAAGCAAAAACAGCATTTTTAATATTGATATCTTTCAATTCGTTTTTAATCACCATCACAGGCACTTCAGAAAAACGAACCACTTTCTCTGTATTGGAACCTATTACAATTTCTTCAAGGCCAGATGCTCCACTAGACCCCATAACAACCATGTCGATGTCATTTTCTCCTACTACTTCTCTTATAATTCTTGAGGTGGATCCTGGTTCTACATGTTCTACAGTTGTAATATCTTCGAGATAATCTTTGTCTAAAAATTCAACAAATTTCTTATTGGCCATTTTCATGAAAAATAGTATCTGCTCATCATTCACGTTAAATTGCTCAGTGCCGAAAAGCGACTCAGCTAACTCGATCACATGAAGAATATGAAGCTCAGCCTTATTTTTTGTCGCCAGCTTAGCAGCAACTTTTAGTGCATTTTCTGAGGGAATTGAAAAATCGATAGGAACTAATATCTTCTTCATAAATTTAGATTTTAACTGGTTATTGAAATTGCTTTCTTGAGTTGTTTGTTTTCAAATTAAAGGATTCACTAATCTTAGTCTAAGCCTTGAAAGCTTCAATTCGATGTCTTTAATAGAAAACTTAAAAGTCAGCTTAAAGTTAATATTTTTTTTCGAAATTTATGAACCTATTGTGAAAACTTGAAGTTTAAGAAAAAGATCTTTTGAAGTAAATCGCATTGTTTATCCTAGGTTTTATAAAGCTTGTTTTGAGTAGAGTACTAACTTTGAAAAAAAAATAAGAATTATGCTTAAGCTGAAAGACGTTGTCTTAGTGATTCTGCAATTTATAGGTCTCATTAGTTTTTTTTTGAATATCACTTGGTTTAAGATAGAGGTCTTGGAGCATTTTATATGGTTTTACACAGGTCTAGTTGGAGTACTTCTCATTATCGTTGCCTTACTTCAACTAAATATAAACTTATCTCCATTTCCTCCCCCAAAAGCCGATTCCAAATTGATAACCAACGGCGCTTTTAAATACATCAGGCATCCTATCTATTCGGGTATACTTCTCTTTATGTTTAGCTTTTCTTTATGGCTTGGGGATGGGTTTAAATTGTGCATCAGTATCCTTACACTTTTTCTGTTTTATTATAAGTCTAGTTACGAAGAATCACTTCTGGAGTCTGCTTTTGAAGCTTATGATGGATATAAAAAAAGGGCAGGTCGGTTTTTACCAAAATTTCAGAGATTACTGTGATAAATGTTACAGAAAGAGAAGGTGCTAAACTTTAATTTTACACTTAATTATGGAAAAGTATAAAGACATATTTCTGAACTCCTTTAGTGGTTATTTTAACTACTTAATTAACGAAATTCAAAACCCTTCCTTGACTAATTATTTTTGGTGGCTAATTGGCCTTTCTCTTTTAGTCTTATCTGTGGAAATCATAATTCCGTGGAGGAAAAATCAGAAAATAATACGAAAAGGCTTTTGGCTAGATCTCTTCTATGTGTTTTTCAATTTCTTCATATTCTCCTTAATTGGTTACAATGCTGTTTCCAATATTGTCGTTGAACTGTTTAATGATGCTTTAGGGATTATAGGCATAGAAAATCTTGTGGCTTTTCAAATACAGAATTTTCCTATCTGGTCTCAATTTCTTATTATGTTCCTGTTGGCCGATTTTATTCAATGGAACATTCACATTCAGTTGCACAAGCAGCCATGGTTATGGAAATTCCATAAGGTGCACCACAGTGTAAAAGAGATGGGCTTTGCCGCACAATTTAGATTTCATTTTATGGAGACTATTATTTATAAAGGAGTGCAGTATATCCCTTTGGCGATGATAGGTTTTGGTATTCAAGAGTTTTTTATAGTCCATATGTTTGGAGTTTTTGTAGGTCATCTTAACCATGCCAATGTAGGTTGGGACTATGGTCCACTGAGGTATGTTTTCAATAATCCAAAGATGCATATCTGGCATCATGCCAAAGCATTACCAGAAGACCATCCTTACGGAATGAATTTTGGCTTATCGCTAAGCGTTTGGGATTATATTTTTGGAACAGCTCACGTTCCTAAAGACGGAAAAAACATTGAACTTGGTTTTGAAAACGATGAAGAGTATCCTCAAGATTTTTGGAATCAACTCAAAAAACCCTTCAAAGAATAAAGTTATTTATTCGTCGAATAGAGCTTTTACGATAGTTCGGATTCCTTTAAAAATACAATATCCTGCTGCAATACTGAGTAAGATTCCTAATATAAGAATAGGCCAATACAGAGGCTTGTCCTGATTGTTAAACGCACTGAAGATCACTGAAGGTCCAATAAAAATTAAGGGTATGGCCCCTGCCATAAACTTTACTCCTTTTGCTAACGTATCTTTATTGGTGTGTTTCATGTTCAATGGCTTTTCTAACACTTCCGTGGTGGTTTAGAAGTTCAATGGCTTTTTGTTCAGGAATTCCTAAAGCTTTGGCAATCAATGAGCTTCCGCGTTGCTTCAATTTATCATTACTCAATTGCATATCGACCATCTTATTGTCTTTTACTCTTCCGAGTTTAACCATGACAGAGGTGGATATCATATTTAAGACTAGCTTTTGTGCTGTCCCCGCTTTCATTCTAGAACTTCCCGTTAAGAACTCAGGACCCACAATTACTTCGATAGGATAGTCGGAGACTTTAGAAATATCTGTAGTGGGGTTACAGACGATACAGCCTGTCACTATATTTTCTGACTGACATCTTTTTAGGCCCCCGACGACGTATGGTGTCGAGCCCGAAGCTGCGATTCCAATAACAACATCTGCCGAGTTAATATTATGGGTTTGCAGGTCTTTCCAAGCGTGTTCGGTATCATCTTCAGCATGTTCAACTGCTTTTCTAATGGCTTGGTCTCCTCCAGCTATAATCCCGTTGACCATATCTGGTGAAACCCCAAATGTAGGTGGGCATTCACTAGCATCCAGTATGCCTAAACGTCCACTAGTGCCTGCTCCTATATAGAAAAGTCTGCCGCCTATTTTCAAGTGTTCTACAATAATATCTACCAACTTTTTAATCGATGGTATTTGCTTCTCAACCGCTAAGGCTACGCTTTGGTCTTCAGTATTGATAGATTTCAAAAGCTCTGAAGTCGACATCTTTTCTAGGTGTCTGTAGTTTGAATCTTGTTCAGTTATTTTTGAAAATGTCTTGCTCATTCTTCAATGGTGTATAGGACTTCATCGACTTCCGATAAACTAAAGTAACCAAAAATTAATTCATCCTCATCTGCAGAATTGCTAATATTACCTCTAACGGTAGCAGGCTCAGTTTCGAATGGGCCACCTGCACTTCCAGCTTGAGCTAATAAAATGTTTAAAAAATTGTAATAAGCCTCAGAAACTCCATGGTTTTCTATAGCGATTTCCATTCCAGGCTCAAGACCTTCATCTGAATATAATCCAAAAATAGAATTTCCATCATTGAACTCATCATCGTAAATTTCAAATTCTGGGAAGGCCGCGAAAGGAACAAAAAACTTAAAGAGGTAGTAGTTTTCTATTTCTGCTGGATCTGTGTAAAACGCTTTCAGCTCAATATCTTCACCACCGAATCCTCCTTCATTGTTTTGTTGTATAGAGTCGATTGGGACAACGGGTTTTAAGGTTTCTGCAGCTGTATAGAACTGGTTATCGACTTCTATGGATAAGGTATAATCCATATCGATTTCTGGCGCAAAATTTTGAGTGACATATTCACCTGGATTTTGTTCTTCAAAATTAAAGGCAATGCCATTAGCATCAATTACTATTATATTAGCATTGCTAACAGTGACAGGTTCTTGTTCAAAAAAACCTCTTGTTCGGCTAAGCCTTATCGTTTGTTCTTCTCCTGTTGTTCCTTTCTTCCACTGCAAAGCAGCATCCACCACTAGTCTTGGTTGAGCTTCTACTAGATTCACTTCCACAACATCTTCACAAGAGATAAGGACAAGGGCTAGGGCTAGAAATGTTAGTATGTTTTTCATGCTCAAAATTTAAAATTATAACTCACCGAGGGTACTATCCCAAAAATAGAAAATCTTACGGCTTCATTTTGACCGGTGGTTGTGTTTTGCTCAAAATTTAATGAAGCGGCATTTCTCCTATTATACACATTATAAATACCGAAATTCCAGGAGGAAGACCAGTTCTTGTTTTGCCGCTCTGGGGTGTAAGTGGCAGAGATATCCAATCTGTGAAAACTAGGTAACCTGTTTAAATTTCTACCTTCAAAAACGGGAATGTTGAGATCTTGAAATTCAAATTGTCCCACTGGGAAATTCACAGGTCGACCTGTTTGAAGCACAAAATTGGCATTTAATTGCCACTTTGGGTTAAGTTCATAACTACTGGTTAATGAAATATCATGTGTTTTATCGAATCCATTTAGGTACCAATTGCCGTTATTAATACCGATTTCATTGGGGGTTCTTCCTGGAGTTCTTTGCTCGCTTCTGGATAAAGTGTAGGATAACCAGCCTGTAAGTCTACCCGTATTTTTCTTCAGATAAAATTCCAATCCATAGGCTCTTGATTCACCATTCAAAATTGAGCGCTCTATAGCATCATTGGCAATTAAATTGGCACCATCTATATAGTCAATTCTGTTGGCAATGCTTTTATAGAATACTTCAGTTTCTAACGTAAAAGGGAAGTTTTCAAAATCTTTGAAAAATCCTAAAGCATATTGATCTAGTTTTTGGGGCTTCACGTAAGTCCCGCTAGGAGTCCACACATCAAATGGAGTGGGAGAGGACGTGTTGGAAAGCAGATGTAAATTCTGAACCATACGGTTATAGCTCGCTTTTATGGAGGTGTAATCGTCTAGAGCGAAAGAAATTCCCAGTCGAGGCTCAAAATTGATAAAACTTTCACTGATGGATGAGGTATTCCCTTCTCGCGTATCTATGGGTTGAGCTTCCACATAAATATCTCGAATATCGTCATATAGCAACGGATTATCGTTGGCATACACATCTATGGACTCATCTTCCATTCTTAAAAACGCACTAACTCTCAACCCATATTGGATATTTATATTATCGGTTAAAGATTGATTAACAGAAATAAAGGCCGCATTGTCGAAGGCAAATTTATTATCTAAAGCTCTAGAGTTGATACCAGAGTCTGCGCTGGTTGGCACAATTTCTCCTGGATCGATGGTGTATTGAATGCTGCTCAATCCATAAGTTAGACTCATTTCAGAATTGATCTCGTGATTGATTTGATAGCTTAAATCGAAATTGGAAATGCTATTTCGAAAATTAAATCCCACCAAAGCCAAATCCAATTCATAATTATATTGACTAAAAGAGAAATTTAATTTTGAATTGATCTTATCATTAAATTCATGTTTCCAGTCTAATATTCCAAACGCATTCCCGTAAATGTTGGTAAAACTATCGTTGATATTGACATAATCCTTTCCGTAATACCCTGAAAAGCTCAGCGAATTTTTTTCATCAATATTGAAATTCAATTTGGTGTTTAAATCGTAGAAATAGGCAGAGTTTTGGTTATCTGCTAATTTCAGAAATAAATGTGCGTAAGTACCTCGACCACTAATTAGAAATGAGCTTTTATCTTTTTGAATAGGGCCTTCCAAAGTCAATTTACTAGAAATAACACCAATACCACCTTCACCTTTTAAAGACTGGCTGTTTCCTGTTTTTTGTTGAATATCCAGTACAGAAGAAACTCTTCCTCCATAATTGGAGGGAATGCCACCTTTGTAAAGTTTTAGATTCTTAATAGCATCTGGGTTAAAAATGGAGAAAAAACCAAATAAATGCGAGGAGTTATAAATAAGAGCATCATCAATAAGAATTAAGTTTTGATCTGTAGCTCCACCTCTTACATTAAAGCCTGAAGCCCCTTCACCAGCATTAGATACTCCAGGCAATAAGAGTAGAGATTGAATGACGTCTACTTCTCCAAAAACCACCGGTATTTTTTTAATACTAGACGCATCCAGCTTACTTACACTCATTTCGGGATCCCTTATATTAATTCCTTCAATATTATCTGTAATTAAAATTTCGTCAAGGTCTTCAGTTTTATAAAGAAGGGTGAAATCTATAATTTTGTCGCTGTACAATGATAATTCCATTTCGATATCTCGGAAGCCCACGTAAGAGACTTTCAGTATATAGGTTCCTTCAGCAAGTTGTAGTGAGTAGTTTCCATTTTGGTCGGAGACTGTTCCTTTATTTGGATCAATGATCTGAATAGTTGCTCCAAAAACCGGCAAACCAGCATCATCTGTCACTTTACCAGATAACTTGTATCCTTGGCTAAATAAGACTTGGGAGATGAAAAGTGTAAAAAACAGTATGGAAGATTTGATAGCTTTATTTTTGCATCAAATATATTTAACCTATTGGTTTTAAACTCATATTAACTTTTAAATAAAACCAAAAATTTTTATCTTAAAGTATCAGCGTTTCCTAGATAGAGTAAGCCCATCTCTAATGGGAAGTAAAACGGTTTCTATTCTAGGATCGTCCCTTAAAAGTGTATTGTAGGCCAATAAGGCTTTGGTATCCTCATCTTTTGGGTGTAGGGTTTCAACAATCTTACCACTCCAAAGCACATTATCGGATAGGAGTAAGCCTCCTGGTTTTAACTTATCAATAATCAGTTCAAAATACTTAGGATAGGACTTTTTATCGGCATCCATAAAGACTAAATCAAATTGGATGTCGATCTCTGGTATAATTCTTCTTGCATCTCCAGTATATTGTATTATTTGAGGGCCAAAACCACTCAAATCGAAGTATTTCCTCTGCAAGTCGTATACTTCTTCATTGCGATCTATGGTATGGAGTTTCCCTTCTTTTGAAAGGCCTTCTGCTAGGCTTAGAGCAGAGTAACCTGTGTAGGTGCCGATTTCTAATATTGAGGTTGGCTGAACTAATTTCGAAATTAAACTCAATAAACGCCCTTGGAAATGTCCACTCAACATTCTAGGTTGTAAGACCTTCTGCCAAGTTTCTTTGGTTAACTGCTGAAGTAATTCAGGTTCCATTTCCGTATGGGATTCTGCATACGCCTGAAGCTTTGAAGAGATAAAATCCATTAACTTATTATTTTTTTGACTAGCTTTTCTTTTTCAGCTTCATCTTCCCCAAATAACCATTGCAAGACATTATCCGACCAGATTTCATTTTTTTCAGATTCAGTGATAATCTTTTCGTGTAAGGCCAGATCCAAGATTTTTCCAGGATAAGAAGATTGAGGTTCGCTTTCCATCTCTCCCAAAGGATATGGATCGTCCAAGCCTGCTATAATTTGAGAACTGTTTTGATTCTCCAACAATAACTTTAAAGATCTGGTATCATGAACCAGCGTGTCAAAAAAGATATTTTTATGCCCTACCGATTTCCTAGGGTGGACTTTGCCTTCAAACAAATCTGGTCGACCATCAAAGCCTTGGATTCGTCTCCCTAGATTGATTTGTGCCAATTGTCCACCATGAGCAAAACAGACCCGCATGTTGGGGTATTTGTCGGGATATCCATTAAGGGTTAGAAAATGATAGGCATCTGCACATTGCGCCAACATCCAGATAAGATGAAAACGCCAAGAGGTATTTTCCAGCTTAATGAATTTTTCACCATCATAAGGATGGATTTCAACAGCTAGATTATATTTACTCGCCAGTTCAAAAATAGGTTCGTTTTCTTCATCAAAAATACATCGCCAAGTCCCAATAGTGTCCATGTAGTGGGTGGGAAGGCAGAGCAATTTCAAACCTAGTTCTTCAACACAGCGTTCTATTTCCCACAAAGCTCCATTTACAAAGCCGGGGTGAACCACAAAGCCGCAGGTGAATTTATTGGGATGATTATGTTGAACTTTAGCATTAAAATCATTTTGAAAGCGCAAGGCTTTCTTCATTTCCTCTACACGTAAGCCATTGCCATAAAGTTGAGACAAATTTAAAACCACCGCATGGTCTATCTTGTAACGCTCCATCCATTCCAGTTTTTCATTCAAGAAAAAGCTAGAATCGGTGACGGGGCGTTTCCACCCTTTCTGAAGCATGAATTTTTTATCCTCATCTATCCAAAAGATTTCTTTTTCCCTCATAAAATCAGGGATTTCTTCAGGATAGGGAAGTAGGTGAGAATGTCCGTTTATTCTAAGATTTCTTTTCGTCATCACTTTTGGTTTACACAAACTGAGCTAAAATCTTCAAAAAAAGAAATGCCCAGTCTTTGGCTAGAACTACCGCAATTTAATCATAAATTAAAGTTTTTGACTCTTAGAAAGCTTACTAAAATCTAGGTTTATTTTCACTTCCTAGGAATAGTTCAATCTCAGTCTTAGTAAAAAAGAAATTAGACTTCAAATAGGAGTTCCCCTTCCAAAACCTGCTGACTTACTTTTTGAATCATTGTAAGCTGGTCTCTTAAACTTTGATTCCCATTCAATTTATGGTGTTTTAGGAGTCCCAAAATGGCTTTATCTTGAGCTCGGCCTTTGTCCATAGCTTCTTTGTAGGAGACTTCTTCACTAAAAGTGACTAGAGAATATTTAGAAAAATACTCCTTAGGAAATTCTTTTTCTAGAGCCAATTCAAGCTTGCGTTTTTCTAAAAATAAATCTTGAGCCGTGTGGGATTTCATTTCATGAAAATTATCCAAAGCCAAGTCAGCAATGGCATCTGCATCTGGTTTTCTTGAGTCGCTAAACGCCTTAAATGCTGCTTTCAGATCGAAATTGGTTTCTGCTAAAATATCATCAAATTCCACAACATCTTCAAACGAGGCATTCATTCCCTGACCGTAAAACGGAACAATCGCATGAGAGGCATCTCCCATAAGGAGTGCTTTCCCATAGGTCCACGGATTACACCTCACTGTCCCTAAAGGCGCCGTAGGATTCTCAAAAAATTCAGTCCCCAAATTAGGCATCAAAGCGAGGGCATCTGGGTAGTCGGTTTTGAAGTAGTCTTCAACGCTTTCTGCGGTAGTTAAGGAATTAAAATTATGCAGGCCACCTTCATAAGCCAAGAACAAGGTTACCGTGAAGCTATTGTCTTGGTTTGGTAAGGCAATGAGCATATTTTCTCCCCTTGGCCAAATGTGCAAGGCTCCTTTTTCTGCAGCATACTCCCCTTCAGCACTGGGAGGAAACGTCAATTCTTTATAGCCGTGCGTCAAGAAATTTTGAGAATGGCTAAATAAGAAACCGCGTTCTTTTTCCATTTGCTGCCTCACGACAGAGCCAGCGCCATCAGTACCAAAAATGACATCTGCTTTTATGGTATATTCTGAATTTGAATCTGCTGTCTTAAAATTCGCGTGGGCTTGCTTCAAGTCTACGTGAACACAGGAGTGATTGAATTTAAGATCGACATTTTTGAAGGTATCCAACTCATCCAATAGAATTTTATTAAGACCGCTTCTAGAAATGGAGTTGATGTACTCTCCATCTCTTCCGCTGTATTTAGAAAGTTGAGTATGGCCTTCTTTATCGTGTAGCATTCGACCTAACATAGGAATGCAAAGCGCTTCAATTTTTTTCTCTAAGCCTACCCGTTTTATGCCTTTTAGGCCTCTATTGGAAAGGGCTAAGTTGATAGAGCGACCTGCAGATAAATTGACAGTCCTCATATCCTCTCGTTTTTCCACTAAAGTTACATGGTAGCCACGTTGAGCAAGGCGAAGAGCTAGCAGCGATCCGCAAAGTCCAGCTCCAATAATAAGTACAGATTCAGTTTTAAGCATTTAAGCAGTGTTTTAAAATTTCCACAAAGGTGAATACATCGGTATAAGAATTATAGAGCGGAGCAGGAGCGATCCGGATCACATCCGGTTCTCTCCAGTCTGCCACCACACCTTTGTCCATCAACTGATGGAATAGTGATTTATTAGCATTTTTGACTTGTATAGATAATTGGCAACCTCTTTCTTCTGGGGATCTTGGAGTTAAAATTGAAATCTCTTCCATATCTAAATCATCGATAAGAAATTCCAGAAAACCAGTTAAGAGCACAGATTTTTTCCTAATGTTATCAAAGCCTGCTTTATCAAAAAGATCCAAAGAGGATCGAGTCCCTGCTAAAGATAGAATTGGCGGATTGCTCAATTGCCATCCGTCTGCGGTTGGAATAGGATCGAAGTCTACTCGCATATTGAATCGTGAATCTTTGTTATGTCCCCACCATCCTACAAAGCGATTGATATGTTCATCAGCGATATGTTTTTCATGTATAAAACAACCGCCTAAACTTCCAGGCCCAGAGTTGAGGTATTTATAGGTACACCACACGGCAAAGTCGGCCCCAATATCGTGCAAATTGGGTTGGATATTTCCAGCTCCGTGCGCCAGATCAAAACCAACGGTGATGTCCTTTGTTTTCGATACCTCTGTAATTCGTTTTAAATCATAAGCTTGACCAGAATAATAATTGGTACTGCCTATCATCACCAAAGCAATCTCATCGCCGTGTTCCTCGATAATTTGTTCAAAATCTTCTGTTCTGCAGAGATGCTCACCAGGTCTAGGTTTCCACAATAGTAAACCCTCTTTAGGGTCTATATTGTGAAATTTCAATTGAGATTCTACAGCATATTTGTCAGACGGAAAGGCATCGCTCTCAATAAGGATTTTAAATTTTTTGGGAGTAGGTTTATAAAAAGAAACCATCATGAGGTGTAAGTTTACCGTGAGGGTATTCATAATGACCACTTCTTGAGGTTGGGCGCCTACTATTTTAGCCATTGAGTCTGCGAGGTCTTCATTGGAGGTCATCCACGGATGTGTTGCATGGCTATGACCTTCTACGCCTAAGTCTGCCCAGTCCTGTAATTCTTGTTGAATAAAGGCAGAGGTTTGTTTAGGTTGGAGTCCTAGAGAATTCCCACACAAATAAACTTTCGGAGAGCCATCTTTTGCCTTAGGAAAAAGAAACTCAGATCGATAGGCTTTTAGCGGATCAGCCTCGTCTAGCTGTTCTGCAAACGATTTGGTGTTTTGGTATTTCATATCCTAATTTACACTGATGTTTGTAAAATACAATCTAAAACTGCCGTCTTTATTTTTATGATTTTTGGCCAATTTTAGACCCTTAAAGTCTTCATAATCTTCCCAAGTGGTCACCAATCTTGGTTTTTCACTCCCGCTTGGAGTATAAGACCACTCTTGAATTCTCATGGTGTCATCCAGATAGATTTTATAGGTATCTCCTGGCGTATAACCTGCTGTTTTTGCATACATGACCGTAACTTCCATTAGTTTTTCTTTAGAAATAGGGGCTTCTACATTTTCTTGAGTTTCGTAATCAAAATTTTCATCCCAAACCAACTGAAATGGAAATAAGAGCCAATACTTATCATTGATAAAAGCTTGATCGATGGACTTTAATTCTTCGGTCATTTCACTTCTTTTATAGGTAACCGTGGTATCTTTGGTCATCATACTCACTTGGTCAGTTTTTGGGTTCCATTCCCAAGACCGCTCAGAGTGATTTTCCCCTGCATCTACGTTAAATGTATATTTAAAAGTCTCTACATTGGACCAGTTACTATAGCCATTGGCATTGGCGATTTCTTCGAGCAAACTAGGCTCTTCCATGGCAGTTTCGTTAGTTTCTGGTGAAGACTCGCTTTCTTCTTTTTTGTCTTTTTGAGTCTGGCAGCTCCATAGGACCACCGATAGTAAAATAAGTGTAAAGGTTTTCATGAGGTTGTTTTTTGTAAAGTTAAACTTTTCAATGAGCCTCTACAAATTATGTCTTTTGGAAGTCTTATTTATTAACGTTTGTAGGATGTAATGAGGTAAAATTTTCTTTAGGACTCTTTCCCTAACTACACTTATATCGATAAAACCGTGAATCTCGATGGTTTCATCACCGATAGTCTTGAAAATCCGCTGACCAATACCAAGGTGATCGCTACGCCATTTGAAAAAGCTAATGCACAAATCGAATTTAGTATAAGCAGTTCCAAAGGAGAATATAGGCTGAAGCTGGAAAGCCATCCATCTCACCTTTTTCTAAATTTTTATAAAACACAAAATGAGTAGAACAACACCTATTTTTAGTTTAGGGTCTGTTTTGAAGTAAAGTACCTGACTTACACGAGGTTATTTTGTTTGGCAGTAAGGCGGAAAACCCAGACATAGCCATGACGTGTATTTTCAACTTAGCTGACGAGCAAAAGAACAAGTAGAAATAGGCAGGTTAATTCATCACAGACTTTCAATTCACTATTCTTTGTCATTTATATAAATTGGCGATTCCGATTTTTCTATTAGTTCTCCTATTGGTTCAGCAAAAAGACCCCTGCTTTTTAGAATGGATTCAACTTTTTGAGCAGCCTCTTTTTTGATAGCAATTAATAATCCTCCACTCGTTTGTGGGTCACATAAGATATATCGTTGCTTTTCATCTTCAATGTTAAGCTTTTGACCGTAACTTTCCCAATTTCTCAACGTTCCACCGGGGATACACTTTTTGTCTAGATAGCCATGAATCTCCTCGAAAATAGGCACTTTGTCATAATTAACAATAGCAGACACATTGCTAGCTTCACACACTTCAAGTAAATGACCCATAAGTCCAAACCCAGTGACATCGGTTAAAGCTGTTACCTCGTTAATCTCTGAAAGATTCATTCCAACATCATTTAAAACCATCATCGAGTTAGCAGCAATATCTTTGTGTTCTTCCTCTAGAACACCCTTCTTTTGTGCGGTAGCCAAAATACCAATACCTAAAGGTTTGGTTAGATAAAGAATGCTTCCTGCCTCTGCTTTATCATTGCGTTTTAAATTGGAGATGGCAACCGACCCTGTAACTGCAAGCCCAAAAACAGGTTCTGGATTATCAATGCTATGTCCACCTGCAAGCAGTATTCCTGCATCCGAGCAGGCTTTTCTACCACCCTCCATTACCTGAGCAGCCACCTCAGGGGCTATTTTATCAATGGGCCACCCTAGAATTGCAATCGCCATTAATGGCTTGCCTCCCATAGCATACACATCGCTGATAGCATTAGTAGCCGCTATTCTTCCAAAAGTGAAAGGGTCGTCTACTATGGGCATGAAAAAATCTGTGGTACTAATGATACCAATTCCACTTCCCATATCGTATACCGCAGCATCATCTCTTGTATCGTTACCCACTAAAAGACGTGAGTCTTCTACCTGAGCAGAACTAGACGCTAATATGGTTGTTAATACCTTGGGTGATATTTTACAGCCACAGCCTGCACCATGGCTAAAACTTGTTAATTTTATAAGTTCCTTCATTTATTTAATTTGTTAAGTTCATTAAAAAATTTGCTGTTTCTTCAGGATTCACTGTAGGAATCTCAAATTTTAGAATTGTAGATTTATGACGCTTTTGTAATCCTACTAAGTAAGCTTTGTCGTAATAAAAAAGTGTAATCTCTACAACCTTATAATATTCTTTGCTTTCAAGTGCCTCTAAGGCGAATTTGGCTTTATCATATCCAAGCCTTTTAGTTATTTTACTAATGGCATCCGCTAATTTGTCATGACTTAGACTGGCATAAGTATCTACAAGGTGTTTTGTTCTTTCCTGAAAAGGAACATCTAAAAAATAGACAGGCATAGTTCTCATTTTAAGATAAAATGCATCAGGAATTATCACTTTTCCTATGGACTTACTTTCATCTTCAACCCATATTGGTAGCTTAGGATTTAAACCTTGTACTATTGAAAACAGATTATTTTGAAATTGCTCCGTTGTTGGTTGAGGTGGAAGATCTATACCTCCAAAAGCAGAACCTCTATGGTTGGCCAATCCTTCTAAATCAATAATCTGTTGTCCTTTTTGTTCTAAAGAGTGTAGGATTTCAGTTTTACCAGAACCGGTATATCCACTTAAAATTTTAAGGTTTAATGGGTGTTCAAAAAATTGAAGCACGTAATTTCTAAAAGCCTTGTATCCTTTTTCAATAACATATACCTTTTCAAAATTATTATCGATAAGATGATCGGCAAAAGCATTACTTCTCATTCCTCCACGCCAACAATGTACCACAACTTCCTTTTCAGGGGCGATCTCAATAGACCTACTTATAAAATCATTTAGTTTGGGTTTTACAAATTCATACCCAATTTCAAAGGCCCTTTCTTTTGACTCCTTTTTATAGGCCGTGCCAACTACGGCGCGTTCTTCGTCCGTAAATAATTCAAGATTATTAGCATTGGGAATATGTCCTTTCGCAAATTCTCCAGGTGATCTGACATCAATAATTGGTACATGCTTTAGATTGTGAAAGTAAAAGTCTACGGTAATAATTTGTTTCATCTTAACATCTATATAAAGTATTAAAAGTAGACTTACAATATAGCATTGGATGCTATATTTCAATGAGTATACCCAATAGTTTTTTAATTAGCAGAATAGTCTTAGCAGCAGAATTAATATGATTTTTAATGTGATAAAAGTACAGCTAATCCATTAATTATTTAAATCACTTTACATTAATCTCTATAAATGCTATATAACAATTGTATACTGATTATTCACGAACTATACTTCTAGTACTGGGTATGTTGTATACATCTTTGGTATAGAATCTCTCTAGTTGTAATTTTCTAAGGAAATATAAACGACCCTTTAGCTTGGATAAGAAATGATCTTTCGTTGAACTTTCTGGATTTAAAGAGCGATATTATAGTAATGAACTTTTTTTAAAAAAAGCACTATAGTATATATATAAACACGATTGTATTGATATTAAACTGTACACATAAACTTTAATTAATGGAGCGGTATCAAACTTATCCCTACTGTTAAGGAGTTATCCAAAAAAAAAGCTTTTCTGTAAAACTGAAACGTTAAGGATTTGGAGAATCCCAGTCGATGGGGCTGTATTTCAACAAATGTTGGAAATTAAAGAGTCTAATTCGGAGTTGGTCTTTTTGTTTTATTTTTATATACAACAGATATACCTGCTCAATCCATTCAACTCGAAGGCTTTATCACCGATAGCCTTGAAAACCCATTAGCCAATACCAACGTGATCGCTACGCCATTACTAGAAGCTAATGGCCAGATTAAATTTAGCATAAGCAGTTCCAAAGGAGAATATAGGTTGAGGCTGGAAAGCAATCAGCCCTATCTTATAGAAGTGAAGCCACAGTGTAGTAAAAAAAAAGAAATTCATTGAACATTTCAATTAAGTTCATTATAATTGCTTTTTACGAAATATTGAATAAAAATTCATAAATAGTGCGATTCATTACGGTTTTATGGTAATTGATTTACGGTTAATCCGTAAATATAGCTATAAATTAAAATTTTAACAATTATATTTGTGTAGAACCGTTTTTGTTTCTTTAATTAGAGCAAATTAAAGAAAATGGAGGTGTTCTTTTAGATTTTAAAAAAGGAAACGCTTTTAGGGATGAAAAGCGCTTTGTAGATTTAAGACATGAAAATGCATATCTCGCATGCGAAGCAATGATACGGATTTTTCATGAAGATGTGTACAACCTTTGAGCTGAGAGTCGATTTATGACAATCGAATTTTTACAACATTTATTAAAAACAAATATCATGAAAAAAGTATTTATATTATTCGTTCTCTTCTTTTTATCAACATTTTCAGTGCCAGCTGGTAACCATGTCAAAGAAGGTTTTCAAGACACTTGCTTTTCTGTTGCTAGAGAATGGGTAATTTCTCAAGAAGGGGGAATCAATTTAGACAATGTAGGTCATCTATTAGAGCTTACTGAATATTTACAAACTACAGGAATCTGTGATTAAATTTTGAGTATGAAATTATTACATTTAAAAATATACTTGGTTTTTATCTTTTTAGGTTGCCAATTCCTTTATTCACAAGAGTCTTATCGTGTAGTTTACAAAATAACAGAGCCAAAAATGCAAGGTAACATGGAATCACTTGGAGAGGATGGTAAACAATTTTTTAAAAAAGCTTTTGAGTATGCTAAAGATTTAAAATATGTGCTAACCACAACCCAAGAAGAGTCTTTTTTTAAACTCGAAGATGTCCTCGAAAAAGGTGATGAAACTCCTCTAGAGGATATTTTGCTCAAGACGGCCAAACGATTTACTTCTTTTAAGAATAGGGTGTATATCGATATTAATAAAAATAAAATTGTTTTCGAAAAAAATTTGATTAATAAAAACTTTATAGTTCAAAGAAAACAATATATATTTAATTGGAAAATCAAAAATGCTACAAAGAAGATATTAGGATACAATGCTAAGCTAGCAACTGGAGAATATTATGACGAAGTTGTGAACAAAAACAAAGAAGTGACAGCTTGGTTTATACCTTCAATTCCAATTCCAATTGGGCCAGATATATTCATGGGATTACCTGGTTTAATTGCAGAAGTAGAGATTGAAGGTGCCGTAGTAACCATGATAGAAATAAACTCATCTAAAACTTTAGAAATTCAAAAAGTAGATACTTCAGAGGCAATTTCACAGAAAGATTTTAATGAATTAATTGGTGGCTTGAATAAAAAACTTAATGATATTATCGATAATTAAATAAATTTAAGCAATTTTCAATTATCGCTTTAGGAGCGATGACCTTAAGTTTAAGTAGTTTTAATACATCTGACAACATTGAAATAAGAGATTGTGCAGCTCAAGCATGGGAAGCTGGATCAGAAGCTGAAAATATGGGTGCACCACCAAGTGATGTTTACGCTCTAACAGATTTTGTTTATACAGCCTGTGAATCGGGTACCGACTATATGTTTTTACTCATGAACTTTTAATTTTATGAGATTTACTTTATTTATTTTAATTTCATTTCAATGCTTTTCACAGAAAGGCATTGAGGTGATTTACAAATACGAGTCTAATTTTAAAAAAGAAATTCCTGAACAAATTCTTTATGGTAAATTTTTAAAAGCTGCGAAGAAAATTCTTCCGAATTATGATTTTAAGCTATTAGCAGATATGAATGAATCTATCTATTATTTAAAAAAAGAATTAGATAATGATGCATACCCACAAGAATTTAAAGAAATGATTCTTAGAACAGCAAATTCTAATGGTATTTTTTATTCGGATGTATCTAATAATAAGTTTATTGAACAAAAGAATGCGTTTGGTAAACTTTATAAAATAATAAGTGATTTTGAAACTTTTGACTGGAAAATAATTAACGAATACAAGAAAATTTCAGGTTTTAAGTGTAAAAAAGCAACTTTAAATTATAATGTTGGGAACAAAAAAAATAATAATCAAAATAGAGAAATTGCAGCCTGGTTTACTCCTGAAATCAACTATCCGTTTGGGCCTATTGGCTTTAGAGGTTTACCAGGTTTAATCTTGGAACTGAATGTAAATTGGGATTATTCTTATAAATTCGAAATGTCTAAGATAGAATTTGTATATAATTTAGAAATTAATGCGCCAGTGGAAGGTGAAACTATTAAACTTCAAGATTATGAAAAATTAAATAGAAGCGCAGTATTTCAAAAATGAAAGTGTTCTTTTAGATTTTAAAAAAGGAAGCGCCTTTCGGGATGAAAAGCGCTCCACAGATTTAAGACATGAAAATTCATATCTCGCATGCAAAGCAATAATACGGATTTTTCATGATGATGTGTGCTGCTTTTATGCTGAGAGTCGAAATATAACAATCGAATTTTTACAACATTTATTAAAAACAAATATCATGAAAAAAGTATTTTCAATTATCGCTTTAAGTGCGATGACCTTAAGTTTAAGTAGTTTTACAAATCAAGATTTATTAATATTTGAAGCTCCAACTTGTTTTGAAGGTGCAAGAGCATTAGTAATAATGACAGATGGTCAAATAAATCTTAGTAATCATAGAAGGGTATTAGCATATACTCGTGCATGTGAGGCAGGAGAACTAACCTTCAACTAATGTTTTATAAAGTAAAAACAATATTTACTTTTTGTGTGTTTTACGTGTGTTTGTGCTTTTGTGCAAATGCACAAAATACACATAAAGTAACTTATAAAATTCAGCCCATTAATATTATGGAGCCTTTGGAGGGACAGAGAAAGAGTTATCAAGATATAATGAGAAAGAGCATTGAATATGCTGAGAATTTAGAGTACATTCTTTTATTTAATCAGAAAAAATCACACTTTTCTCAAAAAAAGGTTTTACAATTTGATAATTCTTATATGAAAGATGTACACGAATCTACCGTAAAATCTTTTACAAATTTTTACGATGAAATTTTTTTACTTATTGAGGAAGACAGTTTAATATTTAAACGCAATTTTTTCAATATTAATTATCAGGTTAAAAGAGATAATTACGATTTTGATTGGGAAATTGAGAACGATACTAAAACAATTTTAAATTTAAAAGCTTATATGGCAAATGGCAAATATCATGATCTAATCACTGATAAAAGTATTGATATTGAGGCATGGTTTATTCCTTCAATTCCTATTAAAACTGGACCAGATATATTTTCAGGATTACCAGGTTTAATTGTTGAAGTTCATTTGCCTAAAGTAATAATAAAAGCTATTAAAATTGATGAGGTAACAAACGACAGTATAAAATTACCTGATCAAGAGGTACTAATGAATTATTCTGAGTATAAAAGTTTAATTATGAGATTAAATAAAAAAGTAAAAGAATTCTAGTGCTATTAAAAACAAATATCATGAAAAAGTTTTTTTCAATTATCGCTTTAGGACCGATGACCTTAAGTATTAGTGGTTTTAGTAGCGCTAAAATTAGCTCACAATCAGATCGTTGTATGAATTTGCAACATGATGCATTCGCCTTTCATTATATGAATAATGGTGGTGATATAGATGGTGCATGGACTGAAAGCATTCAAGTTTACGAGAGATGTGAAAGAATGCGAGGGAATTACTAATTAACAATCCAATGATTCCGATTTTTAAATTGGAATCATTGTTTAAATCTAGATACATGTTTAAAATTAATTTAATTTTTTTCTACTTTTTTTTGTTTATAAGTAATATTTTTTTTTCACAAAATGATAGTGGAGAAATTTTATATGGGCAAAGCCTAGAAAAAATGTACGGCGATACAACTTCAATTGAAAACTCAGATCTTAAAAAAATATTAATTGAGCGATTTAAAGAAAAGCAAAATGCTTTATCACCAGATAAAAGTTTTTACAGTTTAAAGTTTAAAGACAATAAATCTATTTTTGAAAGGTTTAATTTGATGAATAATGATGGGAGCAGTAAAATTACTAAGGAATTAGCAAAAGGAACTTATTTTATTAATGTAACTGATAAGTCTATTTATCATGAGGGAAATTTTTTGGGTAATAATCTAATTATATATCACCAAAAACCATCCTATGACGAATGGCAAATTAAGAATGAGCGAAAAATGATTCGTGGATATAATTGCATAAAAGCAGAAACTATAAGACGAAATGAAATAGGAGTAGAGTCAAAAGTTACAGCTTGGTTTTCAACCGATATCAATTTGAATTTTGGTCCAAAAAATTACTTTGGTCTACCTGGTTTAATTATAGAGTTACATGAATTTGGTAACATATATTATGTAAGAAAAATAAATTTCAAAAATGTAAAACTTGAAGAAGTTGACCCAGAAGATAAAAGAATAATTTCGTATGAAGAATATAAAAATAAAGCAAATGCTAGCATTAAATTTTAAATATTTTTTTTCTTAAATCTGGGTTCAAATCATCCATTCAAAACTAATTTATTCGACACTTACTCATTTTTATGCCAAAACTTTTTCCTTCATTACTCATCTTTATACTATTCATAGGTGTAACATCTGCCCAATCCATCCAAATCGATGGTTTTATTACCGATAGTCTTCAAAATCCGCTAGTCAATACCAACGTGATCGCTACGCCATTACTAGAAGCTAATGCACAGATTAAATTTAGCATAAGCAGTTCCAAAGGAGAATATAGGCTTAAGCTGGAAAGCAATCTGCCCTATCTTATAAAAGTGAGGTACTTAAGGATGCGAAAAAAAGAAATCCAGTGAACATTTCAATTAAGTTCATTATTATTGCCTTTTATGGAATTATGAATAAAACTTCATAAATAGTGTGATTCGTTACGGTTAAACCGTAAATGTTGCCATAAATTAAAATTTTAGCAACTGTATTTGTGTAGAACCGTTTTTTTTTTTTAGGTTTATAGCAAATAATAAAAACTATGAAAGTGTTCTTCTAGTTTGTAAAAAAAAAGGAAACGCTTTTAGGGATCAAAAGCGATTTGTAGATTTAAGACAGGAAAATTCATATCTCGCATGCAAAGCAATAATACGGATTTTTCATGATGATGTGAACAGCTTTTATGCTGAGAGTCGATTTTTGACAATCGAAATTTTACAACATTAAAATATATTATCATGAAAAAAGTATTTTCAATTATCGCCTTAAGTGCGATGACTTTAAGTTTAAGTAGTTTTACGAATTCCGATGAGCAAATTGAAGTTGATCTAAAAATGGATTGCATGAATTTACAGCACGATGTTTATGCTGCTTATTTATCAAATGGATCTACATTAGACGAAGCTTTTGATGCTGCTATTGCTGCTTTTGATGGTTGTGTAAGCTAATTTAAATTAACTGAAAGGGTCTTATTTGAGACCCTTTCTTTAAACTTTATGAAATGATAAAATACTTAGTATTACTATTTCCCCTTTTTGCTTTTTCTCAGTCCGGGGAAATTACTTATGGAGAATTTATAGGGGATACTGTTATAAATTTGGAATCTATAAAAAAAGATAGGGTTCGGCAAGTAATCCAAAAACAAATTAATGATAAAAGAAAAGCTTTAGAAAAAGATTTTGATGTTTACACTATGAAGTTCAATAATGAAAAATCTTTTTTCCACCCCATATCAAGAATGGAATCAGACGCAAATAAGGCTTATCAAAATGCTATTACAAAAGGAAGTTTCTATAGAAATATAAACGAAAACTTTGTTTTTAGAAAGTTGAATTTTTCTGGTAAAATTTTAAGAATAAAACTCCCGACAAATCAATTTGATTGGAAAATCATTAATAAATTTCAAACTATAAATGGTTTGAATTGCCAAAAAGCAACCGCTATTTTTGATAATGGAGTTGGAGGAACATCTATTGTAAAGGTTTGGTTTACTGAGGATGTTCCAATTAATATCGGTCCTAAAAATTATATAGGGTTACCAGGACTAATAGTTAAAGTCAAACATCTTGGTAGAATAACTTATTTAAAAAGTCTAAAATTTAAACAAAATGTTAAAATTAATTTTCCCGTTCAAGGAGAAAAAATGACTTTAGATGAATACAATAATAAATTAACAGAATTCATGTCATATTAGATCTGATAGTCAAAATAATATTATGCTTTTAAAATTCATTCTTTTATCATTTTTATGTTTAAATGCATCCTTTGGTCAGCAAAGCTTTGTTTACAAAGTTTCAGCAGATATAGATCATGATAATATTTATGAAACTTCGGTTTCATCAAGCTTAAATGCAACGAATTTAAATCAACCAACAGATTGTGATCATTACGCAATGGAACAAGCTGCTGCTGAGTATGAAGCTGGCCTATTTGATGATGAATGGGATTCATTAGATTCCTATTTATATCATTTGGATATTTGCGAAAGATTTACCTTTCAATTTTGGACCAAAAGAGTTTGTTGGTCTTCCTGGACTTATTTTAGAAATTGAGGAACGTGGAATAAAATTTTATGCAACAAAAGTGAATTTAAGTAACAAAAATTATAACATTAAATTACCTGAAGTTAATAAAAGTATATCTAAAAAGGAGTTTTTAAGTCAATCGCCTTATCGATAACTTTTTTTTAAGTGAATCATTATAAAACTAATAGTTTAGTTATATTTGTTCTCAATTCAATATTATGTTTTATAAATATTTTCTTCTATCACTTCTGGTTTTTAATCTTTCTATTGCTCAGCAAACTTACATTTATAAACCTTCTGCTAATATTGATTACAAATCAATCAAAATTGGTGATGTAAGAGAATTGATGAAAAATGTTGAAAACGAACTTAAAAAATCTGAATTTAAACTTATCGTAAATGGTAGCGAATCTTTTTTTGATAAATCAGAGAATCTTGTAAATGAATCAAAGAATATACAAGTTGTAAGTATTGCTAAAGCAATGAGTTATGCAAATGACAACTGGTTTTACGATTCTGAAAAATCTTATTTACAATTGGATACTAAGTTTATGAATAAAGCTTTCTCTGTAAAATTTGATGAATTACCTAATTGGGAAATTAAAAATGAAAAGAAAACTATAGGTGGTTACGAAGTTATAAAAGCTGTAACTACACGAAAATTTATTGGGTCTAAGGGTGTAAAAGAAAAGGAAATTGAAGCTTGGTTTTGTCCAGATATTTCTATTTCACATGGGCCAATGGTTGCTGTTGGTTTACCTGGTCTGGTTATACAACTAAGACTTCAAAATACAATTTATACTTTAGAACAAATTAAAGATGAAACTATAAAAATCGAAGAGCCTAAGTCTGATGAAGCCCTTTCTTCCGAACAGTTTTATTTAGTTATCGATCGTAAAGTTGGTAACTTTAGAGAATCTATTAATAATTAATTTAAAAAAATCTTCAAGCTTTTATGACAAAATTGCTAGCGACACTTTCCATCCTCTTATTTACAATAGCCCTTTCGTCCGCCCAATCCATCCAACTCGATGGCTTTATCACCGATAGTCTTCAAAATCCCCTAGTCAATACCAACGTGATTGCTACGCCATTACAAGAAGTTAATGCACAGATTAAATTTAGCATTAGCAGTTCCAAGGGAGAATATAGATTGAAGCTGGAAAGCAACCAGTCCTATCTTATAGAAGTGAAGCCTCAGTGTAGTAAAAAAAAAGAAATCCAGTGAACATTTCAATTAAGTTCATTATAATTGCTTTTTACGAAATATTGAATAAAACGTCATAAATAGTACGATTCGTTACGATTTAACCGTAAATATTGCTATTAATTAAAATA
This sequence comes from Psychroflexus gondwanensis ACAM 44, assembly GCF_000355905.1. Lineage (GTDB taxonomy): Bacteria > Bacteroidota > Bacteroidia > Flavobacteriales > Flavobacteriaceae > Psychroflexus > Psychroflexus gondwanensis. The sequence continues at coordinate 154,228 of NZ_APLF01000003.1, forward strand.
TTAACAATTGTATTTGTGTAGAACCGTTTTTTTTTTAACTTATTTGAATCTAACTAAATAAAATTGAAGTGTTTTTTTAGATTTTAAAAAAAGGAAGCGCTTTTCGGGATGAAAAGCGCTCCACAGATTTAAGACATGAAAATGCATATCTCGCATGCGAAGCAATGATACGGATTTTTCATGAAGATGTGTACAGCTTTTATGCTGAGAGTCGATTTATGACAATCGAATTTTTACAACATTTATTAAAATAAATATCATGAAAAAGTTTTTTTCAATTATCGCTTTAGGAGCGATGACCTTAAGTTTAAGTAGTTTTACAAGTTCAAATGAGAAAACTGTTATGCTTGTTGATTGTTATACAATAGTTCAAGCAGCAGAGGAAGCTGCGGGAGGTGATAACTTCAAGGTGTTTGCAGCAACATTTGATTCGTGTTATGGACAACTGTAATTAATTTTAATAACCACTGCATTTAATGCAGTGGTTTAAATTTACTATAATGAAAATTATATTTATTTTACTTTTTTCACTTCAATGTTTTGCACAGGAAAACATTGAAGTGATTTATAAGTATCAATCGAATTTCAAGAAAGAAATTCCGGGCAATTTAATGGGAGAAATTTTGTCAAAATCTAAACGTCAGCTTCCTAAGCTTGATTTCATTTTAAAAGCTACACCTAATGAGTCATTATATAAATTAGAAGAAAAGGTATCTAATGATGGCCAATCTCAACGAATTTTAATAATGATGTTAAGTTTAGCAAATTCTAAAGGTGTGTTTTTTTCTGATGTTAAACAAAACATCTTTATAGAACAGACAAATGCTTTTGGTAAACTTTATAAAATCATTAGTGATTTTCATCAGTTACAATGGAATATTTCTAATGAAAAAAAATCAATATCTGGCTACCAATGCCGAAAGGCAACTTTAGAATTTAATGTCGGTAATGAAAATAACAAAGCTCAAAATAGAGAAATCATTGCTTGGTTTGCCACAGATTTAAATTATCCATTTGGTCCACTTGGATATCGTGGACTTCCCGGTTTGATTATTGAATTAAATGTTAACTGGGATTATGGTTATATTCTAAAAGCTGAAAAAATTAAAGTTTTGGATAATCTTTTACAAATTGAAGAGCCACAGGAAGGTGAAATAATAAGTGAAACAAATTTTAAAAAACTAAGTAGAAACTCAGAGTTCAATAATTGAAATTAATTTCAATTTATTTGAGCTTGATGAGTTAAATATTAAGATTGATTAGAAAATTTTAAGACTTTTATTCATAAGATTCTATTTGTTATCTATTTATGCCAAAACTTTTTCCTTCATTACTCATCTTTATACTATTCATAGGTGTAACATCTGCCCAATCCATCCAACTCGACGGCTTTATTACCGATAGTCTTCAAAATCCCCTAGTCAATACCAACGTGATTGCTACGCCATTACAAGAAGTTAATGCACAGATTAAATTTAGCATAAGCAGTTCCAAAGGAGAATATAGGCTGAAGCTGGAAAGCAACCAGTCTTATCTTATAGAAGTAACGCATCTGGGGTTTAAGAAAATCATGGATACACTTCAACTTTCTCAAGACCTTACCAAGGACTATATCATGGTGGAATCTACTGAAAGTCTTGAAGAAATCCTTATTGAGCAACAAATGGCGGTGATTGTAAAAGAAGATACCATTACCTATAGGACAGACCAGTTTAAAACAGGAGAGGAGCGAAAGCTGCGGGACATCCTTAAAAAATTACCGGGAATGGAAGTGGACCGAGAAGGAAATGTCACCGTTAACGGAAAACCTGTGACAAAACTTATGGTAGATGGCAAAGCCTTCTTTACCGGAGACGAAAAACTGGGGGTAAACAACATTCCCGCCGATGCGGTGGATGAAGTGGAAGCTTTGGATAATTATAGTGAAGTCGCTTTTCTTAAAGGTTTGGAAGAAAGCGATAAGATGGCGTTAAACATCAAACTGAAAGATGGGAAAAAGAAATTTATCTTTGGCGATATAGAAACTGGCGCAGGAGTAGAAGGTCGGTATTTGGTGCATCCTAAATTGTTTTATTACAGTCCCAAGACGGCTGTAAACGCCATTGGCGATTTCAATAACACTGGCCAAAAGTCATTTACCATTCAAGATTACTTAGATTTTGAAGGCGGTATGGCCTTAGCCTTGGAAGATCAAGGGGCTTATTCTAGGTTATATTCGGATGATTTTTCACAATTCTTAAGACAAGATGATTTCATTTTCAATAAAAACGATTTTGGCGCGGCGAGTCTCTCTCAAGAGCTTGGAGGTAACTTCAGTCTGGATGCCTATAGCATTTTTAATAAAAGTAAATTGAGAACCCAAACGCTTGAAGATTTTACATACCAAACGACAGAAGCTCCGGATGAATCCCGTGAGCAATCCAATCAAAATGACTTGCTTTTCAGCATTAGTAAGATCAAGTTGAGGTACGACAATAACGATGATACCGACTTGCGGGCCAACACCAATTTTAAATATAACACGGCGGAGGCGCAATCTCTTCTTAATTCTGAAGTAGGTAACACGAACCGATTTGTCAATACAAACACCCAACCCGAGAATTTTGAATTCCTCCAAACTTTTAATCTCAATAAGCAGTTTTCTTACAAACATACCTTAAAGCTCGAAGCTAAAATAAAAAGTGAAGACCAAACGACAGACAGGCTTTGGGATTTCAATCAGCCCTTGTTTACTGAGTTAATTCCTTTGGTAGATGAAGGAGATGAGTTCAGGTTAAATCAGCTTAACCAGAAGGAAGTTACCAACTTGAGCCTTAATGCTAAGCATTATTGGGTGCTAGCCGATTTTCATCACATCTATCCTGTGGCAGGTGTGGATTACTTTACCTTCAACTTGAATACGCTGGATGAGCAAATCTTAAACGATGGTAGCACCACTAGTTTTGAGTCAGCGGGATTTAATAATCAGATGGATTTTGAGCTCTTTAATGCGTCGCTAGGGTTTCAGTATAAAACTCAAATTGGAGAATTGGTTTTAAGGCCAGGTTTGGTCGTCAAGAATTTTAACTGGAATGTATCACAGTTTGGTGATGAATTGGTCAATGATCAAACCGCTGTTTTACTTCCCGAGTTTTACGCGGAGTACGAATTCAAAACCTCTGAAAAACTGAGGTTCAATTATAACCGGTATACCAACTTTGGGAATTCTTCAAATTATGCCAACAGATTAAGCCTGCAAAGTTTTAATCAGATTAGACGAGGAAACGAGAATTTACAAAATCAAATTTACCAAACGGCGAGTTTACTTTATAGTCAGTTTAATATGTTCAAGGGTTTGTTTTATAATGCTAGATTGTCTTATACGCATCGAGAAAGCAGCATTAGAAATCAGACTCAGATTGAAGGCATCGACCAAATAAGCACTAGTATTTTTACTGATTTACCTGAAAATACCTATAACGTTAATGGAACCATCAACAAACGTATTCCTAATTATACGTTTACGCTAGGAGGCAATGCAAGCCTGTCGGACTACTCCAGGATCATCAACGATGAGGTGTTGGATTATGAAAGTATTAATTTTGGCTATAATGCAAAAGTAACCACGCGTTATGACGATTGGCCAAATCTGGAAACGGGCGTAAGGCAAAGTTTTTCTAGACTCAACTCAGATGCCATCGATAACAAGTTTACCACTTTGTCTCCCTTTGCCTATTTGGAATATGATTGGGCAGATTTTATTTTTAAGTTCAATTACGATTACAATTATTTTGAAAATCAAACCACAGGAGACGTCAATAGATTTGAACTGGCAGATGCTTCTTTATTCTACGGAAAAGAAGATTCAGCTTGGGGGTTTGAGTTAAGCGCTACCAACTTGTTTGATATTGAATTTAAAAGGCAAAATTCTGTCAATGAATTCATAGTCGCCGACCGAAGACTATTTATTCAGCCTCGGATTGTGATGTTTAAGGTAATTTATAAACTTTAATATATATTAATTTGCTGCTTAGACTTGTCCCGTGTTTTGGGACAAGTCTAAGCAGCTTTGACGCTCAGTAAAGCTAACTTAAGAGTTAAATTGAGTGTCGCTTCAAATACTGTTTATCATCGAGCGGAGTCGAGATGAAACTGGTTCTCGACTTCGCTCGAACATGAAACATCTAAATGATTTATAGATTCAGAAAAATTATAAACCAAAAGCGTCTTTCAACTTATCGACATAATCTAGTTTTTCCCAAGTAAATAGTTCCACTTCTCTGCGTATTTCACCAGAATAATCGGATCTGAAGATTTTAGTTTCGAATCTAGGTTCTTTTCCCATATGGCCGTAAGCAGCGGTTTCTCTATAAATAGGATTTCGAAGTTTTAAACGCTCTTCGATCATCCCCGGACGCATGTCAAAAATATTTCTAATTTTTTTAGCAATATCACCATCGCTCATATCGATTTTTTTATTGGTGGTGTTCACCAAAATAGAAGTTGGTTCACTCACTCCAATCGCATAAGAAACCTGGACCAAAACTTCATCGGCGATACCAGCAGCCACCATGTTTTTGGCCACGTGTCTAGCGGCATAAGCAGCAGACCGGTCTACTTTACTAGGGTCTTTTCCAGAGAAAGCACCACCTCCGTGTCCCCCTTTACCGCCATAGGTATCTACAATAATTTTACGTCCGGTAAGTCCAGCGTCGCCATGCGGCCCTCCAATAACAAACTTGCCTGTAGGGTTGATGTGGTAGGTAATATCATCGTTAAATAAGGCTTGAATGCTTTCATCAAACAAAGCTTTTACTCGTGGAATCAAGATAGAATGAATGTCTTTTTCTATCTTTTTGAGCATAGGCTCATCCTCATCAAAATTATCGTGTTGTGTAGAAATAACAATGGTATCGATACGCTGCGGGACATTATCATCAGAATATTCAATAGTAACTTGCGCTTTGGCATCTGGTCGTAAGTAAGTAATGTCTTTGCCTTCTCTTCGTAATTTGGCTAGTTCTATTAGCAGTTTATGAGAAATATCCAGTGCCAGAGGCATATAGTTTTCAGTCTCATTGGTGGCATAACCAAACATCATCCCTTGGTCGCCAGCCCCTTGGTCTTCCTTGGAAGTTTTATCGATGCCTTGGTAAATATCTTTAGATTGCTCATGGATAAGAGAGATGACACCACAGGAATCTCCAGAAAATTGATATTCTCCTTTGGTATATCCAATATCGTTGATGACGTCTCTTGCAATTTGTTGCACATCGAGGTAGGTATTACTTCTTACTTCTCCTGCCAAAACAACTTGCCCTGTGGTCACTAAGGTTTCGCAAGCTACCTTGGAGGTATCGTCAAAAGCTAAAAAAGAATCGAGTAAAGCATCGCTAATTTGATCTGCAATTTTATCGGGATGTCCCTCAGATACACTCTCTGAAGTAAATAAATATGACATAAAATAAATTTTAAAGTTATGGTCGTTTGGAAGGAAATGACGTTAAACGACTCATCTAAAAATGAAACTGCTTTAGCATTTTAAAAAGAGGTTGCAATCAGTCAAATCCTTCCTCGTTGCAAACTTAATAAATTTGAGTCATTCTAAATTGTATTAAGTTATTTTTAGCAGATTTATACTTAAGATTCATTTGCTTTGTATAAAACTATAGAATTATGAAAGTAAGCTTACATAAAAAACCAAACAGTGATGTTCATTTTGAAGCTGAAAATGCCTTAGGTCATAAAATAGAAATTTATAATTCTACAGCGCCAGATCCTAAAGCTCCTAGCCCAATGGAGCTCATTTTAATGGGAACTGCAGGCTGCAGCAGTATAGATGTCATCCATATCCTTAACAAGCAAAACCTAAAAGTAGAGGACTTAAATGTAGAGGTAGAAGGTTTTAGAAACGATACTGATCCTAAAGTGTTTCATACGATTAAACTGCTGGTGAAGTTAGAAGGTGAAATCCCACCAAACAAAGCCAAGCGTGCTGCTCAACTGTCTTTTGAAAAGTATTGCTCGGTGTCCAAAATGCTAGATCAAACCGTAGATATTCAATACCAAGTGGAGCTCAACGGGATACTTTTAGAGTAATTTGTTCTTGGTGAACTGGTCAACTGGTTTACCGGTCAACTTGAAAACTCATTACTATTTATTAGTTGAATTCAAGTTTATATTCAACCTGCCTCCTTGTTGATGAGTGAAGTAGTATTTGAGTAAGCGAGGTTTTTGAGAGGTGAGAAAAATTAGCTTTTGAGGCGAGGATAGCTTTTAATTTACCCTTTTGGAGTTTGGTGTTTTCTTTGGTAAAGTAAATAAGGTTTGATTTTGATTTTGTAATTTTCCAAATCAGCTTGCCAGCTTTCCTTTATGTCTTCGGCGGTTTTTCCCTGCTGAATTTGTTCCTTCAAGCTTGAATTTCCTGCCAGTTTATTAAAAAATGAGTTGAAAAATGAAGCTTGGTCTTGGGTATGATCATACGCCTGAAGCAACCAGTCCAAGTTCAAATGATCAAGCTCTTTTTCATTTTGAAGATTTTTTCCGAAGCAAAGTTTATTCTCGTGTTTTGGATACTTGGCTCCAGGGTTGGAGATTGGAGTAAATTCAAAGTCAAAATACGTAGAGTCTAATACTGGAGATCCAAAGACTTGGAATTGCATATCGGTTCCTCTCCCTGCATTCACATTGGTTCCTTCAAAAAAACATAAGCTAGGATACAAATTAATTGATGTGGCATTTGGTAAATTAGGGGAAGGTTTTATGGGTAAATCATAAGCTATAGACGAAGAATAATTTTTTATTGTGATGACCTTTAGATCGCATTGAAGTCCATTTATAAGCCATTTTTCTCCATTAATCAGTTGAGCATACTCTCCAATAGTAAGTCCATGAACCACAGGAACAGGATGCATGCCGACAAAGCTTTTGTAGTTTTCTTCTAGCACTGGGCCATCGATGTAATGTCCATTGGGATTGGGTCTGTCCAAAACGATGAGTTGAATACCCTGTTCTGCACAGGCTTCCATGATATAATGCAATGTTGAGATGTAGGTGTAAAATCTAGCACCAACATCTTGAATATCGAAGAGGATAACATCCAAATCTTGGAGATATTGTGGATCTGGTTTTTTTTGATCGCCGTAGAGAGAAATGATCGGTAAACCCGTTTTGGAATCTATACCGTCCTCAACCCGCTCTCCTGCGTCTGCTGTCCCTCGGAAACCATGTTCTGGGGCAAACACGCGTTTAAGGGAAACAGAACGACTCAAAAGAGAATCCACAAGATGGGTATAATCTTTTTCAGATTTGAAGATCACAGAGGTTTGATTCCCTACGATTCCTACATTCTTTCCTTGGAGGAGTGGGAGGTAGGCTTCAGTTCTGTTTGCCGCTACTCTAATAGTTTCTGTAGTGTTTTTTTTATTCTCCTGAGCTGTGCAAGAAATGCATACCAAAAGAATAAAATAAACTGTATTTTTGAGCTTCTTAAAAATCATACTTCACCTTGAATTTTGAATATTTTATTTCCAAACGCCTAGTTACTAAAAGCGATTATAAAAGTAGCATATCGGCTCCGATAATTAAAATTGCTATTTCGGCAATTACTATTGGCGTAGTGATGATGTTCATTGCGATTGCAACGGGTTTCGGATTACAGGAAAAAATTAGAGAAAAAATTGCAGCCTTCAATGGTCACATTGTCATCAATAACTTCACCAATAACCAAGCTACCATCACCCAAAACCCTGTGAGCACTCAACAGGAATTTTATCCTTCCTTTACGAGCATTCCAGAAATTGAGCACATCCAAAAAGTTGCGACCAAGTACGGTATTATAAGAACTGAAACAGATTTTGAAGGCATTGTTGTTAAAGGAGTCGATGAACAGTATCGTTGGGAATATCTAGAAGAATTTTTGGTAGATGGAGTTTTGCCTGTTTTTGATGAATCCATAAGTCGAGAAGTATTAATTTCTGATTATTTGGCTAAGCGTCTTGGATTTAAAACTGGTGATAAACTTATTGTTTATTTTTTGAGGGAGGATCAGGACCGTTTACCGAGATCTGTGGGCTTAACGATATCAGGAATCTTTGACTCTGGTTTTAAAGAATTTGATGAAACCTATATCATAGCCGACTTAAAGCAAATCCAAAGACTCAATGATTGGAGTGCAAATGAAATAGGTCAATTTGAACTTTTTGTAGAAGATTTCGATGATATTCAAGAAGTGGGCTACAAGGTCTACGAGGAAGTGGATTCCTTTTTGAATGCGAGCACGATAGTCGAATTATATCCTTCCATTTTTGAATGGTTAAAAATGTTTGACTTTAATATTATCCTCATTATTGGGATTATGATTTTGGTGGCAGGAATTAATATGATGACAGCTTTATTGGTCCTTATTTTGGAGCGCACTCAAATGATCGGCATTTTAAAGGCTCTAGGATCTTCAGATTGGTCCATTCGTAAAATATTTTTATACAATGCTGGATTCTTGATTTTTAAGGGTCTGTTTTGGGGTAACTTAATTGGAATTGGTCTTTTATTAATTCAGAAGTATTTTAAAGTCATTCCTCTCAACCCCGAAACTTACTATGTGTCTGAAGCTCCAATTTATCTGAGTTTAGACTATATCTTGATAATCAACTTCGGTACTTTACTCTTGTGTTTATTGATGCTGTTGATTCCTTCGGTTATTATCGTTAAAATTTCACCGGTAAAGGCAATGAAGTTTGAATAGAGATTATAGCCTTCATTATCTCACTGTTTTGAGTTTTACTTTTTTATATTTGCCACACTAAAATTAAACTATGGATTACGCTGAAAATATCCTTGGAACGATTGGTAAAACACCAATGGTGAAAATGAATAAAATGGTAGAAGAAATTGATGCTTTGGTATTGGCCAAATATGAAACCTTTAATCCTGGAAATTCTGTAAAAGACAGAATGGCTTTACAGATGATTGAAGATGCCGAAACTTATGGCGCTTTAAAACCTGGAGGAACCATTATTGAAGGAACTTCAGGAAATACTGGTATGGGATTGGCTTTAGTAGCTATTATAAAAGGCTATAAAGTAGTTTGCGTTCTTAGCGACAAACAGAGTAAGGAGAAAATGGATATTTTACGGGCCGTAGGTTGCGAAGTTTATGTTTGCCCTACAGATGTGGCTCCAGACGATCCAAGATCCTACTATTCCACTTCTGCAAGATTGGCAAAGGAAACTCCAAATTCTTGGTATGTCAACCAATATGATAACCCTTCCAACTGCAAAGCTCACTTTAAAACGACAGGTCCAGAAATCTGGGAACAAACTGATGGGAAAATAACCCACTTTGTTGTAGGCGTAGGAACTGGAGGGACAATTTCTGGAGTAAGTAGTTATTTGAAAATGAAAAATCCAAATATTAAAGTTTGGGGGATAGATACTTATGGTTCCGTTTTTAAGAAATACCACGAAACTAGAGAATTCGATGAAAATGAAATTTACCCTTATGTCACAGAAGGAATTGGAGAAGATATTCTACCGCTAAATGTAAGATTTGATGGTATCGACGGCTTCACGAAAGTCACCGACAAGGATGCGGCAGTTTATACTCAAAGACTCGCTAAAGAAGAAGGCATGTTTTTGGGGAATTCAGCTGGAGCTGCTGTAAAAGGTTTACTTCAATTGAAAGAGCATTTCACAAAAGATGATGTGGTGGTGGTTTTATTTCATGATCATGGAAGCAGGTATGTTGGAAAAATGTTCAACGATGACTGGATGCGTGAAATGGGATATATAGACTAATCTCTCATTTATAAGTACAAAAAAAGCTCTTTCTCAAGAGCTTTTTTTTGCTTTTTAAAACATAAATCTTGAAGGTTTACGAGTTGGCCCTAGCCCTGATTGTAGCGGAAAGCCCGTAAGGTTTTTACTTAGTAAAAACTGCGGACTTGGTGCGGAAAGCAGGTTCTCGGCTTCTAATACTTTTAGTATTTCTTAAAAAATTATTTAAAATTCTGAGGTGAAATGAAATATGATATTAGGATATTTTTGTTGAGTCATCTGCAAGGAAAATTCAGAATCTGCTAGAAACACCAATTGATCGGTTTTATCCTTGGCTAAAAACTTAGATTTTACGCGTTTAAATTCTTTAAACTCCTCGCTTTTTTCATCTTTAGGTTCAATCCAACAGGCTTTATGCACGTTGATGTTTTCGTAAGAGCACTTGGCGCCGTATTCGTGTTCCAGTCTATATTGTATCACCTCATATTGAAGCGCACCAACGGTACCTATAATTTTTCTATTGTTCAGTTCTAAGGTAAACAACTGTGCTACCCCTTCATCCATCAACTGTTCAATTCCTTTATTAAGTTGCTTAGACTTCATAGGATCGACATTATTGATATATCTAAAATGCTCAGGCGAAAAGTTGGGGATGCCTTTGTACTGAAGAATCTCACCTTCGGTTAAGGTGTCACCAATTTTAAAAGTTCCTGTGTCGTGAAGCCCCACGATGTCTCCAGGAAACATTTCGTCTACAATTTCTTTGCGTTCAGCAAAAAAAGCATTCGGGCTAGAAAATTTTAGAGTTTTATTACTACGGACGTGAAGATAGGGTTTGTTTCTTTCGAATTTTCCGGAAACAACTTTTACAAAGGCTAGACGATCTCGGTGTCTAGGATCCATATTGGCATGAATTTTAAAGACAAATCCAGTAAATTTATCCTCCTCTGGCTTAATTTCTCGAATATCACTTTGTTTAGGTCGGGGTGTTGGAGCAATTTTAATGAAACAATCTAATAATTCCCGAACTCCAAAATTATTTAAGGCTGAGCCAAAAAATACAGGTTGTAAATCGCCCTTTTGGTAGGCTTCGATATCAAAATCGGGGTAGACGCCTTCTACAAGTTCAAGCTCTTCTCTTAAGGTATCAGAGGAGTCTGTGCCTATAAGCTGGTCAATTTCATCGGTAGATAAATCGCTAACTTCAACAGTTTCTTCAATATCCTTTTTGGGGTCTCCGGTAAATAAATTGACATTTTTTTCCCAGATATTATAAATTCCTTTAAAGTCATAACCCATACCGATAGGGAAACTTAAAGGAGTCACATGTAAGCCTAATTTTTGCTCGATTTCATCCAATAATCCAAAGGCATCTTTACCTTCTCTGTCCATTTTATTGATGAAAACAATGATAGGAATATTACGCATTCTGCAAACTTTTACCAGTTTTTCAGTTTGCTCTTCAACTCCTTTAGCAACATCAATCACGACGATAACACTATCTACAGCAGTTAACGTTCTAAAGGTATCTTCGGCAAAATCTTTGTGACCAGGTGTGTCTAAAATGTTGATTTTAATGCCTTTATATTCAAAACCTAAAACAGAAGTAGCTACGGAAATCCCTCTTTGACGCTCTATTTCCATGAAGTCACTTGTGGCTGTTTTTTTGATTTTATTCGATTTTACAGCACCCGCTTCTTGAATTGCACCTCCAAAAAGAAGTAACTTTTCCGTTAGCGTGGTCTTACCAGCATCAGGGTGAGAAACAATACCAAAAGTTCTTCTCCTGTTAATTTCCTTATTTAATTTCATATTGCAAATTTAATTTTTTAATTTTCGATGTCAATCGTTTTGATACATATATTGATAATGTTTGCTTTAAAATTTTTAAAATGTTAAAAATCTTTAAACTATATTTGTTTGAAATTATCCTTACATGAGAATAACTACTTCATCCATCCTATTCTTATTTATAATGCTTTTTCTAAATCTTGGTGCGTCTGCTCAGGAAAAAAAATCTTATATCCCTAATCCTTTTGATGAGTTGATGACTCAGTTGAATGCCTCTGGAATTGTAGAGGGTTTAATTTATGCAGATTTTAATGCCAATGGAACGCAAGATGTTGGTGAGCCAGGTTTAGAAGGTGTAAGAGTTATTATAGTAAATGCCAACGATAATGGTCAAACTGTTTTAACCAATTCAGATGGTATCTGGACGGCTACTGTAATAGAAGGAAATGCGATCATCATAATTGATGCCTTAACTTTGCCTCCGGGTTTTTTACAAACCGAAGGCTCAGATCCTAGTACAGTTTTAGTAATTGCCGATGATACAGTAATTTCAGAAACCAAGGGCTATACCTTTCAAGGGGATGCAACAGGTCATCTTTATTATGATACTAATGGCAATGGGGTTCAAGATACTTCAGAGCTCGATATGCCAAATGTAGATGTAGAGGTCATAGATCAATATGGGAATTCTCAAATTTTAACAACAGATACTGAAGGGGATTGGTTAACAACCGTCCTATTTGGCCCAATTGATGTTCTTGTTGATGAGTCGGATACCGATTTCCCCACTGGAGCTTTCCAAACGGAAGGCGCTAATCCATCTTCACACGCAGTACCTGCCGGAGCAACTACTTTTACAGAAAATGATGGTTTTTTTGAATCTGGAATACTTTCTGGTATCTTATATTTTGATAATAATGGTAGTGGAAGTCAAGACCCAGGCGAGAATGGAATTGTAAACATTCCAGTAGAAGTCACCACTGCTTTAGGTGAGATCATCAATACCACTACAGATGCTAGTGGTGCTTGGAGTGTAAGAGTTCCAGAAGGGGCTTCAGTTTCTTTAATTGATGAGGCAGCACCAGGCTTTCCAATAGGCTCTGCTCAAACCGATGGAACCAACCCTACCACTACAACTGTTGTGAATGGCCAAACCTATCAAGAATTTGATGGATTTTTAGGCTTGGGAGTTATAAGAGGTCATTTGTACTTTGATGTTAACGGTAATGGTTCTCAAGATGTAGGAGAATCTGATATGCCTGATGTGGACGTTGAAATAATTGATGTATTTGGCGATGTCACAACCTTGGTAACCGATGTTAATGGAGACTGGGAAATAGAAGTTCCTGCTGGAAATACGTTTTCGAATATAGATAATCTAGATCCTGATTTTCCTGCGGGGGCTGTCCAAACTGAAGGAACAGATCCTACCTTAACTCAGGTAATTTCTGGTGATGACGTACTATCTGATAGAGATGGCTTTTTTGAAATAGATCCAGAACTTGAAGGAACAGTATTGGGTCATTTATATCAAGATACTAATGGGAACGGAACTCAGGATGCTGGTGAGCCCGATTTGCCTAATATTGATGTTCAAATTACCGATACATTTGGGGATGTGACTCTCTTAACCACAGATGCTAATGGCGATTGGTCAATTCTAGTTCCTTCAGGAAATACAACATCAGACATTCTTCAAAACGATCCAGATTTTCCAATAGGTGCTGTTCAAACTGAAGGGACTGATCCTACAATTACATTTGTTCCAGTAGACGACACCATATTATCAGATAACGATGGTTTTTTTAACAATGATCCTAATTTAGTAGGGCTTTTGGAAGGTCACCTCTATTTCGATAATAATGGTAATGGTGTACAAGATGTTGGAGAACCCGACATGCCCGATGTGGATGTAGAAATTATAGATGTTTTTGGAGATGTTAGTACCCTAGTAACTGATGTTAATGGAGATTGGTCTATTGAAGTTCCAGCAGGTAATACCTTTTCGAATATTGATAATCTAGATCCTGAGTTTCCTACTGGAGCTACTCAAACTCAAGGAACAGATCCAACACTAACATTTGTTGTCGCTGACGAAACAACACTTTCAGATCTTGATGGTTACTTTGTAACAGATCCAAATCTTTTAGGGGTTTTGACAGGCCATTTGTATTTTGATAATAATGGGGATGGAATACAGAATGTTGGAGAACCCGACATGCCCGATGTGGATGTAGAAATTATAGATGTTTTTGGAGATGTTAGTACCCTAGTAACTGATGTTAATGGAGATTGGTCTATTGAAGTTCCAGCAGGAAACACCTTTTCTAATATAGATAATTTAGATCCAGATTTTCCCCAAGGGGCAATTCAGACTGAAGGGACAGATCCTTCTTTAACTTTTGTTTCAGCAAATCTTACGACACTTTCAGATAATGATGGTTTTTTTCAAACAGATCCTAATCTTACCGGAACCCTCACAGGTCACCTTTATTTGGATGCGAATGGAAACGGTATTCAGGATTCTGCAGAGCCAGATTTACCTAATATCGATGTTGAGGTTACCGATGTCTTAGGAACTATTACGGTGATATCTACCAACGCAAATGGAAATTGGTCTATAGAAGTCCCAGCAGGAAATGCTATTTCAGATATAGATCAACAGGATACTGACTTTCCATTAGGAGCTGTCCAAACGGAAGGAACAGATCCAACTACAACATTTGTAAGTGTTGGCAATACTACTTTCTCCGAAGACGATGGATTTTTTGCACCAGACCCAAATCTTGTAGGTAATTTACAAGGCCATTTATATTTTGATGATAATGGGAATGGTACTCAAGACGTTGGAGAACCAGATATGCCAGAGGTAGATATAGAAATTATAGATGTTTTTGGTATAGTTTCAACCATAGAAACAGATAGTAATGGTGACTGGTCTATTGAAGTTCCAGCAGGAAACACCTTTTCTAATATAGATAATTTAGATCCGGATTTCCCTAATGGTGCCATCCAAACTGAAGGGACAGATCCCTCATTAACTTTTGTAGTAGCCAATGCTAACACATTATCCGATATTGACGGATTTTTCGTTCAGGATCCCAACCTTTCAGGAACTCTATCGGGTCATTTATATTTCGACAATAACAACAATAGCGAACAAGATGCTGGCGAACCCGATATGCCAAATGTTCTTGTTCAAATTGTAGATGAAAATAATATAACTCAAAATGTGATTACAAATGCTAATGGAGACTGGTCAACGCAAGTTGCAGAGGGAGATGTAACTTCCACAATAGATGTAACCGATCCCAATTTTCCTGAAGGTGCTGTTCAGACCCAAGGAGATAATCCAACTACGACCACAATAGTCGCTGGAGGTGAATTTCAAGAAGAACCAGATGGATTTTTTACAAGTTTTCAAACAGGTGTTAGAAGTGGTATTGTTTACGAAGATTTAAATAATAATGGTACACAAGATACCAATGAACCCGGTTTAGTAGATATTGATATAGAAATTGTAGAATCTGATGGAAATACCCAAACGATATCAACCAATGCTCAAGGTCAATGGTCTGTCACAGTGGTTGTAGGAATTACAACCTCCAACATCGATATAAACAGTCCTAATTTTCCTCAAGGAGCAGTTCAGACCCAAGGTACGAATCCAACGACCGTCTTTATAGGATCAAATACTAATAGTTCTGAAACACCTGATGGATTCTTTTTAGAAGAATCCACAGGATTCTTAACGGGGAGACTTTATCTTGATGATAATGGGAATGGAACTCAAGAAACGGAAGAGGAAGGGATCCCAAATGTAACTATATTAATTACTGATTTTGTTGGTGACCAATTTGAGACAGAAACTGATCTTCAAGGCGATTGGACTATTGAAGTTTTATCTGGTCAAACAATTTCTGAAATAGATGTTGCCGATTTAGATTTCCCTACCAATGTGACTCAAACCGAAGGAACGAATCCGACTACGACATTAGTAAACGCTGGAACTTCTGTCACCTCAGATAGTGATGGTTTTTTCATAGAAGATATAATCATTTTTAATGCGGTTTCTTCTGAAGGGAGCGCTTTTCAGAATAGATTTTTTAGAATCCAAGGCATAGAAAACTATCCTGAAAATTCAGTTCAGATTTTTAATAGACAAGGGGTTAAAGTTTTCGATGTAGAGGGATATGGTCAAAATGAAAGTCAATTGTTTACAGGATTTAGTGAAGGTAATATTACCATCCAAAAAGATAATCGTTTGCCAACAGGCACCTATTTTTATTTACTGAACTATATCAATAGGAATGGAGAGCCTGTAAGGAAAAACGGATATTTACATTTAAATTAAGATTGAATTATGGCTATACGTCGAATTCTGAATATAACGTTAGTATCTAGTCTGCTGGTTTTAGCAACTCAAGCTAGCTATTCACAACAAGATCCAAACTTTACTCAATATATGTATAATACATTGAGTATAAATCCTGCATACGCTGGGTCTAGGGATGCTTTTAGTGCTGTAGCTTTACACAGATCTCAGTGGTTGGGTTTTGATGGTGCTCCAACGTCTCAAACCCTTTCAGCTCATACTCCTATTAAAGAGGGTAAGATGGGATTAGGATTTAATATTGTGAATGATCAAATAGGAGTTACTCAAGAAACCGATATCAACGCGATCTACAGTTACGTTTTAGAAATGTCTAGGTATACAAAACTATCTTTTGGAATCAATGCTGGTGTGAATTTACTGAATGTAGATTACTCCGATCTTAATATCTTCGATCCAACAGATCCAGAGTTTAATAACAATTTAGAAAACAAGATATCACCTCAAGTAGGATTAGGAGCTTTGTTGTATAACGATCAGTATTTTGTGGGTTTGAGCGTTCCTGCTTTGTTGAGGAATGATAGATTTTCAGACATTTCTGTCGCAGATGCTACGGTAAGAGACCGTCTGCATTATTACCTTACTGCAGGTCTTGTGTTTGATCTTTTGCCTACTTTAAAATTTAAACCTTCGATTTTATTAAGACATGTAAGTGGTTCTCCATTATTGGCAGAATTGTCCTCTAATTTTTTAATAAATGATAAATTTACAATAGGTGCTGCTTATCGATTGAACTCTGCGTTTTCCGGTCTTGTTGGTTTTCAAGCTACAGATTCTATCTTATTGGGAATAGCATATGATCGAGATATATCCACATTTTCAAGCTATAACGATGGATCTTTAGAGTTTTTTGCGAGATTTGAATTGTTTAAAAAATACAAAAGAATGTATACCCCAAGATTTTTCTAAGCATGAAGTTCACTCACAGACACATAATCCTAATCATAACAATTCTTTTCACAAGTTTAGGTTATTCTCAAATAGATAAGTTAAAGGAAGCCGACAAAATGTTTGAAGGTTACGCTTTTATAGATGCTCAAAAAATTTATCTAGAAGTAGCGCGAAGTGGTTACGAATCCGAAAATTTATTTAAAAAACTAGGCGATTCTTACTATTTCAATAACGACCAAGAAAAAGCTTTAGAATGGTATCAAAAATTATACGATCTAAACCAGAATCTCTCTAAAGAGTATTTATTCAGATATGCTCAATCTTTAAAAAGCGTTAAGCGTTATAAAGAATCTGATAAAATCATGCTGGAGTTCGATGCTCTAAACGAAACAGATAGCCGGGTTTCTAAACTGAAAAAAGAACGGAATTATCTTGAACTTATCGATATGCAATCTGGAAGGTTCGAGATGGAAAAAGTATCTATCAATTCTGATTACTCAGAATTTTCTCCATCTTTTTTTGGAAAACAACTCGTGTTTGCTTCCAATAGACCAATTTCTTCTTCAGTTAAAAGAATTCACGAGTGGAACAATCAGCCTTACCTCAATTTATACAGTTTAGACTTATCGGATTCTCTAGACATAGAGTCTGAGCCAATTGTGTTTTCAGAAGAATTAAATTCCAAGTTTCATGAATCTTCAGCGGTATTTACTAAAGATGGGAAAACAGTTTATTTTACAAGAAATAACTTCTCTGGAAACAAGCTAAATAGAGGTGAAGATGGCGTGAGTTATCTTAAACTTTTCAAATCTAAACTCAATCAAGAGAACACTTGGACTAAGCCGGAGGAACTCCCTTTTAATAGTGATAATTATTCTGTAGCCCATCCTGCCTTAAGCAAGGATAATAAAACACTCTATTTTTCTTCAGATATGGAAGGAACTATAGGGATGTCCGACATCTTTAGGGTTAAACTACTAGAAGACGATACCTATAGTTCTCCAGAAAACTTGGGGAATCTCATCAACACAGAAGGCAGAGAAAATTTTCCTTTTGTGAGCGATGATGGTCTACTTTACTTTGCTTCAGATGGTCATTTGGGTCTCGGAGGCTTGGACGTTTTCGTTGCAGTCATCAAAGACAAAGGAGAATTGGGAGAAGTTTTCAACTTAGGTAGGCCTATCAATAGTAACAAAGACGATTTTAGCTTTATCATCAATTCGAAACTTCGAAAAGGTTTTTTTGCTTCCAATAGAGGAGAAGGTGAATCAAGTGATAACATTTATAAAATCAACCAATTAGAAAAATTGATGACAGCTTGCTCTCAGCTCTTGAACGGTAATATTTTTACGACCAATGGAGAGGACGCCTTAAGTGACGCTAAAGTTGAACTTTTTGATGAAAACTTAAAATTGCTAAACTCCACAACTACAGATTCTGAAGGATTTTATCAATTTGAAGTTGAATGTGACACGAGATATGTGGTTAGAGTTTCCAAAGATGGGTTCGGAACATTAGAAGAGCTTGTAAGAACTAATTCTGATTTTGGAACTGAGAATGCCTTGGATTTTTCTGTCGATAAGGGAGACGAGTTAGGCGTTACAAAAGCAGATAAAGGGGATGACTTAAGTGATTTACTTCAATTGGACCCAATTTATTTCGATATCGATAAATTTCAAATCCGAACTGATGCTGAAGTTGAGCTCCAAAAGATTATTGCGGTAATGAAATCTTACCCTGAAATGCGAATAGATGTGAGATCGCACACAGATAGTAGAGCTGGAGACTCTTACAACAAGATCCTCTCGGATAAAAGAGCGACAGCAACCAAAGATTATATCATAGAAAAATCGGGAATTTCGAGCGAACGTATTTCGGGAAGGGGTTACGGTGAAACACAACTAGTCAATTCTTGTTCTAATGGAATTGATTGTTCTGAAGCAGAACATGCTTTAAACCGCAGATCGGAATTTATTATTTTAAATAAAAACAATACCCCAGAAGATATCAAAAAAGAACTGATAGCTTCTGAAGGCAAGAAATTACAACAGCCTAAGGTTGAGGAGACACCTACAGCTTATTTTTATGATTTTGAAAATTCAACTGAAGAGCTATTCACAGTGCAAATAGGAGCTTTTGGCAAAAATTCAAATATTAAATTTGATAACGTTCAGAATGTCTTTAGTCACGTCTATAGCGATGGTTATAAGCGCTATTTTTCTTCTGTTTTTCAAACCAGGAAAAAAGCCGAAGCTTACAAAATTAAGCTCAGAAATTCAGGTATTGATGGTGCCTTTGTGGTTGGCTTAAAAGGAGAAACTCGATTTTAGGAATCCCATCAAATACTAAATAATTCATAAATAGATCCCTTTAAGGTCAGGTGAATTTTCTTTATTGAATTCAAATTCAACTTATTTTGTATTTTTGAGATATGGAAAACAGCAATGAAAACTATGTCATCCTAGTCGATGAAAAAGACAATCCACTAGGAACTATGGAGAAAATTGAAGCTCATGAAAAAGCGAGACTTCATAGAGCTTTTTCAGTTTTTATATACAATTCCAAAAACGAATTGATGCTCCAGCAAAGAGCTTTAACCAAGTACCATACTCCTGGTCTATGGACCAATACGTGTTGTAGTCATCAAAAGCTAGAGGAATCTAATATCGAAGCTGGAAAAAGGCGTTTACAAGAGGAAATGGGGTTTTCTACAGAGCTCAAAGAAACCATTTCATTTATTTACAAAGCTCCTTTCGAAAACGGTTTAACCGAACACGAATTCGATTACATCTTAGTTGGAGAATATGAAAATGACCCCCAACCCAATCCAGATGAAGTTCACGATTGGAAATGGATGAGTCTAGGCGACATTGAAAATGATATAAATAAGAATCCAAACCTATACACAGAGTGGTTCAAAATTATTTTTGAAAAGCACAAAAGTGAAATGGTAAAATCATCAATTTAAACTTATGAAAGTAACAGTTCACCGCAAAGCGCATTTTAATGCAGCGCATAGACTCTATAGAAAAGATTGGGATTTTGAAAAAAACAACGAAGTTTTTGGGAAATGTAACAATCCTCAATATCACGGTCATAATTACGAATTGATAGCCTCGGTAACAGGTGATATTGATCCTGAAACAGGATATGTTATTGACATCAAAGTGCTTAAGGATATGATAAAAGCTGAAGTAGAAGATGCCTTCGATCATAAGAACTTGAATGAACAAGTCCCAGAGTTTAAAGACTTGAACCCGACAGCCGAAAATATTTCAGTAGTAATTTGGAACAAACTAAAGGCTAAATTGGATAAAAACCATGACCTTGAAGTGACCTTATACGAAACCCCAAGAAATTTTGTAACCTATAAAGGAGAATAATATGTCTATTGAAAAAGGAGATTCTATACCTAGTTTTGAGCTGAATGACCAGAACAGTAATATTTTCAACTCCGATGATATCATTGGAAAGAAACCGGTAGTTATTTATTTTTACCCAAAGGATTTTACTCCTGGATGCACTAAGGAGGCGTGTAGTTTTAGAGATAGTTACGAAGATTTTAAAGAAATAGGAGCAGAGGTGATAGGGATTAGTAATGATTCTGAAAAATCTCACGCCAAATTTTCAGCGAAATATAACCTCCCTTTTATTTTGTTATCAGACGCCAACGGAAGAGTAAGAAAGAAGTTTGGAATCAAAAAAAGCTTATTAGGCTTGGTGCCAGGGCGGGAAACCTTTGTAATTGACGCTCAAGGAAAATTGATTTTTAAATTCAATAGTCTCGATGCTTCCCAGCACATGAAAAAAGCGCTTAAGGCCATTAAAAAAATGAATTGATGCTTTACCCACTTAAATTTAAACCAATTCTAAAAGAGAAAATTTGGGGAGGTGATAAATTAAAGTCCAAATCTAAAGTTGATTTTTCTCAAAAAAGGATTGGTGAAAGTTGGGAAATAAGCGGTATTAACGGTGCTATATCAATTGTTCAAAACGGAGTATTAGCGGGTCAGACTTTAAGTCAATTAATTTCTGAATTCAAAACTGAATTGGTAGGCAAAGCTGTTTTTGAAAAATTCAATAGCGAGTTCCCTATTCTTATAAAATTCATAGAAGCTCAAGACAACTTATCGGTTCAACTTCATCCAAGTGATACATTAGCTAAAAAGCGACATAATAGTTTCGGGAAAACAGAAATGTGGTATATCACAGAAGCTGAGCCAAATGCTGAGCTCATTGTCGGTTTTAAAGAACCTATTACATTTGATAGGTACAAAGAAAGCCTGTCTAAAGGGGAATTAGAAGATGTTTTGAATAAGATAAAAGTTGAGGAAGGAGAGGTTTTTTTTATAAAACCTGGTTTAGTTCATGCTATAGGAGCAGGAGTTACATTGGCTGAGATTCAACAAACCTCAGATGTTACCTACAGGCTCTATGATTGGCTCAGAGTGGATAAAGAAGGCCATTCCAGAGAATTACATACAGAGCTAGCTCTAGAGGCTATTGATTTTCAAGTTAATTCAGATTATAAAATTGAGTACGATTCTATATTCAATTCTAAGGTTTCTCTTGTGGATTCACCTTATTTCAAAACCAATTTTTTAGAAATTAATCGACGAATATTTTTAGATTATTCTTCAGTAGATTCTTTTGTTATCTATTTAAATGTAGGGACTCAAACCGCTGAGCTTATTCACAATGAGAACTCATTTATGTTATCTCCAATGGAGACGATTCTACTTCCCGCCTGCATTAAAACCATCGAACTTAAATCTTCAGGAACCAAACTTTTAGAAATCAGTATTTAATATTAAAATTAGTTTACTTTTGCCGAAATTAAATTTTTATAAAAATGGCTAGTAAAAAGCAACTTAAAAAAGACTTAAACAATCGCTTTGGTGAAATCATCGACGGAGCACTTATCAATCAAGAAGCAGACTCTAAAGATTCTAGTATCAAAACGGAAGAGCTTGTTGACGATATTATTTCAGAATTTGATACTATTATTGAACAAATCAACAAAAGAGATTCTGACGATAGAGCTAAGCATTTGAAATCTGTCAAAGAAAATATAAATAAAAAGGCTGATGAGTTTATAGAAAGACTCAACAACCTTTAATTGTTTTTATTACTGAGGTTATTGAATTACTCTTTAGAGACTTCTTCAATAACTTCAGTTTCTACACTTTCTTCATCATTTTTCTTCCTTTCCTTAATTAACTCGTTGAGTCTTTTACCATAAAGTGACTTTCTTATAGGTTTCTCTAAAGCATTGTAGACGGTATCCAAATATTTTATGTTAGCATCAAAAGCCTCTGATAGTAAAACATAAGGAGAAACTTCCAAGTTTTTATTATTTAGCGCAAAATTGACGGTGTATAAATATTTTCTCTTCAGTATAGAATTGAATCTTTTGTTCAAACTGTCTAGTTTTTCTTCATTTTGAGACTTGCTGGCCTCAAAGTTAGCTTCTATAAGGTCTAGCCTTTGGTTGTTGAACTGTTTAATCACTTCATTATATTCTTCCAGCTTTTTCTGATTCTCAAAATTAGATGTGATTTTTAAATCAATCCCATAATTTTTCAAAGAAGTCGTTAATTTCAATTCTCCTGGCTCAGCAAAAAAATTGATGAGATCAGCGTAGTCATCTCCATCATTTCTGTCCAGCTCAATAAACATAATTTGTGGTTCATCGATATAAGTATTGAAACTAAAATCTGACGAGCCTTCAACTTGCACAGAATCTACATTGACTAGACTAGTATCTCCAAATTTCTGCAAGTAGAGGGTTCCTTTTTTTAGACCAGCTATTTGGCCAGTAATTATCAAATTGCTTTTTTTATTCTCACAAGAGCTTATTAAAAAGACGAAGAGTAAAATTGGTAAAAAATGTTTCATTGGTATTTATATTTAAAGATTAGATGAAATTTCCATTAAGATCGTACAGCCTATAGCTGCGTAAGTTCCTACAACATACCCAAATACAGCGAGAAGAACCCCAACACTGGTTAACGAAGGATGAAATGCAGAGGCGACTATGGGAGCAGATGCTGCACCCCCAACATTAGCTTGACTCCCAACGGCTAAGAAAAAGTAGGGCGCTTTAATGAGTTTGGCCACTAAGATGAGTAAGCCTGCATGAATAGACATCCACACAATACCTATCAAAATAAGCCCTGGATTTTCAAAAACGGTAGTTAAGTCCATTTTCATACCAATAGTTGCGACTAAGAAATAGATAAAGACACTACCGAGTTTACTAGCGCCAGCACCTTCGTAAGATTTAGCTTTTGTAAATGATAAGCCAACTCCAAAAGCGGTGGCAATGGTAATCATCCAAAAAAATGTTGAGGTAAAAGAAGCTAGGGCAGATGTTTTGTCATTAAATATTTCAAAATTAGATATTAGAAACTCAGAGATATATTCAGAAGCCCAATGTGAGAAACCTACAGCGGTAAATGCAATGCCCAGCATTATCATATAATCCTTAAGCTCAGGTTTTCTAGAGACGCTTTTTGTGTAAGAAGACACTTTCTTTTTTAAGTCCTCAATGGCGCTATTATCAGCATTGAGCCATTTATCGATTTTATCAGACTTTCCTATTCCTAAGAGTATGATAGCAAGCCACAGATTTGCGACAACAATATCAACCAAAACCATACCTCCGTACTTTGCAGGATTATATTTAAAAATTTCGAGCATTGCTGCTTGGTTAGCTCCACCTCCAATCCAGCTTCCTGCAAGAGTAGACAAACCTCTCCAAACTGCGTCTGGACCAGCCCCTCCAACGGTTTCTGGAGAAAACAGGGAAATCAATAAAATGGCAATTGGCCCTCCTATAACAATCCCTACCGTACCGGTAAGAAACATAATCAATGCTTTATATCCTAGATTTTTGATGGCTTTTAAGTCAATGCTCAAGGTCATTAATACCAAGGAAGCTGGAAGAAAATAACGGCTGGCTACGAAATATAAATTAGATGACGAATCACTTATAATTCCTAAAGAATTAAAAATGGCTGGAAGAAGATAGCACATCAACAATGCTGGAACCACTTTATAAAACTTACTCCAAAATCCACTTTTTAAATTTGAACTGTAGAATATAAAACCGATGCAGAGCATGAGTACTCCAAGAACAACAGCGTCGTTAGTAAATAGTGGTGTTTTATCCATCTTAAAATTTTAAGGGGTAAAAGTAAAAATTATTAACAACTGTACGACTTTATTGCGTTTTAAAATAATGAGATAAAAATTCTGCAACTCCATCCTTTTTAGCATCCCCAATGATCTTATTGGCGACTGCTTTAACTTCTTCCTTAGCATTTCCAACAGCAAGGCCGAGCCCAGAAGCCTTTAGCATCTCAATATCATTGTAATTATCGCCGAAACTCATGACTTGAGAGAATTCAAATTTGTATTCAGAGGAAATCAAATATTCAATAGCAGAGCGTTTTGAGATTTGTTTAGGAGCTATTTCTATATAGGTGTCCTTGGATCGGTAGAGGTGTAAGTCGTTAGAAAATTTACCGGATAACAAAGTGTAGAAATCATTCACCAACGAAGGGTCTCCCATACACATGATTTTATGAGCACCAGCCTGTTTGGGTTCCCAGAGATCGAGAACTTCTTTATTGTTCTTGATTTCAGGATTGACTTTAGTATTATTGATTTCCCTATTTGTCCATTGGTCTTGCCTAGGCGCATACCATTTATCTTCTTGGTATAAACTTAAATGTAAGTTGTCTTTATTTAGTTCGATGATTTTTTCAACCAGCTCAAAAGATAGAGTTGAGCTTTGTCTTACTTCATTATCAACCAATATTAATCCACCATTATAGGCGACTAAAGGCAAGTTCTCAATGCCCAGGTCTTTTTGTAAATGCCTCATCGCGGCGGGCATTCTAGAGGAAATAAGAATGATAGGTAGCTTATGCTTTATGTTATGAAATTCAACCTTTGTTTTGTTGGAAACCTCTCGTTCAGTATTCAACAAGGTCCCATCTATGTCGCTACATATAAGTTTTATCATCGTCTTTTAGGTTGAATTTATTACTGCCCAAATTAAAGAGTTTAGAATGTAAATCTCTAATATTTACCTATTAATTATGTATCAGCTTTAGTAAAAGATTTATCTGAAAATTTAATACTCACTTAAAACTATTACATATATATTTGAAAAAAAAAGGAAAATGAAAATTATACTTGTTTTATTAATTTTATCACAATCGGTATTAGCTTCTAATGATTGGGGACAAAATGGTCACCGATCTGTTGGAGAAACCGCAGAACAGTACCTTAAATCTAAAGTTAAAGATAAAATTGATCGAATTTTAAACGGACAGTCCCTTGCAGATGCTTCGACCTACGCCGATGAAATTAAAAGCGACGATGACTACGATAAGTATAAACCTTGGCACTACGCTAATATTCCTTTCGATAAAACGTATGCCGAAGCTGAAAAGAATCCAGAAGGAGATATCGTTTTTGGAATTCAAGAGTGTATAGAGAAACTTAAGGGAGACACTCTAAGTCCAAAAGAGGAGCAATTTTATTTGAAGATGCTTATTCATTTAGTCGGCGATATGCACCAACCATTGCATTTTGGCCTTAAAGAAGATCGGGGAGCAAATGATTTTAAAGTAAAATGGTTTAACCAACCTAGTAATATGCATAGGGTTTGGGATACTCAAATGATTGAAAGTTATAATATGAGCTACAGCGAATTAGCGGCTAATTTACCTAAACTGGATAGGGCAGTAGTAAAAACTATTAAATCTGGAACTTTGTTAGATTGGGTTGAAGAAAATAGGGAATTGACACGAGAAGTTTACAATTCTGCATCAGCAAACGAAAATCTAAGCTATAGATATATGTACCAATGGTTTGATGTACTCAAGATGCAGATTAATAAAGCGGGAATAAGATTAGCAGTGATACTGAATGATATCTATGCTTAACGCTTCGAGATTTTGTTGTGAGTAATTTGCTTTTGTCTTGAAGATTTAAACTTTTTCATAGAATCTTTACTAAGCTTTCTATGTTTTGTAGATCTTCCTTGAACTCTTTTTCTCCACATTCTAAAGCTTGAAGGCTTCATTTCCTTTTGCATAATCTTAATGACGTCAGCCTCAGTTACTCCAAACTGAAACTCGATAGCCTCAAATGGAGTTCTGTCCTCCCAAGCCATTTCAATAATTCTATCTAGTTCTCTTTCTGTAAATTCTTTATCCATGATTATATGTATAAGTATGCCCACCAAATTAATATAAATTGAAGTGGAATTCTAACTATTAATATCCATTTTGGGACTTTCATGGCATATTTTTCACCTCTAAGCATATTAAAATGAACGCTTAAAAAGACTACCAGTATTAAAATGATACCTATAGCCGCCAAACTTCTTGTATATTCAAAAAATAATCCAATGCCCAATAAGATTTCAAAGGCCCCTGAAAGATAGACAAGAAAGGTTCTTGCTTTAAAAAACTTAGGCATGACTTTTAAATAAACTTTTGGCTTTATAAAATGCATAGTTCCTGCAAAACTATACATAACTCCCATTAAAATTAAATCCCAATTCATGTCAGCAAAGTATAATTATTATTGAGTTTTACAAGAGTCTTTGATTTATTTAGGTGTTTTTTCACATTTTGAAATTTTATTTTTCGCTAACAGTTCAATTCTCAGCCCCTTACTCTTTTTATAATTTTTTCTTTAAAGAAACTGCTTTATTTATTTGGTTAGAAGGGAAAAAAGGTTGTAGTTTTGCACCCCGCTAATTGAGGTATTGAGAGGGTCACACAGGGAGGGATGGAGAGTTATTAAATTGAGTTGTAGTACTTGTGAGATTGGGATATAAGTTTTAGTTTTGTTCCCCTTTATTTTGGTTATGGACGTTCATTAAAATAAGATTTAATTTTTTTCGTAAAACCACTTGTTAGATTAAAAATAAGTATTAGTTTTGCATTCGCTTAGAGAAGCACACGAGTTTAAGGCCTTTGATACGGTTTAAACGACAAGATAAATTCCATTTCTTTCCTTTGGGAAGATGTCCTTCAGGACAGATGGGCTAAGTTCATTGACATATTGAATTGACAGCACAAATAAGAGATTATTTGTAGAATTAGAAACATTAAGATTATACTTTAAGATTAGAGTTGATTCCTGAGAATAAGATGTAAGAGTCGAATTTGAGAAAAGCGTTAAGATATATAAGATTTAACGATGAAGAGTTTGATCCTGGCTCAGGATGAACGCTAGCGGCAGGCCTAACACATGCAAGTCGAGGGGTAACATTGGTGCTTGCATCAGATGACGACCGGCGCACGGGTGCGTAACGCGTATACAATCTACCTATTACTAAGAGATAGCCCAGAGAAATTTGGATTAATATTTTATGGTATTATCGATTGGCATCAATTGATAATTAAAGGTTACGGTAATAGATGAGTATGCGTCCTATTAGCTTGATGGTAAGGTAACGGCTTACCATGGCAACGATAGGTAGGGGTCCTGAGAGGGAGATCCCCCACACTGGTACTGAGACACGGACCAGACTCCTACGGGAGGCAGCAGTGAGGAATATTGGACAATGGGAGCAATCCTGATCCAGCCATGCCGCGTGCAGGAAGACTGCCCTATGGGTTGTAAACTGCTTTTATACGGGAAGAAAAAGGTTCACGTGTGAACTGTTGACGGTACCGTAAGAATAAGGACCGGCTAACTCCGTGCCAGCAGCCGCGGTAATACGGAGGGTCCAAGCGTTATCCGGAATCATTGGGTTTAAAGGGTCCGTAGGCGGGACAATCAGTCAGTGGTGAAAGTTTGCGGCTCAACCGTAAAATTGCCATTGATACTGTTGTTCTTGAGTGCTTGTGAAGTGGTTAGAATGAGTAGTGTAGCGGTGAAATGCATAGATATTACTCAGAATACCGATTGCGAAGGCAGATCACTAACAATTCACTGACGCTGATGGACGAAAGCGTAGGTAGCGAACAGGATTAGATACCCTGGTAGTCTACGCCGTAAACGATGGTTACTAGCTGTTCGGACTAATTGCGGTCTGAGTGGCTAAGCGAAAGTGATAAGTAACCCACCTGGGGAGTACGTTCGCAAGAATGAAACTCAAAGGAATTGACGGGGGCCCGCACAAGCGGTGGAGCATGTGGTTTAATTCGATGATACGCGAGGAACCTTACCAGGGCTTAAATGCAGTTTGACAGGGGTGGAAACATCTTTTTCTTCGGACAAATTGCAAGGTGCTGCATGGTTGTCGTCAGCTCGTGCCGTGAGGTGTCAGGTTAAGTCCTATAACGAGCGCAACCCCTTTGTTTAGTTACCAGCATGTAGTGATGGGGACTCTAGACATACTGCCAGTGTAAACTGTGAGGAAGGTGGGGATGACGTCAAATCATCACGGCCCTTACGTCCTGGGCTACACACGTGCTACAATGGTAGGGACAGAGAGCAGCCACTGGGTGACCAGGAGCGAATCTACAAACCCTATCACAGTTCGGATCGCAGTCTGCAACTCGACTGCGTGAAGCTGGAATCGCTAGTAATCGCATATCAGCCATGATGCGGTGAATACGTTCCCGGGCCTTGTACACACCGCCCGTCAAGCCATGGAAGCTGGGGGTACCTGAAGTCGGTCGCCGCAAGGAGCCGCCTAGGGTAAAACTAGTAACTGGGGCTAAGTCGTAACAAGGTAGCCGTACCGGAAGGTGCGGCTGGAATACCTCCTTTTTTAGAGTATTGCATCTGATAAGATGTAATAGACGTTTTTTTAAAGGGAATCAAAAGACTTTAGTAGTAAAGTAGGTTTTGATGTTTCTAGTTGTCAATTTAATAATATTATAAGGTCTACAGTCTCATAGCTCAGCTGGTTAGAGCGCTACACTGATAATGTAGAGGTCGGCAGTTCGAGTCTGCCTGAGACTACTTAAGTCGAAGGAAGACGAGAAGTTTATCCTGAGTAGTTTTTTTAAAGAAAAAACGTATCGAAGGAAGCCTGCCTGAGACTACTTTTTAGTCGTATTGGTAAATTGCAAAAACAGGAATTAGCTATGAAGACAACAGACATTACCTTATAATATAAAACAAGTAATATCTAATTGGTTTTAGATATTATAACGATTTCTAAGGACTTACTTTAAGGGTAAGTGTTTTAGAGGTAAACGTTCATTGACATATTGAAGATATATAAGAATACGAGAGTAAGAGAATTTTTACTTCTTTTAATTAAGGAGTAGGAGTACTTTAGAGTAAAATAAATAAATAATTATCGAATAGATAAGCTTATTAAGGGCGTATGGGGGATGCCTAGGCTCTCAGAGGCGACGAAGGACGTGACAAGCTGCGAAAAGCTGCGGGGATTAGCACATATGAATTGATCCGCAGATATCCGAATGGGGCAACCCACTATACTGAAGGTATAGTATTCCGCAAGGAAAGCGAACCCGGTGAACTGAAACATCTAATTAGCCGGAGGAAGAGAAAACAATAGTGATTTTGCTAGTAGCGGCGAGCGAACGTGAAACAGCCCAAACCAGTACTGTTACGGCAGTACTGGGGTTGTAGGACTACAATATCGTGATTAATAATGAACCCGAATACTTTGGAAAGAGTTCCCATAGAAGGTGACAGGCCTGTAGGGGTAAGATATTAATGATGTAGTAGTATCCTGAGTAGTGCGGGGCACGAGAAACCTTGCATGAATCAGCCGGGACCATCCGGTAAGGCTAAATACTACTGAGAGACCGATAGTGAACCAGTACCGTGAGGGAAAGGTGAAAAGAACCTTGAATAAAGGAGTGAAATAGACCCTGAAACCATACGCTTACAAGCGGTCGGAGCCCCGATAACTATCGGGGTGACGGCGTGCCTTTTGCATAATGAGCCTACGAGTTACCACCGTTAGCAAGGATAAATAATTCAGTTATGGATCCGTAGCGAAAGCGAGTCTGAATAGGGCGATTAAGTTAGCTGTGGTAGACGCGAAACCGTGTGATCTACCCTTGGGCAGGTTGAAGCTGTGGTAACACATAGTGGAGGACCGAACCCGTTGACGTTGAAAAGTCTTGGGATGACCTGAGGGTAGGGGTGAAAGGCCAATCAAACTCGGAAATAGCTCGTACTCCCCGAAATGCATTTAGGTGCAGCGATTAAATAGTTTTATAGAGGTAGAGCTACTGATTGGATGCGGGGGCTTCACCGCCTACCAATTCCTGACAAACTCCGAATGCTATAAAATGTTTTTAATCAGTGAGGGCATGGGTGCTAAGGTCCATGTCCGAGAGGGAAAGAACCCAGAGCATCAGCTAAGGTCCCAAAATATATACTAAGTTGAACAAACGCGGTCAGACTGCTTAGACAGCTAGGATGTTGGCTTGGAAGCAGCCATTCATTTAAAGAGTGCGTAACAGCTCACTAGTCGAGCGGTCAGGCATGGATAATAATCGGGCATAAGTATATTACCGAAGCTATGCTTTTACAATTAATTTTGTAAGAGGTAGGGGAGCATTCTAAACAGCGCAGAAGGTGTACTGTAAGGTATGCTGGAGCGTTTAGAAAAGAAAATGTAGGCATAAGTAACGATAATGCGGGCGAGAAACCCGCACACCGAAAGACCAAGGATTCCTCAGCTATGCTAATCAGCTGAGGGTTAGTCGGGGCCTAAGGCGAACCCGAAAGGGGTAGTCGATGGACAAGCAGTTAATATTCTGCTACCTGCTTTAAATTAAACGAGACGGAGAAGGAAATCTAGTGCGTGCAGACGGAATTGCACGTTGAATCTACTGTAAGGTAGAGATAGTACACCAAAGCTACGGTGGCGGTGATAATCTAGAGGCCGTTCTTCCAAGAAAATCAATTAAAGCAGCCCGTACCGTAAACCGACACAGGTAGTTGGGATGAGAAATCTAAGGTGCTCGAGAGATTCATGGCTAAGGAACTAGGCAAAATGGGCCCGTAACTTCGGGAGAAGGGTCGCCCCCACTTTTGAGTGGGGGCCGCAGTGAAGAGGTCCAGGCGACTGTTTATCAAAAACACAGGGCTCTGCTAAATCGAGAGATGCAGTATAGGGCCTGACACCTGCCCGGTGCTGGAAGGTTAAGAGGAGATGTTATCTTCGGAGAAGCATTGAATTGAAGCCCCAGTAAACGGCGGCCGTAACTATAACGGTCCTAAGGTAGCGAAATTCCTTGTCGGGTAAGTTCCGACCTGCACGAATGGTGCAACGATCTGGACACTGTCTCAGCCATGACCTCGGTGAAATTGTAGTATCGGTGAAGATGCCGATTACCCGCTGTGGGACGAAAAGACCCCGTGAACCTTTACTATAGCTTAGTATTGACTTTGGATAAGTGATGTGTAGGATAGGTGGGAGACATTGAAGCGGCCTCGCTAGGGGCAGTGGAGTCATTGTTGAAATACCACCCTTTACTTGTTTGAAGCCTAACCCCAACTTTTGTTGGGGGACATTACTTGGTGGGTAGTTTGACTGGGGTGGTCGCCTCCAAAAGAGTAACGGAGGCTTCTAAAGGTTCCCTCAGCACGCTTGGTAACCGTGCGTAGAGTGCAATGGCATAAGGGAGCTTGACTGAGAGACCTACAAGTCGATCAGGTACGAAAGTAGAGCATAGTGATCCGGTAGTTCCGCATGGAAGGGCTATCGCTCAAAGGATAAAAGGTACTCCGGGGATAACAGGCTGATCTCCCCCAAGAGCTCACATCGACGGGGGGGTTTGGCACCTCGATGTCGGCTCGTCACATCCTGGGGCTGGAGAAGGTCCCAAGGGTTGGGCTGTTCGCCCATTAAAGTGGCACGCGAGCTGGGTTCAGAACGTCGTGAGACAGTTCGGTCTCTATCTACAGTGGGCGTTAGAAATTTGCGTGGATCTGACTCTAGTACGAGAGGACCGAGTTGGACAAACCTCTGGTGTACCAGTTGTTCCGCCAGGAGCATTGCTGGGTAGCTACGTTTGGAAGGGATAAGCGCTGAAAGCATATAAGCGCGAAACCCACCACAAGATGAGATTTCTTTAAAGGATCCCCAAAGACGATGGGGTTGATAGGTCACAGGTGTAAAGGCAGTAATGTCATAGCCAAGTGATACTAATTATCCGAAGAGCTTATCTATGAGACGATTATTACTTTATTATTACCCTTGACTTTACGTCTTGTTATATATCTTTAACTATGTCACGATATTAGAATTCCCGCAACAGCTGGAACTTTACTTATAAAGATAATTGAGAACTACTCAATTACCTTTAATAGCTTAAGGTGGTTATAGCAACGGGGCTCACCTCTTCCCATTCCGAACAGAGCAGTTAAGCCCGTTAGCGCCGATGGTACTACATACTGTGGAAGAGTAGGTCGCCGCCTTCTTATACTAAACCCTTCTTTACTTAACGTAATGAAGGGTTTTTTTTGTTTGTATATGTTTGAAACAAAAAAATAACCCCTAAGCAAATTTAATTGCTTGGGGGTTATTTATTACTCTCTATAATAATTTATCGTCTCTAACTTTTAATGAGCCCTGCTCTTTTTAATAAGGCATCAGGATTTGGTTTTTTACCTCTGAATTGTTTATACAATGCCATTGGTTCAATGGTTCCTCCGAGCTGAAGAATATTTTCCTTGAATTTTTTTGCAACTTCATCATTAAATATTCCTTCTTCTTTAAAATACTCGAAAGCATCCGCATCCAATACTTCAGCCCATTTGTAGGAATAATAGCCAGAGCTATAACCTCCTTGAAAAATATGCCCAAAGGCCGTACTCATACACGTACTTTCTATATCTGGTAATAACTCAATATTTTTAAAAGCCGAATTTTCAGTGTTTTTTACACTTTCAATGGAATTAATACTGTCCAAAGCATGCCATGACAAATCTAATTTGCCAAAACTCACTTGTCTTGTCGTCTGTAATCCTTCCATGAAATTAGAGGATTCCTTTATTTTTTCAATATATTTTTTGGGAAGAATTTCATTAGTCTGGTAATGTCTCGCAAACAGTTTTAGAGCTTCACTCTCGTAACACCAATTTTCCATCAATTGACTAGGCAGCTCTACAAAATCCCAATAGACAGAAGCTCCAGATAATGAAGGGTAAGTAGTATTCGCGTTCATAGCATGCAATGCATGTCCAAACTCATGAAAAAGGGTTGTCACTTCATTAAACGTTAGTAAAGAGGGTTTAGTTTTAGTGGGTTTTGTGAAATTACAGACAATAGAAACCTGAGGTCTTTCTTCCTTTTTATTAAACTTGTACTGATCTTTATAAGTTGTCATCCAAGCACCGTCTCTCTTTCCTGCTCTAGGGTGAAAATCGGCATATAAGGTTGCTAAATATTTATTTTCTTCATTGTACACTTTATAAGTAATAACATCTTCGTGATAAGTATCTAAGTCATTTACTTGTTTAAAAGTGAGATGGTATAATTTCGATGCCACTTTAAACATCCCTTCTATAACTCTATCTAATTTAAAATAAGGTTTAAGAATTTCTTCATCTAAATCAAACTTCTTTTGTTTGAGTTTCTCGGTATAATAGGCTTTATCCCATTTTCTAAGATCCTTAATACCATCAATTTCTAATGCAAAAGCTTTAAGCTCCTCCAATTCTTTTTCAGCGGAGGGCATTGCTTTATCTAGAATATTATCTAAAAAGGTTTGGACGGTATCCACCGTTTTAGCCATACGTTCTTGAAGTACAAAATCAGCATGAGATTTATAACCGAGAAGGTTTGCTCTTTCTAGTCTTAGTTTAACTATTTTGAGAACGTTTTCTTCGTTATTATATTCATTATCCTTAAAACCTTTAGATCCAAATCCAAGAAGTAATTTTTTTCTAAGTTCCCTGTTTTCTGCAAATTTCATGACAGGAATAAATGTTGGAAAATCTAATGTAAAAATATAGCCTTCCTTTTGTTTTTCTTCGGCTAAGGCTTTTGCAGATTCTTTTATATCATCGGGAATTCCATTGAGCTCACTTTTGTCTTTAACCAGTAATTCAAAATTATTAGTTTCAGCTAAAACATTTTCACCAAAGCTTAATGAAGTCCTAGATAACTCCATATCAATTTCTCTTAGGCGTTTCTGATCATCTGTATTCAGATTTGCTCCATTTCTGGTGAAATTTTTATAGATCTTTTCAAGAAGCATACTTTGTTCTTGAGTATAATTTTGGCTAGACTTATCTTTAAAGACTGATTTTATTTTTTTGAACAGGTCCGCATTCAATAATAGATCATTACTGAATTCACTTAGAAGAGGAGAAATCTCTTGAGCAAGTTTTTGTAGCTCCGTATTTGTTTCAGCAGAATTTAAATTAAAAAAAATACTGGAAATCCTACCTAGCTTTTGACCTGAAAACTCCAAGGCTTCAATCGTATTTGAAAAAGTTGGTGTTTCCGTATTGTCAACTATAGTATTTATTTCAGTTCTAGCTTCTTTTAAACTCTCTTCGAAAGCAGGTTTGAAATGTGAGTTTTCTATTTTAGAAAATGGGGGGTAGTCGAATGTTTGTAATAAAGGATTTTGATCCATAAATACTTAATATTTTTCTAGTTAACTCTTTTCTTCTTTGTTGAAATACACTAGATAGTAGAACATCTGTCTATCCTCATCCCAACCTTTTTCTATGAATTTTTGTGCGCTGTCACCATTAACAAAGTCCATTTTTATCTGAATATTCGTATCCAAATTGATGACACTTTTAATCTTCTTACGAGCTGCGGTTACTGCTGTATTGGATATAGGAAAGTCAGATAAATCTTCAACTTTATATTTTGGTGCTTTCTCAGTTTTATAATTTTGAAATTCAGGTTCTAAAGCTGGGTTTTCAAGAACGTCACTAAGAAAATTTTGTTCATTGAAATTATCATTGGAAGCAAAATGATTCATTGCCTTATTCATAAATAGAACCTCTTGTTGCTTATCTTCAGCCGGAAGAACCACATCCTTTGCAAAATTTTCACAGAACTTCAAGTATTTTTTAGTGTAGAAATTTTCATCTTCGAAAAAGTCGACCTGCAAGAATTGTTCTAACCAGTATTTTGTATCGTATTTGTTGGAATCGACAGATAGTATTTTATAACCATTGTCTTTTTCAGTATTAAAAATGATAGCGCCTTTATCGAGTTTGTTTAAATAAACTCCTTGTTGAAGAATAGCATCTAAATTATTTTGTTTCTCTTCAAATTGAAGAAAATCATGTTTTAATTCAGATTTAAAAATCCCAACGGCCGAGACTTTCTCATTGTCGATGAGCATGTTTTCGAAGTAAACAACATAGACTTCGCCGCCTTTGATGTGTTGATGCTTTGATTCTTCAAATAATAAACGGGTTATTTTCTTAGAGATGTCATGACTTTCCGAAGGATTATTAAAAATATCGGTGACTAACCCATTAAGTTGATGAAATTCTAAGTCTGTATCATGAATAAAGTGATAGTAATTTTCTTCTTTATCCCTAAAGGATTTTAAAAAGTATTCTTTAATGAGAGGTTTCAATTCGTCAGAAAGTTCGTGAGCTTCTTCAGAAATAAATAGGGATTCATTTCTACTCTTATTGCCCACTCGATGTATAGACATACTTTCAATTTGGGCACTAAATAAATTGATCATAAATTATGTTGATTTTCTTTTGGTATTCTAGTTAAAAATAGTCTTTAATTCCAATTTTCATCAAAATCAAAATCATCAAGATTTTCAAATTCGATATCGTCGTTTTTTTCCTCCTCGTATTCATCCAATTTCTCAGCTTCAAACTGTTTGTCTGGGGGAGAATCTGGGAGTTGTCCTTGAGCAAACATTAAATTGGGATAATCCTGACCGTCCATAGGCTCTTCTATATCTGCTAGTTCTACATAAAAGGTCCACAAGCTAAAAAAGTCGTAGACGTAAATCATCTTTGTATTTTCTCTAGAAAAGACAGAATCTAGGCTGGTCTCATTCATCATTTTGATGTCGTTTTGACCATCACTCATGTCAAAAAGCAAATATTCTTCTCCTTGATTCCAGTCTTCATCGCTTTTGTAAAACGAAGACATTTCTGTACCGTCAAATCCAAAAGCTTGTGAGATAGAATTATGTAAATCTTCAAGGGTCGAATCATCTCTTATTTCAATGTCCCTAATTACGTCGTCTAAGGTATCTAATACGACTCTGTATTTATAAATCATAGGATCTAATTTTTAGAATTTGATATTAATTTGGCCTCGAAACTTTGCATTAAAATATAAAACTGAACACCAAACAACAAACAAGCAATAACCAAATGCAAAGGTTGTGATAAAAAGGGAAAATCTAGATAATACATCGCAATTCCTGTTATTATTTCTAAACCTATAAAAACCATCATCCAGTTGGTAAGTTTGAAACCTAATTTCTTTGTTTTATTTAACCACCAAATACCTGCATTCACAAGAAATAGTAGAACTGAAAACGAACGATGCGCATAAAAGACTAAGTCTGGATTCTCTAGCCATTTTGTTTTAGCATCATAGCCCAACAGATCGATTTGATCATCCACAAATTGCCTGACTTGAGTTCCCATTGCTATTTGAATTAAGCTAAGTATGGTGGCAAAAATCAACAAATTCCTGAATGTGAAGGTGCTTAATTTTGAGCTATTTTCTTTCGAAGAAAGTTTTAATATATAAATAAGTAAGGCTACAATTAAGAGAGCTACAAGCATATGAATGGTAATTCTCACCGGTGACAGCACTGAATAGACCACAGTGGCTCCAAGCCAAGCCTGAAACAATAACAATATTAAGCAGGCTATAGAAAGCAGTGTCAATTTTTTATTTCTTTTCCAAAGCCAAAATGAACTTATCGTCATTATTAATATGGCTAAACCTGCGACAGCACCAAGTAATCTATTGATGTATTCTATCCACGTATGGGCAGCATTAAACTCTGCATAACCATGTTTTTCATAAGTTTCCCAATGTAAATTTTCAAAGGCTTTAGAAGATGTAAAGGCTTCTTTAGAAATTTTTAAAGACTTATCAACTATGATGACTTGCCCTTTAAAGTAATCATGATTTGGTGCCCACTCTAATTGACTTTCTTCGGTAGGTGGAATATAATACCCAAAACATTTAGGCCAGTCTGGGCATCCCATACCGCTCCCCGTCATTCTTACAACCGCACCCGCAACAATAACGAGATAGACAATAATAATAGAGGCTTTTATTGATTTTCTAAACACAATTTAAATTTTCACAAAGATAAATCTTATCCACAAGATGCACTATGAATTATGGGTTTTAGCTTATATTTTGGCATGTTTTTCAGAAAATCTTAGGCCTGTTTAAAGCCACGCGCTTCGCCCTCTTTCAACATGTATTGAAAAGCAGCTTCATAGTCGTTTGGAATATCGCCATCCAAAATGGCTTCTTTTATTTTAGCTTTAATTTCTCCAACTTCCCGACAAGGTTCTATCTGAAAAGTTTCCATGATTTCTTTTCCTGAAACAGGGGGTTGAAAATTACGTACTTTATCACGTTCTTCAACTTCTTGTATCCTATTTCTAACGACCTTAAAGTTATTGTGATATTTTTTATAGCGATTTGGATTTTTGGTAGTGATATCCGCTTCACATAGCATCATCAAATCGTCTAGATGATCTCCTGCGTCAAAGATAAGCCGTCTTACAGCAGAGTCTGTCACATCATCATCTACTATAGCAATTGGCCTCGAACTTAGTAAAACTAGTTTCTGGACTAATTTCATTTTATCGTTAAGAGGAAGTTTAAGTCTTTTAAAGAGCTGATAAACCATTTTCGATCCTTTGAATTCATGCCCGTGAAATGTCCAGCCTATTTTCTTATGAAATCGCTTAGTTGGTGCTTTTCCAATATCATGTAGAAGTGCAGCCCATCTTAACCATACATCCTTGGTTTCGAGTGAAATATTATCAACAACCTCTAGGGTATGCCAGAAGTTATCTTTATGTTTTTGACCATCGATTTCATCAATACCCTCTAAGTGAGTCAGTTCAGGAAGAATGCGTTGAAGTAATTCTGTATCGTGAAGTAGTTTAAAACCTACTGAAGGTTTTTCTGACTCCAGTATTTTGTTAAGTTCTGTGACAATGCGCTCTTTACTTACAATATCAATCCTTTCTGCATGATCTTTAATAGCCTGAATGGATTTTTGATCAATTTTAAAATGAAGTTGACTAGCGAAGCGAATTGCTCTTATCATCCGTAGCGGATCGTCAGAAAAAGTAACTTCTGGATCTAAAGGGGTTTTGATAAGTTGAGTCTTCAAATCTTCCAAGCCTTTAAAAGGGTCTAGAAGTTTCCCAAAATCTTTCTTATTGAGTTGAAGAGCTAGCGCATTGATCGTGAAATCTCTTCGATTTTGGTCATCTGCCAAAGTACCTTGTTCAACTTCAGGATTTCTGCTATTTTCAGTATAAGATTCTTTTCTAGCACCCACAAATTCTACTTCAAGGTCAAAGATCTTAAGCATGGCAGTACCGTAGGTTTTAAAGACTTTAACGGGAGGTTTTCCAGGTAATTTTTCCGATACCTTTTTAGCTAATTCTATGCCGCTGCCTACAGCGACAACATCTATATCTTCAGCTTTGCCTCTTTTTAAAAAGAAGTCTCTCACAAAGCCACCTATCACATAGGCTTCGACATTGATGTCGTCTGCCGCTTCTGAAAGAACATTAAATATTTTATGTTTTAGGGCTTCTTGGTAATAAGAATCGGGCATATTATTTACGAATCACTTCCACTTTACCATCAAGGTCTAATTTGATGACAGTTGAAGGTTTTTTATTTTTAGTTGACTGGTACAAATTTACGACATAGTCCACGCCTTTTAAAATTTCTGGCGAAATTTCAAAAAAGTTCCCAGGAGTCGGTTGCCCACTCACGTTGGCTGATGTTGAAACAATAGGCCGTTTGTATTTGCGAATCAATTCTTTAGCAAAAATATCATCCACTACTCTTATGCCTAAAGTATCGTCTTCTGCAATAAGATTTGTGGCTATACGTATAGGGTTTTGATAAATAATAGTTGTGGGCTTATCTGCATATTTTAAAATGTCATAAGCGACTTCTGGAATATCCTCAACGTATTGGTTTAGCATTTTAAAGTCTGACACTAAACAAATTAAGGATTTATCGTTAGGTCGATTTTTTAGAGCATAAATTTTATCGATGGCCTCTGCATTTGAAGCGTCACAGCCTATTCCCCAAACGGTATCTGTAGGATAGAGAATAAGTCCTCCGCGTTTTAGGACTTGTATAGTCTCTTGTATTTCTTCTTTCATATATTCAAAAATAATTTATAACTAGAAGTCGCATGGACTTAAATTTTCAAAACTTGATATTCGAAGCTTAAAAAATGGTTGATTAATTGCAAATTTAAGTTATTTTGATGTTTTTGATTTCCTATTTAAACTAAAACAACCTTTAAATTTTTTCAGAAATTTACACCTATTTTTCAGATTGCTAAGTTCCTGAAATCAACTCGACCGATTGTACTTAATACTTTAAAAATTCAGAAATTGTTCAATCATTATTTTTAAATATTTCATAGCCATCGGTATCTAACTTTTCTATTGGCACCAAAAATACATTGTCGATTTTGGAACATTCATTTAATGAGGTGATTGGCTCCCATTTTAAGTCAATTGGCCTAAAAATAATATAATCTTTAGGAATCAATTTTAAAAATGTCGAGTCCAGTTCAACATCTCTAGCTTGATAGTAATGCTTATTAACCTCCATCAAAATGGCTGGCCGATGTTTTTCAATAGTTGTTTTGCCACCTTTTAAACAAAAGTCTTCGTGACCTTCAATATCCATTTTTATAATATCAATCTTGCCTAAATCATCAAAATATTTATTCCAGACCTCATCTAGTATTTCAAGTTTTATAGGAGAAAGTTTAAATCCTTTATCCATTTTTTCACTTGTCTTTATAGCTGCGTTTCCTGTATGAGAGCCATGTTTAAAATCTTCTCTTAAAGTTATTTCTGTTTCCGTCGATTTGTCGGATAACCCATAGGAGTTCAATAAACAGTAATTTTCTAGTGAGTTGAGTTTTAAATTTTTACTTAATGTTTTATAATTTCCTTCAAAAGGCTCAAAAGAAATTACTTTTCCATTAGAACCTTCTTCTTTTATATAATTTGCAATCGCGATGCTATAAAAGCCAATGTTTGCACCAATGTCTAAAAAACAAGAACCGACTTTGAAAAGTGATTTTATTGTAGATATAAAAAACGAATCATATTCACCTGTATAAAACGATACCCTCTCGGTTCTTGTTCTTAGGTCAACATGCATTTTAGTTCCATCTTTCATTTCCGAAATTACATTTGCATCTTGTCCTAAAGTTAAAACTATCTTATTCAGATGCTTATACAATTGATTTAATTTGCGATGTTCCGGTAATTTTCTTGTAAGATTTGAGATTTTATCTAGAAACTTAGAATTATTCATATTTTATTTTTATTCATTTCAAAATGAATGAGTTATAGATATTTTAATTTAAAGTTGTGTGTATCAAAAACAACTGAATATTAAATAATATGCAAGTAACAGAAACCCTGTGATTTGCAGTCCCTCAATTCCTATAAAAATTGATTTATGCCAACTTCACAGCGTTTAATTTGAGCTTTAGTGGTTTCTTCTTCAATAGCTAAGTTGATCTCTATATGTGATTTTGATTGTTCTTTGTGGTAAATGTGAAAGGCGATTCCTGCAAACTTGAGTCTCTTCCCCTTAATTCCAATATTGTGTAAGCGTTGAATCATCTCGGAGTCGTCAATTCCCCATCCAACCAAATTTTCATTAAAACCATTTACCTTTATAAAATCGTCTCGCCAAAACGACATGTTACAGCCCCTCAGTTTTCGAGAGCGTTCTGTAATTGGCTTAAAAAATTGAGCTAAAAATGGTAAGTGAATCGTTCGGCCACGTTTTTTAATACCTTTTGAAAAATAGTTAAATTGCGTTTTCTTATTTGTGAAAATTTCAGTTAAGTAATTTTCTTGAATGTTAGCACGCGAACCATATAAATAGAAGCCTTTTTCTGCAAACTTTAAGTGATCTTTTACAAAGTGTTTGTGCATTATAATATCACCATCAATTTCAATAATGTAGGGGTACTTTGCCTTTGCGATGGCTTTATTCATAATTCTTGGCTTCCTATTTCCTTTGTCCTCGTGTCTAATGTGAATAAGAGGAACAGAGAGTTTTTTTTGATAATTCTTGATTAGCAATGATGTCTCAGCATTGGAACCATCATCAGCTATTATCACTTCATCTGGTAACCAAGTTTGATACAAAAGACTTTTCAATAATAATTCTAGAGCCTCTGGCCAATTATAAGTGGGCGTTATAAGACTGCATTTAGGAAATGGCTTCATGAATATTAAAATCGTATCCTACAAATGTAGTTAAGTTTTGTATCTGTTAAAATAAATTGCTTTAGAAATCTGCATAAGAACCTCTATAGTTTTAAATTTGAAAATTAAATAGTATTCATGAATTCAGATTTTAACTCTAATTATAATCAACACAAAACAGCCTTAACTGCTTTGGTCACTTCTTTCGAAAGTATCGGTACTGTTTTTGGCGACGGAGATAGAAATATTATTAAAACTGTAAATTTTGAGGGTGAAACATTGAATATTAAATCTTTTAAAGAGCCCAATTTTATCAATCAGATTGCATACCAATACTTTAGAAAATCTAAAGCTAGACGTTCTTTTGAGTATGCAACGATTTTGAAAGAAAAAGGAATTGGCACTCCAGAGCCTATTGCTTTTTTTGAATTTAAAAAGGGCTTTGGTTTTGGAAAGTCATATTACATCAGTTTGCATCAATCTCCAGATCTTACCTATCGCGAACTTGTTCATGAACCTGATTTTCAAAATCATGAAGAAATTCTTAGAGCATTTACAAGGTTCTCTTTTGATTTACACGAAAAAGGAATTGAATTTCAGGACCATTCACCAGGGAATACGCTGATTTTTATTACAGATTCTGGATATGATTTTTCTCTAGTAGATCTTAACAGAATGCAGTTTAAAACTTTAAGTTTTAAAGAACGCATGTATAACTTAAGACGGTTGACTCCCAAAAGAGAAATGGTTGAAATAATGAGCGATGAATATGCAAAGCTCATTAAGAAACCTAATACAGAAGTATTTGAAATGATGTGGAATTTCACATCTGAGTTTCAAAGAAAATTCCACTTGAAACAAAAACGAAAGAAAAAAATTAAATTCCTATTCTGAAGATTTTATAAGTTCTTTTAAGTAAGGATAACGTTTGTAAACACTCAAGGCATTCAAATAACAGATGATCATACCTTTTCTTCCATCCAAAACACCAAGACGAATAATATAGCTATATAAAAATTTGTATGCTGGTTTAATAATAAAATGATAGGGGTTGGGTTCAACTCCCTTAAGAAAAAGCTCTTTAGCTTTTAAACTTGCATAG
This sequence comes from Psychroflexus gondwanensis ACAM 44, assembly GCF_000355905.1. Classification (GTDB taxonomy): domain Bacteria; phylum Bacteroidota; class Bacteroidia; order Flavobacteriales; family Flavobacteriaceae; genus Psychroflexus; species Psychroflexus gondwanensis. Next base: position 196,553 of record NZ_APLF01000003.1, read on the forward strand.
CTTAGCATTTTTTTCTTGTAAGAAGCGTAGTTTTCATATGAATAATGAATAAGATAATGTTTCAGATCATCCACTTTACCATGAACCTCTAGAACTTCATGGACCAAGCGTTCCTCAGTATATATAGATTTACTTTTTTTAAATAACCTTATATTTTTGTCAGTTTGCCAACCACTGAAATGTAAGGGGCGACTTTTGAACATGAATTTTCTATAAAAATAATAGGCATCTGCAGTTTTCTCAGATTGTACAGTTTCCAAGATTTCATGTTTTAAAACTTCTGGAATTCTTTCGTCGGCGTCCAAAAATAATATCCATTCATGATTTGCTTTGCTAAGTGCAAAATTTCTTTGTTTTGTGAAATTCTCAAATTCTTGTTTGTGTACTATAACATTTTGATAAGCTTCTGCAATCTCTACGGTAGAGTCCTGAGAATAGGAGTCTACAACTATAATTTCATCTGCAAAATCTAGATTATCTATCACGTCAGCAATGTTTTTTGCTTCATTAAGAGTAATGATAAGTGCCGAAATCTTGGGCATAGATAAAAAAGAGGTTAGATAGGTGTTAAAATGCAAATGTAAAATATTGTAAGTGTTCTTTCATAATAAACAGGCAATTGATTTAATAAACTATAAAAAAATTTATTTTTGTATTATAACTTTTTTAAATGCAGGCATCTATTATTATAAGTACTTATAATTCTCCTTTATGGCTAGAAAAGGTGCTTTGGGGTTATAGCATACAAACCATAAATGATTTTGAAATTATTATTGCAGATGATGGTTCTACTGAAGAGACAAAATTGATGCTAAAAAAAATCAGTAGTGAAACTAGTCTTTTAATAACCCATGTTTGGCATAAAGACGATGGTTTCCAAAAAACTAAAATTTTAAACAAAGCTGTTTTAGTTTCAAAATCTGATTATTGTATTTTTACAGACGGCGATTGTATTCCAAGGAATGATTTTGTCGAGGCACATCTTAAATTTAGGCGGAAAAATAGTTTCTTATCTGGAGGTCATTTTCCATTATCCAAGATGTTATCCAAAATTATTTCAAAAAAAAATATTTTAAACCAGAGTTGTTTTGACTTGAAATGGCTAAAGGATCATGGTCTAGAAACTAAATTTAAAAATATAAAACTAACAAAAAGTAAATCCGTTGCAGAGTTGATGAATCTGGTGACGACTACAAAACCAACTTGGAATGGAGGTAACGCTTCTGCTTGGAAACAAGATATATTTGCTATTAATGGGTTTGATGAACGGATGCAATATGGGGGAGAAGATCGTGAATTTGGAGAACGCTTGATCAATCTTGGACTAAAACCCGTAAGAGTCCGCTACTTTGCCATTTGTATTCACCTAGAACATGATAGAGGTTATGTCAATGAAAAAGCTTGGAAGATAAATGATGAAATAAGGAAAAGCACTCGAAATGAAAAAAGAATTAAAACTCCTTCCGGTTTAAATTTACATTCTTAAAAAGAAATAACTTAAGTTGTTGTAAAAATAACCTGGGTTTGAATTCTTTATAGAGCTCATTTAAAGGATCATTTTTTGCTTTTTCTGGTCTATAGTCATCGATATGTGTCGAACTATGTTCTAGGTTTTCGTCCTCAAAACTATTCCACCCTTCTTTTTTAATTTGAGGAGAGAATATGGAGAACGTAGGAATGTTCAGAGCTTTACCCATATTAATACTTCCACCTTCATTGCCAATGATAGCCTTACAAGATTTTAAAATAGCCAAAAATTCTCGTAGATTTTCTGAGTAAAAATTAAGTTGAATGTGTTTTTTCGTTTTTTCTTGACAAAGGTTATAAAGCTTTTCTATTTCTTTTTTCTGGCTTGGGATGTAATTCAAAAACAGAATTGCTGAAGTTTTTAAAACAATAAAATCCAATACTTCAGCCATATAAGAAATTGGATAGGTTTTGTTTACATGACTACCCAAAGCGCTAATCATTACTAAAGGCAACCTCTTATCTATGTCTAGTTCATTGATTTTCTTTTCTGCAATTATTAACTCATTTTCTGTAAGATAAATTTTAGGCTGATAAGATAAGATTTTCAAATCTCTAAAACCTTTTATAAGATTTATTCTATTCTCTATGGCAGAACCATAGCCGTCATTGGAGATATTTGAAGGTTTAACAGTGGTGGAATATATAAACTTAGTATAGCTTTTTTCCCAACTTATTTTCGTTTTAGCGCCAGAACTTGAGGTGATGAGATTACTTTCTAGTTTGCCGTATGCATCAATTACAATATCATAATTGCTCTTTTTAATTTTTTTCAAAAAATTAAAAAACTCTATTTTGTTGCTTCTATAAAGATCTTCAAAGACTATGATTTCATCTATATAAGGATTGTTTTCAACGACTGGTATTGTAAATCGATTGATAAGATAATGTACTTCTGAATTAGGATAATTCCTTTTCAGATTCTCACAAATAAGACTGGAGACGAGAACGTCCCCAATCATTTTTTGTTGAATTACCAGTATTCTTGGAGCCTCTCCAACCCATCCCAATGGTGAACTTTTGCTTTCTGAATCTATTCTTGTTCTTTTCATACTATTTATAAATCCCTCCCCTTTGGGGGAGGTTAGGAGGGGATTTACACCGCTACATCATACGTTCTCAAAGCATCGTTAAGGGACGTCTTTTTGTTTGTACTTTCTTTCCGTTTACCGATGATTAACGCACAGGGCACATTAAATTCCCCTGCTGGAAATTTTTTGGTATAACTGCCAGGAATCACAACAGAGCGCGCTGGTATAACTCCCTTTGTTTCAACAGGTTTGTTTCCAGTTACATCTATAATTTTTGTGCTCATGGTTAATACCACATTGGCACCTAAAACGGCTTCTTTTTCTACCCTTACGCCTTCAACAACAATACAGCGGCTCCCTATAAAAGCACCGTCTTCTATAATTACCGGTGCGGCTTGAAGGGGTTCCAAAACTCCTCCAATTCCAACCCCTCCAGATAAATGCACATTTTTGCCTATTTGAGCACAACTTCCTACAGTTGCCCACGTATCTACCATAGTCCCTTCATCTACATAAGCGCCTATATTCACATAACTCGGCATCATAATTACACCTTTAGAAATGTAAGCCCCATGCCTTGCAATAGCATTAGGGACTACGCGTATTCCTTTCTCCTTATACCCGGTTTTTAGTGGTATTTTATCGTGATATTCAAAGATTCCAGCCTCCATAGTTTCCATTTTTTGAATTGGAAAATACAAGACGACTCCTTTTTTTACCCATTCGTTGACTTGCCAGCCTTCTGTAGTGGGTTCTGCACAACGCAACTCACCACTATCCAGTTTAGAAATAACAGTACGGATGGCCTCAATAGTTTCCTTTTCTTGAAGTAAGTCTCGATTGTCCCAAGCTTCTAGTATCTTTTGTTTTAAGTCTTCCATTATCGATTTTTTTTTGCGAAGATAAGGTTTATGATTAAATCCGGATTCTTAGTGGATGCCTTATCTTTGTTGCATAATAGAGAATATGAAAACTAAAGTTATTGCCTTAGATTTTGGTATAAAAAGAACAGGAATTGCTATTTCTGATGAGATGAAGATGATAGCCTCTGGTCTTAGAACTGTAGAGACTAGGAACTTGATGCAAGAGCTGAAAAAAATAATCGAAGAAGAGTCTGTAGATACCCTAGTTGTAGGTCAACCTAAACATATTGATGGCAAACCCATGCAGTTGGAAAAAAATATTCTCTTTTTTATAGAAGATGTGCAGGCATTATTCCCATCTCTTATTATTAAAAGAATAGACGAACGGTTTACTTCAAAAATGGCTTTCCAAACTATGATTGATTCTGGTTTGAAGAAGAAACAACGCCAAAATAAGGGCTTGGTCGACGAGATTAGCGCTACGATTATACTTCAAAATTACCTTCAATATATCTAATGTGTTGAAAATAAAAGATTATCCAAATCAAAAGAAATAAAACCTGTATTTTTGCAATTCTAAAACTAAAGGGTCGATGCCCACTCACGTAAAATTGAGATTATGATATTACCGATTATAGCTTATGGTTCTCCTGTGCTAAAGAAAAAAGCAGAAGACATTTCGAAGGATTATCCAAAATTCGATGAGCTCTTAGAAAATATGTTTGAAACCATGTACAATGCAAGTGGAGTAGGACTAGCAGCCCCACAAATAGGTCTGTCTATTCGTTTGTTTATTGTAGATGCTAAGCCTTTTTCTGAGGATGAGTCTCTTAGTGATCTTGAAAAAAATGAGTTAGAGTCCTTTAAGCGTGTGTTTATCAATCCACAAATTATCGAAGAAAACGGTATAGATTGGGATTTTAACGAAGGCTGTTTAAGTATTCCAGATGTTCATGAAGATATCTTTAGGAAGCCTGGAATTACGATTGAATATCTAGACGAAAATTTCACTCCTCAAAAGGAAAAGCTGTCGGGCCTAGCTGCTCGTGTGGTTCAACATGAATACGATCATATTGAGGGAGTTTTATTTACAGATAGGATTTCTAACCTGAAGAAAAGACTTATAAAAAGTAAATTGACCAATATTTCCAAGGGTAAAATAGAGGTTGGATACAAGATGAAATACCCACTAGCTAAAAAAATTAGATAGACCGGCTTATAAAGCCAAACAATTTGCATATTTGCCAGCCAAAAATATAACGTATGAAATTAGACAAAGTATTATCTATATCCGGTAAACCAGGACTTTTTGAATTAAAAGCTCAAACCAGAGGTGGTTTTTTAGCAGAATCATTTATCGATGGAAAAAAAATTCCTGTGAGCATGAAAAATAATGTCAGTATCTTAAGTGAAATTGCCATTTATACTTACACAGAAGAAATACCTCTAAGGAACGTTTTTCAAAAGATTTTCGATAAGGAAGAAGGAAAACAATCTATAGATCATAAATCTTCTAAAAAAGAATTGACTGATTATTTTAGTGAAATCCTTCCAGAATACGATGAAGACCGTGTTTATCCTTCAGATATTAAAAAAGTTATACAGTGGTATAATCTTTTGATATCTAAAGAAATCACAGATTTTTCAGATCCAAAAGATGAAGAAGAAACGCTTGAAGACCCAAAAGAAAATTAATTTCTACATTTATATCCTTCCAACCCTCTAAATTTTTCATATTTAGAGGGTTTTTTGTTTAGAATATTTACATTTAAAATAAAAAATATGTACACAAGACAAAAGCAAATAAAAGCCTTTGAGAATTTGCTTGACACCATGGACGAACTCAGAGAGAAATGTCCGTGGGATAAAAAGCAAACGATGGAATCTCTTCGGAATTTGACAGTAGAAGAGGTTTATGAACTGGGAGATGCTATATTGGAGAATGATAAGGTGGAGATCAAAAAAGAGCTTGGAGATGTCTTGCTTCATATTGTATTTTATTCAAAAATAGCAAGTGAAACTAGAGATTTCGATATTGCTGATGTGATAGATAGCCTTTGTAAAAAGCTTGTAGATAGGCATCCTCATATCTATGGAGATACAAAAGTTGAAAACGAAAAACAGGTTAAAGAAAATTGGGAAAAACTAAAGCTAAAAGAGGGGAATACGAGTGTTTTACAAGGTGTCCCCAAATCTTTGCCAGCCTTAATAAAAGCTAGTAGGATTCAAGACAAAGTCGCTGGTGTTGGCTTCGATTGGGAAGAACCCTCGCAAGTCTTTGAAAAAGTCCAAGAAGAATTAAGAGAGCTACAAGAAGAGGTGAAAGCAAATGATTTGAATAAAATAGAAGATGAATTTGGAGATGTTTTGTTTTCGATGATCAATTACGCGAGATTCTTGAAAATCGATCCTGAAACAGCTTTAGAGCGAACTAATAAAAAGTTCATTTTTAGATTTCAACATTTAGAGAAAAGAGCTAAAGAGCACAATTTAGATTTATCAACTATGTCATTAGAGGAGATGGATAAGTTTTGGGAGGAGGCAAAACATCTAAAACTTTGATAAAATTTGATTTTTAAAAGTTAAAGATATACTTATTAGGCCACTATTTTTTTTGGCTAATTCTTAATTCATATTATTGTGATTACAAAATATTAAAAACGAAACTCATGAAAAAAGTAATTTTAACCATCGGTATATTTATGTTTGGGTTACTATCTACATTTGCTCAAACTGAAGAAAAAGTAAGTGATGCTCAACTTCAAAAATTTGCAGAGGCATACCAGACTGTTCAACAGGTAAATCAACAAATTCAGCAGGAAATGGTTACGGCTATCGAAGCTGAGGGAATAACAGCAACGCGGTTCAATGAAATTTATCAGGCACAAATGAATCCTGAAGTTGAAGTAGACGCTACGGAAGATGAAATGACAAAGCAAAAAGCAGCACTTAAAAAGATTGAGGGAATGCAGGCTGGAGTTCAAGAAGATATGCAAAATAAGATTAAAGAGAAAGGTTTAACCTTAGAGCAGTATGAGAAAATTGGAGCTCAACTGCAGAATAACCCAGAGTTACAAAAGAAATTGCAAGGTATATTGATGAAAAACCAAACCGGTGAAAATCCGATGAAAAACTAAAATAAATTTAGTTTATGTCAATTCATAAAAAAAGGTCAGGTAAGTTTTCCTGACCTTTTTTTATTTTTTCACTAATTTTTTAATCACTGAATTGCCGTGTTGATAGATTTTAAAAAAATAAATTCCTGGCGTTAGCCAACCCAAATCTTCCTTAAAATAATTTTGCTTACTATGCTTGGTTAATAATATCTTACCATTTAGATCATAAAGCTCTATCCTTTTTCGATCACTAGAATTAAAATTGAGATGAATATGCGAATTTTTCAACGGATTTGGATATAACTTAACCTCCAATGTATTGGAGAAACTGGAGGAGGATAGAACCTGTTCTCCTGTAATTCTAAAATTATCAATAGTCCAACGCGTTGCCAGTTGACCATTAGTCGTATTATATCGAAAAGCGATGTAAGCGTTCTCAGGTAATTCAGAAATATCAATAGATTCAGCATTATACGTGAACAAAGAACCGCTTCCATTTGGATGAAGTGGAACCTCTACATTGGGCACCTCTTGCCAGTTAAAATTAGAGGGATTTCCATTTCCAGTATACGAAGACGAAAACAGAAGTTCCAGTTTGGTGTTTCCGAAATTTGCAGAAGCGAAAAAGCTTATTTTTTCAAGTTCAAATTCGTCAAAATTAATTTTGTTACTTGTAATTAACCAGTCCAAACTCGGGATTTGTCCATTTTGAAAAGCGTTCATTTGGTATCCCTGAGAATTGTTTTCACCATCATCAGAAATACATCTCCAATCTAATGCGCTTATTTCACTTATGGCGGTAAAGTTATCTAAAGCAGTAGAGCAGTTCTCAAAATCTTCAGAAATGAGATAGCTAGGTTCAGACAGAGTTAAAACATCAAGATTGTCACTAGGTTCAGAAATATTCCCGCCTTGGTCTACTGCATAGAGCCTAAAATTGTAAAGGGTCTCAGCGTTTAATCCTGTAACGAGATAGGTTGATTGGTTGGATCCTACACTACCAATATCGACATTATCTTGTTCAATAATATATTGAGCAACAGCAACATTATCTTCCGAAGAAGTCCAACTTAATTGTAGACTAGAATTGGTGGTGTTGTTGGCTTGTAAATCTGATGGAGCAGAAGGTGGCTCATTGTCCGTGAAATCTCCCCAGATCATCACTGCAAATTCAGGACGATCTATTAACGGATTTCGGTTACTTTGAAATTGATATCCATTGTTATTCCTATCGATTTCTCTTTCGCTAACAGGATCATTGAGGTGCCATGACAGTAAAAGGGCTAGGTACCAATCCACAAAAAAATCTTGAGGATTATCTGCTAAGACTTCGTTTGTCCTCCAACTAGAACTGAATTCATCTTCGTATCGAATAGCAAAGTAAAGGACAGCCCTAGCAATATCTCCTTTGAATTCGTCAATAGGTTCAAATACAATTCCTGTGTACCCTGGGAAAGTATTTGAACCTCGTTTAGACCCATTTGTAGAGGTGTAATTTGGATTTGTGACTTCTCCAAAAGGAAAGCTTCCTCTTGCTCCGTTAACGGCTCCATCTGAAGGGACCACGTGGAAATAGTCATTCTTCATCGGGGAGGCACTATTAAATGTAGATTGAGGTACTAAATGTTCCCTGTTATAGCAATCTCCTTCATCAGAATAGTTGCCACAGTTATTTTCAAAATGCTCATAGTTATAATTATCAATCCCAAGACTACGTTCAGAATACATATCCAACACAGTCCCATCATTTTCAAAATAATCGTCACTATCTCCACTATTTTCAGCGGCATAGGCATCGTATAAAGCTCCATAGCCTTGGTCCTGATGAGAAGGGAAGCCATTTCCATCACCAATATCGTCTATAATAATTTTAAGGACAGTTTTAAGTTCGTAACTCAGTAAGCCATCGGTGCTTTCATAATAACCAGAAGGTGCCTGTGCATAGGTAAATGTTATTAGCATCAAAAGTAAGGAAGAAGTAAAAAGTTTCACTTTACGATTTAGTATTTTTGAGGACTGCATAATAAAACCCATCGTATCCTGATTTGTGGGCTAGGATTTTTTCATCTTTATCAAGTTGAAAGAATTCACCTTCGGGTGAGTTTAAGAAATCCTGTACTTGAACTTGATTCTCTGTAGGTAAAATAGAGCATGTAGCATATACCAATAGACCCCCTGGCTTTACCATTTTACTATAGTCCAAGAGCAAGTTTTGTTGTTTTTCTCTAATTTCCTTTAGAAATTCTGGAGTTAGCTTCCACTTAGCATCAGGATTTCGTCGGAGAACACCTAAGCCTGTACAGGGAGCGTCAATAAGTACGCGGTCTGCAGAATCATGTAATTTCTTTATGACCTTTGTGGAGTCTATTTCTCTAGTTTCCAAGTTATGAGCTCCAGCACGTTTCGCTCTGCGTTTTAACTCTTTAAGTTTATTGCCATAGATATCCATAGCGATAACTTGGCCTTTGTTTTCCATTAAAGCAGCGATGTGTAGAGTTTTGCCTCCAGCACCTGCGCAAGCATCAATAACTCTTAAGCCAGGCTCAAGTTTTAAGGCGTGTGCTACCTTCTGTGACGATGCATCTTGCACTTCAAAGAATCCTTTTTTGAAAGCTTCAGTTTTAAAAACATCTGCTCTTTCATAAAGCTCTAAGGCCTCAGGATATCCTTTTATTAATTTAGTAGGTATAAATTCCTCATCTAGTATCAGTTGAAGTTTTTTGGGAGTGATCTTAAGTGTGTTGGTTCTTAAAATTACTTTCGCTTGTTCGTTTAAGGCATGGATTTCACTTTCCCACAGTTTTCCTAATTCTTTTCGGCCAAGTTCATCTAACCAATCTGGAATGGATTCAGCATATTTTGTGATTTTTGAAAGCTCGTCAAAACGGCCTTTAATCCTTCGTGTAGGAGTATCCTCAAACTGTTTCCAATCTGGGATTTCTATACCTTTTAAGGTCGCCCAGACCGTAAAGAGTCTAAATAGGTTAGGTCTAGAGTAGGGAGGGTTTACGTCTGCAATTTCAGAATATAGTCTTTTCCATCTTACGATATCGTAAGTGGTTTCTGCTATGAAGCCTCGATCTCTTGCTCCCCAGCGTTTATCTCGCTTTAATGTATTGGAGATTTCCTTATCCGCATATTTATCTTCATTGAAGATAAGGTGAAGTGTATCTATAACGGCAAAGACTAAATTTCTATGTAAGCGCATGATTATGGTTTAATCTGCAAAAATAGATATTTACTCGTTAGATGACTTATCAGATTGGTATTGTTTCAAAAGTTTTTTATTGAAATCATATTCAGCTTTTTTAAGCATCATGATTTGCTTGGAAGTGATGACCGCTTTTAGGTTATTTACAAAATCCTCTCGCAGGCCAACTCTAGCCTGCTTGTAAGCTAGATAATCGTCTAGTAAAACTTCAGCCTCTTTTTGGCTTAATGTTTCGATTTTTTCTAATTTGGATTTTATGTTAGACCATTTGTTTTTTCTCAATTCTTCATAACGCTTGTTATGCTTATTATAGACGGGCCAAAACCTTACTGCTTCTTTAGCAGATAGGTTTAATTTTTCAGTAAAAAATGCAATTTTCAACTGTTCTATTTGCTCAGTGTCTTTGTCTTGGGCTTTTACAAAAAAGCTTAAAGTTAATAGACACAGTGTAATAATTATTTTTTTTCTAGTCATTTTCAAAATCTTGATCTTCGATTTCATCATTTAAATACTCTAAGATATCATTATCTTTTAAGTTAACGATATTATCATTTACGATGGTATTAATCGATGATGTATTTTCATATTCAATAAAGTCTTCAGGATTCTCCATAGTGTAGTCTAGATAATCTTCAATCATATCTCTATCCAAATCAGAAAATTGAAGATTTTCATCCGGACTTATATCATCAATATATAGAGCGCTAAGTACTGCAAATGCTAGTATAGACGCTGCTGCTAACCACTTGCTTAACTCTTTAAGCTTTATAACTTTGGTAGAGCTTTCTTTTGAAGGTACTGCAAGGCTAAAATCATTAAAGTAACTCTCAGGTACTTTATACCCGAAGTTGCTATTTTCTGATTTTGATTTTACTTTAGAAGCCATAGTTTGATCAACGGAATCGAAGTAGCCTTCCGGAACTTTAAACCCTGATTTGCTTATGTTTATATGTGATTTATGTTTCATCTATACTTTAGACCATAATTTGATTTGAAAGTTTAATCTTGCTTCAAAAATTTTTCTACTTTCTTTCTGGCATGGTGATAGTTAGACTTTAATGCTCCAACACTTGAACCTAGGATTTCCGACATTTCCTCGTAAGGGATATCTTCAAAGTAACGCATATTAAAAACAGTTTTTTGCTGTTGAGGCAGGGTATCAATAGCTTTTTGAAGTTGAAGTTGTATCTCACTTCCTTCAAAATAAACATCACTTTCTAAAGAATCAATTAAAAAATCATTGAGTTCTTGGTCTGAAAGTTTCAGCTTTTTGGCTTTTTTGTTCAAAAACGTAATGGACTCGTTGGTAGCGATTCTATACATCCAACTAAAAAGCTTGCTGTCGCCTTTAAACGATTTTATATTTTTAAAAACTTTTATAAACGTATTTTGTAATACATCATCGGCATCTTCATGTAACTTTACAATAGTCCTTATGTGCCAATACAATCTCACCTTATGCTCAGAGATAAGGGCTTGAAAGGCCTCATTAGTCTTGGTGCCTTTTTGTAAATGGTCTATGATTTCGTTCTCTTTCAATAGTATTGCTTATTCAAAAGACTGCATATTAACCAATTTTTTATAGACTCCTTTATTGGCAATCAATTCATCATGTCTTCCTTGCTCCACAATTTCTCCTTGATGCATGACAATAATGGTGTCAGCATTTTTAATCGTAGATAAGCGATGGGCTATTACTATAGACGTTCTATTTTTCATCATGTTTTCTAAAGCTTTTTGGACAAGTTGTTCGCTTTCAGTGTCTAGAGCGGAAGTCGCTTCATCCAAAATCATGATAGGTGGGTTTTTGAGAACCGCTCTAGCGATGGATAGACGTTGCTTTTGTCCACCACTTAATTTCCCTCCACTATCTCCAATATTGGTATCCATGCCTTTAGGGAGTTCTTTTACAAACTCATATGCATTTGCGATTTTCAGAGAGGCTATTAATTCTTCATCGGTAGCATTGGGTTTTCCAATTTTTAAATTTTCTTTAATGGTATCGTTGAACAAAATTGAATCTTGAGTGACTAAGCCCATAAGTCCTCTCAAAGAACTTTGTGACATGTCTTTAATATTGATACCGTCAATTTTTATTTCACCTTCAGCGATGTCATAAAATCGGGTAACCAAATTAGCAATAGTAGATTTCCCACTTCCAGATTGTCCAACCAGAGCTACTGTTTTTCCTTTTTTGACCGTGGCTTGAAAATTCTTCAGGACGTATTCATTTTCATATTTGAATGAAATATTTTCTAAAGTCAATTCAGAGTTAAATTCAGTTTTATCAATAGCCTTATCTGCATCTGTAATGCTGTTTTCTGTTTCTAAAATTTCTAAAACACGCTCTGCCGCTGCATTTCCTTTCTTTACATTATAGAAGGCTTTTGAAATGCCCTTTGCAGGCGTTAAAACATTATAGGCAAGGCCCATATAGGCTATAAACATAGGTCCGTCTAGAGTCTCGCCGACTAAAACCATTGTCCCTCCATACCATAATAAAACAGCAATAACACTTATTCCTAAAAATTCGCTAGCAGGCGAAGCTAAATTTTGTCGGTTTAGTAATTTATTGGAAAAATCGTTAAAATTTTGGGTGGAAGATTTAAACTTGGTGTAGAAAATGGATTCTGCATTAAAGCCCTTGATGATTTTGAGCCCCCCTAAGGTTTCTTCCAAAATCGATAAAAACAAACCCTGTTCTTGCTGTACTTTATCCGACTTTTTCTTTAAAGATTTCCCTATTAATGAAATGATAAATCCAGAGATGGGAATAAAAATAAAAACAAAAACAGTTAACTCTGGGCTAATGAATAACATCGCTCCAATGGTGAATAAAATAGTGAGGGGTTCTCTTACAATCAATTCTAAAATAGATAAAAACGAGTGTTGTATTTCTAAAACATCGCTGGTAATTCTAGCAATGGTATCTCCTTTTCGCTTTTCAGAATAATGAGAAAGAGGCAATTCTATGGTTTTCTTGTAAAGGGCATTTCGCAAGTCTTTCAATGTGCCATTCCTAAGAAAGGTTATAAAATACATGGCGATGTAGTTTGAAATATTTTTAAGAAAAAATAAGACGATCACCAAACTAATGACCAAAATCAAAGCAATGGAAACATCATCTTGGGCGTACTCATTGACTTGAAATGACAAATAGTCTTTAAAGTAATCTTGGGCTTTACCGATGCCATTGTAAACTGGTGGCTCAGTAATTTTTGTTGCATCTTTTCCATTAAAAAGCACATCCAACATAGGAATAAGAGCTATAAATGATAAAGCGCTGAATAGAGCATAAAAGACATTGGCAATGATGTTAAGCACTGCATATTTCTTATAAGGTTTCGCAAAGCGAAGTATTTTTTTAAAATAATTCATTTAGTGTTATTCTGATTTTTAAATACCTAAGTCGGCTTTTATACGTTCAATTTTTGAAGACAATTCTGAATCGATCTCTTCAAAATCACTTTTTGTTTTTAGAGTTGAATTTACACTGATATAGAATTTAATTTTCGGCTCTGTTCCACTGGGTCTAGCAGCGACTTTAGTCCCGTTTTCTGTATAGTAAATTAAAACATTAGATTTTGGCAGGTTGATGTTATGCGTCTCATGGGATTGGATGTTTTTAGCTATTGAAGTTTGATAGTCTTCAATAAGCGCCACTTCTTCTCCGTCAATCTCTTTAGGTGGGTTATTACGTAACTCTATCATTTTAGCTTTTATTTCTTGAGCTCCTTCCATTCCACGTTTGACGAGAGACACTAAATGTTCTTTAAAAAAACCATGCTCTATGTAAATATCGATGAGCTGTTCGTAAACAGAAGATCCTTTTGACTTTAATTCTGCAGCCATTTCACAAACCAGTAATATGGCCGTATTGGCGTCCTTGTCTCTAACAAAATCACCTACCATATAACCAAAACTTTCTTCACCACCACCAATATAATCTAATGTAGGATTGTCTTGTATTAATTTTGCAATCCACTTAAAGCCTGTTAGGCTTTCCATATATTTTACTCCATAAGCTTCAGTCAATACTCTCATTAATGGCGTAGATACTATTGTGGAGGCAATAAAGTGAGACTCTTTTAAACTATGGCTTTCTTTCATTTTCTCGAGTAGGTACCAGGTCATGAGCACCATAGTTTGGTTGCCATTGAGCAAGGCGAGTTCCCCTTTTCTATTTCTTACGGCAATACCTAATCGGTCCCCGTCAGGGTCGGTTCCTATAGCTAGATCGCTCTGTTTTTCGTTAGCTAATTTTATAGCGAGTTCCAAAGCTTCAGGCTCTTCAGGATTTGGAGATTTAACCGTTGGAAATTCAGGATCCGGTTCAGATTGAGAAGAGACCAAGTTTAAGTTGGAGTAACCTGCTTTTTCAAGTAATTGAGGAACTGTTGTAATAGAGGTCCCATGCAAAGAGGTAAAAGTGATGTTGAGATTTTTTTTGGACTCAGCAGGAAGATTGAAATTTACATTTTCCACTGCTTTTTTCAGGTATGCTTTTTCTACAGAATCGTTTAAGACTTCAATTAAATCTGATTGGCTATCAAAATTAATGTCAGAGAAATTCAATGCATTTATTTCAGAGATAATTTCCAAATCTTGAGGTGGAACGAGCTGTCCTCCATCCTTCCAATAGACCTTATATCCATTATACTCTGGTGGATTGTGACTTGCCGTAAGCATGATCCCACATTGGCATCCAAGGTGTCTTACCGAATAGGAGAGAATAGGAGTAGGTCTCAATTCAGGAAAAATATAGGCCTGTATCCCATTGGCAGAAAAGACATCTGCTACTTGATAAGCAAATTCCTTACTATTATACCTGCAATCGAAAGCTATGACAACTTTTAGTTTCTCATCTGGAAAGACAGATTTCATATAATTTGAAATCCCTTGAGTGTTTTTACCTAAGGTGTATTTGTTTATTCTGTTGGTTCCAACTCCCATTATACCGCGCATTCCACCAGTGCCAAAACCTAGATCTTGGAAAAAACTTTCCTCTAGTAGCTCTGATTTAGAATCGATTAAGTCTTGAACATTTTTATTGGTAGTTTTATCGAAGGTCCCGGTAAGCCACTCTTTTGCTTTATCTAAAAAATTGCTCATTATATTTTTTTTAAATTTTTTCTGAAATTAAATATCGTTTTTGATTACTTTTTGTTCTTAACACTAACTCTCCTAAAAAACCAGCCAAAAACATTTGGACACCTATAATCATAGCTGACAAAGCTATGTAAAACCAAGGATTATCCACAACCAAGATATTTGGTAGCCCATTCCAAAGCTTGTATAATTTAGAAGATCCTATCCAAATAGCAGAAAGGAGGCCTACTAAAAACATCAAAACTCCTATGGCTCCGAAAAAATGCATAGGTCGCTTACCAAATTTTGCAAAAAACCAAAGTGTTACCAGATCTAAAAAGCCGTTGATAAATCGTTCTGCACCAAATTTGGTTTTTCCATATTTTCTAGCTTGATGTTGGACTACTTTTTCACTAATTTTTGAAAACCCTGCCTGCTTAGCCAAAACTGGGATATAGCGATGCATTTCTCCGTTTACATTAATATGCTTTACAACTTGAAGTTTATAGGCTTTAAGTCCACAATTGAAATCGTGAAGTTTCAACCCAGAAGTCCATCTTGCAGCTTTATTAAAGAGTTTTGAAGGTAAATTTTTAAAAACAATGGAATCGTATCTTTTCTTTTTCCAACCAGAGATGAGATCGTAATTCTCTTCAGTAATAAGTTTGTATAGCTCTGGGATTTCTTCAGGATTATCTTGTAAGTCGGCATCCATAGTAATCACGACCTTCCCTTTAGCTTCAATAAATCCTGCATGTAAGGCTTGAGATTTTCCGTAGTTTTTATTGAAATTAATACCTTTAACGCTATCAAATTCAGAGTGAAGTTGTTTTATGATTTCCCAGGAATCATCGGTGCTCCCGTCATTAATGAAAATGATTTCGTAAGTAAACCCATGTTTTTCCATCACAGAATTAATCCAAGACTGTAACTCAAAGAGCGACTCAGACTCATTTAGTAGAGGAATAACAATTGATATATCCATGGTCTATCAATTATTTCGTTTAACCATACCTACGATAAGACCCACTAGAAAAGTCTTGAAAATAATAGAGAGTAGGCTTATGGTAGCTAGTGTAAAAGGAGAAGCAAAAACTCCCGACATATCTCTAGTCATTTGGGCTTCTTCTTCACTCATTTGCTGCTGTTCAATTAGGGCTTCCATTTCTGCTTCGGTATTCATTTTCATTTCTGTAATGAGCTCAGGTTCTATCCATTCATAATGAATGTAATTATACCCGCCGTAAATTAAACCTCCAATAACTCCAATAGCAAGACCTAACTTTATGGAAGTCGTTAAATCAATTTGCCCTTCATTATCAATTTTGTAGAGATGAATGGCATACCAGACGATAGCTACCGTAATTATAAAATTAAAAATAGAGATGGCTGTGTTCGTTTCCAGATTGAACGCATAGAGCAAAACCATAATTAATATGGAGTAACCACCGAAGATAACTCCAAAATTAGTGGCATAAGGTTTTACTGGAAGATCTTTATGTTGCATGAATGTAAATATGTCGGGCAAATATAAGCATTAGAATGAATTCGATGGTTTTCACAGCAAAATCTAAGAGAATTTCTACAGGCCGAATTCTTTTTTGGAAAAACGTCCTGTTCTATGATTATTAAAACTTTTGCTACAGAAGTTTTCTAAGATAAATTAAGCTGTGAAATAGTTTAGAATTTAATTTTTATAAGTTGTCTAAACTACTTTGAAACGGAAATCCTATTCAAAATCTATTATATTTACCTCAAATTCTTTAAAACTATGAAACATTTGCTTAACGCTAGAGTAAATGATACTCACGAATTTGAATTTACGCAAGATCAGATTCAAGATCTAGATGTTCAAAAAACTTCGGAAGGGGCATATCATTTATTAGTGAATCATAAATCGGTAACTTCTAAAATCATAAAATCTGATTTTCTAAATAGAACGTACACGGTAAAAATTAACTCCAATCTTTATAAAGTTGAAATCTCCAATGAATTGGATGTCCTTATAAAGGATATGGGACTTTCTTTAGCTGCCTCAAAAGTCATAAACGATGTAAAAGCCCCAATGCCAGGAATGATTCTAGATATCATGGTATCAGAAGGGCAAGAAGTTAAAGAAGGCGATAATCTTTTAGTTTTGGAAGCTATGAAAATGGAAAATACCATTTTAGCTCCACGTGATGCAGTGATAAAATCCATAAGTATCGCTAAAGGGAAGACCGTCACTAAAAATGAAGTTTTAATTGAAATGGAATAAAAATACGCAGTAATGAAAAAAATATTAGTTGCTAATAGAGGAGAGATCGCTTTACGTGTAATGAAAACCATAAGACAAATGGGAATCAAAACCGTTGCTATCTTTTCTGAAGCCGATAGAAATGCACCTCATGTGAGATTCGCAGATGAGGCGATTTGTGTGGGGCCAGCTCCTTCCAATCAATCCTATTTATTAGGAGATAAAATTATAGAAATTGCCAAGTCACTTTCTGTGGATGGGATACATCCTGGTTACGGGTTCTTAAGTGAAAATGCAGATTTTGCAGAAAAAGTAGAACAAAACGGAATCACTTTTATAGGACCAAGATCCCATGCTATTAGAATTATGGGAGATAAGCTTTCAGCCAAAGAAACGGTTAAAACTTATGATATTCCTATGGTTCCAGGAATAGATGAAGCCATTACGAATACCGCTAAAGCTAAAGAAATCGCTAAGGAAATAGGTTATCCTATTCTCATAAAAGCTTCTGCAGGTGGTGGTGGAAAAGGAATGCGTGTGGTTGAGGAAGAAGCTAAACTTGAAGAACAGATGAAAAGAGCTATCAGTGAAGCAGAGTCTGCTTTTGGAAATGGCGCTGTTTTTATTGAAAAATATGTAGGTTCTCCTAGACATATCGAAATTCAAATTCTGGCAGATACCCATGGTAATGTTCTGCATTTATTTGAAAGAGAATGTTCTGTTCAACGAAGGCATCAAAAAGTGGTAGAAGAAGCGCCTTCCACTATTCTGACTCCTCAATTGAGAGAAAAAATGGGACAAGCGGCTATTGACGTAGCGAAGTCTTGTGATTATGTGGGTGCTGGAACGGTTGAGTTTCTTATGGATGAAAAGAAAAACTTCTACTTTTTAGAAATGAATACGCGTTTGCAAGTGGAACATCCCGTTACAGAATTGATTTCTGGAATTGATCTCGTGGAGCAACAAATAAGAATTGCTAGAGGTGAAGTTTTAGGCTTTTCTCAAAAAGACTTAAAAATTAGGGGCCATGCTTTAGAACTCCGTGTTTATGCTGAGGATCCAACAGATGATTTCTTACCAAGTGTAGGCACACTAGAACGTTATAGAAAACCATCAGGACCAGGCATACGAGTGGATGATGGTTTTGAAGAAGGAATGGAAATACCTATTTATTACGACCCTATGTTGTCAAAATTAGTCACCTACGGGAAAGATAGGGAAGAAGCTTTACAGCTGATGCTTGAGGCTATAAATCTCTATGAAGTAAGAGGAGTTGCTACGACTTTACCCTTCGGAAAATTTGTTTTTAATCATGAAGCTTTCCGTTCTGGGGATTTTGATACTCATTTCGTTAAGAATTATTATACTCCAGAAGTCCTTGAAGAAGAGGTGAAAGAAGAAGCCTATTTAGCTGCTTTAATGGCTATGAAACAGTATCAAGCCGATCAAAAAAAACTAAGATTACCGGAAGTCACATCAGAAACTAAAACCAATGAATAAAAACATAAAAATACTTCAGGATAAACTCGAGAAAGCCAAGCTCGGTGGAGGTTTAAAGCGTATAGAAAAACAACATGCCAAAAAGAAATTGACTGCTCGAGAGCGGGTCGATTATCTTTTGGACGAAGGTTCTTTTGAAGAAATCGGAGCTCTAGTGACTCACAGGACGACTGATTTTGATATGCAAAAGCAAATTTATTATGGAGATGGAGTAGTGACGGGTTATGGAACTGTTAATGACAAGCTCGTGTATGTTTATGCACAAGATTTTACTGTCTTTGGCGGAGCATTATCAGAAACTCACGCTGAGAAAATCTGTAAATTGATGGACCATGCGCTAAAAGTTGGAGCGCCCATCATTGGCTTAAATGACTCTGGAGGTGCTAGAATTCAAGAAGGAGTCCGTTCACTTGGTGGATATGCCGATATTTTCTATAGAAATGTTCAGGCTTCGGGAGTCATCCCTCAGATTTCTGCTATAATGGGACCATGTGCAGGAGGCGCCGTCTACTCTCCAGCTATGACCGATTTTACGCTTATGGTAGAAAATACAAGCTATATGTTTGTAACAGGCCCCAATGTTGTAAAAACAGTGACCAATGAAGAAGTTACTTCCGAAGAACTTGGTGGGGCTAGCACGCATTCTACTAAATCTGGGGTGACTCATTTTACATCTATTAATGATGTAGAATGTTTGGAACACATCAAAAAGTTATTGAGTTACATTCCGCAAAATAATACGGAAACTGCCGAAAAGGTAAAAGTTACACTTGAAGATGAGATTCGTGAGGAATTAGATAGTTTAATTCCCGATAGTCCAAATAAACCTTATGATATGCATGATGTCATTAAAGGAATTATCGATACGGACTCATTTTTTGAAGTGCATAAAAATTACGCAGAAAATATTTTAGTTGGATTTTCAAGACTGGGCGGAAGAAGTGTAGGTATTGTGGCTAATCAGCCAATGAGTTTAGCAGGGGTTTTAGATGTTGATGCTTCTAAAAAAGCAGCGAGGTTCGTTAGGTTTTGTGATGCTTTCAACATCCCTCTATTAGTTCTTGTAGATGTACCAGGTTTTTTGCCAGGAACCGACCAGGAATGGAATGGTATTATACTTCATGGTGCCAAGTTGCTTTATGCCTTAAGCGAAGCCACAGTTCCAAGAGTCACTGTTATTACTAGGAAAGCTTATGGCGGTGCTTATGATGTGATGAACTCTAAGCATATTGGAGCCGATCTCAATTTTGCTTGGCCAACAGCAGAAATTGCTGTGATGGGGGCGAAAGGGGCCAGTGAAATTATTTTCAGAAAAGAAATACAGGATGCTGAAGATTCAGAATTGAAATTATCTGAAAAGGAAGCTGAATATGCAGAAACCTTTGCAAATCCGTTTAAGGCTGCTCAGCGTGGGTTTATAGATGAGGTGATTATGCCAAGAGATACCCGTAGGAAGTTATTAAAAGCTTTTGCCATGTTAGAACATAAAGACGTGCCAAGACCTAAACGAAAACATGGGAATATTCCTTTGTAAAGAAAAAGAAACTGTCTTAAGGTGTTTTTCTAACACTAAGAAACCTCTGTCTCCAGAAATTTTGGATTGGGGGTTTCTTGATTTTTAATTGGATGGACATCGATGTTTTATATTCTGAAATACACTTGTCTGCTCATTCAATTCAGCTCAGAACGACAACTTAAGCTGCTAGGAGGTAGCTTAATATATCAGCTTATAAAACAAACTTACTTTACATCTGGTTTGGTACCTCGATTCCAAGAACCTTAAAACTTTTCTGGATGACTTCTCCCACCAATCGAGCCAGCTCTACTCTAAATTCAATTTGGTATTCCTCGTCTGCTCCAAGAATGGATACATTCTGATAAAAAGAATTGAATTCTTTAACGAGATCGTACACGTAATTGGCGATAAGCGCAGGACTATATTGATCTGCAGCTTGCTGTACAAGTTCAGGAAACTGGTTTAAAATTTTGATTAAAGCTTTCTCTTTGCTATTGAATTCGTAAGTAGAAAGATTCAAGTCTTTCGAGTCTTTTTTTCCCTTTCTTAAGATCGATTGAATTCTGGCGTAAGTGTACTGAATAAACGGTCCTGTATTTCCTTGAAAGTCTACCGACTCTTTAGGGTCAAATAAGATTCTCTTTTTTGGATCTACTTTAAGAATATAATATTTTAAAGCACCTAAACCAATCATCTTATACAACTTGTTTTTTTCATCGTCATCGTAGCCTTCAAGTTTTCCTAACTCCTGAGAAATAGATTTGGCAGTTGAGGTCATTTCTTCAATCAAGTCATCTGCATCTACCACCTTACCTTCACGGCTTTTCATTTTTCCGCTTGGTAAATCGACCATCCCATAACTCAAATGATAAAGGTGTTCTGCCCACTCGAAACCAAGCTTTTTTAAAATCAGAAAGAGTACTTTGAAATGGTAATCCTGCTCATTTCCTACCGTGTATATCATTTCGTCAATATCGTAATCGGTCACACGTTGTATCGCTGTACCAATATCCTGAGTCATATAAACGGCGGTACCATCAGATCTAAGAACTATCTTTTCATCTAAGCCATCATCCGATAGATCAATCCAAACACTGCCATCGTCTTTGGTAAAGAAAACACCAGTTTCTAAGCCACTTTTTATATGATCCTTACCTAAAAGATAAGTATCGCTTTCGTAATAATTTTTATCAAAATCGACTCCTAGGTTTGCATAAGTAGTTTCGAACCCATCATACACCCATTGGTTCATGGTTTTCCAAAGTTTTACAACTTCAGGATCTCCTGCTTCCCAAAGTTTAAGCATATTTTGGGCTTCGAGTAAAATAGGAGCTTGTTTTTTAGCTTCTTCTTCTGTTTTTCCCTCTTTTAGTAAATTTTTGATTTCAGATTTATAGGCCTTATCAAATTCAACATAATATCTTCCGACCAAGTGATCGCCTTTGACGCCAGAAGATTCTGGGGTTTCACCATCACCGTATTTTTGCCAAGCCAGCATACTTTTACAGATGTGGATACCACGATCGTTGATAATTTGTGTTTTATAGACGTGTTTACCAGCAGCTTTTTGAATTTCAGCGACTGAAAAGCCTAGTAAGTTATTTCGGATGTGTCCGAGATGTAAAGGCTTGTTGGTGTTCGGCGAAGAATACTCGACCATTACTTTTTGACTAGTAGGCGTGACTTTTCTGAATCCAAAATTTTCATCCTGACTCATTGTATTCACAAGATCTGCAAAGTAAAATTCAGTTAAGGATAAATTCAAAAACCCCTTAACAACATTAAATTCAGACACCAAACTCGAGTTTTTTGATAGGTAGTCTCCAATTTGTTCACCGAGTTGAACAGGATTGGTTTTAATATGTTTTAATAAAGGGAAAACGACCAAGGTCAAATCACCTTTAAATTCCTTTCTAGTGAGTTGAAATTCAAATGATTGGACATCGATGTCGTGGTTGTCTTGGATGTATTTGGTAATATATTTAGAAAGTTGCGCTTCTAGAGTCATGAATAAGGTGTTTCAGTTGCAAATATAATCTAAAAATTAGAGGTCATTTCAAGATGTAAGCATCGAATTCAGTATATTTAAAATAAAAATGCTTTTAAATGTTTCCTACAATAGGCCTAAAATTAAACAACAAATCAACACTGAAGTAGGCCAACCTTTTACCTTTTTGGATAGATTAAAAATGAATGGCATTGGGTCTGGTAAACTCCACATTCACTCCACTAGTATACAGATCCATAACTTGCTTGTCTTAGACAATAATATGAATATCTGTGGAGTAGAAATGAGACCTAAAGGGATTATTGTTACCTTCAGATCCTTACTCGAAACCTATGCTCTAGTGATTCCTTATTATAAGTTGAAGCTGTATAAAGGACAATCCAAAGTGTATTCCATTTATAAAGACAACTATTTTATTAAGGTAGAAGCTAAGGAAAAGCGTAATCATGATTTTTTAAAGAAAATCTTGAAATATAAGGCTGACAACTTTTCGAGTGATTTTGAAAACTATTAATACATGAAAATACTTCTCACAGGGGCTAACGGTTACATAGGGATGAGAGTTTTGCCTTTATTGCTTGACCAAGGTCACCAGGTGGTTTGTGCTGTAAGAAGTGCCGACCGACTCTCCGTCGATAAAGAAACCAAAGAAAGGATTGACATCATAGAGATGGATTTGCTAGATGAAGTGAAGCCTAATCTTATTCCAAAAGATATTGATGTGGCCTATTATCTAGTCCATTCTATGTCCAGTTCAACATCAGATTTTTCTGAAAAAGAACAAATCACGGCCAATCATTTTAACACCTACATGAAAGAAACCCAAGTCAAGCAGGTGATCTTTCTAAGTGGAATTGTGAATGAAGATAACCTTTCAAAACATTTGGAATCCCGCAAAAATGTAGAAAGTATTCTTTATAAAGGCGATTATCACCTTACGGTAATAAGAGCAGGAATAATAGTGGGATCGGGGAGTGCTTCGTTTGAAATTATAAGAGATTTATGTGAGAAATTACCTTTAATGATTACTCCTAAATGGGTAAATACAAAATGCCAACCCATTGGGATAAGGGATGTTTTGCAATTTCTGATTGGTGTGATAGGAAAGGAAGAGACTTATGATGATTCTTTCGATATTGGTGGTCCAGACGTCTTGTCTTATAAGGATATGATGAAAAATTATGCAAAGGTGAGAGAATTAAGTCTTACCATCGTTAATGTTCCCGTTATGACCCCAAAACTATCATCCTATTGGTTATACTTTGTAACGTCAACTTCCTATAAATTAGCTTCTAATCTTGTCGATAGCATGCGAGTAAATGTGATTGCAAAAGATCACAGATTGCAAGATATTTTAGGTATAAAACCTCACACTTACGAAGAAGCCATAGAAATGGCTTTTGTAAAAATAGAACAGAATCAAGTTATTTCTAGCTGGAGAGATTCAAAAGTAAGTAGTAGATATTCTCAAAAGGATTTGAACAAATATATCAAAGTTCCTAAGTTTGGATGTTTACACGATCATCAACAGATGAAAGCAGATGATCCTGAAAAAGCTCTAGAAAAAATTTGGGCCATTGGTGGTAAAAACGGTTGGTATTACGCGAACACACTTTGGAAAATTCGCGGTTATTTTGACAAACTAGCAGGTGGTGTAGGGCTACGTAGAGGAAGAACTAATCCAGATAAAATAAATCCTGGAGATTCTTTGGATTTTTGGAGAGTTTTGATGGCCGATAAAGAAGAGCGACGACTTTTGCTTTTTGCAGAAATGAGAGTTCCTGGGGAAGCTTGGTTAGAGTTCTATATAGATGAGGAGAATGTAGTTCATCAAAATGCTACGTTTAGACCTAAAGGACTTATTGGAAGGTTATATTGGTATTCTATGCTACCATTTCATTTTTTCATTTTTAACGGTATGCTGACTCAAATTTGCAAGACCTAAGGCTTATCTGAATTCTAAGATTTCATCATCCGTTCTAAAAGTAAAAACTCCAAAGCCTTGGGAACTTAAACGAATAGTCCTTTCGGTAGTTGTGTTTTCTAAAGTAATATCATTAAAAACGACCGTAATATTAAATTGTCTTGAAACTCTATTTTCCCTAAAAGCTTCAATAATCAAACTTTCAGAAACTGTTTCGTCTAAATAATTGGGAATACCGTTATCATTGGTGTCATCGTTTACTGGGTTTAAAACAGGTTCCTCTGGAGTGCCTTCTTCAAAAGCATTTAAGTCTTCATACCTAGTAATTACTCCATCGCCGTCATCATCAGGGTCGAGGTAATCTGGAATACCATCGCCATCGGTATCTAACTCAATTCCAAAATCTATATCAATTTCAATTTCCACGTTAGTGAGTACATTATCATTATCGTCATCTATATCCAAGAAATTGGGTATACCATCCCCGTCCGTATCGTAATTGAAGATATTATTATCTGGACCTTGTTCATCTATATCGTCTATCCCGTCACCATCGGTATCTACTCCTGAATCTGATGCTCTTGTAATGGTAAACTCCACGTTTCCACCTGTGGTACTGGTAAATTCTTCAATAACTGAAGGTTCACTGGGAGGAATCTCTTGGCAAAAGTAATTGCTACTTTCAACACGGCCATTTAATCGTCTATAATTGATGCGATTAGAATTATTTATGGTGACTGAGAAAGTTCCAGGGTTTATAACATTTTCAACATTTTCTAAAATGTTTTTATCAAAAGTTAGGGAAATAGCTTCATTGGATTCAGTAATGATATGCAAGACTTTTCTATCACCTTCAAATTCACATAAATTGAGTGCTGAGTTTTGATCAAAATTGAAATCGCTGACGATGATATCTCCATCATCGCAAGAGAAAATTAATAAACTTAGAATTGATAATAAAAATAGTCTTTGCATAGTCTTAAAATGAATTCAAATATAAAACACTTGAGCGATTCCATATATATTTGATTTACTTTTGTGATATAATAAAGGGAATAGAATGGATACAGTTTATTTGGACAATGCTGCAACTACTCAACTAGATAAAGATGTGATTTCTGTTATGCATGAAAGCATGCAAACCAACTTCGGAAATCCTTCATCGACGCATGCCTTTGGAAGAAAGGCAAAAGCAGCTTTAGAAAACGCTAGAAAGTCAATTTCTGCTTTACTTCATGTCCCTTCCTCTAGTATTGTGTTTACATCTGGAGGAACCGAAGCCGATAATACAGCTATAAATTGTGCAGTTAGAGATCTAGGAGTCACTCGTATTATTTCTTCCAAAATTGAACACCATGCGGTCTTAAATTGTGTGGAATTTTTAGACCTTGAGAACAGAATAAAATTGGATTTTGTAAATCTTGATGAGCATGGTTCTGTAGACCTTTCTCACTTGGAAACTTTATTAAAATCAGATGCAGACTCAAAAACCCTAGTGTCCTTAATGCATATCAATAATGAGATTGGAAATATATTAGATCTCAAGGCAGTTGGCGAATTATGCCAAACCTATGCGGCGTATTTCCATAGCGATACCGTACAATCTGTTGGTCATTATGAAATGAATTTATCGCAACTTCCTGTGGATTTTATTGCGGTAAGTGCTCATAAATTTCACGGCCCTAAAGGAGCTGGATTTATGTATGTAAAAAACAGAGCTCAACTTAAACCACTAATACACGGAGGTTCTCAAGAACGTGAGTTAAGAGCAGGCACCGAAAGTATCCATAACATCGTTGGTTTACAGAAAGCTATGGAACTTGCATATGCCAACCTTGAGAAGGAAGCAACTTATATTAAATCTTTAAAAAGTTATTTTATATCAACTCTAAGCGAAGCTATTCCTGATGTAAGATTTAATGGATATTCTGGCGATTTGGATAAAAGTACCTACACCTTAGTAAATGTGAGTATTCCGCTCTCACAGGCGGAATCTGATATGATGCTTTTCCAATTAGACCTTAAAGGTATTGCCTGTTCCAAAGGAAGTGCATGCCAAAGTGGAGCTCAACTTGGCTCTTTTGTTTTAAATGAGGTGTACGGTGAGAATTTAGAGTATCCGGGATTAAGATTCTCTTTCTCTAAATACACGACCAAAGAAGAATTGGACTACGTGGTCTCAACTTTGAAAAGCTTATCAACTTCAAAAGCTAGCGGATAGTTTTAAGTTAAAGACCCGAGGACTCAAAAAGTTTGGAATTGCAAATTGATTTCTAGAGGAGGAATCTCTTACAAAAGTATTGGTGATAGAATTCAACCTGTCGAACATATTAAAAATTTCAAAACCAACATCCAAGCTTTCAAATATATTCAGCCAGTGGTTTTCTTTAAAAGTGTCGTTAGCCTCCTTTAAGGCATAAAAGAATCCAACATCTAGTCGTTGATAATCGGGTAATCTACTCTGGTAATCGTAAGGGTCTTCAAACTGAGGCGATCCTCCTGGAAGTCCAGTATTATAGACCAAGTTGAGGTATAATTTCAATTTTGGAATATTAGGCACATAATCTTGGAACAAGGCTGCAAATTTGAGACGTTGGTCTGTAGGTCGAGCGATATATTCCCGATCGCCTTGGCGTTCTTCAGTTTTTAAATAACCAAAACTAAACCAGCTTTCTGTTCCAGGAACAAATTCTCCATTGAGGCGCATATCTAATCCGTAAGCATAAGCTTCGGCATCATTTCGTGCTCGGTAACGTAATCTTACGTTTTCGATTGTATAAGGATTTACATTATTGAGTTTTTTA
Organism: Psychroflexus gondwanensis ACAM 44; assembly: GCF_000355905.1. GTDB lineage: Bacteria > Bacteroidota > Bacteroidia > Flavobacteriales > Flavobacteriaceae > Psychroflexus > Psychroflexus gondwanensis. The sequence continues at coordinate 223,377 of NZ_APLF01000003.1, forward strand.
TAATAGCCTTCAGTCACCAGTTTGAAAGGTCTATCCCAAAGTTTAAAACTATAATCGTTTCCAGCAACAATATGTATAGATTCTTGAGCTTTTACATCGGGAATGACTGTTCCGGTAGAATCTCGTAATTCCCTATAGAATGGTGGTTGATGATAAAAACCTCCAGAAAGACGGAAAACCATGTCTTTATCCCAATCTGGTTTTATGGAAATTTGACCTCTCGGGCTCACCACTTGCTGGGTGTTGGATTGAATCCCTTCTCCTGAAACTCTCCAAGCTTGGCTTCTTATTCCAGCATTCATCCATACTTTAGAATTCCCTAGGCGAGTTCTATAACTCCATTGTAAAAAGGCTGTAATTCTGTCGATTTTTGTAAAGTTAATTGCTCTTATGCTTTGGAATGCTTCAAGAGGAGCCTCAAAGGGATTGTAGGGCTGATCGTTTGCAAAATCAGGTAGTGGAGGACGAACACTAAATCCAGCAGAGTCAATGACTTCATACTCTTGTAAACGGTCTCTAATGTCTTCATGGGAATATCTAGCCCCATATTCGATCAGGTGGTCATCAATTTGATGACTAGCTAAATGTTGAAGATTAAAGATTAAAGCATCTAGATTATTTCTTGCGTGAGTGAATTGAGAACCTGCTCCTTCAGTAAACTCAACTTCACCTAAATTACCATCCCCAAAATCTGTACTCACACTTCCTAATCTGTAATTTGCTAAAATATCAAAATACTCTTGTTCTTTAGTATGGTAAGCTGAAGCAATGAACTTTCCTGTATAGCTATCGTTGGGTTTATAGGTCGCTTTAAACGCTCCAAGATAGGTTTCGTAAAGGCTTTCTTCTTCACCTTCATAAAAAATCAATAAAGCTTGAGGATCGTCTATAGTTCCAAAATTAGTCTGTCTGGTAAATGGCTCATAACTGTAAGAGTTTACAGCTATATTTCCTAAAAAACTGACTTCAAATTTGGGATTGAATTGATAAGTTAAGAAGGTTTGGACGTCTGCAAATCTGGGCTTAAAATTGGCTTCAGTTTCATTTGCATTTACGAATAAAGAATTGTCTCGATAGCGCATCCCAACTATGGCAGAAAGTTTCTTGTTTTTAGAAACACCTTCTACAGAGGCGCTTCCTCCAAGAAAACTCGCTTCAAAACTACCTCCAAAATTGACAGGCCTTCTGTACTCGATATCCAAAACCGAAGACATCTTATCTCCGTACCTAGCTTTAAATCCGCCAGCTGAAAACTCAACATTTCGAACCAAATCGGTATTCACAAAACTCAATCCTTCTTGTTGACCGCTTCTTATTAAAAAAGGTCTATAGATTTCAATATCATTGACATACACTAAATTTTCATCAAAATTCCCTCCTCTTACAGAATACTGAGTGCTTAATTCGTTGTTGGAATTGACCCCAGGTAAGGTTTTCAGCAAATTTTCGACACCGGCATTGGCCCCTGGAATTTTTCTGATGGTTTCTGGATCCAATGTGGTAATCCCTTCGATTCTTGTTCTTCCATCATTTTGAAGAATAACCTCTCCAATTTGTTCAATACTGGTTTTAAGGATAAAGTTAAGTTCTTCGACCTGATTATTTTTCAAATTGAGTTTTACGGTAATCGGCTTAAACCCTACGTAGGATATTTTCAATTCTAAAGTTTGTTCAGCAGCGATTTTTAGTTGATAAAATCCATTGGAATTACTTACTGTCCCGCTTTGAGAAGTACTCACATTCGCAAAAGCAATAGGGTTTCTACTTTCATCGAAAATAATTCCTTGCACGGTGGCTGTTTGGGAAAAGACAGAAGAAGTTATTATAACAAAAAGGAATGCGTAAAAATAGTTCAAGATATAGAGTATTAGTTTTTTCTGGAGAATTCTGCTTCAAATATAGAAGTATTCCCAACTTTATCAGTAACAACGACTTTTAATTCATTTTTAGTATCAGAAATTTTATCATCGTTAAAATCATAAATTAAAGTATTGGTCTTATAATCGTATTCCATCAAAATAAATTTACCATTTACGGTCGCTCTATAGCTATCTATTCCAGTTTCTTCATCATTTATTTCCAGTTCTAAATATCTAAAATTTGATACCCACTGCTTATCCTTAAAATTCTTAGGCTTTATGCTAGGAGGCGTAGAGTCTTCAAACAAAGCATAGCTTCCAAATTGATTGGTCCTAGTGGTAAGCCTATCTTTCTTTTTGTAAGTACTCACATAATATTGACCACCCCAAGGATTAACTTGAGCGATATATAGCTTGCCTTGATCTTCTTGAGAAAATTGACTTACATCAAATCCAATAGTGGCTGACTTGTGAAGTGGAGTTGTATAGGTATGTAAATCTACACTTAAGCCTTCTATTTTAATTTCTAAATAGGTGTCTTCATAAAGAGCATTTTTAGGAATATAGATATCAATTTTACCTTCTTCAAAAATACTAGCAGCATCAGCTTTGGCTAAATATTCAGTTTCTTTTTGTGTGTTGGGCTCAATACCTACTCTAAAGTCACTTTCTATAGGAATAGTAATGGATTGGGTATTACCTTTAAAATCTGAAACTTCAATTTCAAATTGCTGGTTAAGGCTATCTTTAAAAACACTTACTAGTCCTTGGTTATAAGCATCGGTATATACACTTAATGGGTTATTGGGTTCCACAAAAAGTTTGTGAATTTTACGTTTTTCGGTTTTATAAAATTCAAAATCTATTAGTCGATTAATGTATCGGGTCTCATAAAATGAAAATTTATCAAATGTATTTTCAAAAATAGGTCTTCCATTCAGTTTGGTTTTAATAGAATACACTCCATTTTTATTATAACTTAAGTCAAGTCTGTCTGTAACTTCAATACCAAAACCAATATCTCCATGGACCTTGATTGTTTCGGTCATGAAATCACCATTGTTTTTTTGTATCAATTTGAGTTGTTTCCTGCCAGAACTTCCATTGACATGAGAGTCTTTTCCTATTGCATAGCTATGTAAGGCAAAAACATTTGGTTTCTGAGAATCCTCGATCTCTTCGAAACCAAATAAGAACGGGTTCATCGGTTTAGATTGATAATCTCTAATCTCAAAGTGTAAATGCGGGCCTCCGCTAGATCCAGAATTACCACTAAAAGCAATAGTTTGACCCTGAGAAACCTTTAGGTCAGATTCCTCTGGAAAAAGTTCAATTTCATAAGACTCTTTTTGATACTGTTGTTCTTTGACCAGTTTTTCAATTTCTGGTGAAAAGTTGTCCAAGTGGGCATATACGCTTTGATAGCCGTTGGGGTGATATATATATAAGGCTTTTCCATAACCACCATGTTGAATCTTTATTCTTCCGACATAGCCCTCCGCCGAAGCATGAACAGAAAGTCCAGTCGTTCCTTTCGTTTTAATATCCATTCCCGCGTGGAAATGATTAGACCGCAACTCTCCGAACGTCCCTGAAAGCAATAAAGGAATATCTAAAGGCGACTTAAAATAGTCTTGAGGTACATCTTGACCAAAAGAAGGCAAGCTAAGACTTATTGCGAATAGATATAAAAACATTTTTAAATTCATAGTGGTGGAAAGTTTTGAGCTCATTTAAAAAATTAAGAAAGTTGGCGTTGTCTTTTGGCTTCAAAAATCAAGATAGCAGCAGAGACCGATACGTTTAAAGAATCCACTTGGCCTTCCATAGGAATACTTATAATTTTGTGGGCGTTTATTCTCCACTCTTCAGATAAACCTTGATGTTCTGTTCCTACAACTATCGCCGAGGCTTCCTTAAAATCTTCTGCAAGATAAGATGAAGAATCTTGTAAGGCCGCCGCATAAATCTTAATGTTATTGTTTTTTAAAAAATCAATAATTTCTGAAGTTGTTCCCGTTCCAATTGTGTTGGTAAAGACTGTCCCTACACTAGAGCGGATGATATTAGGATTGTAAAGATCTGTTTTGGGGTTGGCAATGATAACAGCGTCTAGTTTTGCTGCATCAGCAGTTCTAAGTAAAGCGCCAATATTTCCTGGCTTTTCTGGAGCTTCTGCAATTAATATAAGGGGTGTTTTGTTAGATAGCCTTAAATTTTCTATCCTTAATTCCTTTGGTTTTGCAATGGCTATTAGTCCACCCGTCGAAGATCTATAGGCTAGTTTTTCAAAAACCTCCAGAGAGATTTCGGTAATTTCACAGTCAAATTTTCCTAGGTCTAAAGCATTGTCAAATAAGTCTAGACACACTAAAACTCTAGAAAACTCATAAGCCGCTTTTTGCGCATAACTTATTTCTTGAAGGCCCTCTATCACAAATTCCTCTTGACTTTTTCTCAGCTTTGATTTCTTCTGAAGAAGTAGCAGATTTTTAATAAACGGATTACTAAGACTGGAGATTTTTTTCCTCATGGGTTTTTATAAAAAGAAAGGCTTCTGAAACTTTAGTTTCAGAAGCCTTAAATGTAATTAAATCTTTATCACTAGAGGTGGATAACTTCACCATACGCATCTGCAGTAGCTTCCATTACAGCCTCACTCATAGTAGGGTGTGGATGTACAGTTTTTAAAACCTCATGGCCTGTGGTTTCAAGTTTTCTTCCTAAAACAGCTTCAGCAATCATATCGGTAACGCCAGCACCTATCATGTGGCAACCTAGCCATTCACCATATTTAGCATCAAAAATAACTTTTACAAAACCATCTTTCGCTCCAGAAGCACTTGCTTTACCAGAAGCAGAAAATGGGAATTTTCCGACTTTAATCTCGTATCCAGCTTCTTTGGCTTGCTTTTCGGTCATACCAACACTAGCAATTTCTGGATTTGAATAGGTACACCCAGGAATATTACCATAATCTAGAGCTTCTACTTTTTCTCCCGCAATTTTTTCTACACAAAGAATACCTTCAGCAGAAGCAACGTGAGCTAAAGCTGGTCCAGGCGTAACATCTCCAATAGCATAATATCCAGGAACATTAGTTTGGTAAAAATCGTTCACAGTAATTTTATCCTTATCAGTTTTAATTCCCACAGCCTCCAAACCGATATTTTCGATATGGGTTTTGATCCCTACAGCAGAAAGGACAACGTCTGCCTCAATAATTTCTTCTCCTTTTTTGGTTTTAACGGTGGCTTTTACTTTTTTACCCGAAGTATCAACGCTTTCTACAGAAGAATTGGTCATTACTTTAATGCCTTTCTTCTTGTAAATACGTTCAAATTGTTTAGACACTTCTTCATCTTCAAGAGGCACAATATTGGATTGGAATTCTACTAAAGTAACTTTAGTACCCATATCACTGTAAAAACTTGCAAATTCAGATCCAATAGCACCAGACCCCACAACAATCATAGATTCTGGTTGCTTTTCTAGAGTCATTGCTTTTCTATAACCAATTACTTTTTTACCGTCTTGTGGTAAACTAGGAAGTTCTCTAGAGTGAGCGCCGGTTGCAATTATAATGTGATCTGCTTCGTAATCAGTTGTTTTACCTTTATCGTCCTTTACAGAAATTTTCTTCCCCTTTTTTAAGGTTCCATGTCCCATGATGACGTCAATTTTGTTCTTCTTCATCAAGAACTCAACGCCTTTACTCATTCCTTCAGCAATGTTTCTACTGCGCTTTACAACAGCTGTAAAATCTTTATCTGGATTATCGGCTCTTAGACCGTAGTCTTCAGCATGATTTAAATATTGAAAAACCTGTGCACTTTTTAATAAAGCTTTGGTAGGAATACATCCCCAGTTTAAACAAACACCTCCTAAACTTTCTTTTTCTATGACAGCTGTTTTCAAACCGAGTTGCGAGGCACGAATAGCGGCTACATAGCCACCTGGTCCACTCCCTAAAACTATAATATCGTATTTACTCATAACATTTTGTTTGCTAAGATTTTTAAAAGTGCTAAATTAAGAATAATCAACAAATTTCGCACTCAAATTGGTAGTCTTATTTAAAGGACCAAGGCTAAAACAATTCCTAATACTATGATTCCAAATTTATAAATATTGAATTTGTGATCTCTGGAAGACTCAAATAAAATAGTTGTGGAGACATGAAGGAAAATACCGATAACAATGGCATTCAAGTAAACACCAATATCATCGAAAAGAGTTGTGTTTGCTTGAACGAAGCTGCCGAAAGGTGTCATGATTCCAAAAATCAATAGAAAGAAAATCACTTTGGCCTTAGACAAACTTGTATTAAATAAGAAAGACGAGATAATAATGGCGATAGGGACTTTGTGGATAATCACTGCATAGAGTAAGTGGTCATTTCCATGGATTGGAACCCCTTCTAAAAATGCATGAATGCATAGACTTATGAATAGCACCCAAGGGAAACTTGTGTTTTCTTTAGAAATATGAAGGTGGCCGTGTTCTGCACCTCCCGACATGTATTCCAACATAATTTGAAGTAAAATCCCTCCTAAAATGAAGACCCCAATAGAATCCACGTCAGAATTATAAATTCCAGGTAGAAATTCTAAGACTGTAACCGATAGCAAAAAGGAACCACTAAAGGCTAATAGTAAATTTATGATGACGAATTTCTCGTAAAGGAAGTACGAAATTCCAAAGCCAATAAGTACAGCAAGAATGGGTAACAGTAAATTCATAAAAACTACTAAAATATGAGATGCTCAATTAATTATAAGCTTGCTATTGGATTTTAAAACAAGGCGACAAAATTAATGTATTTTTGCACTTAAAAATACCTTCTTTATGGAAATTAATTTCAAAATGATTGCCAAGTGTCTCTATGAGTTTGAAGATGAACTTGCAAAAGAGTTACGGGAACTTGGTGCAATGGATATTAAGAAAGGAGTGAGGCACGTCTCTTTTGTAGGAGATATTGGCTTTATGTACAAGGCCAATTTGTCTCTAAGAACTGCCATAAGTATTTTGAAGCCTATTTTTAGTTTCAAAATTTCAAATGAAGAAGATTTTTATAACAAACTCAATGCCTATCCTTGGGAAAATATAATTGATAAAGATGGAACCTTTGCGGTAGAATCTACAGTAAATTCAGAAATCTTCACCCATTCTAGATACGTCGTCTTTAGGACCAAGGATGCGATTGTAGACAGATTTCGAGATAAGTTTCAGTCCAGACCTAATATTGATACTGACAGACCAGACTGCCAAGTAAGTGTTCATATCGATAGAGAAAACTGTGAAATTAGCTTGAATTCTTCTGGTGACCCCCTTTTTAAAAGAGGATACAAAACCGCTACTAATATAGCACCAATAAACGAGGTGTTGGCCGCAGGTTTACTTTTGAAATCTGGCTGGACTGGACAATGCGATTTTTTGGATCCCATGTGTGGTAGTGGAACTATTCTCATAGAAGCGGCAATGATAGCCTGTGATATTCCCCCTAACATCAACCGGGAGCATTTTGCTTTTCAGAAATGGGAAGACTTTGACGAATCGCTTTTCGAAATCATAAAAGATTCCTCGTTGAAGAAAGTAAGGTCATTTAATTTTGAAATCAAAGGCTACGACAAAGCGCCTTCTGCGGTAGAAAAAGCAACTCAAAATGTTGATAATGCAAATTTATCTGAATTTATTACAGTAAAACGTCAAGACTTCTTTGAATCTGTAAAAACCTCGGACCGTCATTTACATATGGTTTTCAATCCACCTTACGGAGTAAGATTGGATGTGGATATACCAGATTTCTATGCTAAAGTAGGGGATACCTTAAAACGGAGTTATCCGGGAACTTCTGCTTGGTTTATTGTGGCAGATCTAGAAGCAATTAAACATGTTGGCTTGAGACCTTCTCGCAAGATCAAACTTTACAACGCCAAATTGGAATCTAGACTTCTGAATTATCAAATCTATGAAGGTTCTAAAAAAGCAGCTAAGCAATAGAATTAATTATCGACAGCCTGAGTTTTGGTCTTAGAATATATGGGGATAAGATAGCTGATGGAATATCCCCAACCAGCACCAATACTAGAATTATCGAAGGTCCTCCGGAATCCAGGCACATATAAATTATCAAAATTATTGATCTCTGAAACCGATACCATATTCTTCAGTTGAATGTGAGCACCTAAGTAAAAATTATCAAAAACATTAACTCTTAAGCCCGCTTGAAGTTCGATCCAGCTAGCCGTGAGATTGCTGAAAGACACATCTACATCCCTTATATCTGAAGGGAAATAATCATCTGTTGTGTAAATTCTATAGCTCTGTAGATTTTGAGAATAACTAGCAAAGCCATAGCGAATCCCAACGTATATGAGGTTTTGCATCCCAATCCAGTTATCATACACATTATAATTAACCCCTAACTTAATATAACTACCATCGGTTTCGCTTATAATGTTTTCTTCGTTAAAGGTAGAGGTCTCGTTGCCTAATTCTCCTGCTATGTAAAGGTTTTCATTATACCTATAATCTGCAGAAATTTCTAGGCCTTGATAGTCTGTGTCCCAAAAACTTTGACCAATCCTACTCAAATCCAAACCAATGTTGAGTCCATATTTTTCTTTATAAAATATAGAATCGCTAACTTGTTCGTATTCCTCGTTTGAGTTTTCTTGTGCAAAAGATTGCACACTAAAGCACAGTAGAATACTGCTAATAAAATAAGTATAGGTGAGTTTCAGATTCATTATCTATTGTAGTTTCTCTTACTTGGATATCTCTTATCCAATTCATTTCATCAAGTTCTATACTTTCTTTCCGTGCCCTAAAATCAATAAAGTCTGCCTTAAAGCCGCAAGCTCGGTTCAAATAGGTTTCAACAGTTGCATAAGAAAAATTTAAAGTATCAATTAAGCCTCCAGATTCTGATTGAGAGTTGATATTGAAAATATATTTAGTTTCAATGGCATCTGTTTTTAAAGGAATGGCTATGGTTGAAGTAGAGTTAAATAGTATAGCAGTATCTTTTTCAATTTCTCTCACTAGCAAGTCATTCACATTTCTGGAATTTCCAGGATTATTGGCGTCAAAAAATTCAATGACCAATTTTGGAGTAGTTACAGTAGCTTCTGGGCAAATATCATCTCGTTCACACGAATATATGCTCAGGGCCACAAACGCTGAAATTATACCATATACTAAACCTTTTTTCATGCCCTTAAACTTAAGCAAACCACATTTTCAACATGATGGGTTTGAGGAAACATATCTACTGCTTGGCTCTCATCCACTTTATAAAATTCATCCATGAGTTCTAAATCTCTAGCTTGAGTGGCAGAATTGCAACTTACATAGACAATACGTTTAGGTTTTACATTTAGTATTTGCTGAACCACATCTTTATGCATTCCTTCACGTGGTGGATCGGTGATAATGACATCGGGTTGCCCATGCTCTGCAATAAATTCTGAAGTGAATAACTTTTTCATATCTCCAGCAAAAAACGATGTATTTTCAATACCGTTGAGTTTTGCATTTGATTTTGCATCTTCAATAGCTTCAGGTATAGCCTCTATACCTACAACATGTTTGGCTTTTTTGGCCACAAATTGAGCTATGGTTCCCGTTCCTGTATACAAATCGTAAACCAGTTCTTCACCGGTTAAGCTCGCAAAACTTCTGGCGATTTTGTAAAGCTCATAAGCTTGCTCAGAATTGGTTTGGTAAAAGGATTTGGCATTAATTTTAAATTTCAAACCCTCCATTTCTTCAAAAATATGATCTTCTCCGTAATAGGTAAAAATCTCTTGATCATAAATAGTGTCGTTTCCTTTTCCGTTGATAACGTAAAGAAGGGAGTTAACTTCAGGAAATTCTTTAATAATATAGTCTAGGAGAAGTTTTCGCTTTTCCTTTTGTTCTTTGAAAAATTGGATCAAAATCATGAACTCACCCGTAGAACTCGTTCTTATCATGAGGGTTCTAAGCAATCCGGTTTTGTCTCTCGGGTTGAAAAACTCTAAATCATGTTCAGTAGCAAAATCTCTTACTTTGTTTCTAATGGCGTTACTAGGGTCTCCTTGAAGGTGACATTTTTCAAGATTCAAGATCTTATCCCACATCCCTGGAATATGAAATCCAAGTGCATTTTTATCTGTAATGTCGACTTCACTTGAAATTTCTTTTTCAGTTAGCCATCGGCTATTACTAAAGGAGAATTCCATTTTATTTCTGTAGAAATAAATTTTTTCACTTCCTAAAATGGGGTGAGTTTTAGCTATTTCAACTTTACCAATTCGTTTTATATTTTCTAAAACTTCTTTTTCTTTATAGAAAAGCTGGTGTTCGTAAGCCATATTTTGCCACTTGCATCCACCACAAACTCCAAAATGTTGACAGACAGGCTCAGTTCTTTTGGATGATAATTTTACAAATTGATGAGGTTTAGCCTGGTAATATGATTTTCTCTTTTTGTAAGTGGTAACATCTACAATATCTCCAGGGACGACTTGGTCTATGATTAAGACTCTACCATCATCTGCTCTACCAATGCCTTTCCCTTTGCTTCCAGCATCCAGGACTTCTACGTTTTCGAAGGTTTTTTTAGAATTTTTTCGTCTTGCCATAGCGCAAAAATAAAGTATTGTTTGAATTACGGCTTTATTCGATTACATTTCTTTTGAAATGAAGTAATTCTTAGAATGATTCCAGTAAAATTACCCAGACACAGACTAAAATGGGTCCTAAAATTCCTATTAAAATCCCACCAAATCTAAAATCAGATTGTTCCAGTTGTCCTGTGCTATAAGCGATAGCGTTTGGAGGCGTTGAAATAGGTAAGAGTAGGGCGCAAGATGCACTTAGAGCGATGATTAAAGGGATAGTTTTGGGGGATTGTTCAGGTAGTAATAAAGCAAATGATATAGCCAGAGGAATCATTATAGTTGTTGTTGCAGTATTACTCATGATGTTTGAAAAAATAACGCTTAATAGTGCAAAAATAAAAGACAACACATAAAAGTTTAAGCTTTGTACATCGATAAAACTAATAAAATAATCGGTTAAACCCTGTTGCTGGACGGCAAGACCTAAAGCCAGTCCACCAGCAACCAACATCAATGTATCCCATGGCAGTTTGCGCATATCATCGGCGTCAAGAATTCCAAACATGGTGAGCCCAACTATGGGTATACCAGATACTGCTGCTACTGGTATACCTGTCCATTGTGACGTCAGCCAAAAAACTAAACTTGTGAGTATAATAATGACCGTTATGCGGATTTGCGTCTTGGATATATCGGCACTGGTTTTCGACTTGGTGTTTTGCAAAAAACTTAAATCTAAGGATTTGCGTTTAATCTGGTATTTTTTGAGCAAAGCAACCCAAAAAATAAACACTAAAACTAGAGCAACAGGAACCCCAATAAGCATCCATTCGAAGAAGCTAATCCGAATACCAATACCGTCTAACGCACCCACTGCAATTGCATTGGGTGCCGAACCAATAATTGTTCCCATTCCGCCAATTGCTGCTGCCGTTGGTATGCCAATTAGGAGAGCTTTGCTAAGTGGTGCATCTTTGCCAAGACCTAAAGTAATGGGTGCAATACTAGCTATCATCATGGCGGTTGTTGCAGTGTTACTCATCAACATGGATAAGAACGCTGTGATTAACATTAACCCAAGCAAAATATTTTTAGATTGTTCCCCAAGTTTAGGAACAATAATTTTGAGTAAGGATTGGTCCAAAGCGGTTTTTTTCATAGATTCTGCAATAAAAAAACCACCAAGAAACAACCAAATAACCGAATCTGACCAGGTTTGAACATACTGCTTCACATTTTCAGACTCAAGATTACTCATCGTAAACACCAAGTAGCCAATAATCAAAATCCCTACTGCAAAAGGGGGAATGGCCTCGGTAACCCATAAAGCAATGGCAAATAATAAAATGAATAAAACAGAAGTTTGTCCTTCGGTAAAGCTTGAATCTTTGATTAAATAACTCAGTCCTAAGGCAACCAAAAAACTTAGTACAAACTGAAGTGAACGACTTTGCCAATTCAGTTGTTTTGAAATTGTTTCGTTAATCTTTCCTACTATTTTTTTGGAGTACCGTCTAGAATCTTGATACATGCCTTAAGTTTTACTCAAATTTAAGATTAATTAGCCTTTGTTTCATCTTTTTATTTAAACTGAAACTAAATTGACCTAACGAACAGTTAATAATTTTTAATGGTCCGTGAAATCCTTATTTTTGTAACAATCGATAAAAATTTAAGTTATGACAACTAATACAATAGATAAATTAAGGGTTGAAGACATTAAGTCTTCACAACAAGCAATAGATCTTGAAGATAAGTACGGAGCTCATAATTATCATCCATTACCTGCAGTTCTAAAAAAAGGAGAAGGTGTATTTGTTTGGGATGTTGAAGATAAAAGATATTACGATTTTCTTTCTGCCTATTCGGCTGTTAACCAAGGTCACTGCCATCCTAGGATTGTAGAGGCCATGCACAAGCAATCTCAAACTATATCTTTAACCTCAAGAGCATTTCACAATGATGTATTGGGGGTATATGAAAAATATGCAACAGAGTATTTTAAGTTTGATAAGCTTTTACCAATGAATAGTGGAGCTGAGGCTGTGGAAACTGCTATCAAAATTTGTAGAAAATGGGCTTATGAACGCAAAGGCATTGCAGAAACTGAAGCTAAGATTGTAGTTTTTGAAAATAATTTTCACGGTAGAACCACAACTATTATTTCTTTTAGTAATGATGAAGGCGCGAGAAAAAACTTTGGTCCTTATACACCTGGTTTTATCAAGGTGCCTTATAACGATGCGGAAGCCTTAGAGAAAGTACTTAAAGAAAACAAAAATATCGCTGGTGCTCTAATAGAGCCTATTCAAGGTGAAGCAGGCGTTTTTACTCCATCAGATGATTTTATTCCAAAAGTAAAATCCTTGTGTAATGAACACAATGTTTTATTTATGGCAGATGAAATACAAACAGGAATTGCAAGAACAGGAGCTTTACTTGCTGTTTGCGGTAAATGTGACTGTCAAGGACATTGTGAACGTCAAGAAGCCACTTATTCTAGACCTGATGTTTTGATTTTAGGTAAAGCCTTATCTGGAGGAGCTTATCCAGTATCTGCAGTCCTAGCGGATGATGAGATTATGAGCGTGATTCAACCAGGGCAACACGGTTCTACTTTTGGAGGAAATCCAGTAGCTGCCGCTGTGGCAATGGAAGCTTTAGAAGTTATCAAAGATGAAAAGCTTGCTCAAAATGCAAGACGTCTTGGTGATCTTTTTAGATCTGAATTGAATAAATTCATAGAAAATCACAACATCGTGAATCTCGTAAGAGGGAGAGGCTTACTCAATGCGATCGTCATTAACGATTCTGAAGACAGCTCTACTGCTTGGGACATCTGTGTTGCTTTAAAAGAAAATGGTTTATTAGCAAAACCTACACATGGTAACATCATTCGTTTTGCACCACCATTAGTGATCAATGAAGAGCAGTTGATGGATTGTGTAGACATCATTACTAAGACGCTAGAGAAGTTTGAAAAATAAATCTTTAGAAAGTTCATAAATTTAAGCCCTGCTCCATCGATCAGGGTTTTTTTTTGTGCCGAAAAATTTATTACCCATCTTAACAATTAACTTTTTTTATTCTGAATTTGATACTGCTAGTTTAATGTTCTAAGACATCAAGTTTAGTAGTTTTAGGTTTGTTTCAAATTCTGTCTGTTGAATGTGAATAATTAATTAATAGAGGTCTTTTTTTAAAAAGTGGAATACGGCTGAAGCTCGGATTTTTAAAATTTACGGTTTTCCCGTAACAAAAGTACGGTCAAACCGTAATAGTTTTAAGTCTTAAAGTTATATTATTGTAGTGTTAATAAAAACTATAACGTGATTTTACACACACACACACACACACACACACATTGCAGGGCTACCTGTTCTCTAGATGCATAGTGGTTATATATGGTTTTCCTTAGTTATTATTCTTATAAGTCAATTTTAAAAAATAATAACTAACATATATATGAATGAAAACAATACCAATAAAATTAATATTGCTTTTTTCACTTTTAGTCCTAATTTACAGTTGTGAAAAAGATGATAATTTGATTATAAAAGAAGGTTATCTTAAAACAGTAGCTTTAGCTGATGCTAAAAGCTTTTTAAGACAAAGCCAAGATGAGAAAAACTCAACTCCAGAAGGAAACTTCATCACCTCAATTTCAGACGAAATTAATTATGAAGACCTAACAAATACCGATGAGGAACTAGCCGTTATTGATGTTAAAACTAAATATAAAAATTTACAAAGTAAAGTAGTTTTACTCAACATCAATAATGAATTACAAAGTGTGGTTGTAGGCTTAAATCCTTTTGAACATTCTACCGAGACTAGCTTTTCTGGTGAAATGTTGATAACAAGTATTAATGGTAATATTATAAAGGCATTTGAGATAGAGGATAACGTTTTTGTAGCTGAATATATAAATAATAATACAGTACATAAAAATCATGAACCCAATAAGAATAAAAACTCAGTAAATGAAACTGCCAAAAACTGTTGGTGTGGTATGTCAAATTGTAATTGGTGTGGAGAATTGGATGAAGTGATCATAACATCAGGTGGATCTCCTTCACCTCCATCGCCATACGTATCAATTGCACATATGTACCCCACTGGAGGAGGTGGAGGTCTACCTAATGAATGGGACTTCGGAGGTGGTGGTGGACACAATGGAACTCATAATCCAGACAATCCAGAACCAGAAGAAAATCCATGTGATAAAATTAACGAACTCGAGTCTGATCGTGCTTTTAAAAGAAGACTACTAGACCTTGAAGAAAACTTAAGTCTTGATTATGAAACAGGATTTCTAATTAATCATAATGATGTACCTTATGATCCAATCGCTGGTAGTCCTAACACAGATGAGATTAATTTTAATGTGAGTGGAACAATAGATGGTTACCTTCATAGTCATGTATTACCGAACGGTAATTCTATATTTTCTCCAGATGATATTGAAGCTCTTTATTTATTATATAATAATGGTCATATTAACAACACAGGTACATTTGTTATTTCTGTAGTGACAGGTCATGGGACTTCTTATAGTATTATTATCGATGATGTAAATGCTTTCAATACTTTTAGTCAAAATAACCTTATTGGTGATAATTTTAGTTCTTTCTCAATTGGATATAGTGCACAGTCTGATTTATTAGAAAATTTATATGGAATTGATTTTGTTTCAGCAAATGAAATAGCTATGTTACAGGCACTTGAAAATTCTGGGTTGAGCTTATTGAAAGGCAATTCAGATTATAGCGACTGGCAAAAAATAAAAGCACAGGGAAGACAAACAGTAGATGTAGGTTGTAACTAATAAAATAAAAAATCATGAAAACAATAATTTTTATACTAGCATTACTTCTTAACTTGAGTTGTGTTACCGCACAAGAAGTAACGATTAAGAAAGGAACTAAAATTGAGGAGGTTAAAAAAGGAACCTATTATAAAACAGATAGAGCTTTATTAAACAAGTACCTTGGTATTTGGTCAACCAAAATAAATGACAAAGAATTTAAATTTGAAATTTTAAAAAAGAAAACAGAAGTCGATGGTGTTTTTATTGATAGATTAGCTGGTAAATATTATTTTAACAATAAATCATATTATAACGAACCATCTTCGATTAAATGTCACGCCAAGAGTAATACGATAGAAGTTTTAGAAAAAGGTACTTTAAGATTTAGATTCTTTGACTATGACAATGATAAACTAGGAGTATTAGAATTTGAATTGATCGAAGAAAATAAAGCAAGTTGGCATTTACTCGAACGCGGAGGCTATAGAGATGAGAGCTTTAGAAAAGGCTTTTCAGTACCAATTGAGATGGTTTTGATCAGAAAGAAATAGGAAGAAATTAAACATCAAATAACAGAGAAAGCTAGATACAGTCTTTCTCTGTTATTTTATTTTCTAGAAATGATTTTAAATTACTCTTCCATGAAAACACTAATTTTTATACTAGCGCTTATTTTAAATTTTGGCTATACTTCTGCTCAAGAAAAACTTTTAGAAAAAGGTATGGAATCAGGGAAAGTAGAAAAAGGAACCTATTATAAAACTCAAGATAATCTTTTAAACAAATTAATAATCATATTTAGCATATTTTCTATTTCAATATTTAGCTGCAAAGCTCAAATTATACCAGTAGAAGAGCATAGAGAATATAAAAAAAACGAAATTGAAATACCTGATTGTGCTTATTTAAAAGATGTAAATAACATCTTACCTAAATTTATTGGAACTTGGAAAGGTAATTATAATTCAAAAAGCTATGAGTTCAAAGTCACAATGCATACCAAAAGCTTTTTGGGTATCCAAAAGGACGAACTTTTAATGCGCTATAAAATCACAGATGCAAATGGCACTTTGATAGAAAGCACTCTCTCATTACCAAACGATAGCCCTAATATTTTGAAAAATGGCTATGTAGCAGAGACAGGTAGCTACGTTTTTTCTTATATAGGAAGAAATGGAGCCTGCGGTCAAAATGGTTGGGTTTTTATGAATCCCTATTTTGACACAAATAATAAGGCTAGACTATTTCTTTCTATTGAAGGTGAAATATATCCTGAATGTTCTACAGGACCAGCTGATCAAATCTTGCCCACAGATTGGATTACATTAACAAAACAATAAAAGACCCTTACTAGCAGAAGAGAATGCTATCCTCCAAGAATATGTAGGTAAGGGTAAAAGTGCAGGCTATCATGATCATGGAAGTGGTAAAAACTCAGTAAATGAAACTGCCAAAAACTGTTGGTGTGGTATGTCAAATTGTAATTGGTGTGGAGAATTGGATGAAGTGATCATAACATCAGGTGGATCTCCTTCACCTCCATCGCCATACGTATCAATTGCACATATGTACCCCACTGGAGGAGGTGGAGGTCTACCTAATGAATGGGACTTCGGAGGTGGTGGTGGACACAATGGAACTCATAATCCAGACAATCCAGACCCAGAAGAAAATCCATGTGATAAAATTAACGAACTCGAGTCTGATCGTGCTTTTAAAAGAAGATTACTCGATCTTGAGGAAAACACTAGTCTTGATTATGAAACAGTATTTCTAATTAATCATAATGATGTACCTTATGATCCAATCGCTGGTAGTCCTAACACAGATGAGATTAATTTTAATGTGAGTGGAACAATAGATGGTTACCTTCATAGTCATGTATTACCGAACGGTAATTCTATATTTTCTCCAGATGATATTGAAGCTCTTTATTTATTATATAATAATGGTCATATTAACAACACAGGTACATTTGTTATTTCTGTAGTGACAGGTCATGGCACTTCTTACAGTATTATAATTGATGATATAAATGCTTTTAATACTTTTAGTCAAAATAACCTTATCGGTGATAATTTCAATTCTTTTTCAATTGGCTATGAAGCTGATTACAATCAACTGAATAACCTATTTGGATTGAGCAGTATCAGTGCCCGAGAGGTTGCCCTATTGAACGCTTTAGAAAATTCTGGATTGAGCATATTAAAAGGAAATTCTGATTATAGCGATTGGCAAAAAATAAAAGCACAAGGAAGACAAACAGTAGATGTGGATTGTAACTAATCAAAATAAAAAATCATGAAAACAATAATTTTTACACTAGCATTGCTTCTTAACTTAAGTTGTGTTACCGCACAGGAAGTAACGATTAAGAAAGGAACTAAAATTGAGGACGTTAAAAAGGGAACCTATTATAAAACAGATAAAGCTTTATTAAACAAATACCTTGGTATTTGGTCAACAACTGTAAACAAAAAAGTATTTAAATTTGAAATCTTAAAAAGTAAAACAGAAGTCGATGGTATTTTTATTGACAGGATCGTAGGGAGATATTATTATGATGAAAAGTCTGATGTTTATTTAAGTGATGCAACATATGAATGCAGTGCAATGGAATATGGCCTTGATGTTTTAGAAAAAGGTAAATTGAGATTTAGATTCTTTGACTATGACAATGATAAACTAGGAGTATTAGAATTTGAATTGATCGAAGAAAATAAAGCAAGTTGGCATTTACTCGAACGCGGAGGCTATAGAGATGAGAGCTTTAGAAAAGGCTTTTCAGTACCAACTGAGATGGTTTTGATCAGAAAGAAATAGGAAGAAATTAAACATCAAATAACAGAGAAAGCTAGATACAGTCTTTCTCTGTTATTTTATTTTCTAGAAATGATTTTAAATTACTCTTCCATGAAAACACTAATTTTTATACTAGCGCTTATTTTAAATTTTGGCTATACTTCTGCTCAAGAAAAACTTTTAGAAAAAGGTATGGAATCAGGGAAAGTAGAAAAAGGAACCTATTATAAAACTCAAGATAATCTTTTAAACAAATTTATTGGTGTTTGGCAAAATGAAATAGATGGCAAAACATTTAGTTTAAAAATTTATAAAGAAAAAACACTTTTAAAAAGTCATGGTGTTTATATTGATGTACTCAAAGGTTTATACTGTTACAGCACTGTAAAATGTAATTTTGACAATCTTGATGCATCTTTAAGAAGATCTGAGTCTTCTATTGAAATGCTTGAAAAGGGAAAAGTAGAATTTAGAGTCAAGGACATTAAATTAGAAAAGCTAGCAAACGTCAACTTTGAAATTTTAGATAATGGAAGCGCTAAATGGGTTTTATTTAGTAGATTTTGAATAAAGGAAAACCAAAAGGCTTTTCTATCCCAACTGAAATGATATTAACCAAGAAAAAATAGAAGGAAAATCAAGTATCATATACCAGAGAAGGTTAACACAAGCTTTTTCTGGTATTTTTTTTAAAATCGACTTCAAAAGAATTGAGAAATGAAAACATTAATTTTTATACTAGCAGTAGCCTTAAGTACAAGTTATTTAACAGCTCAAGAAGTGACTTTAAAAAAAGGAATGAAAAATGTTGAAATAATAAAGGGCACCTATTATAAGACAGATTCTGCTTTTTTAGATAAATATCAGGGAGTATGGACATATTCAGGTAATAATATAGTTTTTAAATTCAAAATTTTCAGAAAAAAAACATCTGTTCAAGAGATCTATATTGATAGGTTGAAGGCACAATACTGCATTGGTAAAGAGTGTGATATTGAGAAGGTCAATACCTTCATTTTAAGTAGTGCTGAAAAAGATAATATTGAAACTTTAGAAAAAGGTACTCTAAGGTTCAGGTTCTATGATAACGAGTATAAAAAATTTGGAGTCCTAGAATTTAAATTACTTCAAGAGAATAAAGCAAGTTGGAAGTTATTAGAACGGGGTGGCTATAAAGATGAGAGCTTTAGAAAAGGCTTTTCAGTTCCAAACGAGATGCTGTAACCAGGAAAAAATAGAAGGAAAATCAAGTATCATATACCAGAGAAGGCTAACGCAAGCTTTTTCTGGTATTATTTTTAAAATCGACTTCAAAAGAATTGAGAAATGAAAACAATAATTTTTACACTAGCAATAGCTTTTAATATAAGCTCAATAACAGCTCAGATTTTGATTTTTACAAAAAATTTACGGTTAAACCCTAACAAGTGTACGGTTAAACCGTAATAGTTTTAAGTCTTAAAGTTATATTATTGTAGTGTTAATAAAAACTATAGCGTGATTTTACACACACACACACACACACGGAACAAAATGAGAAATTCTATGTTCGTTTTGGGTTTATTTATTGGTTTACTTAGTTTTTTCTTATTTAAACTGTGGTAAATAGTAACCTTAAATTAAAATATATGAAAACTTAAAAAATTAATTTTTTACAACTATTTATAATCGTATTTTTTTGCAATTTATTCTTGCATTGGTGCAGGACCTAATACTTTTTGCTAATGAACCTATTAGATATTAAAAACAACTGGGAAAATTTATTCTACGGAATATTTTTTATAGTATTTGGTGTTTTCTTTTTCTCAAATTTTGAATGGAGGTTGTTTTTTATAATTTTCGGACTGCTTCAGATAATTTTCTATTTCATAAATCAATTTAGAAATAAGAAATAGGATTGCATTATTTTTTTTAAATCCAGATAAATAGTTTGTATGTCCGTTTTTTATCCTAATGAAGAAATCTTACACTTATTGAGCCCGAATTTATATCGCCCCAGCCCAAAGGGTGAAAAATACTAACTTAGTTGAAGATTTTAGAATATCGACACCCTTTAGGGTTGGGGAAAAGCGATATTCGGATTCAATATAAAGTTTAGGTGATATTACGGATATTCATTAAATACTATACTAAAAATCCCCAACTTTTGTAAATTAGGGGTAGTTTTTTTGTTATTAAAAGTTTACTAGTTAATTTGATTTTGTCGTCGCATGCGTTCTTTTTCTTTTCTACGTTTTTCTCGCTCTTCAAGGTAAAGCTCTCGCTCTTTGTCATCTTTGAAAATATATTCGTCAGAATCGTGCATATCAATTCTATAGGATACCCCTATACCAGCTCTCCAACGTTCAGGAGAATCTTTGAAGTTAACGAGTCCAGACACATCAACCTGAAGGTTTTTACCAGCTAAAAAGGCAACACCTCCTCTTAAGATTTCATCGCTGTAAATATCGCTGATGTAGGTTTGGAATTCAGCAAAAATTCCTGTTCGCGCATAAATAGAATGGGTGAGCGTAAAGATTCCTGCATAAGTAGGAAAATCGGTAGTGGGTTTATCGGCAATAAAATTGGATACCAAGACCCATTTCCTTCCGATATTGTGTTGTGTTATAATAGCTGCTTTCGGAGAAGCATTGGGTTCTCCTTGAAATTTGAAGGGATTCTCGCCAAAATTTAAATTCACTCCTGCATAAATAGATACTGCAGGAATCAAATCACTCCACTGGGGAAGATTATTTTTTTTCCAGCTGTATAGGTTAGGTCCGTCTATTTCCTTTTGAATGTTAGGATCGTACAGTAAATATTTGGCTCCTAATGTATTGCTTTCGAAATTACTGAAGTTTGAGGTCGTTTGAGTTCCACCTCTCAGTAATTGATCTTCAGCATTAGCAAAAGTTCCATCCAATAAGACTTCTAGTCGCTCCATTAGTAATCCATATCTAATTTGATATTGATATTCAAATAAAGTGCGGTCAGGAATTAAAGGGGAGACGTGATTGTCTTTGCCAAAGGCCAATCCCGTTTCGAATTGTAAAACATTGGTGCCTACAGAATAAGCTCCAAAGGATTCTCCAGGTCTGTTGGAATTAATCACATCGGTATATTGAGCGTTTAGAGTTAAGGTGATAAAAGTTAAAAGGCAAATTAGCTTCAGTTTCATAAATAAAGTTTGTAATCCAAATATAAGTTAAAATCTGATTTTTTGAACTTTACTTCCCTGATTACACCTAGATATTGGTATTTTTGTAAATTAATCGTTTACTATGGTATTTTTAAAGACTTTACTTATTATCCTTTTGGTCTTTTTTGGCCTTAAATTGATGGCGAGGTATCTGGGCCCGATTTTGCTGAAATACGTTTTCAAAAAAGTCCAAAAAAACATGCAAGAAAAATTCAATTCTGCACAGTCTCAAACTCAGGATAAAGAGCCCAAATCTTCCAAAACTTTTAAATCTAAACCCAAAGAAAGCAAAGTAGGTGAGTACGTAGATTATGAAGAAATTGACTAACTTTCAGGTTTTTTCAAATTAAAACTATTTATGAAGTCTTTGTTTAAGAACTCTTGGAAGCACCTTCTGGTGATTATCTTATTTATAGTAGCTGCTTTAGCTTTTTTCTATCCTGTTCTCAAGGGAAAAACGATATACCAAAGTGATATTGTGCAATATACTGGGATGGCAAAGTCTCAAAACGACTTTAGAGCAAGCCAAGGAGAAGAACCATACTGGACTAATTCAGCTTTTGGCGGAATGCCTACCTACCAATTAGGGGCAAACTATCCCTATAATTTTATAAAAGAGATCGATCGTCAACTTAGGTTTTTACCAAGACCTGCAGATTATTTATTCCTATATTTTATAGGTATGTATATTTTGTTGTTGTGTTTCAAGGTGAATTATAAATTGGCCTTTTTAGGAGCGCTTGCCTTTGGGTTTTCCACATACCTTATCATTATTCTAGGAGTTGGCCATAATGCTAAAGCCCATGCTATTGCTTATTTCCCCATTGTTATCAGTGGGATGGTTCTCGTTTTTAGGCAAAAGTTATTTTGGGGAAACCTTCTTTTCTGCGTAGGCTTGGCTTTTGAATTGATGACCAATCACTTCCAGATGACCTATTATCTTATGTTGCTGTGTTTTGTCATGGTGATTGTGTATGCTGTAAACGCATATAAAAATAAACAATTGAAATCTTATTTCAAGGCTGCCATAAGTTTTATCCCAGCTATTATATTAGCTGTTTTGCTCAATATGACCAATTTATTGGCGACCCAAGAGTACGCTGACTTTAGCACTCGTGGTGATACAGGTCTTACAATTGAACCCAACGGAACTGAAAAAGTGAAATCTGGTTTAGATTACGACTACATCACCGAATATAGTTATGGTGTTATGGAAACCTTCAATTTGTTTATTCCCAGATTTATGGGAGGGTCTAGTAGCGAGTCTTTAGGAAAGGATTCTGAAGTTTATAAGGAAATCATACAACTAGGAGCGTCTCCAGTGCAGGCTTTAGAGTTTAGTCAGAACTTACCAACTTATTGGGGAGATCAAACGTTTATTGGGGCACCAGCCTATATTGGAGCATCTATACTATTCCTCTTTGTTTTAGCGCTCTTTCTTATAAAGGGCAAAACTAAATGGTGGATTGTGGCAGGGTCTATTCTTGCTTTGCTTTTATCTTGGGGAGATAACTTTTCTTTATTGACAAAATTCTTTGTAGATGTTGTTCCTTTTTATGACAAATTTAGAGCGGTATCTTCTATACAAGTTAT
The DNA here is from genome assembly GCF_000355905.1 of Psychroflexus gondwanensis ACAM 44. Taxonomy (GTDB): domain Bacteria; phylum Bacteroidota; class Bacteroidia; order Flavobacteriales; family Flavobacteriaceae; genus Psychroflexus; species Psychroflexus gondwanensis. Next base: position 246,228 of record NZ_APLF01000003.1, read on the forward strand.
CATAGAGTTTTGCGTACCAGTATTAGGAATTTTAGGACTTTCCAAATTCTTAAGTTCTAAAGTGTCTTATGAGTTGAAGTGGAATGCACTAAAGAAAACCACACTTACCCTTGGTGGATTGAGTTTACTGTTTTTATTACTCAAGTCAATGCTATTTGATTTCAGTGGTACCAGTGATTCTATGTTTTTGGAACAATATGGAGCTAAATTTGTTAGAGCTCTTAAGGAAGATAGAAAAGCAATGTTTACAGCAGACACTATAAGATCTCTGGTGTTTGTTTTGCTATTAGCTTCAGCACTCTATTTATACTTAAAGAAAAACCTGAAGCAACCAATGCTTCTGGGACTTGTTGGGATTTTTATTCTAGTGGATTTAATCGGAGTGAATTCTAGATATGTCAACGAAGATGATTTTGTACCAGCTTCTGTGATGGAAAGGCCTTTCCAGCCTACTCAAGCAGATCGGGATATTCTTACCGACGACTCTCATTATAGAGTTTACGATCTAACTTCGAATCCTTTAAACTCTGCAAGAGCTTCTTATTTTCATAAGTCTATTGGCGGTTACCACGCGGCTAAGCCTGGACGAACGCAGGAGTTGTTTGACTTTTATATTTATCAAGGCAAGCAAAGTATCTTGAATATGTTGAATGTGAAGTACTTTATTTTTGATGATGAAGGTCAGCCAAAGGCTCAACCCAACCCAGACCATTTAGGGAATGCTTGGTTTGTTGACCAATTAATTCCTGTTGAAAATGCCAACCAAGCGATCTTGGCTTTAGATACAATCAACCCACGTACTACAGCAATAGTAGAGTCCAATCAATTTTCTAAGTCGGCCAAAACTTACGATGTACAATCGTCGGATAAAATTCAACTGGAATCCTATTCAGAAAATGAATTAACTTATTCTTATACTATTGAGGGAGAGCGTTTAGCTTTGTTTTCAGAAATTTATTATCCACAAGGATGGAAGGTGTCTATCGATGGAGAAGAAGTGACACACTTTAGAGCCAATTATGTCTTGAGGGCTTTAGAATTGCCTGCTGGAAAGCATCAAATAACCTTTAGCTTTCAACCAGATGTAGTCAAGTTTGGCGGTAGGGTATCTTTAGCCAGCTTTATAATTTTAGTGTTAGTAATGGTAGGAGGAATCATTTATAGACTTAAGTACAAGCAAATTCAGCAATGAAAAAAGTATTGATTGTTACCTATTATTGGCCGCCAGCAGGAGGTCCAGGAGTACAGCGTTGGCTTAAATTCTCCAAGTATTTGCCTGAATTTGGTATTCAGCCTATTATTTATAAGCCCAAAAATCCGAGTTATCCTATCCTTGATTCTTCTTTGGAAGTGAGTCCAGAAGTTGAGGTTCTTGAAAAATCTATTTTTGAACCCTATGCAATGGCTAATCTTTTATCGAAAGATGAAACTAAAACGATTAGTAGCGGGATTATTAAATCAAAAACTAGACAATCCTGGTCAGAACAATTAATGCTTTACATCAGAGGTAATTTTTTTATCCCCGATGCCAGAAAGTTTTGGGTGAAGCCCTCTGTTGCCTATTTGAAAGAGTATCTTTCAAAACATCAGATAGACACCATCATCACAACGGGTCCTCCACATAGCCTACACCTTATTGGGAAAGCTTTAAAGCAGGCCAATCCTCATTTGCAATGGATTGCAGACTTTAGAGATCCTTGGACAACCATAGGTTACCATTCTGCTTTAAAACTTACGTCCTCTTCTCAAGCTAAACATAAAGCCCTAGAAAAGGAAGTCTTAGACTCCGCAGATCAACTTGTGGTGACTAGTTTTCAAACTCAACACGAGTTTGAAACTAAAACTAAAACTCCTGTAGAAGTGATTACTAACGGGTTTGAAGATATTTCTGTGGAAGTTGATCTCAGTGAAAATTTTTCAGTGTCTCATGTAGGCTCTCTGCTTAATGATAGAAATCCAAAGGTTTTGTGGGAGGTTTTCGCAGAATTGATAGAAGAGGATCCGGTCTTTAAAGAGTTTTTTGAGCTAAAATTAATTGGTAAAGTCAGCGATAGCGTTTTAGAATCTGCCTTTCAATCTGGTTTAAAAAAGTTTGTGAGTATCATTGGTTATTTGGACCATAAAGACGCAATTGAGAGCCAAAGGAGTTCTCAAATGCTCTTGCTTATTGAAATTAATAAACCAGAAAATAAGAGTATTATCCCAGGCAAGATTTTCGAGTATTTAGCCTCTAGGCGCCCTATTTTAGCCATTGGTCCTGAAGGTTGGGATGTTAACCAAATTATTTCTGAAACCCATTCAGGCAAATGTTTTAACTACGATGAAAAAGCAAGTTTAAAAAGCTACGTAAAAGAGGCTTTTAAGGCTTTTTTAAATGGTAAATTGAAATCCAATACTAAGAATATCGATCAATATCACCGTAAGAATTTAACTCAAAAGCTGGTGAAACTTATCAAATGATCTCCTATGGGAATAGTCGCCAAACAATCCTTCAGAAACCTTATTTCAACCTATTTGGGCTTTGGGATTGGAGCGCTTAATGTTTTGATTCTCTACCCGAAGTTTTTAACCGCTGAGTATTACGGTTTAGTTGCTTTTTTACTATCAGCAGGTAATTTATTCTGGCCGTTTATGGCTCTTGGGGTTCACAATACAATCGTTAAATACTTTAGCAGATATAGCTTAAAGGCAGACGTTGATAAACTTTTTAACTTTGCTCTTTTACTGCCTTTGGGTTTAGGAATTTTATTGGCTTTGGTAGGATTCTTAGCTTATGATAGCTTATTGAATTATTTTGAAGGTGAAAATGATTTAGTCCAACCTTATGTGTGGGGTATTTTTGTAATTGCTACGACTACCGCTTATTTTGAAGTTTTTTTTGCGTGGGCAAAAGTCTATTACAAAAGTGTTTTTGGAACTTTGATGCGAGAATTGTTTCATAGAATAGCTATCACTATACTACTGGTATGTCTTTATTTTGAATTTATTGACGTTTCATTATTTATTTATCTACTCATACTTGTTTTTTTCTTGAGAACACTGGTCATGATGGTCTATGCGCTTAGATTATATACTCCGCGGTTTAGCTTTCAACTCCCTAGAGAACTGAAGGATATCATAAGCTATTCCCTGCTTATTTTTATTGCAGGAACAGTAGCCGTTACGCTTTTCGATCTGGATAAAGTTATGATAGAATACTTTATGCCTATAGAAAATGTTTCTATTTATGGAATTGCTATATACATCGCTACTGTAATTGCAGTGCCCTCTAAAGCAATGCATCAAATTACCAATCCAATTACTGCTAAATATCTAAATTCTCAAGATTTTCTTCTCTTGAAAGATCTTTATATAAGAAGTTCCAATACTCTTTTCTTAATTAGTGGATTAGTTTTTACTCTTATCGTTACCAATGTGCATCAGCTTTATCAGATCATTCCTGAGCCCTACAGGATAGGAGTGAGCATTGTTTTTTTGATTAGTCTTGTAAAGCTATCAGATAATGTTTTAGGGAATAACAATAGCATTATTTTTAATTCAAAATATTATAAAACTATTTTGGTAGTCGGCCTTGTCATTGTTGGAATCGCTTTTCTCTTAAACATCTGGCTTATCCCCGAATTTGGAATTTACGGAGCAGCTTATGCAACCTTCACTTCCTTTCTGTTGTACAACATTTTCAAATTGATTTTTGTGAAAATCACTTTTGGAATTCACCCATTCAACAGGAAGAGTCTTTATATTTCAATAATCATAGGGCTTTTGAGCCTTAGCTTCTACTTCTGGGATTTTACAACAGGTCACGCCTTAATCAATATTATCCTTAAATCTATTGCGATTACCAGCTTATACCTTATTATAAGTTTAAAGGGAAAGCTATCTACAGATTTGTCCAAATTTTACCAACAAATCTTTAAAAAGAAAACTCCTTAGCCTATTTAATGCTAAGGAGTTTTCCAAACTAATCAACCAAAACCTATTTTGAGACAGAAAGCCTCAAAACAAATTCAATCTTTTAGTGAGTCGTTATAATTTGTAAACCTTTACACTTTCATTTTCAGCTTTAAATATTGACCAGTAAACGAGGCCTTCACTTGGGCAACTTGTTCTGGAGTTCCTTCCGCCATCAATTTACCTCCGTTTATGCCTCCTTCAGGGCCAAGATCGATCACATGGTCTGCACATTTTATTAAGTCGATGTTATGTTCAATAACCACAACACTATGGCCATTTTCTATAAGTGCTTCAAAAGATTTTAGTAATTTATTGATATCATGAAAATGAAGCCCTGTAGTGGGTTCATCAAAAATGAATAGGGTCTTATCTGCATTTTTACCTTTAGTAAGAAATGAAGCTAATTTAATACGCTGAGCTTCACCACCAGATAAAGTAGACGAACTTTGTCCTAAAGCGACATAGCCCAAACCTACATCCTGCAGAGCTTCTAGCTTATTGGAAATTTTGGTTTCATTGTGAGACGAGAAAAACTCCATAGCATCATCAATCGTCATGGATAAGACGTCATCTATATTCTTACCTTCAAATTCTACATCCAAAACTTGCTGTTTAAAGCGTTTTCCGTAACAAGCTTCACATTCTAAGTGAACATCTGCCATAAATTGCATTTCGATAGTCACTTCACCTTCACCTTCGCAAGTGTCACAACGACCTCCCTCTACATTAAAACTGAAATGTTTTGGTTTGAAATTCCTGATTTTAGACAGTTTTTGCTTAGCAAATAAATTCCGAATATCATCATAAGCTTTGATGTAGGTCACAGGGTTGGACCTAGAGGATCTCCCTATCGGATTTTGATCTACATATTCGATATGTTTGATGTGCTTAAAGTTTCCTTCAATACCATCAAACTGTCCAGCTTTGGTTCCGTAGCCTCCATTATGCTTAATCATGGCTGGGTATAGGATACTTTTAACAAGTGTACTTTTACCACTTCCAGAAACTCCTGTAATAGCTACAAAACTATCTAAAGGAACCTTAACATTGATATTTTTTAAATTGTTTTCTCTTGCCCCTTTTAGTTCTACAAAAGCTTTTGTCTTACGCCTAGTTTTAGGAATTTCAATTTCTTTTTTTCCATTGAGGTAAGAAGACGTTAGGGAGGATCCTTTTAGAATCTCTTTATAACTTCCCTTACCGACGAGATCTCCTCCATGAGTTCCTGCTTCTGGGCCAATGTCTATAATATAATCTGCAGCTTTCATGATATCTTCATCATGCTCTACTACAATAACTGTATTGCCCAGATCTCTTAAGTTTTTTAAAACTTCAATTAAGCGTTCATTGTCTTTAGAATGTAGACCAATGGAAGGTTCGTCTAGAATATACATAGAACCCACCAGACTACTTCCTAAAGAGGTAGCCAAGTTAATACGTTGAGATTCCCCACCAGAAAGGGAGTTGGACTTTCGGTTAAGCGATAAGTAGGTTAAACCTACATCCATTAAAAATTTAAGCCTATTGTCGATTTCTCTCAACAAGCGCTTGGCAACATTTGTATCGTGTTCATTAAGCTTTATATTTTTAAAAAACTCACTGACTTTATCAATAGGTAAATCGACCAGGTCTGTGATATTAACGTCGTTAATTTTGACGTAAGTGGTTTCCTTTTTAAGCCGTCTTCCTTTACATTCTGGACATTTGGTTCGTCCTCGGTATCTGGATAATAAAACCCTATTCTGAATTTTATAGGCTTTAGATTTTACCACTTCAAAAAAATCGTTGACACCTGTTATGTATTGGTTTCCGTTCCAGATGATATTTTTTTCTTCATCGGTCAATTCAAAATAAGGCGTGTGAACTGGAAAATCGAATTTGTGAGCATTTGTTATCAACTCCTTTTTATACCAGCCTAAAGTCTCTCCTTTCCATGGAGCAATAGCGCCTTCGTAAACACTAAGGCCAGTATTTGGAATGACTAAACCTTCATCAATATCTACAATATCGCCATAGCCTTCGCACTTGGGACAAGCTCCAACAGGATTGTTGAAACTAAAGAGATGCACACTAGGTTCTGTGAATTGCATGCCATCGAGCTCAAATTTATTATTGAAATTGGTGAGTTGACCAGAAGCAACGTCCTCAATATTCAATTCTCCTTTTCCTTCGTAAAACGCATTTTGAATTGAATCTGCTAATCGGTTATAAAAATCTTCGTCATGCTTAACAACAATCCGATCTACAACTATAGAAAGCTCGCTCTTTTTCGATATTTTCTGCTCTAAGGCATCATTTATTTTGAAAACGGTATCATCGACCTTAATTCGGCTAAAGCCTTGTTGCTGGAGAATTTTTATTTTCTCCTCTATAGTTCTGTTCTTTTCTAGACGTATAGGAGCAAGAAGAAGTAATTTTTGTTTTTCTTCGATTGACTTTACAAAGTCAATCACATCGGTAACTCTATGTTTTTTGACTTCATTACCAGAAAAGGGAGAGAGCGTTTTTCCTACTCTGGCATAGAGCAGCTTTAAATAGTCATAGATTTCAGTAGAGGTGCCTACTGTGGATCTGGGATTTGTTGAATTTACCTTCTGTTCAATAGCAATTGCGGGTGCAATACCTTTAATATAATCTACTTTAGGCTTATCCAATCTGCCAAGAAATTGCCTGGCATAGGCAGAAAGGCTTTCTACATAGCGTCTTTGACCTTCTGCATATAGAGTGTCAAAGGCGAGACTAGATTTTCCAGAGCCAGATAGTCCTGTAATAACGACTAACTTATTTCTGGGTATAACTACATCAATATTTTTAAGATTGTGAAGTTTCGCTCCTTTAATAATAATGTACTCTTTGGGATCGAACTTATCTAAATTTGTTTGTTTCATAGACTAACGGAATCTTGCAAATATAAAGATATGTCACTCCAAATTGGAGTTGAATACAAGCGTATAATATGTTAAATTTATTAACGGGGTGTAGTGGGTAAACTTATATTTATATATTAGCCAGATAATTATGAGCCTATATAGCACTTTTACTTAAAACTATTTTTAATAATTAACGCCACCACTTCAGGATAGGTGTTTATTTAAGTATAAGACATGAATAGAACTTCAATCTCTTCCGAAGCTGTATTAGTAAAGCAATACATAGATGGTGATGAAAAATCTCTTTCTACTTTAATCAATAGGCATCAACAAAAAATATTTAGTTTTATTTTTTCTAAAGTTTACGATAAAGATTTAGCTGAGGATATTTTTCAAGATACTTTCATAAAAGTCATTAGAACTTTAAAGCGTGGCAAGTATAATGAAGAAGGTAAATTCCTTCCATGGGTAATGAGAATTGCTCATAATTTGGTTATAGATCACTTCAGGAAAAGCAACAGGATGCCAAAGTTCGAAGGGAAAGGAGATTTTGAAATCTTAGATTTTATGACCGATGACGATCTTAATGCTGAGCGGCAAATCATAAAATCTCAAATTGAAACCGATTTGCATGAATTGATCAAAGAACTTCCACAAGACCAGCTAGAAGTTTTGGAAATGCGAATTTTTAAAGAGATGAGCTTTAAGGAAATTGCTTTCAAAACGGATGTGAGTATCAATACAGCCCTAGGTCGTATGCGTTATGCTCTTATCAATTTGAGAAAAATTATAGAAAAGCATCAAGTCGTCTTGACCAATTAGTATACAATAATTCGTAAAAATTTACGTTTTTGTAATATCTCAAATCTATAGATATGGCAAAAATTTACTTAAACGAAGCACCTCAAACTCCTTCAAAGACGATGAAACCTTCAGCAAAAACAGTTAAATCTATTTTGGATTTTTCTAAAGCTTTCACTGTAGTGACCTACAGAGATCTCCAGTTCGAGAGCTTTCAAAATTAATGGTCTAATTCTTAAATCGAAAGGCTTCTTTATTTAGATTTAGATGCCTTTTTCTTGTTGTATTGATCGATAACAGATTTTCGTCCAATAGTTTTTGTGATGATGTCCTTTTCGAGGTCCCATGCTCTGGCAGGAGAATATTCTCGTCCATACCAAATGATCTGAAGATGGATATCGTTCCATACCTCTTGGGGAAACAATCGCTTAGCATCTTTTTCTGTTTTTTGAACATTTTTACCAGTGGTAAGTCCCCAGCGATACATCAACCTGTGGATGTGTGTATCTACCGGAAAAGTAGGAACGCCAAACGCTTGTGCGAGAACTACACTAGCAGTTTTATGACCAACAGCTGGTAATTCTTCTAAACCTTCAAAGCTCTCTGGAACTTTTCCATTGTATTTTTCAATTATAATTCGAGAAAGGCCATAAATACCTTTAGATTTCATTGGTGATAAACCGACGGGTTTTATAATTTCTCGTATTTGGTCAGCATTCATTTTTACCATGTCCCAAGGGTTATCAGCCCTTTCAAAAAGAAGTGGAGTAATTTGATTCACTTTTACGTCTGTGCTCTGTGCAGAAAGCAGCACAGCAATTAATAAGGTATAGGGATCTTTATGGTCTAGAGGTATTGGAATTTCTGGATAAAGTTCCTTTAACGTATTTATAACGAAATCTACTTTTTCAGATTTTTTCATTTACTTTACTTTTAAACAAAAATAGGAATTATGACAACATTAAAAGCAGGAGATAAAGCTCCAAGTTTTGAAGCTAAAGATCAAGATGGAAATAGACATAGCTTAAAAGATTATGAAGGAAAGAAACTTGTTGTTTTTTTCTATCCCAAGGCGAGTACTCCAGGTTGTACTGCAGAAGCTTGTAACTTGAGAGACAACTGGAAAGCCTTACAAGCTCAAGGTTATCATATATTAGGGGCAAGTGCAGATTCTCAAAAGCGCCAGCAAAATTTTAAAAATAAATATGAGCTCCCATTTCCACTTCTAGCCGATGAAGATAAATCGGTTATTGAAGCCTTTGGAGTTTGGGGACCCAAAAAGTTTATGGGTAAAGAATATGACGGTATCCATAGAACGACTTTTATTATAGATGAAAATGGAGTTTTAGAAGACGTGATCACAAAAGTGAAAACCAAAGCTCACGCTGAACAAATTCTGTAATTTTAAAATAATCATCTTAACTAGCCTGCATGAAATGGCAAGAAGCAATTCAGGATTTTACATATTACCTTAAAATAGAAAGAGGTTTAGCCGATAATACTATTCAAAATTATCGGCTAGATATCTTAAAGCTTGTTAATTATCTTTCAGAATATAATGCGACTCTTACCCCAGAGCTTGTCGATGAAGAAACTCTCCAAAGTTTCATTTACTCTATTTCAAAAGTTATTAACGAACGCTCTCAGGCCCGTTTAATTTCAGGTTTAAAAAGTTTTTTTGATTATCTCATTTTCGAAAATTACAGAAAAACCAATCCCTTAGAGCTTATTGAATCCCCTCGATTAGGAAGGAAATTACCAGATACACTCTCTACAGAGGAAATCGATCAACTTGTTGATGCTATAGACCTTTCACATCCGCAAGGTCATCGCAATAAAGCTATTATAGAGACATTGTATGGTTGTGGGCTGCGTGTAAGCGAACTCGTAGAGCTCAAAATTTCAGATCTTTTTTTTGAAGAAGGTTTTATAAAAGTAATTGGAAAGGGAAATAAAGAAAGACTAGTCCCCATCAACAAGTATACACAGAAATTCATCAGTATTTATAAAGAGCAATATAGAGTTCATATCAATCAGAAGTCAGAGTCTAAGGATATTTTATTTCTGAATAGGCGAGGGGCTCAGTTGACTCGTGCTATGATTTTTACAATTGTAAAACAGTTGGCTAAAAAAACGAATCTTCAAAAAAATATTAGTCCTCATACCTTTAGACATTCTTTTGCGACTCACCTGTTAGAAAATGGAGCCAACTTAAGAGTTATTCAACAAATGCTAGGTCATGAAAGCATTACAACAACAGAAATTTACATGCATTTGGATAAAACTCACCTTAAGTCAGTTTTAGAAAATTACCATCCAAGAGCTTAATTGCTAAACCTCTATTTTACTTAATATTTTATAATTTTTGTAAAGACGCTTGGTCAATATCCCGTAGAGTAATTTATAGAAAAGCAAGAAGAAGGCTAGGATAATCAACAAGATAAAAAGCATGATCCCTGTCATAATCCATAATTCGGTAGGATCTAATTCAGTTTGACTCAAAATGATTTTTGCGGACGTTATTATAAAAATAATTGCTAGAAATATGATGTTATAACGCACATAATATTTTACAGTTGAGCGTGTTTTGATGATCTGCTTCATAAGTTGTCTAGCGGAATCATTGACTTGAATACGTTTGTAATTTCTGAAAAAAACAATAATAAATCCTACGAGGACTGCATAATTAACGATCGAAGCTATTCTTAAAAACCAAGTAAATCCAATGCTCTCAATAACAGAGCTATAATCTTGGGAAAGGCTTAGTAATTCTACAATAATCCAAAATGAAAATTCTAAAATACTGATAATCAAAATCCACTTCACACTAGAAGAAGACTTCTTGTGAATCATAGGGAATAGCTCCTCTTTTGAATAGCTAGGCAGGTTTTTTGTTCTATTCTGCCAGTCCTTTTTTATAAGATCTAATTCATCCATAATTAAGGATTCAATATGTTTTTTAATTTCGTTTTCACTCTATTCATTTTCACTCTAGCATTCACTTCAGAAATACCTAAAGCTTCAGATATTTCAGTATAAGGTTTGTCTTCCAGATAAAGCAGGACCAAAGCTTTGTCAATATCATTTAGTTCTTTGATGGCCGCATACATCAACTTTAAGTTGTCATCTAAAGTCGAATCATAGCCCTCAGAAGAAATTTTAAAATCATAGTCCTCCCAAGGCGAAGTTTGTACCCTTCTTTTTTTCTTTCTGTAAAGAGTTATCGCTGTATTAAAAGCTACACGATACATCCAGGTGCTAAACTTAGATTCTTCTCTGAACTTGGGATAAGCTTTCCAAAGTTGAACGGTGATCTCCTGAAATAAATCTTTATGAGAATCTGCATCATAGGTATACATCCTACAGATTTTATGAGCAATATTCTGATGCTTTTCTAGTAGGTCAATAAATTTTTTTTCTAATGGTGTCCTCAAAACTATATAATACGTTTATATGTCGTTAAATTTACCAAAAGTTACATGCTAAACAGGAAAAGATAGTAATTTAGAGAAAAAAGTTATGAACATTCCAATTACAGATTTTCCAAGAGTGGTTATCATAGGAGCTGGTTTTGGTGGAGTAAGCTTAGTTAATGACCTCGAGAAAAAACCATTTCAGGTGGTTATGCTGGATAAGAGGAATTATCATACTTTTCAGCCTTTATTATATCAAGTATCAACCTCTGGTCTAGAGCCAGACTCTATTGCGTATCCTATACGAAAGCTTCTTAAAAAGAATAAGGATGCCTATTTCAGAATGGCAGATGTCGAGCACATCGACTCAGTAAAGCAATTAATCCATACCAACATAGGTGAAGTTACTTATGATTATTTGGTGATTGCAACAGGATCAAAAACTAATTTCTTCGGAAATAAAAGTGTAGAGGACAATGCTATTTGGATGAAAACAATACCACAAGCTTTGAATTTGAGGAGTTTGATTTTGGAGAATTTTGAAGAAGCTACCATAACTGAAGATCCTGAACGAAGAAAAGCGTTGTTGAATTTTGTTATTGCAGGTGCAGGGCCTACAGGTGTTGAACTGAGTGGAGCTATTGCAGAACTTCGTAAAAATGTAATCCCTAAAGATTATCAAGATATAGACCCTAAGGATATTCATATTCATTTAATAGAAGGGATGGATAAAGTTCTACCTCCAATGAGTGCAAAATCCTCTAAAAATGCGCAGAAATACCTAGAAGAACTTGGTGTCGAAATTCACCTCAATACCTTCGTTGAGTCTTACGATGACCACATCGTAAAGACAAGTAACGAAGCTCTCTCTTTTCCTACAGAGACCTTTATCTGGAGTGCTGGTGTCACTGGAGCAGCTATAGAAGGACTTAAGAGTGGAGCACTTATGGAGAAGGAAAATCGATATAATGTAAATACTTTCAACCAAGTAGAAGGTTACGAAACTGTTTTTGCAATAGGTGACATTGCTTTAATGATAAGCGAAGAGTATCCAAAAGGTCACCCTATGGTTGCCCAACCTGCTATTCAACAAGGTGCGCATTTGGCAAAAAATTTATTAAGAACTATAAATAATCAATCTCTAGAGCCTTTTGAATATTTCGATAAAGGTACCATGGCAACAATAGGAAGAAATAAAGCTGTGGTTGACTTAGGCAAAATCCAATTTGGTGGTGCCTTTGCTTGGTTTGTGTGGATGTTTGTTCATCTGTGGTTTCTAGTTGGATTCAGGAATAGAATAGTGACTTTTTTTAACTGGACTTACAGCTATATCAATTACGATAGAGCGGCTCGCTTAATCGTAAGGCCTTTTAAAGCAGAAAAACTAAAATCTCCCGACTAGTTGATATGATTAAATAAAAAGGGACTTTTCAACACATTGAAAAGTCCCTTTTTATTTTGAAGTTTAATAAGACTTAGTTTTCTAAAACTTCTTTTACTTTATCTCGTAAAGCCTCACCTCTAAGATCTTTGCCAACAATAATCCCATTTTCATCAATTAAAAAGGCTGCAGGGATAGCTTTTACTCCATATTTTAGGGCTATGGGTTCTTGCCAATATTTCAAGTTTGAAACATGATTCCATTCCAATTGATCATCCTTAATAGCTTTTAACCAAGAATTTTTACTATTGGGTTTGTCTAAAGAAACACCTATTACAGAAAACCCTTTATCTTTATAATCGTTGTAGATACTTACAATGTTAGGGTTTTCGACACGACAAGGTCTACACCAAGAAGCCCAAAAATCAATAAGGGTTACTTTACCCATTACTTCATTAAGAGATAGCTCTTCTCCGTTTGGTGTTGGTCCTGAAAATTTTGGAGCTTCTGCTCCAATATCAGTTGCGCCTATCTTTGCAATATTTTGGCCTAGCATTCTACCTAGGGGTGTATCCTTTACATTATCACTAAATCCGTCGTAAAGGGATTTCATTTTATTTAAGGGAACAGATTTAGAATTCATCACATCAGACAAAGCCATCATGCCCACTATAGAGTTGGTGTGGGATTGAATGAAATCCAAAGTAGCTTTTTTGGATTCTTCTGCCAAGGCATCCATATCTAATCTTGCATCTAGCATGGCAGTCTCATCTTCATTCTGCATCGCTTCTGAATGCTGATTTTTAATGAAATTTTTCTCTTCTGCAAATTTGGTAATGACACCGATATAGTCCTTTAATAACTTGTTATGTTCACCGGCCTCTATTTTAGAATTTCTCAAATTTTCATTTGAAGCATCAATCTTTATTGTTTCAGCATCATTAATAAAAATGATATTTCCATTCACGCCTTCGATTTGAATAAGATTGATGTCTTGATTTTTGGAATTAATTAAATCAAATTCAAAAGAATTGTTATTCACCTGAGTTGTGTCTAGTGGAACAGGAACATTTTGTGGGCCTAGCTGAGCTAAGTAAACATTGGTTCCATTAGGAACTTCATCAATAGATGCTTCGAGTTTAGGAGAGGGTGAGTTACATCCTACAAGAAGCGCTAAGATCGAAACGGCATATAAAATTTTCATCTAGTTTGATTTTGATTTTATACAAAAATAGACAACTCCAAAAGAGTAGAAGAATTACTTAAGAATAAAATAGCCAAAACTTATAAAAGTATCTTAAGTGAACGATAAAATCTACCCTTTATAAATAGTATTGTATTCTGTATATTTAACTATGGATCGCTATAAAGATATTTATCCCTTTAGAATAAAATTGAGTTTCCAAAAAATATTGGATAATTTTAGTCAACGTTTGAAAACTGAAATCAATCCTATTTCCAAAACATATATTAAAGGTATTCTAGAGTATTCTGAATCTTACCCAGAGTTATTTGAAGGTATCGAAGATTTTGAAAACTTAGAAGTCTACCAAGATCAAATAAAAATTCTTCTTGATGATCTGTTTCCAGATGTGTTGACCTACAATGAAATAAAAGTCGCTACGGTTCCTTTTCGCTCTAAAATGTTTAGAAAAACAAAGCGTTTTGAATCTATACTGAATTCAGTAGAAGACAAAAACTTTGAATTTCTACCTAGAAATTTTAACGTCGAAAAGGATTATATTTTAGCATGTATCATAATTTTAAATACTTACTACAACTATAATATCGATTTTTTCCGTCCAGAATATTATGATGTTCCAGATGCAAATGGTAAAATAAGGAATTATCGGCTTTTTGTAAATGCGGATTTCATTGAACTCATTCCCACAAAAGATGCTCTAGATATCACAGACGAAGATGTAGATGAGCTTTTAAATCATCACGATGATATTGATTTTTGGAAGGACAAATTCCCACCAAATTCATGGATTTTTAAAGGATTCGCCATTTTGAATCTTACCGATGTTACGGCAGACAATAGCATTTCAGAAATTAAAACTCTTTTATTAAACAACAATATACTTTCTGACTCAAAGATTATTTCTACGAAAATGAGAGATGTTTTAAGCACTATCTTTAGTCTACCCAAATTAGAATTTGGCTTCGCCCTTTTTGATGATGTCGAAGAGAAGTTTCAACATGTAAATTCGCAATACATTGAAAGTTTTATTTTGGATTCAATTTCAGAAAATGGATGTAGAGAAGCTCTTTGTGAAGGGGCTTATAAATCTATTGTAACTCGACATAGTTATTTTAGTATTCCAGATGTGGAAAGTTATGCTGAGAAAAATCCTAAAAATAAATTCGCGAAGCATCTTCATCAACAATCTATAAAATCAGCTATACTAGCACCGGTGATTAAAAACGAAAAGCTTCTAGCCATTCTAGAATTGGTAAGCTATTCCAAAAATGATTTAAATAGTATCAATGCTACAAAACTCGATGATATTGTTCCTTATATTGCTGAAACCGTAGAAAATTACAGACAAGAAAAGCAAAACCGCATAAAGGCAATTATTCAAAGTGAATACACCTCTATACACCCAAGTGTAGAATGGAAATTCCAAGAAGAAGCAGAGAAGTTTTTAGAAGGTTTTGCAAATAAGGAAGAGGCAAACTTAGATGAAATTACTTTCAAAAAGGTATATCCACTTTTTGGTCAAATAGATATTGCAGGATCGTCAACCCAAAGAAATTCAGCGATTCAAAATGATTTAATTAACCAACTCAATCAAGTTCTAAATATCATCAATTCAGCCTTCGAAGCTCAACCTATTCCTGTATACGAGCAAATGGGATATAGAATTACAGATAGTCTTTCGAGTTTAATGGAGGGAATCACCGCTTCAACCGAGCAAAAAACCGATAACCTTTTAAAATATGATATTCTTCCCATTTTGGAGCACATCGAAAATAATGTTCCAGACTGCAAACTCATGGTCAATATTTACTTAAAAAAAATAGAGGTAGGTGCCAAAGCTTTTCATGAACAAAGAGACGAGTTTGATGAGACCGTTTCTAGCATTAACTCTTGCATGGCCAACTATATTGATTTGAAGCAAGTAGAAGCACAGAAAATATACCCACATTATTTTGATCGTTATAAAACCGATGGCGTAGAACATAATATGTACATAGGCCAATCCATTACTCGTGAACAAAAATTTAGTGAAGTGATGCTTCAAAATTTGAGATTATGGCAACTCACTGTGATGTGCGAGATGGAAAATAAATTTTACAAATTACAAGATTCCAATGCTTTAAAGTTAAGTTCTAGATCGTTGATTTTAGCATTCAATAACACCTTAAGTATTCATTATAGAATGGATGAAAAGCACTTTGATGTTGATGGGTCCTATAATGCTAGCTATGAAATCATCAAAAAAAGAATAGATAAAGCCTTTATAAAGCATACCGAAGAGCGTATTACCTCCAAAGGGAAACTAGCTATCATCTACTCTCAAAAAGAATCTGAAAAGGAATACCTGAAATATATTCATTACTTGCAGAGGAAGAAGTATCTAGATGAGGATGTCGAGGTGCTTGATGTTGAAGATTTGCAAGGTGTTTCAGGCTTAAAAGCCTTAAGGGTGGGGATTTTATACCATACCGATAAAAGCGAAGCTTCTGGTTTAACTTACGAAGATCTGATAGAATCTTTGAGGAGTTAAAATTGAAATTAATTGAGAAGATAAATTCTTCAATTTAACAGTTCAAAGATTACCTGAAGTTAATTCGTTTCTTTGCTCGAGTTCAAAAAACATTAAAAGCGACAAAAAAACTAATCACAGAGATAATAATACCTACCATAAATGTTGTGTAAGTCAACCTTAGGAGGCGATATTTTCTTTCTAATACTTTTCCTAGTAAATAAAGGTCTTTTACCAAAGCTTCATAGACATAGTCTTTGTCTTTAATGATTTCTTTGACTCCCCATAGATAGTCTTTGAAACTCATTTTATGAAAATTTCCAAAAAATAAAATATTCACATCCCTATCTTCTACTTGTTTTTTGGTGAATTCTCCCGAACTCACGTTGGGTCTTGTAGATAAAATGGATAAAATAATTGACGCTACACTAAAACAGATCAAGATGAGGGTAGGAATCATTAAATGTTGGTTACTTGGGTTGTCTAATTTTGGGATGATATTCGCCAAAGCTAAAGAGATGATAATCGCATTTACCGATAAGAGAATATTTGCTTTTGTATCGGCAATATCACTTAGTTTAATGTGATTTCTTAAAGTAACCCTAAATAAGGTTTGTATACTCCTTTCTGGATTGTTGTTTTTGTATTGAGCTTTATATTTTGCTTTTAATTTTTCTTTTTCCTCTTTTCTCTTCTTCTTATCCTTATTTTCAATAAGATTGATTAGGTTCTTTTGTTTTATAGCGCTCCAATTCTTTACGGCATAATCTGTATAGAATTGATGTTTGGTAGAAAGCATATCGATATTAAGATCAAGCCATTCTTTTGGACTGTAAGAATCTCCTTGTAAATAAAATTCTTGTCTCAATAATTCACTTATTTCCTTAAAGTCTTCTCTAGCAAAATGAGAACAGTCGGCATCTTTTAGGATTTTCTCAATATCAGTTGTGGGTTGCGCACCTAGTTTTGTGATACCAATAGCTTTTTCAATAATCGAGAGATCATCTTCAGACAAATTATGGTCTTTTAGGAAACTCCTCGCTATCAGTTTGCTTTCTTTTTCATGATGTTCATTAGAATGTGTATACCCTGTATCGTGGAACCATGCGGCAAGAAGGAGCATGTTTTTATCTTGTGGACTTAGATTTTTTTTCTCTGCTAGAAACTCAGCATTTTCAACAACTCTTTTAGTATGATTGAAATTATGGTATACATATATAGTAGATAACTTATCTTTGAATAAATGCAAAACAAAAGTTTCAACTTTAGAAAGTAAATCTGTCATTTTCTATATTTAAGAGACTATAATTCAAGTTTTATTTAAGAATGAGAAAAAAAATACAATTGATTGTGCTTTGTCTGGTATTTGTTTCCTGTGCAACTTACGAAGTTAACTATAAAAATTTAGAAAAATTCGAATCTACTTTTTATCCTGAGGATAAAACCAAGTTACAGCGTTTTTATCTTATTGGAGATACAGGGTATGAAAAGTTAGATACTGTTCCACCAGGTCTTCAAGCTTTTCGAAAATTTGCCAAGGGAATAGATACCCAAAAGGATAAGCTCATTATTTTGGGGGATAACATTTATCCTGCCGGTTTACCAAGCGAAGGTGAAGACGATAGGAGGCAAGCAGAACAAATTATCGACCGGCAAACGTCAAGTCTTCAATTTTTTGAAGGGGATGTTCATTTTATTCCTGGGAACCACGATTGGTATTCAGAAGGGATTCAGTCCTTAGAAAACCAAAAGGAGCGAATTGAAGAAGCATTGCCAAACCAAGATTTACCTTGGCTGCCTAAGCCAGGCTGTGGGATGTCTTTTGTAGATATTTCAGATGATGTTCATCTCATTATTTTAGACTCTCAATGGGTTTTACAAAATTGGGACAACACACCACAAATCAATAGAGGCTGTGAAGAAATTAAAACGCGGGATCAATTTTACGATGAATTTGAAACTGAGCTGAAAAAAAATCAGAATAAAACCACACTAGTAGCACTTCACCATCCCTTGTATACCAATGGAATTCACGGGGGGACTTTCGAATTTGTAAAACATTTGTTTCCTTCCCAACGCAAAGTCCCTTTACCCGTTCTGGGATCTCTAGCTAATATGATACGAGCTACAGGTGGAATTTCTGTGCAAGACACTCAAAATAATCAATACCGAAAGATGGTAGATCGAATTTCTGCTATTGCAAGCCGTTGGAATAAAGTCATTTTTGCTTCTGGCCATGAGCATAGCTTACAATATATAGAGCATGATTTGATAAAGCAGATTGTCTCAGGTTCGGGGTCTAAAGTGTCTTACGCCAAACTAGGAAGTGATGGTGAGTTCGTTTATCCTGGTTATGGTTTCGCTATTTTTGATGTTTTCGAAGACGGTTCCTCTTGGGTGCAATTTTACTCAGCTAACGAAGATGAACCAGAATTGATATTCCAGAAGGAAGTTTATGGTCCAGATGAAGCTTTTGACCTTAATCAGCTTCCAGAGACGTTTCCTAAAACAGTAAAGGCTTCAATTTACGAAGAGTTTAAACTAGAAAGAACAGACTTTTTTGAAAGTATATGGGGAGAGCGTTACAGAGATATGTATGGAAAACCAATTGAGATGCCAGTCCTTGATTTGGATTCTGCATACGGAGGTCTTCGTCCAATGCGATTAGGCGGCGGCATGCAAACCAATTCTTTAAGGTTAGAAGATAGTTTAGGCCGTCAATACAACATCAGGCAAATCAAGAAAAATCCTATTCGTTTATTGCAGCAGTTCGTCTATCCCGATAAGAACTTAACTGGTGAATTTGATGACACTGTAGTGGAAGAATTATTACTAGATTTTCTTACCTCGGCACATCCATTTTCATTTATGGCAGTCCCAGATTTAGCAAAAGCTATAGATATATACCACACCAATCCAAAATTAGTTTATATCCCCAAACAAAAAGCTCTAGGGAAGTTTAATGCCAAACATGGAGATGCTATATACATGATTGAAGAACGTCCGGAAGATAACTGGATGGGAACAGAAGGTGTTTTTGGAAACCCCAATCACGATATAGTTAGTACTGCAGATTTGATAGTGCGCCTACGTCGTGATGAAAAATACAGCGTTGATGAATCTAGTTATTTGAGAGCTCGGTTGTTTGATATGCTATTAGGGGATTGGGACAGGCACTCAGATCAATGGCGTTGGTCTGAGTTTGAAGATGAAGATGGAAATCATACTTTCAAACCTATTCCAAGAGATAGAGATCAAGTTTTTGCTAATTTCGATGGTGGTTTTTTTAATGCGATTCGTACCATCAGTAGCTTTCCTAAAATTTATCATCCTTATACTAGTGATATTAAATATTTAAGGTGGTTTAATAATTCTGGTTTGGGACTCGATAGAATTATTATAAGGAATGCAACTAAAGAAGATTGGATAAAAGAAGCTAATTATATTCAAAACCACTTGTCTGATGAGGTAATCCAAAAAGCTTTTAGTCACTTTCCAAAAGAAATTAATAAAGAAAACACTCAAGATTTAATCAAAACCTTTAAAGAAAGACTCGGAAATCTAGAGTCTATAGCAAAACGCTATAGCAATATCCTGAATGAATATGCTATTTTGAGTGCTACAGATAAAGATGATATTATTGACGTGGACAGGTTTGAAAACGGAAAGACTCGAGTTCAGGTTTATAGAAACAAAGGTGGAGATCGTGAAAGTTTGATGATTGATAAAACTTTTGACTCCGAGCAGACCAAAGAAATCTGGATTTATGGTTTAGATGAAACAGATGAGTTTTACGTTAATGGCGATTTCAAAAGCAAAATAAAAGTAAGATTAATAGGAGGGCACGACGAGGATGAGTACACCATAAATTCAGGTCAACGTACTGTAATTTACGATTATAAATCTTTTGAGAATACAGTAAAAAAGAAGTCGAAGGCTAGAGTTGTTGAGTCTGATGATTATCAACAGAATCTCTTTAACAAAAACAGAAAAATATCTACTTCCAATACGTTTCTGCCAAGGCTAGGTTTTAATCCAGATGATGGATTGCTTTTTGGCCTACAAACCACCCATGCATTTAAAGGCTTTCAGCTCAATCCTTTTACTTATCGTCACAAATTAAGAGCAGGATTATATACCTCTACGGGAGGTTTTGATCTTGGTTATGAAGGAGAGTTCGCCAACGTGATAGGGAATTATAATTTCATTACTAGTGTAGAGTATACAAGTCCAAATTTTGCAAGGAACTTTTTTGGAATTGGAAATGATTCAGAAAACCGTGATGATGAGTTGGGTAAAGACTATAACAGGGTTAAAATAAGACGCATTGAAGCTGAAATTGGCCTCCGAAAAGCATCTGACTATGGAAGTATTTTTGAGCATAAATTAAGTTACCAAAACTATAGAGTCCAAAGAACTGAAGGGCGGTTTATTGATGAGGCTAGCGCAGAATTACTATTGAATAATCCTGATTTTTTTGAAACTCAAAATTTCGTGTCTTACCGGTCTTCCTATCAATATAAAAGCTTGGATGATAACTTAAATCCTAAGCGTGGGATGGATTTCAAAATTGAAGCTGGAGCGACTATGAATGTAGAAAATACAGATCAGCATTTTTTCTTTTTGAATCCACATCTAGAATTTTATAATCCCATTTCTCGAGATCAGAAATGGGTGTTAAGAACCAAAGCAGCTTCTCAGCTTCTTTTCGATGATAATTATGAATTTTATCAAGCCGCTATATTGGGAGCAAACAATGGGCTAAGAGGTTTTCGAAGAGATCGATTTATAGGTCAGCAAAGCTTAGTAGGTAATGTCGATTTGAGGTATAGTTTCAATACTATAAGAACCAATGTCATGCCTCTTCAGTTTGGCGTGTTTGGTGGCTTAGATGTAGGTAGAGTTTGGTCCGATGTTCCAGAATCTAATCAGTGGAGAAATAATTATGGACTTGGATTTTGGGTGAATGGTGCTGATTTATTCTCGGGAACCTTTAATTTTTTCCATAGTGAAGATGGATTTTGGTTCTCTTTTGGTTTTGGAGCTAGGTTTTAGACTATTTTTTTAATCACTCTTAGATTGTGCGAATAGCGATTGGTATCTACGTTGAAGATGCCGTAGTGGTCTATCCTATCTATTCTCACTTGTCCGTGGGCATGAATAATATAATTATCTTTCATCATAATCCCAACGTGAATAATGTGTCCCTCCTCATTATCAAAGAAGGCTAAATCGCCAGGTTCACTTTCCTCGATAAAAGAAAGAGCTTGACCTTGTTTAGCTTGTTGATAAGCATCTCTATGAAGATGTATGAGACTTATTTTATAAACCATTTGAGTAAATCCACTACAATCTATACCAAAGGGAGATTTACCTCCCCATAAATAGGGAGAGTTGAGATAAAGCATAGCCGTATCCACTAGTTGTGTTTTGTTATACTTCGCATTGGTAGATCCATCGAAGTGATGACTAAGGAGTTCTGAAGAATGAACTGCAGAACCAATACAAACAGGCATCAATTGATTGGAGGAGGTGGTCATAAGACCTATCAAATCTGTAGAATAAGTCGATTTCTTTTGAAGGTTTTGAAATGTCAATTCATCGATTTTGAAAGCTTGTTTCTCATCTATCCAGCCATTATAACTATCAAAAGCTATACGTATTTTAATCCACTTGGGTCTTGTTTCGGTAATTTCGAAATGATCCCCATAAAGTAACTGAGTAACCATTTCTGAAGTGTCGTTAGCGTCTGCTCTCACTGGCACAACACTTAGAGGACAAATTCCGTATAGCATTTTGAAGTATTAAGATTTATCGTTCTAAAATCATAGCAGAAGCACCTCCGCCACCATTACAAATAGCAGCAGCTCCAAGCTTAGCATTGTTTTGTTTCATGATATTTATAAGCGTAATCAGGATTCTCACCCCAGAGCAACCTAATGGATGTCCTAAAGAAACCGCACCACCATGTACGTTAACCTTATTTTTATCTAAACCTAGTAATTTAGTATTGGCAATACCAACGACAGAAAAGGCTTCGTTAAATTCAAAAAAGTCAATATCTTCTTTGGACACTTTTGCTTTCTTAAGTGCGAGAGGCAAGGCTTTTGCAGGCGCAGTAGTGAAACGCTTAGGCTCTTGAGCCGCATCAGCATAACCTTTAATAGTCGCTAAAATTTCAAGCCCCAATTCTTCAGCTTTTTCTTTAGTCATCAAAATCACAGCACCGGCACCGTCATTTATAGTTGAGGAATTTGCAGCTGTTGCAGTACCATCTTTACTGAATGCAGGTCTCAAGCTAGAAATTTTGTCAAGTTTAATATTTTTAAACTCTTCATCTTCTTTCATGATGATAGGTTCGCCGCGTCTCTGTGGAATTTCTACAGGAACAACTTCATCATCAAATTTTCCAGCTTTCCACGCTTCAGCACTTCTTTTGTAAGACTCTTTAGCAAATTCATCTTG
Source organism: Psychroflexus gondwanensis ACAM 44 (assembly GCF_000355905.1). GTDB lineage: Bacteria > Bacteroidota > Bacteroidia > Flavobacteriales > Flavobacteriaceae > Psychroflexus > Psychroflexus gondwanensis. The sequence goes on from NZ_APLF01000003.1 coordinate 268,825, forward strand.
TTCTTCTCTAGAAATATGATGTTCTGTCGCACACAAATCTGCACAAGTTCCCATTGCATTATTGTCATAAGCATCCACTAGACCGTCGCGTTGTAAGCCATCAACCATTTGAGCTGGTCCAAATTTTTGACCTTTTCTCAAATGCAAGTAATGAGGAATCATGCTCATATTTTCCATCCCACCAGCAACAATAATTTCAGCATCACCTAAGGCAATAGCTTGTGCGGCTTGCATTACAGCTTTCATACCACTAGCACAAACTTTATTGATGGTTGTACACGGGACAGTATCTGGAATACCTGCACCCATGGCTGCTTGTCTTGCTGGTGCTTGGCCATTATTGGCCTGTACGACATTCCCCATGAGGACTTCATCTACCAATTCTGGTTTTAAGTTGATTTTGGAAAGAGCTCCCTTTATGGCAATTTCTCCCAATTTAGTTGCAGGAATATCGGCTAAGCTTCCTAAAAAGCTTCCAATAGGAGTTCTTACTGCACTTACTATAACGATATCTTTGGACATAAGAGTTTTATTTAATTTCAGCGAATTTAAGAATTTTATGCTAATTCAATTAGGTTAAAGGAGACCTTAAGTTTTAATTATCAAGTCTTATTTCTCTTCTTTCAAAATGGGCACTTCAAAAAACAATTAAAGTTAGATAGAGCCTTACACCATATTATTTTTTAAATTTGAGCAACTTTAAGTTATGAAGAACCTTTTAGACAATCTTTATAAAAATCAATCTATAATCTATAAGTTTTTTCTTCTAGCACTTAGTGTATTCCTTATTGTTTACTTTTTTCCAACTGGTGGTCAATTCAAATATGAAATCATAAAAAGTAAACCATGGCAGTATGAAAACTTATATGCACCATTCGATTTTGCGATTTTAAAGTCTAACGAAGAAATTTCCGCAGAAAAATCTAAAATCAGAAAAACACATATCCCTTATTTTAAATATAATGTTAATACAGCAAAGGAGGTAAAAAGCAACTGGCAAGACCAATTAAACACCTCTCAAGATTCTTTACTTCAAAATAATCCTGCTATTTCAGAATTTATATCTGGAACTATAGATGAGGTTTATGAAAACGGGATACGTATTAAAGATGAAAGTGTAAACAACTATACTTTCGTTTTTTTAATTAAAGACAAAGTCGTCAATGAAGTTTTATATAAAGATATACTCACACAAGAAGATTTAAAACCCTTTTTGAATTCAAAAATCGACGGGTCGGATCTCTTATTGAGTAGAAATGATTTACTGGAAGTTTTCTTTGAAGTTTTCAAAGTCAATGTGGAGTATGACGAAGCACTCAATCAAAATCAAATCCAATCCAAATTCGACCAGATTTCTTACACTAGAGGTAGGGTGAGTAAAGGCAGTAAAATTATTGCAAAAGGAGAAACAATTGAAGGTGAGAAATTAAGAATGTTGAGGTCCTTAAAAAATGAGTACGAGTCTCAAAGTTTGGAATCTTCAGCTTTTGTCGTCGTTGTCACTGGATATACTTTTTTGGTACTCTTGTCTTTATTGATGTTGTTGCTTTTTATACGACAGTATAGACCTGATATTTACGATAATAACAACAAGATTACTTTTATATTTTTCAATATTCTGTTTTTAGTATTCCTCACTTTATTGATAATGAGTTTAGATACAGATTACATCTACGTGGTTCCTCTCTGTATTTTACCTCTTACTTTAAAAGCTTTTTTTGATGCAAGGCTAGGGCTTTTTACACATGTGATTACAGTTCTTATTCTAGGGCTTGTCGTTCCTAATAGCTTTGAATATATGTTTCTTCAAATCATTGCTGGGATTGTAACCATTTTGACGGTTTCAGAATTGTACAAACGGGCAAACCTATTTATATCTGTAGTTCAGATCACTTTAGTATATATTTTTGCATATTTCGCTTTCAATATGATCAAAGAAGCAAGTATTGCAGAGATTGATTACAATAACTTTATTTATTTCTTATTGAGCGGCGTTGGCTTATTATTCGTTCAACCCCTTATTTACGCTTATGAAAAAATATTTGGTTTGGTATCAGACCTATCTCTTTTAGAACTATCGGATACGAATTCAAAATTATTGAAGGAATTATCCAATGTTGCTCCGGGGACTTTCCACCACTCCTTAAACGTAGCCAATCTGGCTGAAGCAGCAGCCAATGAAATTGGTGCCAATTCACTTTTAATAAGAGTTGGAGCCTTATATCATGATATAGGTAAAATGAAAAATCCAATTTATTTTGTAGAAAACCAAACCACTTCTGTTTCGCCTCATGACGAATTATCGCCTACCGAAAGTGCAGAAGTTATTATTGGTCATAGATTGGAAGGTATAGAAATCGCCAAGCGTAGAAATCTCCCAGATCGAATTATTGATTTTATAAGAACTCATCACGGGACGTCCACTGTTTATTATTTCTATGCTAAACAAAAGGAGGAAGAAGATGGAGAGGTTGCTATAGACGACTTTAGATATCCCGGTCCAATTCCATTTAGTAAGGAAACTGCTATTTTAATGATGTGCGATGCAGTAGAAGCTGCGAGTAAATCCTTAAAAGAACCCAACACACAATTGATTGATGATTTTGTTGAAAAAATTATCAATAAACAGATTGAAGAAGATCAGTTCATCAACGCCAATATTACCTTTAAAGAAATCCAATCTATTAAGAAGATTCTAAAGGCAAAATTGAATAACATCTACCATTTAAGAATTGAATATCCAGATTAATATGAAACCCATCGTTATTGCCATAGACGGGCATTCTTCAACAGGAAAAAGTACAGTTGCCAAACAATTAGCTAAAGCTTTAGAATATAAATATGTGGATACAGGTGCTATGTACAGAGCGGTTACGCTTTATAGTATGAGGCATAACTGGATTGAAGAGGGGAATGTGGATATGGCTCATATTATAAATAGTTTGCCTTCTATTGACATCAATTTTGAATATAATCCAGAAGAAGGAACCAATGATGTGATTTTAAATGGAGAAAATGTAGAGCAAGAAATAAGAGCGATGAAAGTTTCTGAACACGTGAGCAGTATAGCGAAAATTGATGAGGTCAGAAATAAGTTAGTTCAAATTCAAAAAAAACTCGGAGACCAAAAGGGTATCGTGATGGACGGCCGTGATATTGGGAGTGTTGTATTTCCTGAAGCGGAACTAAAAATATTTATGACGGCAAGTGCAGAAATAAGAGCTAAACGCCGCTATTCAGAACTTAAAGATAAAGGGGAAGACATCTCGTTTGAGGATGTTCTAGAAAACGTGGAACATAGAGATCAGATTGACTCAAACCGTAAAAACTCACCTTTAATACAATCAGAAGATGCTATCAAAATTGATAATAGCAATTTATCACAGCAGGAGCAGTTTGATAAAATACTTTCCTTGGCCAAGCAAAAAATAAATCAAAATTAATTCATCTTCAAAATAAGATCTACTAGGCGACTACTATATCCTCGTTCATTATCATACCAACCAATCAGTTTAATGAGGTTTCCACCAATCACTGAGGTCATTTCTGCATCAAAAACACAGGAATAAGGATTGCCAACAATATCGATACTCACTAGAGGAATCTCTGAATACTGTAAAATTCCTTTGAGTCCATTTTCGGAAGCTTTTTTAAATAATTCATTAACCTCTTCTATGCTTGTCGATGTTTTTACATTCAGAGTCATATCGGTTAGCGAACCATTTGGAACAGGAACCCGAATTCCACAGCCCCCAATAACATTACTCAAATCTGGAAAAATTTTGGTCAACGCTTTAGCAGCTCCTGTGGTAGTAGGAATGATAGATTGTGTGGCAGCTCTAGCTCGTCGCAAGTCTCGGTGGGGCTTGTCGTGTAGGCTCTGGTCCGATGTGTAAGAATGTACAGTAGTTATATAAGCTTGCTCTACCTGAAAAGCATCATGGATTACTTTTAGCATTGGAGCAGCATTATTGGTTGTGCAAGATGCATTAGAAATCATGATATCATCCTCTTCTAGAACATGGTCATTTACGCCTAGCACGATCATTTTTACGGAGTCATCACTTGGAGGAACACTTAAGATCACTTTTTTAGCTCCTGCGTAAAGATGCTGTTTTAGCTTTTCTTCCGTTTTGAATTGCCCCGTACACTCTATTAACGTGTCCACTCCAAAGTCCGACCATCTTAGGTCTTCAAGTTCAGAACTACTAGTTAAAGGGAATAATTTGCCATCAACAAGAATACCTTCTTCATTGTAAGACACCTCAAAAGGAAACTGACCATGAACACTATCATATTTGAGAAGATGAGAAAGTGTTCTAGCATCAGATAAATCGTTGATTGCTGTTACTTCAAGGTTAGGGTGTTGATACAGTAAACGAAAAAGGCTTCGACCGATACGACCAAAGCCATTAATTCCTACTCTAATATGGTTTTGCATTCTTATTCTAAATGTTTGTGAGCTTTATAAGAAGATCTTACTAGTGCAGAACTTTCAACATGTCTAAATCCTAGTTCTTTACCAATTCGCTTATACGTTTCAAATTGTTCTGGCGTAACAAATTCTTGTACAGGTAAATGTTGCTTACTTGGTTGTAAATATTGACCGATTGTAACAACGTCTACGTCTACACTTCTCAAATCCTTCAAAGTTTGGATAACTTCTTCTTCTTTTTCACCGAGACCTAGCATAATACCAGATTTAGTTCTTTTAATACCTTGTGCTTTTAAGTATCTTAAAACCTCTAGGCTAGTATCATATTTAGCTTGTATTCTCACTTCTCTTGTTAGACGTCTTACCGTTTCCATATTGTGAGAAACAACCTCAGGGGCTACCTCTATAATTCTGTCTATATTTCTTTTATTTCCTTGAAAATCAGGGATTAAAGTTTCCAAAGTTGTAGTTGGATTCATTCTTCTGATGGCATTAACAGTTTCAGCCCAGATGATAGAACCCATATCTTTTAAGTCATCTCTATCTACAGAAGTAACCACAGCGTGTTTTACCCCCATAATTTTTATAGAACGTGCTACTTTCTCTGGCTCATCCCACTCAATATCTTCAGGTCTTCCCGTTTTTACACCACAAAAACCACAAGAGCGAGTACAGACATTGCCCAAAATCATGAACGTCGCCGTACCTTCTCCCCAACATTCACCCATATTTGGGCAACTCCCAGAGGTGCAAATTGTGTGTAAATCGTATTTATCTACAAGATTTCTAAGGTTTCGGTATTTCTTACCAGTTGGTAATTTTACACGTAACCATTTAGGTTTTCCACTTCTTGTTTTGGTTTTATTTTCTGTAGCTAAGTTTTCTTTCTCTAATACTGCAGTGTCCATAGTTTGCAATTTTGTACAAATGTAATAAATAAAGAGTAGTTAAGCATTTGTTTAAGTCTCACAATACTCCAATTATAGAAACTCTAAGACAAATTTAACCTGGGTTTATTTATATCTAAAGGCAAGGAGAAATTCATTCATTATTATTTATTCTGAATCTTACGCAGATGGTTTAAAGGCAGGAACTGTTAAGCTTAAATTTTAAAGACATTTTTTTGGCATGTTCTTTTCTATCCTTGTAGTTAAATATCCTCGTTTAAGGTTGCCGAATTTTTCTTGCTCCGCCCCTAAAAGAAGCGAAATCCTAAGTCAGTTACTGGTTTTAGAATATCGCCAACCTCGAGTTTCGATAATTTTCGGGAGGTCAAAGCGATATTAGGCTGGTAATTAATGTTTGGGGATGTTAACGGACATGCAATTTATTATCTCATCTTAAGCTATGGAGAAGTAAATCATCAGGTAGTGAAAGAAACTTCCCAAAAGAACAAAAATATGCCAAATCACATGGTTGTAAAGCATAGATTGCTTGACATAAAAATAGATACCCACAGAATAAAATAAGCCTCCTGCGATAAGCATTGCAAGTTCTACACTTGAAAATTTTTCAAAAAGGGCAAAGCCATCTAAAGCGATGAGCCAACCCATTACCAAGTAGAGGAGGAGAGAGATTTTTTCAAATCTACCAGTAAAAAAAAGCTTAAGAATTACTCCCAAGGCGGCGATACTCCAAACGAGATAAAATAATAAAGTGCCATTGCTGTCTTCTAAAACAGTTAATACAATAGGGCTATAGGTTCCCGCAATGAGAAAATAAATACTGATATGATCTAAAACCCTCAGTTTATGCTTTAAGCGGATTCTTGTTGTATAATGATATAAGGTAGAGGCGGCGTATAGCAATACGAGTGAAGCAGAATATAGGGAAAGCCCAAGTAAAAGCTTATCGTTGTGAAAGTCGATACTAGACCATAGTAACCAAACCCCAAAGAGTGCTAAAACAAATCCGAAAGCGTGAGATAAGGTGTTCCAAAATTCTTCTTTTTGAGTTTGTTGATACTCCATTAAATAAACTGGACTTTGATATTGCAAAAGTAATCTAAACACTGAATATGAAAAAACAAATCTCAATAGATCGTGATCCATTGAGATTTGTAATAAAAGCTAAATAGATGAAGCTTTCCTTATTTTTTTTAGTAGGTAAAGCAGCCACAACGGTCTCTTCTATATCTTTCTTTAGCTCTAAAGTTGATCATAAATGAATGTATACCCCCATTGTATTGAGAAAAAGTGGTAATAGCAGTATCGTAGGCATATCCTGCCATGATTTGATCTGTAATCCTAAGACCTACAAAAGCTCCAGCTGTAACATTATGCTCATAGTTAGCACTTGCAAATATTCTATCTTTCCAGTCCAAGTTGAACGAGAATAAAGCACTATAGGGTGCGCCTTTAGCAACTCTTGTCATTACCGTAGGTTGAAAATACACCTCGCGCTCTAGCTCAAATCTGTAGCCTGTACTTATAAAATAATTGGGAGTAGTATTGGCTAGTGTATTTCTAAAATCATCGATATACTCAGTAGTTAAAAAATTGGGAATAGCTACACCTAAGAAAAAATTCTCTCTATGAAGAAAAAACCCAGTCCCAAAGATGAGACTTGTTCTTGAAAGATCTCCAAAGGGATTACCAAACTCTCCTTGGTTTTCTATAGAAAGCAATGAGTAATCTATGGCATAGTTATTCACTCCTAATTTTACACCTGTTGAGAGTAACCAGTTTTGACTCAGCCTTAGGTGATAAGCTATATTACCAACGACTCTATTCTCTTTGCTAGCCCCAATTTTATCGCTCATCACATCAAAGCCAGCTCCAAGATTTGTTAATCCTATCCTGTCATGTCCAGTAACGATTAGAGTTTCTGGTGCTCCATCAAATCCAACCCATTGTGAAGTGTAAAGTGCAGTTGCGCTATACCCATCAGAGCTACCTGCGTAAGCTGGATTCAATACCAGAGGCGTATATACAAAATTTGACAATTTAACATCGGTTTGAGCCTGAAGTTGATTCCCAATCCCAGTGACTATTATTACTATGCATCCTATGTTTTTTAGAAAGTTCCTCATCATCTGTTATTATTATCCACTTGTACAAATCCTTTCTTGGTATCGTTCCTACACGGTGACTTATAATTTAATATATAGAAGTAGGTTCCCGTTGGTAAAAAATTAGCTTGATTGAGGGTTCCTCCAACATTAGACTCCCCTTTAAAAGCATTATCCGTATTGTTATAGCCTGTAGTTTCCCAGACTAATTTTCCGTAGCGGTTGTAGATTTTCATTTCATTTTCTGGGAACAATTCTATATTAACTACGTTAAGTCGTTCGTTTAAGTTATTTCCATTAACTGTTATGAAATTGTTGACTTCTAGAATACCCTCAATAATGCTCACTTCCACTCTTAGAGTTTGGCTACTCAAACAGTTTAAAGATTCATCAAAATTCCTGGCGTATAAAATCGTGGTTTCTGTAATTAAATAATCATCTGGTAGCGCATCATCGCTTGTTGGGGATAAATACCATTTAACGCCTAATCCTTGAACATTAAGATCACTAAGCATTGGTTGATCTTCAATACAAAACTCCTGAAAAGGCTCTCCTTGAGGAGGATCAATTTCATTGATGAAATCGGGTTCTATTTCGATTTCAAGTAATTCAATACACCCATTGTCATCCATGACCTCTATGTCATAAATACCTGGTTCAAGATTTTCAAAGAGAAACGTAGAATCTCCGGGGCCAAAATTAGAAGTGTAGGGTGGTGTGCCTCCATCCACAAAAAGAGTGATTGTTCCATCGTCTATACCAAAGCAATTTGCTTGAGTTGTCTGGAAACTCACTTCTAATGGTGCTGGTTCATTGATAAAAACATCAAGTACTTCAGAACAATTACTTGCATCTGTAACGACAAGCGAATAGGTTCCCCCAATAGATAAGTTGCTGATACTGGCCTCGGTACTTGTAAAGCCCTCGGGACCACTCCATTGGTATTCGTAAGAACCACCAGTAAATTGTCTACCGCCATTTGCATTTACATCTATAAAGCCATCTGCTGCATTAAAACAGCTTATACTTTCAGCATTATGATCAATTTCTAAAGCATTTACACCTTCAATTTCAACGCTAACTTCTTCATTACAATTGTACTTATCTGTAATGGTAGCTGTATAAGTTCCGGGTGCTAGGTTATTCAATATTGCACCTGTCTCTCCAGTGTTCCAAACGATATTGTAGGGTTCTGTACCACCAGTTATATCTAGTTCTATACTGCCATCTTCATTAAAAGCACAAGTTTCATCTTCAGATTCTGCAGCAATATCTATAGGTTCTGGCATGATGAGTTCGACTTCTTTAGAAGCAACACAACTCAGGTTATCATAAACATTTATAGTGTAAAGGCCTGGTCCAACTCCAGTGAGGTTTTTTTCAGTAGAAATTATATCTTCAATTTCGTTTAACCACTCGTATTGATACGTAAATTCAGTAGGACCTGTCTGAAGAGGAGTTCCTCCTTGAACCTCAATATTTATAAAGCCATTGAACTCATCTGCTAAATTTTGAGGACTGAAAGCATCAGGAATTTCAAATTCATCATTGCAAACTATCGCTGTTTTTTCAACAATCTCAATTTCAATTGGCGTAGGTTCAGTCACTTCAAAATCCTCAGTAGCAATACAACTATTTTCATCGGTCACAATGACGGTGTAATACCCAGCACCGATATTTTCTAAATCTTGAGTTGTAGCTACAAACATTCCATCTTTTAACCAGTTGTAGGAATAACTTCCAGTGCCACCAGTTGCAGATATTAATATTCTACCAGTGAATTCTCCGTGGCATTGAATATTGAGAACAGCATCTTCAAGAACAAGAAGTTCATCGGGGGCGTCAATCTCATAAGAGAATTCATAGACGCACCCAAATCCATCAGTTATTTCAAGATCATAATCTCCTTGCCTTAAATTGAAAATGTCTTCTTGGTTTGAACTAAATCCATCAGGCCCAGTCCAATTGAACAAATAGGATTGGTTTCCTGAAATTGGAATTCCACCAGATGGAGTTATTTGTATACTTCCATCATTGGCATCAGAACAACTGGTTTGATTGCCATTGAAGTCGGAGATGATAGCATTATCTTCTACTTCTGCTGGGACAGTTATTGTAAATTGAGTGGTACTTAGACCACAAGGATCTCCAATAAACACGCTTTCAGAAGTCACAGTGATGACTGCAGTTTGAGTTATGCCAGTGGTATTTGTAGCTGTAAAGGTTGGAATGTTCCCCAAACCACTAGCTGCTAAACCAATCGCAGGATTATCGTTGGTCCACTCGAACGTGTTTATCATGATTGGATTGGTTGTCGAAAAATTAATTCCTGCAATATCATCTCCATTACACACTTCAAAGTCATTTATAGGGTTAAGCTCTGCAAATGGAACTACGTTTAGGGTAGCAGGGTCAGAAACAACTGGACCACAGCTTGAATTATCAAAACTTACAACCACATAGTAAAATTGTTCTCCTGCAACATCAGTAGGAGGTAAAAAAGTTGGCTGATTGGCACCAGCAATAGGAGTTCCGCCTACATTACTTTCCTCATCATTTTCAAACCATTGGTAAAAAGGTGAACCAAGACTAAAATTGATGTTCACGGATAATAGATTCGGAGTGGATTCAATACAAAGCTCTTGTGACTGTGGGTGCTGATTGATAAATGGCTGAGGCTCGATTCTTACACGTGCCAAATCACTTGTATTTTCACATCCTGAAGCGGATTGAGATATGACGACATAATAATAAAGTATACCTACGTCTGAGGTAGGTGGAGTAAACTCAGGTGAATTTTCCCCAGCTATTGCTGTTCCTGTCGTAGTATCTCCAGTGGTGTTGACATACCATTGATAATTTATAGCACCTAGGCCTCCAGATACTTCGACACTCCATTCACTTGCTTGAGCATCCAAGCAAAGATCTTGATCATCCAGATTCTGAACATCAAAAGTGGGATCTTCAAAGACCTCTACTTCTGAAACCTGACTTACTACATCGCCACATTCATTGCCCTGAGGGCTTACTATGACATAAAAGTAATAAGTACCTGGAAGATTGAATGCAGGTGGAAGATAAGTTGCGTCTGTAGCTCCAGGAATCGCAGTTCCTCCCGCATTGGTTGCAGTGGTATTGGTGAACCATTGGTAGGTTGTAGTGGAGGATTCACCACTAGCCAATCCAACTCCTAAAGGGGAAATTTGACCGCCTTCACAGATAGTTTGAAAGGCCGCAGGTTGGTCTTCGATTAATCCAGAACTTTCAACAGTAATTTCTATACTAAAGGGCTCGCCAATACAACTTCCGGTCTGAGGTGTGACAGTATACGTTAATGTAGCAAGATTCTCTGAGGTATTAACTACATTCTGACTGATCTCAGTTTGAGGTGTGGTTTCAGCGCTACCTCCTGTGATTGCTCCAGCTGGATTACTGATTGGCTCAGCCCATGTGTAAGTAGTATTAACTGGGACTATACTAGCACCAGTGTTCGCTGGAGTGATAGAAAACGTTCCTCCTGTACAGATGCTTTCTGTAATGGGCTCTATAAAAGGTTTTGGTTCAACAATCACTTCAATAAGGAAAGGGTCACCTAGACATCCGTCTGCTTCTGGAGTGACGGTATAGGTTACTGAAACATTTTCATTGGTAGTATTTGTTAAGGTTTGAGTTATCTCAGTTTCAGCTGAAGTTGCATCAGACATACCAGTAATGCTTCCAGGCACAGAAACTGTTGGCAGTCCCCAGGTATATGTCGTCCCACTTGGAACGATGTCTGGAGTACTATTATCAGGAATGATAGTAAAGGTCTCTTCGCTACAAATGGTAAGACCAACATCTTGTATAGAAGGACTTGGTTTAACTTCTACAGTTATCGTAAACGGTTCACCTTCACATCCTTTTAAATCTGGAATGATGGTGTAAGTGACGGTTGCTAAAGCATTTGTTATATTTTCTAATTGTTGATCAATTGAGGAAACTGGGGTATTTTGGGCGGCACTTCCTAAGATTGAACCTGCTGGAACAATAGTAGGGACTCCCCATGAGTAGGTGGTTCCTGTTGGAATTGAATTGCCAGAAAAATTCTCATCGGGAACGACTGAAAACGCTTCCCCACTACACACTTCAAGATTTATATCTTGAATAACCGGCTCTGGTGCAAAGTTAACAGTAACATTAAAAGGGATGCCTTCACAACCTCCTAAAACTGGAGTAACCAAGTAGGTTATACTGGCAGCATCGGTTGTTGTATTTTCTACAGGTTGAGAAATAGAAGGTTGGGGGATGTTTTCTGCAGTTCCCCCGATTATAGCTCCAGTTGGGTTACTTATAGGGTTTTCCCAAGTGTAATTTGTTCCTGTTGGAATAAAATTACCTCCCGTATTTGCTGGGATGACATCAAAATTATCTCCATTACATAATTCTAGAGTCATATCTGAAATTATTGGAGTGGGATTCACAGTAATCGTAAAAGTTTCAGGTGGACCAGAACACATGATTTTGCCAGAACCTATAATGGGTGTGACGGTGACTGTAGCCACGATAGGGTTAATAGTCAAGTTTTCTGTTACAAAACTTGGAATATTACCTGTTCCAGAAAGCGGAGTGAGGCCAATATTAGTGTCAATGACCCAATCAAAATTAGTCGTAAAGCTTATGTTAGGTGAACTAAAACTAATTTCAGAAGTGAGGTCAGTACTACAAAATTCTAAATCTGGTAAGGGATCAATTTCTCCTTCCGGAAGGACTTGAATATCCACAGTATCAGAAGTAGCACTACAGGTTCCGGCAGGATCATCAGTGGTTATAGTTAGTGTTAAGGTTCCTGTAAAGCCTGCAGGTGGAGTGAACTCCGTGTTGGGATCGGTAGCATCTACAAATGTACCTCCAACCGAAGAGGTCCATGTAATACTTGTAGCAGTGCCTCCAAAATTTCCATTTAGTAGGATGCTGCTGTCCATACAAATAGGATCATAATTACCAGCGTCAGCACTTGCTCCTGTTACAATATTAACAATATGAGTACTACTTGCATTTGAGCATAAAGTTCCTGAGTTGTCTGTAGTTAGTGTAAACGTGATATTTCCGATGTAACCAGCTGGAGGTGTATAGGTTGGATCTAGAGCGTTGGCATCTGGAGTAAAAACTCCTCCAGGAATACTGGCCGTCCATGAGCCATTTCCTGTACCGCCCGTAATAGTTCCATTTAAAGGGAAAGTTGTATCGGAACAAACCTCTAATGGCCCATCAGCTTGGACAAATACAGGTGGCAATACTTCAATATTTCCAGTGTAGGTGTTAGAGCCACATTCGTTGGTAAGAGTTAACTCATAAGTGTAATTACCAGGGGTATCATAAGATATTTGGGGATTCGGATCGGTAGAACTTGAAATAGAGGCTGGAGGCGTTGTGCCAAAATCCCAAGCATAAGTTGTTCCTACGCTGGTATAACAATCGTAGACTACTGGATTAATAAAGAAAGGTTCGTCTTGGCAAACGATTAGGTCTTCAAGCTCTGCTTTAGGCTTATCCTTAATTGTAATTATTCTTTCGAAAACATCATCTTGACAATCTGCACCAGGTAAAACGTCTTCTATAAAAACCCTAAGCCTTATCGTATATATACCTGGACTTGTAAATTCAAATTCTGGTTCTTTATCGTTTGGACCTGTCCCGTTTGCAAATGCCCATCCTGGAGATAGTGTAGGAGGGCAATCTGGATTTGACTGTGTAACCTCCCATTCGTAGATGGGGGTAATGTCGCAACCAACTGCTTGAGAAGTATTATTGGTAGAAACAATTTGGTTATCCTCAAAACAAGCTTCATCTTGACTTAAGGTGAATTCTGAAATAACCTCTGGAATAATGCAGATTTCCTTGGTAACTCTACTTTCACCACAGTTATTTCTAGTGACTAAAGTGATATTATAGTATCCAGGTGTATCAAATATAACTCCTAAGGTTTGTGTTCCATCTGTCCATGAAAACCAGTCTGTAGGATTACCATTATCACTTCCTAACTGACTTCCTCCAGCTATATTAGTTCCTGCTATTGGAGTAATCTCCCAATATCTACCATACTCACCATTGCAGCCATTTTGCCCAGTGTTGGTTCCTACCTCAGAAATGTCTTCAAAATTCACTAAAGAATTAACACAGGCAATATCAGCAGGAAGAATGAAGTCGGCTTCAGTTGGCTCTGACACTCTTATCGGACCAGTAGATGTAAAATTACCCTCGGTAGAACAGGGATTTGTTGATCTAACAGTTATTGAATATGAATTATTATTTGGGACACCATTTATAGTAGAGGTTATTCCGCAAGAGGTGTCTAGAAAGGTGTGAAAAAACGTTTCTACTATAGGAACTCCAATCGGATAATCTGAAGATTCTAGAGTAATAGGAGTAGACCCATCATTTATAATAATGGAATAAGTAGTTCCTGGGGTATTATTTCCTGTAGTAAGCGTAAACTCGTATTGGTTAGGTAAACAGTTTTCGTTTCCTGTTAATTGTACAGTAATCACTGCTGGTTGAGTACCTACAAAAACTCTAAATTCACTAGTATCTGAAGTGCCATCAGGAAAGGTGATTGTATAAGTTAGTGTATATAATCCAGCTATGTATGTGTGATCTTCAACTTGTGTACTTGTAGTACCATCGCCCCAATCTATAAAATAGGTAGTACCAGCAGGGTAAGTAGCAATATTAGGATCGAAAAACTCGAAGTTTCCATTATTGCTTAAATCACTGGTGCATCTTAGAAATGTTTTTATCCCACCTTGTATTTCAACATCATAACCTCCAGAGCCTAAAATATTATTGATATCTAATTCTGGAGTAGGAGGTGGATTTAAGGCTTGATTAGTGAAACTTTCAAAAAAAGTAGCAATAGCAGACTTATCTGATTTAAAATGATCTGAATTGTTGACTTGCGCTTCGGCTATAAGTTCCGATTCCTGGGTGCTAGAGTCTTCTTTGGGGTTTAGACTAAAAACAGCTAATCCTACAATTAAAGAACATCCAATAAAAAATGAGTTGAGTAGTTTTATCTTCATTAGCTGTAGTTTTTACTAAAAATATTTACGAATTAGAATTAAACAGAGTTTAAAATATAATTCAATAATATATCTGTAGAACTTATACTACAATACTAACAACAATTACTATGATATCAAAGCAATAATTAAAAAAATAAAAAGGACGATCTTATGATTAATCCAATCTTGAGGGGTTAAATAACTGTCAATCATATATTTAAACCTCATTTATATTTAACAAAATTTATGATAATAATGCCAAATATCTACAGTGAAAGCAAATAAAGACATTTTTTTAAATTAAAGAGAGAAATTTTAAAAGACTTAAACCTTGATTATAGACTTGGATTCTATAAAAGATATTTCAGAAAATCAGAACTATTCTTGGCTTACCACTCATCATTATCGTTCAATACTGAATTGTAAAGATTTAAATTTAAGTCATTGAAATAAGAAGTTAAAATAGGTTGACTTTTTACTAAATCTTTTTTTATAGCATTGTCAGTTCTAAGGCTTAAAGACGTTATTCTTCGAAATTCTGTGTAGTATTCATAACTTATTTGGCTAATCTCTAATCTATATTTTTGATCTCTAAATGAGATTTTGAGCGTATATCTTAAATCGTTAGATAAATTTTTGATACTAATAAGATTTTTGGTAACAGCATTGATAACAAGTGTTCCTTCAGAATTTTCACTTCCGATAAGTTGTTCTTTTGTAAAGTATCTGTTGATCCAACCTTGAGTTTTATCTCTTATGACTTTTGCTTCCTTGTCTTTTACATCAACTACGACGACTTTAGGGAATTCATAATTTTCAAAATTGAAAGAGGGGAGTTCTGTGGTCTGGCTAAGCGTTAAATTACTTAATAGGCTTATAAAACAAAAGGCTAGCACATATTTTAGGGTCATGTAGTCAAATTTATGAAAAAGAATTAAAGGATAAAAGTAAGAATTAAAATCTAAATTAATGCTATTATTGAGTTAACAAAGCAATTATTTAGTCCCTACAAATCGCGTTACATAAGCTTTTCCATAATGGTAATCTCCTTCTGCTAAATCTATTTCTAGTTCGCTCCCATCACTTTTTGATAAAGCCTTGAAATCATCTTTTAGTTGTGTTAAAGTATAAAGCAAATCTTTGTTTTTTGGACCTCCAGAGGGATAATTATTCTCAAGTTGTTTAGGGTGAAAAGCTTCAATAATAATTTTTCCTCCTGGTTTTAAGGAGTTTATGGCTTTCTTATGAAATAAAGTTCTGTTTTCTAGATCTAAATGAGCAAATACGAGTACAACTAGATCGTAAGTGTCTTTCTCAATCACATATTCTTCAACTTTAGAAACTTCATAGTTTATAGAAATACCATTGGCATCACATAATTTCAGGGCTTTTTGCTTTCCGGTTTCTGAAAAATCAAAGGCGTCGACTTTCCATCCCAGTTGGGCTGCATAGCAAGCGTTTCTTCCTTCTCCTTCTAAAGGAAACAGAGCATTACCTTTATTTTTTATTTTATCTAGTTCAGACTTGAAGAATACATTTGGCTTAATGCCGTAAACAAATTCTTTCTCCTCAAATCGCTTATTCCAAAACTCTTTCATAGGGTTCAAAAAAAATACCCGAAGATTACTTCGGGTATAGCTTACTTAAATTTTACTTATAATTCTTAATGCTTTGTTTAAGATCATCATTTCCAGAGACGACTTCGAAGGACGTATTCTTAGCACGCTCAAGTTCTAGAGCATACACAAGAGTATGTGCCACATCTTCTCTAGGGATTTCACTCATTTTTTTAAGTTTATGCGCGAGCTCTACTTTTTCTGTTCCCTTTTTGTCGGTTAAACCTCCAGGTTGAACTATAGTGTAAACAAGTTTAGACTCTCTTAAGAAATCGTCTGCAGCTTTTTTAGATATTAAATACTGTTCTAAACCTTCAACTTGGCTGGGGTTATCCGTTCCCATAGAACTCAACATCACAAACTTTTGAAGTTTATGAGCTTTTGCCAATTCTACAGCTTTTATAGCTCCTTTTTGATCTACCGCTATTGTTTTTTCATCACCACCTGTTCCACCTGATCCAGCAGCGAAAATAACTTTATCCATACCTTTAAAGGCACTAGAAAAATCTTCTTCAAGATCGCCGTGACGAGTTTCTATCCCTTGATTTTCAAAAAAAGGCTTTTGGGTTTCTTTTCTTATCATGGCAAATGGTTTAAAATCGGAGGAATCTCTAAGAATTTTAGATACTAACCTTCCTGTTGTTCCATTGGCACCTATAACTAAAATATTTTGCATTTTTTTGAGTATTTCTGGTTTCTACAAATGTATAGATTAACATTTGTAATGTCTTTAAAATACCCATAAATAATCTGCTTTTTAAGTTAAATACTATTAAAGTGATAATTATTAGAGAGGTATTTCTATCAAAAAGACTTTAGAAGTCTCCATTATTCCTAAATGGATTGTAGAAATGTCGGTGATACTCATAGCTTCTATTTTTGCTTAATAGAAAGTCATCAATTCCAACTTCACCCTCGAGTACAAAGATGTAAATTCCATTTCCTGCTTGTTTTAGGTAATAAACTTCCTCTCAAACTTTATTAAATTCACCTATATGAAATCAAGCCCTTTGTTAAATCCAAACTCCAGATCCTCTTTATTTGGGGATAAGATTCGATGAAAACTATTTTTGGAGAAATCCATCGAAATTTGATCATATCTAGGAGCCACGTTCTGTTGATTGGGAAGAATTTGAATTTATAAAAAAACTCCATAATTTGATGAGCATGAGAGCCAAAGTCCATTCTAGTGGCGACGTCATTATTATTCAAGACTTGTAATACTCCAAAGTCCATTCGTTCTGCATTAAAATATATCGCAAAACTAAAACTGTGGTGCGAATCTAAACAGCCATGATTGGCATGACCCCGGCTTCTTGATTTGTGTATGACTGTTTTCATTCTTTTTTAGGTTAAATTATAGCAGAAAAGAAAAGAACTTTTTTAAATAAACGATAAAGTTTGTAACGTTACATAACTTCAAACGTATTTAAGGTGAAGCAATTTTAATTTATCCCTTCTGAATTTGTTAGCAACTGATTTGATATCAAAATGTTTAAAAGGAAATAAAAAGGCACAATTGAAGCTATATAACTCCTATTGTGATGCTATGTTGACTATAGCCTTCCGATACGTTAGGCAAAGAGATCTCGCTGAAGACATCACTCAAGAAGCCTTTATTAAAGCCTTTTCAAACTTAGACACTTTCGATGGTCGTTGCACTTTTGGTGCCTGGCTCAAGCAGATTGTGATTTATCAATCTATCGATTGTTTACGAAGGAAGAATTTTGATCTTAGTCTAGACCACGATCACATTTTACTACCCGAAGAGGAAGAAAAAAGCTGGAAAGTAGAGGATTCCATTTCTGTAGAGCTTATAAAATCTATAGTAGAAAACCTACCCTTAAAATACAGTCTTGTTTTGAAACTGTTTTTAATGGAGGGATATGATCACCAAGAGATTTCTGAAATTTTAAAAATTTCGGTAAATGCTTCTAGAACTCAATTGCACAGAGGGAAAACGATGTTGAAAAACGAATTAATAAAACAGGGTTATGAAAGATTTGCGTAAAGATTTTAATTATGAGAATGCGCCTTTACAAATGTCTGAAGGTCATCAGCAACTATTTGAAACCAAATTAAAAAAAGAATCGAAAGCCGTTTCAAGCAGCGAAACTTTGCAAAAAATTGCAGCAGTTCTTATTGTAGCACTCGTGAGTTCTATTCTATGGCTTCAGACTCCACCAGATCAAATTCAGCAAAATGAAACCTCAAACTTGATAAGTCTTGGAGATTTTTCTCCAGAATTTCAAAAAATTGAATCGTTTTATCAAGCCTCTATCAATTATGAATTAGCCACCTTAGAAACAGGTGATTATGACGATTTAGTGAATTCATATGTATTGGAAGTGGAAAAAATTGATGGCGAGTATAAACGTCTTCAAAATGAATTGGCTCAACAAGGCTTCGATGAAACTCTTATAGAAGCTATGATAGAAAATTTACAACTTAGGTTAGAATTGCTTCAAAATTTAAAACTCAAGTTAACCGAATTAAAAACCTTAAATCATGATAGCGAAAGTATATACCAATTGTAGTTTATTAGTCCTCTTATTACTAGCACCATTTCTTATTTTTTCTCAGCAAAAGAGAGTCTCGACTGAAAGTTTTGATGTGGAGAAAAGCCCGATAATTATCTTAGATCTATCACATTCTACGGTCATTATTGAAACCTGGAATAAAAATAGAGTGGAGGTAAAAACGACTTTAACTTACGATGAGGAGGATAAACAAGCTTTGAACGAAGCTTTTGATGCCTCGGAAATCATAGTACTTGGAAACAGCAAACGGGTAGAAATTACGTCTAGAAAAAATCGGAATGCGAAACCTAATGGTGTTGGGTTTGTCCAAACTCCTGTTCCTCCAAAACCACCAAAATCACCAAATCCTCCACTTCCACCAAAACCACCAAAGCCTCTGCTAGAAATAGATTTCGATTACGAGGCTTTTAAAGAACAGGGGAGAGACTATCTAGAAAAATTTAAGGAGCAATTGGATTCTACAAATCTTCGGGAGACCATGCTGGTGTGGAGAGACGAGCTTAAAAACTTTAGAGATGATCTGAAGGATCTTAGAGATGACCAGAAGGATAATAGAAGCTTCCAAGATTCTTTAAGGCAATATGCACATGTTATTAGGAAAAACATAAAACCTTGGGTTGAAGAATTCAGGGAAGGATACCAGGAGGCGAAAAACAGTTGGATGATGAAGCAATCGGTGAAGCGAGTGATAGAAATTAAAGTACCTAAATCGGCTAAGTTCGAGATGAATCTAAGACATAGTAAAATGGAAGTTTCAAGTCTACATAATGTTGATGCAAACCTGAGCTACTCAGGTTTGCAATTGGACACTGCCACTGGTCAAAATTCAAAAATAGTAATGAGTTATTCAACGCTTTCAATCCACTCCGCAGAGAGCTTAAACTTAGATATAAATTATTCCAAGGAAGTCGATTTAAAGAAAGTAGACCAATTAAATGTTATTTCTAAAATGTCTGAGTTAAAGATCGGTTCTATTCAAAACCAAGCCATTATTAAAGGCACCTATGGAAATTTACATATCGATAGGGTAGACGATGGCTTTTCACTTATAGATATTTATCTGGAAAAATCCAGTGCAGATTTGAAGCTGCCAAGTGATAAAAACTTTAGGTTTTACGCCAAATCGTCTAACTCCAAGATTCAACTTAACTCAGAGTTCGACTTTAAAATGACCAAAAGTTTTGAAGATGTAATCTATACCAATACCACTCCAAAAAAGACCTCTCAAATTTTTAACATCACGGCAAACTACAGCAATTTGAAATTAAACTAAGTCTGTGATTATTTAAAAGTTTGACTCCTATTATTAACCATAAACAGAGCGTTAACGAAAAAGAGTTTGCCATTTTCCCAAAACGAGCGGAACATGACATCGTCTACCATGTAGATAATACTTCCACGACCTAGGCGTTGTTCACCAAAAACTAGAGATTTAGAAATCTTTTCTAAAGCCTTCTCGCCAGCAAAACCACTTAAGCGTTCAGGAGTATCTTCAATATAGGCGACATTAAAACCCTTGTTGAGGTATTTGTAAGCTGCAGAACTCGTTTTTAAAGTGGCGTAGGAATCATCATATCCGAAGGCTAAAGGATGTGTGTTATCTACCTTTATATTAAAGATAGCACCAGTGATGTTATCTTTGGTACGTTCTCTTTCTCTTTCTGCGTATGCTATAAGATTATTTTGGGTGGAGTCTTTTTCAACTTTCATTTTTTCTAGCCCAAATCCTTTTTTTCCTTCAAAAGTGGATAAAGCACTGCTCATAGCTATAAGTTTCCCTCCATTTTTAATCCAATCGGACAGAGAAGATAACTTCTTTTTGTTAAAAATTTTAGAATAAGATCCACTCGGTAGGATCAAAATATCGTAATCCTTTAAATTTATCTTCTTAAGTTGCTGAGCATCAATAGAAATAATAGGATAATTCAGTTCTTGTTCAAAAAAATGCCAAATAGACCCATAACTCAAAGATGAGACTTCATCACCCCTTAAAACAGCAATGCGCTGCGTGTTTATTTTCTTGATATCTGGAGAGCCAAAATCTGTTCCTGAATCTGAAAAACTAGTTTGAGTAGCTGCTAATTTAATATGATACTTGTTAGCGAGTTCCATAACCAGAGAATCAAAATTGGAATCTCTGTTATTGGTCTTCGTCAAAATCAGGCTACCTCTATCATAAGATTTATTTTCGATTTTAAAGGGTTTCGTTGTAGCTCTTACGTTAATCTTGTTTTGGAGTAATTCTGCTAAAAATTTAGCATCGGTCATACTCTTCCATTTGGCAATGTAGCCTACAGTTCCCGTTTCAACAGATTTTTGAGAATAAGGGTTTTCTTTTGGTTGAGTGTTGATGTTACCGCTTACTGTATAAGCCTCCACTCCATGAGCTAAGGCAAGATTCCAAGAAGTGATATCGTAGGTGAGGGGAGTGCTCAACTCTGGGTCCACTTCCAATAGGACTTTTAGCATTTTAGACTTGGGTTGATTAGCCGGTACAACTAAAGCCTGGTCAGCATCAAAAGACATTTTTGCAGTGCTGTAAATAGGTTTACCCTTTAGTTTTTCTTCTTTAGAGAACTGGTACTCATAGTCATGTTGATCAAATAATTTGGTCAATGTATTTAGTTTACTCTTTTCACCAACAAGGACATAGTAATCAAAATCTACAGTATTTTTAAAATAGGTTTTAAATTCAGAATTAAGTTTTTTAGCATTTTCAGAAGATGTTTTTACGGTGGATAGCCCACTTTGCACATGGTGCTTTATCCGATCTTTTAAGGTAAGCTCGTAACCTTCATCGGTATGTACACCAAGACCAGCTTGGCCACTTCCTGCTTGTTCATAAGTCATACCTATAGCTCCGTTGAAAGTGGGGTAGGTATCTCCGTAACTGGGGTAGAATAAATCGAACCGCTCTCTTGTGAAATACGACCAAGCCTTATCATCAAATGCTTTAGCGTTGTTTTTCCCAATTTGGGTCTGAAATTCTTTTTGAAAATCGGTAATAGTCTTGTGAAAAGGTTTTGCTGCTGGTGCAAAATAATAAGGGCTGTTAATACTTTGTTCATGAAAATCTACGTGAACATGTGGCATCCATTGGTTATAAATCTCAAGGCGTTGTTGGGTTTCTATTTGGGTAGCCCACATCCAGTCTCTATTTAAATCGAAAAGATAATGATTGGGTCTTCCTCCAGGCCAAGGTTCGCTATGCTCAATAGCATCTTGATATGCTGTGTAAGGTGAAGATTTCACTTGGTTGTACCAGTTAACGTATCGATCTCTACCATCTGGATTTACAGTTGGATCTATAATAACTACTGTGTTGTTCAACACGTTTTTCTGATTGGTCATAAGCTCAAAAGCAGTGACCATGGAAGCTTCTGCACTAGAGGCCTCGTTACCATGCACATTATAACTCAACCAAACAATTGCAATTTCTGGAGAGGAGTCACCTTCCAAAATACCAGTTTGTTTTAAATTGTTTTTTCGTATACCCTCAAGATTATGATGATTCTCTTCTGAAGTAATTACAGCATAGCTTAAGGTTCTTCGTTCGTTGGTTTGACCATAGGAAGAAAAAGTAGCTAGTGGGCTATTTTGTGAAAGATAGTTAAAGTAGTCAATGACTTGGTGATGCCGCGTAAATTCAGATCCTATTGGGTAACCTAAAAATTCACTTGGAGATTGTAAATCTTGAGCATTACTTAATTTAAAAAGACAAACTAATAAGACAAGGGTAAAAAGGTATTTCATGTGATGAGTGTTTTCCGTAAAACTATAGGAAAACACTCAACATCAAATCTATTCTAAAGGATTTTATGCAATTATTTTTTAAGAACTTCTTCACTTCTAATTTCCATTTTTTTAAGTTCGGATTTATGATAATCCACAGGACTTCCAAAAGCGGTTCTGTAAGCTTCTTTAATAGATTTAACTTTGGTTAAGTCTTTAAATAATGCAATCCATTCGTGAAATACTAGCGTAAAGGGATTGTAGGTATTAATAGGCTTAGTAATACCGTAGATTGGCTTTTCGACTTCTTCCTCGAAAGTACCAAATAATCTATCCCAAATAATTAAGGTTGATCCGTAATTTTTATCCAAATACTTTTCATTTTTAGAATGGTGAACTCTATGGTGAGAAGGCGTTGTAAAGATGAATTCAATAGGTTTTGGTAATTTTTTGATATACTCTGTGTGAATCCAGAATTGATACAAAACTTCTATTTGATGTACCACTAAAAATACGAAAGGATGAAATCCCATCAAAATCACTGGTAAAAAGAAAATGATTTTAAGGTTTTGTGTCCATGATAATCTAAAAGAGGTAGAAAGGTTATAATATTCAGAATTGTGATGTACTACGTGTGTAGACCACCAAAAACGTTGTTCATGGGCAATTCTATGTGACCAATACCTCACAAAATCCAAAGCAATAAAACAAAGAATATATGACCACCAAGTGTGTGGTATATGAAAAGGAGTAAGATTATAAAAGAAAATGAAGAAACCAAAAACACCCAATTTCATCACACCATTTAAAAGAATATTCACTACTCCAATAAATGTAGAGGACATAAAATCCTTCCCTTCGTATAGCTTTTTATTTTGTTTATAGCTGAAATAGGATTCTAAAGCTACTAAACTAAACATCAAAGGGGCTGCAATCCAAATAATAGTCGTAAAATCTAAATTGGCTACATCTTCTAGACTGATTTTGACTTTCTCCATTTATATCTTATTTTTTACAAACATAAGTTTAGAAAAAACATTATCGCTAATTTTTTAGCAAAACTTTATAGGCTTTATGCTCTGTTTAAGCTTTTATGATTACTGTTCCTTGAGCCTATTATTGTAAATGTGTACGTTTTAGGAGGAGGATACAGTTAAAGTATCGAGTAAATTTTTAATTTCATCAGAAAGCCTATCACATCCCTCAGAAATGTTTGAGGCCTTGGGAAAAGTTGATTTTTCGACATTCAATGCACACTCCGATAAATTCCCAACCCCTAGATTAAGTGCAGTTCCTTTAACCTTATGAGCTAGTTGTTTTAGTCGTTTTTCATCTTTTTGAGAATGGATAGCTTTTAATTCTGCTAGATCTTCAGACAGGGTTTCAATTGCCAATTTAATCAACTCGTTATAAAACTCTTCTTTATGACCAATAGCTTCCATTAAATAGTCTTTATTAAAAGAGGTTGAATTTACCTTTTCAGAATCTTTTAAAGGGGATTTAGTAATGAGCTTCTCGGTTTTTTGTTTTTGAATCTTTGGGGAGTATTCGTAAATGATATTTTTTATAGATTCTTGAAGGATGGGTTTTGAAATATAATCGTCCATACCAGATTCTAAACATTTTTCTTTAGTTCCTTTTACCGTTCCTGCCGTTATAGCAATAATAGGCACCTGTTTACCATTTTTATCCTTTCTGATGGCTTTCGTAAGTTCGTAGCCATTCATATTTGGCATCTGTATATCTGAAAAAACAAAATCTGGTTGATGAGTCTTAAATAAATTTAAGGCAACTTGGCCATCTTCAGCTTCGTAAATCTTTACATTATAATATATATTTTTAAGATAGGATTTAATCAATTCCATATTGATTAAATTATCTTCCGCGATTAAAAATTTAAGGCGAGTCTCTTTATCAAAACTGATATCTACTTTGCTTATCTGTTTATCAATAACCTCGGGGTTATCGATTTTTCTGATAGCATTGAATAAAGATTTTCGTTTTATGGGTTTATTAATACATTGGTTAAAACCCAAAGCTTGATAATCAATACCTTCTTCTTCTGCATTGGAACTTTTCAGTAAAACGAAACGCACAGATTTTGAAGCTTTATGAGTTTTTAATTTCGAGATTATATCGGAGCTACTTACTCCCGAAACCATGTGATTTATAAATATGATTTGAGGGGAATAGTCCATCATTTTCTGAGAAGCATGGTCTAGATCTTCTGCATTTTCAGTCTGAATGTTAAATGGCTTCAGGTAATCTTCTATAGATTCAAAATGTTCATTTACATCACCAATAACAAGGACTCTATTTATGTCTTTAGGCAGAGGTAGTCTGACTTTATCCTTATTTTCTGACTTAACCGATACATCAAAATAGAATTCACTCCCTATTCCAAGCTTGCTCCTTAGTTTCAATTTGCTGTTCATCAAGCCTAAAATCTGTCCAGATATCGATAAGCCTAGACCTGTCCCGCCATATTTCTTGGTAACAGAAGCGTCTTCTTGTATAAAGGCATTAAAAATCTTTTTTTGATTTCCTTTTGCAATCCCAATGCCTGTATCTTCTACAGAGAAGGTAATACTCGTTAAGTGATTAGCATTGTTTTTGAAGTGCACCTTGAGTTTCACATAACCACTATGGGTGAATTTAATAGCATTATTTATCAAATTCATCAGGATTTGTTTAACCCTAACCCCGTCTATCCAAATATAATCTGGAACCTTATCTTCTATAACTAAAACGAATTCAAGGCCTTTTTTATGAGCATCGTACTTAGTAAGATCCACTACTTCGTTGACTAGTTTAGTTAAGCTAGTTTTTTCTGTATCCAGCTGAAGCTTTCCAGATTCAATTTTTGAAAAATCCAAAACATCGTTGATCAAGTCCAAGAGTGTATTTGCAGATTGGAACACTGTTTTCATGTATTGATGCTGTACCTCATTTAAAGGAGTTTTCATCAAAAGGTCAGAAAAACCAATAACGCCATTTAAGGGTGTTCTAATTTCATGACTCATATTGGCAACAAACTCAGATTTGGCCTGACTCGCCTTTACAGCTTCAACTTTAGACTTCTCAAGTTTTTTCTCAAAGCGTTTTTGTTCTGTAATGTCTTGTAAAGTTGAAATGACAATCCTATTTCCATTCTTATCAAAATGGATAAGGCCATTGATCATTACGGTTATTAATTCTCCAGATTTAGTTCTAAGAACTTTTTCTAAAGGGCCTATCTTTTTTAAGTCCTTCAAATTTTGAATGGCTTGGCGATCTTTTTTAACAACTTCCATTTCTTGTGTTATAGACCAGATTTTCATGCCTAGAATTTCATATTCGGCATAACCAATCATCTGTTGCATTGCTCTATTGACATCCAGAAATTTACCACTTTCGAAGTCTGTAATCACTATACCTACTGGAGACAATTCAAAAATATTTTTAAACTGTTGGACATTTTGTTTAAGGTCTTTTTCTAAAACCTTTTTATCCGTTATATCATGATGTGTTCCAAACATCCATTCTGGTTTGCCGTCTTCAGTCCATGAAATTACTCTTCCTTTATCGAGCACCCAAATCCAATGTCCTAATTTGTGCTTTAAGCGCAAATCCATTTTATAGAAATCACTTTTACCATCAAAATGCTCTTCTAAAGCTTTATTACTCTTAGTTAAATCATCTGGATGAGTAGCTTTATTCCATACATCTATAGAATTGTTAAGAGAGATTTCGTGAGGGGTATACCCAAGCATCTCTACAAACCTATTGTTAAATAGAGCTTCTCCTGTTTGCACATTCCACTCCCAAGTACCAAGATTAGTAGCGTTAATTATATTATTAAGTCTACTTCTTTCTTTCTTGAGCTTTTCTTTGGTATTTTTTACATCGGTTATATCTTGAAAAGACCCATACACTCCTACGCATACTCCGTCAATTATCTCTGGCTTTATATTGACTAAAGCCCATATAGATCTTTCTTTTGCAGTAAGTGCTTCAAACTCTCCAGTGTAAGAAGTATGGTAATGAATGCAATCTTGGACTCTTTCGGCCATGCGTTCAGCACTTTCTCCGCTTTTAAAGAAGGAGAGAGCTCCTTCTAGGTCTGGCTGTTCATGACTTTCAATTTCAGCGATTTCTTTAAGGTAAGGGGTCCAGAATAACTTTTCTTTCTTGACATCATAATGCCAACCTCCAATTCGTGCTAAGCTTTCTGCTTCGCTAAATAAAGTATTGATCAGTCTTAATTCTTTCTCTGCATTTTTTCGGTCTGTAACCTCTCGTATAACGCATAAAACCTCTGTTTCTGAGTTCTTACGCTGCACAACGGTCACATTCATATTGAACCATTTTAGAGAATTATTGGCAAATAAATTATATTCAACAGGAATGCTTGAATTGTATTGTTTGCTGGTCTCAACCGCTAGTTTTAATCGACTCACCAGTTGGTGATCAAGGTCAATATCATCTATTCTTTTACCAATAAACGTTTGTTTATTTAGTAAAAGATTATCTTCCTTGCCGTAAAACTCTAAAAATTTTAGCTCAGCATCCAGAAGGAAAACCATATCCCCCGTATTGTTTAAAAGGGTTTGAAAACGGTATTTCCCGTCAGAAATACTTTCATTCAGTTTTATTAATTCGACCTGTTTTTTGTGGGAGATTATTTTATCCATAACCTCTTGAGATAATTTCTCAAGAATGTCTTTTTGAGCTTCAGTGAGCTCTTTCGGCTTTGAGTCAAATACACTTAATGTACCAAGTGCATACCCATTATGATCTAAAATAGCCTTACCTGCGTAAAATTTTACATCAGGATTATTTAATATAGTAGCTTTATTTTTTGGGTCTTTATTTTTGGAAACATCAGGGATGATGTTTAAAACCTCAGGATTTTTGATGGTAATATCACAAAATGAATTATGTCTTGAAATATCTTTGGCTTCAAAATTGAAGTTAGCTTTAATCCAAAGTCTATCTTTTTCAATAAAAGCGATGTGAGCGAAGGAACAGTCACAAACCTTAGCAGCTATTTCTACTAGCCTATCAAAGCTTTTGTCCTTTACAGAATCTAGTATATTATAACTGTAAAGTGCCTCTAGTCTTTCTTTCTCCATAAAGAATATGATTACAGCTTAAATTTAGGTCAATATTTTAATTATAGCTAGTATTTATTTAATAATAAATGTACAGATTAATAGCTCAAGGCTCTATAATAAGTAACATTTTAAAGTTTAAATGTCTTTAAGATTTTCGCTTAAGGTGGTAATGAATTTTTTGATAGGATTTTTAATCATCATAGCCATCATGCTATTGAACTCACCTTCAAAAATAAGTTGAACTGAAGATTCTCTTTCGTTTACTTCTTCAATTTCTCCCCTTAAGGTGAAAGGGAGTTTATCACTTGCAGCAGTCAAAAGCACCAGGTGATTTGGCTCTGTCTTCTCTAGTTTTAATTTTATGGTGGGCATTCCTTTAAGTTGAAAAAGGAAGCTATCGGTTGAAAGCATTTCAAATTTTTCAATACTTTCAGGCATTAATTTTTTAAAGTTTTCTACATTTTTCAAAAATTCAAAAGTCTCTTTCTGACTTTTAGCAATACTTACTTTTTCGCTTTCTAGATGCATGGTTTATAGGTTCCAATTGGCGGGATCTTTTCGCCAGGTTTTTAATAATTCAAGTTCTTCTTTATTTAGATAATTGGTTTTGTAAGCTTCTTCAAGTAGGATATCATAATTACCAAGCGTGTAAACGTCGATACGTTCTTCTTTAAATCTGGCTTCTGCTTCATCAAACCCATAAGAAAAGATAGCCATCATCCCTTTAATATGGGCTTGACCTTCCTCTTTTAAAGCTTTTATAGCGTTCAAACTACTTTTGCCTGTGCTAATGAGATCTTCAATAACCACCACATTGGCATGCGGATCCAATTTACCTTCAATTTGATTTTTTCTACCGTGTTTTTTGGGCTCAGGCCTTACATATACAAATGGTAAGCCTAGATAATTCGCTATAATAGCACCAATTCCTATGGCACCAGTCGCAACACCCGCAATGACATCGGGTTTGCCGAAAATGGTTTCTATGGGCTTTGCCAATTCAGAAACGATAAAATTTCTGATAGGAGGATAGGATAGAATAATTCGATTATCGCAATATATAGGCGATTTCAAACCACTTGCCCAAATAAAAGGTTCTTGTGGGTTTAATTTTATTGCGTTAATTTGCAGCAATAGTTCTGCGGTCTTATGTGCTGTGCTTTCATTTAAAATCATGTTTACAAATGTATAAAGTTTTCGTGAATGACGTGCCAATAATATTATCTACTCAAGAAAATACAGGTTCACACTATATTAATATAAACATTAAAAAGGCTAAAATCAAAAAGCTTATCCATAAGGTTGAAACTGGAGAACTCCACTATATCAACCTTTACCATAAGAAAGAGCATAAGCTTTTAAAGCATCTTAAGAAGAAATTGAAAGTAATTGTTGCTGGAGGTGGTTTGGTCTATAATTCTAAAAAAGAAATTTTATTTATTTATCGCAATAAAAAGTGGGATTTGCCTAAGGGAAAGGCCGAAAAGGGTGAGAATATCGAGGAAACTGCTATCCGGGAAGTCGAAGAAGAAACTCAAGTACAAGGCTTGGAGATTGTTAGATTTTTGCAAACCACCTATCATATCATCAATCGTAAGGGAAAATATAAGTTGAAAGAGACTCATTGGTATGAGATGAAAACCGACTTCGAGGGGGAACTTATACCTGAAGCTTCCGAGGGCATCAAAAAAGCTAAGTGGAAAAATTTTGAAAAATCCCAAAAAGCTCTTTTAAAATCTTATGCCAACATCAAATTGTTATTCCCGAAAGAATACTTACTTCAGCACCCTAACGATAGGATAAGTTAAATGCGCTTTTTCATAATATTTTGAATGTTTGTGGATCCAATCCAATTGTTGATACCAATTGTTTGCAAATTCGGAATCTGTATTTTGCTTATTTTCAAACTCAGCTTGGAGCTTGGGGTTGTTTTCCAAAATTTCAACAGCTAAATCTTCAAACACATAAGGCGAAAAGCCTTCTTTTTGTTGCAAGATAATATCAAAGAAATTCCAATTGAAAAACGAATCTACAGCCGCCGGTTCTAAAGTTTCAATGATATAGCGTATCCCTGGTTGATTGGTTTTTACCAAAACATCGCCTTGTTGATACGTTTTGTCAATACTTTCAGCTTCTACTTTAGTCTCAGAATGTAGATAATGGCCTTCATAGGCAGAAGTACGTGTCTTATAATCTATAATCCTATATTTTTCAACGCTTACTATGGTATCCTCCGCAAAACGCTCATAGCTTATGTTGTTCCATTTCAAAAGCTCTATCACTTTACTCCACTGTTTGGGGATAATATAGGCTTCAGGAATTAAAATGGAATCACTTTGCTTAAAATAATTATAATAAGTCACTTCTCTTTCAAAAGGTTGATCTCTTCTGAATTTGATTCTAGGCAGCTTAGTGACTTCACTGGTTGAGCTTTCAACTTCGTAACCTAAAAAATTGTATGTGCTGGTTTTTGAAGAATCTACTTCAAAGTTAATGGGGTATACTTGAGCATTAGCAAATGCTTTAAAATTTTCATCTCTGGCCAATTGTATACTTTCTTTTTGTTGATGAGACACATTCACAAGCGTTTTAAGCATCTCCAAAGTCCCTTCCACTCTTTGCTTATAAGGTTTTAGCATGTGAGTTTCGATCATTAGACCTAAGGTGTTCCATAAAGTGGTGTAGCCAGTAGAATACCTTGGACTATCGTTGAATTGCGAAAATCCTCTTTCTGGACTTGTATTGGATACGTTGACATAGGGCGTAATATCCCAATCCTCAGCTTTAAGACCAGCCTCGACCTTTGGAATAAATTCATTTTCGAGATGTCGCCCAAGAGCACCTCCCAACTTGTTGTGTTGAGTGAAAAGATGAGTTAATGTATACTGGTAATCTGCACCATTACTCACGTGTGTATCGACAAAAACATCAGGATTCACTTGATGGAAAATACTGTAGAAAGCTTTACTGTTTTTGGTATCCGACTTTATAAAGTCCCGGTTCAAATCGTAGTTTTTAGCATTACCACGAAACCCGTGGGCTTTAGGGCCATTTTGATTGGTCCTTGAATTGGAATTTCTATTGAGGGCGCCTCCTACATTGTAAATGGGAATGGTATAAATTTCTATAGTGGTTGGCAAGGTGGACACATTATTTGAAAACTCCTTAAATAGGAGCATAGTTGCATCAATACCGTCAGACTCACCAGGGTGAATGCCATTATTAATCAAGACCTTCAAAGGATTTTCTTGGACATCTTTTGGCTTGAAACTTACCAAGTGAAGCGGCTCGCCACTGTCGGTTTCATAAATGGACTCTATACTTACCCGATCATCTTTCCCTGCTAAAGATTCGTAAAAGTCTATTACTTCTTGGTAAGTGGAGGTGGAGTCGCCACCAGACCTTTCATAAGCAAGGCTAAAATTCGATTCGGTTGCTTCAGAATTGACCGGCTTGGAATCGCTACAGCTGAAAATGAGTAGAACGACACTCAATAAGAGACCATATTTGAACATTAGTATGTCTTTAGAATAAACTTTCATTTATATAATTATTTTTAGGTTAAAAATACACACTTGAGACCTCTTACCATCATCATATTTTTATATTCAGGAATAATTTTTTCACAAACTCAAAAAGATACAACTTCTCTAAAGGAAGTTAAATTGAAGACTTCGGTTGAAACGGAGGGGGATTACGAGCAAGATGCAAATGTGTCTTTGCTTAATCAAGAAGAGTTATGACAGTCCAACCAAACGACAATCACTTCAATTCTTAATAAAATTCCTGAGGTTTACATGCAACAAGGAGGGATCAATACCACCAAAATTAACATTCGGGGTATAGGAGTAAAAACACGTTGGTATTATCGTTGGCTATGAAGTCGAAGGTTTCTGGGTTGCCTAAATAAATAGAAAAAATCAATTAAAAAAGCTCAAAGAATCAGTTTTATGAATCCATGATCCTAGACTACTAGTGTTCCAAATTAAAGTAGAAAAGATTTGTTTTTTACTTCAGTTTTTTAGTACCTGGTGGCTTTATTCAGATTTCAGCTTATTGCATTTAATGCAAACTTATAACTTTAGCCATTTTCCAATCCCCATTATCATTATGCCACATTGTAATAAATTTACTTGGTATTGATTCAGTATTAGGTTCTTGGTTATTATAAAATTTATGATATCCTATTTGTACTGCACCATAATTATTAATTGGATAAACTTCAAGACTTCCATCTATTAGTTCTCTAGTAACTTTCCCGCAAATATTCCGTTTCGTTCCTTCAATAATTTCTTTTTTGGAGGTCATTAAACCTCCTTTATCGTGAAAAAACTCAATATTATCAGAGTAAATCAAAGCCTGTTTTTCCAAATCACAGTTGTTATATGCGTCAAAGAACACTTTATCCATTGCTTTTATTTCTTCAAATATTTTTTTGTCAATAGGAGTATATTCTCTTTCCTGAGTTGATTTTTTTTTCAGGTCCTGTTTTACACGAAATAAATGATATGATTAGAAATAGAATGGCTAACAATTTAATTGAATTTTTCATATTTGTTTATTATTAATTCTAGAGGCTGTTTTGTGCTTGCAGGTAATGTTTGGTATATAGTTTATTGCGTGTTTAAGCAACTAATTTAGTAAACAAATCACAGATAGAAAATCCCAGCAGTTTCGACACTTCTGGATTCGTAAGCAAGCTAAAGCTAGAAATAAATTATATACTTCTAAAGTTTGATTTCTAATAAAATACTTAAAGAATAACCTTCAAATACATATTATAGTACCATTATATAGCTAATCAAAGGCCTTCAACGGCTAATTAATCAACTTGCATTAGAAGAACGACAGGTTTGCAAAAAAAAACCTTTGGTTTCACTGTTGGTTTTGATCGGTTCACAAGTGCAGCAGAATTATGTAGTTACGCAGATCTAACACCAGTCATTAGGCAAAGTGTTAGCAGTGTAAAAAGACGACCTCGAATAAGTAAAATAGACAATCAAAAACTTCGTAATTTATTATTTATGTGCAGTTTTAATGCTTGTAAACCTGCCTGCCAGCAGGCAGGTACAACAAGGCTTGTAGAGATCTTTACGAGCGGATAGTAGCAAAAGGAAAGAGTAAGAAATTAGCATTAGTTATGGTATGTAATAAGCTCTTAAAACAAGCCTTTGCAATTTCAAAGTCAGGGTTGATATATAATAAAGAATATAAGAGTACTCTAGTTAAAAATTAATGAGATTTTTACTTGTTTTTCGCCACAGTACCTTGTTGGCATTTCGTTGTTTTTTTAATGATTATTTTCTTTTTCTATTTGATTTTTTTTATCTCTTATCAAAATTATAAAAACTACAGAAAAAAAGAAACTCGATATTAGAGGTGCAAAAGAATTATTATTTAAATTATTAAAATCGAATTCAACAATATTTGAAATTAATGTAACAGCACTTAAAATCAAAGCTGTATATAATAAGTACTTTTTCATTCGTAATAATTTATGTTCTTTTTTTAAAACTTCTTCTTGTAATCTTTCTTTGCTTAAATATCCTGCCTGCCAATTTTCCTCTTTATAACTGAATGAAACTTTTGAATGTTTACTTGTTTTTATTTGAGTAATATATTCTGGTAAATCAAATTCCATTTCCTGTAGTTTTGAATGAACCATATCAACTATTTCTTCGGCTAATTGTGCCTTTTCGCTCTGCTTATAATTCAGTTCGTCATTTTGTATCGAAATCTGTGCGTAAACATTTGTGTTTGGATATTTTTTTTCAAATTCCTTTTCTGCGTAAGCTAATAATGTTTTTATTTTAAAATATCTACTCGCATCTTCAGTTAAAACCTGGGTATGTTCGAGTCCAATTAATTCATTTTTGTATTCGATTATGAAGTCAGGACTTGGTGGTTTTGGTTTATCCGTTATCCGAATGTTAGTGTCAATTTTATGAACAAATTTTCCAATTTGGCAAATTTCTAAAACCTCCTTTTTTTCAAGCTCATACTTTTCCAAAATAGGATAGATAATCTTACCTAAATCTTCGTTTTCTTTTTTAAAACTTTCTATTATCCTCTTAATTTCTCCTTTATTTATTTGTATTTTCATTGGTTTTTTTTAGCTGGCGCACAACGGTCTTGGTTAAGGCAAGTAGCGTGGAGTAGGGACGCGTTCTTTTCGGCTTTGTTGTTTGTTACTTGGTGTCTAAAATAATACTTTTTACTCAAATGCCCGCTATTTGCGCTTAACCGATGTTGGTGGCTGGTTTTTAGTTGTTAGCTTATTTGTTAATTCAATTATTAACATTTTTTCCAAATATTATACTAATAACGGTCAACTTCTAAATAAAAACTTAAATTTCTATTAGCAGATTTCCATTGAGACATTCCTTTTTCTCTGTAATACTGTGTATCTAATGGATTTATACTACCTGGGATTGAAAAAAACTTACTTTGGGTAGTTTTCTTTTTACTTTCCAACCACTGAATAGTAACGGCAAAACTTCCTAACTCTTCTTTTAAATAAATATCATAACGTCTTAAATCAACTTTAAACCAATCTGATTGAATATTTTCCACATCAAAAATAATATTTTTATCGTTTAATAATTCAAGAGGTTCATTATTTTCTATTCGGTATACATTCAATCTAAACTTTATTGAATTATATTCATTCTGTCCTATATAAAAATTTAAACTGTTAACACGATAATCTCCTTTTAAGTTAAATCTCATACCAACTTCTTTCCCTAATCTGTCATCTTGTTTTTCTCCCGCTATATAGAAATTGTACCACATAGTTCCAGTTCCTTTGTGGTTTCTTCCTAATATTTTCCTTTTTGGCTTTTTACTAGATAAAACAACTTCTGATAATTGGTCAATATGTGGTGTCATTTCAATCTTAACCTTACTATTTGAAAAAGATGAAATCTTTATCAATTTTGATTCATAACCAATAAATGAAAATTGCAAACTATCATTCGGTTTTACATTTTTATTTAAACGAAGATTAAAATATCCATCTTTATTAGAAACAGTGCCAATATTAGTTTTTGGTATTCCAATATTGACATAAGGTAGCTCTAATTTGGTTTCGGCATCAATTATTTTTCCTTGGATGCTGTTTTGTGCATAGTTAAATGCACTTATAAGAATAAATGAGATTAAAAATGTTTTCTTCATTCTAAATAATTTGTTGTATTAATATTAAAAATCATTAATGTCCGGTAAAAACTAATTTCCAGGATTTACCATTTGTATTTATTTGATAATCAGTCATATGAGTTTCTGGATCTCATAATTTTGAAAATAAGGTATCAAAAAAAGGATAATTGTTCAC
This sequence comes from Psychroflexus gondwanensis ACAM 44, assembly GCF_000355905.1. Taxonomy (GTDB): domain Bacteria; phylum Bacteroidota; class Bacteroidia; order Flavobacteriales; family Flavobacteriaceae; genus Psychroflexus; species Psychroflexus gondwanensis. The sequence continues at coordinate 303,627 of NZ_APLF01000003.1, forward strand.
TTTCAGTTTTCGTTATAATCCAATCTTTTTCTGGGTTTTCTAAAAAACTCATCAGGTTTATATAGTTAAAAAGATGAATCTTACAAAAGCTGACAAGGTTTGAAAATGACCAGCTCCTTTTTAGTTTCTTCTTTATCACAGTGATCAATAAGTTGACTATCAATACACAGTATATCTGTATTTTAATAGCGTTTTCATTATCCCCTAAAAAATATTTCAAAGGGAAGTTCTGTTTTAACTGTTTGAACAAGGTCTCTATCTGCCACCTTATTTTATAGAGGGCAGCAATCAAATCGGCCCTGAGCTCGAATAGATTTGTTAGGAATTCAAATTCCCGTTTGTTTTTCCTATCATAAAACCTCACCTTCCTCAACTTAAGTGTTCTATCACTATCCTTTCCCTTTACCACAACCTCTATAATATCATCCTGTAGGACCCCGCTGTGTATAAAATCTTCCACTGCTAGTGCCTCAATTTCTTTGTAATCTGCATTATTCTTTATTCTGGTCACAAACACTGTCCCGTGATCTGTAAAATTCTCAAAAGCCTTATAATCATTGTACCCTTTGTCAAATACATAAATGCTATTATCATCACATTTGAGCTTTTCCAGGAAATTATGATCGTGTGTTGCCGCAGGGCTGAACCATACTAGGTTGGGCACTGTTTCATCCGCATTTATAACAGAATGTACTTTGATCCCACCTTTCCTTTTGCCATCTTTTGGGGTTCTCCCTACACATTTTAAAATGTCCTTGAAAAGGCTAATTGTGCTGCTATCCACAATTTTCACCTGTTTATCTAAAACTTCTTTAATCCGGCTGTCCGATAAAACCTTACCATATTGCTCCAACATTCTATGATATATATTTTCAAAAAATTCGACCTTTCTGGTTTTATTTGCATCAGAAAGAGTGCTCCTTTTTGGAATATGGTTTAGTTTAAAATGTGCTGTCTTACCAGAGAGACCAAGCATTGCTCCAGAAACCTCCCTTAATGAATTACACTTGGCAAAGGAACAGAACAACATACTTATCAAGTGGTCCCTGGTCATAAACTTCTTTACATATCGGTCAGAATCACACTTCTTGACCTCTTCTTTTATTGTTTTATCATCAATTAAAGAAATCAGCTGTCCGAAAACAGATTTACCCGAAAAATAATTACTTTTAGCCATCGTATTTATTGTTTTGCAACTCCAAATTACGATTTCTAAGGAGAAGTCATTCGTGGCTTCTCTTTTTTTTACCGGACACTACTGATTAAAAATATATTTTATAACTGTTTGAATACAGGCATAATGTTAAACTTGCCACCAACGTAAGGATAATTCAACAAGTTGTGTTATACTTATTTTATTGATGGTATAAACTTAGTGATTTTTTTATGGTCTTAAAAGTATTAACATTAAAAGCATGCTTTAATAAACGGTGAAATCTGGAGGGTTATTAACACAAATCTTAAATCACAATAGTAAAGTACATTCTATTATAAATGCTCAAAGAATAGCCACCAAACACCTATTAAAATTCTGTTTTATGGCTACTATAATAGGAAAATCATTAGTTGATTAATGGTTTCAAATTGCTCTACAATCACCTTGGATTAGGAGATTAACAGGTTTGCAAAAAAAAACCTTTGGTTTCACTGTTGGTTTAACCGTAGGTTATCAAGTTTAAATTTCCCATTTTACCTAGATAGGTAGAAGAAATTATAACAAAATGCAATCTCCCCAAAAAGGACATCCTTTAGATAACCAACTGAATAAAAAGGTATGCAAAGCACTCTAAAAACTACCTTATCCTCTTGTAAGGTTCTTGCCAACTCATCGAATTACCCGTTATTTAAAAATACCGGATCAGTCAACAAATCATATAGCGTTGGGCTATCGGCACGCCATATGCTTAGTTATTGTGCCACGTTTTTTTTAACAATTATAGATTTGATTTCAATTACTAATAAATTAAAAAAATTCCATTCACAAAAATCTGAAATGATTTTCATAAATAGAATTTTAAGAACTATTAAACGACTAATAATTTTTTTTTAAAAGTACTTGTATTTGACAACCATCGCTAGTAGTTAAAATCAAACTTGCATCCGGACATCCACAATTGTAATGGTCAGGTCCAGGTTGAGACCATCCACAACAACTACCATTACATACATAAGATACTCTTGAAGATAAGTCAGCATTTAATGTTTGGCTCTTAATGTTTAAAATTTTAGACTCATCAATATTTTCAATTGAAGATTTCTTATCTAATTTATTTAAATATATATTATCATTATCTATAAAAAGTGAATAATTTTCATTCACTAATAGTGGCACGAACATCGAGCTATTTGAATCTTTATTTAAAAAATCTACTATTGCAAACGAACCTGTTTCATTTTCATTATATCTTACATTGCTTATAGTCAAATCATTTATATTAATAATATTAGAATTATTAATTATAATTTCTTTCAATTGTTCTGTTGATTTAGCCAATATATTACCGTTTGGTGATTCTAATTTGAAATTTAAGTTTTCATCTTCAGATGATTTTTCTTCATTACTGCAAGCAAATAAAGCTATACTTATGAAGAAAACGGACATTAATTTTGTTATTGCTTTCATGCTATATTTATCTGAGTTAATGATATCAAAATATATTTTTTATTCTAATTATCCTTAAATAAATGCAATAATTTTTTTTAAATGTGGCACAACGTAAGGATAATTCAACAAGTTGTGATATCCCCATTTTATTGTTAGTATAAACTTAGTGATTTTTTATGGTCTTAAAAGTATTAACATTAAAAGCATGCTTTAATAAACGGTGAAATCTCGGAGATAATTAATCTACCTCTCAAGCCAGCCATAGCGCTGGAGTTTTTATTTGCTTCATTAATGAGTGAGTAACCCAATGTAGTTGTTGTTCTTAAAATAGAGTTACAATGATAAGTCGCACAGTCTGTTACATATAAGTTTTGAGATTTCTTTCACAGTTTATAACCATAACTTTATGTAGCTTTAAAATTATGAAAAAATATGATGTTTTTGTGTTCGGAACCGGTATCGCAGGTAAGGTAGTTGCGAGAAATTGCGCGCAGGCTGGGCTAGCAGTCGCTATTATAGATACTCGAGAATATGGGGGAACCTGCTCGCAGCGAGGCTGCGACCCTAAAAAAATCATGCTCGCACCCATAGAGGCTTACGAGCATGCCAGCAAACTGCATGGTTACGGAATCGCAACTATGCCGGTGCTAGATTTTGGACAAATACACCAGTATGCAAAGAAATACACACAAGGTATCCCTGCAAAAACAGAGAAACAGCTGCAGGATGACGGCATTGCCTGTTACCGCGGTGAGGCTATTTTTAAAAACCCGCACACGGTTACCCTAAACAAAACCGATATATACGCAAAAACCTTTGTAATTGCTACGGGTTTAATTACGCGACCCTTAACTATTCCTGGTGCCGCGTTTCTAAAGGAATATGACGATTTTTTTAAACTGCTAAAAGCACCAGAAAAGGTGGTTTTTATAGGAGGCGGTTACATAGCCTTAGAATTTGGCCACATGCTCGCTAGAGCTGGCTCTAAGGTGGCCATTATAGAAACAGGCAATCGCATTTTAAAGAATTTTGAAGAATCTGTCACATTAAAATTACAAAAAATAACCGAAGACTTGGGCGTTGATATTATTCTTAACGCACGAGCATCGTCCGTAGAAACGATAAATGGTCGTTATGTCGTTAATTATGGTAAAGAAGACGGCATACATCAGGTAACCGCAAGTGAGGTCTTTAATACCTCTGGTCGTATACCGGCAGTTAAATCGTTAAAGCTAGAACTTGCAGGCGTAGTCACATCTAAAACAGGTGTTGTGGTTAACGAGTTTATGCAAAGTATTTCACAACCGCACATCTATGCCTGCGGCGATGTGTCGTCTATGGGCTTGCCCTTAACACCGCTAAGCGGTTTACAGGCAACCATAGTTGCAAATAATATTTTAGGGAAAAAAGAAGAACTACAATTACCTTCAATTCCTAGCGCTGTTTTTACGATACCGCAACTCGCAACGATAGGTCTTACCGAAAAACAAGCATTACAGCAAGGTCACAAAATCACGGTTTTAGAAAATGATGCAAGCAACTGGTTTAATGTCCGCCGTATTAAAAGTGACGGTTACCAGTATAAAATCATTCTAGAAAAAGAAACAGAAGCAATTCTGGGTGCTCACATCATGGGAGCAGCGGCAAGTGACCAAATTAATATGTTTGCAATAGCCATAAAAGCAGGCATGAACATGGAGGACCTTAAGAGCACCATATTCACATACCCTAGTTGGGGCAACGATATTTTAAGTTATAAATAAACGGCTAAGGTGCTTCATTAACCTACTTGAAAAAATTCGTGCAAATAACTACCGATACCGGATAAATCACCTAGTAAACAACGCTCTAAACTTATACGTGAAGCGTTCTAAGACGGGCAAACACCCCTTTTAAAATTGCATCAGGACCAAAGTAGGGATTGCCATCTGCAAGCGAATTATTTTCAGCTTTTTTCCATTCGATTTTAGGATGCATTAACCCAAGGACAGTTGGCATATCGCCAGTTGCAAAACCATTGGTTCACCATTGGTTCACCATTGGTTCACCATTGGTTATAAAGTTGAAAATTTCCGTTATACCTAGATAGATAGAAGGAAAACACAATAAAAAGCAATCACCCTTAAAAGCAACTCCTTAAGATAACCAACTGAATAAAAAGGGATAAAACCACTCTAAAATCAACCTTCTCCTGTTGTAAGGTTCTTGCCAACTCATCGAATTCCCCTTTACCAGCAATCCCGAATCAGTCAACAAATCATATAGCGGACTCCACTGGGCCTGCCTGTCGAAGTGTTGGCCTATCTATCGGCACTCCATATTCTTAGTTGTTGCCTGAAGTACTTTTTTCAGTCGTAATGAAATCTACATTTCGCAATTAATATTTCTCCTTCTTCATATTGGTAAATCAGTCTATGTTCACTATCAGTTCGTCTTGACCAAAATCCTGCGTATTTATGTTTTAAAGGTTCAGGCTTTCCTATTCCGTCAAAAGGAGTGCGAGAGATGTCTTTCAGGAGTTCATTTATTTTCTTCAGCTTTTTTTTATCTGTTTTTTGCCAGTACAAATAGTCCTCCCAAGACTCATCCACAAATATAAACTTCATTTAATTTTCGATTAAGTCTTTGTTGAAAGTCAATCCGTTCTTTAGCTTGTCAATTGCAGAATCTAGTCTTAATTCATTCTTTCGAGATGACAATTCGTGATTTGTAGCCATTAAAGAATTATATTCTTGCAGAGACATAACTACAATTCCAGAATCTTTTCCGCGATTTATAATTAAAGTCTCGTAGTTCTTTACAACTCGGTCTAAGTAGGTCTTAATATCTTTTCTAAAATCAGAAACAGTTGTTATTTGCATAATATTGTATTTAATAAAGTACAAATATATGTACAAAATATGACTTACGCAGTTTTTTGTATTTTGAGTAGCGTTTTGTTCACACCTTGTTTTTACAGGTATTCAGGCAAGCTTAATGTCACTCATTCTTGCATCTATATTAGCAATTTGTTTTTGAAGTTCTATGACATTTCTCTTTCTTTTTTGGTCAAGATAACCATAAACAGTAAGAGGATTATAATGTTGTCTTTTGTAGAGCATATTCCAAAGTTTAGTGGCTAATTTTCTTGCAGTAGTAGAAACAGCCCTTCCTTTTCTGTAGGCTATTTTGTTGTAGAAATTACGAAAGGCACTTCCCCAATTACCACAATCTTTATATGATAAGTTGTTCAAAAAAGAGTGGGTGGTATATGCCAAACCTCCTTTTGGAAAACCAGAACATGTGATTGAATATTTAGGTAGGTACATTCAACCCGTTACAAATTATCACTTAAAAGCAATTTAAATTTGTAACGAGGCAAATAAAATAGCGATAAATAACCACCATATCTTGTCGATTGATAAAGAAAAAAGGAGGATTACATTTAGTTTAAAAGACTATAGAAAAGGGAAGCAAAAAACCACACTATTACCCTACACTAAGGAGTTTATAAGGCGTTTTCAACTCCATATTCTTTCCAAAGGCTTTACTCGAATAAGGCATTATGGATTTTTGAGTAGCAGTTGGAAAAAAGAAAAGTTACCGCTATTACAACTTCAATTAAGAGATAAAAACTTGGCACACATTGTAACCTTTGCTACTCAACAGAAATCCTTACATCGCTGTTGTCCGAGTTGTAAAAAGGAAACCTTGATCACACTTTTTACCTTTGACAGTCGCGGTCCTCCAAAGGATTACAAAAAAATTATAAAGGATAAACTGGAATGCAAACATTAAAAAAAAAACGGTTCTAAAAAGAGCCTTGACTTACCAGTGCCCAAACTGAAGAAATATGATAAAAAACAGCAGATTCTCACACAAAAAAAGGATTGATCTACCTAAAAAGCACCTTAATTTAGATAACCAACTGAATAAAAAGGGATGCAAAGCACTCTAAAAAAGACCTTCTCCTCTTGTAAGGTTCCTGCCAACTCATCGAATTCCCCCTTACCAGCAATCCCGGATCAGTCAACAAATCATATAGCGGACTCCACTGAGCCTGTTTGTATTGCCTTGGCAGGCCTGTCGAAGTGTTGGCCTATCGGCACGCCATATGCTTAGTTGTTATGGCTAGTTATTTTATATACTTTCTTCCATTAGTCTTTTGGAAAGTTCCTCTTTTTTATCATCATCAATAGAGTCACATAATTGAATGTATTGATATATAATATCTTTATTATTCAAACACATCTTTATTAATCTACCACTAGATAAAGAAGTAATTCCCTCATTTTCAATATTAGAAATAGTGTTTTTACTAAAACCTAATACAATACTAAATGTAGATGCAGGGATTCTATACCTTTTCCTAAAACTAATTATTTCACTTGGTGAAGCCGCTCCTTTTGCAATAAGATAAGCATTTTTGAGTGCTTTCATATTGCGGTCTATTTGATTTTTAGTATAATATTTTACCTTTTTGGTTTTATTAATTTTACCAGTATCCTCATTTACTTCATAATCTAAATAATACACTTCAGTATATTCTAGTTTTATTCCTTTAAATGTTTTCTCAATAGAATTATATAGTTCACTAGTAGGCTTATTTTCTCTTGTTAATACTTTTTTAGCTTCCATAATATTAGTTTTTAAAAGGTTGAGTCATTGGATAGTTAGGTATGTGATTCGAAAAAAGTAATATCTGTAACCCCTTGACTTCCAGTCCGTACTTTAAATAAATCTCCACAGTATCCTCTCCTACAGATGTACAAAATGCACACACGTTAAAATCAGCTCTTCCTGACGGGTCAATTCCTCTGTAATAATTATCTGTTGTTAAATCCATAACTGCAGACTCAATATCAGTAGCATCAATATCGAATTCAAGCACTAAATCTCCCAATTCAGAACTTGCTTTTCCCGTAAAGGTTATATCAACACCATCCGAAATTCTTTTCTTGGTTTCATCGATAAATTTTTGTATTACTGCTATATTATTAACTGTATATGTTAATTCTGTCATAGAACCTCAATTAACTTATTTAATATTGAAGCAAATGTACAAAAATCATTCCGTATTCCCAACCATTAGGAATACGGAATGATTTTTTAATGTGGTTTATTTAAAAGGAAAGTATTTAGAGAATGGAAGTCATTTGGGTAATGTGGTACAATGTTAACCCTAAAAATAGTGACATTTAAAGATAACAATTTTCTGGTCATTATTTTTAAGACATCCTAGGGGTTGTTTTTTTACAAAAATTGGTTTTGAATGTGATTGATTTAAAAATAACTGGCGTATTCAAATTCATGCCATAAGTAAACCCGCTTTTTTCTAAGATTCATCAAAGTCTATTACCTCTAAGAAAGTGGAGGTGGAGTCGCCACCAGACCTTTTATAAGAAAGGCTAAACTTTGATTCGATTGACTTCAGAATTGATGGCTTTGGAATCGCTTAAGCTGAAAATGAGGAGAACGACACTCAATAAGAGACAATATGTCAACATTAGTATTTCTTTAGAATAAATTTTCATCTATATAACTACTTTTGGGGCTAAAAAAAAACACACTTGAGATATCTTACCATCATCCTATTTTTATATTCAGGAATAATTTTTTCACAAACTCAAAAAGATACCACCTCTCTACAGGAAGTTAAATTGAAGACTTCGGTTGAAATGGAGAGGGATTACCAGCAAGACGCCAATGTGTCTTTGCTTAATCAAGAAGAGTTATTACAGTCCAACCAAACGACAATCACTCCAATTCTTAATAAAATTCCTGGAGTGTACATGCAGCAAGGAGGAATCAATACCACCAAAATTAATATACGGGGTATAGGAGCAAGGGCCCAATTTGAAACCAACCGGCTTAAGCTTTATTACAATAATATTCCCTTGAGCACCGCTAATGGAACCTCTATTTTGCACGATATAGATCTTACGACCATTTCTGAAGTGAAAGTGATTAAAGGACCACAAGCCACTGAATTTGGAGCAGGATTAGGCGGGGTTATTCAGCTAAAATCAGTCTTAAAAGATAAAAACTATCTAGAGTCTGAATTTTTAGTGGGAAGCTTCGATCTTTTAAAACAAAACTATTCTATCAATCTTTCGGATGGAAATAAGAAAATCAACTTAACCTATAACAACCTCAGTGCTGGTGGATTTAGAGACAATAGCAACTACCAGCGAGAGTCTTATTTTCTAAACTCTGAAGCACAACTTAGTACGCATTCCAGACTTCAATTTGTGGGTCAAGTCATTCAATTAAAGGGGTTTATACCTAGTTCTTTAAGTAGATCCAGTTTTGAGGAAGATCCTACTCAGGCAGCGTTTACGTGGGGACAGGCTCAAGGCTTCGAGTCTTATACACGTGGTATTTTTGGCGTTAACTTAACGACAGAATTAGCTTCAAATATCACACAAAACACATCGGTTTTTACCAACTTTAGAGAGGCGTTTGAACCTAGGCCTTTTGATGTTTTGGAAAATAATAATGTTGGAATAGGGATTAGACATACCAGTGAGTTTGAGTTTGCTTTACTTGGTAATTCAGCTCAGTTAACTCTAGGAGGTGAATTTTTAAGAGATGATTATGAAGTTTCAACTTTCGAAAATAGATACCGAGACAACAATGGTCAAGGTTATTTACAGGGAACTATACTATCAGATTTGGATCAGAATCGGCAATACATAGAGGCTTTTTCAACCCTGAATGTTTTACTCTCTAGAAAATTAAACTTAAAATTAGGTCTGGCTACAAATAAAACAAATTATGAGATTGAAGATAAGCTCTCTAATTCACAAAACTCACAAACTGGAGAGTATAGCTACGATCAAGTATGGTTACCTAATGTAGTGACTACCTATTCACTAGCAGAAAATCAAAAAGTATCAGCGTCTGTAAGTCGGGGATTTTCTGTGCCAACTGTAGAACAGAGTTTAACGGAAGAGGGCGTTTTTAATACAGATCTCGAGCCAGAAACGGGATGGAATTATGAAGTAGGCTACAAAGCCCGTTGGTTTGAGGATAAATTATATACCGAGGTTAATGCGTATTACATGGATGTTGAAAACTTACTCGTAGCCAGACGTGTGGCAGAAGATAGATTTGTGGGCATCAACGCAGGTTCAACCTCACATCCAGGAGTTGAGTTTTCCTTTAAGTCCAATCTAGATTATGGGTCTTGGCTTCAGCTTCAACCTTATGTGACAGGAAGCTTTAACTTCTACGAATTCAATGAATTTGAAGATCAAGGCGACTCTTTTTCTGGAAATGATCTCACAGGAGTTCCTTCACAACAATTCAGTTTTGGAGTGGATGCTCAAATTAATAATCGTCTCTATTTTTATTTTCAAACCAATGCTGTATCAGAAATCCCCGTGAATGATGCCAATACAGAATACGCTGAGTCTTATGCTTTTTCTAATGTAAAATTAGAATACAAATTTCCTGTATTTGATAAAATTTCAGCAAGGATAAGTTTTGGAATCAATAATGCATTCAACGAAAAATATGCGTCAAGCATTGTCACCAATGCTGGAGCATTTGGGGGAAACGAGCCGAGATACTTTTATCCCGGCGAGCCTAGAAATTATTTCGGTAGCTTTTCACTTAACTATGCCTTCTAAAACACGTTTGGATTAGTTATTAAGGTAATCGATAGCAAGTTGTGACATGGTTTTTACTCCCAAAAGCATACCAGCATCATCTACCTTAAAATCTGGAGTGTGATGCGGATAAGGGGTTTGATTCCCAGGAGTCATGCCGCCAAGGAAAAAGTAAAATCCAGGAATTTCCTCTTGAAAGAAAGAGAAATCCTCTCCGCCTGTTCTAGCTTTTATAAGCTCTACCTTATCATCTCCAGCAATATTTTGAAGAGTGGGTAACATTTGGGCTGTCAATTCCAAATCATTGTAAGTCACTGCCGTATTGTTTTGGAACTCAATCTCAGCATCTCCACCATAAGCCTTAGCGATGGCAGGGACCATTTCAGTCATACGTTTTATGACCATTGTTCTCATATCTGCATCCAATGTTCTCACAGTTCCAATCATTTCTGAAGTTTCTGGTATAATGTTGAATCGGGTTCCCGAAGTGATTTTACCAACTGTAATTACCGCAGGCTCGTCAACTAATTTGGCTTCACGACTTATGATGGTTTGTAAACCATCAATTATTTTTGCAGAGATTAAAATGGGATCTACGCCTGTCCATGGGGCAGAACCGTGAGTGCCTTCTCCTTTTACATGAATAACAAAACGTTCTACAGCTGCCATAGTTCCTCCAGGTTTATAGCGTATGGTTCCTACAGGAGTGGATGAATTAATATGAAGACCAAAAATGGCATCTACTTCAGGATTCTTTAAAACACCTTCTTTTATCATCAGTTTAGCTCCTCCTTGTTCTCCTGGTGGTGGACCTTCTTCTGCAGGTTGAAAAATAAATTTTACACTACCGTTTATCAGATGTTTATTTTTTGAAAGGACTTCAGCAACTCCCATTAAAATAGCGGTATGCGTATCGTGGCCACAAGCGTGCATCACCCCAGTTTCAGTTCCTAAAAAGGTGGTTTTCACCTCGCTTTTATAAGGTAAGTCATTGCGTTCTGTGACGGGTAAAGCATCTATATCTGCCCTTAAAGCCACCACTTTTCCAGGTTGATCGCCCTTAAGAGTGGCAACAACACCAGTATAGGCGACTTCCGTTTGTACTTCCAATCCTAAACTTTTTAAATGTTCAGCGATTTTCTTAGCAGTTTCGAATTCTCTGTTAGATAATTCAGGATTCTCATGAAAATCATGCCTCCATTCGATGACTTGATCTTCAATAGATTCAATGTCTTTTAAAAGCTGCTTATCCATTTGTGAAAATAGATTTAAGGCACATAAAAGGAGTAAACTAGTAAGTAGTATTTTCATAAGAGTTGATTTTAAAAATTAATAAGGGCGTACCCTTCATTTTGAAGTTGGATAAGTGCAGACATCGCCGATAAAGCAATTTTGACATCAGGGTGTAACCCATTTTTAGAGATGGATCTGTGTTTTGAAGTTTGTCCGCATAGGATAATTTCAACATTATGTTCAGTGAGAGTACTTAATAGATCATAATTAGGATTTTGAAGATTTTCCTGCTTGTGGTGTTTTGAATATTCCTCATGAGTGAGCAAGTCAAAAATCGCAGAGCCATGAACCACTAAAGCTGCTTTAACTGAATTATCTTCTAATTCTTTTGCTTGATGAAGCCTTAAATACCGAGCTACAGTTTCAAATTTACGATTTCGATTTTCTTTAGAGTCAGATATACTAGCCACATCAAACACAGCTTTAAATTCTTGATTGAGATCGACTTTAAAATCTGGATCTTCAATGTCATAAACAGGCCCATACGATTCAAGACTTGGATGAGTTTGGGATACCCCTAAAACAGGTATTAAAAGTGTAAAGGTAAGTAGTATGCGTTTCATAAGTTAAGATTTGACGATAACAGAATCTGGAACAAAACCGGAATAATCGCCATTATTTCTAATGATATCTCTAACGATAGAAGACGAGATAAAGCTTTTTCCGCTTGAGGTGAGTAAGAATATAGTTTCAATTTTCTCAAGTTTCCTATTGGTGTGAGCAATGGCTTTTTCAAATTCAAAGTCAGCGGGATTTCTTAACCCCCGAAGGATAAAGTCAGCATTTATTTCTTTACAGTAGTTGACAGTTAGACCGCTATAAGTATCTACTTTAATTCGGGGTTCATCTTTAAAAGTCTCTTCAAGAAAAGATTTGCGTTTTTGAAGTGTGAACATATATTTTTTTTCAGCATTAACGCCAACAGCTAGTATAATTTCATCAAAAAGGGTTAGCCCTCTCATAATGATATCGTAGTGGCCTATAGTAATGGGATCGAAAGATCCTGGAAAAACGGCACGTTTCATAATTAGAATTTAGTGTAAATTACTTAAAAGTCAACTAACTTTCAAAATTTTCAATAGCAACTTCAACAGCATTGGTAAATAATTCCTGAAGTGAGATTCCCGCTGCTTTAGCTTGTTGAGGCAGAATGCTTGCTTCCGTTAGTCCAGGGCAAGCATTGCACTCCAAAAAGTGAGGTTCGTTATTATGAAAAATAAACTCGGATCTGGTAAGGCCTTTAAGTTTTAATAATTTAAAAATCCTCACCGCTTGATCTTTTACGTCCTTAGTTTGAGCTTCACTTATATTGGCGGGTGTGATCTCCTTAGATTTTCCTAAATATTTAGCTTCAAAGTCAAAGAATTCATTTTCAGAGATAATCTCTGTCACAGGAAGCGCTAGTATGTTCCCTTTGATATTGATAACTCCAACACTAACTTCGATTCCGTCCAAAAAAGACTCAATAATAACTTCATCATCTTCTTTAAAAGAGTGTTCTAGAGCGGTTAGGATATCATCCTCGTGTTTCACTTTTGATATGCCATAGCTACTTCCTGCTCTGTTAGCCTTAACAAAGCAAGGTAACCCAACATGCTCCACTATTGCTGAGGGATCTATATCATCTCCCTTATTGACGTATACGTTTCTTGCAGTTTTAATTCCATAAGCTTTAAGCACAGAAATACAATCTCTTTTATTAAAAGTAAGAGCCGCTTGGTAGTAGTCGCAAGCCGTTTGTGGAATTTCAAGCGTTTGTAGATAACCTTGAAAGAGACCATCCTCTCCTGGTGTCCCATGAATCGTATTAAATACACAGTCGAAGTGAATCGTTTCTCCATGTATAGTTACCGAAAAATTGGATTTATCGATAGGGATTTCTTCACCTACATCTGTTTTTATGGTCCAGCCATTTTTTAAGATTTGAGCTCTGTAAACCCTGTAATTTTCATTTTTTGTAAGGTGCTTATAAACTACTTCACCACTTTTTAAGGAAATTTCAGCTTCACTGGAATAGCCTCCCATCGCAACGGCAATGTTTTTCTTCATCGGATAAATTTTGTTCAAATATAAGTGTTCACAAATGAATTATGCCTTGCAACTGTTCCATAAGACTTCATCTGGTAATTTAGCTTCAAAACTGATATCTTCCTTGCGGACTGGATGAGTAATCGTCAATTTTTTGGCGTGTAGATGAATACTAGCATCTTTATTGCTCCTGTCAAATCCATACTTTAAATCTCCTTTTATCGGACAACCTATAGCAGATAATTGACTTCTTATTTGATGGTGTCTGCCGGTTTCCAAAGTGATTTCCAACACATGGTAATTATCTAAAGATTGAATCCTTTGATAGCTGAGGACAGCTTCTTTAGAATCTTCTACAGGTTTGATATGGGCATAGGATTTATTTTGCTTGGTATTGCGTTTGAGATAATGCACCAGCCTAGCTGAATCTGATTTAGGTTTATTTTTGACTATTGCCCAGTAGACTTTATGCGTATCTCTATTGGCGAAAGCTTTATTTAACCTTGAAAGTGCTTTAGAGGTTTTTGAAAATACCACAATGCCACTCGTTGGTCTATCTAGCCGATGCACAACTCCTAAGTACGCCTCTCCAGGTTTATTATACTTCTCTTTTAAATACAATTTCACTACTTCGCTTAAGGGCATATCCCCAGTCTTGTCTCCTTGCACAATATCACCAGGCCGTTTGTTGATGACAATAAGGTGATTATCTTCAAAAATAACTTGAAGGTTTTTAGGCGTTGAGTTCATGTATTAAGATATTTATTTGTTGATTACTAATGGATAAATTCAAATATATCCGAAATTTTTAGATTAAATTTTACTTTTTAAAGCTTGGAGTTTTACCGAAAAAAGCAATAATTGACTGATTTTCATTTTTAAAATCCTGTGTTTTATTTTGTCAATTTTGCTTTATTATATTCATAATTCATGCGAGCAATATTAAGTACAGAAATATCTTGAGGACATTCTACCTGGCAAGCTTCTGTATTTGTACAATGTCCAAAATCGAGTTCTTCCATCCGATTTACCATATTTACGGTTCTTTGCTTACTTTCCTTTTTTCCTTGTGGTAAATTCGCAAACTGTGTAATTTTTGCCGACGTAAATAGTGCAGCACTAGCATTTTTACAAGTGGCTACACAAGCTCCACATCCTATACAGGCCGCAGAATTAAAAGCGGATTCTGCTTCCTCATGAGTAATTGGTATACTGTTAGCTTCAGGTGCTTGACCAGTATTGACAGAAATATACCCGCCAGCAGCAATAATTTCATCAAAACTAGAACGATCTACTTTTAAATCTCTTATAATAGGAAAGGCTTTTGATTTAAAGGGTTCTACATATATAGTATCACCATTTTTAAAAGAGCGCATATGTAGTTGACAAGTAGTGGTCTTTTTTAATGGGCCATGTGCAATCCCATTAATCATAACACCGCATTGACCACAAATTCCTTCACGGCAATCGTGATCAAATTCGACTGGACGCTCACCTTTTTTGGCTAGTTGCAAATTGAGCATATCTAACATTTCAAGAAAAGACATTTTTGCATCTACTTCATTTAATGAATAGGATTCTAATTTGCCTTTAGCTTTTTGATCTTTTTGTCGCCATATCTTCAAATGTATTTTCATAAGTACTTCTATTTATAGCTTCGTTTTGAAGGTTGAACATATGTAAAATGAAGGGGTTCTTTATTTAAAATTGGTTTTGAAGCTTTTCCGCTCCATTCCCAAGCTGCTGAATAAGCATAATCATCGTCATTGCGTTCAGCTTCTCCATCTTCGGTTTGGAATTCTTCTCTAAAATGTGCTCCACAAGATTCATTTCGCTCTAAAGCATCTACACACATTAATTCTGCTAATTCCATATAATCACTCACTCTTCCAGCCTTTTCTAATTCACTATTAATCTCGTGAGCGTCACCTGGAACGAGTAAGTTTTGTTGAAATTCTTCTCGCAAATTTTGAATTTGTAAAATTGCTTTTTTTAATTCTTGTTCAGATCGCGATAACCCGCATTTATCGTATAATATTTTTCCAATCTCACGGTGAAACTCCTCCGCGGTTTTGTTTCCTTTTGATTCAACAAAGTTTTCTAATTGCTTTTTTGCGAGCCTTTCAGCTTCTTGAAAAGCTGGATGGTTAATTTGAGTTTTTTCAACTTGAATTTGATCAGATAAATAATTTTGTAAGGTACAAGGGGCAATATAGTAGCCATCTACACAGGCTTGCAGTAGCGAATTGGCTCCCAATCTATTTGCGCCATGATCTGAAAAATTAGCCTCACCTATAGCAAAAAGCCCCGGGATTGTGGTCATCAAATCATAATCGACCCAAAGTCCGCCCATCGAAAAGTGAGCAGAGGGAGAAATTTTCATGGGTTCTTCATAAGCATTAATACCAGTTATTTTTTGATACATATCAAATAGGTTACCATAGCGTTCGGCAATTACATCTTTTCCGTATTCGGTGATGGCGTGAGCAAAATCTAAATAGACGGCATTTCGTAAAGGGCCAACTCCTTTTCCAATATCAATTTGTTCTTTTGCCGCTCTAGAAGCAATATCGCGAGGAGCTAAGTTTCCGAAAGCAGGATATTTACGTTCAAGGTAATAATCTCGTTCGTCTTCAGGTATTTCTATAGGTGATTTTTTATCGTTAGTTGCTTTTGGCACCCATATTCGTCCATCGTTTCTTAAAGATTCGGACATCAAAGTTAGTTTGGATTGGTAAGGACCGCTTTGAGGTAAACAAGTAGGATGAATTTGTGTCCAACTTGGGTTGGCCATCAAAGCTCCTTTTTTATGAGCTCGCCATATTGCAGAAGCATTGCATCCCATAGCCAAAGTAGATAAATAATAAATTTTCCCGAAACCTCCAGTTGCCAAAATAACGGCATGAGCTCCATGACGTTCAATTTCACCTGTATCTAAATTCCTGGCAATAATGCCCTTAGCTTTATTATCGATGGTTACTAAATCTAACATTTCATGCCGGGTGTAAAGCTTTACACTTCCTATTTCTTTTTGCCGCATTAATGCTTGATAAGCCCCTAAAAGTAGCTGTTGTCCTGTTTGTCCACGAGCGTAAAAAGTCCTGGAAACTTGAACGCCACCAAACGACCTGTTTTTAAGATAACCACTATATTCTCTTCCAAATGGTACCCCTTGTGCAACTGCTTGATCTATTAAACTAGCCGAACATTCTGCCAAGCGATACGTGTTAGCTTCTCTAGACCTAAAATCACCCCCTTTCAAAGTATCATGAAACATTCTGTAGACGCTATCGCCATCATTTTGATAGTTTTTCATCGCATTTACTCCACCTTGGGCTGCAACAGAGTGCGCCCGCCTAGGAGAATCTTGAAAACAAAAACTTTTAATCTTGTAACCCATTTCGGCCAAAGATGCTGCTGCCGAGGCACCGGCCAATCCTGTACCAACAACAATTATTTCCAACTTTTTTCGGTTATTAGGACTTACAAGTTTTGCTTGTGCTTTGTAATTGCTCCATTTATCTTTTAAATCTCCCTCAGGAATATTTGCATGAATTTCTTTTGCCATAATTATAGATTTAAGTAGATATAAAAAGGAATAATGACATAACCAGCCGTTATAGCCAAGGCAAATAAAACACCTATTGATTTTACAAGTTTATCGTAGGTTGGATGGTATAATCCTAAACTTCTAAAAGCACTAAAGAAACCATGTAATAGATGAAAACCTAAAGCTAAAATAGCTATGCTATAAAAAATAACATACCATAAGTCTTGAAATGAATTTACCACCAATCCGTATAAATCTTTATTTCCATTAGCGTCGGCAGGTAGTATACCAAATTTATAAGTGAACCAAAAGTTTTTCAAGTGAATGACTAAAAAGGCAAATACAATTGTGCCAAGAAGCATCATTTGTCTAGCATACCATTTGCTTGCTCTATTTCTCCTATCTCTTACATACGGAGAACCCGACGCTTTTTTGGCTTTAATAGTTAGGTAAATTGAATCGATAGTATGCGCCAAAATACTAGCATACAAGACGTATGAAATAATTTTGATTAAAATATTATTGGATAGAAAATCACTATATAAATTGTATTGTAACTGCGCTTTATCGGGTGCTAGAAGTAATTGTAAATTACCTAACAGGTGAATAACCAAGAAAAAACAAAGAAAAAGCCCTGTAAGCGCCATTAAATTTTTTCTTGTAATTGCGTTTTTTATAAACCACACCTCAGTTGAAATTAATATATACTCGAAATTACAATATTTAGCAGTAAATAGAAGAAGAAATTTTTTTTAAATATTTGTGTATGGCTTTTAGCGTTGGCTTTTTGTTCTATTCATAAACAAACTTGCAATAAGTCCAATTCCGACAATCACGTCCACAATATTCCACATTTCTCTTCCAAGTGCGATTTTAAAAAATGGTTGAAAGAGTAGTGCAAGTCCTCCGTAAATAATCATTTCCGTATTCTTATTCTGTTCTTTTGCTTTATACGCCAAAATTCCAAATCCGATTAATGCCATAAAACGGACTAATTGATAAAATCCATACGGCATATTCAATAGACATAAAAACAGTACTATTGCTAAAACAATTTTTATTATTGTTTCGCTATTCTTCATTGTTTTGTTTAAAGCTGTCGAGTGTTTCAGCATCAATTTCGCTTATAAGTTCAAATTCATTTGAGATATGTGTGTCAAAAAAGTCTTCTTGAAGTCTCGCTAAATAGGAATCGCTAATAATGTCTTGTTCTAAATAGTCCTCAAAGTCTGGGTTTTTTTCTAAAATGGGTTTGTTTGCAATCTTTAATTTTGAACGAATAACCTTGAAAAATTTAATTTCACTATACTCAATTTTATTATCAGCTTTAATGGTTTCAATTGCAACTTCAATTAATTTTAGTTCGTTGGCTTCTGATAATACAGAAGTAGTAAGTTGATTAAAATAATCTTTTAAAAATTGTTGACCGTCTCTATTTATGGCTATTAATAAATTTTCCATTTCTGAATTAATATTAATTTCACCAAAAGTCTTTTTTTCCTTGTGTAATCGCTTTATCAATTTTACTTCACGTTTATCAATATCGCCATCACAAGCCATACAGGAAAACGCAGTCTTTAATAATAACTGGTCAAAGTTTATTGTTTCCATATTAATTGTTTTTAAAACCAATACTTGGTCGTTCTTTTGTGTTTTCTGCTAATCCTTCCATTTTTGCCTTTATTGCTATGTAACTGTTTAATTCTTTAAGAAAAATTGAAGGTCGATTATTAGTAATAGTTTCTAATAAGGTTTCTTTTGAAATTCTCGACTTCATTTTTAGTGCTTTTCTTGAAGCTTCGTCACATAGGAATTTTATATCGCTTGAAACATAGTTTTCTGTTGATTTTGCGAAAACTGAATAATCTAAACCAACTTCTCTAGGTCGTTTTTCTAAATATAATTTAAACATTAATTCACGAGCTTCAAAGTCTGGTGGTGGCAAATATATTACTTTATCCAAACGACCTGCTCTCAAAATTGCTGGGTCAATTGAATTTGGTCTATTTGTTGCTCCAATTACAAAAACACCATCATCTCCACAATTATTCATTTGTGCTAAAAATTCGTTAACAGCGCTCGTGTTCATATGATTTACGTTTGAGTTATCCCTATTTGGAACAACAGCATCTAATTCATCAATAAAGACAATACTCGGTGCATTTTCACGAGCCTTATTAAAAAGATTTTTAATTTTTTCCTGTGATTCATTTACAAATTTACTTTGAATATCAGAAGGTTTTATTTGATAGAAGTTAAATCCGACCTCTTCTGCCATTCTTTCTGCAAAAAATGTTTTTCCACAGCCTGGTGGACCATACAACAACATTCCGTTTGGAATAGTCAAACCATATTCAGCATATCGCTCTTTTTCGTTTAAAGCATCAATAACATCTAATTGTATCGTGTCTTTTAACTCTTGCATTCCTGCAATTGCTGAAAATCCTTGCCCGTTTTTTATTTCTTTGAGTTTTGGTATTGATTTTTCTTGTGTAACTGAAAGTTGTTGAACTTCTAATTCTCCATTAATAGCTTGAATAAATTCTTTTATACTCTTAAAACGGTTTTCTGAATTTGGTTGTAAAGCTTTGGTTATGATGTTTTGTGTTTGTTCATCTATATTTTTTTCAAACTTCAGCGGTTTCTTACGTTCTTCCAAAACAGCATCTTCTAACTTTATTTTGTCCGATTTGTATTTTGATATTTCTACAAACCAAGGAGGTAAACCAAATAATAAATGATAGTATAAGGCTCCAACAGAAAACACATCACTTTGCACAGAAAACACCTTGTTGAAACTTTCGTTAGCTTGATAAAATGGATTTAATCCATTTTTTAAAAAGTCTTTGTTTGATTGACTTAAATATCGTGCATAACCAAAATCAATGATTTTCGGAATAGTTACTTTTCCTGACAAATCAGTCATAATATTCAGGTTTGTAATATCATTGTGTATGATTGGATTTTCGAGATTATGCAAGTAATTCAATCCATTTAAAACACCTGAAATTATATCTTTAGCTTCATAAGGATTAAAAGTATGGTCTCGTTTCATTTTATCGGCCAATGTTTCGCCACTTATAAAATCAAGAACTACAAAAGCATATTTTTGATTTTCAATAAGTAAATCTCCATTATCACGATACTTGACCAAATTTGGATGTTTGATTTTCCTTAAAAGTTCAATTTCAAGGATATATCCATTTTCATTAAACTGCGTTCTATCCAGTTTGGAATAGGAAAACAGCTTCAATAACTGGTTTTTTCCTTCTTGGTCTTTTACACGGTAGGTTTCCGCATAACTTCCTTTTTTAAGGAAGAACGTTACCTTATATTTATCGCCAATCGTTTGACCTTTTTGTAATATGTGTTTATTTCTATTCATTTAAGGTTTTAATTGTACTTCAGTCCACTTTAACCTATCTATAATTACCTGCCTTATTGGAGTTTTAATATTTCCTGGAGTTTTTCTAATGTATTCTTCGGCAGTATTTTTTACTTTTTCCGGTAAGTTTTCTAAATATTTGATGACATTTTCAGCGTTGTGGGAAAACCCAATTTCATCCTTAAATTTTTTCCCTAAATTTGTCCATATTGCAGCATCAAAATCTTTTGAATTCATCCACTCTTTAATATTCTCTTTATATAAAAAATCATGCGGATTAAATTCACCACTAATCTTTTCATAATAACCTATTTTTCTAGTACTACACCTCTCCCTTTCAGCCAAATTCAAAACCGCTTCATCTAATTTTTGGTATGATGAAGTTGTAAAAAACGTCTGAACATTATCAGCATTTTTATCCAAAACAAGAGTTAATCTCCCATCTTGAGAAATTCTGGAAAACTCTATAGGAAGTTTTGGACCTTCTTTATCCCAACCTATTTCTTTGTTGTACTGTAAAGTCGTAGGGCTCCAAATCAATGATCCCCATCCTAGTATGGCTATTTTCATTTTTTTTTTGTTTTAGTCTCTAAATATTATTTGATAGAAAGAGAAAAGAATAATTAAAAGGCCTAAAACGGATAATGTTATTTGGCAAATAAACAGGATCCAATTTATTTGCCCCATATATTTTGTTTTAGCACTAACATAGTGATTTGACTTTTCTCTAAGTATAATTTGTGCAGTATTTCTATAATCAATTAATCTTAATATATTAAAAATCACATAACTGACGATTGACAATATGAGAAAAACCATGGCTACCAAAAAAAGATTCTTGATTACTAAATTCATCCCACAATGATTGTCATCATTTGCCAAATAATCTACAACAAAACCTAAAATCACTACATTAAATGTGAAAAATATATTACTACTTATGGACAGTTGATTTCTTTGTATGTCTCTCCAGTATTTATAATTATAGAACTCATCAAGCATTTTTCTTTTCTTTTTCTTCATAATTATTTTTTCCCAATTAAAACTGAATCATCACCACTTGGTCTTTCGACATTAGGCAACAAGTCTATTAATGAAATAACCACAGGATGTAGTTCATCTATAGCTGGATTTTCTCCTATAACTTGTAAGCCTCTGTTTAAAAGAGTTCTTGCTCTTCCGCTATCTTTCCAGTTATAGGAACCGAAATGCTCGTTATGACTTCTAATAAAATTGATAAGCTGATAGATTAATGTTAATTGAATAAAGAAACTATTGATGTCTTCAAATAAAACATTACCAAGTTTTACGTCTTTTGCTTTTATAACCTCTTCTAATTGTACCCGAAACTCATTAACAATTTGAGTGGTTTTATCATTTCCTAAATCATTGTTGACTTTTTCTAATCTGTAAAACTCTTCTTTGAGTTCCTCTTCTAATTTTGGCCATTCCGTTGTTTCGTTTAATAAATCAATCTCTTTTAATGACTTTCTTAAATTAGTTAAAACTTCTTGTTTGCCATCAATATCATTCTCATTGTTCTTAAACGACTTTTCTATCTGCTTTAATTCATTTTCAATTTGTTGAAGTTTGTCATTATTAGAATTTTCATCTTGCTTCAGTTCAGCAATACTGCCTTTAGCTTTTCTAATTTCGTTTGCCAACCAATCAGTTTCAATAGATGAAATAGTCCTTTCAACAGTTACTTCATATGAAAAATCCAAGTAAGGAAAATAGGCAGTAACTGTAATTTTTTCAGACCTATCAATATTTACGGTTAAATCTACATCACTATTTTCAGGTAATAAAGAAGGTATATCTGCTCCGCTGATTTTTATATCTGTTACATGCTCATTATATATAGCTCTAGTTCCTTCTGCATCGTGTCCTCCTTCATAAACAGGTATTCTTATAAAGTCAGTGTCCATTCCTGGACGTATTTGTTTTTGCGTTTTTAAACCATTTTTTGTACCCACAGCTGGAATGGACATGTTTTTTTCTAAATTATTTACTGTCCTAAACTTAATCTTGCCTGTTGCTCGATCCTTTAGTTCTATTCCAAAATTATAAGCTAATGTTGCACTACCTATTTTTGAACCTTGAATAACATTAAATGAACTTGGTTCACATTCTAGAATATTACCCTTATCATCATAAAGAACAACATTAAAAACGTTGGTTTTACCTTCGCTCAGTTGAATTTCAATAACATCACCAATAGTATTTATTTCTACTTTTCCACTTGACCAAGCCTTATCACCTCTTGTAACTTCTGTAAGTACTTTTTCAGGGATATCGCCTTCTGTTTTGTCTGCTAAAATTTTGATTGATACAAACTCTTCTGTTTCTACTGTTGAAGATTCATTGGCAATTTTTAACTGAATCTTAGTTTTATCCTTTGTTTGCTCTCTTACTTCTTCCGAAACATCAACTGTAGAAGCATATAAGGCGGCACCTTTCGATACTACTGTCATTGGGTCAGCACTCGTATCTGGTTTACAAATTTGAGTTTCTAAC
The DNA here is from genome assembly GCF_000355905.1 of Psychroflexus gondwanensis ACAM 44. Classification (GTDB taxonomy): domain Bacteria; phylum Bacteroidota; class Bacteroidia; order Flavobacteriales; family Flavobacteriaceae; genus Psychroflexus; species Psychroflexus gondwanensis. Next base: position 326,597 of record NZ_APLF01000003.1, read on the forward strand.
ATTTTTCGTAACACAGGCGAAAATGTTGGTCCACCAACGAGTATTAATGAATCTAATGACGAGCCTTTTAAATTATTTCTTCCTAAAAGGTTTTTACTAACATCAATTGTTTTTTGAAAAATAGGTGAAAGAACTTGTGAGATAATTTCCTGTGTAACTGTAATGTCTAATTCAAACTCAACTCCTTCATCATCTTCTCCAGGAATATCTCCAAGCTCAGAAAGAATATTATGCGTATCGTTAAAAGAAAGTTGAATTTTAGTTTTTTCAGCATAAAATTTCATTGCGTTTCGCAGAATCTGTTTTTTAGTATCGTCAGATAAAATAGAGTCTATTGCATTATTTTCCTTTAGATATGGAATTATAATTTCATCAACAATTGCATAATCTAAATTTTTACCACCAAGATAATTATCTCCTTCGGTATCTCTCACTTTCATAATGCCTTCTTCAACTTTTAAAAGTGCTGCATCAAAAGTTCCACCGCCAAAATCAAAAACAAGCCAAAAACCATCTTTTTTGTCAGAATCTAATCCGTAAGCCATTGCTGCTGCAACAGGTTCTTGTAATAATTCGATATGGTCAAAACCTGCTAATTTTGCTGCTTCTCTTGTTGCTTCTTTCTGATTGTTTTTAAAAGCTGCAGGAACTGTAATAACGATAGAATTTACCTTTTCATCCTTTACAAAAGATTTTAAAGTCTTTAAAACTTCGGCTGATAATTCTTCTGAAGTTAAATCTTTTCCAAGATTTGAACTTGAGTATGATTTATCACTTCCCATTGTTCTTTTAAACTCGATGTATGCATTTGATTTTGAGTTATCCCAATTGAGCATTGCTCTTAATTGGTCTCTTTCTAAAGCGTTATATGAACTATCTCCTACTTGTATTGCTTTCTTTTTATTAATGTAAACACAAGAAGGCATTGTGTCTTTTAATGTGTCTGTTTTTTTAATGGTTGCTTCTCCATTTTCCATTCTAGAAATTGCGGAATTTGTAGTTCCTAAATCAATTCCGTAGTCTATTTTTGTTCTAGCCATTTGATGTTTTTTTATTCTCCTATGCTTACTTCAATTTGAGCTGATTGAATCATAGTGCCTTTATAATTTACTTGGGGCTTTATGATTCGTGTAATAATTTCGTTCCCTGTTTCTATGTTTTCACTTGGAACAAAATTTGCTGTAACTTTCATTCCTTCATTATATTCTTTACCAATCATTTCGACCAACTCATAACCGTTAGCTGCAAAGTTATCTTGAATACGCTGGACAGAAGAATTCAACTGCTTTAATCCTTTTGTACTTTCGTCCATTCGGCTTAAATTCTTCTGAATTCGTATGATTTCGTCAGCTACTTTTAAAGCCAAAGAATGGTCTGCTTTTTTATTTGAAATACTTGGTTGTGATTTGCTTTCTTCATGCTTTAGTTTTAATTGAGTTTCCAAAACTTCCACTAACTTATTATCCAACTTCACGCTTTCTTCTTCTAATGCCGTTTTTGTGTTCTTTATTTGAGTTTCAACATCTGTTTTGCTTGTCTTGATACGTTTTCCCAATAACCAAAATAATAAACCGCCTAATAAAAGAGTACCTAAAGTGGCAATAATCCAATATAATTGATTTTTATCTAAACTATTATCGAGTTCAGATATTTTTGAATTGTTGGAAAACACTGTTTCATCTGTTTGTTTAATTTTAGAGTCGAGATTATCGTTAACTAGCACCAACTTTTGGTTACTCATATTGATAAGTTGCTTTAAACTATCAATTGTTTTTTTTTGCTGGGTGATCTTTTTTTGCGTTTCTTTTTTGACTCCTCTATACGTCCAATAATCTTTTTCCAATTCTAAAGATATTTGTTTTATATCTTGTTCTTGTTTATTGACTTGGGCTTCAATTTTTCTGATTTTATTCTCTAAAATAGAATCTTGTTGCTGTTGAGCAAAAAGGCTTGTGGCTCCTAGAAACGTAATTATTAGTAGTGTTTTTTTCATTGTTAATATTTTGATACTGAAAGCTCCATCTTTAATTTATAAATCTTTTCCTCTTGAGTTTTTCTTTTTTTCTTTTTTTGACTTCTCTATAAGTTGTTCAATTTTATTTTGTTGCGATTTAATTTGTGCGATTTTTTCAGCTTTCGGTCTGAAAAACTTAAATATTTTAATTACATTCATTCCTTTTTCAGCAGACTCAATTTCTGTAGCAAAAAAATCCGCTTGATTAATTAACTCTAAATCATCTTCAGCAACTAATAATTCTCTGCGAATTTTTGCTGATGGTGCCTCTATGACTTCAAACATGTTTTCATTTATCTTGTTACATTTATAACATGGAAGAACTACTTCTGTCAGGCCTTCATTTAGTTTTATTGATTCTTTATGGTAATACTTAATTTCAGTACCAGGAATTTTTAATTTATATTTTAAGTTGTTTTTAGCCCTATTATAAACTTTAACATTGTCGACAGGAGCAGGAGATAGATCATAAGAACTATGACTGTCATAAATATTTATCTTTGGCAAATCAGCATCTTCTAAAAGTTTATTTAAGAGATCAAATTTTGTTTTTTTGTTAACATTAAAGTCAATTATTGAACTCTCAAACACTTCTAATTTCAGCACTATCTTAATATCATCTAAATATTTATAATAAAATGGGTTATTATAAATATTAATGATTTCTGATGATAATATTTGAAAAGGTATTTTAGGTTTTAAATTATTATATTTTTCTATAATATCACTAATATCAGATTTAACTTGGCTACACCTTTCATACCATTTAATCAATCCTATTAATTCGTCTTTTAGCTTCTTTTTTGTATTATATTTTAAATTAAATATTTTTTTTTCATCCAGTGCATCAATAACTAAGTTATTAGCTTTTTCCCAGTCAATACAGTTTTCAATATTTTCATTAATTGCTTTAATATTTAACCCCTTCTTTCCTGCTTTTAAATCAATGTCTTCCGAAATTAATTTATTCACATTCAGTAAAATCAGATCACCATTAGTTCTGAATGCATTTTTAATCGAATGAAATAGTTGTATAAGTTGTTTAATTTCCGAATCTTCAAGTTCTTCAATTGAAGTAAGACTATCCTGGATTCTCTCTTCGGTTAATTTACCTACCTTAATTGAATCAGCTAATTTTATTAGCTTTTTAGCTGATTCAAGATAGTTTACAATCGAATTATTTTTTTTACTTTCATTGAAATAATCAATTCCACATTGCAATATTTCATTTGCTAACTGGTCTGCAACTGCTTTGTATTTTAGGTCATTTGTTCCAAGTATGGACTTAAGAAGAGATAAGTTCTCTTTTGTATTTGTGAAAAGCCTTGAACCAAATTCATAAGCACCGCTTCTGTTTCCTTTGCGTTTCTTTTTGTTAATTTCAATTTTGCTTTCAATTTCATGTATTGGTTCTTCTGTGAATTTTTTTGAAAGATATTTTTGTGTTGAACCGTTACAATTGCTAAATAATTGCAATGTTTCAGAACTAGAATATTGGTTTTTGAATTGCATTAGCAATTCATCAACCAATATTTCAATTTGTTTTTCATTGTCAATCGTAAATGTTTTATCAGCTACAGAATGAACAAAGTTTTCAAAGTAGTCAGATTCAATTAGTTTGATCTTGGCTTCAATGCCTTGTTTTATATGGTCTTGGCTTAATAATTTGTAAGTTCCCAAATTGTTGAACGCAGAGAAGTTTTTAGAATTTACTTCCTTATTTAGGGTTACCTTTTCCCAAATCTCTACTGCTTTGTCTTCATTACCTTTTTTAAGATATGCAATTGCCGCATTGTCAAAAGGATTTGCATTTAAAAACCAAAATAAAGCGAAGTTTACCTTGTCTTGGTTTTGCTGAATATGAGAAAAAGCTTTATTTATTGACTCTTCTGTTCTTGTAATATTATCAAGAATTTGGAAATCATATTCAGATTTAGTTTCTTTTCCAACCTTTGAGTAGGCTCTAGTTTTGGCTTTTTGCTTCTGTAATTCTCGTTCAGTAAAGTTTGACAGAATACCTGCAATTCGATAAGGATTATTTTGGATTAGCTCCATATTTTTTCTATTGGTTTGAAACTCTTAACATAATTTTAAATATATTAATTTTCATCACTGTTTCCCATATAATTTCATTTTTTTTTATCGTTATGGAAAAAAAATAGCTCTATTTACCTTGCGTTTTCTTTAGTGAAAAAAAAATTGTGCTGTTTGTGTGATTGGCTTTTCAGTTTGTGGATAACATCTTAGCTGAGCTAACATTGAATTAGATTTTTTGCTTTTCTAATATTTATTAGCTTCAACTATTGCCACTGGTTTTAATCTTTCGAAATGATGATTTTATGTAATGCTGATATTAAAGTCTTTTCATTAAAATAAGTTGGCTTTCTTCATGAGAGACTTTAAGGGTGTTGGGCTGAAATGAATCTGCCGAATTATTTCTTGTACATTATCGGAAAATAAGCAAATAACAAAGCTAAATCCTAAACAATGCTCGGATATTTTATGAATTATTTAATAAACCCTATGTTATACCTTAAGCGAGTAATATTTAGCTTTAGAAAATCATAAATTTATAACCATGAGATATTTTTACTTTTATTTATTCCTTTTAGGAAGTTTTATCTCCTCAGCACAAGGCTTAACAGGAGAATTTACAGTTGGAGATTTAAATTCTGACTATGAAACTTTTACTCAAATGATAGTTGACCTACAAGCAGAAGGTGTTGGAGATGGAGGTGCTACTTTTACAATAGTTCCAGGAACTTATTCCGATATATTGACTTTAGAGTCAATACCAGGGCTTTCTGAGACTTCACCTTTAATTATTACAGCAGAACCAGATTCAGTTTTTTTTGAAATTATTGGAACTTCCTCTTCAACAGATGCCGCTTTTACGATTAATGCCTTAAGTTACATTACATTCGAGAATTTAAATATTAGAGATATAAGTGATGCAGGCAACGAACTGGAAAGAGGTTTTAGTTTTGTAGGATCCTCTTCTGAGGGATGCTCATTTAATATCGTAAGAGATTGTTCTATTTTTTTAGGGGCAAATGGTGCAAGACCACTAACTTCAACACGAGGAATTCGCTTTGTCTCTGATGCAAGTAGCCAAGAGGCTACTAATAGCAATAACCTTATTGACAATGTTTCTATAGACAATTCTGGTAGTGGTATTCAAATTTTAGCTTCCGCGGACTTTTTCGGAAGAGTTGATTTTGAAGACACAAATAATCAAATTATAAATAGTTCATTCGGAAGTAATACAAGCTTAGGTCACGATTTAAGTAGTGGTTCTTTTGGGATTAATACTCTAGGAAATAAGGATATGTTAATCCAAAATAATGTTTTTGAAAGTATTACCAACTTAAATGCTTCTCCTGTTCTTCCTGTGAGCACAAGCGCTATAAGTATTGACTCAGGCTCAGGAGAAATTAGTCAGAATACAATAAACTATGTGGAATATGAAGGAACTATAGGTTCTACTTATGGAATGAAAGTAAGTACTATTTCCGGAGATTCAACAGTAATTGCCAATAATAAAATTTCTGGACTTGTGAGGAGTAATTTCACAGCTTCAACATCAGATCCTAGTTTATATTTATTTGGAGTTTGGGTTTTCGAACAAGATGGAAATGTAGGTTTAACAAGGTTATTACATAACACTATAGTATTGGAAGCGGAGGAGGCCGTGAGCTATCCTTCCGCAGGAATACAGTTAAGAAGCGGATCTTCTGGTCAACCTCCAGCAGAAGTGTTCAATAATATTATTACAAATTCTATTTCAACTGAAGATGAAGCGTATAGGTCTTATGCTTTAGTAGACGGTAATAGTGACAGAGGTTTTTTGGTATCAGATTACAACCTTTTATTTGCAGATGGTGTGAATGGTTTCCTAGGTAGTATCGGTCGTCGATTGGGAGAAACTGAGCAATTCACGAATGACCTAGCAGAATTTATTAGTTTTTCTGAAACCAATGAAAATAGCGTAAGCTTTTCTCCTGTGTTTCAAGATATAGCATCAAATGATTTTAGTATTTCACCTGATGTAGATAATCCTCTAGACTATATTGTACCTAGACTGGAAGAAATCGACCAGGATATATTGGGTAATCTCAGAGAAGATGTAGAGACTTATCTTGGTGCCTATGAAGGAACTGTTTTCTTAACAATTTCTAACATAAATCCAGATGGAAATATTACAGTTTATCCAAATCCAGCTTCTCGTTTTATTTCTTTGGAATTACTTGGATTATCTATAGATGAAAATACATCTATGAAAATATTTAATATGAACGGTCAGTTAGTTTTTGACACTTTAATCAAAAGTGAAAATGACTTATTAAATATAGGAATCAATAATCTAAGTTCAGGACTCTATATTTTAAAAGTAAACACCGAGTCAAAATTATTCACCGAAAGATTTGTAGTGGAGTAAATCTTTAAATAAAATCCATAAAAAAGGCGCTACCGGTAATAATCGTAGCGCCTTTTTTGTTTAAAAATTTTAGAAGAATTAAGTCTGAATCACCCCTAAATTAAAATCTTTAGTAATAGGGGAGTGGTTGGCGATTTCTATTCCATTCGAAATCCACTTTCTAGTGTCTAAAGGCTCAATGACGGCATCTGTCCATAGTCTTGCCGCAGCATAGTATGGACTTGTTTGGGTATCGTAATCATTTTTAATTTTATCGTAAAGTTCCTTTTCTTTCTCTTCGGTAATTTTCTCTCCTTTAGCTTTTAGTCGAGAGGTTTCGATAGATAATAGGACTTTAGCTGCGGAGTTTCCACTCATCACAGCCAATTCTGCACTCGGCCATGCAAAAATTAATCTTGGATCATAAGCTTTTCCACACATGGCATAATTTCCTGCGCCATAAGAATTACCAATGATGACTGTAAATTTTGGCACTACAGAATTACTCACCGCATTTACCATTTTGGCACCGTCTTTTATAATTCCACCATGTTCACTTTTGCTCCCTACCATAAATCCAGTCACATCTTGGACAAATACTAAGGGAATTTTCTTCTGATTACAATTGGCTATAAATCGTGTAGCCTTGTCGGCAGAATCGCTATAGATCACACCTCCAAATTGCATCTCCCCACTTTTAGTTTTCACTAGCTTCCTTTGGTTGGCAACAATACCAACGGCCCAGCCGTCAATTCTGGCGTATCCTGTTATGATAGTTTGGCCGTAGCCGGCTTTATACTCATCGAATTCTGAATCGTCTACAAGACGTTCTATTATAGGCGTCATATCGTATTGGTCACTTCTTTTAGCAGGAAGCAAACCATAGATTTCTTTCGGATTTAATTTTGGTTTCTTTGGTGTTTTTCGGTTAAAACCAGCCTTATCGAAATCACCAATTTTATCAACAATTCTTTTAATTTTTGTGAGTGCATCTTTGTCATCTTTAGCTTTGTAATCTGTAACTCCACTAATTTCGCAGTGTGTTGTTGCTCCGCCTAAGGTTTCGTTATCGACACTTTCACCAATAGCTGCTTTTACAAGATAACTCCCGGCTAAGAAAATACTACCTGTTTTATCTACAATCATTGCCTCATCGCTCATAATGGGTAAATAAGCCCCGCCAGCAACACAGCTTCCCATCACCGCAGAAATTTGCGTGATTCCCATGCTACTCATCACCGCATTGTTCCTAAAGATTCTTCCAAAATGCTCTTTGTCTGGAAAAATTTCATCTTGCATGGGGAGGTAAACTCCAGCGCTATCTACTAAATAAATAATTGGCAGTCTATTTTCAATTGAAATTTCTTGAGCTCTCAAATTCTTTTTTCCTGTAATAGGAAACCAAGCACCTGCTTTTACTGTTGCATCGTTGGCTACAACTATGACCTTCTTGCCTGAAACTTTGCCAATTTTAACCACAACGCCGCCACCAGGACAACCCCCATGATCTTCGTACATTCCGTCTCCAGCAAAGGCTCCTATTTCAATACAGTCTTTAGCATCGTCTAGAAGAAAATCTATACGTTCTCGGGCAGTCATTTTTCCTTTACTGTGGTGTTTTTCTATCTTTTTTTCACCACCACCTAAACTTACTTTAGCAAACCTGCTTCTTAAGTCAGAAACTAAAAGCTTGTTGTGATCCTCGTTTTTATTAAATTTTATATCCATGAATTGGGCAATATTGGTTGAACTGCTAAAATACAAAACCAATCTTATATTTCTTAATCGATTTCGTATACTCTGTTTTAAATTTTGCTTCAAAGTATAAATTAAGCTATTCACCTAAAATTAAATGGAATAAGCGACCCAAGAATCACTTGATATTTTAAATTTGGCAATTATTTTATACAGTGACTTCGAAAATCTCAACTTCAAAACCCTTACTTAAAAAAATTCTCCGAATTTTTGCTAGAATAGTTCTATCTATTCTTATCCTTTTTATTCTACTTATCTTGTTTGTGAGAAGCCCTTGGGGGCAAGACATTATTATTGAGAAAGTGACTCACTATGTGAGTGAGAAAATCGATGCTAAATTTGAAATAGGTAAACTCTATCTGACGTTTTCTGGAAACTTAACTTTAGAAGATCTTCTTTTGGAAGATACGTCTCAGGATACTCTTATCTATTCAAGGTATCTAGAAGCAGATGTTCCTATTTACCCAATTGTTTTTGGGAACCAATTTAAAGTTGATTTAGTGGATTGGAAAGGCTTAAAAGCCAATGTGAGTCGAAAAGACACTGTTGAAGGCTTTAATTTTCAATTTATTATCGATGCTTTTGCGTCATCTTCAGAAGAGAAACCAACAAATAAGAAGAAAGCAGCCCCTTTGGATATTTCTATAGGAGTTGTTTCTTTTGAAGAATTTCAATTGTCCTATCAAGATGAGGTAACAGGGATTGATACAGAGCTCATCTTAGGCAAATTTTCTTTAAAGAGTAAATCAATTGATCTAGAAACGATGAAGTTTCATTTGTCTGAACTCAATTTGGAGAATACGAGTATTACTTACGACCAATTCAAACCCTTGGTAAGCGAGAATACTCAAGAGGAGTCGGCTCTGCCTTGGATTATTGTTGATGATTTAAGTATAAAAAAAGTCGATTTGAAGTATAATTCTATTCCTGAAGACACCAAGGCTGACGTCTTTTTGGATGAATTTGCCTTATCAAATTTAGACGCCAATTTAAATCTGCAAACTATTTCACTTCAAAATCTTGTGTTACGAGACAGTCAGTTTGCTTTGGAAGTGAATTCAAATCTTTCTGAATCTAAGGTTGAGCTTACTGAAACGCCCCCAAAACCCAATGAATTGTTTTCATGGCCAAAATGGACTGTGGAAGTTGATGAAGTTGATTTTGTGAATAATAATATAAGCTTCCTTCAAAATGGAAAACAGCCCGTTAAAGGTGAATTTTCTGCAGAAGCTATTTCAATTAAAGATTTGAATTTCAATGCCGAATCCATTCTACTTTCTGAAGAAGAAAAACTCAGTTTTAGTCTTGATAATTTTCAATTTAAGGAAGAAAGTGGAATTGAATTAAAGGAATTTAGAGTGGATGCTAACTTAAATTCAAATGAAATTGAACTCAATGATTTAAAACTCGAAGTCAATAAAAGTTTAGTTTATGCGGATTTAATCTTGAATTACGCTTCAATCCAAGCCTTAATTGACGATCCCTTACAATCTACTTTTAATCTTAAGGTTTCCGATTTACAATTAAATGTTACAGATGCTTATCTGTTTTCACCAGAATTGAAATCCAATGCTCAAATTAAAGCACTGGCCAGTCACAATTTTAAAGGAAATTTTGAAGTAAACGGGAGTCCAAAGGCGATGACTATTTCAACTTTTGACCTCAACTGGGGAAAGGATACGCGAGTGAAGCTAGCTGGAACCTTAGAGAATGTAACGGACATTGATCAATTGAGCTTTAATTTTGAAAGGTATACGGCACAATCTTCTCAAGCTGATATTTCTAAATTCATTTCAGCTAAAGAGTTAGGAATTTCGATCCCTAAAAGGGTCTTATTAAAGGGAAGTTTAAAAAAAGAGTCTAAAGGATTTTCAACAAACAGTCAATTTGTCATCCCAGAAGGAATTATCAAACTCAATGGTAATTTCCAAAGTGAGCCCCTTTTAAAATATGCAATAGATCTAGAGGTTAACTCTTTAAAGCTTGGTGAATTATTGCAAAATCCAGACGTGGGCAATCTTTCTTTAAGGCTATCCTCTAAAGGCCAAGGCCAAACCATAAATGATCTTACTGCGGAGTTAACTTCCACTATTGACAGCATCCGTTGGAATACTTACACCTTTTCAGGATTAAATATCGAAGGCGTGCTTAAAAAAGGTAAAGGTGATGTAAAGTTTGACTACAGTGATGAAAATCTTCAAATGGAGTTCGTTTCAGAGTTAGAGTTGGACTCCATTTCTTCAAAAGTTGATATTGTCTTTGATTTAGAGGGAATAAGAACTCAAAATCTGGGGCTTACAGAAAAGGACCTAAGAGCAAAAGTTTTAGCCAATATCCAATTTGAAGGAAATTCCACTCAATTTGAATTCGATGCACAATTGAAAGATGGCTTAGTTGTTTATGACCAGAAGCCATACTATTTAGGGAATTTTGAATTTACATCTGCAGTGGATTCTACAAAAACCACTGCAGATATATCTAGCCAATTCTTAAATGGAAGTTTAGAGGCTAACGCAAGTATAAATCGAATTTCAAAAGCATTGGGGAATCATTTCGAAAGCTATGCTAAAGATTCCTTATTAATGGAGAACCCAAAAAAACCTGTAAAACTGAAACTTAATCTGTCTTTTATAGAGTCCCCCATACTCTCCGATATCTTTCTAGAAGGTATCCAAGAAATGGACACCTTGAGATCTACAATTAATTTTAACGAGAGCAACGAGAAATTAACAGCCAATCTGAATTTGCCCCATATCAATTATCAGGGGAACGAAATTCAAGGACTTACTTTTGATTTTAATTCTGAAGAAACGACTGCCGAGTTCAATTTGAATTTCGATAATATTCTTGCTGGGCCTTTAGATATTGCTGCAACTGAGATTTCAGGTAAATTTTTGGATAAAAAATTGGATTTAGACCTTAAGGCCTTTAAAGACGAAAAAGATTTTTTCAATTCTACAGTACATATCGATTTTGAAGAGAATGGTCTTTACCGTTTGTCTGTGTCTCCAGAAAATTTAATTTTAAATGGATCCTCATGGTCTATATTAGAAAACAATGAAATCGTTTATCAGCAAGACAGTCTAAAAATAGCTGATTTTAAGCTGAGTAGAGATGCACAAGAAATTGTCATCGATGATAATTTTGATGTGGAAAAAACCAATGTAGGTATCGATTTTAAAAATTTCAAATTGTCTAGTATTACCAGCTACTTAAATCCAGATGAAACTTTGGCAAGCGGGAAGTTGAGTGGTAAGTTTATTATCATTGAGCCATTTACTTCTAAAGGTTTGCTTTCTAACTTAAAAATTGAAGACTTTAAGATCATTCAAGTCCCGATAGGTAATTTTAATCTTCAAGCGGAAGCAAGGTCTGAAGAAGATTATGAGCTTAATGTCAGCTTAAAGGATGGCGGTATAGATTTTAATATGGACGGTCTTTATCATACCGACGCCAAGGAGTCCAATGTTGACTTCGATTTTGTTCTCAATAAACTCGAACTTAATATTATTGAACAATTTACTCCAGACTATTTGAAAGATACAGAAGGGAAAGTTGAAGGAGAGTTCAAGATTAATGGTAAACTGGATAATATAAACTATGCTGGTTTCTTAGCCTTTAAAGATGCTCAATTCAATCCCAAGACATTGAATACTATATTCAAACTTAAAGATGAAAGAATCGATCTAAAGAATGGAAAAGTGAGTCTATCCAATTTCACTATTCAGGATGAAGATGGGAATAAATTTACAGCCAATGGCAGTGTGGGCTTGGAAGAGTTCACAAATCCAAAATTCAATTTAAGCTTTGATGTTAAAAACTTCCAAATTTTAAATTCTACCAGTGAGGACAACGATTTATACTTCGGTAAACTCATATTTGACGCCACTGCAAAGCTTAGTGGCGACTTGGATTTTCCTAAGGTCGATCTCAACCTAACGGTAGATGGGAAGTCGGATCTAACATATATAGTTCCAGAATCTCGGGCTTCTATAGTAGAACGCGATGGTATAGTGATTTTTGTAAATAAAGAAAATCCAGACGATATTCTAACACAGCAAAAAGAAGATGCTACAGATGCTGTTATTTCTGGAATTGAGTTAAAGAGCACTATTAAAATTCAGAAGAAATCTAGAGTCAAAGTAGTCATCAATAAAAGAACTGATGATAATGTAAGTATAAAAGGGGGTGGTGATTTTAAATTTGATATTGCTAGAAATGGGGATATGAATTTGGTTGGAAAATATGAAGTTTCTGAAGGGAGCGTAGAACTCAACTTTTACAATATTGTGAAGAGAAAATTTGAAATAGCTCCCTCAAGTTCTATTTCTTGGAATGGCAATCCTTATAATGCGGATTTAGATTTGAGAGCTATTTACAATATCGAAACGTCTGCAAGTTCCCTAATGGCTTCACAAACTGCTGGAGAAAATGCAATCATACAAAATCGATACAAACAGCAACTTCCTTTTATGGTGTATATGGCTGTAGGAGGAGAATTGATGTCGCCAGACTTATCTTTTCAACTAGACATGCCCGAGGAGAGCCAGGGTGCCATAAATGGTTCTGTATACGGTAGAATATCACAAATCAATCAACAAGAGGATAAACTCAACAAACAGGTCTTCTCGTTACTGGTGCTTAATAAATTTTATCCAGAATCTGGCAGTGATGGAAGCCAAGGGGGTGCTACATCTATGGCTAGAGACAATCTAAACCAAGCTTTGTCCGATCAACTCAATACCTTTTCCGATAAACTGACGGGGAATACAGGTATAAATCTCAATTTTGATCTCAATAGTTATACAGATTATCAAGGTAGTGATGCCACGGGAAGGACCGACCTTGATGTTACAGCCCAAAAGAAATTATTGGATGATAGGCTAGTAGTGGAGGCAGGGAGCCAAATGAACGTTCAAGGTAGCCAAAGGCCAGGGGAAAGTCAAGCTGCTCTAGGAAATGTAAGTATAGAGTATTTATTGACAGAAGATGGGCGATGGAAATTACGAGGCTTCAGAAAAAGCGAGTATGAAAATGTTATCGATGGTCAAGTCTTTGTAAGTGGTATTGCTCTAATTTTTACCAGAGAGTTTAATAAGTTTAAAGTACTTTGGGATGAAGCCTACAGGAAATCTTTAAAGGCAAAGTCTGTCGAAAATAAAAGAGTAAAAAATAAAGAAGAAGAGGTTAAAGACCAAGAACCCGATAAACAGTAAAAATGACTATGCTCAGAAAAAAATCAACACTATTATTATATCTATACTTCATTCTTCTTGTAGTGTTGACTTCCTCATGTAGTGTTAATAAGTTTTTACCTGAAGACAAAACTTTGTTTACAGGAGCAGAAATAGAAGTTAATACGGAGGAGGATAAGGAGATATCCGAATTAAAATCGAAGTTAAATTCAGCAATAGAAAGAAATACTAACTCCAAGTTTTTGGGGATGCGTCCAGGTCTCTATTACCATTTTAAAGCCCAAAGAGAAAACCCTGGTTTTATTAATAAGTTTCTCAATAAACAGATAGGAGAGGATCCATATTATTTTGAATCTTTTGATATTGATGCAGATGAAAATATTCTTACTAATCGATTACAGAATAGTGGTTATTTTGGAAGTAAGGTTACCTCTACTGTAGAAAGAGATTCTACAGATAGGTCTACATCGGTGAAGTATAGTATTGATTTAGTAAAACCCTACCGATTGAAGTCTTATTCACTCCAAAAGACTTTAGAGGATACCCTAACTATATACAAGGACATACAATCCTCATTACAAAGCTCTATTATAAAAGAAAATGGTCTTTTTGATTTGACTCAACTAAAGGCAGAACGAGATAGGATAGATTTATATTTGAAGCAACGGGGGTACTATAATTTTAATTCAGATTTTTTAATTTTTGAAGCAGATACAAATCGGTACGATCAACGAAGCTTCGACTTATTTTTGAGACTTAAAACTAAAGTTCCCAAAAAATCATTGGTTCCTTATGTTGTCGATGAGGTTAATATCTACCCCAATCGTTCGCTGTCCAGTGAAACAGAGATAAAAGATACTACAAATTATATGGGTTATAATTTTATTCAGGACAGCGTTTTTTTTAAACCAAAGCGCTTGGAGCCTTATATTTTGATTGAGCCAGATAAGGCTTACAATCCTAAAACTTCCAAATATACCAGTAGGCGATTATCTTCTATACAGACCTATAAATTTGTGAATATCAATTATACAGAAACAGATACGGTTGAAGATAATGTGGGGAACAGGCATCTAAAAGCAGATATCTACTTATCTCCTTTGAATAAGAGATCATTAAGGTTGGAATTACAGGCAGTCACTAAGTCTAATAATTTTTCTGGACCAAACTTAAGTGTGGTGTACTCCAATAGAAATCTCTTTAAAGGAGGAGAACTACTCCGGTTATCGGCTAGTGGCGGATACGAGCAGCAATTTTTTGGTAAAACTGATGATCAAGGATTAAGCAGTATTCAACTAGGTCTAAATGCCTCAATTTTGTTTCCAAGATTAATTTTTCCGATAGATCTTAGTGAGAGTTTTGAATATGCTATTCCCAAAACCAAAGTTAGTCTTAGTTTGGATCATTTAAACAGGACTCAGCTTTATACGTTAAATTCTGTTTCCTCATCCTTTGGCTATTTGTGGGAAGGAAACACCTATGTTACTCACGAATTAAGACCTATTAATATTCAATATGTGAGCTTGGGTAAAACCTCAGATGAATTTGATCAAATCTTAGATGAAAATCCATTTTTGAGACGAAGTTTCGATCAACAGTTTATTGCTGGGTTAACCTATAACTTTACTTACGACGAAATTGTGGATCAATCTAAAAGTGGAGGTCTTTATTTTGGAGCAAACTACGATATGGCAGGCAACGGTTTAAACTTTTTAGGGTCCGAAAATGAACAAGGCAAAAATACTTTTCTAGGTTTAGAATATGCGCACTACATCAAAGCCGATTTAGAACTCAGATACCATTTGAAGTTGGATAATGATCGTCAAAAACTGGTAGGTAGAATTTTTGGTGGAGTCGGTCAACCCTTAGGAACCACTCAATCTTTACCTTTTGTAAAACAATTTTTTTCTGGAGGTCCTTATAGTGTCAGAGCTTTTAGAATACGCTCTTTAGGACCGGGAACCTATTCTCCAGAGGATGGGTCTAACTCCTTTTTCGACCAATCTGGAGATATTAAATTGGAAGCCAACTTGGAATATAGGTTTCCTATAACTGAATATCTTAACGGCGCCTTTTTTGCAGATGCAGGAAACGTATGGCTTATGCAGGAGAACGAAGCTCTTCCAGGAGGAAGGTTTTCTTCAAGTTTCATCAATGAGTTGGGAGCTGGAGTAGGTTTTGGGTTAAGAGTAGATATCCAAGGCTTTGTGATAAGGCTAGATTTAGCATCTCCTATAAAAGAACCAACTGCATCTTGGAATTTTGATGCTTCAAGCCCAGTGCTCAACTTTGCTATAGGATACCCTTTTTAAAAAACTAAAGCTAATACTGTTCTTGATCGCTAGGAAACTTTGCAGCTTTTACATCGCTGTTATACTGTTGGATAGCGTCTGTCATTACCGTATTTAAATCGGCATAACGACGCAAAAATCGAGGACTGAATTCTTTATTCATGCCCAACATGTCGTGTAGAACGAGAACTTGGCCGTCGACACCTGCTCCTGCGCCAATGCCAATAACAGGGACCTGAACACTTTCAGCAACTTCTTTAGCTAATTTGGCAGGAACTTTTTCAAGAACTATCGCAAAACAGCCTACCCTTTCCAGCATTAAAGCATCTTCTTTCAGTTTTTGAGCTTCATACTCTTCTTTAGCTCTTACGGTATAAGTGCCAAATTTATAAATAGATTGTGGGGTTAACCCAAGATGACCCATCACGGGAACCCCCGCTTTCAAAATACGTTTTATGGAATCTTTTATTTCACTGCCTCCTTCCATTTTGACAGCATGAGCTCCACTTTCCTTCATGATTCTTATGGAAGAGCGCAATGCCTCTTTAGGATCACTTTGATAACTTCCAAAAGGAAGGTCTACGACTACCAAAGCTCTTTTAACCCCGCGAATTACTCCAGAAGCATGATAGATCATTTGGTCTAAGGTTATTGGTAAAGTAGTTTCATGACCAGCCATCACGTTGGAAGCAGAATCACCAACCAAAATAACATCAATTCCTGCCTGGTCCACAATTTGGGCCATGGTAAAATCATAAGAAGTCAACATTGAAATTTTCTCAGCATTCGCTTTCATTTCTATTAAAGACTTTACAGTAATTCTCTTATATTGCTTTTTGGCTACTGACATAATTTTAATTTTATTTGGACAGCTAATTTAGTTATTTTTAATCTCAGGCTCAAACGATTTCTTAACTTGGTTTAAAACCTTCTTCCTATGAATTATATTCTCTTTGACGATCACCTTCATCAACAGTTTTTACCCTTAACTTATACTAGACCAGTATCGGAGCTTCGTTTGGGAATTCTTACCCTTAAAGAAAAATGGGAACACTACTTAAAGACCTCAATTTCATATAAAACTGAAGCCTATTTGGCCCCAAAATACACGGAACATGTAGAGAGTGAAAACCTGTATATAAACTCTCGATATTTACCTTCAGAAGCATTGTTAACGGCTATTAAAAACTTGGAATTCGGTCAAGTTTTAAAACACAAAGGCATTGTTCTTGCCTATTTATTGAAGAAGGAAGAAAGTATTGACCTGTCTACTTTTAAAGTCGTCCAAGTCGATTTTGACGTAAATTGTATTGAAACTGTTACGGACCTGTTTTCAAAAAACCATACTGCGATACGTTCAGATTTTAAATTATTGACTGAAGGGAGAACTTCACAGCCTATCCCAGATACGGTGACCTGTTTCAACAAGGAACACATTTTTATAGAAGAAGGAGCAACGCTTTATAATGGTACACTAAACGCAACAGAAGGCCCAATTTATATCGGTAAAAACGCAGAGGTAATGGAGAATTCAGCCATTAGAGGACCCTTTGCACTTTGTGAACATTCCACTATAAAAATGGGAGCTAAAATTTATACAGGAACTACTGTGGGTCCACATTCCAAAGTAGGTGGAGAGGTAAGTAATTCAATGATTCTGGGCTATTCTAATAAAGGTCATGATGGATTTTTAGGTAATTCTGTTATTGGTGAATGGTGTAACCTCGGCGCAGATACCAACACATCCAACCTCAAAAATAATTATACAAATGTAAAATTATGGGATTACCAAAGCTCTAGGTTTAAAGACACTGGGCTTCAGTTTTGTGGATTGATAATGGGAGACCATTCCAAATGCAGTATCAATATGATGTTTAATACCGGAACTATTGTTGGCGTGAGTGCCAATATTTTTGGATCTGGATTTCCACGTAATTTTATTCCTAGCTTTAGTTGGGGTGGAAGTCAAGGGACCATGACTTATAAATTGGAGAAGGTGTTTGAAGTTACAGAACTAGTAATGCAGAGACGCGGCATACACCTGTCTGAACTAGATAAAGGCATACTAGAGCATGTTTTTATGTTCACTAAAATACATAGAAGAGATTAGTTATTTTATAGAAAAATAAGGAATTTAAAAGTAACAAATTGGGTGAAAGAGATTTACCTTCGCATCTTATACCTACTTAAACCAATAATGTCGCAATGAATCGTTTATTTTAGCTTGCTTTTTATCAAAAATAATTACCGTAACTAAGGCTATACTAACTATTTTTAACTTCAATCAATCAAAAACATATGCTGAGCAACGTCGTATTATAATTCAATTTATGTATACGACATTATAAACTTAATTTAGTAGTATTAATTTTATAAAACCAAATGCGCAAAGTATAAGATAGATTTTTCTTTTGCTAATTAGCATCGATCAATATTAAATGAATAAAAAAATAAAATCTTTTTTAAAATTAAAGTATCCTAAAATTTTAGTAGATGCTATAAAGGATTTTACGTCTAATGAGTCTTTGAATTTTGCGGCAGGAACAGCATTTTACACCATCTTTAGTTTACCTGCTTTTCTGATCATTATCCTTAACCTTGGCGCAAGCCTATATCAAAGAGCGGAAATTAAAGAACAGCTTTTTGCTCAAATCACCAATCTGGCAGGTGAGGAGTCTAGGCAAACCCTAGAAAACATCTTAGAAAATTTTGCTCTAAATTCAGATAGTGCCATATCTGCGACTGTAGCGATTTTAATACTTATTTTTAGTGCAACTACTGTTTTTATTAGCCTTCAAAAAGCCATTAATCATATTTGGCATATCAAACCGAAACCAAATAGAGGTTGGTTAAAACTTGCTATCGATAGGCTTTTGAGCTTTTCTGTTGTCCTCTCTATAGGTTTTATATTGGTCGTTTCCCTTGTGTTGGATGCCATAGTCTCCTACACCTTTGGAAAATTAGACGGTGTTTTTCCTGACCTTAATATCGAATTGATTTCTATTGTTCAGATTATAACATCTCAACTTATTCTTATTGTCATTTTTGCGTTGATGTATAAAATTCTACCAGATGCTAATGTTCGATGGAAAGATACGTGGACTGGTGCCATCATAACAGCGATCTTATTTATTGCTGGGAAATTCCTTATAGGTCTGTATATGAGTACAAACGACCTAAGTTCTACTTATGGTGCAGCGGGTTCCCTAGTTATCCTTCTTATTTGGGTGTATTACTCAGTGGTCATTTTTCTATTTGGAGCTCAAATCACTTATTATGTCGCTGAACAAATAGGGGGAGGAGTGGTAGCAAAAGCACAAGCTGTAAAAGTTAAAGAAATAGAAGTCGAAGATTAATCTTTAAAATCTTTCCCTAAACTTTTGATTATCAAAAAATAGCTGTATTTTTGCAATCCTTTTATACGCAATACAGGAAACATTTAAAAGGTTGATTTTAAACAATTTAATCTCTTCTGTGAGTTTGCTTGAGTTTCCTGGACAAACAGAATACAAATTTTTAATCAGCATATGGCTGAAGATAAACAAACAAACGAGCAACAATCTGTTGCAAATTCAGAGGAGCAAACTCAAAAAGCAGCTACTTCTGAACAACAAGAAAACCCGAAACAATTTCTTGAAGATTTCAATTGGCATAAATACGAAGAAGGTATTGATGAGGTTGATGATGAGCAATTGATGCAATTCGAAAAATTGGTGGAGGAAAACTTCGTAGACACTTTACACAACGAAGTGGTCGACGGAACAGTAGTTCACTTAACCGATCAAGATGCTATTATTGACATCAATGCAAAAAGTGAAGGTGTAATTTCTCTTAATGAGTTCCGTTACAATCCAGATCTTAAAGTTGGTGACAAAGTAGATGTTCTTATCGATATTAAAGAAGATGCAGAAGGTCAACTTATCTTGTCTCACAGAAAAGCGAGAGTTATTCGTGCTTGGGAGCGTGTTAATAAAGCTCAAGAGGACGGTACTATCGTAAACGGTTTAGTGAAATGTAGAACTAAAGGTGGAATGATTGTCGATGTTTTTGGCATCGAAGCGTTTTTACCAGGTTCTCAAATTGACGTTAAGCCTATTCGTGATTATGATGCTTACGTAGGAAAGAGCATGGAATTCAAAGTGGTTAAGATTAATCATGAATTCAAAAATGTTGTTGTTTCTCACAAAGCGCTTATCGAAGCGGATATTGAAGAGCAGAAGAAAGAAATCATTGGTCAACTAGAAAAAGGACAAGTTTTAGAAGGTGTTGTGAAAAACATCACTTCTTACGGAGTCTTTGTTGATCTTGGTGGTGTTGATGGATTGGTCCACATTACAGACTTATCATGGTCTAGAATTAATCATCCAAATGAGGTGGTTGAACTTGATCAAAAATTAAACGTTGTTATCCTTGATTTTGATGAAGATAAAACAAGAATTCAACTAGGTCTAAAACAATTACACAAACATCCATGGGATGCACTTGATGAAGGTCTGAAGATAGGTGATGTTGTAAAAGGAACTGTAACTGTAATTGCAGATTATGGTGCATTTATCGAAGTTGAAGAAGGTGTTGAAGGTTTAATCCACGTTTCAGAAATGTCTTGGAGTACTCACTTAAGATCGGCTCAAGATTTTGTAAATGTTGGTGACAAAGTAGAAGCTAAAATCCTTACTCTAGATAGAGAAGACAGAAAAATGTCATTGGGTATCAAGCAACTAACGCCAGATCCATGGACAGATATTACTACTAAATATCCTGTAGGTTCTAAACATGTTGGACAAGTAAGAAACTTTACAAACTTTGGAGTTTTTGTTGAACTTGAAGAAGGAATTGATGGGTTAATTTATATTTCTGACTTGTCTTGGACTAAGAAAATCAAGCATCCATCAGAATTCTGTAAAGTCGGAGATCAACTTAATGTTGTTGTCTTGGAATTAGATGTTGATGGACGTAAGTTAAGCTTAGGACATAAACAAACTGAAACTAATCCTTGGGATAAATATTCTGATGAGTTTGCAGTAGGGTCTAAACATACAGCTTCTGTTACAGAGATTGTAGATAAAGGGGCTACAGTAGATTTTAACGAAGATGTAACCGCATTTGTACCACAACGTTACCTCGAGAAAGAAGATGGAACGAAACTGGCAAAAGGCGAAGCTGCAGAATTTATCGTAATTGAATTCAATAAAGAATTCAAACGTGTTGTAGCATCCCATACATCAGTCTTTAAGGAAGAAGAAGCTCAGATTGTCAAGAAGGCTGCTAAAAAGTCTGAAGATGAATCTAAGAAAACTACCTTTGGAGATGCTAATGCTGAATTACAAGCATTAAAAGATAGAATGGAAAACAAATAGTTATAAAGTTTGTTACATACTTTATTAAGCCTGCTCTTTTCGAGCAGGCTTTTTTTTTGCTTAGGGTTAAATTTTTTAAAATTTAAATCTAGCCTTTATCATTTTCTTTATATTACATAAAAACAGCATTATGTCCGAAATGAACACATCATCTTTAGAAAATTCGAAGGCAATTAAACTATCCTACAACGATTATGGTAAAGGGCAGCCCGTTATTCTTATTCATGGTTGGCCATTAAGCCAAAAAATGTGGGAATACCAGGTTGAAGCTTTAGTCCATTCAGGCTATAGAGTCATAACCTACGATCGAAGAGGCTTTGGAGAAAGCTCTAAGCCTTGGGAGAACTACGATTATGATTCTCTTGCTGAAGACTTAAAGGATTTGATAGAAACTCTTAAACTTAAAGACAGCATACTCGTCGGTTTTTCTATGGGTGGAGGCGAAGTTGCTCGATATATTGGTAATTATGGAACTGCTTCCGTATCCAAAGCTGTCCTTGTTTCTGCTGTCACACCATTTATGATGGATACTGAAGATAATAAAGGTGTCGATAGCTCTGTTTTTGAAGGAATGAAAGAAGGAATATCTAAAGATAGACCTCAATTCTTCAAAGACTTCGGGAAAAATTTCTATAATTATGAAACTTTCAAAGGGGAGAGAATAAGCGAAGCAATGCTTGAGTTTACTTGGAATTTAGCTATGCAAGGTTCGCGTAAAGCTACTTTGGATTGTGTAGATAGTTTTGGTAAAACAGATTTTAGAGAAGATTGTAAGAAGTTTGATGTGCCAACCTTAATTGTTCACGGAGATGCAGATCAGATAGTTCCGGTAGAGGTGTCTGCGGAAAGGGCTAAAGGTTTGATTTCTGGTGCTCAGCTAAAAGTTATTAAAGAGGCTCCACATGGACTAGTGGTGACTCACCATTCTGAGTTCAATTCAATTTTGCTTAATTTTCTTAAAGCAGAGTAAAGCTAAATTACGATAGAGTCACAAAAAATGCCGCT
>NZ_APLF01000004.1 GCF_000355905.1 Psychroflexus gondwanensis ACAM 44
ACAGTGGCGTTTTGTTATTCCAACGCTAAGAGAAATTCCTTTGTCACTGTTTGTGATGGTAAGTCTTTTAAGGTTTAGACCAATGATTTGTTTATAATCTAAATCTGTCGTCATCTTAAATTTTTAAAATAAATAACATCAAATTCAATTTATAATATCGTCGAAATAAATTGAATTATACTACGACTTAGCTCAGCACAGGTTTTTTGATGGATTGAACTTAAAAATAATTAGCATAGCCTTCATCCATCTAGCTGTATCATTTAACGCCTACTTCAGTCTGCTGAAAAGCTTTGGGCCACTCGATAAAAATAAGATGACCTTCCCCACCAGATCCCAAGTGAAGGTGAACTCATGGGTCCTCTGCTTAATTTCTAAAAGCTAAACTACCTTCTAAAAGCAAAATCCGAAGACACCCTACTTCTATTCTACTCTAACCTTGGCCACACGAATGGAGGTTGCCAAGAAATAAGCGTCTGCTGCTCTGTACACAAAAGCAATGCTGATGTCTTCACCCGCATACCCCTCCAATCCTAAGGCTCCCGTATTTTCTATATTGTCGAAACCTGGGTCGTTTGCTGTCATGGCCTCTAGGGCAGGCTGAAAGACTTCCCAGTTGGCAGTTTCAAAATTGGTACCATCATAATCGGTTGAAATTTGCACTCCATAGGCCAACGTATTATCATCGATAGGTGCGTCGAAACGCCTGTCGAAGTCGAAGTTGAGACTTGGTGCTTCTGCTCCTCCTAGACTAATGGGAGGTGAAATTAACCAAGCTTCTGAATAATCGTCCCCTGAGGTTGCATCGCCATCTGGGGTAAATGGATTGGTACCTACACCCACAGCGCCTTGCCCTGTGTAGCAAAAGAAGCCGCCAGTACCAAAGGAGTTCTGTACCACATCTATCACTTCCCAGCCTTCTGGAGGAAGCTGAAAGCTACCATTAGGCCCGCATACGCCGAAATTCTCTACAAAAGGCAAGTCATCTTCCTGTACACGGTCGTTGATCAAGTTAAAGTTGAAATACCTCCCTTCAAACTCATTGGTTACCAACCCTGGCCCTACCGCGATGATTTCAAACTCTTGTTGAAAATCCTCGAAGCCAATACCCTCTTCTAGTAGAATCAGCTGGAAATTGGCGGTAGTTGCTCCAGCGCTCACGGGGACAATAATTTCGCCACCAGCCAATTGGGGTTCTGTCGTAAACAAGCTACCGTAGGCATTTCGTGGAGCGATAATGGTAATACTGGAAGCCTGTGGAGACGCTGGGGATACCTCCAAGGTAATGTTGGTGGGACTAAGGGTATCTGTCACCACTTCTAGATCTGGAGAAGAAAATCTCACTGCAGAAAACGAGTCGTCATCACTGCAGGAAAAGAGTAAAAAAAATCCTAGCGGTACGAGCCAAAATTTAAAGGTTAGGTTAAGTAGTTGCTTCATGATTTTAATGTTATAATATAAGCTCTCAAGCTTGTTTTGGCTAAATTTAGTCTCGAATAGACCACATCACCGCATTGATGTTATCACCCTCTGGAAATTGACGCTGAATGGCAGTTTCCAAATTATCGACATTTTGATTGATTTCTGAAAAGGGATACATCCAGCGTTTAGGCACTCCTTCTGTATTAATGATACCACCGCCATCTACATTGAAGACGGGGAAGCCCGTTCGGCGATTATCGTAAAATGGTTCCCAACCTGAATTTAGAAACATGGCGGTATGCTTTTGAGTAAGAATTTGCTCCAACCCTGAAGCTGCTTGATAACTGATGATGGGTTGCTCCAAATAGTCTTGAGTTAAAGACTCGTCTATCTTATAATAGGCCATTGAGGCCCTGATGCCTTGCTCATAATAGTCTGCTGCATCTGCAGAAATCCAGCTGCGATGAGCCGCTTCTGCCAAGATAAAATTCAGCTCTGCAAAACCTAAAGACAAGTTGACTTCAACCTCTGCATCTTCTACATAACGCCTGTTGAGAGGAGAGCCTTCTCCACTGCTGAGTCTTGCTACATTTTCGTTGAGCGGAGCGCTTCCAAGAAGACCTGTAAAGCTTTCGAAGGTTAAAGGAGAATCGTTAACTGAATTATTATCTGGTGCTGCCATCTCAAATAAGCGTGGATCGCTAAAATTTTTGAGGCGTTCCACAAAACTTTCTTCCAGAATGTAAGAGGTGGTAACAGAGGCATTACGCCAAAATGGATAGACGTTTCCTGTTTCTTCTGAATAGGTATATCTAGAATTGTCTTCTGTAGATTCCATTATGGGATAGATTCCAGGATTGGAAAATATACTGCTAAACCGTGTTGGAAGGTTTAGATTGGGGTCGGTTTCCCTCACCGATAAGCTCATAAGCACTCGCAAGTGAAAGCTATTGATGAGCTTTTTCCATTTGAGTAAGTCTCCATCAAAAACCACATCACCATTAATGGCTGGACCGTTTACATCTATAAGAGCATTAGCACTCTCCAGGAGATCAAATATCGTGAGATACACCTCTTCTTGGGGATCGTAAGCCGGTTGGAAAACCTCTGCTTCAGCTTGCATAGCTTCAGATTGGGGGATGTCTCCAAACTGTCTGGTGATTTGTTCGTAGATAAAGGCTTCAAAAAATTGAGCAATAGCTGTAAAATTTTGATTGTTGAAATTTTCTGCTTCTTCCTCCATTTTCTTGACTTGTCGAAGGGTGTTGTAAAATCCGAAGCTTGCGCGATCCCATCCATAGTATTGGGCATCCTCTACCAAATTTACATTAACCAAATGTCTTGAAGCCAAAGACGCATTGAGGTCTATAGAATTGAACGTGCTTACTTCTATATTGGTGAGAAGCAAGCCTGGATTGGCTTGGATAGTGCTATTGGGATCGTTTTGAAATTCATCATAGTCTTGACAACTTACTTGAAACAGCAACACAAGCCCTAGAATCATCGTAAATTTATCAAACTGCATATAGTGTGTTTTCATAATTAAAATTTAGCATTGAAATGAACTCCGAAATTTCTCATAGACGGGGTTTGTAAGTTTTGATCGATACCAGAGTCTGGATCTATATAGTCGATTTTTGACCATAAGGCCAAGTTTCTACCTATGAGTGAAATAGTGGCTGACTCCAACACCGAGTTTTCCAAAAGCTTAGTAGGAAAATTATAACTTAAACTTACTTCCCTCAATTTTAAGAAAGTCTGGTCATAAAAGTGATTCCCATAAGATCTAGAATGGTAGGTGGTCATGTAATTTTCGTAGTTCACCACTTGTTCGTTAGGTGCATACTGTCGAGTATCGTTTGTGATGTTGCCCTCGGTATCGTATTGAACATCTCCACCAACAACGACTACACCCTCTGCAATATAATTGCTAACCCCACTGGCTGAAGCGGCTCGGAATTGATTGATAGAACCTGGATGAACTCCAGACCACCACATGTTTCTTAAGGTTCTACTTTCTGCAAGGCCTCCTATCCTTCCATCTATTCCTACAAAAAGGTTGAAGTTTTTATACCTGAAGTTATTTAAAAATCCGTAAACCCAATCTGGATCTCTGAATCCAATATGCCTGCTGAAGGGATCTCTGATGTTGATGCCATTATTACCTATAATAGGTTGGCCATCTGGTGTTTCTTGCCAAACGGTTGTAAATAGTTTATCGACTCTATCGCCTTCTCTCAACTGGTTAAGGTTTTCTCCGTCATCGATCTGGCTGATGTAAGTGCGGTACTGACTTAAATTTAAAGTAATATCCCAGCCGAAAGTTTTGTTTTTAATTGGACTCGCTCTAGAGACCAGTTCAAATCCTTTTTTCTCAAATTCGTTGGCATTGATCAAGCGTGATGAAAATCCCGAAGCCACTGAAATGGGAACATTGGTTAAGTTATTGAAATTTCTACTATAAATTAAATTCGCATCGAAAGTTAAACGGTTATTCAAAAAGCCAACCACCAACCCACCTTCAAAAGCTGAAGAGGTTTGCGGATTTAAGTCAGGACTTATCAGATTTCTGGGAAATACCAAAGAAGCGTTATTTTGCCAGTTGATACCACTGTTATAAGAAGCAATGTGAGAATAAGTTCCACCAAAATCTCCATTAGAGACTTCTGCCCAACTCCCCCGTATTCTTAAATTCGAAATAATTTCTGGTAGATCGAACATTTTACTAGCCACATAACTCAAGGATATGGA
This sequence comes from Psychroflexus gondwanensis ACAM 44, assembly GCF_000355905.1. Classification (GTDB taxonomy): domain Bacteria; phylum Bacteroidota; class Bacteroidia; order Flavobacteriales; family Flavobacteriaceae; genus Psychroflexus; species Psychroflexus gondwanensis. The sequence goes on from NZ_APLF01000004.1 coordinate 4,174, forward strand.
GGGATAAAAGAACGAATTGTTTTGCTTTGGAAGGGTAGTCACCCAATCGTTTCGGCCAGTAAATCCGAGGTAAATTGAATTTAAAAAGCTAAGGTCTAGGGTAGCGTATGCTGAACTTATCCTAGATTCTGATGAAAAATTACTGCCCTGGACTGCATTTCTAGAATTGGAAATATTGTAGAAGTTGGGAACATTCAACCCATTTGTGCTTACACTAGAAGCTGAATTGCTCCTATACAAATTGGACACCCCAACTGTAGATTGTATAGTGAAGTCTTCATTTATTACTTTACTGTAATTAATGAATATATCGGTATTAAAATCAAAGCTAGAATTATAAGACTGTGAGAAATTACCATCGGTAACATTGAAATCTCTCACAAAACTGATGGGCTGCTTGGTGGTACGATCCAAAGAAAAATAATTGAATCCATTTCTCATATTCACAGTTAAGTCATTGGCTAAGTCATAGCTAAGAAATAATTGACCATAGGTGACATCTCTATTATATCCCCTATTAAATTCGTTGGCTACAAAATGAGGATTGTTATAAAAACTGGTGCTATAATGTCTTTGCTGAAAGCCTACCTCACCAGGAACCCAGTAATCTCTGAGGTCGTTCACATCTACATTCGCCCCCATCCAAAGGGCAAGGTTATAAATAAAACTCTGTGAGCTAAAAGCCACTTCTGGAATATTATCAGTTTGCTGTTTATTGTAGTTTAAAGAGGCATCAACAGTTAACTTTTTATGTTTGAATCGTCCTGTAACGCTAAAGTTGGAGTTATTGAGCTCAGTATTGGGAACAATCCCGCGTTGGTATCGATTACCCACCGAAACTCTAATGTTCCGTTCTGTGTTACCAGCGGTTATGGCAACAGATGTATTATTGATCACTCCTGTTCTAAAAAAATTATCTAAGTTATCTTCTCCTCTAGAAATCCAAGGTAAGGGTACTCTTTCTCCCGTTACAGGATCTGTAGGGCTATTGTATTGAACAAGCTCCACAAAACCACTTGGTGTGGAAGGATCCGGCCTGTTGAGTCTTGGTCCCCAGGAAAACCCACCTCCTTCCTGTCCGGAACCCGTTCCATCGGTATAGCTGTAAATCCCATTTCGCCCAGAGCCGTAGACACTCTGAGTCTCTGGAATTCTTAAGAAATCGGTTTGAAACATCGTATTGGAGGATATTTCCACTTGAAGTCCACCATCTGTTGCCCCTCGTTTTGTGGTAATCATGATGGCACCGTTTCTTCCAATCGATCCATAAAGTGCAGAAGCGGGTGCCCCTTTAAGCACATCTATAGATTCGATATCGTTACCGTTGAGCTCCCAGAGATTGGTTGAAGTATTGGGAACCCCGTCGATCACAATCAAAGGTCTTTCTCCTCTTAAGGTGAAAAATTCATTGGCAAAAAAATCGGTAGAATTAAATACCGTTAAGCCTGCTACTTTACCCGTTAAGTTAGCAACAATATTAGCTTCTTGAGTTTTTACCAAATCTTCTCCATCTACTTTTTGGACAGCATAACCAAGGCGTTCTTCCGACTTTTTAATGGCAAGAGCTGTGACCACCACCGCATCTAACGCATTGATATCGCTGGTTAATTCAACCTCCAGAAAATCGTCGTTTATAATTTTGACTTCTTTTGTTTTAAAGCCCATATAAATAAACTGAAGACCTGGAGTAGGCTCTTCTAAATAGATTTCAAACTCTCCATCATAGTTGGTAGTAGCCCCTTTTGTTGTTCCTATGCTTATAATGGAAACTCCAAGGAGAGGTTCTCCAGAAAGTTTGTTGGTGACTTTTCCCTGAATAGTAAGAGGGAAAGAGGCTACAGAATCTTGACTAACAGTGGGATTGTTAAGGGTTTGGGACTGTAAATTATGAGTGGATAGAAAAAGGCTTAAAAATAGGAAGTAGAGACTTAAAATGGATTTAAGTGTGATCTGTTTTTTGATTGCCATTGACCGAATTTTGAGTTGTTGACTTCTAATGTTCTTTAGGTGAATCCTAACTTCAACTTCTCCATAACGTTTGAACTTAGCTTCTTTTTGAAACCAACACAAAACAAGAAGATGAAATAGAAGTACACGATGAATTTTGATAGACTAAATTAGAACATTATAATTTAATTAACATCTATAGCGAAAAGTTTTTTAAACTAAACAAACTATAAATTAAGCCTACTACGCTAAATATCAGATCAATTAGTCTCGACCATGTAACAATCTTTGACCTTTCACGTCTTACCAAAAACTATCCAAATGAAACTCATTTTAAATTCTGCCCTACTCCTACTGATTTTTAATGTTCAACTTTCGGCACAAAGTCTTCGAGGTCGTGTTATTGAGGCTAATACTCAAAATGGAATTCCCTACGTTAATGTACAATTGGGCAATCGCTATGGAGTCATTTCCAATGAGGAGGGTTATTTTGTTCTGCAACGTAAATCTGTAGATGATAACACAGCCATTTTGTTTTCATCAATGGGTTTTGAAACTCTTGAAATTCCATTAAGCGATTTTGAAAACGACCAAGTCATTCCTTTGAAGCCAGCTACTTATGTGCTGGATGAAGTTTTTCTATCTGATAAACAACTAACTGCTGAAGAAATCCTAGAAAAGTTTAAAGCTGGAATTAAAGAAAATCATGTTCTCAATGCTGCTCAGGTTCAAGTCTTCACCCGTCTTAATGATGATTATAAAGCTGAAACTTTTGGAATAGATGTAAAAAAGGCTTCCTTTATGAGCAAAGCTGAACGAAGGGAGATGAATGAAAATATGAAAAATCTTGGAAAAAAGATTACAGAAAACTCCTCTATATTTTATCAGGAAAGGCTTTCGGATGTCTTCATATTTGAGGACACCCTCATGACTAAACATCAAAAAGCGCTGAAACTGATCAATAGAGATAAAACCTTTAATACGGATGATATCCAAGACCAGGTCTTTTTCGAATTGCTAAAAACTTTAAAATCGCCTCACTCTTTCAAAGTTAGAACTGGTATCATCCCTATCGATAAAGACGTTTCGTTGAATGAGATGATAGAAGATTTAGAAAAGAGTCAAGAGAAAGTCCCAGATACCTTGTACAACAAATCCAATTGGCAAGGTAAAAGTTATAAAAAATTCGCCACTAAATTTACCAACGATTTTTTTACTAGCCCTAAATATTACACCTATGAGCTTAAAGGAGTTACTACTGTCTATGGTGAACCTTGTTATCATATTCAATTTACTCCAGATCGAAGAAAAGGAAAATATGTGGGAGACCTTTACATACATACCCGTGATTTTGGGATGGTGAGTTATAAATACGATCTAGAAAAAGGCAGAAAAGCTATGAACGTCAATTTAAAATTTGTCTTAGGCATCAAGGTCAACACCTATATTGATAGTGGATTTTACGTATTTTCTAAAACCAATGAAGACAGTTACTACCCTAAATACATCAAACAAGTTGATGGCAATTACGCCTACATCAACCGAAGCCTAGCTTTTAAAGAAAACAACCCTAAAAGAAGTGAACGCAAGAAGCTGAATATTGAATTTGAGTTAGAATATAACACGATAGAAACCATCGAATACGTCGGAGTTCAATATCAAAGCATTTCTCCCGAATTAGCCTCCACACTCAAATTTGAGGATTATATCCTCATCGATGAAATAGACCAATACGATCTCAATTATTGGAAAGATTATAATATTATAGAAGCTACAGAGGCCATTAAAACTTACGACTAGGTTTCATTTTGATGCTTAAATTGAGGCCCATAGAGTTAGCGGAAAAATATAAAGTACACGACTTAAAAAAGACAGGCGTTTAAAACGCTTACCTTTAATTATTAAAACAATACGATGAAGTCCATTATAATAAGCTTAGGCATATTGATTAGTTTTCAATGTTTTTCACAAACTCCTCGAGAAGTTGTGCAACACCAGTTAGACGCCTATAACAAAGGAGATATTGAAGCTTTTTTAGAAGTGTTTGCAGAAGACGCTGAAGCCTACAATTATGGTGATGCTGAGCCTTTTATTAAGGGGAAAGCCAATTTCAAAATGACTTACGGAAAATTATTTCAATCCTCTCCAAATCTTCATAGCCTTGTAACGTCTCGACAAGTCCTAGGGCAAACCGTAATCGATTACGAATATATCACTGGGCGATCCAACAGTGAACAGCCCGTTTTAATAATAGCTATTTATAAAATAGAGAATCACAAAATTGTAAGATGTGATTTTATAAGAGAGTAACTAGTTGTTTTTTGTTTCAAAACTTCCACATCTTGTTGAAGATTAAAGCACATTTAATTAATCTACACTTCATAAGTAAGAGGCTTTTAGCTATCCAATATAGCCTGGCATTAACGTATTACTAACAAAAGTGAAGCATTCCTCTTAAATTTCACGTAAAGATAGGAGGAACAAATAGGAATGGAATTAATTTTGCTATTGTAATCTAAAATACGAACATGGAAGAGAGTATCGAAATAATTTATGAATCAGCAAATTTCACTAGCGCAGGCACATCTCAATTGTCTGTGAAGACATCTTCTGGAATAGAACAAGCTTCGGTAGAAAATTTATCAGAACTAGACTCTGATTATGACCACACGGATCTTGGTCGACTTTTTAAAGAAAGCCCTGAAAATTTCGCGAAGATTCAAAAAGTAATATTTCGCGATCAATTCTTTTTTAGTTGTTGTTTCAGCTCTGGAGATGTCATGATTACTCTAAAATTTGATGCTAAAGGAACTTTAATGGATAACAGAGACTTCTAGACCTAGGAGTTAAATATATTTTTAGTATAAATTTCATCATTTAATTCAACCCACTTAAAATCAATTACCATGAACAAATTAAAGCAAGTTACAGCTTTAGCTGTAATAGGATTACTCACGCTAACAACTCAGGCACAAGACAACACTTTCGGAGTAAAAGGAGGTGTCAATTTTTCTAACTTTTACACTGAAAATGTAGATGATGAGAATGTAAAAACGGGTCTCAATTTTGGAGTCTATTCCAGAAGTGCGCTTATCCCCGAATTACTTTATTTACAAGCAGAATTGGGCTACTCCGGCAAAGGTGCTAAAATAGAAGGCAGTCTTGGAGAAGCAGAGTTGGGATTAGCCTATCTAGAATTACCAGTGATGGCTTCTATCGGTTTAGCTGACTTCATTTACCTAGAAGGTGGTGCTTATGCTTCTTACCTTCTAGATGCGAACGTTTCTGGAGAAACCTCAGGAGGTAATTCCTTTTCGGATGATATAAGTACGGATAACTTTAAGGACTTTGATTATGGTTTAGCCGTTGGTGCCAGTACGCATTTGGCTCCACTTGTAATTGGTGTAAGATATTACTACGGTTTACAAAATATAGTAGATAACGATTTTGCAGATTTCACTGGTATTGAAGCTAGAAATTCCAATTTCCAAGTTTACGTAGCTTTTGAATTTTAAATAGCCAACCTAATCAATTGCTACGTTAAGCGCATCTTTAAGGATGCGCTTTTTATACCTTAGCTTTAGATACTTAAATCAAATATTTCGCTTTTCAAGGAAAGAGATATAAAAAAAATAATTAGATAATTAAAAATTGGCTAAACGCTAGCTTAACACTTGTATACGCTGTGTGTTTTAAGTCTAATTTTATACTCCATCAATTTAAATAAAAGTTATGAAAAAAATACTTATTACATTATGCTTGATAGTGAGCCTTAGTTTTCAATCTGAAGCACAATCCATTTCTGAACATGCCTTAGGCTTAAGGTTTGGCGGCAACAACGGCTATGGTGCTGAAATTTCTTACCAACACGCGTTGGGAGACAATAATCGTTTTGAAGTAGATTTAGGCTGGCGAAATGACAATAATTTTAATGCCTTTAAACTTACTGGGCTTTATCAATGGGTCTGGAATATAGAGGGAGGATTCAATTGGTTTGCTGGAGTTGGCGGCGGACTGGGAAGCGTAAGCTACGACGACCGTGATCGCCATAATGACTTTGATGACGATAATGAAATCTTTCTTTTTGGCGCTGGTAATATTGGTATTGAGTACAATTTTGACATCCCTTTACTCATTGCTTTAGATTTTCGCCCAGAAATAGGGTCAGGTAATTACAATAATGATTTAGATTTTGATATTGCTCTAGCATTACGATATCAGTTTTAAGGATACTCTATTTTTCTAAAAAGCACATTACCTCCAAGGGTACTGTGCTTTTTACATTTTATTCTCTTTGCATAAAAGTGTTGAGCTTATAGCGAATTCTGCATCAGTTTATATACACTTCTCAAAGCTGAATACTTTTTCTAGATTATATATTGTTCATTTTCAGTTATTTATAAAAAAGGATTCATTTTTGAACTACTTGTACTGAATTTAAAACTCATATATCATGAAAACGTTTGTGTTATCCATCTTACTCATAAGTTCAGTTGTTGCATTTAGCCAAAGTAAAGAAGAGTCTGAAAAAGAGGAGTCCTCTAATAGTCTAAGTGTTCAAAATCTCTTGAATCCTGACAAGGAACACGTAACTGTCATTTCTTATAATGAGCTACCTAGCCCTATAAAAATGACATTAAAAGAGCTAAACATCTTAACTAAAAACATTTAGAATATTCGAGTTTTAGAACTGAGCGATCGAATTCTATATGCGCTTTCCATTTTGGAAGATGATCAACTGAAGACGTTACGTTTTAAACCGAATGGGCAAATGGAGAATTCATAGAATTGCCTTTAAGTTTAAGTTTGTTGAGCCAACTCTATAAAAAGAGTTGGCTTTTTTAATGTTATAAAATTAAATTATGAGTTCTGGCAAAAAGCATATACAAACTTAAAAACTACTCAAAACACCTCTCCCAAGGTCAACTCATCCCCCCTATTTTACAACTCATCGATTTTTTAGGTTTATTTGTATCTTGACCATCTACTTTTGAACTCAGAAAAAGTTCACTTATGCAAACGAAACCTTTACAGCAGTTCTTAAGATTTTTATGGATCTCGGCAGTAATTGCTATTGTCGTCCAACTCATCAACTATATGGGCGGTGGATATGATTATAATCAGCTTATAGACTACAAGTCTCTTATTGTCAATTTCTCTTACGCCTTTATCATAGGAACCTTCAACATTATTTTTTTTACATTAATTGGGCGTAAATTTTCATGGAGCAAACACCCGAAAATACTCACTGCTTTAGGAATTCCAGGTTCGGTTATTGTATCGGTCTTAGGATTTTTGACAGCTCGTCTCTTGCACAGCGTTTGGATTTATGGGAATACCTTCGAAGGTTTTTTATCTAATCTAGGTTTTTGGGATTATCTATTTCCTGTATTTATAGCTCTCATTGTTACTCTTGCTTTTCACGCCTATTACTTTTATAAATTTGGTGTAGAAGCTGAACTGAAAGTCCAACGTGAACTCATTGAAAACACCAAAGCCCAACACAGAGCCTTGAAAGACCAGCTCGACCCTCACTTTTTATTCAATAGTCTTAATGTACTCTCGGCACTTATTGAAGAAGATCCCAAAAAAGCTTCAGAATTTACCAACGCCATGTCCAAAGTCTACCGGTATGTTCTAGACCAACGCCAAGAAGATTTGGTTTCTTTAGAGTCTGAAATTAGATTTGCAAAAACTTACCTCAACTTATTGATGATGCGGTTTGAAGATAGTCTGCTTTTTAAAATTTCCATTCCAGATCATCCCTATAAAATTATCCCACTTTCTCTTCAGCTTTTATTAGAAAATGCCATAAAACATAATAAAGTGACTGAGCACCAACCCTTACAAATACTAATTTATATAGACGATGAATACTTAGTGGTAGAAAACACATTAAACCTTAAACCCAACACTTCCAATAGGAAGGGCATTGGTCTAGATAATATTACAAAGCGTTTTGCAGTCTTTACCGATAAAGAAATTTTATTAGAAGAGAATTCGACTCACTTTAAAGTCAAACTTCCTCTAATCCAACCTCAAAACTTACGAACCCCAGCCTAGGAAACAGACAAAAAGTAAAAGACTACTTTAACTAAAAAATTAAAAACTAATAGTATAACCAAATTTTATTGAGATGAAAACCCTTGTAATCATAGAAGACGAAAAACCAGCCGCTAGACGTTTAGAACGCATCATTAATGACTTGGGTTATGAGGTTCAGCAAAAGTTACATTCGGTTGAAGAGTCTATTGAATGGTTTCGACAACAACCTAAAGTGGATTTGATATTTCTCGATATTCAATTGAGCGATGGATTATCTTTTGAAATTTTTGAAAAGGTAAAAGTCGAAGCAGATATTATTTTCACCACTGCCTACGATGAATATGCGCTAAAGGCTTTTAAGTTGAACAGTATAGATTATCTCCTTAAACCCATAGATGTCGAAGAGCTTTCTCGGGCTCTCCAGAAATTCGAAAACAGACATACCCCAAGACTTATAGATTCAGAAGCTTTGAAGCATTTGATGCAGGAGCAAACCTCGGCATCTTCTTTCAAAACAAGGTTTTCAGTCAAAGTAGGAGATCACATCAAAACCTACCCCATAAACGAGATTGCCTGTTTTTATAGCGAATACAAAGCGACTTCACTCGTCACATTTGAGGGTAAGAGTTATGTTATCGATGATTCTTTGAACACCTTAGAACAGCAATTACCAACTACCGATTTTTTCAGGATCAATAGAAGCCATTTTATTAATTATAAAGCCATCGAAGATCTGGTGAGCTACTCTACAAGTCGGATCAAAGTGAATCTTAAGGGAATGAAGGAACCAGCCATAGTGAGTAGGGAGCGTGTGTCTGACTTTAAAAAATGGATTGGATGATATGGAGTAAACATCTTCTAGGTCAATCAAATAGAGATCCTATAAATTTTAAAACAATCTTTAAAATATAGTGATAATTTAGATTTTAGTTAAATATATTTTAACGAATCAAGCCAATTAGTAGTTATAGTTTAAATTTATTCTATAATTTAAGAAATGAGACTTATCTATTTTATCTTAGCTTCATCGCTATTTATATTTCAAGTCGATGATTACACGATCGATTTGACCGAGGTGCAACTTACTATTGAGGTTGAGGAAAGAACGTCGTCGAATGAAGAAAATATCTTATCATATTCATTTCTAAACCCTAATTTTAAACTCCTTTTTGAAAAAAATAATAAGTTTAAATTTTGCTTACTTACTTTGGATCAAATCCATTTAGAATTAGAACTGATTCCCCCAGACGTATTGAGTTAACAGAACAGTAGCTTCTTTTTAACTTAAATACGATTCAATGAAAATTTATTTAATTTTAATAGGATTTTTCCTATGCTTTAATTCCTCAGCCCAGGTCGAAGAATCTAAACTTGGTGCATGGTACATGTATTTTTACAACGTCAATTTGAACGAAAGTGCTTGGGGCATTCAAGGTGACTTTCAATACCGTCAATGGAATACTATTGGTGATCTCGAACAATTATTATTGAGATCTGGGGTAACTTATACACCCAAAAACACCTCTGCTGTTTTTACAGTAGGTTACGCCAATATTACAACTGGCACACCAGGTGAAAGCAATAACACCTTTGGCGAAAACAGAATTTATCAAGAAGCACTGATACCTCAAAAAATCGCCAAACGCTTTTTTTTAACGCATCGCTTTAGGTACGAGCAACGCTGGGTAGAAAACCAAGACTTTAGAACACGTTTGCGTTACAATTTATTCTTGAACATTACATTAAATGGTACAGAATTAAAAAAAGGAGTGTTTTACGCCGCATTTTATAACGAACTGTTTATGAATGGTGAGCGCTCAAATGGTGTATCCGATCTTGAATTATTTGACCGTAACAGGACCTATTTTGGTTTGGGTTATGCCCTAAGCTCTAGTTCCCGTATTCAAGTAGGTTGGATGCGTCAAGAAACCGAAAATTGGACCAAAGGTCAACTCCAATTTAGTTTACATCAAAACTTAAACTTTTAAAACAACAAATTATGAAACGATTATTTTTTACTATCACAATATTCTCAGCCATAGGTCTAATGAGTTGTACAAGTACAACAACAATTGCAGAGAAAGGTCAAGAAACCTCAAAAGAACAAAAAGCACTATTATATTCAGACGAATGTATTTCTGAATTAGAAGTGGTAAAAGCCCAAAAAGAATGGGGTGATGGCATTGTACGGATTGGTAATGTCTATACTGAAGGTGGCGACTACTCCAATGAAGCAGCCGAATTTATACAAGATAAGTACGGCTACGATTTAGGGAGTGTATTATTTAAACCAACATTAGCCTCCGAGCGTCAGTTTAGATCAAGTTTTGATGCTGCGCTCTCCTATTTTGTAGGCGATAACGATGCTTATCCAGAAGATAATGGCTTTGCCATTAAACCCTATAGCAATGTTAAGTTCGAAAATGTTGGTATTATCAACAATAATTGTCGAGTGGCAATAGCTATGGGAAACTATTATTTTACAATGGATGATGGTAGCGATGTAAAAGTCGAATATACCTTTGCCTATGTAAAAGATAAAAATGGGAATCTAAGAATAGCAGCTCACCAATCGTCTTTACCTTATTCTCCGGATTAGTATCAACAACAGCTTAATGATTAAAAACTATCTAGAAAGGACCAATTTTAATCATTAAGCTTTAAAACCAATAAAGAACTGAGGTAAAAAACAACTCTTTTCTTCATTAATTTGAAACACTACAAGAAAGAACTACTAAGTTTGGGCTTTTTTGCTATTTTTATTTCCAAAGTGGAATAAAAAGCATTTTTATTCCACTATTTTTTTATACATAAACAGTACCCAAAATTAAAAAACCATACTTTAGTTAGAGACGATATAACAGAAAATTGGGTAAGTAAAATGATTGAGTACGCTTGACATACTCACTCTTTACTGATGTTTGCATAACACTAGGGTTTTAGTGTATCGCTATGTTAGGACGTGACATTCCAAAAAATAAAAAAGCTCAAGAAATAAATCTTGAGCTTTTTTACTATTTATACTTTTGAAAATTATCCTTTAAAGACAATTTTACGCATTCTTAAACTTTTTGGAGTTACTTCTAAGTACTCATCAGTCTTAATATATTCCATATTTTCCTCCAAAGAGAAATCTACTTTCGGTGCAATTTTCATAGCTTCATCTGTACCAGATTTACGCATATTTGTCAATTGCTTCCCTTTAATTAAGTTTACAGCCATTTCATCAGATTTACTGTTTTCGCCAATTACTTGACCAATATAAATCTCTTCATTTACATCAATAAAGAAACGACCTCTATCTTGCAAACGGTTTAATGCATACCCTGTTGCTTTACCAGCTGCAGAAGAGATGATAGCTCCTTTTACTTCCTCAGTAAAATCTCCTTTATAAAGAGCATATTCACTAAATCTGTGGTTAATAATTGCTGAACCAGCTGTTGCTGTTAAAATTCTATTTCTTAGACCGATCAAACCTCTAGAAGGAATTGAAAATTCTAAGTGTTGTAAATCTCCTTTAGGTTCCATGATTAACATGTCTCCTTTTCTAAGTGATACTAAATTAATAGCTCTAGAAGCCATTTCTTCAGGAAGATCAATAGACAATGTTTCCATTGGCTCGTGTTTCTTACCGTCAATCATTTTAATAATGACTTGTGGTCTTCCCACTTGTAATTCGTACCCTTCTCTACGCATTGTTTCAATTAAAACAGACAAGTGTAAAACTCCACGTCCAAAAACGTTAAATTTATCTTCACTATCAGTGGTTTCAACTTTTAATGCTAAGTTTTTTTCTAATTCTTTGAACAGACGATCACGAATGTGACGCGAAGTAACAAATTTTCCTTCTTTACCGAAGAAAGGAGAATTGTTAATTGTAAACAACATACTCATTGTTGGTTGGTCTATTTCTGTTCTTGGCAATGCTTCTGGGTTTTCTAGATCTGCAATGGTATCACCAATTTCAAATCCATCAATACCCGTAATTGCACAAATATCTCCACAGGGTACTTTTTCCACTTGTATTTTACCCAAACCTTCGAATACGTGTAATTCTTTAATTCTTACTTTTTTAGTAACACCATCAGCTTTACATAACGTGTAATCTTTACCCGCTTCTAAATCTCCACGAAATACACGTCCAATAGCAATTCTACCTGTAAAAGAAGAAAAATCTAAAGAAGTAATTTGCATTTGTGGTGTTCCTTCGTTGTATTTGGTTGCTGGAATAGATTCTAAAACGGCATCTAACAAAGGAATGATGTTATCCGTTTCATTTTTCCAATCTGTACTCATCCAATTATTCTTTGCAGAACCGTAAATAGTTGCAAAATCTAATTGTTCTTCCGTAGCGTCTAATGCAAACATTAAATCAAAAACTTTTTCGTGAACGATGTCAGGAGTACAGTTTTTTTTGTCTACTTTATTGACAACAACAATGGGAGTTAAACCTAAGTCTAAGGCTTTACCTAATACAAAACGAGTTTGTGGCATTGGCCCTTCAAATGCATCTACTAATAATAAAACACCATCAGCCATTTTTAATACACGCTCTACTTCTCCACCGAAATCGGCGTGACCAGGTGTATCAATAACATTGATTTTTGTTCCTTTATACATTACAGAAACGTTCTTAGAAAGAATTGTTATTCCTCTTTCACGTTCTAAGTCGTTATTATCTAACAATAAATCTTTACGCTCTTTACGATCGTCTAATATTTTTGCTTGATCTATAATCTTGTCTACTAAGGTTGTTTTTCCATGATCGACATGGGCTATAATAGCGATATTTCTAATTTGATGCATGCGAATTTCTTAAATTTGGTGCAAAAATAGGTATTTCTAAGCAATTTGTACAAATTCTAAGTGTTTATTTTTCATCATTTTAGCTTGACATCTTATTATTTCTAGTTTAATTGCTACTAATACACTAAAATGTTGTACTATTTTTAAAATCTAATACTATTTAATGCAATCACTCTTTTACAATTTTCGTAAAATGCTATTGAAAACAACCTCCTTTTAAATTTACTAGCGTGGTTGTAAAGTTGTTTTGAATTGGAATATCAATAGCTCGTGCACTGCGAACTCCAGTCTTACAACACACGACTAATACCTTATCGGTATGAATTTCACGCACTCTTAAGAGTAACTCTGCAATAGGGATATGTTGTCCTCCAATATTAAATTCATCTCTTTCCCAATCTTCACGGACCTCTAATAAATTATATTTTTCTTTATGGATTGAAAGTCCTTCAAAAGAAACTTTTGTATGTCCGTTTTTTTTATCCTAATGAAGAAATATTACACTTATTGAGCCCGGATTTTTATTACCTCAGCCCTAAAGGGTGCAAAAATTCTAACTTAGTTGAAGATTTTAGAATATCGACACCCTTTAGGGTTGGGGAAAAGCGATATTCGGATTCAATATAAAGTTTAGGTGATATTACGGATATTCATAGAAACTTCCTTTTTTATTGCTACGCCACAGAAAAAATCATAATCCTGCTCTATAACTAGCACATTATTTCTGAAATCCTTTTCGAAATTCAACACTATTTGATGCATTGTTAAAGCATTATATATCAGTAATTTATTGGTTAATACGGTTCCTATCCCACAAATTATTTTGATCGTTTCATTGGCTTGTAAACTCCCTATAATTCTTGGTAAAATGCCTAAAACGCCTATTTGCGAGCAATTGGGCGCGTCTTCTGGCTTTGGAAGCGACGGATACAAGCAACGGTAGGTGGCGCTATTTTGATAATTGAACACACTTACTTGGCCTTCAAATTTAAAAATAGCACCGTATACGAGTGGTTTTTTAGCAAGCACAGCGGCATCATTCGTCAAATAACGCGTTGAAAAATTGTCACTTCCATCCACAATAATGTCATAGCATCGAAATAATAAGAGCGCATTTTCTCGTGTTAACTTTTCATTGTACACGTTAAATGCAATGAACGGATTTAACGATTTAATAAACTCAGGAGATGATTTTCTAACTCAGGATCGTTTAGGTTCAAGGAATTATCTGTGATTGTAAAAGATTGATCGACAACATATACTTTATTGAGGTAATTTCTAAAGAAAGAATACTTGCTAAAGGGAGCATCAGTAATAATTTGAAACTCGGTGTTATACTTAAAATCGAATTGTTTTAAAGCATTTTGCCAAAGAGTTCCGTTTTGAAAATCTAGGTTTATGCTTAGAAATTTAACTTTAGGGTATTTATCTCTCAGCTCGTCGATTTTTTTCAAATTGTTTTTTTTGGCTTCTAACGATAAGGCGGACCATGTATACAAAACCACGGGTTGTCCTTGAGCAAGAGATTTGAAGCTTAGAGTGTCCGAACTGGTGGTTTTAAATCTTGCCTCTTTCAAGCTACTCCCTTTCAGATATTGACTCTGAATAGCTGTTAGTTGATGTAATTCTTTCTCATCCAATGTAGGGCTATCAAATTTCTGAATGATAGATAAGGTTTCTTCTAGCTGAGCTTTAGTTTGAGAAAAAACGATTTCACGCCGAATCAGTCGATTAAAAAAGTTGGTTTTTAAGTAGTCATTTACAAATAATTCATGAACCAAATTCAATCGTCGCTTCAAGTTTTTATGATCATTCAAATCGAAGCACTCTCTGTTGGAAGGGTCGCAAACTTCTATTGAATAATTTTTAAGATAGTTATCCAAAAATCGCATATAACTAAAGTTGGAAACTAAATCAGAATCATTAAAATTCACATCTTCTCGGTAGCTAAAATAATCTTTTGGAAATTCTTTAAATTTTGCGGGTATGTACTTTCTTATGAGAAATGCGTAGCGTTCTCGCATATCATAATGTTCATAATTGATAGTGCTTAAGGCGATGTTCTTAAAATAAGGGCTAAAATTCGATTTACTCTCCAGAGTGTTATATTTTGCAAATCTTAAGGCTCTCAAAGAGTCTGTTTTGATGGTAAAGGCGTCTGGAGATATTTTGTAATAGGAAAGAATTAGATCGTTATCCTCTTCATTAAGAAGAAACATATTGATCAAAAAATTATTTTCTTCTGAAGAATCTCCATCAAAAGTTAAGGATTCGTCGAAGGCCATCGTATTCACTCTTAATACCGAGCTATCTCCAGGCTTTAAATACATCGACTGGCTTTCTGGATGGTGCTCAAAAGTGTAAACGGATTCTTTATCTAGAGAAAATCTATAGCCGAAGTTATTGTTAGAATCTAAAGCAATAGTATCTATAATGTCACCATTATGTTTTAAAGTGACATAATTAGTATTTGGGTTAACAATTCTACCACCAAGATAAGTTTCTTTATCCTCAGTGTGATTTGTACATGACAAAAAACCAAATATTAATAATAGGTAAGTATATCTCATAAATACTAAACAATCCTTACAAATCTAACTTTACCTAATCGTTGAATGTGTTAACCCACAGTTAAAAAAGCAGTTTTATTAATCCTTTATGGATTGTGATAAATTGAGTACTTTTGCAAAAAATTTAGCTTTATTATGCTTTCAGTTTCAAATCTTTCTGTACAATTTGGTAAACGTATTCTTTTTGATGAAGTCAATACGACCTTTACTACTGGGAATTGCTATGGTATTATTGGTGCCAATGGTGCTGGAAAATCAACGTTCCTTAATATCATTTCTGGCAAAATGGATCCCACTTCTGGCCGTGTCTCTTTAGAATCTGGCAAGCGGATGTCTGTCTTAGAACAAGATCACTCCATGTATGATGATTATAATGTCCTAGAGACCGTCATTACGGGGAATGCGCCACTTTATAAGATCAAAAAGGAAATGGATGAGATCTATGCCAAAGAAGACTTTAGCGATGCAGATGGTGAACGCGTTGGAGTCCTTCAAGTTGAGTTTGAAGAAATGGACGGTTGGAACGCCGAAAGTAATGCCGCAGCCCTACTTTCTAATTTAGGTATAGAGTCAGGCTCACACTACACCTTGGTTAAGGATTTAGATGGACAACAAAAAGTAAGAGTCCTTTTAGCTAAAGCTATTTTCGGAAATCCTGACGTATTAATCATGGATGAGCCTACCAACGATTTAGATTATGAAACCATCACTTGGTTGGAAAATTTCTTAGCAAACTTTGACAATACGGTAATCGTTGTTTCTCACGACCGCCACTTCTTAGATGCGGTTTGTACTCATATTTCTGATATAGATTTCGGAAAAATCACTCATTATAGCGGTAACTATACCTTTTGGTATGAATCGTCTCAACTTGCTGCCAAGCAACGTGCACAGCAAAACAAAAAGTCTGAAGAAAAGAAAAAAGAACTTCAACAATTTATTGAGCGGTTTAGCGCAAACGTCGCTAAGTCGAAGCAAGCGACCTCAAGAAAGAAAATGTTGGACAAGTTGGACTTCCAAAATATCAAACCTTCGAATAGAAGATATCCTGCTATCATTTTTGAAAAAGAAAGAGAAGCTGGAGATCAAATTTTACATGCTGAAAACCTATCGGCTAGCATAGACAATGAAGTCATTTTTAAAAATGTTCACATCAATTTAAACAAAGGCGATAAGGTGGTCTTTTATTCAAAAGATTCTCGAGCTACTACTGCTTTATATGAAATCATCAATGGTAAAGCAGAACCAGATACAGGCTCTTACAAATGGGGAATCACAACCAATCAATCCTACTTACCTAACGACAATAGTGAGTATTTCGAAAGTAAACTTTCTCTTGTAGATTGGCTAAGACAATGGGCCAAAACTGAAGAAGAGCGAGAGGAAGTTCACATCCGTGGGTTTTTAGGCAAAATGCTTTTCAGTGGCGATGAAGCACTTAAAACTTGTGATGTCCTTTCTGGGGGTGAAAAAGTAAGGTGTATGGTCAGTAGAATGATGATGACTAGAGCGAATGTTTTGATTTTAGATGAACCTACCAATCACTTAGATCTTGAAACCATTACTGCTTTCAATAATTCTTTAAAGAATTTCAAAGGAAATATTTTACTTACTACTCATGATCATCAATTTGCACAAACTGTGGGTAATAGAGTGATTGAATTAACTCCCAATGGTATCATTGACAAATTTTCAACGTTCGATGAATACATGTCGGATCCCAAAATCAAAGAACAACGTGAAAAGATGTATGCTGTAGAAGCCTAAAGGCAATCCACCATCAACTAAAAGACCTCGTAATTCGAGGTCTTTTAGTTGATGGTGGAAATTAAATTTTATCTATAAATTTTTTGCTCATTCACCCATTTTTGATACATCCGTGCATTACGATTATGCTGTGCTAAAGTTTTAGCAAATTTATGGTACCCCATATTTTCTGTATCCGCAGCAAAATAAAAGTAGTCATGAGATTCTGCATTCAGTACAGCGTCTATGGAAGACACATCCGGCATAGCGATAAGCCCTGGAGGCAATCCCTTGTTCTTGTAAGTATTATAAGGAGAGTCCAATTCTAAATCCTTATACAAAACGCGTTTAATGGGGGTTTCAAAATCTTGATTTTGGTTTTGGATAGCAAAAATGACCGTAGGGTCTGCTTGTAACTTCATTCCTCTGCGAAGTCTGTTCAAATAAACTCCAGCAACCTTAGGTCGCTCCTCTACTTTAGCGGTTTCTTTCTGAACAATAGCCGCTAGGGACATGACTTCTGTAGGGGTCAAATTAAGAGCATTAGCCTTTTCGGTTCGGCTTGTATTCCAAAATTCAGTATGATAATTGACCATTCTATCGCGAAATTCTTCTCCAGAGGTATTCCAGTAAAACTCGTAGGTGTTTGGAATATAAAATTTTAGGCTTTCTAGAGCTGTTATTTGTAGAGAATCCAGAAAAGTACTATCTACCATAGCAGATAATAGAGATATGCTGTCGGCTTCAATTTGTTCTGCAACTCGTCCAGAAAGTTCTTCTAGCCTATGTTGGTTGTTAAAGCTGACTTGTATAGGAACATTTCTAGATCGCAAAGTGTTAACAATTTCGTTATTATTCATTCCTTTTTCCAACACGAAATGACCAGCTCTTACAGAATTTTGATAGCCTTTCTTTTCTGCTACGGTAATAAAATCCTCTGTATGTCTAAGTAAAGGATGAATTTGATCAACAACCTGTTGAAGACTACTCCCCGTTGAGATATAGACCGATTGCTTTTCAGTTTGGAAAGCCGTATTTGGGGAGAAAATAGTTGTATAAATACTATAACTGATAACACCTAGAATAACTAGACCTATCGCAGAAACTGCGATTAATATTTTTTTAATGTACATGCTTTATTTTTTGAAGTAAATATTCACTCTGAAATTTACCAGCATTAAACCTCCAGTCTTTCTTAAGACCAATTTCTTCAAATCCAAAGCTTTTGAAAAGCCTTATGCTATTTGAATTATTTTCTATAATTGAAGCAAATATTTGATGTAAATCCAACACATCAAAAGTATAATCTATCATCAATTCCAAAGCTTCTGTACCATAGCCTTTCGCTTGGTAATCCTCAAGAATAAGAATACCAAGACCGGCTCGCTTATTCTTAGGATCAAAATCATAAAGATCTATAAATCCAATAGGTTGTTTATTGTGCAAAGCGATGACTAGTCGCATTTGCTTAACTTCATAAATATCCCTATGAGCGTTTTGTAAATATTCTTTTAAGACCGATCTGGAGAAGGGCTGAAGCGTATCACTTAAATACCAAAAGTGCTCATCATTTTCCACCAGCTCAAGAAAATCCAGATCTTCTGGAATCAAGGCTCTAAGTAAAATATGTGAACTTTTAAGTTTTACCATTATAATCTCCTTCAAATACAAATGTAGCAGGGCCTTTTAACCAAATATTTTTAGCTGCATTTAAACCCTCAATTTCAAAATCAACTTCCAAAGGTCCGCCTTTAGTGATAACCTTCACCGGCAAATCTTCAACTTTATTGGCCATTTTTGCTGTTATAGCTGCAGCAGTAACTCCAGTGCCACAAGAATAGGTTTCATCTTCCACTCCCCTTTCGTAGGTTCTTACATGGACATCTCCGTCAATAACTTGAATAAAGTTCACATTGGTTCCGCCTATAGCCTCATAGTTGGGAAGGTTTCTTATTCTGCGACCCTGTGTAAAAACATCAAAATCTTTTACATCATCCACAAAAGCGACGTGGTGTGGAGAACCTGTATCCATAAAAGAAGCTTCTCTACTTAAATTTACAGTAGGAACGTCTATCATTTTTAGACTGACTGTTTCTCCTTTAATTATGGCAGAATGTAAGCCATCTACGGCTTCAAAAGTCGTTTCAGAATCGATAATACCAAGTTGTTTTGCAAAAGCGACTATACATCTCCCGCCATTACCGCACATGCTGCTTTCTTTACCATCGGCATTAAAGTAAATCATTTTGAAATCTGAAATAGCATCAGTTGAATTTTCTAGTAAAATAAGACCATCCGCTCCTACCCCAAATCGTCTATCACATAAGCCTTGTATGATTTTGGCATCGTTTTTGAAAGTTGTGGTTCTGTTATCAATAAGTACAAAATCGTTTCCCGTTCCCTGATATTTAAAGAAATGTAATTCCATTAATAGTAATTGTGACTTGCAAATATAGGATAATAATAAGGGAAACGCTTGGGTTAAAAATGGGTTAAATACATTCTTAATCTGAAGACATAAACTAATTTTAAATTCAATTAAATAATACTAGTTATGAAAAAAAACACTAAATTTTTAGTGCTGGCTCTATTGGTCAGCTTTATGAGCGTTGGTGTATATAAGATCTTTTTTGAGGCACCTCCCTTAGTTTCCGAATCTTACCAAATACCTTCGCAACAAGACAGTATGAATCCAACAACGCAACTTACTTCAGCTCTGAAAGAAAAGTCTGAGTTAAATTTCACTGAAGCTGCAGAAAGAACTGTAAACGCCGTTGTTCACGTAAAAAACGTAGCCACTACAAGGCAACCTAGAAGTTTATTTGACTACTACTACGGAAGCGGAGAAACTCAAAAAGCAATAAGAGGTGCCGGATCTGGAGTGATCTTGAGTCCCGATGGTTTAATAGTCACCAATAATCATGTGATTAAAGGAGCCTCTGAACTCCAAGTCACCTTAAATAATAACAAAACCTATGTGGCAGAAGTCATCGGTTCTTCGTCTCAAAACGACATTGCTTTATTAAAAATAGACGCTACAGAATTGGATTATCTCCCTTTTGGAGATTCCGATCAAATTAGCGTTGGCGAGTGGGTCCTAGCCGTTGGTAATCCATTTAATCTCACTTCTACTGTGACTGCAGGTATTGTAAGTGCTAAAGCTAGAGATTTGAGTGGAAGTGACAATCAATTTCAGTCTTTCATACAAACGGACGCTGCCGTAAATCCTGGGAATAGCGGTGGTGCTTTAGTGAACACACGAGGAGAACTCATTGGTATCAACACCGCTATCACTTCTCAAACCGGTTCCTTTGTGGGCTATTCTTTTGCTATTCCAAGTAACAATGCCAAAAAGATAGTTGAGGATTTAATTGAATTTGGTAATGTAAGAAAAGCCGTACTCGGTGTAAGAGGGACCGACTTAAATAGCGAAACAGCAAAACAACTGGAAATCGAAATATCTCAAGGTTTTTATATCAACGGCGTAGACCCTAAAAGTGGCGCCTATAAAGCAGGTCTTAAAAAAGGTGATATTATTAAATCTATCGATAATATTAGGATTAGAAAATTTGCGGATATGACGGGCTATTTAAGCTCAAAAAATCCAGGAGAAACTGTGACTATTACTTACTTGAGAAATAATAACGAACGTGAGTCTAAAGTCACCTTGGATATCTTTAAAGTTTACCAGATTGAAGATATCGGTTTAGAGGTGTCCGAGATTTCAAAAGATCAACTTCAAAAATATGGTGCGTCTTCGGGCGTTGTAATTAGAAAAGTTTTACCAAATAGTTTTACTAAAAACGATATCACGGGAGTATTGATTACTAAAATTAATGACAAAGAAGTTTACACAATCGAAGACGTAAAGACTATCATAAAAAATAAAAATTCTGAAGAACCTATGCTAGTGACCTTTCTAACTCCAAAAGGACAAGAAAAAACTTATGTTTTTAGGTAAACAAAATTAGTTTCTTCGTTTCAGAATAGAACTCTCAATCTCATAGATTGGGAGTTTTTTGATTTTACTTTCCTATTCACTGAGTTGTACCCGTTAATAGGTTATGAATTCCTATATTTGCACTTTTATTAAATTCAACAAGATGATTAAACTTCACGATTTAGAATTCGAACCCTATCTAGGTCCTGAAAAGATACAAGATGCTGTAAGGCAAGTCGCTAAAGAACTTTATAAAGATTACTCTTCAAAAACTCCTATTTTTCTCGGAATTTTAAATGGTGCCTTTATGTTTTTATCTGATTTGTTGAAATATTACAAAGGAGATTGCGAAGTCAGTTTTACCAAACTAGCCTCTTACGAAGGAACTTCTTCTTCAGGTGAAGTGAGCACGCTACTTGGGGCAGGGAACTTAAAAGACAGAGACGTTATTGTAATTGAAGATATTGTAGATACAGGACTTACGTTAGAACATATTGTTAGTCAATTAAAAAAAGAAGGGGTCGCTTCCTTCAAGATAGCAAGCCTATTTTTTAAGCCAGAAGCTTATAAAAAATCTCTTCCCATAGATTATGTTGGATTGGAAATCCCAAATAAGTTTATCGTAGGTTACGGATTGGATTATAATGGATTAGGAAGAAATTTACCAGAAATATATCAACTTAAATCAAGTATAGATGATTAATATCGTGTTATTTGGCCCTCCAGGCGCAGGAAAAGGAACACAAGCAGAACACCTTAAGGAGAAATATGAACTTGTGCATATTTCAACAGGAGATTTGTTTAGGTACAATATCAAAAATGAAACTGAACTTGGAAAACTAGCTAAATCTTATATGGATAAAGGTGCTTTAGTTCCCGATGAAGTCACTATTAAAATGCTCAATGACAAAGTTGAAGACCATCTCGATAGCAAAGGTTTTATCTTTGATGGATTTCCAAGAACGCAAGCACAAGCTGAGTCTTTAAACGAATTGATGACTTCAAAAGACTCTCAAATTGACGCAATGGTCGCTCTAGAAGTTGCAGATCAGGTTCTTGTTGAACGATTATTGGAACGAGGCAAAACCTCAGGGCGTAAAGACGATGCCAGCGAAGAAGTAATTCGCAATAGAATAAGAGTATATTATAACGAAACCGAAATTCTTAAGGAATTTTACAAAAAAGAAGATAAATACTATGGTGTGGATGGTGTAGGCTCAATTTCTGAGATTACTCAACGCATCAGTAAAGTCATTGACTCTTTATAAAAATCAAGCATTTAGCTTACTATTATGACAGAAGGTAACTTTGTAGACTATATCAAAATACACTTAAAATCTGGAAACGGAGGAAAAGGTTCCGCCCATCTAAGACGGGAAAAATATATCCCGAAAGGTGGTCCAGACGGAGGTGACGGTGGTCGTGGAGGTCATATCATTTTTAAAGCTAACAAAGACCTCTGGACCTTATTCCATCTTAAGTTCAAAAGACACCTTAGGGCTACTCATGGTGAACACGGTGGCAAGCAAACCAGTACTGGTGCAGACGGGGAGGATCAATATGTAGAAGTTCCCCTAGGAACTGTTATTCGTAATACTGAAACCAATGAGGTAATTAAAGAAATAACAGAGCACGAAGAGGAATATATCGTTGTAGAAGGCGGTATGGGAGGAAAAGGTAATTCTCATTTTAAAAGTTCTACCAACCAAACTCCGCGCTATGCTCAACCCGGGATTCTTGGTCAAGAACTCGATATAACTTTGGAGCTAAAACTTCTTGCAGATGTTGGTTTGGTTGGATTTCCAAATGCAGGTAAATCCACTTTACTTTCAGTGATAACAGCCGCAAAACCAAAAATTGCAAATTACGAATTTACCACACTAAAGCCCAATTTAGGCATTGTAGAATATAGAGACTACAAAACTTTTGTAGTCGCAGATATTCCTGGAATAATCGAAGGCGCTGCAGAAGGAAAAGGACTAGGATATAGGTTTTTAAGACATATTGAAAGAAACTCAACTCTATTATTTCTTATTCCTGCGGATGCTGGAAGCGTTAAAGAACAATATGAAATCTTATTAGATGAACTTAGGCGTTATAATCCTGAACTCTTGGACAAATCTAGAGTTATTGCGATTACCAAGTCAGATCTTTTGGATGATGAACTAAAAACTGAATTGGCTGAAGAAATTGAACATGCGTTTGATCATATTCCACACGTCTTTATCTCATCTATTGCACAACAAGGATTACAACCTCTGAAAGACTTGTTATGGAAAACATTGAACGAAGATAAAATTCCTAAAGCTTAGGTAGTCTTATTTCAAAGGTAGTCCCCTTCTCTGCAGAACTGGTTAACACCCGTATTTTACCATGGTGATAATCTTCTATAATCCGTTTAGAAAGTGAGAGTCCAAGCCCCCAACCTCTTTTTTTTGTGGAATAGCCTGGCTGAAAAATAGTTTTAAATTTTGAGGCTGGAATTCCCTTTCCAGTATCCTTGATATGGATTTTAAATCCATTCTTATCTTCAAATAACAAAAGACTTAGTTCTCCTCTACCTTTCATAGCATCGATAGCATTTTTGGTGAGATTTTCTATCGTCCAACTTAAAAGTACTGGATTCAATTTACAAGTTAGTTCCTTATCTGGTAGCTCAACAGAAAACTCAATCAATTTAGAACTCCTATCTCTTAGGTAGTTAAAAGAATGCTCCACTACTGAATTCAGACTGGAAGATTCTAAAGTGAGCTTTGAGCCTACTTTAGAAAAACGTTCTGTAATTGTTCTTAAGCGATCTATATCTTTTTCAATTTCCTTGATGTAGTCTGGATTGACATTTTCTGATCTTAAAATTTCCATCCAACCCACAAGTGAAGATAGTGGTGTGCCTATTTGATGTGCAGTTTCTTTGGCCATCCCTGCCCAAAGTTTATTCTTCTCACTATTTTTGGCAGTGATATAATACAGGTAAATTAGGCCTAGCAAAAGGAAAATAATAAGCAAAAGGATGAAGGGATAATACTTGATTTTAGTAAGCACAGTAGAATCACTATAATATAAATATTGCTTACCCACTTTGTCTAAATCAATAACAATAGGTTGATTTTGATTTTTAACGGATTCAAAATAGCGTCTTAGTTTGATAGAGTCGTTTGAGATATTTTCTGGAATATTATTAACTTCCTTAAATTGATTAGACTCATCAACAATAAACATAGGAATGTCGTTATTGGCATTCAATATCTCAAGTTCAAGATTCAAATCTTGCTCTTCTCCTGCTTTATTAATCGATTCTTGAGCAGAAGACCATATCCTCATTTTTTCACGCTCTTCTTGTTTCACGCCTTCATAAAACACAGAAATATTCCAGACTACAATCCCAATGACAACAAAAGAAGTAATTAGAATAAAAAGCCTAGCATAGACGGTATTTTCAAAAAATTTCATGGATTGATTATTTACACAATAATAACGAAAAGCAATATGATGTAGTATACTTCTTTTAAAAATGAAATTTTCAAGAAAAGTACTCACCACAGTAAGTAATTCTCTTATTTTTGTGTCATGACACATTACTTCTCATCCGACTTTAAACTTGGTATTTTAGGTGGAGGACAGTTAGGCAAAATGATGCTGTACGACACCAGAAAATTTGATATCCAAACCTATGTTATGGATCCTAACCCAGAGGCGCCTTCAAAAATTGCTTGTAACCATTTTGAGACAGGTGATCTTATGGATTACGATCGCGTCATGGAATTCGGAAAACAAGTTGATGTATTGACTTTTGAAATTGAATCTGTAAATGTCAAAGCCTTAGAAGACCTTGAGGCTTCTGGACTAAAAGTCTACCCTTCTGCTGCTACTTTAAAAAAAATTCAAAACAAATCGGTACAAAAGGAATTTTATAAAGCCAACCAAATACCTACAGCAGATTTTATGACTTATCCATCTCTAGACGCTTTGAAGAAAGATGTTTCTGAAGGGAAAGTCAACTTCCCCTTTGTTTGGAAAAGTAGTACAGGAGGTTATGATGGAAAAGGAGTGAGCGTTATTAAATCTAAAAAAAATCTAGAGGCTTTGCCCAATGGCGAATGTCTTGCTGAAGAGTTGGTAGATTTTAAAACTGAAATCGCAGTTATTGTAGCAAGAAATGTGTCGGGAAATATTAAAACTTATCCTGTGGTAGAGATGGAGTTTCACCCTGAAGCCAACCAAGTAGAATATGTGCTTTGCCCAGCGAGAATAGAGCCTTCTATTGCTGAGAAAGCAAGAAATTTAGCACAAATGGTATCCAATAGTTTTGAACACGTAGGCTTATTGGCTATAGAAATGTTTCTAACCCAAGATGATGATATCATTGTTAACGAAGTTGCTCCAAGACCACACAATAGTGGTCATTTTAGCATTGAAGGCAGTTATACGAATCAATTTGAACAACACTTAAGAGCAATTCTCGATTTACCATTAGGAGAGACCTCGAGCAAAACCAACTCGGTTATGGTCAATTTAGTTGGTGATGAAAATCACACTGGAGATGTGGTTTACCAGGGCATCCAAACCATTATGGATATGCCAGGGGTAACTCCTCATATATATGGAAAAAAACAGACACGGCCTTTTCGAAAAATGGGACATGTCAACATTATCCATACTGATATTAAAGAAGCTCGAAAAATTGCCGAACACGTAAAATCTACAATCAAAGTTATTTCTAAACACTAAAGCTATGGGTAAAGTTGCTATTATCATGGGAAGTAAAAGTGATCTTCCTGTTATGCAGGAGGCTATTGATATTTTAAAAGACTTTAAGATTGAAGTAGAAGTCGATATCATATCCGCTCACCGGACACCAGAACTTATGATGGAATTTGGAAAACAGGCTCACCATAAAGGAATAGATGTTATTATCGCCGGCGCCGGCGGAGCTGCTCATTTACCAGGTATGGTTGCTTCTCTAACGCCGCTTCCCGTAATAGGTGTGCCTGTAAAATCCAGCAACTCCATAGATGGTTGGGACTCTATCCTTTCCATTTTACAAATGCCTGGGGGAGTTCCTGTGGCTACAGTCGCACTGAACGGTGCAAAAAATGCTGGTATTTTAGCCGCTCAAATCCTAGGAGTGAAGGATCAAAGTATCCAAGAAAAAATCTTAAATTACATGAATGAGCTCACTGTAAAGGTTCAAAAAATGCGAGAGGATCTTTAATATGTTGCCAAAAAAAATTGGGTTAACAAAAAACTTTTAAATATTTAAAAACATGAAAGCCAGCTTCAGCCTATTATTAATTATACTTTTAGTGATTTCGTGTAACACACCAAAGGTATTTACCGACTATGCCGCGGAAACTAATTTTGAAGAATATAAAAGTTTCAATTTTTATGCTATAGAAAATTCCGGTCTATCACCTTTAGATGGAGACCGGGTTTACGTCACTCTTGTAGATAGTCTAGTCGCTAGAGGTTTTGAGGAAAAGCTCATACCAGACTTCAAAATTAACTTCTACGCTGAAGTGTTTGACCAAACTTCAAATAGCAATTTTGGAATAGGCATTGGAGGTTATGCTGGTGGAATAGGAACTATGGTTTCTCCGCAAAGCTCTAAACGAACCATTGCTCTTACTGTAGAATTTGCAGATGGATTAACCAATAATTTGTTTTGGCAAGGCGTTGTAGAAGCACGCTTTAAGGAAAACTTGAAAGGTAAAGCTAGAGAGGAATTTATTCAAAGCCTTGTTGGCGAAATACTTCAAAAGTATCCTCCAGAACCAAAAAAATAATTTATCAACTCATAGGGATTTAAGCTAACTCTCTAATGACACCGATAGTTTTTTGCATTGGACTTATACCAATTTGTACTTCGAATGCTGTGTTTTATCAGTTGCTTTTTTTCCGAAGCGTCAGAATTTATTTTTCAAATAACAATAGCCTTAAGACTTAGAGTTGTTATACAAAGATTTGATAATGCCATCAACTAGACCAATTTTAGGCACATGTACAGATTTTGATCTACTCCATTTCATTGCAGATAAATAAATCTTTGCCGCAGGTATAATAACATCTGCTCGATCTTCATTTAAGCTCAATTCCGAAATTCGCTCTTCATAGGTTAAAGAGTTTAATAATTGGTAGTAAGAACTTAAGTAGAGATAGGACAAAGGTTTTCCAAGCTTTTTGTTACTAGACTTAAAGATGTTATTGATGTTTCCGCCAGATCCCACCATTTCAATTCTGGAATACGGACTAGTTATAGACCTTACCCAAGCCTCCGCTTCCTCCCAAACATCCTTACTTATAGTATTGTTCAAAATACGAACTGTTCCTAGTTTAAATGATCTAGAACCGATAGTTTCCCCGTGAGAAAACAAAGTAAATTCTGTACTTCCCCCACCCACATCAACATACAGGTAAGTTTTACTGTCATCTACTAAAGTATGCAAGTCTGTGGCCGCAATAATGAAGGCTTCATCACTTCCATCAATTATTTCAATATCGATGTTGGCCTCTTTAGAGATTAAGTTTACCATAGCATCACCATTTTTCGCATCTCTCATTGCCGAAGTTGCACAAGCCCTATAGGCTTCAATTTTATGAGATTTCATCAATAAACCAAAAGCTTTCATGGTATCCACTACCCGTTGACTGTTTTCATCCGAGATGTAGGCTTTTGTAAACACATCTTGCCCAAGCCTTATAGGCACTCTCACTAAAGATGTTTTTTTGAAAGTTACTGGTTTATTATCTGGTTCGGTAATGGTAGAAATTAAAAGCCTAACGGCATTAGATCCAATGTCGATGGCTGCAAATTTTTTTATCGAAAGCATAAACGATTGCTATTTAGTTTCTGCGTCTTGCAGTTTGTTTTTATAATAGGTGTAAGTTTCAAATTGACTTCTAAAACCTGGTCCAGACTTTAGCCTGTACGCGTTCTCTTTATTAGAGGAAAAATCCCTTGCTTTTACATTATCCTTCCAACAAATATTGAAGGTTTCTATGAGTTCTTGTTTGATGTCATTATCGTAAATAGGGCAAGTCACCTCGACTCTGTGGTCTATGTTTCTAGTCATCCAGTCTGCAGAAGAAATGAATACCCTTGGGTTAGTATCATTCTCAAAAATATAAAGTCTGGGATGCTCCAAGAATTTATCAACAATACTTATAGATTCAATATTATCGCTCATACCCGGCACTTGTGGGATAAGACAATTGATTCCCCTAATAATTAATTTGATTTTGACTCCAGCTCTACTAGCCTCATAAAGTTTATCGATCATCCCATAATCCGATAGACTATTCATTTTAATATATATTCCAGATTTTTTTCCTTCTTGTTGATTTAGAATTTCTTGATCAATCAGGTTTGAAAATTCTATCCTCGTATAGTGAGGCGAAACAATAAGGTACTTGTATTTTTTAATTTTATAATTCACTTCAAAGAAATCAAAAACCTTATTGATATCTTTTAAAATACCTTGGTGTGCAGTAAACAAAGTATAATCTGTATAAATCTTTGCTGTTTTCTCATTAAAATTTCCTGTGCTTATAAAACCATAATATTTTATTTTCTGATTTTCTAAGCGTTCAATAATACAGGTTTTGCAATGTACCTTAAGACCTGTTACCCCAAAGATGAGCTTTACGCCTTCTCTTTCCATTTTCTCTGCATACTTGATGTTATTGGCTTCATCGAAACGGGCTTGAAGCTCGATAGAAACGGTAACTCGTTTTCCATTTTTGACGGCATTTATCAAGGAACTCGCTATATGCGAAACAGATGCCAATCTATAAATTGTAATCTTTATTGATTTTACTTTAGGATCTATTGCGGCCTCTCTTAAAAATTTAACCGTATAAGAAAAGGTTTGATAGGGTGTGTATTGCAGAAAATCCTTTTTAGAAATCTTTTCCAATAAACTCCCTTGGATTTCAAGTCCAGGGATTGGAAGAGGTTCTATTTTATCGTACAATAAATGCGTAGCACCAAGGTCTGGGAAATTCATGTAATCTCTACGATTATGGTACTTCCCTCCAGGAATGAGACTATCTGTTGTGTCAATTTCCATTTTATTCAATAAAAAGTCTAAGGTATCTTGTTCAATTTCTTTATCATACACAAATCGAACCGGATCGCCCTCTAGCCTATCCTTTACGCTATCCATCAGCTTTTCTATATAGCTTTTACTCAAATCCCCTTCAAGATCTAACTCAGCATCTCTTGTGATTTTTACCATATGTGCAGAGATACTGGTATAATCGAAAATATTGAAAATAACATTGAGGTTAAATCGAATTAAATCATCCAAAAGGATAACGTATTTCTTTCCGTCGTCCGAAGGAATTACAACGAAGCGTTCTACACTCGATGGGATTTCAATCAAAATATACCTGTTGGACAATCGGTCTTTTTCAAACTGAACCATTTTCACAGCTAAATAAGCTTTAGAATCTGTCAAATTTGGAACCTTATCAATGTCATTCAACATTATTGTGACTAGGGCCGGACTCACTTTCTGTAAGAAAAATTCTTTTAAAAATTTAGCTTGATCCAGTGTAACTTCAGTCTCATCGATGATAAAGATATCATGATCCGTAAGCTGATGCTGTATAGAGGCCAAAATATCTAAGCTTTCTGCTTGATTTTTGATCACAATTTGTGTGATTTCCTTTAGCAGTCTACCCGCATTAAAGCCGCCCAAAACTTTCTTACCTGATTTACCAGCTAGATCTATTCGCTTTACGGTAGCATAACGTACTTTAAAAAATTCATCTAGATTATTCGAGAAAATTCCTAGAAACCGGAGGCGCTCAATTAAAGGTACCGAAGGGTCTGCGGCCTCTTGTAAGACTCGCTGATTGAATTTCAACCAGCTTAATTCTCTATTATCGTATCTATTATGACGCATTATCTCAAATGTTTTGGGAATAAGTATAAATTGGTTTGTCCTGACTGGACTTGCTTCCACGAGTCGATCTCAAAAAGGATACTGACAAGACCCGTTGTAGGCAAGTTTTGTATGGGTATATTCCCTAAAGTATTAACGAGCTCAGTATAAGCTGGATTATGGCCGAAAAGCATTATAGTTTCAAATTCATCACTTATCTTACTGATAAATTCCAAAACATCATTAGCATTGAAAGTATAAAGCTCGGGTTTGATATGAAAATGATTATCTGTTATATTTAACTCTTTTTTGAAGAGTTCGGCAGTTGTTAATGCTCTTTTAGCATCACTCGTAAAGACCTCAACAGGAAAATCTTTGTGACTTTTAAAAGCAGAAATAACGTGTTCTGCATCTTTATATCCACGACTCGATAATGGCCTTTGCCTATCTTCTACTGGAGAATCCCAGGAAGACTTTCCGTGCCTTACAAAAATTATTCGTTTCATATTATGGAGCTAAACGTTCGATCTTCCAATCTAAATCATCAATAAGAGTAAATCTGAATCTGTCGTGAAGTCGATTTGGTCGACCTTGCCAAAACTCCATACTCAGGGGTCTCACTAAAAAGCCGCCCCAGTTTTTTGGTCTTGGGACTTCTTTATTTTGGTACTGGTCTTCAAGAGACTTTAGTTCCTTTTCTAAAACTTCCCTATTTTCAATTACCTTACTTTGATTGGAGACCAAAGCACCAAGTTGACTCCCTTTGGGTCTTGATGCAAAATAATTGTCTGAAACATGGTCAGGGAGCTTTTCTGCCAAACCTTTTATAATAACTTGTCGTTCGGTATTGGGCCAAAAAAAAGATAAGGAAGTTTTAGGATTCCTAAGCAAGGCTCTGCCCTTCTCACTTTCGTAATTGGTATAGAATACGAAACCATTTTCATCGTAATACTTTAAAAGTACAATTCGATTTTTCGGAAAATCATCTGCTCCAATTGTAGAAATAGTCATAGCATTTGCCTCATCTAAACCGCCTGATTTTTCAACATCATGAAACCATGATCTAAACTGTTGTAGTGGATTTTGATTTAAATTCTCTTTATCCAAACTCGATTTTTCGTAAGATTTTCTGTAATCGTGTAGATTGTTGTCCATGGTAGCAAATTAAAAAATTAATGGATGAGAAACAATGTAATTCATAAAAGATTCCTGCTAATCGTACCTGAATATTTTTCCGGTTTCTGCATTTTCAGCATGATCAAAAACCACTTTAGCCTCTTTTTCAAAGAGAGACAAATCTTTATAACGTGCCGAAAAATGACCCAAAATTAATTTGTGAACTTGTGCTTTTTGAGCAATGATCCCCGCCTGTTTTGCAGTGGAGTGTTTGGTCTTGTTGCACAAGTGTTCCTGCTCCTCAAGAAAAGTAGATTCATGATATAGCAAACTCACCCCCGTAATTTGAGGAACTATAGTTGGCTTAAAAGCCGTATCGCTACAAAATGCATAGCTAGGCGCAGGTTTGGGGTCTTCAGTTATGTCTTTATTATTTATCAACTCTCCATCTTTGGTTTCGACATCTTTCCCCTTAACGATACTTTTATAATAAGCCTTATCGATATTTAGATCGAGAACTTTGTCAATAAGAAGTTTACGGTCACCAGCTTTAGCCTTAAATAAAAATCCATTGGTATAAATTCTATGGTCTAATGGAATGGTTTCTACCGTTAATTTCTCATTATCCAAAATCATTTCAGGTTTTGAAGACGCTAGAGTATGGAAAATTAGGGGATAAGACGTATAAGCATGACTAGCTTTTAACTGTAGCTTAATAATCTCCTCCAAACCTTTGGGAGCGTGAATATGGAGTTCTGCAGTTCTACTTAATAAACTGAAGGTGGAAAGCAGGCCGATAAGACCAAAATAATGATCCCCATGTAAATGGGAGATAAAGATATGGCTTAGGCGCGAAAATTTCACTTTTTGCTTACGGAGTTGAACTTGAGTCCCTTCCCCACAATCAATGAGCATAAGTTCGCCATTTATATCAAGAATTTGAGCTGTAGGATGAGCATTTGCTCTAGGCGTAGCAGAATGGCAACCTAAAATAGTGAGTTGCATCATATTAAAAGCCTAAATCTCTTTCGATCTCCTCTAAACTAATAATGTCTTCGGCTTCTTGTAGAGTCGGGACAACATGAATCTCTTCTGGAACAGAATCTATGTTGATAGTATCATTAACAATCACTAAAGATTTTTTTTCTTTTCGATGAGCAATCGATAATTTTAAAAACCTTAGAAGTTCTTCTAAAGTGAGCTCCCCGTACTTAGTGATGTCGATAACGATATTTTTATCTTTGAACCGACCTTGTATCCGAGTTAAGAATTCTGCAAACTCGTTGACATCTTCTTTTTCATCTCTAATTATGATATAATTATCTTTCTGTTCAGTTTTCATACTGCTTAATTTTTGAAGCTAATAGATACATGACTGCCATCCGAATGGCAACCCCATTTTCTACTTGGTTAAGGATTATAGAATGTTCGGAGTCAGCTACATCACTAGTAATCTCGACGCCTCTATTAATAGGGCCAGGATGCATAATCGTGATGGGGTTGCTAAGGGTGTCGAGAAGTGCTTTATTGACTCCATATTGCTGAACATACTCTCTGGTACTAGGAAAATAAGAATGTTCCATTCGTTCGTGCTGTACTCTCAACATATTAGCGATTTCGCACCATTCCAAAGCCGCTTTGAGATTGTGTTCAATCTCCACTCCTAGGCTTTCAACATGTTTTGGAATAAGTGAATTAGGACCACAAACTTTTACTTTTGCTCCCAATTTTTTCAAAGCAAATATATTGCTCAAGGCGACTCGAGAATGCATGATATCTCCAACAATCACAATTTTTTTTCCGTTTACATCACCGTATTTTTCTCGGATTGAATAGACATCCAAAAGAGCTTGTGTAGGATGCTCGTGAGCTCCATCACCTGCATTAATAATACTAGCACCAATATGTTTGGAAAGGAAAACTCCAGCTCCAGGATTAGGATGTCGCATTACGACCATATCTACCTTCATAGCCAAAATATTATTGACTGTATCGACCAAGGTTTCCCCTTTGGTCACAGAGGAAGAAGACGCAGAAAAGTTGATAACGTCTGCACTTAATCGCTTTTCGGCCAATTCGAATGACAAGCGAGTACGAGTACTGTTCTCAAAAAATAGATTTGCAATTGTGATATCTCTCAAACTCGGAACTTTCTTAATCGGTCTATTGATGACTTCTTTAAACTGATCTGCCGTTTCAAAAATAAGGTGAAGATCTTCGGTAGTAAGATATTTTATTCCTAGTAAGTTTGAAACGCTAAGTTCTTTCATAATTGGCTTTAGTTATTCATAAGATAAATGGCATCTTCTCCGTCATTTTCTTTCCAACACACTTTAACGTGTTCATCATTGATCGCGTCTACCTTTCTGCCATTATAATCTGGCTGTATAGGAAGATGACGACTAAATCGTCTATCGATAAGAGTAAGTAATTCAATTTTTGAAGGCCTACCAAAAGATTGTAGTGCGGTTAAAGCTGAGCGAATACTTCGTCCTGTAAAAAGAACGTCATCTATCAAGACGACATTTTTATTTTCTACGATAAAATCGATTTCCGTTTCATTAGCTTTCAGCATCTTATCGCCTCTTCTAAAATCGTCTCTATAAAAGGTGATGTCTAGCTTGCCAACTTTTAAGGCATTCAATCCATAATCTTTTTCTAGGATATGATATAATCGCTGTGCTAAGAAACTTCCCCTAGGCTGAATGCCTATAAGGGCAGAATTTTTAAAATCTTTGTGGTTTTCGACCAACTGACAAGCTAAGCGTTGAAGAATAATGTTGATTTCTTTGGCGCTAAGAAGCAATTTTTGGCTCATTCTTGTGTCGTTTAGTACCACAAAAGTAATTAAAAAAAACAGCAATTCTTATGTCATCTTTTCTTTTTGATTTCCAAAAAAATAAAACTAAGAAATAGCTATCACAAAAGCGTTTTATAAAATCTGTAAACAAAAAAAACCGCTCAAAATTGAGCGGTTTTAATACTATTGATGTGAATCTATTTTATTTCACTTCTTCGAAATCTACATCTTCAACATCGCTGTCGTCGTTTCCTTTTTCCTCACCAGCTTCTTGATCTGGTTGTTGAGCTCCTCCATCTTTTTGAGAATCAGCTTGTGCTTTATACATTTCTTCGGAAGCTGTTTTCCATGCTTCGTTCAATTTATCTAAAGCTGGAGTAATTTTCTCTAGTTCTTTAGTTTCGTATGCAGCTTTAAGCTCTTCTAAAGCATCTTCGACAGGCTTTTTCTTGTCGTCTGAAATTTTATCTCCAAATTCTTTCATTTGGCTTTCAGTTTGGAAAATCATAGCATCAGCTTCATTAAGCTTATCTACTTTTTCTTTAGTCTTCTTATCTGCTTCAGCATTAGCTTCTGCTTCTTGCTTCATTTTTTTAATTTCTTCCTCAGTCAATCCTGAAGACGCTTCAATTCTGATGTCTTGAGTCTTACCAGTTGCTTTATCCGTAGCACTTACTTTGATTATACCATTGGCATCAATATCAAAAGTAACTTCAATTTGAGGAGTTCCTCGTTTTGATGGTGGTATACCGTCTAAGTGAAATCTACCAATAGTCTTGTTATCTTGTGCCATTGGACGCTCACCTTGTAAGACGTGTATTTCTACACTGGGTTGATTGTCTTGAGCAGTAGAAAAGACTTGAGATTTTTTAGAAGGAATCGTTGTATTAGATTCTATTAATGTAGTCATTACACCACCCATAGTTTCAATCCCTAAACATAATGGAGTTACATCCAATAACAATACATCTTTCACATCTCCT
The DNA here is from genome assembly GCF_000355905.1 of Psychroflexus gondwanensis ACAM 44. Taxonomy (GTDB): domain Bacteria; phylum Bacteroidota; class Bacteroidia; order Flavobacteriales; family Flavobacteriaceae; genus Psychroflexus; species Psychroflexus gondwanensis. The sequence goes on from NZ_APLF01000004.1 coordinate 39,012, forward strand.
GTTAACACTCCACCTTGGATTCCTGCACCAATAGCAACAACCTCATCTGGATTTACACCTTTACTTGGTTTCTTACCAAAAAAGTCTTCAACAGCTTTTTGAACCGCAGGAATACGAGTAGAACCACCAACTAAGATGATTTCGTCGATATCACTTTTCTTTAGACCCGCTGCTTTAAGCGCTTTTTCACATGGAGTAATAGTTCTTTTTACCAAATCTGAAGTTAATTGCTCAAATTTTGATCTAGAAAAAGTTCTTACCAAGTGTTTTGGTCCGCTTTGAGTAGCCGTAACGTAAGGAAGATTAATTTCAGTTGAACTAGAAGAAGACAATTCAATTTTGGCTTTTTCTGCAGCTTCTTTTAATCTCTGTAAAGCCATAGCATCTTTTCTAAGATCTATGTCTTCATCTTTGATAAATTCTTCAGCTAACCAGTCAATAATAACTTCATCTACATCATCACCACCTAAATGCGTATCACCGTCTGTTGCTAATACTTCAAATACTCCATCACCTAATTCAAGGATAGAAACATCATGTGTACCTCCACCAAAATCAAATACTGCAATTTTTTGATCTTTATCTTTTTTATCCAAACCGTAAGCCAAAGCTGCAGCTGTAGGCTCGTTTATAATTCTGCTTACTTTTAATCCAGCAATCTCTCCAGCTTCTTTAGTCGCTTGTCTTTGAGAATCGTTGAAATATGCAGGAACTGTAATTACAGCTTCGGTAACTTCATGACCTAAATAGTCTTCTGCTGTTTTCTTCATTTTCTGAAGAATCATAGCAGAAAGCTCTTGAGGCGTATACATTCTACCGTCGATATCTACTCGCGCAGTATCATTTTCACCCTTCACCACTTTATAAGGAACTCTATTGACTTCTTTTTTAGATTCAGAGAATTTATTTCCCATAAATCTTTTAATAGAAGCTATCGTTTTTTCTGGGTTGGTAACGGCCTGACGTTTTGCAGGATCACCGACTTTAATTTCCCCACCTTCTACGAAAGCAATTACAGATGGAGTTGTTCTTTTACCTTCAGCATTAGGAATAACAGTTGGCTCATTACCTTCCATTACGGAAACACATGAGTTGGTTGTTCCTAAATCTATTCCTATTATCTTACTCATAATTATATATTTTAATATTCTTAAAAAATTGATTTCGGTTACAAAAAGTCAATCATTATGCCATCAAAACACCTATGACATACTGTCATATTGAAAGACAGCTTTTCTTTCTGCACATTTTGAAGAATTATGAATTTAATCTCGAAAAAAACTTGAATATTTGTAGAACGATAAACAAAGCTTAAAAGAAATGAAGAAAATTGAATGTATTAGCGTTTTTGATATGTTGAAAATTGGCGTTGGCCCCTCAAGTTCTCATACACTTGGACCATGGCGCGCCTCTCAACGATGGGTAGATGAATTGAAAGAGGAAGGGCTTATAGATGAAATTGAAAAGATAGAAATTCACTTATACGGTTCTCTGTCCTTAACTGGAAAAGGTCATGCTACAGATGTTGCTGCGATACTTGGCCTTTGTGGTCATGATCCTGTGACTATGGACATCACCCAGATAGACGTAGAAATTGACAGAGTAAAGAAGGATAGAAATTTAAATTTGAACAAGACGCGCTTTATCGATTTCGATTTCGATAACGATATCGTATTCTTAAAATCATTTAAAGAATTTCATCCTAATGGAATTACATACCTAGGCACTTTAAAGAATGGCAAAACTGTTGAATCCACGTTTTACTCGATTGGTGGTGGATTTGTTGTAAAGGAAAATAGAGAAAATGCGAAGCAAAAGAACGAAGAACTCAAAAATTTCCCCTTCCAAATTGATTCTGCATTAAAGCTTTTGGAATATTGTAAGGCTGAGAAAAAAATCATTTCTGAAATTGTTCTAGAAAATGAAAAGTCTTTGAGAAGTGAACTCGAAATAGACTCTGGTCTTCAGAAGATATGGGAAACCATGCTGGAATCGATGTACATAGGTTGTCATACTGAAGGCACTTTGCCTGGAGGACTAAATGTAAATAGAAGAGCTGCTAAGATGAACAAGAATTTACTAGCAGATAAGTTTGAAACTTACAGCACACCACAAGAATGGTTAGAGACTATTCGAACTAAAGAAGTCAAATTTAGGCAAATCCTGCAATGGGTAAGTTGCTTCGCCATTTCCGTAAACGAAGTCAATGCTTCTTTGGGAAGAGTTGTGACAGCACCAACCAACGGCAGTTCTGGAACAATGCCTGCCGTTATGATGTATTACATGGTTATCGAAAACCACGATGCTACTTTTGAAGACCTCAAACGCTTTATGCTTGTTGGAGGCGAAATAGGAAGTTTATTCAAAAAAGGAGCAACTATTTCTGCGGCTATGGGGGGTTGCCAAGCAGAAATTGGTGTGTCTTCCTCTATGGCAGCTGGAGCCCTTACAGAGTTGATGGGCGGATCTCCAGAACAAGTTCTAATGGCTGCTGAAATCGCAATGGAACACCACTTGGGTCTTACCTGCGATCCTATTGCTGGACTCGTTCAAATCCCATGTATTGAGCGTAATGCCATGGGAGCTATTAAAGCGATCAACGCAGCTGAAATCGCCATGGAATCTGATGCGACTAAAGCTAAAGTTCCTATGGACAAAGTCATTGCAACCATGTGGGAGACCGCTCAAGATATGACCTCCAAATACAAAGAAACCTCGGAAGGTGGATTGGCTATACAAGTAAATATGAGTGACTGCTAATAAAAAATCCCTTTTGAATTTCAATTACAAAAGGGATTTTTAGTTTATGAGTATTTCTTATTAAGATTTAACCTTCATCAATTCCAAGTCAAAAATCAAGATAGAATTAGCCGGTATGACTCCCCCTACTTCCTGGTCACCGTAGGCTAAGTCTGGTGGTATTACAAATTGAGCTTTCGTCCCTTCTTTCAGCAACAATAAACCTTCATCCCATCCTTCAATAACATGCCCCGCTCCTACTGGAAACTCAATTGGCTCTTTTCTCTTATAAGAAGAATCAAATACATTACCATTGACCAAGCTTCCTTTGTAATGAACACTTATGTTTTGACCCTTTTTAGGTTGTGGTCCACTTCCTTCATTGATGATTTGGTAACGTAAACCGCTTTTAGTTTTTTGAAATCCTTTTGAAATAGCTTCCAATTGTTCTTCATGCTCTGCGTTTTGCCTGGCTTCTCTTTCGTCTTTTGAAGCCTTAAAATTTTCAAAACTTTCTACAGCATCAAAAGCTTTGGCTTCATCACCAACGCGTTCTATCTCTACAGAGTTTAAAGCATCCTTCATCTCTATGCTATCCACGATATCTTGACCCTCTAGCACATAACCAAAAACAGTATGTTTACCATCTAACCAACCCGTAGGACCATGAGTAATAAAAAACTGACTCCCATTGGTTCCGGGACCTGCGTTTGCCATAGACAAAACGCCAGCTCGGTCGTGTTTTAATTCGGGATGAATTTCATCATCAAATTGATAACCTGGACCTCCAGTACCGTTGCCCATAGGATCCCCACCTTGTACCATAAAATTATCTATGACTCTATGAAACTTCAAATCGTTGTAATAAGGGGTTCCTAAGTCTTTTGCTGTATTTTTTATCTTTCCTTCTGCTAATCCTATAAAATTCCCGACGGTGCCAGGGGTTTTATCAAAGGTGAGCTGAACTATAATTTTACCTTTACTCGTATTAAAATGAGCATATATTCCATTTACCATAACTTATTTTTTATGCAAATTTAAGATTAAAACTTATTTAGATGTGGCTATTGTCAAATTAAGTAGTAATTCAGTATTAGAAATAAATAGCTTCAGATAAAATATAATTTAGAATACTGATTAAATAAATGTAGAATTTGGTATCGATTTTATTTTTAAAATGTGAATTTTTATGAGGTATACACAAAATATGTAATAAACATTTCAGATAAAATTTAAATTTTTTTAAAAAAATTAATTAAAAGTGAATATTGTTTTAATTTTATATCATATTATAGAATTATTCTTAATGTATTGATTGTGAATAAAATTTATTTTATTTTTATTTTGTATAAACATAATTTATGCTCAAGTTGATTATTGTGGTACAGATGATAATTCTGCATTGAACTTAAATGACAATAATAATTCCTGTAGTATTCATAATCTTTCAAATTATTCTGCTTAAATTGATGAGAATTATTTAAGCACTTTTAGTCAAGTATCACTAGACCTGGTAATTTGGGGATTAAAAAAAACAGACGGAACTCAATCAATTAATCAAGAAGATGCTCATAACATGACTGAATTTCTAAACAGTGTTTATGGTGAGTTTAATATTTGTTTTAACTTAATTAAGTTTGACCATATTATTTCTGATGAAGGCTATGACGGTGATGATATTACTAATTTATTTAATACTCTGTATGATGGAATTGCCTTACAGATTTTTGTTCCAAACGATTATCAATACAGAGGCCAAGCCAGGTTTTATGAATTAAAAAATGTTGTCAGAAAAGATCAAATTGATACTGGTATTCTAAATCATGACGTTGGACATAATTTGGGCTTGAGACATCCCTTTATATGTGAAAGAGTTACTCGTGATCCTTCTAATCCAAATTATAATGCTGATGTAGCTGGGGATTATGTAATAGATACAAACGCTGCACCTAATTTCTATCCGATTATGAATTACGTTTCAGAAGATTGTAAAACATATAGCGGTAACCTAACAAATTGTCACGGAGAACAATATACAAACCTAACCGAAAGTGACCTTAAAAATGTAATGACTTGGACTTTTTGTCCTAGAATTATTTTCACTACTGGCCAGAAAATCACAATACACGAAACATTGCAAAATTGTTCGAGTAAACTATTCAATAATACAATTAACGAGAATGCTATAGACTTAACTTCTAAGAATTCAGATCTAGATTATAGTATTGAGCCTGACAATCAAACTGGTGTCATTTGGGAAAGTCCTGATATCTGGGTAAGGAATCAATCTGATGGCTTTATCATACAAGAAGATGAAGTTTTAAAGTTTGTCAGCAATCAAACAGCTGTTTATGTCTATGTTAAAGTACGCAACATATTTTGCGACGCTTCTTCTGGTGAGGATGAATTGAAATTATACTGGGCTAAGGGTGGTCTTTCACAAGATTGGCCAACAGTTTGGGAAGGTGCAACTGCAAATGGGCTACAAATCGGTAATAATGTAGGAACTAAAAATATTCCTTCAATTTCTGCTGGAGGGCATACAATTTTGGAGTTTGAGTGGCAACCTGTTAATCCTGATATTTACGAAGATGCTGGTTTTAAAAAGCCTTGGATGTTTTGTTTTTTGAGTAGAATAGTTTCTCAAGATGACCCTATGTCTTATCCTGAAATAGCAAATGTTGCTGAAAATACTAGAAATAACAATATCATCGCCTATAAAAATACAACAGTTGAAAACATTGGTTTGTCAGGTGAGCTTGGTAGCATCTTTGTTGGTAATTTCAATGAAAATGAAATGAAACGAATCGAAGAGAAATAGGTCGCACATTTGCTGGAAAACAAAAAAAGAATATTCATAACACTATTAATTTTTTCACTTCCAATAACTCAAAACTATTCAACGATGCAGAGGTCACTATTTATTTAAATGAAGATATTTGGAAATTATGGCAATCTTGTGGCGGTCGCTCATCAAATATAAGAATAAAAGACGCAAACACTAGAGAAGTTATTCTAACAAATAATTATGCCACTTTAGAGGGCATTATCTTTAAAACTGGAGATTGGGGAATATTAACCCCTAAAGTGAATTTTTTAATTAAAGAATTAGGTAATGAAAGTGATTATAGGCTTTATGTTTCGCAAACTGAATCTTCTGGACATGAAGTACTTGGCGGATACACCTATAATATAAAAAGAGACAAAAATAGATCACACTTTATAGCTAATGCAGTTTCAAGTAACAATGGTGCAGAATTAAATGCTCTCGATATTAACGAAGAAGCCATATATAACTGGTATAATGAAAATGATAAACTTATATCCACAGATAAAAAATTGATCTTAAATAATTTTGAAAATAAAGAATACAAATTGGAAGTTATAACTAAGTCTGATGGTTATAAAGATTATAAACATATTACTGTTAATAGCCCTTTCAAAATAGTAACTATAAGTCCTAATCCCGCGCCTAATTTAATACATGTAAAATATCAGATTCCTAAAAATACAACTAATACTTATTTATCTATTACAAATTATTTAGGTTTTAACGTCAATACTCATTTATTAACTGAAAATAGCTCTAATATCAAAATTAGCACAAAGGGTATGGTAAATGGAGTTTATATCATATATTTAATACATGGAGGTAAAGTTATAGATTCTAAACAACTTATTAAAAAATAAAAATATGTATTACAGTAAATTAATTATTATGTTCGGAATTATCTTTATTTGTATACATTTTGGATATTCACAAACAACAAATATTCCTGATGAAAATTTTGAACAAGCACTTATTGATCTTGGTATTGATAGCGACGGCATAGTCAATGGTCAAGTTTTGACCGCTGATATTGTGAATGTAACAGAATTAGATCTATCCGTTGATTCATTTAATGAACCTGATTATTCTGATTTAGATATTACTGGAATTTCAGATTTTACAGCATTAGAAATTCTAAATTTAGGAGAACAACCAATTAATTGGAATATAGACGATGAAAATATACTAAATTCTAATCTTAACTTGAGGGAAATCTATATTAACAAGGAATCTATAGATGTCGGCTGGACTATAGCTATTGAAAGTTTAAATCTGGGTAATCTCCAAGATTTAGAATATGTTGACTTAGGAAATGTTTATATCAATTCCATAATTCTAGATAATCCCAATTTTGATTATGAAAATTTGACATTGAATTTATTTACAGACTATGATTTGACCCATAATTTTTGCATTCAAGTTAATGATCCAGTTGCAGCAAATAATAATAATCCTCCTTACGATACTTGGACAATAAATTTTAATGATTTCTATACTTCATACAGTTTCACTTCAAATTGCACGTTAAGTACGGATGATTTTGAGAGCTTCTATTCAATTTCACTGTTTCCAAACCCAGTACAGGAACGTTTGTATTTTGAAAATCCGAAGCAGATTACAATAAACGAAGTCGAAATCTTTAATATGGAAGGTAAATTAGTAAAAACATTTTCTGAAATTAAAAATGGAATCAACTTTGTAAACTTAGGTCGAGGTGTTTATTTTGTAAAAGTGAAAAATCAAAAAACAACAGAAACGTTTAAAATTTTGAAACAATAAAAATCTTTAATTGAGGTTAAATAGCATGTTTTTATTCAGTAATATCCTTTTATTTATTGAATGTGTTTTGAACTCTTCTCAATTATCGTAAATATAGATCTCAGTAGCTCCTAAACCGTATTTTTGGTAATCTGCATCGTAAAATTCAACCTGGTCATACCGTCTAAAAAGAGTGTGTAATTCTGCTTTCAAAACACCTTGCCCAACGCCATGAATAAAAACAATGCGTTTGATTCTCTTTTCGATAGCAAATTCTATTTTCTTTCGGCTATGTTCCAGTTGAATATTGAGCATTTCAAAATTGGAAAGGTGTCCAGATTTGTCGACCAAGTTATGAATATGAAGATCTACTTCCATCGCTGGCTGTTGTCTTTTAGGCTTTTGAGAGGGTTGCTTTGGTTTTCGGTTGAGGTCAGCATTCAGTTTTTGAATTAAACTATCGTCTCCCATATCAATGTCCAAATCGCCTTCGGTTTTTACCACCAAAGAAAATGGGACTTTCATTTCGAAGCCATCAGAGGTTTCAAAAGTAACTTCATGGTCATCTACTTTTATCACAATACCAGACACGTTATCGTCCAGAAGTTCTACCTTATCTCCTATCCTAAAATTTCTATTGCTCATCTTCAGAAGATTCTTCGTTATCTTTGGGGTTGTCTTTTGCCCACTGCTTGGTCGAATTATACAAACCCACCATGAGAATAACCAAACCTCCTATTTTTATATATACATTGTCATCAATATCGATAAGATCGTAAATAAGAAGACCTGCTCCAATAATAATAAAAGCTGTATAAATAGCTTGTTTTTTAGTATTAATCATGTTTAAGGATTTTTAAAAAATCAAAGATAAGGTCAATTTCTGTTTAGAGACAACAATTCTTCTAGGTATTGCCGATCGTTGGATAATCTCGGGATTTTGTGTTGGCCTCCCAATTTATTATTTTGCTTTAACCAATGCTGAAATAGCTTAGGTCTAGCTTCATGAAGGGTCAATAAATCTAAAGTCATATTATTAAAGCGCTTAGCTTCATAGTCACTGTTGATGTCTTGTAGATTTTGATCTAAGCATTTTCTGAAATTGTTTAAGCAGGAAGGAGGTGTCTTAAATTCAATAATCCATTCATGCGCACCTTTATTTTTACCTTCCATAAATATTGGAGCCGCTGTATATTCCATAACCTCGCAATCAAGTTCGCAAGCGGTTTTCTTTATGGCAGCTTCTGCATTTTCAATAATAAGCTCTTCACCAAAGACATTAATGTGGTGTTTGGTCCTACCTGTGACTCTTATTCTAAACGGATCCAAAGAAGTAAACCGAATTGTATCTCCAATTTTATAACGCCATAAGCCTGCGTTGGTAGTAATCACTAATGCATAATTTTCATTTAGCTCCACCTCACTCAAAGAAATCACTTTTTCATGAGGAGTCCCGTGAGTAGACATGGGGATGAATTCAAAGAAAATCCCGTAATCCAACATCAAAAGCAAGTCACTAGAATCATTTAGGTCTTGAGCGGCAAAGAAACCTTCTGAAGCATTGTAGATTTCATAATACTTCATTTTAGAGCTTTTTATAAGTTTATCGTATTGGTTTCTATACGGTTCAAAACTTACGCCTCCATGAAAATAAACTTCAAGATCTGGCCAGACTTCATCAATAGAAGATTTTCCAGTTGTTTTGAGTACATCGTTCATTAGCACCAACATCCAAGAAGGCACCCCAGCAAGACTCGTTACTCGCTCTTTTATAGTTTCGTCTACAATGGCTTGCATTTTTGTTTCCCAATCGCTCATTAAAGAGACACCACTACCAGGAGTACTACTAAAACTTGCCCAAAAAGGCATATTATAAATAAGCAAAGCAGAGAGATCTCCATAGGAGGTTCCATTGTTTTGATAAATTTCTTTACTTCCACCAAGTCTTAGGCTTTTACCTGTAAATAGTTTGGAATCTGGGTTATTATTGAGATACATACAAAGCAAGTCTTTGCTTGCCGCATAATGGCAGTCTTCGAGAGACTCTTGGCTCACGGGTATAAACTTGCTTTTGGCACTAGTGGTCCCACTAGATTTAGCAAACATTGTAATAGGTGTAGGCCAAATAAGATTACTTTCGCCGCGTCTAGTGCGCTCGAAAGTAGGTTCTAAGTCTTCATAAACTTGAATAGGAAGCCTCTCTTTAAAAGTATCGTAATTTTTTATATCATGAAACCCATAGTTTTTTCCAAATTCCGTATTTTGGGCTTTACAAAGCAAATCCAGAAGTAATTCGTTTTGAACTTCATTAGGATGTTTTTTAAACAATTCCATATGATGAATGCGCTTCTTCAAAATCCAAGAAGCTATAGAATTTACAATCGGTATGGCCATACAATCAATATATTTAAATTCTGAATTCTTAACTGACTTTACCGTTAACAATTCATCAAACTTAATAAAAAATGCAATATAGAGGAGTCTTAAGAAAAATGAAAACTGAGAATAATGAAGAAGTCGATTATTTTCTAGAATTTGAAAATGATATTGTTCACATCAATCAATTACTAGATAAGGAAGTAGCGATTTATTTTGTAGAATATCAGTGTTTAAACTGCGGGAAAAATAAAAAAATATTCAGACAAGGTTTTTGTTATGACTGTTTTCAAGAAATTCCAAGTGCAGGAGATTGGATTATGCACCCAGAATTGAGCAAAGCTCATTTAGATGAAGAAGATAGAGATTTGGACTACGAGAAAAAAGTACAATTACAACCTCATATTGTTTATCTAGCTAATTCTAGCAATGTAAAGGTAGGAGTAACTCGAAAAAGTCAAATTCCGACGCGTTGGATAGATCAAGGCGCTCACGAAGCGATTGTTATCCTTGAAACTCCAAATCGATATCTAGCCGGTATAACTGAGGTCGCCCTGAAAAAACATGTCGCCGATAAAACCAATTGGCGAACCATGCTGAAAAATGAAATCGAGGACAAAAACTTAGCAGAAGAACGCGATAAGCTCAAAGAATTTATACCCGACGAAACCAAAGCGTTTTATCTTGAAGATAGTCAGGAACTCAACATCAATTTTCCTGTCATAGAGTACCCAAAAAAATTAAAAAGCTTAAACTTAGAAAAGAATAACACCTATAAAGGAAAACTAAAAGGGATAAAAGGGCAGTATTTGATTTTTGAAAACGATGTAGTCTTCAATGTTCGCAATAGTGAAGGCTATGTTGTGGATTTTGAAATATTATCCTAAACAAAAATACCCTGTGATTAGAAATCACAGGGTTTATATATCTATCTAAAAAATACTACATATTATCCTTCTCTCTCAGAGACTGGATATATTGAGCTTTTTTAAGATTTTGTCTTTTTTCAACAGATTTTTTCGTGAATTGTTTCTTATCACGAAGGGTTTGAAGAACTTTAGTATCTCTAAACTTTCGCTTAAGACGCTTTAATGCTCTTTCAATTTTCTCACCATCTTTAACTTTAACTACTAACATATAATGATTAATTATTTACAGTTGACATAAATTTTCGAATTGCAAATATAGATAATTCAAACTTTCCAACCTTATATAAGGTGATAATTTTTAATATTTAATTTGAATTTCTTTTATATCAAAAGAATCTATTCTATCCTCCTTAAATTCAACGATTAACCGACCGTAATTATCGACACCTCTGAGTAATCCTTGCATGAGACTCCCATCCGGGTATTGATACATACCAACTTTATTATATTTAAAAAGATGGGAATAATACAACTCCAAAACATCATGATAGCTATAAGTATTAAACTTTAAGGGAATATCTTCAATTTCAATAAGTAAATCCTTCAGGAGAATTTCCAAATCGAAAGTGCTTCCAGTCATAGATTTCAAAGAAAACGCTTTAGGCAGTCCTGGAAATTCATCTTGATTAACATTGAGACCGATACCAATTACGCTAGCTCCAGCTCGATTTTGATTGAACATATTTTCTATTAATATTCCTCCTATTTTAAATTGACGTGACAGGATGTCGTTAGGCCATTTTATTGACAACTTAGGAATGTCATACTTTTCTAAAGCCGCTATAAGCGCCAAAGCAACCAATGCACTAAGCTTAAAAGTTTGTTTATGTATATCATTTAGACCAGGGAGATAGACACTGAAAGTTAGATTCTTACCTGCCTGGCTTTGCCAAGTGGTTCCACGTTGTCCGCGACCAGAGATTTGGTTGTCTGACACCAAACAACAAGGTACTTTTATAGAATTCAACTTTACATAGTCCTTTAAAGAAGTATTTGTTGAACTTGTGGCATCAACTTTGACAAGTTTCATAGAGAGCTTAGATATCGAATAATCTTTTGTTAACTGTGGCAAAAAAAGGGATTAAAAACCTATTTTTGCGTTAAAAATCAAGGAATTTTAATGGGTACGAAAAAAGAAAACTTAGACCAGCTAATTACACATATTATACAAGGTATAGAAGAAGTTAAAGGAAATGATATAGAAATTATAGATTTGAGAGAACTTGAAAACACGGTTTGTGATTATTTCATAGTTTGCTCTGGTAGCTCCAACACACAAGTAGATGCTATTGAGAGTTCTGTAAGAAAAGCAGTAAGCAAAGCATTACACGACAAGCCATGGCACGTTGAAGGACTTGAAAATTCCCAGTGGGTATTAATGGATTACGTAAATGTCGTTGTTCATATTTTCCAAACACAAGTTAGAGAATATTACGACATAGAAAGCTTATGGGGAGATGCGAAAATAACCTCTATCCAATCTAATTACTAAATAAGAGAGAGACATAATGGCTAAAAAAGCAACACAAAAGAAAACAACAAATAAAGAACCAAAGAAACCTAAATTCAACTCATATTGGATATACATCGGCATTATAGTCATTTTCTTGGGAGTTCAATTTTTTGGAGGAAGCGGTTTTAGTGAACCCAATAAAACCAGTTTAGCTCAATTCGAAAATTTTCTTATAGACGGGGATGTTGAAAAAGTAAACATTGTCAAAAATTCTAGAATTGCAGAAGTTTTTTTAACGACTGAAGCAAAAGCTAAACCTAAACACAAAGGGACTGGCGAAGATCCAGTTTTTGCATCTTCTGGCAATCCTGATTATTCTTTTGAATTTGGTGATTTACAAAACTTTGAAAACACCATTGAAAAAATCAAACAGGAACAGAATATCAACACTAGCGTTTATTATGAAACGCGTTCCAATTATTTCAGTGAAATCCTCATAGGCTTACTTCCTATTATTTTAATAGTCGGTATCTGGATCTTTATCATGAAACGCATGAGTAAAGGTGGCGGAGGTGGCCCAGGTGGTCAACTTTTTAATATTGGTAAATCCAAGGCAAAACTTTTCGATGAAAAGAAAGATATTAAAACATCTTTTAAAGACGTCGCTGGCCTTGAAGGTGCAAAAGATGAAGTGCAAGAAATCGTAGATTTTCTAAAACACCCTGATAAATACACTAATTTGGGTGGTAAAATACCTAAAGGAGCCTTATTGGTAGGTCCTCCAGGAACTGGTAAAACACTTCTTGCGAAAGCTGTTGCAGGTGAAGCAGGTGTCCCATTCTTCTCTTTATCTGGGTCTGATTTTGTTGAAATGTTTGTGGGTGTTGGGGCTTCAAGAGTAAGAGACCTTTTCAAACAAGCTAAAGAAAAATCACCTTCGATTATTTTTATAGATGAGATCGATGCCATTGGCCGCTCTAGAGGTAAAGGAAATATGTCAGGTTCAAATGATGAGCGTGAAAATACCCTGAATCAACTCTTAACAGAAATGGATGGGTTTGGAACCAATACCAATGTTATTGTCATTGCAGCTACAAACCGTGCGGATGTTTTAGATAAAGCCCTCATGAGAGCAGGTCGATTTGATAGACAGATTTATGTAGATCTTCCAGACGTTAAGGAAAGAGAAGAGATATTTGAAGTGCATTTAAAGCCACTCAAAAAAGTAGACAATGAGCTTGACACTGTATTTTTAGCCAAACAAACTCCAGGATTTTCTGGAGCGGATATAGCTAACCTATGTAACGAAGCTGCATTAATTGCCGCAAGAAATAACAGCAAAGCTGTTGGTAAACAAGATTTCTTAGATGCTGTAGATAGAATTGTAGGAGGACTAGAGAAGAAAAACAAAATCATGTCCAAAGATGAAAAGAAAGCTATTGCTTTTCATGAGGCTGGACACGCCACTGTAAGTTGGATGCTGGAATATGCAGCCCCTTTGGTAAAAGTTACTATTGTACCGCGTGGACGATCTCTAGGAGCAGCTTGGTACCTTCCTGAAGAAAGACATATTGTACGTACGGAGCAACTCTTGGATGAAATGTGTGCTACAATGGGTGGCCGTGCCGCTGAGAAAGTGATTTTTAATAAAATCTCGACTGGAGCTTTAAGCGATTTAGAAAAAGTAACAAAGCAAGCTAAAGCAATGGTAACCGTCTATGGTCTGAGTGAAAAAATAGGAAATCTTACCTATTACGATTCCTCAGGTCAATCGGATTATAATTTCACGAAGCCTTACAGTGATAAAACTTCAGAATTAATTGATGAAGAAATTTCTAAAATTATTGAAGAGCAATACAAAAGAGCGATTGGTATTTTAGAAAATCATAAAGGTCAATTGAACGAGCTTGCCGATTTATTATTGGAAAAAGAGGTGATATTTAAAGATGATTTAGTGAAAATCTTTGGAGAAAGACCTTTTATAAAGCCAGAAATGATCGATAATACTGAAAGACAGAAAAAGAAATCGGACGAGAGAGAAGCAAACCAAAGAGCTTCAGAAGAAAGAAATAAGCAGCAAAAAGAATCCGAAGACAAAACTGACGGAGATAATAATGATGATCCTAAAAAGGATGACAAAGTGGAAAGCAATTAAGTAACATTAAAAAACCTTTATAAATTTATTAAAAACCTGATTTAGACTTTGTCAATATCAGGTTTTTTTTATATTTGATTAAAATGTATATTTGAATAAAATTTATGCAATTTTTATGAACTTTATAAAACGCCTTTTAGGCCTCGAGACAAAAGAAGATACCGACAAGTATGGTAACGAGATAGGCAAATTCATGCCTCAGCCTGAAATGCCTGTTGATGAAGAGTTCATGATAAATTTCAAAAAAAATGGTGGTAAGTTTTTATACTGTGAAAACGAAAATGAATTAAGGCTTAATTTTTTTGAAATCATAAAAGAAAACCACTGGGAAGAATGTGAAGCTTATTGTAGCAATTTAGAACTTGCAAAAACTTTTGAACACACAAAATTAAAATTCAATAAGAACTTGAGTGCTTGCCTCTTCTTGTCTGACTGTGAATTTTTAATTTCAAATACAGGAGCAATTCTAGTGAGTTCTTGCCAAATGGGAGATAAAAAATTAGCAGATCTTCCTCTTAATTTCATAATGGTTGCTAAAACTAGTCAGATGATTAAAACCATAGGCGAAGGACTGCAAAAAATAAATAAAAAACACGATAGAATACTGCCTACCAACATCACTACTATTAAAACTTTTGAAGAAAAGGAAGATTCTGATTTTATGAGCTACGGAAGTACTCCAAAAAATTTATATTTGCTTCTTTTAGAAGATCTATAGCGAATGTCTGAAATTCTCAAGAGAAGCATTACTGGTGCTTTGTATATTATTATTATTGTATCTACTGCTTTTTTAAGTCACTATCTACTGCTTGTATTTTTTACAGTAGTGGGTTTTATTTGTTTAAGAGAATTTCAAACTCTCTTACACTTTAAAAATGTAATGTCGTACTTCTCTCTGGTAGTCCTTCTGTATTACTTCAATTTTACAGAAATTTACTTACCGGTTCTCATTGCTTATTTGGCTATGACCTTGGTCGTCAAACTATTCCTCTTAAAAGATTTATATACCCTAAACGACATTCCCATTTTTGATGGGAGAAAGCATTTGCTTACTTTATTTTATATCATTCCCTCTATTATTTTTTTAACTATGATTCCTGTTTACAAAGAAAATTACGAATATGTGCTGGTGGGAACTTTTGTGCTCATCTGGACGAATGATTCTTTCGCTTATCTTGTGGGTAAAAACTTTGGAAAACATAAGTTATTCGAAAGAATTTCACCTAAGAAAACAATAGAAGGTTTTATTGGAGGAGCAGTATTTACAGTCGCTATGGGCTACTTAATATTTACCTATATAAATATCTTGCCCTGGTGGGCTTGGATTGTTTTAGCGCTTATTGTAAGTGTTTTTGGAACACTTGGAGATTTAGTACAATCCAAGTTTAAACGGAAAGCGGATGTAAAAGATAGTGGAAAAATAATGCCGGGTCACGGCGGTATATTCGATAGGATGGATAGCATGCTTTTTTCGAGTACTTTTGTTTTTATTTTTATTTTATTAGTTGATTATGTTTCATAAAGAAGGTTATAAAATTTTAGTTTCAAGTTTGATAGGGTTGATTATCATTAATCTTTTATCCAACTTACTTATTAATAAACAGTGGATTGTGACCACTATTTTCTTGGCCACACTTGTTATGTTCATTCTTGTTGCACAGTTTTTTAGAAACCCTAAGCGGCATGTTAAAAAGAATGAAAAAAACATCTTATCTCCAGTCGATGGTAAAGTCGTCGCTATAGAAAAAGTATTTGAACCAGAATTTGTAAACGAAGAGCGCTTGCAAGTCTCTATATTCATGTCTCCTATAAATGTTCACGTCACTAGATATCCCATTGGCGGTAAAATATTATATACCAAATACCACCCTGGTAAATTTCTTGTCGCTTGGCATCCAAAGTCTAGTGAAGAAAACGAGAGAACTACCGTTGTTGTAGAGACACAAAAATTTGGAAATATTTTATTTAGACAAATAGCGGGTGCTGTTGCAAGACGAATTGTAAACTATGCAGAGCAGGACCTAATAGCAGTTCAGGGAGAGGACTCTGGATTTATAAAATTTGGATCGAGAGTTGATTTATTTTTACCTGTGGATTCGGAAGTCTCTGTATCTATCAACGATAAAGTGAAAGGCGGGAAATCTATCATTTTAAAAGCCAAGTAAAATGGATTTAGAAAAGCTTACAGAAAAAGAGGTTGAAAAGCTTTTTGAACATGCTTATCAAAAGGTGAGCGAAACCGATAAAAAATTTCCTCAAGATGTTCTTTTATACTTTTATGCCTACTATAAACATGCTAAGAACGAATCTGATTTAAAAGTCACCCAAAACCCCATTAGTGGAGAAGAACTCGTCAATGCTTTTAAGGCTAATGCTATGTTTCAAGTAAAGACATTTTCTGTACAAGAATCCAAATTAAAATATATCCGCCTTGCCCAACTTCAGCTCGGAGACGAATTTGATTCTCAAATAAAAAAGGTCTAATTTTTAATTAAAATTGACCTTTTTTATTTTATCCTTTTACAAGGAACTATAAGTTCTCCAAACTCGCTGTGATTGTTTGAATTTGAGCTAAAGCATCAGCTTTCTTTTGCTTCTCAAGATTAACCACTTGTTCTGGAGCATTATTAACAAACCTTTCGTTGGCTAACTTTTTATCCACAGATATCAAGAAACCTTCGTAATATTTAAGTTCCTCTTTTAATTTTACCTTTTCTGCCTCTACATCAATAGCCCCTTCCACAGGAATAAAGTACTCGTTAGATTTGACTCGAAACGTTAAACTACCTTCAATTGCTGAATCTACATAAGTAAGGTTTTGCAGATTACCCATTTTTTTGATAACAGTATCAAAAGCTTTTGATACTGACTCGTTGTTGAGAATCAGAAGGTCAATTTCATTTTTGAAAGCTATATTTTTTTCTTTACGTATGGTTCTTATTCCTGAAATGACTTCCGCAGTAAAAGCAAATTCAGGAATAATAGAAGAATCATATTTCTTTTGCTCTGGCCATAAGGATACGGTTAAAGCCTCTGAGGGCTTTCTTTCAGCAATTTGATGCCATATTTCTTCTGTTACAAATGGCATAAAGGGATGTAATATTTTGAGATTGTCTTCAAATAAGGCAATAGCAGATTCTAGTGTTTTAGTATCAACAGGCTGTTCGTAACCTGGCTTTATGATTTCTAAAAACCAAGAACAGAAATCGTCCCAAACCAGTTTATAACTTGTCATCAAGGCATCAGAAATTCTATATTTTGAATAATGATCTTCTAGCTCTCGTAATTTATCTTGAAAAACAGCTTCATACCATTGTATTGCTGTTTTGGAAGATTCTGGCTGCTCTATAGTTTCGCTGACTTCCCAAGAAGTAATCAATTTAAAAGCATTCCAAATTTTATTACTAAAGCCTTTACCCTGTTGGCATAAAGCTTCATCGAATAACAGATCATTCCCAGCAGCATTACTCAATAATAAACCTACTCTTACACCATCTGCACTATAATTGTCTATCAATTCTAAAGCATCTGGAGAATTTCCCAAAGATTTAGACATTTTTTTCCTTTGCTTATCTCGTACTAAGCCTGTGAGGTATACATTTTCAAAGGGCTTCTGACCCGTATATTCATATCCTGCCATAATCATACGGGCTACCCAGAAAAATAAAATATCTGGACCAGTCACCAAATCGTTGGTAGGATAATAGTATTGGAATTCTTCATTTTCTGGATTTCTTATCCCATCGAAAACACTCATAGGCCATAACCAAGAGGAAAACCAGGTATCCAAAACATCACTATCTTGGGTTAAATCTGATAGTGATAATGATTTTCCTGATTTTTCTTTTGCTAAGTGTAAAGCGTCTTCTTTTGTCTTTGCAACTACATAGTCATTTTCACCATCCCCAAAATAATAAGCTGGAATTTGATGCCCCCACCAAAGCTGTCTCGATATGTTCCAATCCCGGATATTTTCCATCCAGTGTCGGTAGGTGTTTTCAAACTTCTTGGGGTGAAGGTGAATTTCATCTGATTCCAAGACAGCTGTAATCGCAGGTTTTGCTAGATCTTTCATCTTCAAAAACCACTGATCTGACAATCTTGGTTCTATAACGGCCTTCGTCCTTTCCGAGGTACCGACTTTGTTGGTATAATTTTCAGTTTTAAGCAAGAATCCTTGTTCATCTAATGCTTTAACAAAGTTTGTCCTTGCTACGAAGCGATCTTGACCTTCATAATCTAGTCCAAAACTATTTAAGGTGGCATCCTCATTAAAAATATCGTAGACCTCTAAGTTGTGTTTTTCCCCTAATACTTTATCATTTTCATCATGTGCCGGGGTCACTTTAAGGCAACCCGTTCCAAACTCCATATCCACGTAGTCGTCTTCAATAATTGGGATATGTCTTCCCACGATTGGAACAATAACCTTTTTACCTCTAAGATGAGAAAATCTAGTATCATTGGGATTAATACAAATAGCAGAATCACCGAAAATAGTCTCTGGCCTTGTGGTTGCTATGGTCAATTTTCCTTCAGAATCTGCTAGTTGATAAGACACGAAGTAGAGTTTACCTTGTTTTTCTTCATAAATCACTTCTTCATCAGACAAGGTAGTCTTAGCTTCTGGATCCCAATTTACCATGCGATAGCCCCGGTAGATCAAGCCTTTATTATGTAAGTCTATAAAGGACTGCACAACCGACTCGTACATATCGTCGTCCAAAGTAAATTTGGTACGCTCCCAATCACAAGAAGCTCCTAGCTTTTTTAATTGATTCAAAATTCTACCACCGTAGTCATCGGTCCATTCCCAAGCGTGTTTTAAAAAATCTTCTCGGCTCATGTCCGCTTTAGAAATTCCATCTGCTTTAAGCTTAGCGACTACTTTAGCTTCCGTAGCAATAGAAGCATGATCTGTTCCGGGTACCCAACAGGCATTTTTACCAAGTAATCTAGCTCTTCTTACAAGAACATCTTGGATAGTATTATTAAGCATGTGGCCCATGTGTAAAACTCCAGTAACATTTGGCGGAGGAATAACTATGGAATAAGGTTCTCTTTCATCCACCTCAGAGTGAAAAAAATTATGCTTTTCCCAATAGGAATACCATTTTTGTTCTGCTTCTTTGGAATTATACTTGAGTGTACTTGACATGGTTGAGTAAATATTTGAATCCGCAAAATTACTGATAAGTCCACAAACTAAAAAAATTAAGAATTGAATTATCTGAAGAATTTTAAGATTAGAAATTCTTGACTATATTTACTCTATGAAAAACTTTACATTCCTATGTTTTCTATGGTTTCATTTCATAACGTTTGGGCAAAACCCTGAAGGTTTAAGCTTCGAAGCTACAACTTATGATTTTGGAACTATAGAGTCAAAAACCAACGCAAAAGCAGTATTTAAGTTCGAGAATATCTCAAATTCTGCTATTGAAATTTTAAAAATACATGGCCAAGGCCATTGTATAGAAATCGACTCTTCTAGTTTAAGAACTTATGCCCCAAAAGAGAGAGGTGAAATTTTAATTTCTTATAACATTAGCTGTAAGGGTCCTATCCGAAGAACGGTAAGCGTATTTACATCTCAAAAAGAGAATACCATTACTTTAAAACTTATTGGAAAAGTCTCTGAATAAAATTTATTTAATTAAGCTGGGATCTCAAAATGATAGTTCTTTTTAAGGTGACATCTCCCCTTTTCAAGATGATCTTAACGCGTTCTCCCTCATCACCGCTAAGTAATTGATTAATTTTATCAAGACCTAAAGCAGTGATTGATTTGCCATTCATTTTTAAGATCCTATCCCCTATTTGAATATCAATTTCTGAAGATGGGGAATTAGGTCTTATATTAGCTACGTTTAGAATTTTTGAAATTTGCAATCGAATACTAAATTGTTCTGCAGAATTCGTTTTGGCATAACTCGACCTAGCTTGATCATTTACTCTAACTCTTAATGGCGTTTTAAAGGTATTAATTTCGTCACCTATATATTGGAGAAATAATCCACTCCTGTCATAATTGAAACTATCGTTAAAATCACTATTGGGTTTCAAATAGATATTTTGATTTCTATAATCAAAAAAAGTTACAAATCGTCTTAAAACTTCAGCTCCTAGAATTCCATTTTTATAAAGATCGGCTGTAAACAATTGAGCCGATACAGAATCTAAGTATGCAGTTCTCGGTTCAATTAATCTGTAATCTCCCAATTGTACTGACTTAGCTTTAGACCGCATGCCTTCAACCACACTTTCTAATCCATAACCTATATAATCAAAAAATGAATCATCAGGAGCAACTACGTCTTTATTTTCAAAAATCCAAAACGCATCACTAGATCCAGTATCAATTAAGAAAACTAATTCTTTTTCTGTACCATCTTTAAATTCTACCGGGATTTGAATATGAGGCTTTTTTCTTATAAACCGGAAATGAATTTTATCAAAAGCATTAAGTTTTCTTTTAAATTTATCGTGTTGATACAGCCGAAGTTCATTTCGATTATAATTTAACCTTAAAATAAAATCTTTTAGAAATTCGTAGCCTATGATACCTTGAACGTTAATACCCAGTTTACTAGAAAGATCGAATCTAGGATCAGTAATAAAGTAAACTTCTTGTTTTTCTCCGCGTACGGATCCAAAATCTATGATATTATTTGTCGTTCTAAACGCTTTTACTGGCTCTGAACTTCCTAAGCTCCTCAACGAAATATATTCCGCCTCTACTAAAGATAAAGAATCCTTAACTTGGCCAAATACTTTCGTTTTATTAACCCCTGTATCGAGTAAAAAGTTAACTGATTCTCCATTAAGCAAAGCTGATAATATGATAAGATTGTTGATTGATCTGAACTTTAAATCCACAGCTCTTTTTCCTTCATCTTTAAATTTGAATTGATTTTGAGTAAAGCAATAGTGATGATAAAATAGACTGCAGAAAACAACACTCCAAAACCATTTATTTTTCTTCATAATTTTAAAATACAAAACATTTAAAATGCAAAATAAAATTAGGTATAATTTTAATAAGCTTTTAAAGCTTTTCACATGGATTTGAAGATTGTGAATCTTGCAGTTACTAATTAAAATCACGACATTTGCTCAAAAACTACACTATGCCTAAAATATCTTCTAAGGGGCTTAATATGCCTCAATCTCCAATACGTAAGTTAGCTCCTTTTGCCGATAGAGCAATAGAGGAAGGGAAAAAAATATATTTCCTGAATATTGGTCAACCAGACATTTCAACTCCAAAAGTAGCCTTGGATGCTGTCAAGAACAATGACCTTGATATTTTGTCTTACAGTCCCTCATCGGGGTTTGAATCTTACAAGAAGAAGTTAGCCAAGTATTATGTAGAAAATGGTATTGATATTGAGGCAGATGATCTTATCGTTACTACAGGCGGGTCTGAAGCACTTCTTTTTACTATGGGAAGCATCACAGACCCAGGAGACGAAGTTATAATCCCTGAGCCTTTTTATGCAAATTATAATGGCTTTGCAGTAGCCTCTGGTGTTATTGTAAAACCAGTAGAGTCACACTTTGAAGATAATTTTGCCTTACCTCCAATAAGCGAATTTGAAAAACAGATTACAGAAAAAACGAAAGCTATAATTATTTGTAATCCAGGAAATCCTACAGGCTATTTATATACAAAAGATGAGATTCAAAAACTTGCAGATCTTGCTTTAAAACATGACCTTTTTATCGTAGCCGACGAAGTTTACAGAGAATTTGTCTACGACGGTGAAGAGCACTATTCTATTATGAGTTTGCCAGAGTTAAAGAATCATGCGATCATGGTAGATTCTGTCTCTAAGCGATATAGTATGTGTGGAGCTAGAATAGGATGTATGGTTTCTAAAAATAAAGAGTTAATGGCTACAGCTCTAAAGTTTGCTCAAGCCAGACTAAGTCCACCTACCTTTGCTCAAATTGCCAGTGAAGCTGCTCTAGAGACTAAGAAAGACTACTTTACAGAAGTAAATGAAGAATATACAAGCAGAAGAGATACCCTTATCGAAGCTCTTGAAGATATTAAAGGTGTGAAAGTCGCTAAACCCAAAGGTGCTTTTTACTGTGTTGCAGAATTACCCGTAGAAGATACCGAAGATTTTGCTAAGTGGATGCTGTCTGAGTTCGATGTTAATGGTGAAACCGTTATGGTGGCTCCAGCAGCTGGCTTCTACTCCACTCCCCATACGGGAATGAATCAAATTAGAATTGCTTATGTTCTTGAAAAACAAAACTTACTCAAAGCAGTTGCCATTATAAAAATGGCCCTACAAGCTTACGCGAAAAGATAAATGAAGTTGAAAAAAAATATTTCTTTAAAACCCTATAATACCTTCGGGGTAGATGTAAAGGCTCATCAATTCATCTCCGTAAAACACGAGGATGAATTGATTGAAATATTGAAACGATTTTATGCCTCAGAATTGTTTGTCTTGGGCGGTGGAAGTAATATGCTTCTCACTAGGGATATTACGGATACTGTTCTCCATGTTAACTTAAAAGGTATTGAAGTTTTAGAGGAAACAGACTCTCATGTTTTAGTAAAAGCCGCAGCAGGTGAAGACTGGCATGACTTTGTCATTTATTGTCTTGAAAAAGACTATGGTGGACTTGAAAACCTTTCCCTTATCCCTGGAAATGTAGGGACTTCACCTGTTCAAAACATTGGAGCTTACGGAGTCGAACTAAAAGATGTAATGTCTTACTGTGAGACTATTAATAGACAGACTTTAGCCAAAAAAAGATTTTACACAGAAGATTGTAAATTTGACTATAGGAATTCCATATTCAAGTCAAAGCTTAAAAATCAATTCATTATCACAAGTGTGGTTTTCAAACTGACCAAAAACAACCATCATCTTAAATTAGATTATGGCTCATTAAAAACTGAACTTGAGTCTCAAAATATCACTCAACCTACTATAAAAGATGTTTCTAAAGCTGTTGTCTCCATTCGCCAATCGAAATTACCAGACCCCAAAGAAATAGGGAATAGCGGGAGTTTTTTTAAAAATCCCATTGTGAATGAAGAAACTTTCAATAGAATTCAACATGAATTCCCCAACTTACCTCACTATAAAATAGATGCCAAATCTATCAAAATCCCTGCAGGTTGGCTTATAGAAAATGCCGGTCTTAAGGGCTATCGGAAAGGAGATGCTGGAGTTCATAAAAAACAAGCCTTGGTATTGGTGAATTACGGGGGTGCAAGTGGAAAAGATATTCATGCAGTCTCCGAGCTCGTTCAAAAAGAAGTACAAAAGAAATTTAATATCCATCTTGAGAATGAAGTCAATATTTACAAGTAAGAATAATAAAGGCTTCGTTAAAAATTTGAGATAAATTCCCATTTCTTTAGAGATGATATCAACTTTTATTAAATTTGCATTATGAAACTATTATTGATCACAATTGTACTTTTAGGATTAGCAGTTGCAGGAATTGCTATAAAAATTTGGGGAAAGAAAGAAGGTAAATTCGCTGGAACCTGTGCAAGCCAAAGTCCATTTTTAAACAAAAGTGGTGACGCTTGTAATTTCTGTGGTAAAATGCCAGATGAGCAAACCGATTGTAACGGTTCAGAGAAAACCAAGTAACCCTATTAATACTTAAGGTTGAAATTTATACTACTCCTATTTATAATTTCAACCCTAATTTCTGTAGTCTCGCAATTCAAATATTTAAAAAGGATTTCGAACTACAAGAAAACTCCCTTTAAACCTCATCAAGATAAACGTCCAGTTAGCATAATTATTTGTGCTAAAAATGAAGAGGTAAATCTATCTTCTAATTTAGAATTTATCCTGAATCAACACTATCCAACCTTTGAAGTTATTGTAGTAAATGATTATTCTACCGATTCGACCTCGGAAGTTATTAAAACATTCCAAAACAACTATCCGAACCTTAGGCTTATTCATGCTATAGATGAGAACTCCAAATCTAAACGCAGTGCTTTAAAGCTAGGTATTCTCAAATCTAAATACAATAGAATTTTACTTACAGATGCAGATTGTAAGCCAACATCTAAATTTTGGATAACAGAAATGAATACGTGCTTAACTAAAAAGTTCAATTGTGTTCTGGGCTATTCGCCTTATGAATACAAGTCCACGTTTTTGAATAAAATGATTCAATGGGAAACTCTTCAAACTGGAATTCTTTACTCATATCGTGCTATAGAAGGTAAAGCTTATATGTCGGTGGGCAGAAACGTAATGTATCAGAAATCATTTTTTTTAGAAAGTGAAAATTTTGAAAAGGAAAGAGGCCTTACTTCAGGTGACGATGATTTATTAATTCAGAATATTAAAGACAAGTCTAAAATCAGCTTGTGCCTAAATCCAGAGAGCTTTGTTTTAAGCCAACCAAAAACGACCTGGAAATCATGGTGGAAACAAAAGCAAAGACATTATTCGACCTCTCCATTTTACGATAAATCAAGCCAACTATTTCTTGGAGGTTACCATTTTTCTCAGTTTTTATTTTGGTCAACATTTTTAATACTTTGTTTGAGCAAAGAGTGGATGCCAGCGCTATTTATATTTGGAATAGCAATTGTTGCCAAATCCTTAATAACAGTTCAATTTGAAAAGGTTTTTAAAGTTCCAAAGTCTGTTTTATGGATATGGCCTATCTTAGAAGCGAGTTTACTCATTTTACAAATGGGAATAGGAATAAGCGGAATTTTTCAAAAACAGAAATCTTGGCAGTAAAACTGAATATTTCAAACCTTATCGAAAAAGCAAGATATGGAGATCAAAATGCATTTAGATCTTTATTGAATCACTATTGGGAGGACGTTTATAGGTTTCAACTCAAAAGAACTAAAGATGCTTATGAAGCCGAAGAAATTACAGTACAAACCTTCGCTAGAGCTTTCGACAGGATAGAAACTTACGAAAATGCTTTCAAATTTAAGACTTGGCTCATCACTATCTCTAAAAATATTCACATTGACCTCACTAGAAAACAAAAACTAAAAACCTCTGAGATCGATACTAAAAGAGTTTCGCAAATCGCCGATCTTGAACCTACTGTTGAGGATAAAATCATCAAAGAACAAAATTTAAGCAATTTACTAAGGCAAATAAAAGAACTTCAACCTCATTATCAAGAAGTTATTGAATTGAGGTTTTTTAAAGAAATGAGCTATAAAGAAATAGCTGAGCGAATAGACCAGCCCATCACAAACGTGAAGGTAAAATTGTTGAGAGCCAAAAAATTATTGGCTGAAATTATTAACCAAAAGCCAGGCGATCGATGAAACTTTTTATATATATACTACTCCTTAATCTTATGGTGCCATCGCAAGGATTTAACGACAAACGCATTCTAGTTTTAACCGCTAAAGAAATGACTCCTGAAGTCACGGAACAACTAGATAGATTACAAAAGAATTCTTTGGAAATAGAAAAACGCAGACTAGCGATTTTTACACTTATAGACGGCGAGGTAAAAGCTATTATCAATTCTAGCGATAAGAGCCTTGAGTTTGTGACTAAAAATAAAGACGACTATACGGAGACTTCAACTCTAACTCTCTATTTGATAGGTTTAGATCAAGGTTTAAAAAACACCCTAAGAGGCTTAGTAAATCCTCAACAGATTTTTAATCAAATCGATAGCATGCCGATGCGACAAGCCGAAATGAGAAGAAACAGAGAGTAATTACTCACTTAGGTAAGTTTTTATATTGGCTAAGATTCTAGCTTCAATATCTTCAACTTTGGCTTTGCGAAACGTTTTTCCTGTGATTTTCTCGTACAGTTCAATATACCTTGCACTGATAGAGTTAACAACTTCTGGTGTAAGTTCTGGTATCTTCTGACCTTCTTTTCCCTGAAAACCATTGTCCATCAACCATTCTCTTACGAATTCTTTAGACAGTTGTTTTTGCTTTTCGCCTTTAGCTTGTCTTTCTTCATAGCCTTCTTTATAGAAATATCTTGAAGAATCTGGAGTGTGAATTTCGTCGATCACTACAATTTTACCATCAGGGGTTTTACCAAATTCATATTTAGTATCCACTAAAAGCAAGCCTCGTTTACTAGCTAGTTGGGATCCGCGTTCAAAAAGTTTTAAAGCATAATCCTCTAAGACTTCATAGTCTGAAGGACTGACAATTTCTTGGGCTAAAATTTTATTTTTTGAAATGTCTTGATCGTGATCACCTTGCTCCGCTTTAGTGGTAGGTGTAAGTATTGGAGAATCAAACTTGTCATTGACTTTCAAACCCTCTTTCAACTTTATTCCGCAGAGCTCTCGCTTTCCAGCACTATATTCTCTAGCAGCATGACCTACGAGATAGTTTCTGACCACCATTTCCACCTTAAAAGTTTCACATTTTACACCTACACTTACGTTAGGATCGGGAACAGCCTCTAGCCAATTAGGAACGATATCTTCGGTAGCCTTCAACATTTCTGAAGCAATTTCATTCAAAATTTGACCTTTATAAGGGATTCCTTGAGGTAAAACTACATCGAAGGCACTCAAACGATCTGTGGCTACAATCACTATTTTTTGGTTGGCAAGTGTATAGACTTCTCTCACTTTTCCTTTATAGTAATCGACTTGACCTGGTAACTTGAATTGAGTAGATAAAAGAGTTGAGCTCATGCTTTAATCTGGATTTTCTATGGCTTTGTAAGCGGAAATTACTTTTTTAACAAGTCGGTGACGGAGAACATCTTTATCATCGAGATAAATCATTCCTATCCCTTTGACATCTTTTAAGACCAAAAGAGCCTCTTTAAGCCCAGAAATGGACCGTTTTGGCAGATCCACTTGACCTGGATCACCTGTGATCATAAATTTGGCATTCTTACCCATACGAGTTAAAAACATCTTCATCTGTGGATGGGTGGTGTTTTGAGCTTCGTCCAATATTACAAATGCATTATCCAAGGTTCGCCCTCTCATAAATGCCAGTGGTGCAATTTGGATGGTTCCCTTTTCAATATAGCTTTCTAGCTTTTCTGGAGCAATCATGTCCCGTAATGCATCGTAAAGCGGTTGCATATATGGATCTAGTTTCTCCCTCAAATCCCCGGGTAAAAACCCTAGATTTTCACCAGCCTCAACTGCCGGACGAGTTAAAATAATTCTTCGAACTTGTTTATTCTTGAGTGCTTGAACCGCTAAAGCAACTCCTGTATAAGTTTTGCCAGTACCCGCTGGACCAACCGCAAACACCATATCATTGGTATTCATCAACTCTACCAGTTTTCTTTGGTTGGCGGTTTGTGCTTTTATAAGTCGACCTCCAATACCATGAACGAGAACAGCTCCAGAGGAAATTGGAGCATCATAATCTGCTTTAGATTGACTTGTCAAAATCCTTTCGATAGCATTTTCATCTAAGGAATTAAATTTTGAAAAGTGATCAACCAACATTTCAAAACGCTGTTCAAATTCTTCTAAACGCTCGTCTTCACCAAAGACTTTTATCTTATTGCCTCGCGCTACAAGTTTTAGCTGAGGATAATATTTTTTAATCAGTTCAATATTCAAATTGTGGTGTCCAAAAAATTCTCTTGGATTAATTTCTGAGAGTTCTAAAATTAGTTCGTTCAAAAGCGGTAATTTTTGGTTAAAAATAATAAATTCGCAAAGCAAATTTACGCATTTTTTTGACGAAATTTAGCTTCAAAATATTAACTGTCTATTAAATGCCCATTATAACTTTAACTACAGATTTTGGCTTAAAAGATCATTCAGTGGCTGCTGTAAAAGGCGCCTTGCTGTGCGAATTGAGAGAACCTCAAATCGTAGATATCTCTCATGCTATTTCTCCTTTTAATTATACCGAAGCAGCTTACATCATCAAAAATGCTTATCATAATTTTCCAGAAAATACCATCCACATCATCGGGGTAGATTCAGAATTAACTCCAGAAAATAAGCATCTCGCTATTTATTTGGATGGTCATTATTTTATTTGTGCTAATAACGGTATTCTATCTTTGATTTCTTCTGAAATTAAACCTGACAAGATTGTAGAAATTAATATTCATGATAGCCTAGAAAAGAAATTTAGTGTTTTGGATGTTTTTGTAAGTGTTGCAGCTCATATTTGTAGAGGTGGAGATTTGGATGTGATTGGCAAACCTATCCTTAGTATGCAAGAACTCACTTATGTAAGGCCATCTATAAATCAACAGGAGGACCAAATTATAGGTCATGTGATTTATATTGATAATTTCGGAAATGTAGTCTCCAACATAAGCCAAAAGTTATTCAACTCGGTTGGCAAAGGGAGAGAGTTCTTGATTTCTGCTAGATCTACAAAGTTCCGAAAGGTATATAAGAGTTACTCAGAGGCAATTAATTATGATATCCCTAAAGAAAAAAGAGAAATGGAAGGAAAAAAACTAGCCTTGTTCAATTCATCAGCCTTTTTGGAATTAGCAATTTATAAGAGTAACCCGTTAAGTGTGGGTTCTGCTGCAAGTTTATTTGGCTTAAAATATTTGGACACCCTCACCGTTAAATTTTTATAACATGTTGGTAAGAATTGTAAAAATGAAATTTAAACAAGAGGCCGTTGAAAACTTCCAGGAGTTATTTCAGAATAGCAAAGAAAAAATCCGACATTTTGAAGGGTGTCAACGTTTAGAACTTTACAGAGATAAAAAAGACAGGTCTCAATTTTTCACTTATAGTTATTGGGTCTCCGAAGAACACCTAAACAATTACCGCCACTCCGCTTTGTTTGCTGAAGTATGGAAAGCGACTAAAGTTGGGTTTTCTGAAAAAGCACTAGCTTGGAGCTTGGATAAACTCGTAGAATTAGATTAATATGCTAGCTATTTTTCTTAAAGAATTCAATAGTTTTTTTTCCTCGGCTATAGGCTTTGTTGTAGCTGGACTATTTCTTCTAGCAACTGGAGTTTTGGTTTGGGTCTTGCCTGGCTATTTTAATATATTTGACCAAGGATATGCCAATCTTACGCCTTTTTTTGAAGTCTTACCTTGGATTTTCTGTGTGTTAATTCCTGCGATTTGTATGCGAAGCTTTTCTGAAGAAAAGAAACAAGGCACTTTAGAACTTTTGCTAACCAAACCTATTTCTGTAAATCAACTTATTGCTGGTAAATTTTTGGGAAGCTTTTCATTGAGTGTGATCGCCTTACTTCCTACTGCATTCTACATCATAAGCATTTCAGCATTAACAGCCGAAGGAGTTCAGGTTGATTATGGGGTTATTTTTAGTTCTTATGTTGGAGTTTTGCTCCTCATGTGTTGTTTCACCTCTATAGGAATTTTTGCGTCATGCCTCACCGATAACCCATTAATTGCTTTTGTTATCGGTACATTTTTAAGCGTGTTGTTGTATTTCGGATTGGAGGGCGTGAGCTCAATTCCACTTTGGGGTTCTAAACTATATACGTTAGAATATTTTAGTCTAAGCCATCATTTCCAAAGCATTTCAAGAGGTATTTTGGATAGTCGAGATCTCATTTATTTCTTAAGTATTAGCCTTTTCTTCTTAGTGCTTACCCACTTACAACTAAAATCTAATTTGAAATGAAGTTAAACGCTAGCCACAAAAAAGCCTTAGGAATTATTGTTCTGCTTGTGTTTATCAATCTGGTGGCCACTCAATTTTTTAAACGTATAGATTTCACCTCAGATGGCCGTTATACCTTAGCGGAATCTTCACGTGATTTGGTTGAAACCATAGATAAGCCTTTACTTGTTAAAGTCTTTCTAACCGGTGATCTTCCTTCAGAATTCAATAGACTGCAAACTGAAGCTCGCTATATCCTAGAGGAATTTAAAGCTTATAATTCTAATATAAAATTTGAATTTGTCGATCCACTTGAAGGCGACAAAGACGCTATGGAAGTGGCTAATCAATTTTATGATAATGAGATGTCGCCGGAGTCTCTCAATATTCGCGAAAATGGAAAATTGACCGAGCGTCTTATCTTTCCATGGGCTATAGCAGATTATGGAGGTAAACAAGTTCCAATACAACTCCTACAAAAAACACTCACGCAAAGCAATTCTGAAATGATCCAAAGGTCGGTTCAAAATTTAGAATACGCCTTTGTAGATGGAATAACCAAGCTAAGCAGGGAGCGAACTAAAAAAATAGCAATACTCCGAGGACAGGGAGAGCTTCAAGATAGATATCTAGCAGATTTCCTATCCACACTTAAAGATTATTATCTTATAGCTCCTTTCACTTTGGATTCTGTAAATACCTCCCCGCAGAGAACCTTGGACGTCCTCAATACCTACGATTTGATTATTGATGCTAAGCCTACCGAAAGGTTTAGCGATGAGAAAAATTACGTCTTAGATCAATACCTTATGAATGGTGGAAAGGCTATATGGCTTACAGAACAGGTCATTGCAGAAAAAGATAGTCTCTACAAGGCTTCCAAAAAGACATTAGCATTCCCTAGAAATTTAAATTTGTACAGCTTATTTTTTAGGTATGGGGTGCGCATCAATCCACAACTGGTCAACGACCTCTACTCTGCCCCTATTGTTTTAGCGTCTGGCAGCGGTAACTCTACACAACTGTCAAGATTTCCTTGGTTTTATGATCCTTTAGGCAAACCTGCTGAAAGCCATCCTATTACAGAGAATTTGAGTCCTGTGAGATTTGAATTTGCAAACCCAATAGACACCTTAGAGTCGGATCTCAAAAAAACAATCTTACTGGAAAGTTCAAATCTATCGCGAGTGATTGGAACTCCCTTTGAAGTTACTTTGGATGAGATTACAAAAGAACCTGACCCTCGATTATATACTACGGGTCATTTTCCGCTTGCAGTACTTGTAGAAGGTGAATTCAACTCTGCTTTTAAATCTAAACTAAAACCTCTCACTCTTCAATCCCCTAAAGACAAAAGCCCACAAACTCAACAAGTGTTTATTTCTGATGGTGACCTTATCAAAAATCAGTTGGAGTCTGGAAAACCCTTGGAATTAGGCTTCGACAGGTATACTGGACTCACCTACGGAAACAAAACCTTTTTACTGAATGTGGTTAATTATCTATTAGATGATCAAAGTTTAGTAAAAACGAGAAGCAAATCTATAAGCCTAGATGAAATGGATCTCGAAGCCTTGGAGTCTACTAAATTGAAATGGCAGCTCTTTAATGTAATAGTCCCTATTATAAGCATTACTGTTTTTGGACTGATTGTATTGTATTGGAGAAAAAGGAAATATAAAAGCCATTAACGCTTAAATTTATCTTTACTTCTGTTGAGTATTAAATAAATCACTGGAAGAATTCCTAAAGAATTGACTAGAGCTAAGACGATAAACCAAGCGATTTGTTTTCGCCTTGCAGACTGCCATAAAGTAATGAGTTTTAATACGGCGTCTACGACTACGAAGAAAAGAACTAGTCCTATTAATAAAGCATAATCGTCTAGATAAGATTGAAAGTCGGGTGAAGTTGTGTTCATGCTAATAGATTTTGAGGAACTAATTTAATATAAAACTAAAAAGAAATCTGCATTTATATTGAAAAGCTAAAACTATGATGAGAATAAAATATTTAAATTTGTCGATATGACTATCAATTGCAAAGGACACTTACTCGATTTATCTACCCCTAAAGTTATGGGTGTACTCAATTTAACTCCCGATTCTTTTTATGACGGTGGCAAATTCAAAAATGACAAGGAAGCTTTAGAACAAGTAGAAAAAAATATCCAAGATGGGATGGATATTTTAGACATTGGAGCTTATAGCTCAAGACCTGGCGCAGACCACATCAGTGAAGAAGAAGAATTAAAGAGGCTGAGTTCAGTTTTACAACAAGTTACCAAAGAATTTCCAGACCTTATTATTTCCATAGACACTTTCAGAAGTGAAGTTGCTAAAGCAAGTATAGACCAAGGCGCCCATATCATAAACGATATTTCTGCTGGAAGTCTGGATGCTAACATGATGGATTTCATAGCAGACTCTCAAGTTCCTTATATTATGATGCATATGAGGGGTACGCCGCAAACCATGAAAAGCATGACCTCTTATGAACATCTGGTCACCGATATTATCGCTTATTTTTCAAAAAAAGTTTCAGAAGCAAGAGCTAAAGGAATTAATGATATTCTTATTGATCCCGGGTTTGGTTTCGCAAAAACCATAGAACAAAACTTTGAGCTATTGAATCACCTCAAAGCCTTGAAGAGCTTGAACCTCCCTATACTTTCTGGGATTTCTAGAAAGTCTACTATCTACAAAACATTGAAAATCGATGCTAAGGAGGCTTTAAACGGCACAACGGCGCTCAATATGGTGGCGCTTATGAATGGAAGTTCTATCTTAAGGGTTCATGATGTGTTGGAAGCCAAGCAATGCATTACCTTGTACCAAAAATTAATAGAGAATTAAATTCTTATGGCCTTAGATTTTTTAGACTTTAGAGTTTTAGACATCCTAGATATCCTTCTGGTAGCCGTTTTGCTATACTATATCTATAAGCTTGTAAAAGGCTCTGCAGCGATCAATATCTTTATAGGAATTGTGATCATTTACTTGATCTGGAAACTTACTCAGCTCCTAAAAATGGAAATGCTAAGTAGCGTTTTAGGAGAATTTATAGGGGTTGGGATGTTTGCTTTGATAGTAGTCTTTCAGCAGGAAATAAGGAAATTTTTATTGATGATTGGCTCAACCAACTTTGGCAGTAAAAACAACTGGTTTCAACTTAAATTCTCCAATCGAGAAAACAAAACGCTCAATTACGTAGACATTATTGTCGAGGCTTGTAAAAAATTAGGAAGCACCCATACTGGTGCTTTAATCGTCATTAAAAGAAATACAAAACTAGATTTTGTAAAAAATACTGGAGACGCTATGGACATCAAAGTGAACCGTCCTATTATTGAATCTATTTTTTATAAAAATAGCACATTACATGATGGGGCCATTATTATTGAAGATGGAAGAATAACTGCAACACGCGTGATTTTACCAGTCTCCAACGACAGAGATATACCTTTAAGGTTTGGATTGCGTCACAGAGCTGCTGTAGGTATAAGTGAAAAAACAGATGCTGTTGCCTTGGTCGTAAGTGAAGAAACTGGACAGATTTCTTATTTAAAAAACGGAGAATTCAATATTTTCGATAACGTCGAAAATCTTGCCGAACAAATTAAAACCGACTTGAGTTAATTTAACTCTTCTTCGTGTTTGAATTGTGCTTCATACAAGCTTCTGTAATATCCTTCTTCCCGATGAAGTAACTCTGAATGGGTTCCTGTTTCTACAATTTTGCCTAAATCCATCACGATGATTTTATCTGCATTCTTAACGGTTGCCAAACGGTGAGCAATCACAATAGAAGTTCGTCCCTTAGTCAACTTCTCGGTAGCATCTTGGATAAGCTGTTCGCTATAGCTGTCTACTGAAGATGTAGCTTCATCTAAGACTAAGATACTAGGTTTGGTAACGTAAGCCCTTAAAAATGCAATGAGTTGGCGTTGACCAGAAGACAACATGACTCCTCTTTCTTTGACATTGTAATGGTAAGTGTTGGGAAGTGTAGAGATGAACTCATGAACCCCAATTTCCTTTGCAGCATCAATAACCTGTTCTTCAGTCACATCATCTTTGTTGAGCGTAATGTTATTGAGAATGGTATCTGCAAACAAGAAAACATCTTGAAGAACCACTGCAATCTGACTTCTTAAGGTCGCAAGTTCATAAGTTTTAAGATCTTTACCGTCCACTTCTATTTGCCCGCTGTCTATTTCATAGAATCGACTTAGTAAATTGATTACTGTACTTTTTCCAGCCCCAGTAGCTCCTACAATTGCAATTGTTTCTCCAGGTTGGACATCAAAAGAGATTCCTTTTAAGATCTCTTCCTCAGGGATGTAGCTAAATCTAACATCTTTAAACGAAATATGGCCGTTTAATTTTTCGCAAATTAAGGTACCAGTATTCTCTATTTTAGAATCTGTGTCTAGAATATTGAATACACGATTGGCTGCAACCATGCCCATTTGTAGGGAATTGAATTTATCTGCAATTTGCCTTAAAGGTCTAAACAGCATTTGTGATAATTCAATAAACATCACGATGATACCAAGCGATAAAGCATCTGATTCCACCACACGTAGACCTCCAAACCATACTATTAATCCAATAGTAATAGAAGTGGACATTTCTGCAATAGGAAAGAATATAGCATTGTACCAAACCGTTTTGATCCAGCCCTTTCTATGTTTTCTATTGATGTCTTTAAAACGTTTATACTCTTCCTGTTCTCTATTAAAAATTTGAACAATTTTCATACCCGTGAGATGTTCCTGCACAAATGAATTCAGGTTAGATACCTGAGTTCTGACTTCTTCAAAAGCAATTTTCATTTTCTTTTGAAAAACACGTGTGGCATAAAGGATAAAAGGTAAAACAGTAAGGACTAGAAGGGTTAGTTGCCAACTTTGCCAAAACATGAAACCCAAAACGACTATCATCTTCAGCAAATCGCTTATAATCATAAATAAGCCTTGGCTAAAAATACTAGCGATGGTTTCAATATCACTCACAGCTCGAGTCACCAATCTTCCTACAGATGAATTATCGAAGTATTGCTTTTTAAAATTCATCATGTGTTTAAAAAGCTTCACACGAATATCTCTTATCACTTCTTGTCCGAGCCAGTTGGCATAGAAGATAAAACTAAATTGAAAAAGCACTTCGAAGATGAGAACAACGAGCATTGAAGTTACATAGAAGATAAGACTTTCAGAATCGCTTTCGGTAATTCCTCTATCAATAGTTAACCTAAGTAAATACGGCCTTAAAACTCCCAGAACAGAGAGCATTATGGCAGCAAAACCCACAAAATAAAACGTTTTCTTGTAAGGTGTTGTGTACTTTAAAAGACGCTTAAAAAGTTTTGTATCGAAGGCGTTCCCGCTGTTGTTTTTCATTTTTATTACTATATCTTTATCCTATACAGGATATTTTATGTCTGTTAAGACCAGAGCATGGGCTGGAACCGACTTACCAGCTTTACTTCTATCTTTAGCAAGGATAATGTCGTTAAACTCTTCAACTGATATATTTTCCAAACCTACCTCAATAAGGGTTCCTACTATTGCTCTTACCATATTTCTTAAAAAGCGATTGGCTGTAATTTCAAAAAAAAGATGATGCCCCTCTTTCTGCCACTCTACCTTTTCTATATGACAATCAAATGTATAAACATCAGTTTTAACTTTTGAAAAAGATTTGAAATTTTTAT
Source organism: Psychroflexus gondwanensis ACAM 44 (assembly GCF_000355905.1). Taxonomy (GTDB): domain Bacteria; phylum Bacteroidota; class Bacteroidia; order Flavobacteriales; family Flavobacteriaceae; genus Psychroflexus; species Psychroflexus gondwanensis. The sequence goes on from NZ_APLF01000004.1 coordinate 74,517, forward strand.
GATTAAATAAGAGATTTGCAGCGTTTTGCATGGCTTGCAAGTTAAGTTCATTTTTTACCAAATAACTCCTTCCTACGGAAAACGGGTCTTTCGTTTGAATTATCGAGTACCTATAAGTTCTCGATATTGCATCGAAACGGGCATGAAAATCATCTTTTACGCGAACTAGGCTTTGCACTGCTATATCTGGAGGCAGTATGCTATTCAACTTAAAAACTAACTTTTTAGAATCAAGGATATTCTGGCTACTATCAAAATGGGCCACATATCCTGAAGCATGAACTCCTGTATCTGTCCTCCCTGCTCCTACTACATCAATAGTCTCTTGCAGAGCAGTTTTTAAGGCGTGATTCACTTGAGACTGAACACTGATTTCGTCCACTTGTTTCTGCCAGCCGTGATAGCTAGTCCCCAAATAAGATAGTCTGATAAGATAACGCAAATCTCTAAATTTATAACCTGCAAATATATGAATACAGCTACGACTTAAACCTTAAGCTTTACTTATATTGTACCAAAAAAAACATGTCAAAAGCTATTTTATTACTGAGTGATACTCATGGATATATAGACGATAGAATTCTAGAATGGGCCTCCAAAGCTGATGAAGTGTGGCATGCTGGAGATATTGGTGATCAAAAAGTTACAGATGCTCTACAAGCCGTAAAACCTTTGCGAGCAGTGTATGGGAATATTGATGGACATTTAATAAGAAGTGAATTTCCGCTTCATCAACGATTTACTCTTGAAGGTGTAGACGTTTGGATAACTCATATTGGGGGTGACCCTCATAGATATAGTAAAGACATAAAAGAAGAGATCAAAAAAAATCCTCCAAAATTGTTTATTAGTGGTCACTCTCATATTTTGAAGGTAATGAATGACAAACAACTAAAATTGCTACACATGAATCCCGGGGCTGTTGGTGTTCAAGGATTTCACCAGAAGAGAACAATGCTTAAATTTAATTTAGACCAGGGAACTATCAAAGATTTGGAAGTTATCGATTTTGGTAAGCGGGGGCAAAAGGTCTCCTCTTAAAAACAAAAAACCCCGAATGGCTTCGGGGTTTCAATGCACTAACATTACTAAGATTTCAGGTTTATCGCAATCGATCCACAGATTTTACAAGATCTTCGTCCTTTTTGATAGCCTTATTGGCTAGAGCAATAAAAACGATAGAAATTATTGGAAGAAGCATCCCAATACCCTTCTCAGAAATATCCATTTCTCCAGGTAAACTTAGCGTCCAATATGCAAAAACACCTACTAAAACAAAGTTCAATATGATATTAATTCGTCCTACGACAAATTGAAGTTTTCTTTTTTTGAATAAAAAAATAGTGATGAACGTAATAAGAACTGATAATAAAAACAAAGATATAGCTAAGGGTTGAGATAGAGCATATATTTCTTGATTTTTTGAAGTTATCCACAATGGCAAGTAAAAACTAAGCACACCATTAAGTATAATAACCATAAGTAAAAATAAGCTTTGAACTCTTTGTATCATTTGTTGAGTATTGAGCGACAAAAATAATAGAATATTTGGGAATTAATATTTATAAATAAAATAAAGTTGTATAATTGCAATGTCTTCGGACGACTGCTTACTTAAGTAGTTACAAATCATCAATTTAAATTCGATTCTCCTTCGAAATCATTTTAATTTCAAAAAATATCAATGTTAGAAATTATTGAACTAAAGTCTAGAAAGCTTTCAGATTTACAAGAAATTGCTAAAGAATTAAAAGTTCCAAAATTTAGAAGCCTTAAAAAGCTAGATCTTATCTATCAAATTTTGGACTATCAAGCAGCTAATCCCGACAAAATGAAAGAAATTCTTAGTAAGGAAGATAATACTAAGGCTTCAACTCCATCACCCTCTAAGGAAGCTCCTCAACAAGATAGCAAGCCAAAGCAACCAGAGCAATCTGATTCTGCGGATACTTCAAAAAAGCCAAGAAAGCGCGTGAACAAAGGTGAGCCTAAAAAAGCACCTAAGAATCCGTTTAAAGATAATGACAGGTCCAAACGAGAAGCTCAGAAAGATTCTTCAGAGAAAAAAGAGGTAAACGAGGTAAAAGATGAAAATCCATCATCTCCACGAGCGAAACAAAACACTCCGGAAACTCCGAAATCTCAACAAGAGAAAAAAGACCAAACCAAACCCGCTCCTCAGAAAAAGGAAGTTAAACAAGCTGATTCTAAGCCGACCAACAAAGACGATTCTCAAAAAAAATCTCCATCTCCGAAACCTCAAAACCAAAAAAATCAAAATCCTAAATCTAGGAATGATAATAGGGCTAATGACAAAAACGGAAATAGAGATAACCGAAATAAATACAAAGATCCAGATTTTGAATTTGATTCCATCATAGAAAGTGAAGGTGTACTAGACCTTATGCAAGATGGATATGGATTTTTAAGATCTTCCGATTACAATTACCTGTCTTCTCCCGATGATATTTATCTATCCCAGTCTCAAATAAGACTCTTTGGATTAAAAACTGGAGATACAGTGTTAGGAGAAGTAAGACCTCCAAAAGAAGGTGAGAAATACTTCCCTTTGATTAAGATTAAAAAAATTAATGGCCTTGATCCAAAAATTGTAAGAGATAGAGTTTCTTTTGAGCATTTAACTCCACTTTTCCCACAGGAAAAATTTAGATTAGCTGAAAAAGAAAGTACTCTTTCTACACGAATCATTGATTTGTTTTCACCAATTGGTAAAGGACAAAGAGGCATGATTGTTTCTCAACCTAAAACGGGTAAAACGATGTTGCTAAAGGATATTGCAAACGCCATTGCAGCAAATCATCCAGAAGTTTACCAAATTGTTCTTCTTATCGACGAACGTCCAGAGGAAGTCACAGACATGCAGCGTAATGTAAGAGGTGAAGTTGTAGCATCCACTTTTGATAAAGAAGCTCACGAACACGTTCGCGTTGCAAATTTAGTCATTGAAAAGGCTAAACGCCTGGTTGAATGTGGTCATGATGTAGTGATACTTCTAGACTCTATTACTCGTTTGGCTAGAGCTTATAACACTGTGCAACCTTCTAGTGGAAAAGTTTTGAGTGGTGGTGTAGATGCAAATGCTCTTCACAAACCAAAACGTTTCTTTGGAGCAGCGAGAAATATTGAAAATGGAGGTTCGCTTTCAATCATAGCTACAGCCTTAACCGACACTGGTTCTAAAATGGATGAAGTCATTTTTGAAGAATTTAAAGGGACTGGTAATATGGAACTACAGTTGGATAGAAAAATTGCTAACCGTAGGATTTTCCCTGCTATAGATCTAACATCTTCAAGCACAAGAAGAGATGATCTTTTACTTGAAGATCATCAAATTAAAAAAATGTGGATCATGAGAAAATATCTAGCGGACATGAATCCTATTGAAGCTATTGAATTCTTGAATACAAGAATTAAAGACACCAAATCAAATGAGGAGTTTTTGATGTCGATGAACGGCTAAACCCCATACTAATTAATAACAAAGACACCCCGTAAAATTAAATTTTACGGGGTGTCTTTGTTTGAATACCTAACCTAATACGGGTCTATTAACTAAATTTGATAGATATAAGTAAATGGTATAAACTTAGTCTGAAACTACTTTGTAGTTGGGATCTTCGATAATATTTACTTCTATGATTTCTTCAGCGTTTTTCAATAGACGCCTTGAATCTGGGGAAAGGTGCTTTAAGTGAATTACTTTACCGTTTTTTTGATAACGCTCAGTTATTTTGTTTAAGGCTTCTATAGCAGACATATCTACCACTCTGCTTTCTTTAAAATCAATAACCACCTCATCCGGATCATTAATAACATCAAACTTATCAGAAAAAACAGTTGTAGACCCAAAAAATAATGGCCCATAAATCTCGTAATGTTTTACACCGTCTTTATCAATACTTTTTCTAGCTCGAATTCTAATTGCATTATCCCAAGCGAATACTAATGCAGCAATAATGACTCCTACAAGAACAGCTAAAGCTAAATTATGAAGTATAACTGTGACTAAAGTGACAAGAACCATGACCAAAATATCGGACTTTGGCATACGCTTCAATGTTTTTAAGCTCGCCCATTCAAAAGTACCTATAGCGACCATGATCATAAGACCCGTAAGGGCTGCCATAGGAAGTTGCTCTATTATACTGGCTCCAAACATTATAAAAGCAAGTAAAGCGACTGCCGCAATAATGCCAGATAACCTTGCTCTTGCACCGTTGGAAATATTGATTAAACTTTGACCAAGCATTGCGCACCCGCCCATTCCAGAGAAAAAACCAGATAAAATGTTGGCACTACCTTGAGCAATAGCTTCGCGATTACCATTACCCCGAGTTTGTGTGATTTCGTCAACAATATTTAGTGTCAACAAGCTTTCGATAAGACCCACACCTGCAATGATAGCAGAATAAGGTAAAATAATTAATAAAGTCTCGAAAGTAAAAGGGACTTGTGGGATATGAAACGGAGGAAAACCACCGCCAATAGAAGCTAAATCTCCAACGGTATTGGTCGAAATATCTCCAAAATATACAATCCCAAAGACAACAAGTATAGCGACTAAAGAAGCAGGCACTGCTCTAGTGAGCTTAGGTAATAGCCAAATAATAAGCATCGTTAATACAACGAGACCCAAAATAATAAAGAGGTTACTCCCGGTTAGCCAGGCTCCAGAAGCATCCTTGAACTGGTCTAACTGTGACATAAATATTATAATCGCAAGGCCATTCACAAAACCAAAAATTACTGGGTGAGGCACTAAACGCATTAACTTACCTAATTTTAATAATCCTGCAAGCGCTTGAATTATTCCTGCTAAGATAACAGCAGCAAAAATATATTCGACTCCGTAATCCATAGATAGTGTTACTAAAACAACTGCAATTGCGCCAGTAGCACCAGAAATCATTCCTGGTCTACCTCCAAATATAGAAGTGACCAAGGCCATTACAAATGAGGCATACAAGCCTGTAAGCGGAGATAAACCTGCTATTAGGGAAAAGGCGACAGACTCTGGAATAAGGGCCAAAGCAACCGTTAAACCAGACATAATTTCAATTTTGTAATCTACTTTTTGCCTAAAATCAAATAAATTTAATAACTTCTTCATCAGTGGTGTGCTAGAATTAAAATACTCTTTAATGACTACGAGGGTATTGTTAGGTGAAAAGACAAAATCTTCCATTAGAGCTAACGGTATTTACATTCGTAAAAAGTTTGCAAATGTAGAATTAAAATTCCGACTGATAAAAAGCAGCAGCGTTAATTTACATTCTCGCAAAAAGCATTTAACACACTGAAAAACAGTAATTTATTTTTGTTTGGATTGGGTTAAGGGACTTATAATTTCGATATCCTGAAATTGAATAGCTGCTCTAACGATTGAGTTGATCGATTCTTGTAGAGCTTTTATAATATGCGATTTCAATTCATTTTTATGATGAACTAGGCTTATCTCTCTAGAGGGATATGGTTTTTTAAAAAATTTTACATACTTCTGTTTTTCATCTTTCAAGTCAAGGGTATGTAAATAAGGAAGCAACGTCATGCCCAGACCTTCATCTGATAGTTTTATCAAGGTTTCAAAACTACCACTTTCAAGATAGAATCGTTTTTGATCCGGATGGTTTTGGACACTTTTACATAGGTTCAGAATATTATCTTTAAAGCAATGTCCGTCTTCTAGAAGCAGGACTTCGTCTACATCTAAGTCATCTGCGACAACTTCTTTTTGATTAAATAACCTATGCTGCTCTGGTATATAAGCCATGAACGGCTCATAATAAAGGGGTTTTTCGATAATCTTTTCATTACCAAGTGGAGTTGCAGCTATTCCTGCATCGAGATGGCCATCAATGAGTTTGTCCACGATCACATCCGTATGAAGTTCTTCAATTTTCAAATTGATTTTAGGATACTTTTTCACAAAGCTATTGAGAAACATCGGTAACAAGGTCGGCATAACTGTAGGGATAATTCCTAACTTAAATTCTCCACCCACAAAGCCCTTTTGTTGATCGACTATATCTTGTATCCTCACACTTTCATTGACGATATTTTTGGCCTGCTCAATGATTTTCTCCCCAACGGGAGTTAGCTTTATGGGCTTCTTGGTTCTATCAAAAATTTTTACATTCAATTCTTCCTCTAGCTTTTGAACTTGCATACTTAAGGTAGGCTGAGTTACAAAAACCTTTTCTGAAGCTTTGGTGAAATTTTTATATTCCGCTACAGCGAGTACATACGTCAGTTGTGTAATTGTCATCAGTTAGTTGTTTTATGTAAAAATACAATACTATTAGAAAAACTAATAGATGCATAGGATTTGTTAATAAATAAATGTGAATATTTCTAATAAGGATCTACATTAATAACCACCTTAACGGATCGAAATTGAGCAATCACTTTAAACTTATCTACACCCGCTTCAATGTATTTTTTAGAATTTTTCAAAGATTGCTTTTGCGGAATTTTTATAATAACGTTTTTATGATACTCATTTCTTATTCTTGCAATAGCTGGAAATTCAGGCCCTAAAATATTGGTTTTAAAAATTTGCCTATAATACAAAGCTAGCCAATCTGAGGCCTCATTGAGTTTGTTCAAGTCTCTAGACTTAAATGTAATTTTAATCATCCTGAAAATTGGTGGATACTTAAAATGCCTCCGCTCATCTAGTTGTTCTTTGAACATTTCTTCAAAGCTATTGGTGGTGACTTGTTGTAATATTTTATGGTAAGGATTGTAGGTTTGAATTAAAACTAAGCCTTGCTCTTGGGTTCTTCCAGCTCGTCCAGCGACTTGAACCAGTAACTGAAAACTTCGCTCGTGAGCTCTAAAATCCGGAAAATTCAGTAGGCTATCCGCATTCATAACCCCAACGAGTTTTACATGTCTAAAATCCAATCCTTTTGTAAGCATTTGCGTCCCTACCAAAATATCGATCTCTCGATTTTGAAAAGCGGAGATAATATGTTCATAAGCGTACTTTCCTCGAGTAGTATCCAGATCCATCCGCTTAATCACTTTATCCTTAAAAAGTGAATTAAGCTCAGTCTCTATCTGCTCTGTACCAAATCCTTTGGTGCTCACATCTACAGAACCACAGGCCATACATTTGGTTTGCATAGCTATATGGTAACCACAATAATGACATCTTAGAGTGTTATTATGCCTATGGTAGGTTAAGCTTACATCGCAATTAGGGCACTGTGGAGCATGTCCGCAGGTATTACACTCCAAAATTGGAGAATATCCCCTTCGATTTTGAAATAAAATCACTTGCTGCCCTTCTTCTAAAGTTTCTCTGATGGCCTTAAGTAGGGTTTCAGAAAAGTGACCTGTCATCTTTTTTTTATGCTGTTGTTCTTTTAAATCTACAAGTTCAACACTAGGAGGTTTCACATTTCCAAATCGTCTGTTGAGTTGAGCAAAAGCATACTTCCCCTCCCTCACATTATTGAAACTTTCTAAGCTAGGGGTAGCTGTTCCCAATAGTGTTTGAGCTTGAAATATAGAAGCTAAAACAATTGCTGTATCCCTAGCATGGTATCTCGGTGCTGGATCAAATTGTTTGAAACTACTTTCGTGAGCTTCATCTACAACGATAAGTCCAAGATTTCGAAAGGGAAGAAAGATAGAAGAGCGAACACCAATGACAATTTTTCCTTTGGTTTCATTCAAAACATGTCTATAAACCTCTACTCTTTCATTGACAGAGTATTTGCTGTGATAAATCAGAACTTGATCCCCAAAATAAGCTTGTAAACGCTGTATAAGTTGTGTAGTAAGTGCAATCTCAGGAAGCAGATAAAGGACTTGTTTACCCTCTTGAATGGCTTTGTCGATTAACTTGATATACACTTCTGTTTTCCCCGAAGAAGTGACCCCCTGCAATAAACAAACCGGGTGAGTTTTAAACCCACTTTCGATATCTTCGTAGGCCTTTTGTTGAAACTGATTAAATTGAATGCTAGGCTTATCTTGATCGCCTTCAAACTTTACCCTATCTGTTTTGACTAGATATTCTTCAAAAATAGATTTACTGACTAACCCCTTTATTACAGAACCCGTCACCTCTGCTTTTTCTTTTAAGTCTTTAAGAGAAATCGGTTTTTGGCTTTGAGCGCTTAAGCTAAAAAATTTCAGTAAGGCCTCCTTTTGCTTTGGCGCCCCACTCAATTCTTCAATAAGTTTTGGCAAATGCTCCTCGGAATCTAAACCGTCCCTCAGTTTTATGTATTTCTTTAATTTTGGCTTGTACTGCCTATTTAATTCCTGATTGACAAGAATTAAATTTTTTTCTGCCATTGCATTTATAACAGGAAAAATAGTCTTCTTATTGAGTATAAGGACAATCTCACTAATCTTAAGTATAGACTGTTTTTGAAGTGCTTGTAAGATTAAATATTCTTCATCTGTAAGTGTATCGTCTTCATCTATAGTTTGAATATCAAAATCTGGATGCGGCTCAATAACAGTTTCACTTTCAATCAATAAAGCAGTAGGCAAGGCTGATTTTAAAATTTCACCTTCTGTACACAAGTAATAGTTCGCAATCCACTTCCAAAGTTTTAATTGTTCAGGAGTAACCGTCGGAGTATTTTCTAAAAGCTCTTCAATTGGCTTAGCCTCGTAGCGCACAGGTGGATTATTATGTAACTTGGCTACTATGGCGGTATAGACTTTACGCTTTCCAAAAGGGACTGCAACGCGCATACCTATTTTAAGGTGCTCGCTTTCCTGTTGCGTTATAGAGTATGTAAATCTTTGTTCTAAAGCAATAGGAACAATTACATCAATATAGAAAGGCATATATCAACTTTTAAGAATTAATCTTCAAGCCTTTTCCATTCCTGTGTCCTGTACAGAAAAGATAAATATCCTCTTACCATCAAAATGTCTGGATCATCCTCATTAAGCCATATTTTGGCATTGTAAGTTTTTCCATTTTCAGGATCGGTTACGGTCCCATCTTCGAATTCGTCCTCATCTTTAGACAAATCTTTTAAGATCACCATCCCTTCTACCTTTTGGTTTTTTAGATCACCTTTACAGTTTACACAACGCACATCTCGCTGGTCTTTTTTTAGTATTTTTTTGATCCGACCAAAGACTTTACCGTTTTGTTCATAAACTTCTACTATTGATTTGGCTATCCCAGTATTATCATCAATAGTTTTCCATTCACCATAAACCTCTTGAGAATACACAAGGTTTCCAAGAAGGAAACCCATGGCACATATTAAAATCTTCATCTGTTATAAACTTAGCATTCCATTCATTAAGTCTTCATCTGCTGGTTTGTCACAAAACCAAATTCCAAAGAGTGCTTTTTTGAAATCTAGACCTTCAATGGTTCCTAGTTCCTTATTATTTTTGAATACCACAACTCCTTTGGAAGGTAAATAGGAAATATCAAAAACATCCCCAGCTGTAATTTCATTGGAAAAAAACGAAATAAATTTATCTATTTTTGGACGAAAAGGCTTTGTATTGCCTTTAGTAGAGTTTTGGAAACCCTCCTCCACTGCAGAACTCATTTTCTTACTAGAAATTAGACCAGAAACAATATGAAGTTCAATAGCCATGGGAGAATCATCATTCATTACTTTTGAAGCCTTTGTCATTTTTACATTAGTATAGAGGCCACCTGCATACATATCCATCCAGAATTTTTCTCTTACCCCTGCTCCGTTTAAAGTTAATTGAGTTTCTCCAACCTCTAAAGTGTTAGGAAGGTTTACACCTGCAACTTCAGTTTGAGCGATAGATGGCATAGTCATTAAAAAAGCCATCATAAATACATAAATTGATTTCATAGTTTTATTATTTAGATTTTCGTTTTAAATTATATAATGCTCCGTTAAGTTCAAAACCCAGCAACAATATATTTGAGTTTAACCAAATATATAACATCAGTATTAACAAAGCTCCAATGGAACCATATAGTTTATTGTAGGCACTAAAGTTTTCAACATAAATGGAAAATAAGTAGGTAGTCAAAATAATCAAAATGGTTGTAAAAAAGGATCCGGGAGAAAAAAAACGAGTTTTCCTACCTTCCTTTGTTCCGAAGTAATATAAGATAGAAATTCCAAGAATCAAAACTATTATCAAAATAGCAAACCGACCGTATCTAGCCAATACTAAAGAATCTCCAACAACTCCAATACTTGTAAACTGGTCTATTACAAAGGTGAGATAAACCGTCGCTATAACGGCAATTAGTAATAGTATAGCAATAATTATAGCTATACTAACTGCTACTATATATTGTCTAATGATTGTTCTATTGATTTTGGTGTGATATGAAAACTCAAAGCCTGTGAAAATTGCGTTTACTCCATTAGACATAAGGAAAATGGATAAAACAAAAACAAAAGACAGGAGGCCAGCTCTAGGGTTGTTGGCTATATCAAAAAAAATATCCTGAAATAAACCTGAGGTTTGAGGAGGTAATAATTCTTCGAAATAGTTAAGCAATTCTTGCTGAAAATCATCTATAAACCAGACAAATGGTATCAAATTCAGAACGAAAAGTAAAAAAGGAAAAATAGCCATGAAAAAGCTAAAAGCAATAGATCCTGCTCGGGTTGAGAACGTTCCTTTAATAATGCCGGAGATATACATGCCCAATAAGTCATACAAAGTAAAACCAGCCAAGCCCGGGAGTTTTAGTTGATTAGACCAGTAAGCTACTCGGCTTATAAGTGGTATTTTCTTTAATGTATCGCTTATTTCAGAAGCCATATTAAATAGCTTTTAGGCTAAGATCTAGATTATGGACAGAATGTGTAAGTGCCCCACTAGAGATATAATCTACACCACATTCTGCATAGTGTTGAGCTGTTTCTAAAGTGATACCGCCACTAGATTCTGTCAAACATTTACCGTCGATAAGCTCGACTGCTTTTTTGGTCTCTTCAAAATTGAAATTATCCAATAGAATTCTATAAACCCCTTCGTTTTCGAGAATTTCCTCTACTTCTGAAAGCGATCTTGCTTCCACTACTATTTTAAGGTCTAAATCTTTAGACTTAAGGTAATTTAAAGTTTTCTGTATGGCTTCTGAAATACCACCAGCGAAATCAATGTGGTTATCTTTAAGCATGATCATATCGTACAAAGCAAACCTGTGATTTTCTCCACCTCCAATTTTTACAGCTTGTTTCTCTGGAGCTCTAAAGCCTGGTGTGGTTTTACGAGTATCTAGAATTTGAGTTTTATAGTCTTTTAGAAGGCTTGAAAATTGGTGTGTTTTAGTTGCAATCGCACTCATTCGCTGCATAGCATTGAGTGCTAAGCGTTCAGCTTTTAGAATAGACCTACTAGAACCCGAAACATAAAAAGCTATATCCCCATAAGACATGGGGTCTCCATCTTGCATTAGTTTTTCCATCTTTAAGGAAGGGTCGACATAACTAAAGACTTGCTCTGCAAAATGGATTCCTGCTATAATACCTTCATCTTTAACCAATAATTTGGCTTTTCCAGTAGCATTTTCTGGAATACAAGCTAAACTAGAATGATCCCCTTCTCCTACATCTTCTCTAATAGCATTTTGGATAATGATCTGAATTTCTTCTGCCAATTGCTTCTCACTAATCATTCGGTTTTCTATTTTTGTCTTAAACAAAGTTAATCTTTTTTATACGGATGACCATCACATTACTCCTAGTTGGTAAGACCGACAATGCCCAGCTTCAAAGTCTGGTTACAGAATATCAAAATCGTCTTTCTCATTTTGTAAACTACAAGGTGGATGTTATTCCTGATTTAAAAAAAACCAAAAATATGGGTATCTCTCTTCAAAAAGAGAAAGAAGGAGAACTCATTTTAAAAAAAATATCTACTTCAGATTTTTTGGTCCTTTTGGACGATAAAGGAACAGAATTTACATCACTAAGATTCTCCAATTGGATACAAAAACGAATGAACTCAGGCTTAAAGCAATTGGTTTTTGTGATTGGAGGACCCTACGGGTTTTCTGAAGCTGTTTACAAAAGAGCAAATCAAAAAGTGTCGCTATCCAAAATGACATTCTCCCACCAAATGATCAGGTTATTTTTTACGGAACAGCTCTATAGAGCTTTTTCTATTTTAAACAACCTCCCTTACCATCATGAATAAAAAAGAGGCTATCTATTTAGACAGCCTCTTTTCATTTTTTCAATAAGGGGGATGTTATATTATTAGCATCGCATCTCCGTAAGAGTAGAACTTATAGTTTTCTTTTATAGCTTCCTTATAAGCTTTTTCCATTAATTCATGACCTGCAAAGGCAGATACCATCATCAACAATGTTGATTTTGGCATGTGAAAATTAGTGATCATGCAGTTTGCAATTTTAAAATCATAAGGAGGAAAAATAAATTTATTAGTCCAGCCAGTAAATTCATTTAGCCTACGATTAGAACTTACAGTGCTTTCTAGTGTTCTCATTACAGTTGTACCAACCGCACAAATTTTTCTTTTTTCTGACTTTGCATTGTTGATAATAGATGTTGCCTTCTCATCTACCATAATTTGTTCGCTGTCCATTTTGTGCTTAGATAAATCTTCCACCTCTACTGGGCTAAAAGTTCCTAAACCTATATGAAGAGTAACTTCTGCAAAATCAACTCCTTTAATTTCTAAACGCTTCAAAAGATGCTTGGAAAAGTGAAGTCCGGCAGTAGGTGCTGCAACAGCCCCTTCTTCTTTTGCGTAAATTGTTTGGTAACGCTCTGCATCTTCTGGCACTACATCTCTTTTGATGTATTTTGGAAGTGGAGTCTGTCCAAGCTCAGTTAGCTTAGCTCTAAAGTCTTGATAAGACCCATCGTAGAGAAAACGCAAAGTTCGTCCTCTATTGGTAGTATTATCAATAACCTCTGCTACTAAACTTTCATCTTCACCAAAATAAAGTTTGTTACCAATTCTTATTTTTCTAGCAGGATCTACCAAAACATCCCAAAGTCTGGTTTCAGGATTGAGTTCTCTAAGCAAGAATACTTCAATTTTTGCGCCGGTTTTCTCTTTGTTACCGTAGAGTCTTGCAGGGAAAACTTTGGTGTTATTGAACACCATGACGTCTTTCTCACCAAAGTAATCGATAACGTCTTTAAACATTTTATGCTCAATCGAACCATCTTTACGATTTATGACCATCAACTTAGCTTCGTCTCTGTGTTCTGAGGGAAATTCTGCTAAAAGGTTTTCAGGTAAAGTATATTCGAATTGTGAAAGTTTCATTCCCATAGTCTGATATTTTTTAAAAATGCAAATATACTATCGTGAGATAGGCGTTGTCAAGTGTTTTATTGTTTATTTAGCTTAATAAGTTTCAAATCAGTGGTTTTGCTGGATTCCAAGGACTTTTATTTTTTCCCAAAAGTCTGGAAATGATTTTGAAACGACCTCTGGGTCTAGTATTTCCAAATCTACTTTTATAGCTAAGGGGGCAAATGCCATTGCCATTCTATGGTCCTGATAGGTCTTTACTGAAACGGATTCCTTAAGATTAGCCTTAGGGCTTAACTTCAAGGATTCGCTGGTAATTTCTACTTCTGCCCCAAATTTTTCGATTTCAGTCTTAAGAGCTACTAGCCTATCGGTCTCTTTCACCTTTAAGGTGTGTAAGCCAGTTAAATCACAAGCTATATCGAGCCCTAAACAAGTTACTGCAATAGTTTGAGCGAGATCTGGGGTGTCATTAAGGTCCAATTCAATTTTTTTGGGATGCATTACTCCTGCTTTTTTTGAAATGAATATAGAACCCGCTTTAAATTGAGTTTCAATACCGAAAAGTTTATAAAACTCCGCTACTTTAGAATCGCCCTGTAGGCTATCTTTTTGGAATGTAGAAAGTTCAAATTCGCCATGATCCATCAAGGCTAAACAGCTGTAAAAATAAGATGCAGAGCTCCAGTCTGATTCTACAGCGATAGTTTTGGGTTCAATTTTGGTTTTCGGATATACGCGAATATACTCCTCATGCATATCAACCTCAACCCCTACTGATCTCAACGCCTGAGCAGTCATCAACAAATAAGGCTTTGAGGTTATCTTTGACTCTAAGAAGATAGTGAGTCCGTTTTTGAAGGAAGGAGCTATTAACATGAGAGCAGTAATATATTGGCTACTCACGTTAGCAGGTATAGAAATTTTATTCTTTTGTATGGATTTTCCATAAATCTTGAGCGGAGGAAAACCTTCGCTGCCCAAATATTCAAGATGACCCCCAAGTTCTCGCATAGCTTCAACTAAAATACCTATAGGACGCTCATGCATCCTTTTACTCCCTTTTAAAACAACTTCTAAGTTAGGTAACGAAGACAGATAGGCCGTTAAGAATCTCATAGCAGTACCCGCGTGGTGAATATCTATCTCATCACATTTTTGGTCAAGAGTTGATATAGCTTTATATAATACGTGAGTATCATCGCTCTCTGACAAACCGCTTAATTCTAAATTAGGAAACTGGGCCTTTAAAATCAAGTACCTATTAGAGATACTCTTGGAACCAGTGATCTGAAGGTTGAATTTGCTTATTGATGGTTGCCTAAAGCTCAGCTTCATTGACTTTCATTTTTCTTGATTTGTCCTCTAAATTTCAAAAAGGTCACCACAAATCCATATACAAAGCCACTCATTATGTTGGCGACAAAAAATCTCAATAAATTGTCCTTCGAAAATCGCTTTTCTACAAATAAAGAGAAGTCAAAATCATAACCAAACCACATATCTATAAGATTATAAATCACAATAAAGCCCAGAGCTAGAGTGATAACTGATCGCCAAAACCCTTTGGCAGAAATAACTTTTTGAAACATTTATTTAAGTTTTGGATTATTTTTATGACGATCGTGATCCCGTTTGGTCTTAAGATCTAATTTCTTATCGAACGCCTCTTGCAAATCAATTCCTGTTTGATTTGCCAAACATAAGACAACAAACATAACATCGGCTAGCTCCTCACCTAAATCTTTGGACTTATCGCTTTCCTTTTCACTTTGCTCACCATAGCGTCTAGCAATAATTCTAGCCACTTCACCAACTTCTTCGGTAAGCTGAGCCATGTTGGTAAGTTCATTAAAATATCTTACGCCATGTGAATTAATCCATTCGTCTACTTCTAGTTGAGCACCTTTAATATCCATAAATAATTATGATTTAACGAGAACAATTTTTTCATTCTCTTTATTTATCAAAGAAATATAAAATTCTCTTAATGAGTTATAATCTTGAGGTAAAAATAACGCTGCATTTACTTCATGATTAACCTTTACTGAAATTACATTATTAAATTCCTCTATCAAATAGGTCAATTGCGCAACCCCATCTCCCAGTTTGAATATTGCTTTTTCCGGTATATAATCTACTTGATAGCCTTCAGGAATTTTGATAGTAATAAAATTTTCAACAGTTCTAGGAAAAGTGAAATCGATGGGGTACACCCGTTCTTCTTCTTTGAAAGGATTCTCTTTTAGCTTTAAAAATAGCATTGGTGATACATAAAGTTTATCACCAATTTTCTCAATAAGTTTTGCCTTTCCTGAAAAATTAAATTCTTCTATCAAAGGCTTTAAAGCGTCATTTAAATTTTTAGTTTTAATATCACTGATATGATCTATACCAAAGTAATTTTCATAGTTCAGCCTTTTTTGATCCTCACTTTTATTATTTAAAGATCTTCTAGACTCCCAACCGTATTGATCTAGTGAAATTATTCTACAAAACCCACTTATTTCACCTTGAGTGTTAAGTTCTGCCTTCACTTGATATTTTTTTAATGAATTTGTCGGTGGAAAAATATCCAGCGCTTGGAATCCATTAGGTTTAATTAGTGTTCCCTTCCAGTTTAAAGCACGACTTGGTAAAATATTTGGAGAAGCAAATTCATCTGTTGCATCTAATAAAAATATTTCTCCTTTAATGTTGACATGAGTGAATACATAATTTAAACCCGATATGGTGGGGAATAATGGAATGCCATTGGATATTGTACTAGATAATACGGGATTAGCATCTAGGTTAGCCTCCCTCAACATTGCTGTTAGCATAACATTAATATCCGCTGAATTTCCTACACCCTCCTCGTATATTTTATTGAGCTTTTTACTAGTAAATCGTCTCTCTTCATCATTCCAAGTCATTTTATTTTTTACAAAATTAAAAACAGCAATCATTTTATCTTTAGGAAGAGTCTTATTTTTCAGGATAGAGTTAAGATCATTCTTAAAATATCTTGTTCTAGAAATTTCTTTTTTATACGTATCCGTTTCACTTAAGGTTTTAACCACATCATCCCAGGTTATGGAGACGACTTTAAACGGTTCTAGCACTCGATTTTTATAGGATGATAGCTCGTAGCCTACGGATGGGAAATAATTTGAAATTTTGTTTGCATAGGGTTCGTTCTCAATTTTAGGCAAATTAGTTCCAACATATGTAATTTGTCTAATAGGAGTGTCTAGGTTTGTTCCTTCATATTTCACGTATAACGAGCCTTTTTTAACTTTATCTATAGTTTCAAAAGGATAATAGCCTTTAGTTCTAACATTGTAAGCCAAGTAATCTATCGGTATACTTGTTTTATATTCAGAATAACGAGTTGGTATACTATTTTGAAAAATCCAATTTGACAAATTACCGATATGTGGGGAATCAATTGAGTAGGAGTACTGAATGATTACACCATCTTGAACTTTAGGTAAAGTGAATTTTTTAGCTTTCCAAAACTCACTTAAATCCACATCAAAGATATCGCTCTCCTTTAATATTTCTTTTTCAATTTTGCCATCATTTTCATAGTAAACAATACCCTTAATATTAGATAATGTTTCTTTGTCTGGGTTTCGTTCTCCAATATAGTAGGGAAGTTGAACATTAGCTTGACTATAGCCTTCTTTGGTATATATTTTTATCCTTTTGACTACCACAAATTTATATTCCCAAGAATTCAGGATGGAAAAAGAAATTTCTCCTTTGTTATAAAGAACTTCAGCTGAAGTGGTCGAGTCTAAAGTGCTTTGGGTTTCCCTCAACATGTCTAAGGTAATATCTTCAAGGGTCTTGGTCTGAGAAAGGGCAAGACTAGAATAAAATAAAACTAAAAATAATGTATAAATTAATTTCACGTTTAAAAGATCTAATTGGAGTTGTGTTTATAGATTAGTAAAGTTTGCTTTTCAATTGATAGATAGACACTAAATTCAGATTTTAACCAAGAATACATAACTCTATCTATGGATATTTTTTTTAATAAAATCATCTCAATTTACAAATCCTCTACAGAGGTAAACTAAAGTAAATTCAAGGGTAGATAAACACAAAAATCATTGGATTTATCACTCCTTTTCGCATGTGATAACTGTCCGTAATAATACCTTGAACGATTGGAGTTTATAAATTTATCGAATTGAATTTGAACACCTTTAATGTCCATAAATAATTATGATTTAACGAGAATAATTTTTTCATTCTCTTTATTTATCAAAGAAATATAAAATTCTCTTAATGAGTTATAATCTTGAGGTAAAAATAACGCTGCATTTACTTCATGATTAACCTTTACTGAAATTACATTATTAAATTCCTCTATCAAATAGGTCAATTGCGCAACCCCATCTCCCAGTTTGAATATTGCTTTTTCCGGTATATAATCTACTTGATAGCCTTCAGGAATTTTGATAGTAATAAAATTTTCAACAGTTCTAGGAAAAGTGAAATCGATGGGGTACACCCGTTCTTCTTCTTTGAAAGGATTCTCTTTTAGCTTTAAAAATAGCATCGGTGATAAGTAAAGTTTATCTCCAATTTTCTCAACAAATTGCTCTTTTCCTGAGAAGGTAAAACCTTCTAATAATGGTTTCGAAGTGTCTTTGAGATTTGAATTTGATATCTCTTCAATTTTGTTGACACTATAAGCATTCTCATATTTCAATTTTAATTCATCATCGCTTTTTTTATTTAAGGATCGTCTAGACTCCAAACCATATTGATCCAAAGAAATGATTCTGCACATTCCATTCACTTCTCCTTCTGAGGTGAGTTCTGCTTGAATTTGGAATTTTTTCCTTGAACGACTAGAAGGTTTAAGGTCTAAAGATTCAAATCCATTTGATTTAATAATAGTTCCTGTCCAGTTGAGGGCACGCTTAGGCAAGATATTTGGAGATGTAAATTCATCTGTAGCATCTAAAAGAAAAGTTTCACCATTGATAGTGACATGAGCAAATACATAATTAAATCCCGATATAGTTGGAAATAATGGAATACCATTAGATATTGTACTCGACAGGACTGGATTAGCATCCAAATTCGCCTCTCTTAGCATTGCTATTAGCATAACATTAATATCTGCTGAATTTCCTACACCCTCTTCATAAACTTTATCTAACTTATCACTTGAATACCTTCTTTCTTCATCGTTCCAAGTCATCTTATTCTTTACAAAATTAAAGATTGTATTCATTTTATCTGTAGGGAGAGTTTTGTCTTTTAGTATGGCTTTAAGCTCATCTTCAAAATAATTTGATCTTGAAATTTCTTTTTTATAAGTATCTGTATCACTTAATGTTTTTACCACATCATCCCAAGTTCTAGAAACTGATTTATAAGCTTCATACTGGCCAGTTTTATAAGACGATAACTCATAGCCAATAGAAGGTAAATAGTTTGAAACATTGTTGACAAAGGGTTCCTCTTCAATTTTAGGTAGGTTTATACCAATATGCTTAGATTCTTTTATTGATGTCCTAGTCTGAAATCCTGCTAATGAACCTTCTTTTACATCGCTGAACGTTTCAAATGGGTAATAACCTTTTGTTTTTATACTATAGGCTAAGTATTCCCCAGGTATTCTTGTTGTATATTCAGAATACCGCGTTGGTATAGTGTTTTGAAATACCCACTTTGGTAGATTGCTAATGTGTGGAGAATCTATGGTATAAGAATATTCTATAATAACACCATCTTGAATTTTGGGCAAAGTAAATTTTTTAGCTTCCCACATTTCGCTTAAATCTACATCAAAGATATCTCGATTTCTTATTTTTTCTCGTTCAATTTCTCCATCTTCCTCATAGTAAACATAGCCATCTATATTCGATACAGATTCTTTATCTGAATTTTTGTCCCCTACATAATACTGAATTTGGACATTAGCTTGATTATAACCTTCTTGACTGTATATCTTTATTCTTCTAATTACCTCAAATTGATATTCCCAAGAATTCCTTACAGAAAAGGATATTTTTCCTTTTTCATAAAGAACTTCAGCAACCGCTGAAGAATCTGAAGGGCTTTGGGCTTCCCTCAGCATTTCTAACGTAATATCTTCAAGTTCCTGAGATTGAGAATAACCAAAATTGAAAGTAAGTAGAGTAAATAATAATGCGAAAATTAATTTCATTTTTAAAGTTTTTTAAAAAATAATATATAGAAAGGTTAGGTTAATTTTAAACTTAATTTAGTATTATCATACTTCGAAATTTGTGAAAAGAATTCGACAAATTTTTCATAATCAGATTTTTGATAATTATTCTTATTCAACCTAAAATATCTTTTTACGATTAGCGTATTGTCCTTAATTTCAAAACTTAGTTGATAGGAACCAAACTCGGAGTCCAAATTAATATCTTTGAGTTCTGTGTCTAGAGTGAGGTTTTCTAAATTGAAAGTGAATTCATCCTCGTCGACGAATCCCCTCGAAACATTAAATGGAGTTTGTCTTACTTTATAATTAGGCAGATTAACTTGAAATTTATTGAACGGATTAACATCTAGAATAAGATCATTCCCATAAATTTTGACATAGTTATCTGCTTTAAGTTTAACCTTCTCAATAAAGGTCACATCCTCTTTATTATTTGAAAATTCATGACTTATCAGGATCATTTCTTTTAAGTTATTCCAATACGATAAATAATGTGATTTTATATTTTTCTCATTTTCTCCGCCAAGACTATATCTGTTATCATATTGTGTACCACTGGTCTTAATTTTTACATTAGCAGTAATAGCCTTTTCAATAATATTTATTTCTGCTGTTGTTTTTTGGTAGTTATCCTTTTCTGTGTAGGCTGGAGTTCGTAATATTTCTCCACCAGTAGGATTTACAGCCAAAACTTTTCTATCGTCTGTGAAGGTTCCTAAAAAATTGAAGGGTATGTCTTGGCTTGTACATTCCAGCCAAATATCTTCATCATTTTCTTGAGGTATATTTAGAATAACATGATTTCCTTGCATAGAAGTAAAATCTTCTGATATATCTTGAATTTCAGAACCAGAATAAACAACGCAATAGTTAGATTCAATATCGACTAGATTGAGTAAAGCCTTTGTATAATTCGTTAAGCCTTTACAGTCCCCATACTTTTTATCATCAACTTCTTTTGCTGAAATTGGCTTCCAACCTCCTAAACCAATTTGAACACTTATATATCTCGTATTATTTTGGACATACTCATATATTGCCTTAGCCTTTTTTCTTGTAGTTTCAAGGTTTTGAGTAAGTAATTTAATTTCGGAAATTGTAGATTCTGGAAGTTGATCTAAGCCTTTTAGTAAATTTTCGTGTTGCCATAAACCAAATTCCTGCCAGTTACTCACCTCTCCTTTTTCCCCTTCAAGCTCAAA
Organism: Psychroflexus gondwanensis ACAM 44; assembly: GCF_000355905.1. Taxonomy (GTDB): domain Bacteria; phylum Bacteroidota; class Bacteroidia; order Flavobacteriales; family Flavobacteriaceae; genus Psychroflexus; species Psychroflexus gondwanensis. The sequence goes on from NZ_APLF01000004.1 coordinate 95,163, forward strand.
CGTTTGTAGAGCAAACATAACCTTTGGTGTAAATGTTTCAAATGAAGGGCTATAAACTTCTCTAGATATAGACGGCAAATTAGAAACTGAATAGGTTAGCAAATTAGGGTTTTCGTTCTCTATCGAAACCCCTTCCATAAACCCATTTTCTGAAAATCTCAAAACAATTCCGGAATTGTTTTCTATTCGAAAGGTCGATGACTTAATTGACTGATAATAATTCGTATAAGGAGTAAAACTTTTTATAAAAGCTGTATTACTTGTCTTGGTTTCTTTTTCAAAATGAATGGTAACAGGGTAACTTGCAGGTGTATACTCCAGATATTTAACCCTATTATCTGTATATAAACTAACAGAACTTACAGCACTAACATCCATAAAATCCCTCTCTTTAAACGTTTTAATTTCAGAACCTAAAGCATTATAAATTGTAACTTCTAAATTTCTAATCTTAGTGGATTTATCATAGGAAGCATAAGCATCTAAGGCTGACATTCCTTTTTCATTAAGGATAGTTATTATTTTATCCTCATGTATTGTCATATCATCGTAGTCATCTATAATGACTCGAATGTTTTGTTGAATAATAACTGAATTGGATTTTTCTATCAGCTCTGCAGTTAGATTTGCTATCGAATAGTTCTCTTGTGCACTGGAAATAAATGTCACAAAAAGAAATATCAGGAATAAAGGATTTTTCATATCAATCAAAATTATAAAAATTTCTTAAAGTTCCTAAGGAATTCTATAATTTAACCTTAGAATCGAGTATAAATGTTAAAGGTCCATCGTTGATTAATGAGACCTGCATATTAGCTCCAAATCTTCCAGTTTGAATTTTGGTGATGGTTTCATTTTGAAGAGTTTCTAAGAAATCATCGTATAGTTTTTGGGCCAACTCTGGCTTGGCAGACTTCGTAAAACTAGGTCTATTTCCCTTTTTTAATGAAGCATGTAAAGTAAACTGACTCACGACAAGCAATTCACCTTCAATATCCTTAAGGCTCAAATTCATCTTATCCTCATCATCAGGAAAAACTCTTAGATTTATTATTTTTTTGACCAGCAAATTTATATCCTCTTGCCCATCTTCATTCTCAATGCCCAAAAAAATAAGCAAACCTGTATTTATAGTCCCTGAAATTTCATTTCCTATTTCAACTGAAGCTTCCTTTACTCTTTGTACAACTATTTTCATATTACCTTAAGTCTTGATAGGGATCTTTCCTGAAATTTTCGTCTTCATCTCCCTCCATGATTTGTAAGTAGCTTTTGTATCTAGAATAAGCGATTTTATCTTCCGTTAAAGCCTCTTTGACGGCACATTGGGGTTCATCCACATGGATGCAATTATTAAATTTACAATTGGATTTAACTTTAAAGAATTCTGGAAAATAATTGTCCAAAGCATACTTATCAATATCCACAACTCCAAAACCTCTAATGCCTGGTGTGTCGATAATCTGCCCACCAAAATGAAGTTCGTGCATTTCTGCAAAGGTGGTTGTATGCTGGCCTTGCTTGTGTTGAAGAGATATTTCTGAAGTCTTGATGTTAAGATTGGGCTCAATGGCGTTGACCAAAGTAGATTTGCCAACTCCACTATGTCCAGCAAAAACACTTACGTTATCTTTCATTAGTGCTTTTACTTGGTCTAAATTTTCTCCAGTTTCAGCAGAAATACCAATACAGGTATACCCTATTTTCCTGTAGAGTTCAGCTAGATATTTCATCTCTGCAAACTCTTCTACAGAGTAATCATCCACTTTATTAAATAAGAGTACCGTAGGAATATGATAAGCTTCTGCTGTGACCAAAAAACGATCTATAAAGGTTGTGCTTGTTGGTGGATTATTATAAGTCACCAATAAAAAAGCTAGATCGATGTTAGCCGCAATGATATGAGTTTGTTTAGATAAGTTAACTGACTTACGGATGATGTAATTCTTTCTGTCATAAATCTCTTTGATGATTCCTATAGTCTCATCGCCTTTAGTTTCAGTATCAATTTCCACATGATCTCCAACAGATACAGGATTTGTGCTTTTAATATCTTTAAGCCTAAACTTACCTTTGATTCTGGAATTATATATCTTTCCATCCTCGGCTTTTAACAAATACCAACTTCCCGTCGATTTATAGACCACCGCTTTCATAAACTTGTTTTTGAATTTGATTCACTGGATATCACTGGCTTATGATTTTATGTTGATGTGCAATCGATTCTTCATGCATGGCTTTGGTTAGCCGCTCTACAAAATCTTTAGACAAGTCTTTCTTTTCTCCTTCAATAGATAAGCGGTGCAAGACTTTATTCCACCGCTCAGGTTGAAGAATAGCTACGTTATTTTCCTTTTTAAGTTCTCCAATTTCATCAGCAACTTGCATTCTCTTCCCAAGAAACTCTATAAGTTGATTATCGATGACATCGATCTTAGACCTCATCACATTCAACTTTTTGTTGAATTCTTCAGCACCTTCCTTTTTCCTGATGCGTAAATCAATCGTCATTTGCTTTAAGAAATCTGGGGTGATTTGTTGGGCAGCATCACTCCACGCTTTATCTGGAGTATGATGTGTTTCCACAATCATTCCGTCGTAATTGAGATCTAAAGCGATTTGGCAAATATCAAACACCAGGTTCCTATCACCTGCAATATGAGAAGGATCGACAAGGATAGGCAAATCTGGGAACTGATTTTGTAAATCGATAGCAATCTGCCACTCTGGGTTATTTCTATATTTTATTTTCTCATAGGTAGAGAATCCTCTATGGATCACACCTAGGTTTTTAATATTTGCGTTATATAAGCGTTCCACTCCACCAAGCCAAAGAGCTAGATCGGGATTTACAGGATTTTTGACTAGTACAATTTTATCTGTTCCCTGAAGAGCATCTGCAATTTCTTGAACTATAAATGGACTCACCGTACTTCTAGCCCCAATCCATAGGACATCTACGTCCGCCTCTAAAGCAAGATCGACATGGGTTTTATTGGCAACTTCAGTAGCAATCATGAGTCCCGTTTCTTCCTTTGCTCGTTTCAACCACTTCAGACCTATCGCTCCTACTCCTTCAAAGTTTCCGGGACGTGTTCTAGGCTTCCAAATACCAGCACGCATCACGGTAGCATCAGAATCTTTAAGTTGGTGGGCGATTTCAAGTACCTGCTCTTCAGTTTCGGCACTACAGGGACCTGCTATGACTAAGGGATGGTCTAAGTTCATCTCCGTTAGCCAATTTCTTAGATGTTTTTCATTTTTCATATCCACAAAATTAACTTTTAATGTCAGAATTCAAAGGCTTTTAGCTTGGTTTTAGTGAATTCAATATTCCTTAAAAAACTGTACAAGTCCATGATTTTTGAATTCATTAAAAGATATAATTTGTATTTTTGATTTAAAATTACTGAATGTCTATTGAAGTCAAGTCCATTTCAAAATCCTATAAAGATCAATTTGCCTTAAAAGATATTAATTTCAAAATTCATAAAGGTGAAATTGTAGGCTTACTCGGTCCAAATGGTGCTGGAAAATCTACTTTGATGAAGATTTTAACGGGCTTTATAAGCGCTAGTTCTGGTGAAGCTAATATTAATGGAAAAAAATTAACTGAAGCAAAAACTGATATTCAACGTCAAATTGGCTATTTACCAGAACACAATCCAATTTACTTAGAAATGTATGTCAAGGAATATCTTCACTTCCACGCGAGAATTTTCAAAAGTAAAAAAGAAAGAATTGAAAAGGTAATAGAACAAACTAAGCTGACCGAGGAAGTTGATAAACGCATCTATCAATTGTCCAAAGGGTATAGACAGCGGGTTGGACTTGCTGCAGCTTTGCTTCATGATCCCAGTGTTTTAATTCTTGATGAACCCACCACTGGCCTTGACCCCAATCAATTAATAGAAATAAGGGAATTAATCACTTCCATTAGTAAGGAAAAAACAATTCTTCTCTCTACCCATATCATGCAAGAAGTAGAAGCCATTTGCGATAGAGTCATCATTATAAACAAAGGGCAAATTGTATCTGATAAAAAACTTTCAGACCTAAACGATCCAGAACAACAAGTCATCGAAGTAGAATTTAATTATAGAATTGAAGAAGTGGCCTTAAAGGAAATTGGTAAAGTGATTAACATCAAGAATTTAACGCGATTCCGATACGAAATCACATTTAATACGCCTTTAGATAAACGACCAGATATCTTCGATTTTGCGTACGACAAAGGTTTGAAAATTCTTGAACTTCACAAGAAAAATAAAAATCTTGAAAGCTTATTTATAGATTTAACTAAAGATAATTAAATGGTTTTTTGATAAAATCTGAACTAATTAAACTCCATATTCATCTATAATTTTATCTTGCCTATTTGTTATTTATCTTACTATGAAGAGAAATCTAAAATCCTATATTACCATTACCCTAAAGGGCTTAGGTATGGGAGCGGCTGATGTTGTTCCTGGTGTATCTGGCGGAACCATCGCTTTTATCACAGGAATTTATGAAGAACTAGTCACGACCATCGCCAATGTAGATATTTCTCTTATCAAAACATGGAGACAAAACGGTTTCGCAGCCATGTGGAAACAGTTTAATGGTGGTTTTATTATTGCATTGCTTACAGGTATTTTCATCAGTATATTTACTCTTATGCGATTAACCAACTACTTGTTGGACACCTACCCCATTGTGGTCTGGTCATTTTTTTTCGGCCTAGTAGGAGCCAGCGTTTGGTACGTTGGAAAACAAATTGAAAAATGGAATCCAAAGCTAATTGGCGTTACTATTTTAGGCTTTATCGTCGCCTTTGGGATTACTGAGCTTACACCTACTCAGGGCATCGATCATCCGCTTTATTTTCTTATGTGTGGAGCTATAGCAGTCTGTGCCATGATCTTACCAGGAATTTCGGGAGCTTTTATTTTAGTCCTGCTTGGCGGATATAAATCAATTACAACAGCGGTATCTGAATTTAATCTCCAAGTTATCGGTCTTGTAGGTCTTGGAGCAATTATTGGATTGTTGAGTTTTTCTAGAATTTTAAAATGGTTATTCACGAAATTTAAATCTCTAACCTTAGCGATTCTTACTGGTTTTATAGCAGGTTCTCTCAATAAAATTTGGCCATGGAAAGAAGTCTTAGACTCAGAAATCATAAAAGGCAAAGTAGTTATTTTGAAGGAAGTTTCTATTTCGCCTACTCAATTTGATGGAGACCCTAAACTATTATACGCGTGTATAGCTGCTATATTAGGATTTTTACTTATACTATTACTCGAAAAAATAGCCGAAAAACAACCCCTTTCAAATGCAGAGCACAAGGACATTTAGCGACAAAATCTTCCTTTTCTTAAAAGGACTTGCTATGGGCGCTGCCAATAAAGTTCCTGGAGTTTCTGGTGGTGTTGTTGCTTTTGTTGCTGGTTTTTATGAAGAATTTATTTATTCTCTCCAAAAATTTAATTTCAAGTCTTTCAAGCTTCTATTGAATGCTAGGTTTAAAAGTTTTTTCCAATATATAAACGCTAAGTTTCTAGGCATATTGATTCTTGGAATGGTTGTAAGCTATTTCAGCATTTCAAAATTATTGGATTTCTTAATTGAAAGCTACGAACTTTACGTGTGGTCCACCTTCTTTGGGATGATTGTAGGCTCTATCTATTACATCGGTAAAGATTTCAGAATAAGATCACTTAGGACAATTGTTTTTATAATCTTTGGCGTTGTAGCAGGTCTTAGTATTAGTTTTTTAAAACCTGCTACTGAAAATGATCATCTTTTATTTGTGTTTTTTTGTGGAATTATAAGTGTTTCAGGGATGACTCTTCCTGGTTTATCGGGTTCTTTTATACTAATCCTATTGGGCAATTATGTCTTACTATTGGTAGATTCTGTAAATGCCCTCTACGACACTCTAGCAGATATAGTTAAACTGGATTTTAGTTTTACACAAGATCCTAAACGAACTAGACTACTTCAAGTTTTAGGATCGTTTACTGCTGGTTCCTTTTTTGGACTTATCACTCTTTCCCATTTATTAAATTACGTTTTGAAATATTATAAGAAGATTACGTTTTCAATTATTATTGGGTTTATAACAGGCAGCCTAGGGGTAGTATGGCCCTGGAAGGAAAAGATTTTTAAAACAGACCAATTAGGAAATACTATTTTAGATACTAGCGGAAACCCCATTTTAGACAATTATTCTCGCTTTTGGCCAGAATTAACCCAACTTAGCACTTGGGTTGGTTTCTCTTTTATAATACTAGGAATTTTAATAGTTTTGGGCCTAGCTTGGTATGGCAATAGAAAAAAAATTAAATTAACTCATGACAACATACGGACTTTTAGGAAGAAATATTGATTACTCATTTTCAAAAACATTTTTTAATACCAAATTCCACAACGAGGCCATCCGAGCTAAGTATATCAATTTCGATATTGAACACATTAAGGAAGTCAAACAAATCGTAAGTAACTCAGTCGATTTAGCAGGTCTTAATGTGACTATACCCTACAAAGAAGAAGTAATTCCTTTTCTAGATGAAATAGACCCTCAAGCTGAACGGATTGGTGCTGTAAATACTATTAAAATTGAAAATAAAAGATTGATTGGTTACAATACCGATGTATTTGGATTCACAAAATCTATTTTTAGCTTAATTGCTCCCAATCACGAAGCCGCTTTAATTTTGGGAACTGGGGGGGCTTCTAAAGCAGTAAGACATGCTCTGGTCTCTATGGGGTATCATATCAATATGGTATCTAGAGAAAAGGATAAAGGTGATTTTACTTATGAAGACCTTACTTCAGAAATTATAAAAGGCCATCAACTTATCGTTAATTGCACACCTCTTGGTACCCATCCAGACGTCAACCAATTCCCACCAATTCCTTATGAATTCATCGACGAATCACATTTGCTTTACGACTTAATTTATAATCCATCCATCACTAGTTTTTTGGCACAAGGCAAAGACCAGGGTGCACAAATTATAAATGGAGAACAAATGCTTATTTTCCAAGCGGAAAAAGCTTGGGAAATCTGGAATCAGTAATATGTTTAATAGTATTTTTTATATTTATATCTAGCTGCAAAGCCTATTAAAATCCAAGCTACTAGAGCAATAATGATAAACTGATAACTGATAATTTGATCACCACTAGCGTAAGAATGTAATCCTGTAAGGTAAAAGTTCACTCCAAAGTAGGTCATCAATATAGATCCAAAAGCGATAAGTGCAGCCCAGTTAAAGGCAAACAATCCTCTCAACCCTGGAACCAATCTCATGTGGATCACAAAAGCATATACAAAAATACTGATGAGAGCCCAAGTCTCCTTTGGATCCCAGCCCCAATATCTACCCCAACTTTCATTGGCCCATTGACCGCCTAGGAAATTTCCTATGGTAAGCATAATCAAACCAACGGTTAATGCTAATTCGTTAATAATGGTAAGCTCCTGAATATTTAATTTCATCTTTTTAAAGTTGGACTTGTTGGTCGCAATAATGAGAATAAGGGATACCAAACCTATAATTGCACCTAAAGCAAAAGGACCATAACTTCCCACAATAACGGACACGTGAATCATTAGCCAATAGGAATCCAAAACTGGCTGCAAATTTCCAATACTTGGGTCTAACCAATTCCAATGCGCCACCATTAAAATAATAGAGGTCACAAAAGCAGTAGAGCCCATGGTCAAATCACTTTTCCGTCCAAAGGCTAAGCCAAAAAACATAGTGGCCCAAGCGACGTAAATCATACTCTCGTAGGCATTACTCCAAGGAGCGTATCCAGAAATATACCATCTGGCAGCAAGGCCACCCGTGTGTACTATAAAAAGTAATACCAATAAAACTTTACTTATATTTATAGTAATTTTATTGAGTTTGTTTTGCTTGAAAATACTCAAAATTACAAAGACGATCATAATCAAGCTCGCATAAAGATAAAGTTGAAACAAGAGATTGAAAATATCTATTTTATTATATAAGATTTCAGCTTTTACCTTTCCCTCTGTTGGCATCACTTCTGCACCGTATTTATTTTGGAAAGATTTTAAACTCAAAAGCAGTTCGTTAGACTGCTCATAATCTCCAGTTTGTCGTGCACTCCTAAGCGACTGCATGTAGAGAGGGAGAATTTGTTTTGTGTATAAAGTATCTACACCTGCAAAATACTTCTCATCGTCCAATTCTGGATAGGAAACCCATTTATTATTAGGATGTTCTGGAATAGGAAAAATTCTAAATTGTTTTCCCTGTAAAGTATTATAGATCAAGTTCACCTTTTCATCGGCGGTGATGAAATCTTTTTGGAACTGATTTGGCACTGCAGCTTTATATGCCCCCTCTAAATACTCACTTAATTTATATTGACCATCCATCATAAAAAAGTCAGTCAAAGACACATATTTTTTATTTTCTTGAACCCCTAAGACATTGTGTAAGCTATCATTTTTTGCTTTTATAGAAATCAAGGGTGCAGAATACCAAATCGCAGGATTTTCGATCATGGACAGCAGAACTTGATCACTATTCAAATCGTTATAATTGTCTTTTTTACCTAGTTTTCTAAGCAATTCTGAAGAATAAGTATTGATAGGCTTCATTCTCCCTCCAAAATCTTGAATAATCAATTCTCCGAACTTAGCAGCGTGGTCTTTATCAACCGTATTGGCCTGAATCATTTTTATGACCTTTTCATAATCCACTTGTTGCATCACCCCATTCTCATGATTGGAAGATGCCTCTACGGTATCCTGTCGAGGCGAAGACTCTTCTACAACGTTTCCATTTTGAGTTTGGGCAAAGCCGCTCAATCCCAAAAACAAAATAAATATACTTGCTAATTTTTCTTTTTTCATCTTGATTTTTTCCAATTTCTTTCTCAAATCACCAAATCTAGACCCTCTGTCGAACATGATGGCCATCATTCCAAGGTATAGTAAAAAATAGCCTATATATGTAATCCAAGTTCCCCACCAGTCGTTATTGACCGATAAAATAGTACCACCTTCATCGGGATCAAAAGACGATTGAAAAAAACGGTAGCCTTGGTGATCTAGAACATGATTCATATAAATATCGTAAGGATAGGAGTCACTTCCATCGACTACCTCTACTTTGCTCATAAAAGATTCATAACTTGGCTGAGGTCTATCTTCAGTGCCTGGGTGTTTTTTAGCTATAAAATCATTGAGTTTTAGGGCGAAAGGCAATTCAATATTTTTACTCCCATAGCTCAAATACACATCATGATCTCCTATATTTACCTTTTTCATATCCATCTGAAAACCTTTACCACCAAGCAAACCGATTTTTTCGGTTTGTCCATTAGCTGTAATCGCCATGAAAATTCCGTCTGGATCATTATTATTTACAATTTCCTTTTGAACTAGATCATAACGCCCCTTGATAGCGGGGTCTGGAATCACAAATTGCATACCCCCAATATTGTATAAAGAGCGCATTTGCAAATCTTGGATAGAATCTTGGATCAATTGTCCACGTTCTTGGTCTGCCATACGCATCCAGTCTCCCTCAAAAGGAGAGTCGATGGTAAATCCAACCTCGTTGTTACCTATAATATTAATCGCACCGTCTGTTTGCTTATTAAGGGCAAATAGGACATTATGGATATTGGCAACTTCTCCAGTCTTCAAATAATGATCATGCCTATCTCCCTCTCCAGATTCTACAATTTTAAGAAAATAGACTCCTTTTTCATCCTCAATAATCCCTTCTTCTGCACCTTTTATGAATTCTAAAAACTCAATTTCAACAGGATTGCCATTATAATCTGTCGTAATTGTTTTACCCTCTGTAATACCTGGGCCTAGACTAACTCTAAAATCTTCCTTTTTCCTTAAGGGCTCTCCTTCAATTTCTCCATCGATAAACGTGGATAAATATGTTTTTTCAGACAGCATTGTATTTGCAACCTCCCCCTCTCGGATAGGCATTATTCCTTCTTCACCTAAATATCGTGTTACCCATGCCCCAACAAGAATCAAAATAAAAGACAAGTGAAGAAGAAGAGTAGTGAGTTTCTTTTTTTGAAATAATTTGAATCTAAATATATTTCCGACGAAATTGATAACAAAAAAAACCATAATAACCTCAAACCACCATGCATCGTAAATCCACTCTCTAGCCGTAATGGTGGTATAGGAATTTTCAACAAAGGTTCCTATAGCCATAGCCACTGCATACACAATAAACAAGACTGCCATCAGTCTTGTGGAAAACAATATACTTTTTATTTTTTTCTCTAACATAGCTGTAAAAATAATAACTACAAATATATGGAATATAAGAGGATTTTTTAATCTCTCTATCGCCTACGAACGTTGAAGTTGTGTTAATTAAACTCCTAAAAAAATTACTGCATCAACTTACTCAAAAACCTAAAGAATTATCAGTTATACTTATAAATATGTGCTTATTCCATAAATCGTTAATAATTGAGAGATAAGTTTCAAAACAGATAAAATTTCACTTTCAAAAATGAACGTTACATTTGTACTTTAGAATTTTAAGATGTTTCAATGTATTCAATAGTTATTTTAGGAAGTGGTAATGTGGCAACTCATATGTTTCGTGCCCTTCAATCCTCCAAAACTTGTGCAGTTATACAGGTTTATAACCATAATGAGAGTTCCCTTTTAAGGTTTGAAAACTCAGTTCCCATTACAACCGATATTTCTGCCTTGAAGCCTGCAGACCTTTATCTCATCTGTCTTAAAGATGATGTCATAGAATCTATTGCTGAGCAAATTAAAACTAAGACTGGAATTATTGCACATACTTCAGGAAATCAAGGCCTGTTAACGTCGCCTAAAGATTCAGGTGTTTTCTATCCGCTTCAGACCTTTTCGAAGACGTCTGAACTAGACTATTCTACAATTCCATTTTGCCTTGAAGCTAATTCAGAAGAAAATTTGTCGCTCTTAAAATCTATAGCCTCAAGCATTTCTCAACACCAGTATGAAATTAGTACTGCACAAAGGCAGACCTTACATCTAGCGGCTGTGTTTGTTTGCAATTTTACAAATCACCTGTATGCGATTGGAGAAGATATTTGTCTACAAGACGATATCCCATTCGATATTTTGAAGGCCTTGATTAAAGAAACTTCAGAAAAAGTTCAATCTCAATCGCCATCTGAAGTGCAGACAGGACCCGCTGCAAGAAATGATCAAAAAACGATAACCAACCATTTGAAACAATTGAATTCAGAAGATTACAAAGCAATTTATAACCTAATGACAAACTCTATACTACAAAAAAAACATGACGAACTATAAAGAATTACTTAACCACATCACCACTTTTGCCTTCGATGTGGATGGTGTTTTTACCAATGGCGCTCTACAGGTTTCTTCTTCCGGAGAACTCATTAGAACTATGAATGTGAAAGATGGTTTTGTTGTGAAAGAAGCCCTAAAAGCAGGATACGAGATTATTGTAATTTCTGGCGGAACCAATGAAATGGTAAGGACTAGGCTTAAGGATTTGGGCATAACCAACATTCATTTAGGAGTTGCGGATAAAGTGGAATGCCTGGATGAATTTCTAGATGTATATAATATCAAACCAGAAGCTGTAGCCTATATGGGAGACGATGTCCCAGACATATATCCTATGAAAATGGTAGGTTTACCAACTTGTCCTCAGGATGCAGTTCCAGAAATAAAAGCAATCTCTGCTTATATCTCTCATAAAAATGGCGGTGATGGATGTGTAAGAGATCTTATTGAGCAGGTGATGAAGGCTCAAGGGAAGTGGAAATTTTAGATCTAGTCTAGTAAAATTATTTATGGCCTTTCTCAATCTCATACGCTGGAAAAATTTAGCCATGATTGTATTTACGGCTATGGTGATAAGATTTGCCCTGCTGCCTGGTTTTGGTCAAAACCCTGAAGTTGGTCTTTTTCCCTATTTGCTTCTCGTTTTATCTGTCGTATGCATTGCAGCAGCAGGAAATATCATCAATGATATTTTTGATGTGACCACAGATAGCATCAATAGGCCAAAAAAGCTTATCATCGATCAAGTCATAAAACGAAAAATAGCCTTTAAACTTTATTTTGGACTTAATGTCTTGGGGCTTTTCACGATACTGTTTATTCTCCTTTCGCATCCTTCCGAAAGCTTGTGGATTGTTTTTAGCATTTGTGTTTTATCACCTATAGCTCTTGCTGTTTATTCTATTTGGTTGAAAAGAGTAGCACTTGCGGGAAATATCCTCATTAGTATACTTGTGGGAGCTAGCATTTTCTGCTTCGGAATAGTTCTAATCGATAGTGACCAAAATCCGGTGTTGTACTTTATTATTCTAGCTTATGCTCTTCTAGCCTTTAGCTTAAATTTGAGCAGAGAATTGATAAAGGATATAGAAGATCTAAGAGGTGATTATTATTGCAAGATGAAAACTTTGCCGATTTTGATTGGTAAAAAAAGATCCAATCACATGATTTTCGGACTTCTAACATTTACTATTTTGATACTTCTTACGCTACTGCTCAATTATTTTTTATCCTTCAACGTTTTTATATTTTATGTATTTGCATTTATTCTCATTCCTCTCATCCTTATCTCTAAACAAATTCTGAAAGCCAAAAATCAAAAGGATTACACCAGCATTAGTTTCCATTTGAAACTCGTACTTTTGGTTGGTATTTGTTCTATGTTCACATTTTTAATCCTATGATTTTAGAAAATTTAAAACAAAAGCGTATCATTTTAGCATCAGGATCCCCTAGGCGACAGGAAATTTTGACTTCCATAGGTGTGGATTTTGAGATAGAATTGCGGTCTGTTGATGAAGTCTTTAGCGAGACCTTACAACATCATGAGATCAGCGATTATTTAGCTCAGTTAAAAGCAGATCAATTTCAAGATTTGAAACCAGAGGACATACTCATTACTGGAGACACTATTGTTTGGCATCAAGACAAGGCGCTAAATAAGCCTCAAAACAGAAATGAAGCTTTCGAAATGCTGAGTTCCCTCTCCAATGCAACACATGAGGTAATTTCTTCGGTTTGTATAAAAACCCAAGACAAAACTGAAACCCTTTATGATTCTTCGGAAGTTACTTTCAAGGCTCTTACTAAGGATGAAATCTCGCATTATATCGACACCTACTCACCTTATGATAAAGCGGGAGCCTATGGCATCCAAGAATGGATAGGACAAATTGGTATTTCAGAAATAAAAGGCTCGTTTTATACCGTTATGGGATTTCCAATACATTTAGTCTATCACAAGTTATCGAACTTAAAATAATCATAATGAGAACACTACCGCTCCTTTTTCTTATCTTTCTTGTAAGCTGCCAAACTAAGACCCAAAATAAAGCTGTTGATGACAATTTTGAAAAAAGAAATCTATCAACTGAATTCAAATCGTATTGGTATGATGGAAACGCTGAATTGAACAGTTATGATTTGGAATTTTATAGATACGGTGAAAAGCGAAAAGGCAAAGCAATGCTTATTTTTGTGACCGAAGACTTTTTAAGTGAAGCGCAAGTTAAAGCCAATTCCAAATCGGAAACGACACGTTCTGTCATGAAGCTGAATTCCACAAAAAAATTCAACACTGGGATTTATCCTTACAGCATAATGCAAAGCGCCTTTTTTCCACTTGGCGAGCAGAGACCTCTCTTAAAATTAACCTCTAGCGTTCAAGAATGGTGCGGACAATCTTATGCTCAATTAAATCACAGAGGTGATTTTAAATTGAGAACACATTCCTATTTTGAAGGGGAAGCAGATTCAACATTTATATTAAAGCCTGTCTTAACAGAAAATCAAATTTGGATTCAGCTCAGAATAGCTCCAAAGGAGTTGAGGCTTGGGAAACAGGACATCTTGCCAGATTTTTCCTTTCTACAGCTCAATCATGAAAAATTTAAAACCTATTCAGCTTCTATTGAACAAAAAGAAAACGACTACCTCACTACAACTTTGAGATATAATCAATTAGGAAGAGTCTTAAAAATCTACCAAGAGAAGTCCTTTCCGTTTGAAATTACAAAGTGGGAAGAGATGGAAATTAAAGGGAAGGATACACTAATTTCTAAGGCAAATAAATTGCAAACTTTAAAGACAGAATACTGGCAAAAAAACTCGGACAAATATCTACATTTGCGGGATAGTTTAAGTCTATAAGTTATGGTTGAAACTCTTTTTTTTCAATATGAATCCCAGATTATTTGGACAGCTATAGTTGTCTTTCTTCTTTTATTACTCAGGTTCACTTTAAAGCAATCTGCAAAGCGAATTGCTAAACGAGATGAACTCAATTTTGTAAGAACACGACTCATTTTTAAATACATTAATGTCTTGGTATTTTTTATAGCTGTGTTCTCACTTTTACTCATTTGGGGAGTGGAAATAAGAGAACTTGCACTCGTTTTTTCCTCTGTGTTTGCTGTGTTAGGTATTGGTTTATTTGCCATATGGTCTGTATTGAGCAATATAACCTCTGGAATTATTATGTTTTTTTCTTTTCCTTATAAAATTGGAGATAAAATTAAAATTCACGATAAAGACTTTCCCGTTGTTGGAATTATAGAAGATATTAAAGCTTTTCAACTGCATTTGCGAACAGATGAAGACGAACTAATTACCTATCCCAATAATTTAATCCTTCAAAAGTCGGTAACCCTTCTTAAAAAAGACGCCCTTCTGGACAAGCCTGATTACGGAGATCGTTAAAAATTTTTTGAATCAAGCCCATAATAATATTTAGGCATTTATATTTGGTGAAAATTAAGGTTATGACAAAAACGTTATTGTGCAGTATTTTTCTATTTTTAAATGCATTATGCTATAGCCAAACCCCACAGAAGCTCGCCTCTTCAGAAATATACCAACATATAAAATCACTCAATTTTCTAGGTAACGTTTTATATATCGCGGCTCATCCAGATGATGAAAACACAAGCTTAATTACTTATTTTTCTAAGCAGCGCTATGCAAAAACGACCTATTTATCGCTCACTCGTGGTGACGGAGGCCAAAATTTAATAGGTTCTGAGCTCGGTGAAAAGTTGGGTATGATTCGTACTCAAGAATTACTAAAAGCGAGAACTACAGATGGAGGTCAACAGTGGTTCACTAGAGCTATAGATTTCGGCTATTCAAAAACACCAGAGGAAACTTTAGACATCTGGGATAAAGAAAAAATACTTTCCGATGTTGTCTGGGCGATAAGAACACATCGACCAGATATCATTATCAACCGGTTTAACCACAGAACTTCAGGAGCCACCCATGGTCACCACACTTCCTCTGCCATTCTTAGCACAGAAGCTTTTGATCTTGCTGGCCAAGACGATAAATTCACTTCTCAGTTAGAACTGGTCGAAGCTTGGTCTCCAAAAAGAGCTTTCTTTAATACCTCTTGGTGGTTTTATGGAAGCCAGGAAGCATTCGACAAAGCAGATAAAACTAATTTTATTGAATTGGAAATCAATACGTTTTATCCTTTAGAAGGTTTATCTAATAATGAAATTTCTGCTTTAAGTAGAAGTCAGCACAAATCTCAAGGCTTTGGAAATACGGGATCTAGGGGAGATAAAACGGAATATATTGAATTAATTAAAGGTGAAAAACTTGGAGGAAATGATCCTTTTCATGGAATTGATACGTCTTGGAATCGTATTCCACAAGGAAAAGCTATTGGGGATATCCTGTACAAGGTTGAAGAAGATTTTGAATTTAAACAACCCTGGGAGGTTATTCCTCAATTATTGGAGGCAGAACAACTTATACATTCTATTAAGGATGAGTTTTGGAGAGCTCAAAAAAGCAAGCAAATTCAATCTATTATCCAGGCTTGCTTAGGTCTTTTCGTTGAAGTCCAAAGTGAAATGGCCTATGCCAATCCCGGTGATGACATACAAATTGAAATGGAAATCATAAACAGAAGCCCAGTTGATATTCAATTGAAGTCTGTTTCTTACCGAGGAGAACCAGTCGACGTGGAGCAGACTGTGCTTGATAACAATAATAACATTAGATTTTCCACAGTGTTCAACTTAGGTTCAGAAGAAAATTACACCACACCTTATTGGTTAAAGGAGAAGGCAGAATTAGGTATTTATAAGGTTGAGGATAAGTCTCTGATAGGTTTGCCAGAATCGCCAAAACCTATTCAATTTACATTCAATTTTGATATTGAAGGAAAATCCTTTACTCTTAAAAAACCTCTGATTTACAAGTACAACGATCCTGTGAAGGGGGAAGTATATGAGAATTTTGAAATCCTTCCTGAAGCCTCTTTAGATTTTGATAAGTCAGTTTATGTCTTCAAAAATTCTGAAACAAAGAGCGTTCAAGTAAACGTCAAAGCCTTCAAAGAATCTGTTGTTGGACAACTCAAATTAAATCTTCCAAAGGACTGGAAAGTCTCCCCAAACTACCACGAGGTTACTTTAAATTCAAAAGGTGAAAGCAAAAGCTTTAGTTTTGAAATCACTCCTTTATCAACTTCTGAAACAATGATTTCTCCCGAGTTAAAGCTGTCTAAAACCACCTTAAATAAATCGGTTACTACCATAGAATACGATCACATTGGGACACATAACCTCATTGAAGAGGCCTCAGCAAAACTAGTAAATTTAGATATCAAACTTAGCCAAAAACGCATAGCCTATATTTCTGGAGCAGGTTCTAGTGTAGCTTCCAACTTAAAAGATCTGGGTTTTTACGTAGAAGAATTTTCGCCTAATGATCTTACTCAACAAAAGCTAAGAGAATTTGATGTTGTCATTATGGGCATTAGAGCATACAATATCCATGAATCTTTGGCCTACAAGCAATCCTTTTTATTTGAATTTGTTCAAAATGGAGGGACTATGATTGTTCAATACAATACCAATAGAGGACTAAAAACAGATAAGATTTCCCCTTTCCCTATGCAAATGTCTCGGGATCGAGTGACCGAAGAAAAAGCTGAAGTTAGATTTCTGAAACCCAACCATAGAGTTTTGAATACCCCCAACAAAATCTACAAGTCAGATTTTGAAGGTTGGGTCCAAGAGCGAGGACTTTATTTTCCTGACCAATGGTCGGAAAAACTAACCCCTATTCTCTCCATGAACGATAAGAATGAAACTCCAAAAAACGGGAGTATTCTAGTGGGTAAGTACGGGAAAGGTCATTATATTTATACAGGCTTAAGTTTCTTTAGAGAATTACCCGCGGGTGTTCCAGGAGCTTATAAACTGATTTCTAACTTAATTTCCATAGAATAGGATGTCGAAATCACCTCAAAAATACGTTTGGAAAACGGCCTATACTTGGGTCTTGATTTTAAACGTTTTATATATTCTAGGATTTTATTTATTCATGAAGTGGTTTCAAAATTAAATTCATGGAGGTTTTAGATTTTATTATTCTGTTTGCAACTCTTGCTTTTATCGTTATTTATGGCAGTTTAAAGTCCCGTAAAAATGCTAATGTTAACGATTTCATTAAAGGTGGCAATAAATCGGAATGGTGGACTGTTGGTTTGTCAGTTATGGCAACACAGGCAAGTGCCATTACCTTTTTATCGACACCAGGACAGGCCTTTCACGATGGGATGGGCTTTGTTCAGTTTTATTTTGGTTTACCTATTGCTATGGTTATTATTTGCGTGGTCTTCCTTCCTATTTACTACCGCCTTAAAGTATATACTGCTTATGAGTACCTAGAGTCTCGCTTCGATTTAAAGACCCGAACCCTTACAGCTGGTCTGTTTTTAATACAAAGAAGTTTAGCTGCGGGTATCACTATATACGCTCCGTCTATCATACTTTCAGCTGTTTTAGGGTGGAATTTATTTTATCTCAATATCATTATTGGCATACTAGTGATCATCTATACCGTTACGGGAGGAACCCAAGCCGTAAATGTGACTCAAAAGCAACAAATGGCTGTTATCTTCATTGGTATGATCATCGCTTTTATTATGATTTTTTCTTTTTTACCAGAAGATATCACTTTCGATAAAGCCATGAAAATCGCTGGTGCTAACAACAAATTAGATGTCCTTGACTTTTCATTAAGTTTTGATAACCGATACACATTTTGGAGTGGAATTTTTGGCGGCACTTTCTTAGCACTTTCCTATTTTGGAACAGACCAAAGTCAAGTCCAGCGTTATCTCTCTGGGAGAAGTTTAAGGGAAAGCCAAATGGGACTTATCTTTAACGGTGTTTTAAAAGTGCCTTTACAATTTTTCATCTTATTAATTGGTGTGATGGTATTTGTATTTTACCAATTCAATTACTCTCCTATCAATTTTAACCCAGCAGCTAAAATTGCAGTTGAAGAGTCTGAATATGCCTCAGAATTTGAAAATTTAGAAACACAACTTAGAACTGTCCAGGATAAAAAGAAGAACTTGGCCAATCAGTTTTCTATGGACGTTTCAGAAATCGAAAGTCAAAACCTACAGAGTAGGTTAAAAAACCTCAATACTCAAGAAGTTAGTCTTAGAGATGATGCGAAAACCATTATATCTAAAGTGGATGGTAAAATTGAAACCAACGACAAAGATTACGTTTTCATTCACTTTATCCTCAACAACTTACCCAAAGGTTTGGTGGGCTTGCTTCTTGCAGTGATCCTATCGGCAGCGATGTCTTCAACAGCTTCAGAATTGAATGCCTTGGCTTCCACAACTACAATTGATTTGTACAAAAGAAATAAAACCCCTGAAATGAGTGAAAAGCATTACTTATATTCTACAAAGTGGTTTACACTTGGCTGGGGAATCTTTGCTATTGTAGTCGCTTGCACAGCCAATTTATTCGACAACCTGATCCAATTGGTAAATATTATAGGTTCCATCTTTTATGGTAATGTATTGGGTATATTCTTGCTTGCCTTTTTCATAACCTATGTAAAGAGCAGAGCTGTTTTTATCGCTGCCATCATCACTCAAATCATCGTTATTTATGGCTATTTTAACGACTGGATGCCATATTTATGGCTGAATCTATTTGGCTGTGGATTGGTCATGATGATTGCTATTCTCCTACAAACGTTCACAAAAAAACCGACTCAAGACATTGAATCGGTTTAATGATAATTTTATAAAGGGTTTTAGTTAACGCCCCATTACTTTAATGAATCTTAAGGGTCTTTCAGAAATAGAAGTTTTTTTTGCTTCGACGAGGAATCTTTTTTTTTAAAAAAAAGGAGATTCTTCAGTTGCTAAAACAGTTCCATCAGAATGACAACATAATGTTTGAGAAAGCCTATTAAAAGAAAAACTAATTATTTAGCGTTCCATTCTTTTAAAGAATCTTCATTCATCTTGATATAATCTGAATTCCCAGCTTTTTTAGCACCTGCTAAAGAGGCTTTAGCAGTTTCTATTGCTTTATCTTTTTTGTCATTAGCAGCATAGATCAATGACTGCTGTCTTTGCATCCAAAATGGTTTAACCTCCAACATAGCCATTCCCTTTTCCATCCACTCTTCTGCTTTATTCAAATCCTTATTAGCATTGAGGTAATATATGGCAGAATCAAAATAATCGTTGGCAGAAGGACCGCTCATTATAGCATTTACACTTTCCATAACGAGATCATCTGTCGGAAAACTGATTGGCACTTCTACCATGGTCTTCTCCCAAGAAATCTGAAGATGTGCTTTGTCCATCTGTAAAGCACCTAAATCAATACTTAAAGTTTCAACCATATGGTTTAGTGATTTTACGGGAACATTTACCATAGCAACAACAGCATCTTCATTCCAAGTTTTGGGTAGGCCCCAATTATCGGTGTCTTCGTAAAAAAAGACATCCCAACTCTCTTTATTAGGAGTACTATAGACAGCATAACTTCCAGCTTCTAAAGCTTGTTCACCTATTTCTACATCGGTAGAAAAAGTGATGATCGTATTTTCATTGGCTCCTGTTCTCCACCGCTTGTTGTAAGGAACAAGATTTCCAAACACCGCTCTTCCTTTGGCAGAAGGTCTAGAGTAAGCAATTGATACTTCAGACAAACCAACCATTTGGGTGGTGTTCGAATTTGGACTTGGTTGTGGAGCCTCCACCTGAGCAAAAATAGACATGGAGAACGTTAGCACTAAGGCTGTTAAAAATGTTTTCATAGTGTTTTTTATATTTAAATTTTCAGTTTAACAATTAAATTTAAAGATAAGTAAATATATGTGTTAGAAATTGTTTGTCTCATTAAAATACTTGCACAAAATTCCTATTACAAATCCTTATCTTTGAAAAAAATTAAAAAAATGGATTTGCAACTTATTCCAAGACTAAAACATACCAACTCTTCCAACTTTTTCTTACTAGCTGGACCCTGTGCTATAGAAGGTGAAGATATGGCGATGAGAATAGCCGAACGCATCTTAGAAATTACTGATAAGCTAGAAATCCCTTTTGTATTTAAAGGCTCTTTCAAGAAAGCAAACCGAAGTAGAATAGATAGTTTTACAGGAATAGGTGATGAAAAAGCCTTAGAAATCCTCAAAAAAGTGAGTGAAAAATTTGATGTGCCGACGGTTACAGATATTCACCAAGAGAGTGATGCTGCAATGGCTGCAAAGTATGTGGACGTCTTACAAATTCCTGCTTTCTTAGTACGACAAACCGATTTACTTGTTGCAGCAGCAGAAACAGGTAAGGTCATCAATCTTAAAAAAGGACAATTTATGAGTCCTGAAAGTATGCAGCATGCAGCGCAAAAAATAAAGGATTCTGGCAATGATAAAGTGATGATTACAGATCGTGGAACCATGTTTGGGTATCAAGACTTAATTGTAGATTTTAGAGGTATTCCAACGATGCGGGGTTATGCTTCAACAGTTTTAGACGTCACCCATTCTTTACAACAACCCAACCAATCTTCTGGAGTGACAGGAGGAAGACCAGAAATGATTGAAACTATTGCTAGAGCCGGAATAGTCAATAATGTAGATGGACTGTTTATTGAAACTCACTTTAATCCAAGCGAAGCTAAAAGTGATGGCGCCAATATGCTCAATATAGATTTACTGGAAGGGATTCTAACCCGTTTGGTCAAAATAAGACAGACTATTAACCAATTTTAATCATCGGAATCCTCGTTTAAATCTACCATATCATCTAGAGCCGAATTGACTTCGGTCTCGGTTTTGGTTAACACTGTTTTACAATACTTAATCAACTCTGAAGCTCGTTCTACCTTTTTGGTAAGTTCGTCTACAGACACCGAGTCATTTTCGATTTTTGAAACTATTGTTTTTAATTCGCTTAAAGCAGTTTCGTAGTTTTTAATTTTTTCCATTGAGTTTTGTTTTTATCACTTTACTTTCAGCATAACCGTCTGCAAACATCGTCTTTAGTTGGTCACCAGTTTTTAAATCGGAAACGGATTTTATAATCTTATCGTTTACCAAATTCAGTGTATATCCACGCTTAAGAATTTGATCAGGCGATAATAATTTTAAATTGGAAGATAAGTAATCCAGAGTGTTGTGATTCTTTGCCAACAAAACTGAAGTTTCCCTCTGTAAGGTATTCGAAAGCCGTTTTAACTGTTGGTTTTCAGTTTGAAAGCCTTGCTTGGTCATAAACTTAAGTTGAAAACTCAACTGTGTTAAGCTATCAAACCGACTTCTTACATAGGAAGGTAGTGTAGATTTGATTCGTTGCCGCTGTTGTTTCAACATAAAGTCATGCCGCTGTAAAAGCGTGTCGACTTGAGTTTTAAATTGTTGGTGCAGAGCCTTCAATTCAAACTGTTCTTCCTTCAATTTAAACTTAACTAATCTATTGAATTCTGAATGAAGCATACTCAACTCTTCTAGGCAATCCTTAAAGCTATCGATAAAAAAATAAGCGACATCTGTAGGAGTGATTTTGTTGATATAGGTTACCATTTCGACTAGAGTTTCGTTGGTGGAATGACCAATCCCAGAAATAACGGGCAAAGGGAATCTTGCCACTTTAGAGGCTAAAATAAAACTGTCGTAACAACTTAAACCTACATCTCCTCCACCTCCACGGATGATAGTGACAGCATCGAACTCTAATTTTCTTTGCTGAATACTTTCTAGAGCTTTAGAAATGGAGGTAATGGCATTATCGCCTTGAAGCAGAGCGGGAAAAAGCTCCAACTCAAATCTAAATCCATATTTGTTATGGGAAATGATATTTAGAAAATCTTGATAACCTTTACTTGTTTCCACAGAAATAATGGCTATACGCTTTGGAACTTTTGGAAAAGTAAGAGTCCTATTTAGGTTAAACAAGCCTTCTGTTTTTAGACGCTTAAGGCTTTCTAGCTTTTCTTTGGCCATCTCACCTAGGGTGAAACTAGCATCAATATCTACAATATTCAAAGAAAACCCATAATTGGGATGGTAGTTTACTTTAGCTAAAATCATAACCGTCATCCCTTCAGACAAAGGTTTTCTGGTCACGTCTTCAAATTGTTTTGAAATAGTCTTAAAAGTATCCGACCATATAGTCGCTCGCATTTGAGCCAATACTTGTCCGTTCTGTTTTTCGACTAAGTCTGGATAACAATGTCCACTTTTGGTATATGCATTTAACTTGGCAATCTCGGTTTTGATCCAGTATGGCTTGTGGTAATGCGTAGAGATCATCCGTTGCAAACTCTTACCAATATCTAGTAAAGTAAATACAGAAGTTGCAGTTGAGTTTGACATTGAATTCTTATAAGTAACGCTCTTTTATTATTTGGATATGATGCTTTTGGTGACCACATAAAATAAAAGGTAAAACTCTTACAGAAAATGGACCTCCACTGGCTTGTCCAATATTGGTTAGCATCTCATTTTCAAAACTTTTAAATAAAAATATGCTCGACATCCTCAAAGCCTGGAATTCTTCTAACAAAGTGTCTATAGTTCTGTTATTAGAAAAACAGTGCTCCGCATAGTGGTCTTCATCATAACCAGGTAACTCTGTAAAGTCTTTTCTTGCAAACCTTAAAGCCCTATTCATAAAAATACGCTCGGTATCGATGAGATGTTGGAGAACTTGCTTTGGTGTCCACTTATTAGTTTCATATCTGTAGTCCAATTTATCCTTTGGGATAGCATTGAAAAAATTAATTAACTCCTCTTTTTGATCCAGAGCTTCTAGTAGAGTGGTTTCTGAAAGGACGCGTTGAAGATACAAGTCGTAATACGGTTTATACTCGCCTAAAGAAATCTCTGCTTTTGTAACTTTCATATTATTCAACTCGTTTTACAAATTGGCCATCTCTTCTTTGCTTTTCTTCTCTTAATAAAGATAATTCACGGCTCGTCTGACCTTGAACAGAAGAATTTTCTTGAGCTCTTCTTATCAGATAAGGAATCACATCATTGATAGGACCAAATGGAATAAGTTTAATTGCATTGGAATTAATTCTGCCAATATTGAAAGAGATGTGGTCGCTCATCCCATACAATTGTCCAAACCAAATTCGGTCGTCTGAAAGCGAAATTTCTTTTTGGCTCATTAACTGTAATGCCATATAAGTACTCACCTCGTTGTGAGTTCCTATAAATTGCGAAATTTGATCTATTTTGTCTATACAAAAACACATGACTGCATTAAAGTTGACATCGGTGGCTTCTTTATCCTCACAGATAGGAGTTGGATAGCCTTTTTTCTTGGCCCTCGAATTCTCTTTTTCCATATATGCACCCCGAACTGTTTTAAACCCTACTTTAAAACCATCCTTTTGGGCTCTGTCATGAATAGCCTTTGCATAGGATAATCTGTCCCAACGGTAACATTGCAGCGTATTAAATATGATCGCTTTTTCCTTATTGAATTTTCTCATCATATCCTCAGCCAGATTGTCTGCTGCATCTTGCATCCAAGTTTCTTCTGCATCGATAAGAAGTTTGGTATCATTATCGTAAGCGGCTTGGCAAACTCTTTCAAACCTGGCTTTTATACTGTCCCATTCTTGTTGTTCTTCTCCAGAAAGGACATCGTTGGCAGTGACTTTTTCCCATATTGCAAAACGTCCCAAACCCGATGGCTTTGCTACAGCAAAAGGAATTTCTTTTGACTTAGAGGCATATTTTATAATCTCTATTTTTGCGTTCGCAGCTTTATCAAATTCTTCTTCGGTTTCCTTGCCTTCTACAGAATAATCCAAAACACTGTACACATTTTCCGTATACATTTTTTTAACCAGGGGCATGCATTCATCTTGACTTTCACCTCCGCAAAATTGTTCGAAAATAGTGGCTCTCACCAAACCCTCGATAGGAAGTTTTAAGTCCAAAGCTAAATTGGTGGCTCTCGTTGAAATCGGAACAAAAAAAGGAATGTTCATCATAGTAAAGAGGAACAAGGAACGCTTCAAGTCTTTATCTGATTTTAAAACAAAAGCGTGTTTGGTGTCGTTAAATATTTTAGTATCGATCATATTGAAAAATTGTATTCAAATATAGGGATTGATGTAGTATTTTCGCTGAAGCAACTAAGCTATTTCAAGAATCTTAACAAAGCTTTTTAATGATGAATACGATAGAGCTAGAAAACTACACCATAGCATTTCAAGAACAGGCCTATATTGAACTCAATTTATTAATAAACACCAAAGCTTATTCTTCCATTTATATTTTGGTCGACTCCAATACTCAGGAGAACTGCTCTAAGTTTCTTTCAGAAAAAATGGAAGCAAATGTGAGAATTGAATGGATTGAAATTGAACCTGGAGAAGAATTTAAAACTATTGCAACTTGCTCGGAAATCTGGAAAACCTTATCTGAAACTGGGGCTGATAGAAAGTCGCTTCTGATAAATCTCGGTGGTGGAATTGTAACAGATATTGGTGGGTTTGTAGCCTCTAGTTTTAAAAGAGGAATTGACTTTGTTCATATCCCTACCACTCTACTCGGCATGGTAGATGCAGCGATTGGGGGAAAGAATGGTGTAAACCTTGATAGTTTAAAAAATCAAATCGGAATTATTCGCCCACCTCAAATGGTTGTGGTAGATGTTGGTTATCTCTCTACTTTACCTTCCAAAGAAATGAGAAGTGGGTTGGCCGAAATGCTAAAACACGGTTTAATTGCAAATGAAGAATATCTAGACAACTTTAAAGATTTATCTCAATTTCAAGTGGACAAACTGCCTGAATTGATTAGAGATTCTATTCAAATTAAAACTAAAATAGCCGAAGAAGATCCTTTTGAAAATGGATTGAGAATGGCCTTAAATTTTGGACATACCCTAGGACATGCAATAGAGTCCTATCAAATGGAATCGCCTTCTAAAACAAAACTTCTTCACGGAGAAGCTGTAGCTATAGGAATGATTTTAGCATTGAAGCTATCTGTAGATATATTGCAATTTTCAGAAGAAAAATGCGATGCCGCAAGTCAATTAATAAGCCAATATTTTAAACCCGTTACCTTCACTTCAGAGGATGTGTCCAAGGTGAAAACTTATCTTAAACACGATAAGAAAAACACGGGGGGCACTATTAACTTTGTTTTGTTAGAAAAAATAGGTCAGCCAAAACTAAATTGCAAAGTGAGCGATGATCAAATAAATAAGGCCTTTGCATATTACAAAGGCCTTGATTAATTTGCTATGTAAGTAAAATCTAACTTAGCGCAGCCTGTGGTTCAGTTCTAGGTGTAGATTCTAGACTTGCTAGATAACGCTCTGCATCTAATGCAGACATACAACCTGTACCTGCTGCTGTAATTGCTTGACGATACACTTTATCTTGAGAATCACCGCAGGCAAACACACCAGGATAATTCGTTTTAGTAGATTTTGGTTTTGTGATAATATAACCAACCTCATCCATGTCCAAATAACCTTTAAACATATCAGTGTTAGGTTTATGCCCAATGGCTATAAACAAACCAGTAATTTTTATCTCTTCTTTTTCACCAGTTTTGTTATTCAGAATTCTTAAGCCTTCCACAACTTGTTCTCCAAGTACCTCGTCGACTTCAGAATAATATCTAAGATCGATGTTTTTTGCATTTTCAACACGATGCTGCATAGCTTTAGAAGCTTTCATATCTCCTTTTCTTACCAACATAGTCACTTTAGTACAAATATTGGATAAGTATGTTGCTTCTTCACAAGCAGTATCTCCACCACCTACAATCGCAACATCCTGTCCTTTATAGAAAAAACCATCACAAACCGCACAAGCTGAAACTCCTCCACCTCTCAATCGCTGTTCACTTGGTATCCCTAAGTATTTAGCTGAGGCACCTGTTGAAATAAGAAGTGTCCTAGCTTCAACCCATGTTTTATTATCGATTTGGGCTTTATGAATACCACCTACTTTATCAGACAGTTCTACCTTGGTGACCATACCTATGCGGACATCAGTTCCAAAACGCTCGGCTTGTTCTTGTAACTCTACCATCATTTTTGGACCATCAATTCCTTGAGGATAACCAGGGAAGTTATCAACTTCTGTAGTGGTTGTCAATTGCCCTCCAGGCTCCATTCCTGTATAAAGCACTGGTTTCATATCTGCTCTTGCAGCATAAATCGCAGCTGTGTAACCAGCAGGTCCTGAGCCTACAATTAAACATTTGATGCGTTCTATAGTATCTGACATAATTTCTAATTTTATACAAAGATAATAAGTTTTTAGGTTTTCTAGGACTTCAAAAATATGTTCTTAGTATATATGTATTAGCTTACTTTATGGTAATAAAAGTTTTGATACTGATATTACAAAGAGTTAATGATTTGGTCAACCTTATTTAATCAAATTGACCTTTAACTTGACTAATTTTAATAAATTTGAATTAAAACAAAATTCGATGAATGAAGAGCTTTTAAAGCAACTCAAAAACAAGTATGAAGCCTTAGGAGAGAATCCTGAAACTTACTTAAAAGGCCTTTTGCATTCCAAGCCTCTCAATTATTGGGATTATATTGAAGTAGATACCTTGTTGTCTTTACAAAAACCTAAAACAGATTTTAAAGACGAAACCGTTTTTATCATTTATCATCAAATTACTGAGCTTACCTTAAAGCTTATGATCCATGAGGCTCGACAAATTACAGAACTTAAAGACTTTACTAAGGAAGAGGTCTTTATGGATAAGCTCAAACGACTTATGCGCTATACCGATATGCTTATCACTTCTTTTGATGTCATGAAAGACGGCATGGATTACGACGATTACAATCAATTTCGATTATCTCTAACACCGGCTAGTGGGTTCCAGAGTGCGCAGTTTCGTCATTTGGAATTGATGTGCACACCTCCCATTAATTTAGTAAATGAAAGCGGAAAAAAAGAGCTTTCCACCTCTCCTAGCACTGATGACATTTTTGAAAATATCTATTGGAGAGATGCTGGCTATAACAGAAGTACTGGTAAAAGCACTCATACGCTTAAGGCCTTTGAAGAAAAATACCTTGAAGGTTTTAAAGCTTTAGCAGTGAATATTCAAGGCCACAGTATTTTAGAACACTATTTAAAATTTGAAAACCCCAGCGAGAAACTAAAAATTAGAATGAAAGATTTTGACCATCACTACAACGTAAGATGGCCAATGGTTCACCTTAAGACTGCAACAAAATACTTGCAAAAGAAAGGAAAAACAAAAGAAGCAACTGGTGGTTCCGACTGGAAAAAGTATCTTCACCCTAAATATCAGCAACGCTCTTTTTTTCCGGATTTATGGAAGGGGGATGATATCTTAAATTGGGTATAATTTTTGATCAATTGTAAGTATGAAATTCTCAAAGCTTTTTTTAATTGCCACTTTCGTATTAAGCTTTCATTTTTTGAAAGCTCAATCTGATTTTGACATGTTTGAGCCTAGACTAATTACATCCTTAAGTTTTACTGAAGACCCTTTTAGCCTTAGAACAGTGGGAAGGCAGTTTAATTTACCTGAAGTCAATATTTTTAAAGACCCCTTTTCTTCAAGGCCAGAAATAAATATGGTAGAAGCAGCGAACAGAAAAGCTTATAGAGCTAAGCAACAACAAGAGCAACAATTTTCTTTTGTAGAAAGACAAACTGCTATGTTTGGTAATTTCAAACCAAAAATAGACAACAGTTCGTCTTCACCTTGGGCTCCCTCATATCACAATCAACCTATATATTCAGATCTCCATAGACTCAAAAATTCTGCTTATGAAGATTTAGGGGACCAATATCGATTTATATCTCCGTTTTATCAATTATCGCCTTACAGAAGATCTTCAGGAACGGGATTTTACTTTAGATAATTTCTTTTTTAATATAGATACCAACTCCATTTTCAATAGTAATTTGCCTGTTTTTATATAGTGTTCCTATAGCTTTTTTGAAAGCTTTCTTACTCAGATGAACCGTATTATATATCTGCTCAGGATTGGACTTATCATGTAAAGGAAGAAAACCATCCTCTGTTGCTTGAAGAACCTCCATCACCTTATCGGCATTTGGTTCAATACCCCTATAACCTGGGCGTTGAAGAGAGACATCTATTTTATTATCAGGTCTTATTTTTTTGATAATCCCTTTGAGTTTATCTCCAGTTTTTAATTCTTGAAAGACTTCATCTTTATATAGTAACCCTGAATGAATTTCATTAATAATGACATTATATCCCATATCTGTAGGATTAGTCACAATCAAATCTACTTCATCAAAATGCTCTACAGTAAGGATAGAATTATCGACAAATTTATTGACACGACTCGATGCGACTAGACGGTTGGTTTGCTCATCTAAATAACAGAATATCAAATAATGCTCACCTTCTACCATTCTGTAGGCTTGCTCGATGTGAGGGACAAACAGATGTTTTTCTAATCCCCAATCCAAAAAAGCACCAAAATCATTACTGTCGACGCACTTCAAAAAAGCAAATTCATCTAACATCACTTTAGGCTCCAAGGTTGTCGCTACTGGACGCTCATCGAAGTCTAAATAGACGAACACCTCCAACTGATTTCCGATTTCAAACTGCTCTGGTTTGTATTTATTGGGGAGAAGAACCTCTTCTTCAGTAGAATCTTGTATTAAAAACAATCCTGGAGGGGTGTCTCTATCAATCGTTAAGGTATGCTTTACGCCTAAGTCTAACATTAAATTTAATTTATTTGTAAAAGTAAGTAAAATTAAGCTTGCTTATAAATTAAGCCGCCACTAAGACTTTAAAGATTTAGGTTGAAGCACAGACTTGAAATCAATATTATTTTTTAGGAAATCAAAATAACTCAATAAGACTTTGTCATTTTTTAATCGAGGGGTGAAGATTTCAATAAGTTGTGGACTATTATTTCTTTCAAAAAAAGCGGGTAACTCCTTGTTTACCTCTTTTTGATCGTGTGCAGTTACGTAGTTTATGCCATACATAGCACATAAATGCTCAGCATTAAACTGATGGGTGGTCTCAAAGAAATTTTCAAAATAGTCCTCTTCTTTATTACCGGGTAGAATTCTAAATATTCCGCCGCCAGCATTATTCAAGAGAATAATTTTGAAATTCTTTGGGATGTACTGGTTCCAAAGCGCATTAGAATCGTAAAAAAAACTCAAATCTCCAGTTACCAAAGTGGTTGGTTCTCGACTAGCTACAGCATAACCTATGGCTGTAGAGGTGCTGCCATCTATTCCACTAGTTCCCCTATTGGCGAAGGTCTTTATAGGACGTTTAGAATCAAATAAATTAGCATACCTAATGCTTGAACTATTGGCGAAATGAACGATTTCATCTTGAGGTAAGGTCTCAAAAAGGCTATAGTAAAAAGCAAAATCTGTAAATTCTATGCGTTGCTTGTAAATCTCTCTATACTCTAGGGTTTTTAACTTAATAGCATTCCAAGATTCAAAGTAGGAAGAATGAACTTCATCTAAGCTAGGCCTTACAATTTTAAAAAAGGAATTCACCGACGTTTCAAAATGCTGGGTCAAGGAAAAAAAGGTGTCATTTGCTTCTCTTGGATCGATATGGAAATGCTGTTTTGGTTTGTATTGTCTTAAAAATTTCTTTATTTTTTTAGAGACAATCAACCCGCCAAAGGTAATAAGCATTTCTGGCTGCAGAGCTTCAAAAAGCGAAACCGAATCTGACTCCTGCTCTATTGGAGCCAGTATTGAGTCGATATTCGTAAAGAAATTAGCATCGGAGATATTGGAGGTAATTTCTGTCATCACAATAACCGAAGGATCTTCAGACAACAACTTCAAAACCTCTATGTCTATTTTTTCATCAAGATTTACCCCTACCAGGACCAATTTTTTCTTAGAAGAATTCCAAGCTTTCGCAAATGCAGAACTATCAAATTCAACCGACTCCAGATTAAATGCATCCTGACTAGAAATCTTAACGTTCAATTTCTCAACTTTATGATACAAGGGCTCATCAAATGGGGCATTGATATGAACAGGACCTTGTTTTAGAATAGCAGTCTGTAAAGCTTTATGTGTTTCCTTAGCATTAAAATCATGAACAGATTTATCTTCAGAATTATGAAAGTCTCCTTTAAGATTAGCAGAATAGAGGATATGATTTTTAAAGACATTTGTTTGTCTTATAGTCTGTCCATCACCAATGTCGATAAGGTGTTTTGGTCGATCTGCAGAGATCACTACCAAAGGTAAATTGCTATAAAAAGCTTCTGATACAGCTGGATAATAGTTTAAAAGAGCTGAGCCTGAAGTACAAACTACCGCAACTGGGGTATTGAAACGCTGAGTCATTCCTAAAGCAAAAAAAGCGGCACAACGTTCATCAACGATGCTATAGGCTTTTATTTTAGGGTGATGAGCAAGTGTAATAGTGAGTGGGGCGTTGCGAGAACCAGGAGAAATAACTACATGTTCGATGTGATTTTTTACACAAAGTTCTGTTATAATTTGAGCTGTAGGAATTGAAGAATAAATCTGCTTCATGATACAAAAATACAAGGAACTATGCCTATACCTTAAGGTTATTCAAATTCTTATAGCACTTTTAACATCGTCCTAGATTTATTGACCGTTTCGGTCCATTCTTCTTCAGCAATACTATCTTTAGTAATTCCCCCACCTACGTATACATGCACCTTTCCATAATTAAAACTCATACATCTCAAATTCACATATAAATTGGAGGCTCTCACAATTGATTTGTAAGCTTGGTTTTCTTGATTTCTAGTTCTCTTGGATCGTTGTGTTTGCTTAGCCACGTTTAATTCTCCAAAAAAACCAGTATAAAACTGCCTATCATAGCCTTCATTCTCTTTTAAAAATTTGTAAGCCTTTGCTTTGGGAAGACCACAAACAGCTGGGGTGGGGTGTAAATCTTTTAAGACTAAACCCAATTTGGAAGAGTCTAAGTCTGTTGAAATGTCTGTTCTAAGATGAAACAAATCTCCAGCCTGATCGGTTGTTCTAGGATGAACTTGCACATTTTGGGTGTGATTTTCCAAGGCACTCACGATTTCATCGGTTACGATCTGCTGCTCATCTAGCTCTTTTTGTGTCCACTCCCGATTTTCATTTACTCGCTTTGTTCCAGCTAAAGCCATCGTTTCAAATTTGGTCCTATACGTTTTGGCAAATATTTCTGGTGAAGCTCCAGCCCATAAGCCTATTTCTGGATGAAACCAGACATAAGTAAAAGCTTCTGGATAAAAATGTATTAACTTCAAAAGCAACTCTTGTGGATTTTCCAAAGTATAATCCTGGGTCATTACCCTAGAAACCACTACTTTTTTATATTCCTCGTTTTTAATTGCTGTAATGGTGTGCTGCAACAAATCTATGTATTTATTCTTATCGGATAGAGTATTCTTTAGGCTGAATTTAGACACATAATCTATTTCAGCATCGATGAGCTCATACTTAAGAACATCAGAGTTCTCTTCAGAAAAAAAGATGGGCCGAGAGTTAACTTCAAAAGGTGAAAAGATAAATCCAGACTCTTCATAATTCTGAAGGTAACGTAAACCAGCTTCCTTTTGAAAAAAACAACTCACCTCTCCAGAATTTGGAGAATGATAGGCGACGAAAGGCAAGTTAGAAGCCCATTGTTTCTGTATATCTTCTTTTAGTTTTTGCATTATTTCGCTTTTGGTAAAGCAATTGTAGTCAACTTTACAGCAGAAATAAGCCGTCCTTCTTCATCTTTCAGTTTGATGTCCCACACCTGAGTTGTTCTTCCCTTATGGATGAACTGGGCTGTTGCAAATACGTCTCCACTACTCAAACTTCTTACATGATTAGCAGAAATTTCTAAACCGCGAATCATAAAATTTTTGGTATCCAAAAAAACAAAACAAGCTGCGCTCCCAACACTTTCAGCTAAAGCTACCATAGCACCGCCATGTAAAACTCCATCGGGTTGATGTACTTTTGGTGTTACAGGCATCTTAGCCACCAAAAAATCATCACCTACATCAACGTAAGTGATATCTAAAGTTTCCATTAACGTATTCTTATTATAAGCATTGCACTGCTCGAGTATCTTTTCTTTATTCATGATTGCTTTATCAGAATTCAAAATTACAAAAGGAAATTCATTGCTTACTAGAAGTAAGTCGATTTTAAAATACTTTTATAACTTCCATAAAACGTTAAAAAACGATTTAATGGTCAGCATAAAATTCTTTGAGATAGGCTTCAGATTTTTTCCCCTGTATAGAAAACCGATTTCGATGTCGATCTGATTTTAAATTATAGTAAGGAAACCACTTCCATAAAAATCCACCAGCAAACCAATCTTCTTTCCATAAGCTTTGGTGTAAAGCCTTTAACAGGTTGAGTTGTGCATTTTCATTTGACTTATCTTCCACTCTTTTAGAAACCCAAGGCTTCTCTCCTGCAAAATCTATACTCCTATATCCGTATTCTGTGAATAACACTCGTGTTTGAAAATCTTTAGAATAGGCCTTGAGATCTTCTTTTAAAATCTCCCACTTCAAAAAAGCCTCTTCAAAACCAGGAGTTTTAGAATTAGAAATGGGAAAATAAGCATCAATACCTATAAAATCTAGACTATCCCAAAAGTAAACTTCGGTATACGTATCCCAGTTTTCTGCGTAAGTGAGATCACCAGAATAAACAGATTTGACTTCATCAATAAGCGAACACCAAAACACAGGTCTTTGATTTACAAAGCTATTTAGTTCAGTACCAATACAAAACAATTTAACTTTCATAGATTCAGCTAGATGTGCAAACGCTAAAATGTATTTTTTGTAATTGTCTTCAAACTGAATCCAATCCTCTTCAGAAAACATCTTGATATCTCCAGTAAAATTACCATTCCAAACCCAAATGTGAGGTTTTAACATCACTCCTAACTTTTGAGCCTGTAGCGTTTCGATATCTGCTTTGATACCACTCATGGTTTCACCAAACCATTGTTTATTTGTATCAAAAACAAGTTCTGGTTGAGAGAGTTTAGGCATAAAAGCATAAGGCATAACACTTACGAAATTAGAATTTAAATGAACTATTGCCTTCGCATGATTTTGAGTGATGGCATTTCTGGAGGCTACCATACTTATTCCATTTATCTGTGTGTTTTCTTTAAATTGGGAGTGAAGTGAAGAACATCCAAGATAGAAAATAAAGAAAATTGAAAAATAATGTCTCAGATAGCTCATGTAAAGCGAAATTAATCAATTACTTTGATTTTTATAAAGAGAAAAAAAAAACAAGAATGAGTCATCAGAATCAAGTGAGTTACCAAACAACCAATACTTACTCTACCCTCAATAAATTAACCAATAAAACACAAAATATATGGATAGCCTGCCATGGAATTGGCTTTTTGAGCAAGTATTTCATTAGTTACTTTGAGGATTTAAATCCAGAAGAAAATTATATCATCGCCCCTCAGGCTCCTTCTAAATACTACCAAACCAAAGCCTATAAATATATAGGAGCCTCTTGGCTTACCAAAGAAAACAGAGAGCTTGATACAGAAAATATCTTAAATTATTTAGATGCACTCCTTACCAAAGAATCTCTTCCCACCGATAAAAATATAATTTTGATGGGGTTTTCCCAAGGCGTATCGGTCGTGACACGGTGGATGGCTCAACGCCATATAACTTGCGATCATTTGGTTCTTCATTCTGGAAGCATTCCCGATGAATTTGATGCACAAGATTTTAACTATTTACCAGAATTAAAAACCAGTATTATTTATGGATCAAAAGATGGGTATTTAACCGAAGAGAAAATCCAAACTCAACTTAAAATAGCTTCTACTATTTTCCCTAACCCTGCTGAGATTCTGAAATTTGAAGGCAAACATGAAATGCATAAAGCAAGTCTTGAGAAAGTAGCTAGCGCTATAAATCTCTAATAATTAATTTCTAAAATTTCAATAGGCCGAGAATCTTGGCCTAGTTTAAATTCAAAATTATCTCCTTCCTTTTTAGAAGTCATCGCTATTGCTAGTGGTGAGGTAAAGGCTATTTTCTTTTCTTTGATGTTGGCCTCATCCACTCCTACAATTTTGAAGTCTTGAATGGAACCGTTCATTTTGAACTTTACAGTCGCACCAAACCGAATTTCGCTTTTATTTTGTTGTTCTGGATTTAGAACTTGTGCACTATTTAATCTTTCATTGAGCAGCTTTAATTTTCCATCAATCACTGCCAATTCTCGTCTTCGCTCGGTATCGTCTTGAATATTAAGATCGGCTCTTTGTTTCTCTAGTTTTATTTTTTCTTCTCTGAGCATCTCTTTTCCTTGAGGAGTAACGTAATTGGTCACACCATCAGGCAAGGAGGCTCTTGGTGGTATTACAGGCGGTTCCTCTTGATCGCTTTCCTTTACAAATCCTCTACTCATAATATATATTTGAATTCAATATAACAATAAAGCTGTACAAAATGAAATTTTCACTCTGTACAGCTTTATCTAACAAACTAAATAAACAACCATGAACTTACTTCTGGTCTCTTTCTGGAGGATATTCCTCCAAGATTTTATTTACTATTTTATTAATTTTTTCTTCTTTCTTTTCCATATCAAGGCTCAAAATACCCGTTCCTAATCCTTGCCAAACCAATTCATTTTTTCGAGCATCAATAAAATCGATATACAGCGTTCCTTCTACATTACTTGATACTATATTATTTCCGCCAGGACCCCAGAAATAAGGATTCCATCCCCATCCATAACCAAAATTATTTTGATGAATATTTACATTTTCTCTGGTTTCTGTAAAGATACTTATGAGTAAGTTTGGATTGGAAGCTTTAAACATGCCCTTAGCCTCTAATTCTCTTTCTATAGCTCTTAGAATTCTTTTTTTATCTAAATCAGAAATTTTAGCTTCGTCTATGCCAGGTTTAAAAAAAGCAAAAGACGTATACATTTTAAAATCTACTTCTTTATCATAATCTGTTGCGACTCTAACTGACGAACATGACATTATAGACATAATTCCTAAAAAAAGCAATAGGCGTTTATAAATTTTCATGATTATAGTGTTTTTAATATTGAATCTTCTACATGAAACGGTAAGGTTACTTTTAGCTTAGGTTCTTGACGCATAGCTCTTTTTATAGCGATTTCTGCACCTTCATTCCTAGCCCAAGATCGTCTGGCTACACCATTGTTTACATCCCAATGCAGCATAGATTTTAATTTCTTACCTGCTTCTATACTACCATCAAGTAACATGCCAAAACCTCCGTTGATAACTTCTCCCCAACCTACACCTCCTCCGTTGTGTATACTCACCCATGTCGCGCCTCTAAAACTGTCTCCTATTACGTTTTGAATTGCCATATCTGCTGTAAATTTACTTCCATCATAAATATTTGAAGTTTCTCTATACGGTGAGTCCGTTCCAGAAACATCGTGATGATCTCTACCCAAAATAATTTCACCAAGATCACCTTCAGCAATAGCATTGTTAAAAGCATCTGCAATCTTCATTCTCCCTTCTGCATCGGCATATAATATTCTCGCTTGAG
Organism: Psychroflexus gondwanensis ACAM 44; assembly: GCF_000355905.1. Taxonomy (GTDB): domain Bacteria; phylum Bacteroidota; class Bacteroidia; order Flavobacteriales; family Flavobacteriaceae; genus Psychroflexus; species Psychroflexus gondwanensis. Next base: position 131,075 of record NZ_APLF01000004.1, read on the forward strand.
ATCCTACTACCAATTTATTGCCTTGAGCTCCTTTTATCCAAGTAATGTTATCTTGCATTTGTAGTTGTATATCTTTCTCGGAGGTTTTTATAAGCTCTTCTAGAACTTGAGTAGCAATATCATCTGTCTTCGCTAAATCTTCGGGTTGTCCTGAAGCACAAACCCACCTAAAAGGGCCAAACCCATAATCAAAACACATAGGTCCAATGATGTCTTGAACATAACTAGGATAGGCAAACTCTTTTGAATTTGATTCTGCATCTCTTGAACTAACACGCTGTCCTTTATCATTTTTATGAACTTTAGCTCCAGCTCTAGAAGCCTCCAGCAAAAAAGCGTTCCCATAATCGAAAAAGTAAGTCCCTCGATTTGAATGAGTATTTATAGCATCAACATGACGTTTTAAGGTGTTTTCAACTTCAGTTTTGAAAATTTCAGGTGAATTTACCATCAGTTCGTTGGCATCTTCGTAACTGAATCCAACGGGATAATAGCCGCCTGCCCAAGGATTATGAAGCGAAGTTTGATCTGATCCTAAATCGATGTGGATATTTTGTTCTTCAAATTTCTCCCAGACTTCAACGATATTTCCTTGGTAAGCAATTGAAAGTACTTCTTTATTTTTCTTTGCTTGAGTTACTCTTTGGACTAAAAAATCCAAATCATCAATAACCTCATCTACCCAACCTTGCTCATGTCGTGTTTGTATAGCTTTTGGGTTAACTTCGGCACAGACTGTCACACAACCCGCTATATTACCAGCCTTAGGCTGTGCTCCACTCATTCCCCCAAGGCCAGAGGTTAGAAACAATCCTCCATTTGGAGATTTATTAATTTTTCTAAATCCATTTAAAACTGTAATCGTCGTCCCGTGAACTATGCCTTGAGGGCCTATATACATATAGCTTCCTGCTGTCATTTGTCCATATTGGGAAACTCCAAGGGCATTAAACCTTTCCCAGTCCTCTGGTTTAGAATAATTGGGAATAGTCATTCCGTTAGAAACCACTACCCTAGGTGCTGAATTATTAGAAGGGAAGAGCCCTTGTGGATGACCAGAATTCATGACCAGAGTTTGGTCATCTGTCATTTCTGCTAAATATTTCATAGTTAACCTGTACTGAGCCCAATTTTGAAAAACTGACCCGTTGCCTCCATAAGTAATCAATTCATCGGGATGTTGAGCGACTGCCTTATCTAAGTTGTTCTGAATCATAAGCATAATAGCCTTAGCTTGAAGACTTCTGCCTGGATAATCTGAAATTGGTCTAGCATAAATCTCAAAAGTTGGCTTAAATCGAAACATATAAATCCTGCCATAAGACTCTAACTCTTCTTTGAATTCTTTTGCTAAAGTTTTATGGAAGTGTTGTGGAAAGTATCTTAGCGCATTTTTGAGGGCAAGAAGTTCTTCTGAAGCCGTTAGGCATTTTTTTCGTTTCGGGGCGTGATTGAGAGCACTATCATAATTTCTTGGTAATGGCAATTGTGATGGTATTCCTTCTAAAATTTCTTCGCTGAACGTCATATCTATGAATTATCTCTTCCCTTTTTGTAACCGTATGGGCAATGTCTACAACCACTTTTACAACAGTAACCTCGCTTGAGGTGGTACTGTTCCGTAAAGCACCTATAGCCTTCTTTTGTTATGTAATAGTCACCCTCTTCCAAGGGTAATTGCTTTTTAAAATTAATCATTACTAGAAATTTAAATAAACCAGACTACAAATTGAATTTAAGACTGTAATTTTGAATTTTATTCTGAATCTACCTATGACTTCCACGTCTTTTTTTTCTAAAAATTTCTCATCGCCCAACCAATTTATTGGAAAATTTAATGGCGTTGAGTTAGTTGTGAAACGAGAAGATTTAATTCATCCTATAGTCTCGGGCAACAAATTTAGAAAGCTTAAATATAATCTTTTAAAAGCTCAGGATGAAGGATTTACTAAAATCCTAACATTTGGTGGAGCCTACTCAAATCACATTGCGGCAACTTCAGAAGCCTGTCATATTCTCGGTTTAGAGTCTATCGGAATTATACGTGGGCAAGAACTAGGAGAAGATTTGCAGAAAACACTCGCCAGTAATCCAACGCTTAATTTTGCATACCAAAAAAACATGGAGTTGGTTTTTGTAACCAGAAAAGACTACAGGCTTAAAGAAGGTATTCCAAGCCTCAAAGACCTCTTTGAGTCAGATTTATCAATTTATAGCATTCCAGAAGGAGGCTCTAATGCATTAGCTATAAAAGGCTGCACTGAAATATTAACTGCAAAAGATGACAGTTTTGATGTCATTTGTTCATCGGCGGGGACTGGCGGAACGGTTGCTGGCCTTATAGAGGCCTCAAAACCTCATCAACATGTCTTAGGTTTTTCTGCTTTGAAGGGAGATTTCCTTCAAAATGAGATCTCCAGATGGACTTCAAAATCCAATTGGTCTCTTCAAACCGACTTTCATTTTGGAGGCTATGCTAAAGTAAATTCAGAATTGATAGACTTCATAAATTCCTTTCAAAGTAAATATCAAATTCAACTGGACCCCATTTATACTGGAAAGATGTTTTACGGCATTTTTGAATTAATAGACTCAGGCTTTTTTTCCAAAAATACTCGTATTTTAGCAGTTCATACGGGAGGCCTTCAAGGAATTGAAGGTATGAACCGTAGTTTAAAACAAAAAGGACTTCAAACCATTACCCTTTTATGAAACTAAAAACCAGCCTCTATATCCTCTTAGTGATTTTAATATCATCCTGTGGATCTTCAAAAAAATCTGTAGCAACAATATCTAAAAAGACCGAGGCTTCCAGGGAAGTCCCTAGAGCCGATCCTCGACCAAAGGAGAATAAAGAGGTAGACAGAACAGAAGACTTGGTGGTTTCTGAAGCTGAAATAGACCTTGCCAGCTTAAGCCCAGTCGATCGCTACATATACGATTATGCGGGTGTTGCCCAAGAAGAAATGAGACTCTACGGCATCCCTGCGAGCATTAAGATTGCTCAAGGAATTCTGGAATCTGGATCTGGAAATGGCCCGCTCACAAGGCGCTCTAACAATCATTTCGGGATAAAATGTAACGGCTGGCAAGGCGAGAAGGTCTATCATGATGATGATGAGGCTCAAGAATGTTTTAGAAAATACAATGACCCCAAATATTCCTTCAGAGATCATTCTTTATTTTTATTTGAAAGAAATCGGTATGCTTTTTTGTTTGATTATAAGAGCGATGATTACACCTCCTGGGCTAGAGGATTAAAACGTGCAGGCTACGCAACAGACCCTAGATATCCTCAAAAATTGATAAGTCTCATTGAACGGTATAACCTTAATGAGTTTGATAAAGAAGTGTTAGGAAAAAATGCAGATATGCCTTTACCGAAGCCACAGAGGGTTTCAAATAGCGATTTAGAATTCTATCTCGTCAAAAAAGGGGATACACTTTATAATATTTCTGAAAAATTTGACTTAACTGTTGAAGAATTAAAATTAATTAATAGGTTGAAGCATGACCACATCCAAATTGGTCAAGAATTAAAAGTAAAAACAAGATAATATGATTTACAAACGAAGTAGTGCATTGTTTAATGAAGCCAAAAAGTACATTCCAGGGGGTGTGAATTCTCCTGTGAGAGCATTCAATGCTGTGGGTGGCGATCCTATTTTCGTAAAAAAAGCTAAAGGAGCTTATCTATATGACGAAGACGATAACAAACTGATTGATTATATCTCATCATGGGGCCCTATGATTCTTGGGCATGCGCATCCAGCTGTTGTTAAAGCAATAGTGGAGCGAACAAAAGACGGAACATCTTTCGGTATTCCTACTGCTCTAGAAACTGAGATTGCTAAACTTGCAGTGAATATGGTTCCAGGAATTGATAAGATTCGATTTGTCAATAGTGGTACTGAAGCCTGTATGAGTGCCGTAAGGTTGGCGAGAGGGTATACCCAAAAAGATAAAATCATCAAGTTTGCAGGATGCTACCACGGACATAGTGACTCCTTTCTCATCCAAGCCGGAAGTGGTGCCGTAACTTTTGGTGAACCAAATTCTCCAGGAGTTACCAAAGGAACTGCAAAAGATACTCTGTTAGCAGATTACAATAATTTAGAAAGCGTTGAAAAGCTAGTAAAAGAAAATAAAGGAGACATAGCTTGTATTATTATAGAACCTGTCGCCGGTAATATGGGTTGTATTCTTCCCAAAAAAGGATTTCTTGAAGGTCTGAGACAGATTTGTGATGATAACAAGATCTTGCTAGTATTTGATGAAGTGATGACAGGCTTTAGGCTTGCACCAGGAGGTGTCCAAGAATTATTGGGAGTTGAAGCCGATATTGTGACGTTTGGAAAAGTTGTAGGTGGAGGTCTACCCGTTGGGGCTTTCGCTGGAAAATCAGAGATCATGAATCATCTTTCTCCGGACGGCCCAGTTTATCAAGCGGGTACTCTTAGTGGTAATCCCTTGGCTATGGCGGCAGGGTATACCATGCTCAAAGAGCTGAACAACAATAGAGAGATCTTTGAAAGCCTTGATAAAAAGACTGCATATTTACATGAAGGCATGGCCAAGGTGCTTAACGACGCTAATATTGATCACCAAATCAACAGAATAGGATCTATGATTTCTATTCACTTCTGCAAGGAACCTGTCGTCGATTTTGAAACGGCTGCTCATGGAAATAACCCTAAGTTTAAAACCTACTTTCATGGGATGCTGGACCGAGGTGTCTATATGCCCCCTAGTGCCTTCGAGAGTTATTTTTTAAATGATGCTTTGTCTTATGAAGATATAGACCACACCGTCAATGCACTTTCTGAATTTGTCCATGAGTTAAAATAATTTTTTTGAAAATGCTTAGGATATTATTGACTAAATGTTAATTTTATCAAAATAAAAATCTAATCTAATGGAAACTAACCAAACTAAACCACCAATGCCCTCTAACCATTTGGCATTGGCTATCATTACTACTATTTTATGCTGTTTACCAGCGGGAATTGTAAGCATTGTTTATGCCTCTCAGGTTAACACAAAGTATAATGCAGGAGATTACGAAGGCGCAGAAAAGTCTTCTAAAAATGCGAAAACATGGTGGATTGTTGCCCTTATCGTTGGACTTGTCATTGTGATCGCTTATGCATTATTTATTTTTGTATTTGCGGGTGAAGCTTTTTTGGATGCTTATAATGAAGAGATGCAAAATTATAATTAAAAGCATAAGTGAAGAAAAGCATATCAATTCTTAAAAAAATAAGCATACCCATTGCGATTCTAGCCTTGGGTATGCTTTATTTTAATTTAAACCCAAAGTCTTTTGCCTACTTCCCAAAATGCCCCTTTTATAGTTTTACCGGTTTGTACTGTCCTGGATGTGGATCCCAACGTGCTTTTCATGAAATGCTCCACGGAAATTTATGGGTAGGCATCCAACATAATTTTCTTATAATCTTAGCTCTTTTGGTTATTTTCTATAAGTTTTATGTATTTTTCCATAATAGTTTTCAAAAGGAAAACACAGTTAAAAACATACTTTATCATAACGCAGCGCCATGGGTCATATTGGTAGTTGTGTTGAGTTTTTGGGTTTTGAGAAATATCCCGATGGATCCATTCATTATTTTGGCTCCTTGATCCTATATGATGGTATTACAGATTTTAGTTTTATTTATAAGCGTTTCTTTCTTTTTTTATGGACTAGGATGTTTTTATAGTCCTACCATGTATAAAGAATTTGAACGTTTTGGTTTATCTAAGGGGCAAAGGAAAATCACTGGATTTTTTCAAGTCTTAGGAGCTTGTGGCCTGAGTTATGGATTTTATTTCAATCCTATTTTAGGGTTCTCTGCTGCTTTGGGTCTTAGCGTTTTAATGAGTCTTGGATTTGGAGTCCGGCTAAAAATAAAAGACAGCTTCGTACAATCCTTTCCTTCTTTATTTTTTGCGCTACTTAATTTGTTTGTCTCTTACCAATTCTATGCCTTGCTAATTTCAGTTTAATTAAACCAAATTAAAGTACCAAGGAATCATAAAACTTGAAATTACCCAGAATAAAAAATTCAAAAAGATCCCTACTTTAAAAAAATCTTTGAATTTATAATTTCCAGCACTATAGACCATGGTATTGGTTTGATAACCAATGGGTGTCATAAAAGTAGCTGAAGCAGCAATCATAACCGTAACCAAAAAAGGTAAAACTTCTACGCCAGAGGTATGCGCGATAGCTATCGCAATAGGGGTCATAAGAGCTGCAGAGGCATTGTTGGACATGACTTCCGTTAGCAGAGAGGTAGCTAAATACAATCCAGAAATCACCGCAATAATTCCCATGGGCGCAAGTTGATCTACCAACGCTTCTGCGATAAACAAGTCAAGACCTGTTTTATTGATAGCTAAACCTAAACTAAGCGCTCCAACCAATAAGAAAATTATCTTCCAGTTGATAGCTTCATAAATTTCTTTCATGCTAAGAATCTTAGCCAAAACAAGGATGATAACAGCTGAAATGGCCCCTACCATAATATCTAAAATTCCAAGACTCGCTAAAACAACCATAATGGAAATAAGACCTATCACAATACCAAATTTCTTTTTATCAAATTCTGTGATATGATTTTCTGATAAAAGAACAAAAGGTGTGTTTTGACCAGCTTCTAATTTATTTAGTTCTTTGACATAATGTGATTTTACTTCGGCCAGAATGACATCTCCTGCGCTCAGTTTAACATCGTATAAATCATCATGCTTAATATCTTCTTTATGCTTTATCGCCAGTGGTATAGCTCTATAGCGCCTCCTAAAATCGAGCTCTTTTAGGGTTTTTCCGTGAATTTCTGAAGAGGAGGTAATCACCATTTCTACCAAAGCTGAATTCTTACCAGATAGATCACTATCCCCTATTTTTAAGGGAGACACTGCTAAAGTTTTTGTTTTTCCTTTTAGGGATTTCAACTTTTCTACATCACATTTCACTTTCAGGATATCACCTTCATTTAATTCAAAATCACCTGGAGGTAAAGTAAATGAGTTGCCGTTTCGCCTTACTTCAATAATATCTATATTGAATTCTGTCACCAATTCGGAGTCCATAATTTTTTTGCCAATGGATGATGAATTGGATAACAACTCGACTAAAGTGATGTAATTATTGACGTCAAATTTGGATTTTAAATCTTTAGAACGCCTTGATTTAGGTAATAATTTAATACCGAAAATCGACATATACACCACACCTACAACAAGTAATACCCCTGCAATGGGAGTCATTTGGAACATACTTATAGCTTGTTCGCCCTCTTTTTCAGCTATCCCGCTCACCAAAATATTGGTAGAAGTCCCAATTAAAGTACACATACCACCGAAAATGGAAGCGAAAGAGAGAGGTATAAGCATTTTGGAAGGACTTTGCCCCGAAGCATGGGCAATTTGAATAACCACGGGAATAAAGACTGCAACGACCGGTGTATTATTCACAAATGCTGAAATAATAGCGATCATAAACATCATCATCAAAATTCCTGCATTGAATTTATATCGGAAAATTTTTGATAACCGATGAGCTAGGACTTGTAAAGCTCCAGTTTTGAGAAGTGCTGCACTCAATACAAACATAAAGGCCACAGTAATGGTTGCTTTGTTACTAAAGCCCTCTACCCCTTCTTCAGGCGTAATGACTCCTCCTATTACCAAAATAATCATGATAGAAATAGCAACAAGGTCTATAGGTAAGGCTTCTGTCGCAAAAAGAATAATTGCAAGAACAATGACACCAATAGTTATAATTGCAGCTGTGGTCATTTATTTTTTTTGTTCAAATATAGAATAGTCTACTAAATCTATAGACTTTATTTGTAAAAAAATAGATTCAACTATAAATCGGTAATTAAATGACGTTCTCTTTTGATGATTTCCGCTAGATTCGCTTTCTTGAGGAGTTCCACAGTTTTGTTTCTTACTTCATAAAAAACATCCCTTATTCCGCAGGTTTCTTCATCCTTACATTCCTCACACCTTTCGTAATATTTGTAGGTCACACAGGGAAGAAAAGCGATAGGCCCATCAAAAAGACGCATCACATCAGCTAAGTTAATATCTTCTGGATTTTGTAACAGATAATAACCACCGCCCTTTCCTTTTTTGCTAGCGAGAACCCCAGCCTTTTTTAGATTAAGTAGAATAGACTCTAAAAATTTTCTGGGAATATGTTCTTTTTCAGCAATTTCACTAATGACAATAGGTCCTTCTCCGTTTCGCTTTGCAAGATAAACCAAAGCGTTAATTGCGTATTTTGTCTTTTTTGAAATCATTCTTACAAATATATCATTATTCATCTTTAAAAAAATGGAACTGAAATTGTAATTTGCGATTTCAATTTCGAAATCCATTTCATGACCTCTCAAGTGATAGCAAACAGTCTTTCTCATCTTAAAAAATACTTCGGTTACGATAGTTTTAGAAAAGATCAAGCTGAAATTATTAAACATGTTTTAGACGGTAAAGATGCCCTTGTCGTGATGCCCACTGGTGGAGGAAAGTCGATGTGTTTTCAGCTTCCTGCCTTAGAATTTGAGGGACTTACTCTAGTTATTTCACCACTCATCGCTTTAATGAAAGATCAAGTTGATGGATTGAGAAGCAATGGAATTCCTGCAGATTTCTACAATTCTACCCAAACTCCTGAAGTCCAACTTGAGATTAAATCTAAAGTAGCCAACCGAAAAATAAAACTGCTTTATACAGCCCCAGAAAGTTTATCTGGACTCCAAGAGATTTTAAGCGAAACTTATATCAGTTGTGTTGCTGTAGATGAAGCTCATTGCATCTCTTCTTGGGGTCATGATTTTAGACCTTCCTACCAGCAACTTGGATTTTTAAAAAAGTCTTTACCTAACACACCCGTCATTGCTTTAACAGCAACTGCAGACAAAACTACCCGGAAGGATATTTTAAAGCAATTGGGGATCCCAAAAGCTAAAGCTTTCCTCTCTTCTTTTGATAGAGAAAATATTTTCCTTGAGGTGAGAGTTGCAGATAAACGCCTCAAACAAATTGAAAACTTTCTTTTAAGAAGGAAAGATGAAGCTGGCATAGTGTATTGTTTAAGTAGAAAATCCACTGAAAAATTAGCCAAAGATCTTACAAAGAAGGGATTTAAAGCGAAGGCCTATCATGCTGGTTTAGCATCTGAAGAGAGGTCCAAAATTCAAGAAGAATTTGTCTATGATAAGACTCAAATTATTTGTGCAACAGTAGCCTTCGGAATGGGAATTGACAAGTCCAACGTTCGTTGGGTGATACACTATAATATGCCTAAAAACCTTGAAGGCTACTATCAAGAAATAGGTCGTGCTGGGAGAGATGGCTTGCAGGCGAATGCTCTTATGTTTCATTCTTATGCAGATGTGATACAATACAAACGCTTTATTGAAAATAGTATGAACCAAGAGGTTCAGGAAGCTAAACTGGACCGTATCAAACAATTTGCGGAGGCTACCTCCTGTAGAAGGCGTGTTCTATTAGGTTACTTCGGCGAACACCTTACAGAAAATTGTGGGTTTTGTGATGTTTGTAAGAATCCTCCTCGCTTTTTTGATGCCAAACTTACAGCACAAAAAGCACTTTCTGCTGTAGCGCGTGCTAAACAAAAAGAGCCTATAGGGATGATTATAGATATTTTGAGAGGGGCAAAAAATGCCGCGATCTACGACAAGGGATATCAAAATATTAAAACCTATGGCATTGGTGACAACATAAGCTGGAAAGACTGGCAGCATTATATTTTACAACTTATTAATTTAGGCTATATAGAAATTGCATTTCACAGAGGGAATGCTTTAGAGTTTACACCACTAGCCAAAAAGGTCTTATTTGAAGATGAACAGGTTTGGCTAACGAAACCTAAACAAGATCAGATTTCGTCTTCACAACCAAAACAAACCTTGAAATCTTCTAACTTGTTCACTCAGTTGAAACAATTGAGAATGCAAATATCTATTGAAGAAAACATACCGCCCTACTTAGTTTTTAACGATGCCACTTTAAAACAAATAGAAAAAGAGAGGCCACTTGACGAAGATGAATTTAAAACCATTAGCGGTGTAAATTCTTTAAAGTCTGAAAAATATGCCGATAGCTTTATTGAAGTCATTGAGAAATTCAACATTAAAAAAAGAAAGAAAACCTCAACTTATGAGCAGACCTATACTCTTTTCAAAAATGGAAATAGCATTGAAGAAATTGCAAAAACAAGAAATTTAAAGTCGACGACAGTCATTTCACATCTCTGCACTCTAGTAGAAAAAGGTAAACCCATCGATTTAAGTAAACTGGTTTCATCTTCCGAAGTAAAAAAAGTCGAAAATATCCTCAAAGAAACAGACTACGAAGGAGCCCTAAAACCGATTTTTGAAGCTCTAGAAGGAAATATGAGTTACGAAAAAATTAGGCTTGCAGTAACAATTCTTAAAAAATAATTATTTATTTCTAACAATAACAGTACTCGCTTTTACACCAGTCAACAAATTCCAAACGTTTCTAGATATCATTTTTGAACCATCTATAATTTTCAACTCTGCAGTATTAGGACCTGCTTCACCTTGATTCAACGCAATAAACTCTATTTTATTGAAACCAATTTCTATAGGAATAGTAATTTCTTTATAAGCATTTTCGAGTAGTAGATTTTCTACGATAATCTTACCGTTTAACCTTACCTGTACGCGATCTCCATCATACATCATATGGTCTCTACAGATAAAAACAATCTTATCTGAAGAAGTCACGAATTCACCGAGACTCATGTCTTCAGCCCATTCTTCCTTCATGTTTTTATTCTCGTCCTCAGGCTTTCTATTCAGTTTATCTGTCCATATATCGCTAGGATTCGTAAACTGAGTCTTAGCCTTAAAATCAACACCCTCTTCATTTTTAGCAAAAATATCTTTGACTTTACTTCTATTGGGTACACCTAGTCTATTCATTCCCGAAGAAGAATTTGAAGACTTAAATTTTGGGTTATTGATCACTTCAGATCCACGAGAAGGAAAGTCGCGATTTTGTGCATTCGCCATAAAAGCAACACAAAGTAAAAAGGGTAAGAAGCTGATTTTAAAGATTTTCATAATTCAAATATACTTAATCTTAATGTACATAAATTATACCACACGCAAAATTCTTTCTTAAAACCTCAAAATTGAATGGCAAAGTAAAGACCATGATGAGTTGTCGAGACAGGAATAATTTTAGAAACAATCTTTATAAATGGAAGGCCGTTCTTCAGTTTTAATAACTCTGGTTGCGATGACTCACCAAATTCCATTCTCAAGTTTTGTAGAAGTTCTTCCATTGAATTGGCGATAAGTGATCGAGTAAACGTTGAATAAGAGACACTACTATAAATATAATTCTCGCTATTAAAGGTGGTTGTTTTAACAGAGTTTCCCTCGAAATGAACCAAACCGTTTTCTAAATCAATAAGTTCACAATAAAATGCAAAAGGGTTGAAAATTGACTTAAAATTAAGTTCTCGCTGAAAGGCTTTATAGGCACTTTCTTTCATAGTCCAAAGCCGCCAAAACCTTTGTTCAGGGTTTGGACTTGATAAAACTAAATTTTGTTCATTTTGAGAAAGTACCTTTTCCATATACCTAGGTCTGAAGATATTTGAATCGGTTTTAGCTTTCTTTAGGTCTACAATGTCATTTCCAATCACTTACTTTTAAGTTTCTTTTGAATCACATTGACAGTCGCTTCTACGCTAATCATTTTTTCCATGTCGTCATTTTCAATCCGGATATCGAATTCATCTTCCACGTCTAGCACTACATCCACTAAGTTCGCTGAATTGATTTGCAAATCGTTTATAAAATCGGATTTGGATGTCAAATTATCGAAATTTTCTTGATGATTGACATAAGGTTGAACGATAACCTTCAATTTATCCTGTATTGCTTCAGCAGTCATATGATCTTTTTGGAAGCAATTTACAAATTAGTTTTCGTAAATCAAGGATATGGGGAGAAGCCCATAAGGTTTATAGTTGAAGACTGATTTTGGAATTTCAAGGCAAACCTCTAGCAATTACACTTACAATAAGAGATTAAATCAGAAACCATCAAGCCACTACAGTTGATATTCAGATTAAAAAGAAGAGATTACATTTATTTTTTAGAACTCAGTTTTAACTTACACCTAAAACTTTCAAAAAGAAAGTTCACTCCTGTCATAATAGCTATAAGCGATAGTGTTCCTGCTAGAACCCACTTCCAAGTTTCGGCATCACTATGTTTCATAAAGCCACTTTCCACGAGTGCCGAGAGTCCAAAACCTAGTAATCCCGTTCCTAACCCACCAAATATCCAAAACCGTTTTTTAAGCTGAGTTGTCTCCATTACTGTATTTTTTCAAAATTACACAAGCGTTCACATCGCCAAAACCAAAACTAGCTTTAGCGATAATATTCAAGTTCTTTTTTAGTAAAGTCCTAGGGATTTTCTCCTTATCGACTATCTTCAAAATATTTGGATGTATAGTGTCGCAATTCAAATTTGGAAATATAAAGCCTTGGGATAATTCCAAAATAGAACTCACGAGTTCTACACTTCCTGCTGCGGCCAAGGCGTGTCCAACATGACTTTTTAAAGAATTGATGTAAGGGAAGTTTTTTCCGGATTTTTGTAAGGCTTCAGACCAATTCTGCACTTCAGTAGCATCCATAGCGGTAGCGGTAAGGTGAGCATTAATAAGGTCTATATCTTCTGAATTTACTCCTGCCTCTACTAAAGCTTTTGAAATACAACTTTTAACTGCTGAAGAATTAGGCGCGGTCATACTCCCCTGTTCTCTTTGCCCTCCAGAATTGATACAACCTCCTAAAACTTCAGCATAAATGGGGGCTTCTCTTTCTAGAGCAGATTCCAAACTTTCTATAAGCATGGCTCCTGCGCCGCTGGAAGGCACAAAACCAGCTGCAGATTCGCTCATAGGCTTCGAAGCTTCCTCTGGCCTATCATTGTACTGATGCGGTAAAATACGGAGAGCATCAAAACCACCCCACACATAAGGTCCAGAGTCACTACAACTCCCGACTAACATTCGTTTAGCCTTCCCTGAAGAAATACGGTCATACCCCATTAGCAAAGCTTCTGTTCCTGTGGTGCAGGCGGAGGAATTGGTGGTAACTTGATTGCCACAGCCTAACTTACCTCCCAGAAAAGCACTTATCCCGCTAGCCATTGTTTGCAGAACACTGGTACTTCCCAAGCGTCGGACTTGCTTTTGGTCTATACGGTGAAAGGCTTCTCTCAACTTATCTACACCTAAAACTCCAGTCCCAAAGATAATTCCTGAGTCTGGATCGACCTCCTCCGTAATGTCCAAACCAGCATCGGCCCAAGCTTCTTGACCAGCAATTCCTCCATAAATAAGTCCCGTAGCTAATAAACCCCTTTGCTCCAAAGCGGTAAAATAGGTATCCATAAGCTCTTGAGAAATCTCAGGAATTCCTCCAATCTGACAACTAAATTTCAACTCTTTTAAATTTGAATGAAACTGAATTCCACTTTTACCAGATTTTATAGCATCCGTAAAAGGGGAAACCCCAACAGCATTGGATGCCACAACTCCTAAACCCGTAATCACTACTCTTTGTGTCTTCATAATTAAATTAAAATAACACCTGCGATGTCTCCTCTTAAAATTAAGTCTCCATTGATATTAAACATTTTAACCGATGACTTCAACTTATTAAATCTAAAATAAATCTTCTCTGCTTCAATGATGACTTTTTCATCGGGCAAAATGGGTTTTAGAAATTCTATGTTGGTGCTGGTCATTGCAAGTCGAATCTTCCCTATGTCTGAATTCTTATCTTGAGAAAGTATGAAAAGTCCTAAACTAGCTAAGCCAATCTGAGCAGCACATTCGGTGAGAATTACTCCTGGAGTAATGGGATGATCTTTAAAATGCCCTTTATAAAACCAAGAGGAGGCTTTGAAAGTGTAACTGCCTTTTATAAAATCTTCAGAGACGTCTTCAATTGTATCGACAAACAAAAAAGGGTGTTGATAAGGAAGTTGAGAGATAAGTTTGTTTTTCAATAGATTTTAGTTTTGAATATTAAAATTACACAGATAATTTAAAACTCCTATTCTACAATGCAAAGTTATTACAAGCTCTCCCCGCCGTCTGCTTTGATGACGGTTCCATTAATCCAATTAGACTCCTCTAAACTCAGCAAATAGACTACATTGGCAACATCTTCTGGCGTAGTTAAGCGTTTAAAAGGATTTCGTATAATAGCTGAATTTTTTAAAACGTCATGCCCAGGTATCATTTTAAAAGACTGAGTTTCGACCATTCCAGCTTGAATGCAATTCGCTGTTATTTTAAACTCAGCAAACTCTACTGCCATATACTTCATGAGCGTTTCTAAACTGGTTTTGGCTACTGAAACGGCAGCATAATGCTTCCACACGCGTTGATTCCCTTCGCTAGTAAAGGCTAATAATTTTGACTGTTCGGCAAACAATCTGGCCTCAAGGATTGCTTTGGACCAGTCGTAAAAACTATAGGCCATAGCATTGGCGGTGATTTGCAAATCCATCTGATTGAGAGGTGAATCTCCTGTCATCGCCTTCAAATTTCCTTTAGCGATGCTATGCAAAAGCAGTTTTATCTTACCAGATTCCCCTAGAAGTTTTGGGAGTTCAGTGATAAATTCGTTTCTCTTTTCTGAATTTATCGCGTCAAAATTAAAGGTTTTCAATTCTACACCACACTGCTTAATCTCTTCAAATCTAGCTTCGATTTCTTGAAAATCACTTCGCCTATCTCTATGAATGATAAGTAAATTCCAACCCTGCTGAGCTAACTTTAAGGCTGAAGCATACCCCAAACCTTGACTTCCCCCAAGGATTAAAGCATAATTGTGTTGAGATGACTGTGGCATAGGTATCCAATTATAAATGAGTTCATATCAAATTCAGAAGAAAATTTACTTTACCATTGAAGCAAAATTCTTTGTGCAGAAAATCCAGGCCCAAAACTTAGCATTAGTCCCTTTTCTCCTTTTTTCATATCTTTCTTTAGCATTCTTTCTAAAACATAGAGAACTGTAGCACTACTCATATTCCCAAAAAGCCGAAGCACTTCTTTGGTATCATCTATGTTTTTGCCCATAGCACCAAACAAAGCTTCTACTGTATTAATTATTTTCTTGCCGCCGGGATGAAAAATAAGATGATTGATGTCTTCTATTTTTGTATCGTTAGCTTTAAGAAAAGGGTGAATAATATCTGGAAAATGATCGCTTATTTTTTCTGGTACATCTATATCTAAGATCATTTTTAGACCAGAATTAGTCAAGTCGAAACCCATCATATGGGTATCGTTATAAAAATGATACATAGATTCATCTATGATTTCCGGACCTTTACAAGCCTCTTCTGAAGACATGAGCACACAGGCAGAACCATCGCCAAAGATGGCAGAACTTACCATATTGGCCATAGACAAGTCATTGAGTTGAAACGTGGCAGTTGGCGCTTCAAAAGATACAATAGCAGCTCTCTTATTGGGATTGGCTTGCAGAAATTGCTTGGCATAAATCATTCCCGAAATTCCAGCGGCACAACCCATCTCGGTTACGGGAAGTCTTACGATATCTTGCCGTAATTCCAAATCATTAATCAAGTAGGCATCTAAGGATGGGATCATAATCCCAGTGCAGCTTACTGTAATGATATAGTCCAAACTTTCTGGCGACCAGTCGGCTTGTTTTAAGGCCTTTTCTAAAACCTTTTTACCAAGTTTCTTCGCTTCACGCACGTAGATTCTATTTTTATCCTCAAAAGAAGTCGCTATAAAAACCTCTTCAGGATTCATGATCGAGTAGCGTTTATCTACTTGAGCGCCTTCAAATATTTTGATGACCTTTCGTTGAAATCTTTCGTCTTCATCTGCCAACCAAGTCTCTACAAAAGGAATAATATCTTTTGTTTCCTTAAAATATTCTGGATTCTGGGTAGCAACCGTTTCTATCTTAACACTCATGAGCTATAAATAATCCACTGGTATCGGAAAGCCCAATACCATTTGATGTGGTGTTTTAGGTTTAAATTTTTGGCGTAAGTTTCAAAATCTTTTGCCTTAAAGCCTCTTAAGATGGAGGTTAATCCATCTTTCCTTGCAATATCTGAATTTACAAAGACTAGACAATAGAGTTTAAAAAGTTGATAGGCTAATTTATGTCTATGTAAATCGTTAATAAGCACGCCGTATTTTGTTTTTTTTTCAAGTACGGGGAGCAGTTTTTCTATAAATTGATCTTCAAAATGATGAAGAGTTAAGCAGCACGTGATAATATCAGCTTGGAAATACTCAAAGTCCTCACTAAACACATCAATGACCCGATAAGAGATATTCTTATAATCTACAGACAATTCTCTTGCAATCTCAATAGTATGTGGATTGGCATCTATGCCTATAAGTTGAAGGTTGAAATCTTGTGATTTTGCCCATTTGGAAATATGGCGTAAAGCATCTCCACTTCCACAGCCTAGATCCGCTATGACTAAATGTTTTTGATTTCTATCTTTCAGTAATGTTTTAATTCCCTCAATAGTTGCTCTGTGTCCCCCAAGTTGTGTATTGATTCTATCTATTGTAGCAAGGACGTGCTTAAGATCTTCTCCCTTAAAATCGAAACCATCCATGATTTCTTCTTGCTTACTTCTTTTTTTGGTTGAAATAGTACTCATTGAATTGGCTTTCCGTGGGTTTGCTGAATCATTTTTTTTAGCAAAAAGGGTGATTTTAAAACCATCCACATTCCATAACGGGTGAGTTGAGGTTGCAATAATATCTTTTGAAAAATAGACCCGAAAATAAGTCTTTTTTGAAAGGTTTTCTTCCAAATACGCGAATAATTCGCTTCCAGTTTATCTCGATCTTTATGTTCGAAATAGCTCTTTATTTCATTAGAAACTAACTTGGCAGAATGTATAGCCATTGCCATACCATTTCCACACAAAGGATGAATGAGCCCTGCAGAATCTCCTGCCATAAGCATATGCTGTTCTACAGCCTTTTTATTTTGAAAAGAGACTTGAGAAATGGCTAGATGCTTTTCGAAATCCATTTCAGAATTCTCTAAAAAAGATTTCAGATAGGGGTTTTGCGATAAGATTTTCTGGTTAAAATCTTCAATTGATTTTGCTTTTTTAAAGGTATCGTAATGAGCGAGATAACAAAAATTGACTGACCCAGTTTCTGTTTTTGATAATCCACAATACCCGCCCTCAAAATTATGCAATTGAACTAAACCTTCAGGAAAATCAGTTGATGTATAGTGAGCTTTTATCCCAATCCAAGGGGTTTTTTGAGTAATGAAAGATCTATCCATCTTTTTATCTATGTTGGAGCGCTTCCCATAACTCCCAATCGCTAGGATAGACATAAAGGTTTGTTGTGCAGTTTTGATAATAAAGCGGTCATCGATAAATTCAATATCAGTTACCGTTTCAAAAACGAAATCAACTCCATTGGCTTTCGCTTTTTTAAACAAGAGATGATCGAAAGCATACCTTGAAATACCAAAGCCTCCGAGTGGTAGTTTTATTTCAACAAGTTGGCCTTTTCTGTCGCTCAATTGAAGGCGGTTAATATGATCTGGCGGAGTCGTTTCAAAGTTGACTCCCAAGCGATTTAAGTAGGGAAGCACTTCGTTGGAAACATATTCTCCACAAACTTTATGTTTTGGATAGTTGTCTTTTTCTACGAGCAGAACTCGCAAACCATCCTTAGATAAATCTATTGCAGAGGTGAGCCCCGCAAGACCACCACCAACTATAATGACATCATATATGTTCATTCTTGAAATTTAGGCATAAAAAAAATCCTAAAGTTGATTTAGGATTTTCTTGTGACTTCTTAAAGCTTATTGAGCTTTTTGTCTTGCTTCATCTTTTAACTCTTCACTGGCTACAATGGCGAGTTCTACTCTTCGATTTTTAGACCGACCTTCTGGAGTAGTATTATCAAACTTAGGCTGCTCTTCTCCATACCAATTGGTATTGATCCTTGAAGTAGATATCCCATTACTACTTAAGTAGTCGGTGACTGATTGAGCTCTTCTTTTGGATAAGTCCATATTATAAGAATCACTCCCTGTAGAATCGGTATGGCCTTCTACAATAATATTTGTTTTAGGATACTTTTGAAAAATGCCGATCAATTTCAAAAGAGAAATTTCAGATTCCCCAGCAATATTAGATTTTTCAGTAGCAAAATAGACCCCTGAATTTTCGTCGAAAGTCACATTAATTCCTTCTCCTACTCTTGTGACTTCTGCTCCAGGTATTTCTTGATCAATATCTTTAGCTTGCTTGTCCATTCTATTACCGATATAAGCACCAGCAGCGCCACCAACAACCCCTCCTATAATAGCGCCAAGAACAGAATTATCACCGTCTCCTGTGTTATTACCAATAACTCCGCCAATTACAGCTCCACCGGCAGCTCCTGCAGCTCCACCTCTTTGAGTCTTATTAGTATTTTTAACCGCTTCACAAGAGCTAAATAAAAAAGCAATGGCTAATAATAGTCCTAGTATTTTGTTTGTTTTTAATTTCATAATTTATTGTTTTACAAATGTCATTTCAATAATGACTTCTTTATTTTCTAAGGTAACTTTTTGTTGCCACACCATTTGGTCTTCTAACAAAGATTTAATGCTTACTCTACTCCCTTCATCCACCGCTTTAGCCTTTTGGTTTGTGGTGATTTTGAATAACATTTCTGGGGTAGAACTCTCAACAGTTTGTTTATCGATATACCACACGAAATTCTGTTCTTGTTTATCACATGCATTGCCGTCCAAAATAAAATCGCCTGTTGCGTTATTTGAAACGAAACTCCATTGTGAATTTTCAAAACAAGTGACTTCTGCTAAATTGAAAATAGCAGTATCAAAAAATCCAGATGAATTGGGGAAGCTAACTTCTTCTAAAACCCAATCTCCTTTCAATTGTCTTTCAACTTTGTTTGCTAAATAAGCAGAGCCACATGAGGTTAGTAGCAGCGACAAAGCAATAATCGTAATATATTTCATAAGTTATTTAATTAATTCAAAAATGTAATAAAAAAATCCATAAGCCATTTTAAAAACAAACTTATGGATTTAAACTAGATATTGATTACTTCCTAAATAATCTTCCAATAATGGAAATAACAAATAAGACTATAAAAATGTAAAAAATGATTTTGGCAATTTCAGCGGCGCCTTCCGCAATTCCTCCAAAGCCAAGCACAGCAGCTATAAGTGCAATAACTAGAAAGGCAATAATCCATCGTATCATAATTTAAGGTTTTTGGTTGGTCTATCAATATAATAAAAAATTATGACGTTAGGATTATTTTAATAGTTATTTAATCTTTTGAGTTCGTTTTCAAATTTCAGTTTTGCTAAATATTGGTCCTCTAATTCTTTGGCAAATGGGATAGGTGTGGATAAACTAGCAACTCTTTTTATTGGTGCATCTAGATATTCAAAGCAATGTTCTGAAATAAGTGCGGAGATATCGGAAGCAATTCCTCCAAACAAAGAGTCTTCTTGGAGTATAATTACTTTCCCAGTTTTCTTTACTGAAGTAAAAATAGCGGTTTCATCTAGGGGGGATAAACTTCTTAGATCCAAAACCTCAGCAGAAATCTCTGGACAACGTTCTAAAACTTCTAAAGCCCAATGAACTGCAGCGCCAAAAGTAATTACTGTAATACCCTTGCCTTCTTTTAAGAGGTTAGCTTTCCCAATTTCAATAGAGAAATAATCTTCATATACATCTTCTCTTATGCTTCTATATAAGGCTTTATGCTCAAAAAAGAGAACTGGGTTTGGGTCTTCTATAGCTGCTGCCAAAAGACCTTTTGCATCTTGTGGCGAAGACGGATAAACCACTTTAAGACCAGGAATCTTTGTAAACCAAGCTTCGTTGGTTTGACTATGAAATGGCCCCGCTCCTACTCCTGCCCCACAGGGCATACGAATAACAACATCTGCTTTTTGACCCCATCTGTAGTGAACTTTTGCCAGATAATTCGCAATTGGATTGAAACCAGAAGTCACAAAATCACTAAACTGCATTTCAACTACAGATTTTATATCTTGTATGGATAGTCCCATAGCCGCCGAGACAATAGCAGACTCGCATATTGGGGTGTTTCTTACTCTATCCTTTCCAAACTTTTCGACAAAGCCATCCGTAATTTTAAAAACCCCTCCATATTCAGCTATATCTTGGCCCATAATAACCATCGTCTTGTATTTCTCCATACTCTGCTCGAGGCCTTTCGAAATAGCATCAATAAATCGCATTTCAATTTTATGAGAAGGTTTTTGATGCTCATCGAGAGTGAACTGCTGGTATACATCCTCTAATTCTAGCTTTTCATCTGGCTCAATGCTAGGCTCTTTGTTGGTTCTCTTCAGATGTTCATTGATTTCTGATTTTATGTCAGATTTAAATTTTGAAATCTCTTCTCTGGTTATAAATTCAGATTCAAGCAAGAACAGTTCATAATTTTCAACTGGATCTTGTTTTTCCCAATAGTCCATCAATTCCTCCGGAACATATTTAGTACCACTAGCTTCTTCGTGCCCTCTCCTTCTAAAGGTTTTAAACTCAATCAAAACAGGTCTAGGATTCTCTCTAACCTCTTCAGCAATTTCTTTCATTTTAGTGAAGACTTCTACAATATTATTGCCCTCTATAATATGAGATTCCATACCGTAGCCCTTACCTTTATCTGCAATATGTTCACAGTTGAACTGTTCGGATACAGGAGTTGAAAGCCCGTAGCCGTTATTTTCTACGCAAAACAAAACAGGCAATTGCCAAACAGAAGCTATATTAAGAGCTTCGTGAAAATCGCCTTCACTAGTTCCTCCTTCTCCAGTAAACACTGCAGTTACAGCTTTTTCATTCTTTAACTTATGCGCTAAAGCAATACCGTCTGCTACACCAAGTTGTGGGCCTAAGTGAGAAATCATACCAATAATTTTATACTCTTGAGTACCAAAATGAAAACTTCGATCTCGGCCTTTTGTAAAGCCATTTGACTTTCCCTGCCATTGAGAAAATAAACGATACAAAGGAATCCCTCTCTCCGTAAACACCCCTAAATTCCTATGCATGGGTAAGATATATTCTTCTTTATTTAAAGCCTTGGTGACCCCTATAGCAATAGCTTCTTGACCAATGCCAGAAAACCATTTCGATATTTTTCCTTGCCTTAAGAGTATTAACATTTTTTCCTCTATAAGTCGTGGCTTTAGCAAACTGCGATAAAGATCAATATGATTTTCTCTGGAAAGAGAGTGATGTTTAAAATCCATAGGTGTTGTTTTGTAAGTTTTCAAATTTATCATAATGATAATTCATAATTAATAGGAATCTGAAAATTCTTGTTGAATAAAATTCATTAAATTTGTATTTCTAAAATTTCCACGTATGTCTATGACCAATATACCCAGTGTAAATCTATCAGATTTTTTATCTGATGACCCAAAAAGAAAACAAAAATTCGTCAATGAAATTGGCTCCGCCTACGAAGAAATAGGTTTTGTAGCTTTAAATCATCATTTTTTAGATGAAAAATTGGTAGAAGAACTTTACTCTCAAGTAAAAGCCTTTTTTGAACTTTCTGAGGATGCAAAAAAGAAGTATGAGCGTGAGGATTTGGGGGGACAACGCGGATATGTTTCCTTTGGAAAAGAGCATGCTAAAGGCAAAAAAGAGGGAGATCTTAAAGAGTTTTGGCACTTTGGGCAAGAACCAGCTGAGAATGCAAATCTAACTGAAGAATATCCAGCAAACATAAACGTTGAAGAATTACCTCAGTTTAATAAGGTAGGTATGCAAGCTTATAAAATGTTGGAAAAGACTGGAATTTATGTTCTAAGAGCTTTAGCCTTATACATTGGGTTAGATGAGTTTTATTTTGACCACTGGGCAAGCAACGGAAACTCCATACTTCGTCCTATCCACTATCCGCCTATTAAAACCGAACCAAAAGGGGCCGTAAGGGCAGGTGCTCATGGAGATATCAATCTCATTACTTTGCTTATGGGTGCCTCTGCTGGTGGCTTGCAAGTAAAAAGAAAAGATGGCGAATGGATTGATGCGATTCCCAAACAAGATGAGTTGGTTATCAACGTAGGAGATATGCTGGAAAGGCACACCAATAATAAACTCAAGTCCACTATACATAGAGTGACCAATCCTCCTAAAAAAGAGTGGGATAAACCAAGATATTCAATTCCATTCTTCTTACATCCTAGAAGTGAAATGCCTCTAGACTGTTTGGAAGAATGTAGTTCTGAAGACAACCCAAAACAGTATGAAGATATTACCGCAGGCGAATTTCTAACTCAGCGCTTAATAGAAATTGGCCTTATTAAAAAATAAATTATGGATCTTAAAGATCAATTAAAGGATTTATTTCCAGATCACGAATCTCAGGAGAACAGTCAACCTCCATCCAAAAGTGAAGAGTTGGATATTTGGCTTCAAGACGATCCTCTTATTTGCGAATATTCTAAAAGAAAAGGGAAAGCAAACACCTTGATAAAAGGCTATTCTGGAGCAAAGAAAGATTTCCAAAACCTCACCAAAGTTTTAAAAAAAGAGATTGGTGTTGGAGGGAGTCATAAAGAGGAGGTCATCATCATTCAGGGAGATTACCGAGATCAAATCATGCAAATCCTAAAAGATATCGGTTTCAATGTAAAGCGCGTTGGAGGCTAGTTTCAACCTAGGAATCTTATAGCCTAAATCAAAATCCTATTAAGTGAATTGACCTCAAAAAACAAGTCTAGTTTCTACATCAAGAATCTATTGTTTGTCTAGATCAATTTCAATATTTTAAATAAAACATTTGGATTGGAAGTTCATCCCAATCCATCAAAACAATTAATATGCCTATAGCATCATCAGAATTAATCTTAAATCCAGACGGTAGCCTCTATCACCTCAATTTAAAACCAGAGGATATTGCCCATACCATTATCACCGTGGGAGATCAAGAACGGGTTGCAAAAGTAACCTCCTATTTTGATGAGATTATTTTTGAAACTCAAAAGAGAGAGTTCAAAACTCAAACTGGATTTTATAAAGGCAAAAAAATCACTGTCATCTCTACAGGAATTGGTATTGATAACATAGATATTGTTCTTAATGAACTAGATGCCTTAGTTAATATCGATTTAAAAACTAGGGAACTTAAAAAGAATCATCAGAAGCTAACTATTGTAAGGATAGGAACGTCTGGTGGGATTCAGCCTTTCGTAGACTTAGATAAATTTGTGATGAGTGAAGCTAGTGTTGGATTTGATGGCTTGCTGCATTATTATAAAAACGATGTGACCAATGTAGAGGCGACAAAAGCTTTATGCGATCATCTAAAGGTTTCACCAAAAAAACCTCAACCTTACATCGTTGACGCAGATCAGACTCTCATCGACCATTTCCTTAAAGAGTCAAATGTTGTCCTTGGATATACAGGAACGAATTTAGGCTTTTATGGACCCCAAGGAAGAACTTTACGTCTTCAGCTAGAAGATCCAGATTTTATAGACCAACTCGTATCCTTTAGATATGAAAATCATAGCATAACTAACCTGGAGATGGAAACCAGTGCAATTTACAGTTTAGCCAAACTTCTTGGCCATAGAGCTTTATCCATGAACGCCATCATTGCCAATAGAGCAACAGGCGGATTTAGTAAAGACCCCAAAGCGTCTGTAGATTCTCTTATTCGTTTCACCCTAGACAAATTATCTAAGCTTTAAGATGATGAGTAATAAGATGAAACACATTAGAGTGGGTGGTGTCCCAGAACATTTTAATCTACCGTGGCATTTATGCATCGAAAATAAAGAATTCGAATCGCATGATATAAACCTCACTTGGACAGATTTTCATGGCGGAACAGGAGAAATGAGTGAAGCTCTTAAAAATGATGATGTTGATGTTGCCGTTATGCTTACGGAAGGTTCCATAAAAGAAATCTGCGAAGGCAACCCATTCAAGATTTTACAAAGTTATGTGCAGACTCCCCTTATGTGGGGCATTCATGTTGATGCTAACTCCAAGCACCATGTTATGAAGGATTTAAGAGGTAAGACCGCTGCTATAAGTCGTTACGGATCTGGATCGCACCTTATGACGTATGTGAATAGCAATAATAATAACTGGGATACAAAACATTTGGATTTTAAAATCATTAAAAATTTAAATGGTGCAGTAGAATCTCTTACTGAAGGGACATCAGATTATTTTTTATGGGAACACTTCACGACCAAACCTTTAGTAGATAAAGGAATCTTTAGAAGAATAGATGATGTCCCTTCACCTTGGCCGTGTTTTGTAATTGTAACCACTGAAACATTTATAAAAAATAATTCTGAAGTTATTCCTGCTATTTTAAAACCGCTTAACCAGAAAAGCAAAGCTTTTAAAACAATTGAAAACATTGAGGACTTAGTTTCAAAACGCTATCAACTTAAAATTGAAGATGTTAAACAGTGGCTTTCCATAACGGAATGGAGCCAAAAACAAATTTCTGAAGATGATGTTTTTATCACTCAAAAAAAATTAATTGACCTGGGGCTGATTTCAAAGGGAAAAACTTATTCTGAAATTATTTATTGATCCACGCAACCAATCCTATTATTTAGCATCTATATTAAAGGATAAAGCTTTATCCTGAAACCAAAAATTACTTATGATTTATTTGATTATACTTATCTCTCTATTACTAATCAATTTAGCACTACTCAAATTCAGCTGCGATTGTCCTGATTTTGTTTCTAAAAAATCGAAGAAGAAACTTTTGAAAAAGAATATAAAAATCAATACTCCAAAAGTCTGGTCTAAAGAAACAACTGCCTCAGACCCTGTACTTGCTGATAAATAGAGAATTACCAGTTTACTGGGGAAGTATTTTGTTTAACTAAAATCGTATTCGTTTCACTGAAATGTTTGTTGCCAAACCAATAGCCTCTATTTGCGCTTAATGGTGAAGGGTGACCGGAAGTTAGAATATGATGCTTTACCGGGTTGATTAATTTCGATTTCTTCTTAGCATAACCACCCCAAAGTAAGAAGACTATTCCTTCCCTTTCTGAAGATAATTTTCTGATCACTTCGTCTGTAAAAATCTCCCAGCCTTTATTTTGATGACTCCCTGCCTCGTGCGCTCTAACGGTTAAAGTAGCATTGAGTAGTAAGACTCCTTGTTTAGCCCAAGATTCTAAATTACCATGCTCTGGGATTTCTATATTTAGATCTTCTTTCAATTCTTTGTAGATATTGATAAGGGAAGGAGGAGCCGATATTCCTTTAGGGACAGAAAACGATAAGCCATGAGCCTGCTCCGGACCATGATAAGGATCCTGTCCCAAAATCACCACTTTGGTCTTTTCGAATGGGCAAAACTCGAAGGCATTGAAAATATCTGCCCCTTTAGGATAACAGGTATAGTTTTTATATTCAGTCTTTATGAAAGTTATAAGGGACTTGAAATAAGGTTTATTAAACTCATCTTTTAAGATTTTTTTCCAATTTGCTTCAATCTTTACCTCCATATATTATGCGTATTTTTGCGAGACTACGAATGTAGAATTTTAGTATGATAAACATTAGCGAAAAATCCTTAATAGATTTAGAATTTCCAACAATTTGTGGACAGTTGAGCACCTATTGTATCACCGAAAAGGGACAGCAAAAAGCTCTCGACCTAAAACCCTATACCTCTTATAAGTCCATCTATTTTCACCTGCAACAGACTGAAGAATACAAATCTTCAGCACTTCAGGAAAAACCTATCCCCAACCATGGCTTTGAAAGTGTAGATGAGGCCGTAAAACTTTTACACATTGAAGGGTCGGTGATGGAACTCAACGGCTTTAGAAAAATTTTAAATTTATCTGAGACCACGAATATTCACTTAAAATACTTTCAGAAGTATAAAGAACTATACCCTAATCTTTTCAGATCTACTCAACCTATAGAATATACAACTGATATTGTAGATGAGATAAGACGGATTATCGACAAATTTGGAGATGTTAAAAATGATGCCACTCCAGAACTTTTTAGAATTAGAAAGACTATAAACGTTGCTAAGGGTAAAATCAACTCTAGTTTTTCTAAAGCCTTATCAAAATATATTAGCTATGGTTACCTAGATGATATAAAAGAAACCATAGTAGATAATGTACGTGTACTTGCAGTAACAGCCATGCACAAGCGCAAAGTAAAAGGAGCTATGCTAGGGAGTTCAAAATCTGGAAATATTGTTTACATCCAACCTGAAGAAACACAAAATTCTGAAAGAGAACTAGATGAAGCTGAATATGAAGAAAAAGAGGAAGTCAATAAGATTTTAAAAGCCTTAACAAACTTCTTAAGACCTTAC
This sequence comes from Psychroflexus gondwanensis ACAM 44, assembly GCF_000355905.1. GTDB lineage: Bacteria > Bacteroidota > Bacteroidia > Flavobacteriales > Flavobacteriaceae > Psychroflexus > Psychroflexus gondwanensis. The sequence continues at coordinate 157,556 of NZ_APLF01000004.1, forward strand.
ATAGATTTACTGAAGGAGTATCAAAATTATCTAAGTGAGATTGACCTTGTTTCCGCTAAAGTGAAATATGCAGAGTTGTATGATGGATTACTTCCGAAAATAACCACAGATAAGGAAATCTTTTTAAAAGATGCTTATCATCCTTTATTATTGATCAATCATAACAAAACCGGAAAAAAAACCTATCCACAAGACATCACTTTAAACGATTCTCAACAAATTATCGTGATTTCTGGCCCTAATGCAGGAGGAAAAAGTATAACGCTCAAAACCATTGGCTTAGTCCAGATCATGCTCCAATCTGGTATGCTCATTCCGGTTCACGAATACTCTAGGATTTGCTTTTTCGATAAAATCCTTACCGATATTGGTGATAACCAAAGTATTGAAAACCATTTAAGTACTTACAGCTATAGGCTGAAAAACATGAAGAAGTTTTTAAAAGTCTGTGATGATAAAACTTTATTTTTAATCGATGAATTTGGTACTGGATCCGATCCTGAACTTGGTGGTGCCATAGCTGAAACCTTTTTGGAGGTCTTTCATGAGAAAAAAGCCTACGGTATTATTACAACCCATTATGCCAACCTTAAAATGATGGCCAATGAGAATCCTGAAATCGTAAATGCTAATATGGCTTTTGATAGCTATACTATGGAACCCTTATTTGAGCTGAAGCTAGGAGAAGCAGGAAGTTCTTTCACCTTTGAAGTTGCTCAAAAAAATGGAATCCCCTTCAGTTTGATTAATCGGGCTAAAAAGAAAGTCGAGCGAGGTAAAATCAGGTTCGATAAAAGTATCGCTAAGCTACAAATGGAACGTTCTAAACTGGCTAAAACAAATTCAGAATTAAAATCTAAAACCACCGAAACCCAGAAAGAACAGGAAAAACTCGATGAAATTAATTCTAAAATCCAGCAGAAGCTAGAAAGTTATCAAGAACTTTACGATAGTAATCAACGTATGATTGGTATCGGAGAGAAGATCGATAAAATTGGACTACAGTACTTCAATAATAAAGATAAGAAACTGCTTTATTCCAATATTTTAAAAGTCGTAGAAAAGGAAAATTCCAAGAGAATCAAACAGACCCGGAAAGACGAAAAAATCCAAAAGCAAAAGGAGCATAAGGTCAAGGAAGAAGCACAAGAAAAGGTTGAAAAAATAAGGCAAAAGAAGAAAAAAGAGAAAACTAAAGAGGAAGAAAATGCTTCGAAAACTTCTGCAAAACCTATCTTCAAAAAAGGGGATTCTGTTAGACTACAAGATGGGCGTGCGGTTGGTACTATCGATAAATTTGAAAAAGGAAAGGTAGTCATCAATTATGGAATGTTTACGACCAGTGTCTCCGATAATCAAATTGAACTTGTAAAACGAGCCAAATGAACCTACCAGAAGATAAAAAAATAGTCTTGTTTGATGGTGTTTGCAATTTCTGCAACGCTTCTGTACGCTTTATAATGAGAAGAGATAAAAAAGACCTGTATAGGTTTGCCTCTCTTCAAAGTGATCTCGGCAAAAAAATGACAGAAGAAAGGGGTATTGATTCCTCTAAGGTGGATTCCATCATTTTAATAGATCCAGGACATGCTTATTATATTAAATCAACGGCTGCCCTCGAAATTTGTAAGGATCTAAATGGACTATATCCTGCCTTGAGCATCTTTTTATTTATTCCCGAAGGTTTTAGAAATTTAGTTTACGATTATATAGCTAAGAATCGGTACCAATGGTTTGGAAAAACAGAAACCTGCCCTATGCCTTCAAAAGAAGAACAGACCAGGTTTCTAGATACTTAAAACTAGGATTTGAAAACTGGCAAAATCTTGGTCGAGACTTCACCAAAACCAATTCTAACTTCGTAATTCTGGTAATATCCACGTAGGGTTACCGTATCGTTATCTTCAATATATCGGCGTTCTTCACCACCATTTAATTTAACTGTTTTAGAACCTCCCCAAGACAACTCAAGCATAGAGCCGTAAGAATCTGGTGTGGGGCCAGAAATAGTTCCACTCGCCATCATATCACCACTATTCACAGGACATCCATTAACCGTATGGTGAGCTAACTGCTGGCTCATATTCCAATACATATATTTGAAATTAGATTTTGTAATAACCATCTCATCAGAATTTTCTGGCTTAATTGCTACTGAGAGATTGATATCAAAACTTTTTTTATCGGTGGTTTGTAAATACGGTAATAGTTTCTTGACAGGCTTAGGCCCCTCTACTCTAAAAGGCTCTAAAGCGTCTAAAGTAACGATCCAAGGAGAAATTGAGCACCCAAAGTTTTTGCCAAGAAATGGTCCTAAAGGCACGTATTCCCACTTTTGGAGATCTCTAGCACTCCAGTCGTTGAAGAGTACCATACCAAAAATATAGCTTTCAGCGTCTTCTATTGGTATTGGTTCTCCCAAATGGTTACTATCCGTGGTAATAAATGCCATTTCTAATTCGAAGTCTAACTGTCTGGTGGGCCCAAAAATTGGCTCATCAGATCCTTTAGGTAATTTTTGCCCTTGCGGCCTGTGAATAGGAATTCCACTTGGCACTATAGACGAACTCCTACCATGATAACCGATTGGCGCATGGAGCCAGTTAGGCAATAAAGCATTTTCTGGATCTCTAAACATCTTACCTACATTGGTAGCATGCTCCTTACTAGAATAAAAATCTGTATAATCTCCAACTTGGACGGGCATTTGCATTTCAATCTCATCCAAAGTAAATAAGACAGTTTCTTTGTCTTTTTCGTTGGACTTAAATTCATCATTATTAACGTCAAATAGTTCTGCAACTCGATTTCTGACAGATCTCCAGGTTTTTCTGCCATCTGCAATAAAATCATTTAAGGTATCCTGCAAAAAAATATCATCTGTCAATGGAATATCTTTAAAATAGCCAAGTTGGTGCAAAGCACCTAGATCTATTGCATAATCACCAATGCGCGTTCCTATGGTAATGATATCATCTCTGGTAAGAAAAACACCAAAAGGAATATTCTGAATAGGGAAATCTGTATTATCGGGGAGATCCAACCAAGTTTTTCGAGAAGGATCATTAGCTTTTAAAGACATAGTATGATTTTAGTATGTTGAAATTAATCTTAAATCTTCCTTCAAATATATTATTTTATGCGAATTAACCGTTCCAAATAATTAAATTTGGACCATATTTAACTTTAAAATGTAAAGATGAAAGATAAAGCGATTTCAGACTTGATTCTTGAAGAAAAAAACAGACAAACTAATGGTTTAGAATTGATTGCAAGTGAAAATTTTGCAAGTCAAGATGTAATGGATGCCGCTGGGTCTGTACTTACCAATAAATATGCTGAAGGGTATCCAGGTAAACGGTATTACGGTGGATGTGAAGTCGTAGATAAAGTTGAAAACCTGGCTAGAGAACGTGCTAAAAAGTTATTTGGTGCCGAGTATGCTAATGTTCAACCACACTCTGGGTCTCAAGCCAACACTGCTGTTTTTTCCATGTGTTTAAATCCAGGAGATACTATTCTTGGTTTCGATCTTTCTCATGGTGGTCATCTTACCCACGGCTCTCCTGTAAATTTTTCTGGAAAGCTATACAGTCCTGTATTTTACGGTGTAGATAAAGAGACTGGACTTATCGACTATGATATGGTGAGGGAAATGGCTCATAAGGAAAAACCAAAAATGATTATAGCAGGCGCGTCCGCCTATTCTAGAGAAATCGATTATAAAAGGTTTAGAGAAATAGCCGACGAAGTTGATGCCGTTTTGCTTGCCGATATGGCTCACCCAGCCGGTCTAATAGCTGCTGGACTTTTGCAAAGCCCACTACAACATTGTCATATTATCACGTCAACTACTCACAAAACTATCCGTGGTCCTAGAGGTGGTATCATCTTAATGGGCAAAGATTTTGAAAACCCATTTGGTCTCAAACTCAAAAATGGAAATTTAAAGAAAATGTCTAGCTTACTAGATAGCTCAGTCTTTCCTGGGAATCAAGGTGGCCCCTTAGTACATATTATCGCTGCTAAAGCAATAGCTTTTGGGGAAGCGCTTACTGAAGATTTTGTGACATACCAAAAACAAGTTATCAAAAATGCCTCGGCAATGGCAAAAGCTTTTATGGCCAAAGATTATAAAATCATCTCAGGCGGAACCGATAATCACATGATGCTTATCGACCTGCGAAATAAAAATATTTCAGGCAAACAAGCTGAAGAAGCTCTTGGCGTTGCTGGTATAACAGTCAACAAAAACATGGTACCCTTTGACGATAAATCTCCATTTGTTACTTCAGGAATAAGAATTGGAACCCCTGCCATAACCACTAGAGGTTTGGTGGAAAGTGAAATGTCTAAAATAGTAGATCTTATCGATGATGTTATCGTTAATCATGAGAATACATCACATCTAGAGTCGATAAAAGAACAAGTTCACGCTATGATGAGTCAAAAACCTTTATTTGCTGAAGCTGTAAAGAGCTAATAAGTCTACTAAAATCGAATTTGAGTTCTAGAAAAGCTACGTTGATAACGTGGCTTTTTTTGTTTATTCCTCTTCAAATTGAATACTCTGATACGCACCCAAATCAGGATTCTGAGTTCTATTCACGCCCAAAATATCAAACGGAACCTGATTGGCAGTATTTTGATCTCCCAGGTTATTGGCTGCAGATTCCTCTCCGATGATTAATTGGTTATTTTGAGCATCTAGAAATTGTAGAGATTCATTCAAAAGTACATTTTCAAATAGGGAAGTATTATCAAAATCGTATAATTCATTTTCAGAAAATTGATTATTAAAATCATTGAAACGAATTAAGCAATTTTTAAAATTATAATTAAACGCAGCGTCTTCTACTTTATTAAACAAAAGTTCAATAGACTCATTCCCATAAATAATGCAGTTGGTAAAATTAGCTTCTATTAAATCTGCAATAAATAAGGTTTCTCCAGACTGAAGATTGTTCTCTATCAAGACTGAGGGAAATTGACGAAAGCTATTTTGCCAATAATTAGCAAAGGTACTATGGCGGAAATTATAACGTCCTCCAAGAGACAAATTTAATGATGCTTGGCCGCTATTGTTGATCACCAAATTCTCTGCATCTATAAATCCGGTTCTAGCTAACAAGCCGACGTTTGCAGAATTATAAATTTGAGTGTTTTTAATGCTGAGTGTCGGTTGTGCTGAGCCATCATTGGAATCCATTAAAATTCCAACTGTAGAATTTTTAATAGTCACATATTCAAAGTTATGGTTTGTACTCCCTTCAGTTAACCAAATTGATGCCCATTGTCCTGGAATGTCGGAAAATTCTGGTTCTAACCGATCTCCTTCAAAAATAATTTCATTTTCTAGCAATTCGGGGTCAGAACTTAAGCCTCCTACAGCCTGTACAGAAGCATTATTTGCTACAATAATTCCGCTGTTATTATGAAAATGGATTCTAGCCCCAGGTTCAATTGTAAGCGTTTGACCAGAGGGAACTCCAGCAAAACCATAGATAACGTATGGTTTTTGGTTGGTAAAGGTAAGATGTTCTGCATCCAAGATAAATCCATCAATTTGGATAGCTTCTCCTTCTTCATCTATGCCTAAAGTTAAGGTTTCTGAAGATCCATCTTCGAAGCGTTCCGGAAATAAAAAAATAGCATCTTGGACAAGAGTAACAAGTTCTACTTGCTGCAAATTGGCTCCTGAGTCGAAATTGATTTGATCTGAATATAAAAATGACACTTCATTTTGAGATAAATCTTGAATATCCGCTGTCACTTCTACAAACACAAAAATACTGTCTTTTGCCAAAACATTAATATTGGAAATCGACTTCCCTGCAACACCATCTACATTAAGTCTAAAGTTTGAACTTTCGCCTTGGTTAAGTTGAATGTTAGGGATATTAATATCCTGGCTACTCCTGTTATACACTTTGAAACTATAAGTACTAGAGCCTATATCGGTAAAGACAGTGTCTAGATATACCGTGTCTTTTGAAAATTCCAGACTTCCAAAACTAGGCTCTGTTTCAAAATCATCTCGACATGAAGTTATTGAAAGTAGACCAAATGCTACTAGAATAAAGCAAATTTGTTTCATAAAAACGATATAAGGTAGATAACGCTGTGCGTGATAGTTTATTTCTTTATAATTTTAACTTCAAAAAGCTTATCCCAATTTTTTCCGGTTACGAAAAGTCGTTTAGAGCTTTTATGATAGGCGATACCATTTAAAACATCGAGTCTAGAATGCTGTTTAACTTTATCGCGAAGCCCTCTAAAATCAATCACCCCTTCTACTCCGCCATCATCAGGATTTATAATCACTACACCATCTTTTTGGTAAGTATTAGCATAAATTTTATCCTCAACCCACTCTAATTCATTAAGTTGATTAAGGATCGTTTTATTGGTAGTAGGCTGAATATATCCTTCCTCTTCCAGAGTTTCTGAATTCAACATCCAAATTTTATCGGTACCATCACTTTTAAATAGTTTTTCTCCATTATTACAAAGTCCCCAACCTTCTTTACTGTTCGTGTAAGCAAATTTATTAAGCAACTCCATTGTTTGTAAATCGTATACAAGACCTTCTTGAGATTGCCAGGTAAGCTGGTAAATTTTATTGTTTAAAATAGTCAAACCCTCACCAAAGTAAAACTGGTCTAGCTCCACTTTATTGAGAACCTCACCAGTTTCATAATCCACTTTTCTCAGTGACGATTCCCCACGTTGACCAGTACTTTCATATAAAGTATCTGCATGAAACTCTAAACCCTGAGTGTATGCCAAGATATCATGAGGATAGGTGTTTACAATTTCATAAGTGTAAAGTTTAGGTGAAATACTACTCAAAAGTTTTATAGATTTTGAAAGTTCTACCTTCTCTCCATTCACTTTTAAATTCACTTTTAGATCATGGTTGCCTAGTTTAAATTCTGAAAGATCCACTGAAAAAGCTTCGAGACTCGTGGAATTCAAGATGATTTTATCTTGAAATTTAATCTCTACGGAACTCACCTCGTGATCTTTTAGAGCTTTAATACTGCCCTTAAGCAAATCAGAATCAGTAAAAGATTTGGCGTCTTTTTCTAAAGTAATTTTGAAGTCTTTCGACAAATCCTCATCACAAGACATGAAAACTATGGCTAAAAATATGATTGCCAATGAATTAAAAATACGCATCACCATTAAATTAAATTATGCAGTAAAAATAGGGAATTTGACTAGAAAACGCCTTGTTGCAATTAAATAAGATTGTATATTTGCAGTCGGCAAGTCCTACACAACCAGCTCCTGTCGAATCCCCCAGGGCGGGAACGCAGCAAGGGTAGATGGTCGTAGCGGTGTGATGTAGGTCGCTTGCCTTTTTTTATTTCCAAAACTTTCTCTCATTTTTTTCTTAATACTATAAGTTAGATATTTGCCTAAATTAAATTTTAATGCAAAACGTAATATTGATCACTGGAGCTTCTTCAGGAATTGGAAAATCTATAGGCGAATATTTAGCCAAACTCAATTACAAAGTATACGGTACCAGCAGAAATCCTAAACAGTCAGAATTAAACGGGGTTCACTTTCTTAAACTTGATGTTACCGATCTGGAAAGCATTCAAACTGCCATTGGTACAATCATTTCAAAAGAAAAAAAAATAGACTTCCTCATCAACAATGCAGGAGTAGGTATTACGGGACCTTTAGAGGAAATTCCTGAGGAAGAACAAAAAAAAATATTCGATACCAATTATTTTGGCCCCCTTAGAGTCATCAATACTGTTTTACCTTATATGAGGGCTAGACAAGCTGGCTTCATAATCAATATCACTTCTATTGCTGGACATATGGGCTTACCTTTTCGCGGATTCTATTCAGCTTCCAAAGGGGCTTTAGAGTTAACCACTGAAGCCTATCGAATGGAGTTAAAGGCTTTCGGCATAAAAATGACTAATGTTGCCCCTGGAGATTTTGCTACAAATATCGCTGCTGGCAGATACCATGCCCCGATTAAAGAGGATTCTCCCTATAAAGAGGTTTACGAACGAAGCTTAAAGCTTATGGATGCCCATGTGGATGAGGGCAAAGATCCTAATCTTATGGCTAGGAGCATCTACAGCATCATGCAAAAGTCCAATCCAAAGATTCATTATAAAGTAGGGGATTTCACACAGAAGATTTCAGTATTTTTAAAACATATTCTTCCTGATAAAGTTTTTGAAAATCTCTTACTTAAACACTATAAACTGTAAATTTGTAACTAAAACGTATTCTTATGAAATTTTTTATTGACACAGCAAATATCGACCAGATAAAAGAAGCTCAAGACCTAGGTATTCTTGATGGCGTCACTACCAATCCTTCGCTTATGGCAAAAGAAGGGATTACTGGAGAGGAAAACATCAAAAATCACTATATCAAAATCTGTGAAATCGTAGATGGTGATGTAAGTGCCGAAGTTATTTCTACAGACTTTGACGGTATGGTAAAAGAAGGAGAAGCTCTTGCAAAGCTGCATGACCAAATCGTTGTAAAAATCCCTATGATAAAAGAAGGCATAAAAGCGATTAAATACTTTTCCGAAAAAGGAATACGTACCAATTGTACCTTAGTCTTTTCCGTAGGTCAAGCTCTACTAGCGGCAAAAGCTGGAGCTACTTACGTTTCGCCTTTTATTGGTCGCTTGGATGATATATCTACAGATGGATTGAATTTGATTGAAGAAATTCGTTTGATTTATGACAACTATATGTTCGAAACGCAAATTCTTGCTGCTTCCATAAGACATACCATGCACATCATAGATTGCGCAAAAATTGGTGCAGATGTTATGACGGGTCCATTATCTTCTATTGAAGGACTTTTGAAACACCCATTAACCGATAGTGGTCTAGAGAAATTTTTGGCAGACTACAATAAAAACAACTAATACTCTATTTATTTTTATCGAAGAAGCTGTAAAATACTTTTATTGTCACCTTTAACTTGTTTCAAGGTGACAATAAAAGTATTTTAATTAATTGAGATTCTGAAATAAATTCTGAATGTCAAAGAATGACAAAATTTTAGGATTTTAGACAGCTTCTTTTATTTTATAAAGCCTTAATGGTTTCAAGAAAATAGCTATGCTGAGCTTCGGTGTAATCCAAATGGGTGACTAACCTCATCTTTCCATTTCCCATATTGCTTATTCGTATCCCTTTTTCTTCTAAATCTCTCATAAATTGAATTTCGTCCAAATGAGGCTGAAGATAAAAAATGACAATATTGGTTTCTACGTGATCTACCGCTTTTATGAATGGATGCTCCGACAAGGCTTTTTCAATGTCTTTAGCTCTTTGATGATCTACACTCAATCTATCCACGTGATGGTGTAACGCATAATAAGCACCTGCTGCCATATAGCCTACTTGTCTCATACCGCCCCCCAAAACTTTTCGAATACGTATGGCATTTTTCATGAGGTCAGAATTTCCCATCAATACAGTACCCATAGGTGCTCCAAGACCTTTGGAAAGACATAACGAAATGCTGTCGAATAAATGACCAAAGTCTTTAGGATCGTGATTGTTGGCAACAATGGCATTATATAATCGAGCGCCATCCAAGTGAAGACCCAATCCATTTTTATCGCACACCGCTTTTATAGATCGAATAGTCTCTAGATCATAACAGGCACCTCCGCCTTTATTGGTTGTGTTTTCTAGACACACCAAGGAGGTTAAAGGACTATGGTAAAAATCCGGTGGATTAATAGCTTCCTCTACGAGTTGAGCTGTAATTTTACCTTTATCTCCATCCACGAGTTTGCAGGAGACTCCACTATTGAAAGAAACTCCTCCACCCTCATAATTATAGACATGAGCCCATTTATCACAAATAAGCTGCTCGCCAGGTTGAGTGTGGAGTTTGATAGCGGCCTGATTGGACATAGACCCCGTTGGAAAATACAAAGCTGCATCCATCCCAAATAGATCTGCCAAATAAGATTCAAGTTTATTTACAGAAGGATCTTCTTTATAAACATCGTCTCCAACCTCAGCGTTCATCATATAATCGAGCATTTCGGGGGTAGGTCTAGTAACGGTATCGCTTCTTAAATCGATTTTCATGCTTATACTTTTTATTCGAAAATAAACATAATTAGGATGATGGCACTTCAGAAAATTTTTAAATTTGACAAAATTTTAATCATGATCAATTCTGACTCTATTAAGACTATTAATGAGCGTATCACTTCTCTAAACCAATATCTTTGACTTAGATGCTAAACGCATAAAAGTTGCCAACGAAGAAGAAAAGACATTTGCTCCAGATTTTTGGGATAAGCCTCAAGAAGCTCAAAAACTTATGCAAGCAATCAATGATGAGAAACAGTGGGTCAAAAGCTTCGATTTTGCAAAACAAAAAGTAGAAGATCTAAATGTCTTATTTGAATTTTTTGAAGAAGGAGATGTTTCTGAAGATGAGATTAAAGAAAAATACGCCGAGGCTTTAGAGTTAATTGAAGATTTAGAATTCAAAAACATGCTTTCTGAAGAGAGCGATCCCTTAACGGCAATTCTACAAATCACAGCTGGAGCTGGTGGAACAGAAAGTTGTGACTGGGCAGAGATGCTCATGAGAATGTACATCATGTGGGCCGAGCGCAGAAACTTCAAAGTAAGGGAACTCAACCACCAAGGTGGTGATGTTGCAGGAATAAAAACCGTTACTCTAGAAATTGAAGGAGAATATGCCTTTGGTTGGCTGAAAGGAGAAAACGGAGTCCATAGATTGGTTAGAATTTCTCCCTTCGATAGTAATGCAAAACGCCATACCTCTTTCGCATCGGTTTATGTATATCCCCTTGTAGACGACACCATTGAAATTGACATCAATCCCTCAGATATTAAATGGGAGTTTGCTAGATCTGGTGGAGCTGGCGGACAAAATGTTAATAAAGTGGAAACCAAAGCTATATTAACACACCATCCTAGCGGTATAGTGATACATAACTCAGAAACAAGATCGCAACTAGAGAATAGACAAAAAGCGATGCAAATGTTGAAATCTCAGCTATATGAAATTGAACTGAAAAAACAACAAGCTGCTAGATCTGAAATAGAATCTGAAAAGAAAAGTATAGAATGGGGCTCTCAAATTCGCAACTATGTGATGCATCCCTATAAACTCGTTAAAGATGTTAGGACTGGTTTTGAAAGTGGCAATGTTGATGACATCATGAATGGCCATATCGATTCATTTCTAAAATCCTATTTAATGAGTATTGGACAAAAAAAAGAAACTGATAGTTTATGATAAGTATATACCACAATCCACGTTGTAAAAAATCTAGAGAAGGCCTGACTATTTTGGAAGATTCTGGACAGGATTTCGAAACCCTAAAATACTTAGATGATACCCCTTCTCCAGAGGACTTAAAAATCATCATCAAGAAAATGGGCATTAAACCCATAGAACTGGTTCGAAAACAAGAACAAATATGGAAAGAGAAGTTTAAATCCAAAGATCTTTCCGATTCTGAAATTATTGAAGCTCTCCATGACTTTCCCAAACTCATAGAGCGACCTATAGTCATAAATGGTGAGAAAGCGATCATAGGAAGACCTCCAGAAGATATTAAAGGAATTCTTTAGGGATTGTAATAACAATGTATACGGGATCTTAGTAATTTACTGTTTTTAAAATTTGAAATACATGAATCATTATACTACTCAAAAAAATGTTCAAAACGACTATCAAAACTGGAAGCTTGCTCAACTTATACTCAAAGAAATAGCTAACTTTTTAGGTTCAAAAGCTAAATTCCAACACGTTAAAGCAGGTCTTGAAAATACCCTTATGAACACCTTGGGCGATCATCAAGTCCATGGAGTAGAACTTTTTCAAAAAGTAGATCAGCATTATCTGTCTTCAGGGTTTAGCTACGCAGATATTTCACTTGATGAGTCTGAGTCCAGTTCTTGCTTAGGTATTATCAATACAATAATCGCTGAGCATTCTAAGGAAATCAAAATACCTTCTGAAGTTGGTTCTTCTCCAGACACTTTACTTATAGATGATTTTAAACTTAAAAGAAATCAATATATCGATAAAGCTTATCATTTTGTAAAATCTAAAACTGATGATGTTACCGCTACCAATGCAATCTTAAGATCTGCATTGCGGTATGGGTCCATTTATGCTGAAACACGACACATAGGACCTCCGCAGAAAGTTTACGACTTATTTTATAAGTGGGGCATCCGAAATGAGGGTTTTGCCTCTCCATTCAATGCTAGATTATTAGGTAAGCCTAAAGCTCAATTTTATAGTCTTTTTGAAGATACCGATGAGATTTTTGGGAGTGGCGGAAGCTTTTTCAATTTAAATCACCCTGAAAATCCTGGACACTGGTGCTTAGATCCACCCTTTACTTCGGAACTTATGACGAAGGTAGACTCTATTTTAGCCTCTTGGTTAGAAACCTATAAGGATCTGAGTTTTTTACTTATTATTCCAGAAAGTCATGCTCCATCGAACGTACCCGATGAGAGCGTAACTCTCAAAAAAGACCTCCATTATTATGAGGGTTTGGAAGGTGTTTTAAAGCCCCTACCTGTCAACGTTTGTATACATAGGTATGGAAATATTGAAGGCTTCTCTTCAGATGCCATCGAAGAGGGATATTCCAAATAAAAAAAGCTGCCTTTTTAAAGAGGCAGCTTTTGAGAATGATTAATAAATTCACTTAAGAATTTGTCATGTCTTCAGGTCTTACCCATTTATCGAATTCTTCTTCAGTAGTATACCCTAATTTTACGGCTTCTTCCTTTAAAGTAGTTCCATTTTTATGAGCTGTATTGGCAATTTCTGCAGCTTTATAATAGCCTATCTTTGTATTTAAAGCGGTCACCAACATTAAAGAATTTCTCAATAATTCATTGATGCGTTCTTGATTAGGCTCAATACCTGCGGCACAATTTTCTTCAAAAGACACACACGCATCTCCAATTAATTGAGCAGACTGCAATAGGTTGGATGCCATGACGGGCTTAAAGACATTGAGCTCAAACTGACCTTGCATCCCTCCTACTCCAATAGCCACGTCATTCCCCATAACTTGAGCACAAACCATGGTAAGCGCTTCACATTGAGTTGGGTTTACTTTACCAGGCATAATCGATGAACCAGGCTCGTTGGCAGGGATTGTAATCTCACCTATTCCACTTCTAGGTCCAGAAGACAACATTCTTATATCATTACCGATTTTATTTAAAGAAACCGCTAGTTGTTTTAAAGCTCCATGAGTTTCTACTAAAGCATCATGAGCCGCTAAAGCTTCAAATTTATTTTCTGCAGTAACAAAAGGAAGCTTTGTAAACTCTGCAATGTAATGGGCTACTTTTTCTGCGTAGCCTTCTGGTGTATTAAGCCCAGTCCCTACTGCAGTTCCACCAAGTGCTAATTCCTGAAGGTGAGGTAGTGTATTTTCTAATGCCTTAAGCCCATGGTTTAATTGGGAGACATAGCCGCTAAATTCTTGTCCTAAGGTTAACGGAGTAGCGTCCATAAAATGAGTCCTTCCGATTTTCACAACGTCTTTAAAAGTCTCTGCCTTTTTCTGAAGCTGATCTCTCAATTGTCCAACACCAGGAATGGTGACTTCTACAATTTTTTTGTAGGCAGCAATATGCATTCCTGTAGGGAAGGTATCATTAGACGATTGAGATTTATTTACGTCATCGTTTGGGGATACAAATTTATCACCTTTGCCTAATTCATGGCCTTGTAGTTGATGAATCCTGTTGGAAATCACTTCATTCACATTCATATTACTTTGGGTACCAGAACCGGTTTGCCATATAACCAAAGGGAATTGGTCATCGTGTTGTCCCTCTAAAATTTCGTCGCAAACTTTAGCAATCCAATCCCGCTTTTCTACTTCAAGAACTCCGAGTTCTGCATTGGTATATGCTGCTGCTTTTTTCAAATACGCAAAGCCGTAAATAATTTCTAGGGGCATAGAAGCTTGGGGACCTATCTTAAAATTATTCCTTGAGCGTTCCGTTTGTGCAGCCCATAATTTGTCCGCAGGAACTTTCACTTCTCCTATGGTATCTTTCTCGATTCTATATGACATTGTATTGGATTTTTAATTTCTCAAATTTAAGAAATTATAGCCTTAGATACGTTTAATACCAAATTAAACCTGTAATGTCACAATTAATCTTTTTACCGAAACGAATTCGGCACAGGCTTTTTTCGCCTGCTTTTTATCAAAAATAATTACCGTAACTAAGGCTATGCTAATTATTTTTTATTTCAATCAATCAAAAAACCTGTGCTGAGCTAGGTCGTAGTATAATTCAATTTATTGAGTTAGTCATTTAGTTTCCGTATCTTGTTTTCAATAAAAACACTGGTTATGGAAGTATTCAAAGGTCAAAATATACTCAGTTTTGTAAAAGAACTACCAAATGATGAAGCTTGTAAAGCATATTTAGCCAAAATTAAATGGCAGGATGGTTTTAAATGTATGAAATGTGATCATACAAAAGGCTGTGAAAAAGCGGGTTATAGATATCATTGCTACGGTTGCAATCATGTCGAAAGTGCCACAGCAAACACCTTATTTCATAAGGTTAAATTTGGTTTACAAAAGGCATTCTGCGTTGTATTTGAAATGAGTACGAGTACTAAAAGTGTTTCCAGTATTCAAATGGGAAAGCGATTTGATATTCGACAAGGTACAGCTTGGTATTTTATGCAAAAGGTTAGAAAATCTATGAAAAGTAGTCAAAAGTATCCTCTAACTGAAATAGTTCATGTAGATGAGTTCACTGTAGGAGGCAAAGAAGAGGGAAAGCAAGGTAGAAGTTATGATTCAAAAAAGAAAAAGGCAGTAATAGCTGTTGAGTTGAACGTAAAACATCAAATAAAAAGAGTGTATGTAAAGTCTATAGATGATTATTCAGCGAAATCATTAACTCCAATATTTGAAGAACATATAAGTCCTTCGGCAAAAATTGTTACCGATAAATGGAGAGGTTATGCTCCGCTTAAAAAAAGCTACGATATAGAGCAAAAACTAAGTAATAACGGGAGAAACTTTAAAGAACTACATGTAGTAATTATGCAGTTGAAATCTTGGTTAAGGGCTATACCAACTCATGTTAGCAAATGGCATGTGCAAAGCTATTTCGACGAATTCTGTTTTAGAATTAATCGATCTCAATTCAAACAAAGTGTTTTTCACAAGACTATTGAAAGAATGGTAATAGCTAAACCGGTTTATCATAAAGATGTAAAACAGAGGTTAAGTGTGTAACTCAATAAATTTATTTATACGACATTATAAATTTAATTTGGTATAACTTTCTATTTCTGCACAATTATTTTTGTCTTTTATAGGTTTGTATTTTTAAGTTTATTTATCTTTGTCAAAATAAATTTATTCTGATGTTCGAATTTGATCAATATTTAGGTTTTTTGCTCTTCTTACTTATACTAACCATCGGCTTTTGGTTATTGATTTTTCTAACGGCTATCATTCCTTATTGGGTTGGAGGCGCGCTAATCGAACGTCTGAAAGAAATTAAAGAAGGCAAAAAGAACAAAGACAAATAGTCACCACCATTCACAAAATAAAAAAAGCAGAATCTTTCGATTCTGCTTTTTTTATTTTGCATCTAAAGCTATGATCCACCGAAATCTCCGTCATCATCATCGCCCTTTCTATTTTGTTCTCGCTTTTGTTGATTAAACCTATAGACAACTGTAGCTGTTACTTGTCTTACCCTCCATTGGAAAGAACTATTCGATGTGAAATTTTCTGCAATAGTGAATTGATCTCTTTTTCTTGAATTAAATAAATCTCTAACATTTAAAGAAATAGTTAGATTATCATCTTTTAAAAAATCTTTACTAAAGGCCAAATCAATTGAGGCTATTGGGTCTGTTTCAGTTTGAGCATTTACCCTAGGCCCTCTATAAAAAGCATTGGTTTGCCATTGTATTTTCCAAGGTAATATAACATTAGAGCTAAATCTTCCAAAATAACTTTCGTTAGTAGCTCCATATTCAATACCCTCAAACGATCCCTCACTCTGAAATCTAAAATAATTGAAGCTCAAATTGGTTCTTAGCCACTTGGTAGGATTGTACAAGATACCAAGCTCAGCTCCATAACGCTCTTCAGAGGAAAGGTTAATAGGTATATTTTCATTAATTTGAATATTATCTTCCTCAGTACGCCTACCGGTATCTCTCTCAACGCGTTCAAAAGCATCAGTTTCTCTTTGGTAATAAATGGAACTGGTTAAGGTTAACTTTTCCCAGCGTTTTAAATAGCCTAAATCAAAAGCATTAGCAAAAGAAGGGTCTAAATCTGGATTACCCTGAAAAACATTTACCCTACTAGATTGTGAAGGAAATGGGTTTAAAAACCAGCTTCTAGGTCTGTTGATTCGTCTATTGTATCCAAGAGTAACATTCTCATCTTCCCCTAATTCATAAACCAAATTGACTGTAGGGAAAAATCCTCCAAAATTTTTATCGAAATCAAAATTTCTATCAAAATTTTCTGGAACCAGCGGCGTTGTAGTTCCCTTCAGCTGAGTTTGCTCATAGCGTAAACCCAATAAAAATGAAAACTTATCAAATTTATTGCCATATTGAGTGTATACAGCTGTAATATTTTGCTGAAAATCGAAATCACTTGAAACAAACTCATCTATTTCAAGATTACCAGTTTCAAGATTTTGCCTTTGGACCAAAAAACCTTGGGATTGATCTGAATAATCTCCTCTAAATCCAGCTTCAAATTGGGCATCACCCATAGGCTTTACGTAATCTGCCTGTATGAGATAACTATCCCTTTTTTCAGTTTCTAGATTATCTTGGAAAGCTACTAAAGAATCGCTGGGAAGGATTTGATTTTCATTGATGATTCCAGTTTTTGTCTCATTACTACTAGAATATTGAATATCGGCCGTTAATTTATGATCACGATTCTCTTTATCAAATCGCTTTTCGTAATTCATCGAGTATTGGAAACTCTCATCATCTTCTAATTCGTTTTCAATTCTAACCGTAGAACTATTTTCAATTCCATCTACGAATCGACTGTTAGTATTGGTCGTCACATCTCCATCATCACCGAGTCTAGCAAATAAACTAGCTGTAACCGACGACATATCATCGATAAAATACTCAGCTCCAGCATTCACATTATAATTTTGACCATTCCTATTATACTCTCTAACTTCAATTATTCTATTGAAATCTAGTTCTGGGTTAGAGAATTCAGTGTCGAAAAATGCATTACCAGGTCTAGTCCTATCGGTATATCCTAGACTTGTAAAAACATTAAAATTATCTGTTCTTAAATTTAAGTCAATAAATGCTCCTGTATTTTTTGGATCCCCAAGCGTCCCTCGTATAGACCCATTAAAGCCAAGTGTTTTTTCTCTTTTTAGTATAATATTTATGATACCAGCAGTACCTTCGGCATCATATCTTGCAGAAGGACTAGTAATCACTTCGACGGATTCAATAGCCTCAGCAGGGAGTTGTTGAAACACATCTTGATCCCCAAATCCAGCAACAGAAGAGGGTTTGCCATTAATCAAAATTCTTACATTATTATTACCTCTTAAACTGATAGCTCCATCTATATCTACCGTTACAGAAGGGACATTTCCTAAAGCATCACTTACTGTCCCTCCAGCTGTGGTTAGATCTTTTCCTACGGTATAGATCTTTTTATCAAGTCTCACTTCCACTTGTGTGGTTTCAGCTACGACGGTAACTTCACCCAGTTCTCCAGCTTTAGCTCTAAGCTTTATGGTTCCTAAATCTGTATCTTTATCTATGGTGAAGTTTGAAATATATTTGACCTCAAATGAGATATATTCAATTTCAAGGTCATAAGTTCCTTTTTCTAGCTTTATGGAAAACATGCCTTCTCGGTTGGTTACTCCTCCATTTATAATACTTCCATCTTCAATGCTTTTAGCTGAAACTGATGCATATTCCAATGGAAAATCCATTGAAGCATCAATTACTTTTCCTGTCAATTCAAACTCCTGCGCAAATCCAATAATAGGAAGAAATGCCAGTACGATCATCATTTTTCTAATCACTAGTCATTGTTTTAATTCAATACTAAGACTAGTTTATTTAAACGTGGTTTAATTGAAGCCCGTTAAAGTAGAGTTAACATTAAACAATTAATAGACCAATGAATTCTTATTACTGAATTCACTCATTTTTTTTGTGAGGTAAGCTACTAGTTGTTATATTTCAACCAATTTACGAACCTTAACATTGAAAGACATGTCTGAACAAGAAAATCCAAAAAATAAAAACGAAGAAAGCCTAGGCGAATCTAAAGATATAGTCGAGTCTTCAGAAAAAGAAGAAAAGTCTACTCCTAAGGAAGAGGAAGCTTTGAAGAAAGAATCTAAAGTTGAAGAACAGGATATAGAAGATACCAATGCTGAAGATAGTAAAGAAGAAAAGTCTACTCCTAAGGAAGAGGAAACTCCGGAGAAAGAATTTAAAGTAGAAGAACAGGGCATAGAAGATGCCAATGCTGAAGATAGTAAAGAAGAAAAGTCCACTCCTAAGGAAGAGGAAGCTTTGGAGAAAGAATCTAAAGTAGAAGAACAGGGCATAGAAGATGCCAATGCAGAAGATAGTAAAGAAGAAAAGTCTACTCCAAAGGAAGAGGAAACTTCAGAGAAAGAATCTAAAGTAAAAGAACAGGGCATAGAAAATGCAAATGCTGAAGATAGTAAAAAAGAAAAGTCTACTTCTAAGGAAGAGGAATCTTCGAAAAAGGAATCTAAAGTTGAAGAGCAGGACATAGAAGATGCCAATGCTGAAGATAGCGAGGATGCTGATATTTCTAGACGACATGATATCGAAATGAAAGATTATCATGCGATGTCTCTCGATGAGTTGGTTTTGGAAATCGAAAATCTTGTTAAGAAAGAGAAGGTTCAGTCTATAAAAGATCACGTAAATAATATCAAAATTGAATTTGATAAGAAATTCAACGAAATTACAGAAGAGAAAAAAGAAGAGTTCCTAGCAGAAGGTGGAAATATTATCGACTTTCATTATTCTTCACCTGTTAAGAAAAACTTCAATACTATTTATTTCGATTATCGTGAAAAAAGAGATCATTACTATTCTCAATTAAAAAAGAATCTCAATACCAATCTTAAAACCAGACTGGGTATCATTGAGGAATTAAAAAATATGATAGGCTCTGGAGAAAGTATGAATTCCAGTTTCAAACAATTTAAAGAATTACAGGAGCGTTGGAAAAATGCAGGTTCAGTTCCAAGAAACGACTATAATACTGTCTGGAATAATTATCACCACCACATAGAAAGGTTTTATGATTTTTTACATCTAGACCGGGAGTTTAGAGATATGGATTTCAAGTATAATCTAGATCAAAAACTCAAAATTATAAATCGGGCTGAGGAGCTATCCCAAGAAGAAGATGTCAACAGATCTTTTCGGGAACTTCAGTTGCTCCACAAAATATGGAAAGAAGAATTAGGCCCAGTAGGAAGAGAATACAGAGATGAAATTTGGGATAAGTTTAGTGAAGCTACCAAACTAATCCACGAGAAGCGTCAAGCTCATTTTGAAGAGTTGGACCAAAAACGCGAGGAACACCTATTGGTTAAAAAAGATATTATCCTACAGATAGAAAAGCTGACTGAAAAAGAGATTACCCAACATAAGAACGCTCAGGAACGAATCAAAAATGTAGGTCAGCTTAGGGATTTATTTTTTAAAGCTGGAAGCGTTCCAAAATCTAAGCAAGATGAAACTTGGGATGCTTTCAGAAAAGTGACTAGAGAATTCAATAAAAAGAAAAATGATTTCTATAAAGACCTTAAGAAAGACCAATACGATAATCTTGAAAAGAAGAAAAAACTTATAGAGATAGCGGAAAATCATAAGGATAGTGAGGACTTTAAAGTGACTACTCCCCTCATGAAAAAAATCCAAAACGACTGGAAAAGCATAGGTCATGTGCCTAGAAAAGATTCGGATAAGATTTGGAAACAGTTCAAAGCTGCTTGTAACGCTTACTTCGACAAATTCCACACGCATAAAAACGAGGAGAACAATGAAGAAATACAGGCATTTAATGAAAAAAGAGACCTCATCACAAAACTTAAAGACGAAGTCTTAAGCGATGATGACGAGGTTAACATCAAGCTGGTGAAATCTTATATTTCTAAATGGAATGACATCGGGATGGTGCCCAATCAAAAACGCTATGTAGAGAATAAATTCAACAGAGCTCTAGACCAAATTTTCAAAAAAATAGATGTGAGTAAAACAGATGCTGAATTGATGAAGTATCAGAATAAACTCCAAAACCTTGAAGACACTGACGATTCCAACAGCATTTATAAAGAGCAAACTTTTTTAAGGAAAAAAATTGATGAAACAAAAGCTGAACTTCAGCAACTAGAAAATAATCTTCAATTTTTCTCCAATGCAGATCGAGAAAACCCGTTAGTAAAAGACGTTTATAACAATATGGACAAGCTGAAAGAAGATCTGGAGATGTGGAAGACTAAATTGCAAAAAATAAAAGCTTTGTAAGGTGAAACGCTCTTCAGAAGCCAAAAGTTTACCTTGCCCGCTTTGTGAGCAACAAGCTGACTATTTTTGTAAAATAGGTCGAAAAGGCAGATTTTATTACAAGTGTTCAACCTGTCAATCTGTCTTTTTGATTCCTAAGAAATATGTAGATCACTCATCAGAAAGGGCGCGTTATGAAGAGCATAATAATGATGTAGAGGACCTTAGATATCAAGAATTTGTAAGTCCAATTACGAAGGCAATTCAGGATCACTTCCCTACCAATGCAGAAGGTTTGGATTATGGCTGCGGAACTGGGCCAGTAGCTTCAGTGGTTTTGGAAGATTTGGGCTATAAAACTCTAGCCCTCTACGATCCTTTTTTTCAACCCGATGAAGGATATCTTTCCAAATCCTACGATTATATAATTTGCTGCGAGGTCATGGAACATTTTTATTATCCCAAAAAAGAATTTTTGAAATTGAGGAATTTACTTAAGCCCTTCGGAAAATTATTTTGCAAAACAAGTCTTTTGAAAAGCAAGTCTAGTGTAAAAGAGTTTAGTGATTGGTGGTATAACAATGACCCCACTCATGTCTTTTTTTACACTGTGGAAACTCTAGAGTACATATCGAGACACTTTGGCTTTAAAAAGGTTAAAATAGAACCTAAGTTAATCACCTTTAGTTAAAATAACCTTCTAGTCAAGTTTGAAGGAAGGAAATAATTCATTCAAAACAAAACTATAGTGAGTATCCAGCTGTATAGCTTTGTTGTAGTGCATTTTTGAATTTTTATAATCTCCCAATTCAAAATAAACACCCGCGTATCTATATTCTAACTCTGCGAAATCTGTAAAGAAATCCTCGGCCTGATTTAGAGTTTGCAAAGCATCCTTAAAATGCCTTAGTTCTATAAGAATATCCAAACGAGTTATCCAAGTATCTAGCTCATAATTTCCAAGTTCAAGACTTTTTTTAAAACCAAAAGCTGAATCTTTTATATTATCCAATTCAAGATTAATGATGGCGAAATGCTTCCAGTAAAGCACATTTTCTTCATCTATATTAATGGCTTTATTGATATAATACAAAGCCTTCTTATAATCTTTAATTTTGACGTGATAGTCTGAGAGTGCAAGCCACACTTTGTCCAACAAAGGATCTTCGTGAAGTGCTTTTTTGTAGTGCTTTAATGCTTTTTCAGGTTCATTCAGTTTCAAAAAGCACTTCCCAATTCTCAAATAGGCAAAAGCAGTAGGATCATCAATTTGAAGAGTGAGTATATAGCATTCTATAGCTTCTTTATAGCGCTTTAGACGTTCAAGTACCTTCCCTTTCTCTAGGTAAGCCCCTATAAAATATTCGTCTGAGATAATGGCATATTCGAAAGCCTCTAAGGCGTTATCGAACAGTTTATTTTCGAAATATATTTTTCCGAGTTGATGCCAAGCGACTTCGCAATAGGGTTGACGATCCAAAAAAGATTTTAAAAACTGAACTGCTTCTTCATTTTGATTTAAAAAGTCGAAGCAATAAATAATATTATATAAGGCGGTAGAGTCGCTTTCATCGTTCTCTAGACATTTGATGTAACTTTGCTTAGCATTTTCAAAATCTTCTAGAAACATATACTCCATTCCCATAATACTATGGATTTCTAGGAGATCATCGGCAAAGTTTAAAGATTCTTTTAAAATTTGAATAGCATCTAGATGAAGATCTTGCTTTGAGTAAATATTTGCAATAAGAATATATATTTCTTCATTATTGGGTTCCAAAGATTTTAGGCTTTCCAATAAATCCATAGCTTTTTCAAACTTATCTTCAAAAGAAAGCAATTCTGCTTTCATCAAAAGTAAATTAACCGACTTTGGATGTTGATCTAAAGCAAGTTTTAAGGCCTTTTTAGCTAGAGCTAAGCGACCACTATCGATATAATGACCTATGATATTTTCAAACTCCGTGGCATCGAAAAACAATATCTCATTGGTTTTCAACATCATTTCAAATTTCTCTATAGGAAAATCGAAGTCATCGTGATGAGAGGATCCTAATTGCATATAAAATGATTTAAGTTTTGGTTAAGGTAAAGGTCTTTTTTCAATTTAAATCGAGATTTAATAAAATGTTATCCACAAGTTATTCAGCTTTTTTGTGTTTAGAATACTCATTCAATATATCAATAATAATGCCACAGCCCTTGGTTATTTCTTCCTCAGAAATGGTTAATGGCGGGGAAATTCTTACAGCTTTTGTTTCGTAAAGTAACCAGAATAAAATAAGGCCTCGATTCTTGGCTTCAAGCACTAAATAATTAGCAATCTCATCACTTTTAAATAGCGGAGCTAGCATGAGTCCTTTGCCCCTTACTTCTTCAATAAGATCATGCTGAAGCAACTCTCTAAATAGTTTTTCTTTATGATCCACATCCTGTATAATAGTCGTGGAAAGAAGCACCTCTAAAGTAGCTTTACAAGCTGATGCGATCACAGGATTACCGCCAAAGGTCGTGATATGCCCAAGTTTCGGGCTGTCACTTAGTAGACCCATTAAAGCTTTGGACGCTGTAAACGCCCCCACTGGCAATCCAGAAGCCATAGCTTTTCCTAAAACAAGAATATCTGGGACCACATCAAAATGTTGGAAGCCAAAAAGCTTTCCTGTTCTTCCAAATCCAGGTTGGATTTCATCTAAAATCAACAAGGCTCCAACCTCTTCACAGCGTTGTTTTACTTTTTTTAAATAATCATTTTGAGGTAGAATGAACCCAGCCCCCCCTTGGATAGTTTCTAATATAACAGCTGCGGTTTGCTCTGTTATAATATCAAAGCAAGTTTCTGTATTAAATTGCAAATGAGTGATATCTCCAACTAAGGGTCTGAAGGGTGCTACACGCTCCTCATAATCCATCAAACTTAAGGCTCCATAAGAATTACCATGATAGCACTTTTTGGCAGCTATAATCTGACTTCTACCCGTCGCTCTGCGGGCCAACTTCATCGCACCATCAATGGCTTCTGTACCGCTATTTACAAGGTAAGTTTGAGATAAAGGCTCAGGTAATTGCTCTGCCAAAAGTTTGGTAAATTCTACCGCTGGAGATTGTATGTATTCCCCATACACCATGACATGCATGTATTGATCTAGCTGATTTTTTATAGCTTCAATCACTTTGGGATGTCTATGACCCAAACCGCAGGCAGAAACACCTGCCACAAAGTCTAGATATTGGGTTCCATCTTTTGCATAGATATAAGAGCCTTCTGCAGAGACTACCTCAACTCCTAAGGGATGAGGAGTCGTTTGCGCCTGAAAATCTAAAAAATCACTTTTCATCATCTGTTTGTACAGCTTTTATTTTTCTTAACGGTAATTTTTCATCCTCTGGGACTTCATCTGTATTTGAGGGTTTTAAGTTTGCTTTTTCTAAATTTGAATTTGAATTTAACTCTCTTATTCCTTCAAAAAAGTCATCGTAAATCTCAGGATCTTCTAGTCCTTTTATCTTAGGCAAGACTAGGCTATCTCTACCTTCAAATAAGTCAGCTTTGCTCGTCAGCCGCTCATCTCCCCTCCAACTGAAGTCTTTTAATTTCCTAGCATTATCTGGAAACATAGAACTTGGATGCGTTTTGGAATCCACTTCATTGTAATAATAGACATCCACGATTTCTTGTTTTTCCAACAAGATTTTAATTTTAGCCGAGATCGATTTATTGATGCCTAAAAGATCTGAGGTATCATCCCTCAAAAAGAATAAGGATTCTGTATTTCGAATAATATTAACTTCATAAATTTCATTATCTCTAAATAAACCGTAAAGTTCCTTTCCCTTAATTTGATTGTAACCTTCGATGGAATCTTTTTGGATCATAAACGCATTATAAAAAACTTTAAGAGAATCTAATTGCTCCGTTTCAGTATTACTGATTAAATGAATGGTATCTCCAGTGATTTGACTTTCACCTGACCACAGAATTGGATCTCGAATTAATTTAGTAAGTCCGGTGACTTCATTACTATGTATAGAGTCTGCTTTTCCGCTCAAATCCGATTTATACAATCTAGCATCATAAAAAGCCCGTATGTCTCTATTTCCAGTCTTTCCTGTAACCATCAATGTATCACTTGCAATAAAGACTGAATCCTTCTCTTGTTTTATAGCTGCAAGCGGATTTTTAGTAATAAACAGGGAGTCCTTCATCCTAAATACCTCCGCATAATGACCTTTAATAACCGACTGATTCACCGTGTCGGTGACTTTGATATTGTTGGTTGCAGAAGCGAAACCTGTGGGCCTGTCAAAATAAATACTATCGCCTTCCAATAGTCTATTTTCGTAATCGATTTTAGAATTCTTTACAAAGAAACCATTATCTTTTCGCGTATCATAAAATCCTCTCTCGCAATACACGGTACTCGTTTCGCTTGTTATCGTAGAAGGACCATATAAATAAGCATGACCTTTCTCAGAATAAAAATCTAAATAATCTGAGTCAATATCATACTCTGGATTTCTGACCTTAACTTCTTTCCGAAACGAAAATTTTTCTTGATTCATAAAATATCTACCTATCACGCTTGTAATCGTAGATGCAGAATCCTTTACAGCGCCGCCACTTCTGTAAAAAGCCTGTTGCTTGAGTCTATTGAAAAATAAGGAATCTGTTGTGAGTCTATTGCTAGGCGTTGTTAATACCACATCTTCACTAGCAAAAGCAAATTGGGTATTTCCATTATACTCGGCATACTTACTAGTCATATTCACCGTATCACCCTGCTTCATTCTTACATTCCCAAAAGCTCTAAAGAAGTCATCTGTTTGATAAAAAATAGCCCGATCGCACCAGATCTCAATACCCTCATGAAGGAAGTAAACCTGATTATTGACTTTCGATAAGATAAAAGCTCCGGGGTAGTTTGCTTCATCCACACGAGTTCTATCGCTAGTGTAATCTATTTTTTTTCCTTGTTGAGAATATAAAATGTTTCCAAAAAGCAAAAAAGATACTAAAACTATAAGGTATTTCAAATCGATTTCTTTAGGCTCACAAAATTACATTTTTATTAAAACAAAATCAGCAATTAACTGCTGCTTTAAGTGTATCGAATAACTTCACATTAAATCCCTTCAAAATCTATTAAAGAAGGTAATCTGTACTCACAAAATTGGACGTTTTACTTTCCAAAAGTTTACGAATAATATCATTATTGTGAGGATTGTCTTTTGATGCTAAAAAGGTTCTTATAGAAAAAGACCTTAGGGCATCGTGAACACTCAAGGTTCCAACTGCAGAATCTTTTCGCCCTGTAAATGGTAAGACATCGGGTCCTCGTTGGCAAGAGCTATTTAGGTTGACTCTACACACTAGATTTACCAATACATCTATGAGTGGTGCAAGGGTATCGACATTTTTGCCAAATAAACTAACCTGCTGTCCATAATTAGATCTTGCCATTTCGTCCAGCAGCTCTTGTGTATCATTAAAAGATTTTATAGGCACCACAGGCCCAAATTGCTCTTCTTGATATACGCGCATAGATTCGTTGACGGGGTATAATACTGCAGGGTAAATATAATTATCGGTAACAGTTCCTCCTTTTTTATTGAGAATCTTCGCTCCCTTTTCTTTGGCATCATCTATTAGTTCTTTTATATAAGCAGGCTTGTTAGGCTCTGGAAGTGGTGTCAATTTTACGCCTTCTTCCCAAGGCTGACCAAATTTAAGCTCATCCACTCGTTTTGAAAATCGCTCATTAAACTCCTCCTTAATTTTATCGTGGACATATATAATTTTAAGAGCTGTACAGCGCTGGCCATTATAAGATAATGACCCATTAATACACTCTTCAATAGCTAAATCTAAATCAGCATCTGGAAGAATGATCGCTGGATTTTTGGCTTCTAAACCGAGTATAAGTCTTAATCTATTTTTGTAGGGATGTTGATCCTGAAGGGCAATGGCAGAAGTTGAGTTTCCTATAAGCGCTAAGACATCAATCTTACCCGTTTTCATGATGGGTGCTGCAACTTCTCTTCCTCTTCCATAGATTACGTTTATAACTCCAGCAGGAAAACTTTTTTGAAAAGCCTCTAGCAAAGGAGATAACAAAAGAACTCCGTGCTTGGCGGGTTTAAAAACAGCAGTATTTCCCATCATCAGTGCTGGAATAAGCAAAGCAAAGGTTTCGTTCAAGGGGTAATTGTAAGGTCCTAAACATAGAACAACCCCGAGCGGCCCTCTTCTGATATGAGCATTGATTCCATCTATTTTTTCAAACTTGGCACTATCCCTGTCCAGCTGTTTGTAATCATCTATTGTATCATAGATATACTGAACAGTTCTATCAAATTCTTTTTCTGAGTCTGGTAGCGTTTTTCCAATTTCCCACATCAGTAGTTTTACAACTTCAGTTCGTTTGGTTTGCATATGCTTCACAAAAGATTTCATACAGTCAATTCTTTCTTTTACGCGCATAGTTGGCCAATCCCCTTTTCCTTTATCGTAGGCATTTACTGCAGAATTTAAAACTCCCAAAGCTGTTGGCTCATCCATATGAGGAACAGTGCCAAGCAAGGTCGGCTTATATTCTGAACTTGTAGAAATTGTAGAATGCACCTCATCCATTTTTCCATCCCAGTTGACTAGTTTACCGTTATCTAAATATGTATTTTGATGAAGTAACGAGTCAATTGTATCTAAATTTGTATTTACCATAATGTTTTAAGGGTTTTTATTGAAATATATGACAATTTAGATAAACTAACTTATCGTCCTGTCATAACCAAATAAAATGATTTGTTAAGCTTTAGTGATGCATACGTTTTGATAAAAATCCGCACAACTATTTCTAACCTCAAAATATCTAAAAAAGCAGAGGAGAATTTCCAATAATGAAGACTAACCTAGATGAAAGAATTTTACGTTTCTTCTAGGACAGACATTATTAAGCAAATCTTAAGTTCACAAAATTAAAAATGCACTACATTTGTAGTAATGAAGAATATGTTTTCATATCTACTAGTTATGCTTTTTACCCTACAATCGTTTGGTTTAAACGCTGCTAATTTAGTCAACCTCACTAGTTTGGCGGAACATTACGAGCTTCATAAAACTGAACATCAAAATTCATTTTTAGAGTTTTTTGAGCTGCACTATGGTAGTCAGAAAGAGGCGCACGAAAAGGAACACGATGAACATCAAAACCTTCCTTTTCAAGAATGCCACCATTATTCCAACAATTTTTTCTTTGAATTACCTCAGGTCATAAGTATAAAGCTAACAGCCCCTCTTGAAATAGTTCAGAATAATTTTAATTATACTTCACAATTTAATTTATTGATTGAAACTGATATTCTTCAGCCGCCGAAACATTAAACTCTGATGTCATCCAAGTTTATTGTTTCATTTTCAATTTAAAATTTCATGTTATCAAAAATTATTGAATTTAGCTTAAAGTCTAAATTCTTTATCCTATTAATGGTGAGTGGTATTGTTGGTTTTGGGGTTTATTCCTTAACCCAAATACCGATTGGTGCCGTACCCGATATCACCAACAACCAAGTACAAGTCATCACAACATCACGTAACCTTTCTACCACCGATGTTGAACAGTTTATTACCTATCCCGTCGAATTGGAAATGGTGAATTTACCAGGCGTCAAAGAAATACGCTCGGTCTCTAAGTTTGGCCTTTCGGTGGTTACCATAGTCTTTGAAGATGATTTAGGCACGTATTTACCACGCCAACTCATTGCCGAAAAACTAAAATCTGCAGCTGAAAATATTCCTTCAGGGTTTGGTACTCCAGAAATGGGACCTATTACAACTGGTTTAGGCGAGATATATCAATATACTTTAGAAACCAAACCGGGCTACGAAGACCAGTATGATGCTACCGAATTGCGTACCATTCAAGATTGGATTGTTCGCCGACAATTATCTGGAATTCCTGGCGTCGTTGAAATTAACACTTGGGGAGGCTTCTTAAAAGAGTACGAGGTCAGCATTAATTCGAAGCGCCTACAGGCCAATAACATCACTATTGCTGAAGTTTTTCAAGCCCTTGAAAACAACAATTCTGTAGCTGGTGGTAGTTATATCGAAAAAAATGAAGAAGCCTATTTTATAAGAGGCGAAGGACTTATTAAAAGTTTAGAAGACATTAAAAATATAAGTGTTACCACTCGAAACAATCAACCTGTTTTCATCAAGGATATTGCTGAAGTAGGTTTTGGTTACGCCAGACGCTTTGGTGCTATAACTGGAAATGGAGAAGGCGAAAAAGTTTTGGGGCAAGTGATGATGCTCAAAAATGCCGATTCCAAACGTGTCATTGATGCGGTAAAGACACGTATAGCTGAAATTGAAACTACTTTACCTGAAGGGGTGTATATCAACGGTTTTTTGGACCGCTCAGAATTAATACAACGCACAACTACTACTATTGCTGAGAATTTGTTGTTAGGGTTTTTGGTGGTTGCCTTTATTGTGGTTTTACTTATCGGCGATTGGCGTGCTGGTTTAGTGATTTCTTCTATTATACCGCTTAGTTTTTTAGTAGCGATAAGCTTAATGTACATCTTTGGTGTTGACGCCAATTTAATGAGCCTAGGTGCTTTAGACTTTGGAATCATCGTTGACGGTGCTGTTATTATAGTTGAGTTTGTCGCCTTCAAAATGTGGCAACGCTCCAATGAGTTTTCCAACAAAACATCGACCGAGATCAGTAAATTAAAAGATAAAATCACTTCTAAGGGAGCATCTAAAATGCTTAATTCAGCCATTTTTGGTCAGTTGATTATCTTGATTGTATTTATCCCAATTTTATCGTTGAGTGGCATAGAAGGTAAGATGTTTAGACCTATGGCGCTTACGTTTAGCTTTGCTCTTATTGGTGCTATGGTATTGTGTTTTACCTGGGTCCCAGTAGCCTGTAGTTTGATTTTGAAACCACAATCTAAGTCAAGTTTCACCATATCTACTAAACTCCTCAATGGCGTTAAACGCGTTTATTTACCGTCCATTAAATGGTCTTTAAAACATACTAAACCCGTACTGATTTCAGCGGTCGTTTTACTTGCACTTGGCGTGTTTACGTTTACTAGAATGGGAGGTGAATTTGTTCCCACACTCGATGAAGGTGACTTTGTCATTCAACCCATTTTAAAAACGGGGAAATCCTTAAAAAGCACAGTTGAACGCACTACTGCAATAGAAAAAATACTGCTTGAGCAATTTCCTGAAGTCACCCAAGTAGTCTCTCGTATTGGTGCTGCTGAAGTACCAACCGATCCAATGTCGATGCAGGATTCAGATGTAATTGTGCGCCTGAAACCCAAATCAGAATGGACATCTGCCGATACCAAAGAAGGCTTAGCCGAAAAATTTGAAGAGGCTTTATCTGTTTTTCCAGGAATGGAACTCGAGTTTACTCAACCTATTGAAATGCGTTTTAATGAATTGATTACTGGAGTTCGTTCAGATATTGCCATAAAGGTATTTGGTGAAGATTTAGATATTTTAGCTAGAAAGGGAAATGAAATAAAGTCGCTTATCGAAAATGTAGATGGGGCTGCAGACATCTCCGTAGAAAAAATTGTGGGTTTACCACAAATGTTGGTAAATTTTGAGCGTGATAAGATTGCACGATACGGTCTTGATATCAAAACTATTAACGATATTATCACCACAGGATTTGCAGGAAAATCTACCGGTGTTGTCTTTGAAGGTGAAAAGCGATTTGACTTAGTGGTAAGGCTTCAAGATACCCAGCGCCAAGATATAAGTGATCTTAGAAACTTAATGATTGATGCACCTGGTTATGGTAAAATCCCTCTAAATGAAGTTGCCGATATTACTTTTGATAGAGGTCCTGCTAAAATCTCTAGAGATGAATCCAAACGCCGAATTGTAGTAGGGGTAAATGTTCGTAACCGAGATTTAGAATCTGTCGTTACAGATATACAAAAAATCATTGATGAAAACCTAGAGTTGCCCGTTGGATATACCATGACTTATGGAGGCCAATTTGAGAATTTAGAAAGTGCCAAAGCACGCTTAAAAATTGCAGTACCGATAGCCTTGGTCTTAATTTATATTATGCTGTTTTTTGCCCTACGAACACATAAGGACGCCCTACTTATTTTTACAGCTATTCCATTTTCTGCCGTTGGTGGTGTCTTTTTACTATGGCTAAGAGATATGCCCTTTAGTATTTCGGCTGGAGTTGGGTTTATTGCTTTATTTGGAATAGCCGTTTTAAACGGTATCATTTTAGTTGAATACTTTAAAGACATCCTAAAAACCCACGATAAATTGAGTTTACAACACATTATAGATGCTACACAAGATCGCCTAAGGGCAGTTTTATTAACAGCCAGTTCTACAGCTTTAGGCTTTTTGCCTATGGCTATTTCAACTGGTGCTGGTGCAGAAGTCCAACGTCCATTAGCTACAGTTGTCATAGGTGGCTTGATAACGTCTACAATACTTACCTTAATTATACTTCCTGTGCTTTATGCTATTAGATATAAAACTCCTAAAATAAAATTAAATTCAAAGCTTAGTTTTTTTGTTATTTTGATGAGTTGCGCTGGTTTTACAGCCAATGCTCAAGATGATGAATTTGATCGCTTAAAAGAACAGATGCTCGATAACAATAAGCAGTTAAAAGCAGTTCAACTTAAAGCGGAAAGCACTGAAGCTGCCGAAGGACAAGCCTTTACTTTTAATAATGCCCAGATTTATCAAAATTATGATGAATCTGAAGCAGATCCTATTGCAAATCAACCTTTGTATCAATGGGGTATTATTCAGCAATTTGACTTCCCGACAGTATATGGGAGTAGATTGAAGTTGAATAAAGTTAAAACGAAGCTAGCAAGAACCCAATATAGTATTGTAGAAATCAGAAAGATTAAAACCCTTCAAGTTAATTATCAAAATTATCTTGAAACTGTGGCAAAACTGGCAATATATGATAGCATATATAAAATCTACAACGACTTCTCTCGTATGGCTAAACGAAAGTTTGAAGAAGGAGAATCAAATTATTTGGAAAAGATCACCGCACAATCCAAAGCCAATCAAATCACGATTGAACAAGCACAGCTAAAGCAAGAGTTGAATAATAGTATACTCGCTATAAAAGGCTTGCTGCAAAGCCAAGACAGTTTAGTCTTAAGGGAAAAAACGCTCTACAAGCTTCAATTGGATATGGCGAACAACGACTCTGAAAATCTGAGTTTGTCAGCATTAGAATTAGATCAGAAATTGGCAAAGCGCAACTCAGCTTTAGCTAAAAATGAGTTACTCCCTGGGATTTCTGCCAGTTATTTTATCAGAAGTAATTCGGCTATTGAAAAAAATTTTAATGGGTATCAAATTGGCTTAAATATCCCTCTGTTATTTTTCGGAGATCGTTCAAAAATTAAATCTGCAGAAATCAATACCCTTTCAAAACAAGCGGCTTTTGAAGATGCCCAAATCACCTTAACTCAGCAAAAAGACCAGTTGGTCAATCGGCTTTCAGTGCAGCAAGAAGCTTTGAATAACTATGAAGAAAACCAACTTAAAATCGCCGATGAACTATTAAAAACAGCTAAGCTGAGTTACAAAGCCGGTGAAATTGATTTTTTTAGATATGTGCAAAGCTTAGAATATGCCCAGCGCATCCAACTAGATTATTTAACAAAACTGCGCGATTATAACCAAACTATTATAGCCTTAAATTATTTTTTACTAAACTAAACTTATGAAACGATATATATATACGAGCCTGTTCCTATTCAATTTGATATTTTTATCTTGTAATGATAGCAAGTCTACTTCAGCTGAAGTAGAGCATAATGAAGACGAGGATTTAATAGAGATTACAGGCGAGCAATTTGAAACCGCGCAACTAGAATTAGGGAATTTAAAACAAAATAGATTTTCAGAGCAATTTCAGGTGACTGGAATGATAGATGTTCCCCCAGAGAATCGAGCTAGTGTAAGTTCTTATTTTGATGGTTATATTTCTGAGACTCGACTTTTAGTTGGGGACGAAGTTCAAAAAGGAGATTTACTAGTCACATTGAAAAATCCCGATTTTATTAAAATGCAACAAAACTATGTTGAGAGTTTCAGTAATTTAGAATTTCAAACTTCAGAATTTGAACGAAAAGAAAACTTATTAGAGGATAAAGTGATTGCACAGAAAGTCTTTCAATCTACCAAAAACGACTATCTACAAGCTAAAGCACAACTCCAAGCAACAGCAGAGCAAATCAAGTTGATGAATCTCAACCCAAAGGAAATTGCTGAGGGGAATTTCACATCAGAAATTCGCATCTATGCACCTATCAGTGGTAAAATTTCAAAATTGAATGTAGCCCAAGGTAAGTTTTTGGCTAAATCTGAAATGATTATGGAGATTCTTGATGTCGAACACGTTCACCTTGAACTGGATGTCTTTGAGAAAGACATCTTAAAAATCAAAAAAGGGGATACATTAAGCTTTAAGATTCCAGAAATTTCTGATGAAAGTTTCAGTGCTTACGTGAGATTAATTGGCGCTGAAGTAAATGAAAACAGGAGCGTTCGCATTCATGCACACCCCAAAAAGGACAACGTCAACTTTTCGGTTGGCATGTTTGTAAATGCCTATTTCAAATCTAACTCTAAAGACTATTTAGCTTTGCCTGAGACCGCTTTTACAGAAGTCGATGGGGAAACCTTCGTCTTACAACTCGATTCTAAAACCGATAGTTTATACACCTTCACTAAAATTGAAGTAAAAACGAATGCACCTCAAAATGGGCTCAAACCTATTTTAAACTCAGAACAAATCGATACAGAAGCTCAGTTTTTAACCCGAGGTGTATTTGATATTATTACAACAGGTGGCGGTGGTCACAGTCATTAATTATGAACAAAGGAAATTTTACCATTTTAATAGCAGAAGACCAGGTTGATATTGCTAAACTCTTGAAAAAAGGCTTAACCGAAGAGGGTTACCAATGCTTGGTGGTTAAAAACGGTGAAGAGGTTTTAAAACTTGTAAAACATAATTCCATCAGTTTAATTTTGCTGGATTGGATGATGCCAAAGCTAAAGGGTATTGACGTTTGCAAACAATTGAGAAGTGAACACATTTCAATACCAATTATTTTTTTAACCGCGAAAGATACCGTAGAAGATACTATTGAAGGCTTAAAAAGCGGTGCTAACGATTACATTAAAAAACCTTTTAATTTTGAAGAGCTTCTCGCAAGAATTGAAACTCATTTGCGTTTATATTATAAGATAGATGAGGTATTGCATCTCGGTGACTTATCCTTGAACATGAGTAAACATAAGGTTTTAAAGTCGGAAAAACCCATCAATTTAACCGATAAAGAATTTAATTTTTTAGCTCATTTAGTTCGCCATAAAGGACAAGTATGCACCAGGCAATCTATTATTGAAGACGTGTGGGATATTCACTTCGACTATGATTCTGGGGTCTTAGATGTCTATATGAATGCCATACGGAAAAAAATGAAGCTTGATAAAAATGAACTTATCAAAACCGTTCGCGGGGTTGGTTTTATAGCTGATGAGTAATGAAATTATCGATTAGAAATAGAATTGCTTTATATTCAGTTTTAGGTATAGCAAGCATATCTATTGTTGTATTTATTGCTATTTATTTTACCGTTAAAAATATTGTCTTTAGTGAAATCGATGGAGCATTAAAATTTGAAGCTAAAAAGCATATCAATGAAGTAATGTTTCGCAAAGACAGCGTTTATTTCGCCTATAAAGATGAGTGGCTAGAGCGCGAGCATATAGAAATTGAAGTATATCCCTTATTTGTTGAGTTATACAACGCCAAAGGTCAAGGTTTAGACAAATCGCCAAATCTTCGTGAAAGCAGTCTGGAATTAGACCTTCAACAAGAGAATACCTTTATCAGCAATCAAAATTTGGACGGTGAAAACATCAGGCAAATTCAATTTCCGCTTATAGAGAACAACACCATTCAAGGCTTTATTGCCATCGCCATTCCTTTGGGTGACGCAGAGTTAGTCATAAAAACACTTTTAGATACCTTATTATTTATCTATCCTATTTTACTGGTCATTACATTTTTCATGTCTAGATTCATATCGCAGATCACCATTAAGCCTGTGACTTTTATAGCCAAAACCGTAAATGAAATTAGCTCGAACAACCTCAACAAGCGCGTTCCTGAAACTAGTAATGGTGATGAATTAGAAACTCTGTCTAAAGCGATTAACAACTTTTTAAACAGAATAGATGCTGCCGTAAAACGCGAAAAGCAATTCACTGCAGATGCTTCTCACCAACTCAGAACACCACTAGCAATTCTCAAGGGAAATCTGGAAGTTTTAATTAGAAAAAGACGTGAGCCGGAACAGTATGTCGAAGAGATTAAAAACAATATTAATAAGATTGACGGCATGTCTGATGCTGTTGAAAAATTGCTCATTCTTGCTCGATTAAACAGCCATACCCTTAAGAATCTAGAAACCGAGGAGCTGTGTCTATACGACGAAATAGAGGCCATTTTAATAAATTACAAAAAGGATATTTTAAAAAAAGGCATCAGTATTACATTAGATAAATCTGAGGATTGCCAGATACAAACCCATAAAACTTATTTAAGGTTAGTCCTTGATAATTTGATTTCTAATGCGGTAAAGTATGGCGAAGACCAAACTAGGATTAGTATTTCACTAGAACCGACAACCCATCACTTGAAGCTTTCTATTTGTAATAAAGGCCAAAAGATTCCAGCTGATGAAATCAACGACATTTTCAATCCCTTTTTCAGAAACAGGTATCACGAAAATACTGAGAAAGGTTATGGTTTAGGTCTTGCCATCGTTGCCAAAGCCATAGATTTATTAAAGATTAAAATTCATGTAAGTTCTGATGAATACACTTGTTTTAGTCTTAAAATTCCAAGAACACCTTGAAACTTAAGATTCGCTTAAGATCTGTTCATTCCTAGAGTAAATGCTTTTTCTTGACGTTATTTTGTAAGTAAAAACAAAACTTATGAAGTTAACTGCGTTAATCATGTTTCTATGCCTAGGTCTCACAAGTTTTGCACAAGACTGGACCTACGATATAGAAGAAGCTAAAACACAAGCCAAAAAAAATAACAAAGACATCTTGCTTTTATTTTCAGGTTCAGACTGGTGTGCCCCTTGTATTAAACTTGACCGCCAAATCTGGCAAAGTGAACAATTTAAAGCTCATGCCAGTGAAAAATTGATATTGGTACGCGCAGACTTTCCTAGGCGTAAAAGCAATAAGCCGTCCAAGGCTATACAAGATAAAAACAATGCTCTTGCAGCAGAATATAATACTAGTGGATACTTCCCCTTTGTATTATTGCTAAACAGCGATGGTGAAGTCCTTAATAAATTAGGGTATAAAAACATATCACCAAATGAATACATAACTGCCATATATGCGAAGTAAACTAATGATTTTGCTTGTTTTAATAAATTTTGCTGCTCAAGCTCAGGATATTTTTAAGAGAGAGTTGGGCTTAATGGGAAGCAACTTTGATATTACCGTTATAGCTGATTCAAAAAAAGAAGCAGAAAATTACATAGACTTAGCCGTTTTAGAGATGCAACGCATCGAAGAATTGATATCCTCCTGGAAATCTACCTCTCAAACGTCTGCTATAAACCGTAATGCTGGTCTTAAGCCGGTTCAAGTCGATAATGAATTGTTTCAGCTTATCAAAAGGTCCATTTCTATTTCAAAAATAACCGACGGTGCTTTCGATATCAGTTTTGCGGCCATAGATAAAATATGGGTATTTAATGGTGAAGAAACACAAGTACCAGATAAAGCTTTGATCTCTTCCTCTGTAAATGCTATTGGATACAAGAATATCAAATTAGATGAAAAAAATTCAACTGTTTTCTTAACTCAAAAGGGAATGAAAATCGGCTTCGGCGCCATTGGTAAGGGCTATGCAGCAGATAAAGCTAAAAAGCTATTGATGGAAAAAGGAGTGTCTGGAGGAATAATAAATGCCTCTGGAGATATGAATGCCTGGGGCCTTCAACCTAACGGTAAACCCTGGAAAGTTGCAATTACCAACCCTGTGGATAACTCTAAGAACTATGGATTATTCGACCTAAAAAATAATGCTGTTGTCACTTCTGGCAATTACGAAAAATTTCTGCTCATCGATGGGGAGCGCTATGCCCATATTATTGATCCTCGAACAGGGATGCCCACAAAAGGTATATTGAGTGTTACTGTTTTTGCTCCTAAAGCAGAATTAGCTGATGCTCTAGCAACCTCCATTTTCGTAATGGGTAGCGAAGTAGGATTAAATACGATTAATCAACTTCCCGATGTGGAAGCCATAATTGTAAAAAATGACGGAAGCCTAGCCACGTCAACACACATAAACATTACAACACCATGATTAAAACACTCACAAAATTGACGCTCATAAGTTTCTTCTTTATGTCTTGTGTAGCAGTAAAAGAATACGAAAAAATCAATATCAACGATCCTGATATGCGATTATCAGAGCGAGATTTAGATAAGTATAAATCAACCTTTCAATCCTACCGCGAAGCAGCAGCTGGAGCAAATGGAGGTAAAACAGGCGGCGGTTGCGGCTGTAATTAAAATAAATATGAAGAAAAACATAGCTTTTTATAGCATCGTCTTACTACTTGTTTCAGGACATATAATGGCACAAGAAGAAGAACCCACTGAGTATAAAAAACGAGTACTAGAGGCGGTAGAAGTCAACTTATTGTCCAGTTATTATACTCAGGATGGGGAAAATGCTGCTGTTACAGGAGGTCGAGGCACAGAAGAATTAACTGATATTGCCCCATCCATCAACATATCTATTCCTTTAAACGATGATGATGTTTTGACTGTAGATGCAACCGTTTCTGCATATACTTCAGCCTCTTCTAGTAATATTGATCCTTTTGATGGTCCGCAACCTGCAGACCCATTTGTGGCATCATCGGGAGCATCAGAACAAGATACTTGGTTTGGTCTAACCGCCAATTATGCACATTCATCAGACGACCGAAATACCATCATAAGTGGAAATGTTTCTTTTGCCAATGAATACGACTACAGCTCGATTGGTTTTGGAGGGAGTATCACCAAACTATTCAATGAAAAAAACACTGAATTACAACTTAATGTCAACGCTTATTTTGATTCATGGAGACCGCAATATCCTATTGAATTTAGAGAAGGTTTCAATTTATCTGATTATTCCTTTAGTGGAAATCCAAATTTCTCAAGTAATTATACAGAATTTCAAGATGAGAGTAGGAACTCTTATAGTATTGGAGTAAGTCTTTCACAAATTCTTTCAAAATCTATTCAAACAGCATTTATTGGTGACGTTGTTCTTCAAAACGGCTTGCTATCTACACCGCATCAACGTGTCTATTTTGGAGATTTTGAAGATACGATGGTCGAGAACTTTACTTTAGGAAATGATATTGAGCGTTTACCAGATACACGTACAAAAATAGCCTTGGGTAACCGTACTAATTTTTACTTGAATCAAAATTTCATTTTAAGAACGTATTATCGTTTTTACACAGATGATTGGGGAATAGATTCACATACCTTTAAAGCCGAATTACCAATAAAACTAGGGTTGAATTATACGTTTTATCCTATGTACCGTTACTATACACAAACCGCAGCAAACGATTTTGGAGAATACAATACTATAGTCTCAACACAAGAATTTTATACTTCAGATTATGACTTAGCAGAATATGATGCCCATCAATATGGCATAGGCTTTAAGTACTATGATCCTTTAAATAAATTAAACATTGGTGGTTTTGGTTTGAAAAGCATAGATTTGAAATACAATTATTACGAGCGGACTACTCA
This sequence comes from Psychroflexus gondwanensis ACAM 44, assembly GCF_000355905.1. Lineage (GTDB taxonomy): Bacteria > Bacteroidota > Bacteroidia > Flavobacteriales > Flavobacteriaceae > Psychroflexus > Psychroflexus gondwanensis. The sequence continues at coordinate 196,062 of NZ_APLF01000004.1, forward strand.
GAATTTTAATGCAAACATAACGTCACTCAGTTTTAATTTCGTGGCAAACTAATAGTCTTAAATGATCAAATTTGATTGATTTTTAAATTGTTTTAAATGAAAGTTTTAATTACTGGTATTGCAGGTTTTATCGGCTCGCATATGGCCGAATACCTTAATAAAAAAGGGTATGTAGTTGATGGAGTGGATAACTTCAATCCTTACTATTCTGTTAAGTTGAAAAAGATAAATGCGGATAATCTTATTAAAAAAGGGATTTCCGTTATCGAAGGCGATTTACGAAACGATACCTTGTACGACAGACTAGAAAAGGATTATCAATTTATTATTCATTTTGCTGCTCAACCTGGGATTTCTGCAACAAGCAGTTTTGATAGTTATCTTACCAACAACCTTATTGCCACTCAGAAGCTCATTGAATTTACGAAGAAACAAAAATCCTTCATTCAATTCATAAACATCTCGACCTCATCCGTTTATGGAGATTATGCCACTAAAAGTGAAAAGGCAGTTCCTCAACCAACTTCATACTATGGAGTTACCAAACTCGCGGCAGAACAGCTCGTTCTTGCTGAAGCCAGAAAAAAAGAATTTAGAGCCTGTTCCTTGCGCTTGTATTCAGTATATGGCCCAAGAGAACGACCCGACAAGCTATACACCAAGCTTATTAAAGCGAGTTTAAACCATACTCAATTCCCTTTGTTTGAAGGGAGTAAGCAGCATAAGCGAAGTTTTACTTATGTTGAAGACATTGTTAATGGCATTTATTTATGTTTGAAAAAACAAAAATTAACCAATTTGGAAATTATAAACATAGGCCATCACAAACAGGAAACTACAGAGCAAGGTATCTTATGCGTGGAAAAATTATTAAAAAAGCATATTTCAATTGAATTAAAGCCAGCACGAGAATCCGACCAAAAAGAAACCGTTGCAAATATTACTAAAGCACGAAATTTATTCGGCTATAATCCTAAAACCAATCTAGAAGAAGGTATTCAACACCAGATCGATTGGTTTAAAACGACCATTGAAGACCATGGAGAATTTTAAATTAACCATAATCGTCCCCGTTTATAATGAAGCTGAAAATTTGCATAGACTTGCCGATGTATTTGAGGCCTATTTTAAGCAGTCAAATCATAAAATGAAACTGCTGTTTGTAAATGATGGTTCTAAAGATGAAAGCTTGGACATCATGAAACAATTATGTGAAGGAAACCCCTATTTCCAATACCTCAACTTTACTAAAAATTATGGATTAAGTGCTGCTATTAAAGCAGGATTCGATCACGTAACGACGGAGCTAACCGGATATATAGATGCGGATTTACAAACTCATCCAGAAGACTTCGACCTTCTTTTAGAACATGCCCAAGAATATGATTTGGTAACAGGAAATAGATCTAAAAACAGAAAAGATAGTAGGGTCAAAAATTTGAGTTCCACTATAGCAAATGGAATAAGGCGCTTATTTACTCAAGATGGTATGGACGATACAGGTTGTCCTTTAAAAATCATAAAAACAAGTTATGCTCAAAACATTCCCATGTTCAAAGGTTTACATCGGTTTTTACCTGCTATGATTTTACTTCAAAATGGAACGATAAAACAAGTAGATGTGAGGCATTTTCCCAGAATAGCTGGAACAGCAAATTTTGGTTTAATCAATCGACTTGTCGGACCCCTAATGGATTGTTTTGCATATCTATGGATGAAGAAAAAATATATCAATTACAAGATAGAGTCCAAATCATGCTAAGTTCATCAGTTGTGATCTATACTATTGGTTTTATAGCGCAGTTCCTTTTCTCCAGTCGAACCTTTTATCAATGGTTGAGTTCAGAAAAACAAAAGAAAGTGATTGCCCCGCGTTTTTTTTGGCAAATAAGTTTATTGGCTTCTTTTCTGTTGTTCGTCTACGGCTATCTAAGAAATGATTTTTCTATTATGCTAGGTCAAAGTCTAACTTATTTTATTTATATCCGAAATATTCAACTCCAAAATCAGTGGCATAAATTCCCATTGGTATCTAAGATTTTCTTGCTGCTTTTTCCTTTAGCAATTGTAATTTACTATTATAACAATAACACCTTTGATATTAATAATCTGTTGGTAGACAATGGCTTTTCAAACCAACTCTTATGGCTTGGGATTGTAAGTCAACTTATTTTCACCTTTCGTTTTGTTTACCAATGGTTGTATTCCGAACGCTTAAAATTATCGAAGTTACCCAGCGGGTTTTGGATTTTAAGCTTACTGGGATCCTTACTTATTTTGGTTTACGGAATTTTAAGAAGCGACCCTGTTTTGATAGTGGGTCATAGCTTTGGAATTATCATTTACATTAGAAACCTTTATCTTATAAAACGGGAATATGCTTAAACTTATTAATAAATATCCTGTCATCACCCTCATCTTAGTGTGTGTGATTTTATTTTTCTTCAACTTGGGTAAACTTCCAATCAGTATTATGGAAGCGAGAAACTTTAATGTTGCCAGAGAAATGCTTACTGAAAATAATTGGTTATTGACAACCATGAATGCTATACCTCGTTATGAAAAGCCGCCCTTTCCGGCATGGTTTACTACCATGTTTAGCCAATTTGACATTAAATCGGTTTTTCTATATCGATTACCCACCAGTATCGTAGCAACTTTAGGAGTTCTCTTTAGCTACTACCTCTTTAAAAGTTTAGCACAAACCAAAAAAATAGCCCTTATTGCCTCATTGGTTCTTTCCACCTCCTTCTACTATGTCGCAATTCGGTTTGAAGGACCTTCCGACACCTATACTCATGTATTTATGATTGCCGGTTTGCTCTTTATAACCAAAGCCATTCAATCTTCAACCAAAAGCCTACTTTATACTAGCCTTGCGATTTTAGGCATAGGCATTTCAGTATTATCCAAAGGCCCGGTTAGTTTATATGCGGTCTTTCTCCCTTTTATAATTGCTTACTTTATCGCATATTCCTCTTCAAAAAAAGCGATCATAATTAGCATTTCCACTTTACTCTTTGGTATTGCCTTGGGAGCTTCATGGTATTTATATGTTCAATTTTTAGACCCTAAAGTCCTTACCCAAATTGCGAATGAGGAGACCTCCAACTGGTCGAGTTATAATGTTAGACCCTTTTATTATTATTGGAGTTTCTTCATTCAATCGGGAATATGGAGTGTTCCTGCACTTATTAGTTTAGCTTATCCTTATTTTAAATCTAAAGTGGATAACAAAAAACTGTATAAGTTCAGTTGGCTATGGACTGTTCTAGCAGTAATTTTATTGTCGGCTATTCCAGAAAAGAAATCTCGGTATTTAGTTCCCGTTTTGTTTCCTTTAGCCTTGAATCTAGCTCAAGTTCTACTTTATCAGTTTAGAACTAAAAAATTGGATATCGTGAGCAGAATTGCTATGAAATTCCACTATGTTTTAATTTTCTGTATTGGAATTTCGGTGGTTGCCATTCCCTTGATCATAGAAGTCAGAACGACTTCATTTTGGATTTGGTATTATACTTTGGTCGCCTTGATGTTTGCTATTTCAGCAGTCATCTTTTTTAACTACAGCCCTCTAAAAAGCAAGGTGCTGTTTGTATCCAATATTCTTTTAATAATGGTGGTGACAAGTGTGGGGGTTTACGGCATTCAATTTTTAAAACAAAACGATAAGTACAACACCTTAACCTCAGCAGAGCTTCAACCAAGTTCTCTTTACTATTACAAATCGATGCAGCCTGAGGTAATTTGGGACTCTAATAGAGTTTCACAACCACTTGATTTCACGAAGAGCTTCCCGTCACAACCTAACGTTCAGGTGATTGTGGGAAATGGGTATGTGGAAGAATTCAGAAAACAAATTCCCTCGGAATATGAGATTGAATCGATAAAAGCTTACGACAGGAATTACTTTAGTAGCGCCGAAGACAATAAGCATCGTGGTCGCAAAGTAACATACCTATACACCTTAAAACGAAAGAATTAGCGTAAAATGGTCTCAGTTCGGTCTGGTCCCACAGAAACTATGCTTATTTTAACTCCAACACTTTCTTCAATAAAGGCCACATAATCTTTCAAGGTTTGCGGTAATTTTTCGAAATTATCTCCAGATGAAATATCCTCTTGCCATCCTTTAAACGACTTATAGATAGGTGTCACGTTTTCTGGCTCTATATTAAAAGGGAAGTGTGATATTTCTTTTCCTTTATAATTATAAGCAGTACAGACTTTTAAGGTTTTAAAACCGCTTAAAACATCAGCCTTCATCATAATAAGTTCGGTCACACCATTAACTTGAACAGCATATTTCAAGGCTACAAGGTCTAACCATCCACAACGTCTTGGCCTACCTGTTGTAGCTCCAAATTCGTTTCCAACTTTGGCCATTTTAGCACCATCAGCATCAAAAAGTTCAGTAGGGAAAGGACCGCTTCCTACCCGTGTAGTATAGGCTTTAAAAATTCCATACACGTCCTTAATTTTATTAGGCGCAATACCCAAACCTGTACATGCTCCAGCAGCAGTTGTGTTGGATGACGTGACGAATGGATAAGTTCCGAAATCAATATCTAGCAAAGACCCCTGAGCACCTTCGGCCAAGATCGTTTGATTATTGGTTTGTGCATTGTGTAAATAGTCTTCAGAATCTATGAAGGTAAGTGATTTGATGGCTTCAACAGCTTCAAAAAATTCATGCTCCAACTCCTTCAAATTATATTGAACATCTACATTGTAAAATTCGATAAGATCTTGATGCTTATTGGCTAACTGTCTGTACTTATCTTTCCAAGAATCCAATTCCAAATCGCCAATTCGTATTCCGTTACGACCCGTTTTATCCATATAGGTTGGACCAATTCCTTTAAGAGTCGAGCCAATTTTAGCTTTCCCTTTAGACGTTTCAGAAGCTGCATCTAGCAGTCTGTGGGTAGGAAGAATGATGTGAGCTTTTCTAGAAATTAACAGGCTTTTCTTGATATCAATATTGAATTTTGATAAGGCTGTTAGCTCTTTTTGAAAAATAACAGGATCGATAACAACTCCGTTACCGACGACGTTTATGGCCTCTTTATGGAAAATTCCTGAAGGAATTGTGTGGAGTACGTGCTTGATACCGTCAAATTCCAAAGTATGCCCAGCATTTGGACCTCCTTGGAATCTTGCTATAATGTTATAATCTTTGGTAAGATAATCTACAATTTTGCCTTTGCCTTCATCTCCCCACTGAAGTCCTAGTAGTAAGTCTACTGCCATGTCTTAATCTGTCTTTGGTTGGTTTTTTGTTCCGTAGAAATATAATGAATGGCGTTCTATTGAAATATCAAACACCTCTTCAATTGTTTTTTTAATAGATTCGATCCTTGGGTCGCAAAATTCTATGACTTCACCAGTATCGGTTAAGATCACATGGTCATGCTGTTTATCGAAGTAAGATTTTTCGTATTGCGCTTGATTTTTACCAAACTGATGCTTTCTCACCAATCCACAATCCAACAGTAAATCTATAGTATTGTATAAAGTCGCTCTACTAACTCTATAGTTTTTAGTTTTCATTTTAATATATAAAGACTCAATATCAAAATGATCGTCACTTTCGTAAATTTCTTGAAGGATAGCAAACCGTTCTGGAGTTTTACGATGACCATTATTTTCTAAAAATTTAGTAAAAACGTTTTTTACAACAGCTAAATCGTTTTTTAAATTCTCTTTATTTATCATAGTTACAAAAATAGACTTTTATTGACGCTTAACCTTGTCGATCCCATCGATTTTTTCTAATCTTTCGATAAGTTTATTCAATATGGATATATTCTTAACTTTTACGACCATTTTCCCTTCGAAAATACCATCGGTGCTTGTAAAAGAAATACTGAGAATATTGACATTGAGATTTTTTGAAATCTCATTCGTGATGATACTTACTAGACCAAGATCGTCTATTCCAGTGAGTTTAAGGGTAGCACTAAATTCTTCTTGACTGGAGTCTATCCATTTGGCCTTGAGTATTCTATAGGCATAATTACTTTGAAGTTGAATAGCATTGGGGCAGTTTTTTTTATGGACTTTAATCCCCTCTTTGATGGTTGTAAAGCCAAAAACTTCATCTCCTGGTATCGGGTTGCAACAAGCTGATAGTTTATAATCTAGCTTTTGCTCATCATCTCCAAAGACAAGTTGATCGTAATTACTCGATACATCATCTTGGTCTATTGAACTATCTTTTTGTGGCGAACGCCGAATTTTATTTTTGAAAAACGACACCAAAGCATTACTTCTGGAAGACGCAAAATTCTTAATTTGTTTATTGTCTATAGAACCAATTCCAACTCTGTAAAATAAGTCGAGACTGGTTTTTAATTTAAAGAAAACAACCATTTCGTTAACGGCTCTTTCATTGAGACTTATGCGTTGAGACTTCAGTTTTCGTCTTAAAATCTCTTTACCTTCTTCAGCAACTAGCTTGCGTTTTTCTCGTAAAGCTGACTTAATTTTGGTCCTTGCTCTAGCGGTAGTGGCATAATCCAACCAGTTTTTGGTAGGCTTGGCGGTAGAGGATGTAATGATTTCTACCTGATCGCCACTTTTTAAGACACGACTTAAAGCCACAATCTTTCCATTAACTTTTGCTCCACGGGTTGTATAGCCGATGTCGGTATGAATAGCAAAGGCAAAATCGAGCACAGTAGAGCCCTTGGGCAAGGATTTAAGATCACCTTGGGGGGTAAACACGAATATCTCTTTGGAGTATAAGTTGAGTTTAAATTGCTCCACGAAATCAACGGCATTCATTTCATTATTCTCTAATGCCTCTTGTAGCCTATTAAGCCATAAATCCAAACCTTGTTCATCTTGAGCTTCACTCTTATGTTTGTATTTATAGTGAGCCGCGTATCCTTTTTCTGCGATTTCATTCATGCGCTCACTTCTTATCTGTATCTCTACCCATTTTCCTTTCGGTCCCATAACAGTGATGTGGAGAGCTTCATAACCCGTGGTTTTTGGAGAAGAAATCCAATCTCGTAGTCGGGTTGGGTTGGGCCTAAAATAATCTGTAACTATAGAATATATCTTCCAAGCTAGAAATTTTTCATCTTCTGTTTTGGATTTATAAATGATTCTGATGGCAAACTTGTCGTAGATTTCGTCGAAAGAAATGTTTTGAATTACTATCTTTTTTCGAATGGAGTAAATAGATTTTGGCCTTCCTTTTACCTCTACTTCAATATCTTCTTTTTCTAAAGCAGTTAAAACAATCTTGGAAAAGTCATGTATATATTGATCTTGTTGTTCTTTACTGTCCTTGATTTTATCATTTATATCATGATAAACTTCTGGCTCAGTATACTTCAAGCTTAAATCTTCGAGTTCAGTTTTGATATTGTAGAGCCCAATTCTATGGGCTAAAGGGGCGTAAATATATAAGGTTTCACTGGCAATTTTGACCTGCTTATCTGGACGCATGGCATCCATGGTTTGCATATTGTGAAGTCGATCTGCTATTTTTATGATGATGACACGAATATCATCATTCAAAGTCAGCAACATCTTCCTAAAGTTTTCTGCTTGCATGGAGATATCGCCATCTTTTTTAAGGCTAGAAATCTTAGTGAGTCCATCCACAATTCTGGCTACAACCTCTCCAAACATTTGCTCGATATCTGTAAGAGAATACTTCGTATCCTCCACTACATCGTGAAGCAAAGCAGAGGCTATTGAGGTGGCATCTAGCCCAATTTCTTGGGCTACAATTTTGGCAACGGCTATAGGGTGAAATACATAAGCCTCGCCAGATTTTCGACGTTGATCTTTATGTGCCTCAACTGCTGTATCAAAAGCTTTTCGGATTAGTTTTTTATCTTCAGAACCTAAAGTCCTATAGCTAATACGTAAAAGCTCCTTATATTGTTTGGTAATTTTTTTGCTTTCTTGCTCTAAATACGCATCGGTGATCTCCATAACTTTCGACTCTTATTAAAATGAAATTACAATTAATTTTTTAAATTTTTCAATCTTTCTTTCAAAGGAGGATGTGAGAAATGAAAAAACACATAAGCTGGATGAGGGGTCAAATTACTGAGACTTTTCTTAGACAGCTTTTTTAAAGCAGAAGATAAGTAGTCTCCTGAATAAGTAAAGCTGGCAAAATCATCTGCCTGAAATTCGAAGACCCTGGACAGGTGATTTGTCAATAAGCCACTCACCAAAGAAATAGGAGCATATAAAAAACTAAAAGCCACTAAACCTACATGAAAGCTTGGCTGCTCAATACCTAAGGCTTGAGACAAGACAGGCTCTTCTATAAAAAGAGAAAATAACCAAAGCATAAACCCGGTTGACATTAAGGACACAAATAGATTTATGATGATATGATGCTTTTTATAATGTCCGACTTCATGAGCCAGAACCGCCACGATCTCTTTGATGTTGAGATCCTTAATTAAAGTATCGAATAGTGTAATTCGTTTTTCATTTCCAAATCCTGAAAAGTAAGCATTAGCTTTCTGACTTCTTTTAGAACCATCAATCACAAAGATATTTTTCAAATTGAAATTCATGGAAGAAGCATAATCTTGGATTTGCGACCTCAACTCTCCTTCTTCAAGCGGAGTTTGTTTATTGAATAAGGGAACTATAAGTTTAGCATAGAACATGTTCATAAAAACAGAAAATACTGCTATTAAAATCCAAGCATACCACCAGAAATCCGAACCCACGGCAGAATAAACCAGTAAGATGAGGCTTAAGATAATTCCTCCAAAAATAAACGCAATGAAAAGAGACTTCAGCTTATCCAACCAAAATAGGCGTTGAGTAGAGGTATTGAATCCATAGCGCTCTTCAATTCTAAAGGTAAAATAATAGTCGAATGGCGTACTTAAAATTTCACCACCCAAAAAGAGGATGAATAAAAAGGAAAGCGAAACTAAAATGGGATGATCAAAAAGACCATGAGCGATTTCATTTACAAAACCAAACCCATCAAGGCTTAGAAAAACCAGAATTAAAGTTATAGATAAGATAGACTGTAAAGTTCCAAACTTAAATTTCTCTTTTTTATAGGCTTGTGACTTTAAGTAGTCCTCTTTATCGTACAAATCTCTTAGGCCTTCAGGAAGCTGAGCATCAAATCTGGAGGCGTTTAGGTAATCGAGAAATGTTTCCAAAAGAAAATTGAAAACCAGAATACCAACGATAAGATAAAAAACAAATTCTGAGGTCATTTTATAATTTTAGGCAAATTTAATTCATGTGAATTGAATCTAGTATAGAAATAGATTTTGAATTTTTAGCCAACAGGGTTGCCTTATTCATTAATAGATGCTAAATTTGCTTTAAAGCAATGCGAAAGTTGTAGATGAGTAAATTGGTAGAAAGCGTCAGATTTTTAGAAGATAATTTGAAAAAATTAATCTCTGAACATCAAGATTTAAAAGTTAGATACAGCGCCTTAGCTACCCAGTTTGATTCTGAAAGCAATTCTATCTCTGAATTAAATTCAAAAATAGAAATGCTTCAAAAAGAGAATAAAACACTTAGAACAGCCAACGCAATGCTAGGCAGTACCGAGTACAAAAGAGAAACAAAACTTAAAATAAATAGTTTAATTAAAGAAATAGATAGTTGCATTATTCAATTGGCTGAATAAAGATGGGAGATAAACTAAAAATAAAATTATCGATTGCAGATAGAGTTTATCCGCTCACTATAAGACCTGAACAAGAAGAAGGCTTAAGGAAAGCAGCCAAACGAATAAATGAAGTTATTAAGAAATTTGAACAAGATTATGCAGTAAGAGACAAACAAGATGTCTTGGCCATGAGTGCCTTACAATTTGCTGCTGAAATTGAACAAAATCAATTATCCTCTACTTCAGAATTACAAGAAGCAGAACTAAAACTTGTAGAGCTGAATGAGATGCTAAAAGATCAATTAAACTAACGTTCATTACATAAATCGACACTGCCTGTATTAGTCGTACCTTTTTGATAAACTCAACATTTACTATTTAAAAAGGGTGAGTTTCAGTTGCTAAAGCAAGCCGCCACTTCGGTGCAGCGGATCCTTGATCAGCTGGGTATCCCTAAACCTGTTTACACGGAGTTTTATACAAAACTAGGCTAGTACAGGCTTTTTTTATATATACAATTATGGAGATTACATTTATTATCATAGCAGCTATAGCTGGCCTTATCATAGGATTTTTAATATCAAAAACCATAGATAGCAAAAGCGCCACAGGAACTTTGAAATCTGCTGAAAAAGAAGCCAACAAACTCTTAAAAGAAGCCGAGAAAGAAGGGGAAAGTCTCAAAAAGGATAAAATCCTTCAGGCTAAAGAAAAATTTATTGAACTTAAATCTGAACATGAGAAAGTTATTCTTTCTAGAGATCAGAAAATTAATGAAGCAGAGAAAAGAACGAAAGACAAAGAATCTCAAGTCTCTAACGAGCTTTCGAAGAATAAAAAATTGAATGCTGAAGTCGAAGAAAAGCTTAAAGATTACGCCTATAGAAATGAGTACCTAGAGAAAAGGCAAGAAGAAATAGATAAGATACTCCAGCGTAAGATCAACCAACTTGAGGTAGTAAGTGGCCTTAGTGCTGAAGATGCAAAAGCTCAATTGATGGAATCTCTTAAAGAGACCGCAAAAGCTGAGTCGATGCAAATGATACAAGACACTGTAGAAGAAGCTAAACTCACAGCTCAACAAGAGGCTAAGAAAATTGTCATTAACACCATACAAAGGGTAGGTACGGAAGAAGCTATAGACAACTGCGTTTCTGTCTTTAACCTGGAAAACGATGATGTAAAAGGGAGGATTATTGGTCGAGAAGGAAGAAATATTAGAGCAATTGAAGCCGCAACGGGTGTAGAAATAATTGTTGATGATACTCCAGAAGCTATTATTTTATCTTGCTTTGACTCCATACGCAGAGAGGTAGCAAGACTATCTTTACACAAATTGGTAACCGATGGTAGAATTCACCCTGCCAGGATTGAAGAAGTTGTAAAGAAAACAAGAAAGTCGATTGACGAAGAAATTATAGATATAGGGAAACGAACTATTATTGATTTAGGCATACATGGTTTACACCCAGAATTGGTGAAAATGGTAGGCCGAATGAAGTATAGATCGTCTTATGGTCAAAATTTACTCCAACACTCTAGAGAAGTGGCTAAGCTTTGTGGCATTATGGCTTCAGAACTTGGGCTTAACCCAAAACTAGCCAAACGCGCTGGTCTTCTTCATGACATCGGTAAAGTGCCAGAGACGGAAACAGAACTTCCTCACGCTATTTTGGGAATGCAATTGGCCGAAAAATATGGAGAGAAACCAGAAATTTGTAATGCCATTGGTGCTCACCACGACGAGATAGAAATGACTTCCCTTCTCTCACCCATTATACAGGTGTGTGATGCCATAAGCGGAGCTAGGCCAGGAGCTAGACGCCAAGTTCTAGACTCCTACGTAAAGCGTCTAAAAGATCTTGAAGAAATTGCCTTCGGATTTGGAGGGGTTAAAAAAGCTTATGCTATCCAAGCGGGGAGAGAATTGAGGGTTATTGTGGAAAGTGAAAGGGTAAGCGACGAAAAAGCTTCTGCCCTCTCGTTTGAAATTTCCCAAAAGATACAAACCGATATGACCTACCCAGGTCAGGTAAAGATTACCGTTATTCGGGAAACTAGAGCTATTAATATTGCTAAATAAGCAAACTCATAACGCTACATAAAAAAAAGGGCTGTTTCTAACGAAACAGCCCTTTTTAGTTGGTGAAAAATATATTCCTTCTTATATTTACTTTATGTATTACTAACCTTAAATTATCAGAGACATGAAAAAATTACTTTTACTCTCAGCAATTGTCGTCTCGACGATGACTTTAAGTGCCCAAGAAGCTAATATTGGTCTAAGTGGAGCACTACCGATTGGTGACGCTGGAGACATTACAACTTTTGGTCTTAACCTTGACGCCAATTACTTGTGGGAAGTTTCCGAACAATTCGACCTAGGTGTAGCAGCAGGATATCATTATTATTTTGGCGAAGATATAGACACACCCTTTGGAACTTTTGAAGCTGAGGATGTTGGTTTTTTACCCATCGCAGCAGCTGCTCGTTTTAATGCATCTGAAGATTTTACGATTGGTGCAGATGTAGGTTACGCCCTAGGAATAAACCCTGATGGAAATGATGGAGGTTTCTATTATGCCCCAAAAATTCAGTACAGTGTAAGTGAAGCATTGGACATCGTCTTTGCCTATAAAGGAGTAAGTCTAGATGGTGGATCCTTTGATGCTATTAGCCTAGGTATAGAATTTGGACTATAATTCAAATAATTGAATAGATTAAAAAAAGGGCTGTTTCAAAAGAAACAGCCCTTTTTAGTTTAAACATATAATTTGTTAGAATTGCTCTCTTCCTGCAAAATGAAAATTGCTTTCAATCGTAGCGTTTTCATCGCTATCACTCCCGTGAATTGCATTTTCGCTTATGGACGTAGCGTAGTTTTTACGAATAGTGCCTTCTGCTGCTTCTTCAGGATTGGTCGCCCCTATTAAAGTTCTAAAATCGTCTACAGCATTTTCTTTTTCAAGTACTGCCGCAACGATAGGACCGCTGGTCATATAATCTACAAGCTCTCCGTAAAAAGGACGTTCTTTATGAACTTCGTAGAAAGCTTTAGCATCATTTGTGGTCATGTGCGTCATTTTAAGCGCTACAATTTTAAACCCTGAGCCTGTAATTTGTTTGAGGATATCACCAATATAGCCTTTAGATATTGCATCTGGCTTAAGCATTGTGAATGTTTTAGTTCCTGCCATTATAATGTATTTTATTTTCGTGCAAAAGTAATCATTTCAAAAGATATACAAATCATCTCTTAACATTAGAAATCTAGGTGTAATTCTCTAATCGTATGACCATCTGTAGTGGATTTAATTTTTAGTTCAGCTTCTTCAGTGACTAAGTTCAAATCTATAATACCATAACTTGTCTGCGCAACAACCTCCCCTACTCTATATCGATTAGGCTCACCACTATAACTACTATAAGAATGCGTTAAACCACTAGACGTAAAGTCGGTTAAAGGGTAAGCTAGACCGTCAATTTTCTTTTGAGAAAACTCTGAAATATGCCTGTCACCACTAAAAAGTAAAATATTCTGAAGTGGATACTCTAGCCACAAGTTTTGCATTTTTTCAATTTCATTCGGGAAATTACCCCAAGTTTCAAAGCCATGCTCGCTGGATAAAAACTGAATGCTACTCACAATGATATTAAAATTAGCCTTCGAACTTTTAAACTCCTTCTCTAGCCATTCCCATTGTTGCTCGCCTAAAAGGGTAGAATCTTTGGAGGTATGTGGTTGATATCTTTTTCCAGAAACCTCTGCATCGACCAATCCATCTCTAAAGTATCGACTATCTAACATGTAAAATTTAATCGATTTGCTACCTAAAGGAATAACTTTTGAATAATACGTCCCCTTTCTATTGGCCACAGCTTGGGTTGAATCGATATCCAAAAAGTCTAAAAAAAGTTCTTTTGCCTCATCTTTGTAAGGCCATTCTTTACCCGCATCGTTTTTGCCGTAGTCATGGTCGTCCCACACTCCCAAAGGAGCATTTGGTAAGCTCTCTATAAAAGATTGATAATAGGGATTTGACTTTATGCTGTCGTATGTTTCCCCCATAAGACCCATATCTGGGGTGTCTGCATAAATATTATCCCCACCCCACACAAAGATATCTGCCGAATCTTTCTCTATAATAGACCAATACTCTTGGGGTAGATCTTGACGATTGCAACTGCCAATGGCTATTCTAAAGGTTTTAGGTTCACTTTCAGCAAGCTTGCTTTCTGTTTTTTTATCATCGGTGTTCGATTTACACGATGCAAATAGGATCACTACTAAAGTGACAATCCAATGTATTTTTTTCATAATTATATTTTTTTCAAAACTAGGGATTCCTGTGTTACTGCATTATTAAGAATTTGTACATTTGGAATCTATGAGAAAAGAAACGTTGGAAGGCTTAAAAGATCAACTGAATCCCACTTCCAAAATCAGTATTATCAGTCATAAAAATCCAGATGGAGATGCCTTGGGGTCCTCATTGGCCTTACATTTGTTTCTGAAACAACTTGAAATTCCCTCTCAAGTCATCATGCCAAACAATTATCCAGATTTTTTGAAATGGTTGCCAAATAATCAAGACATACTCTGCTACGACTCTAAAGAAGCAGAATGCAAAGCTGCTTTAGAAGCTTCAGACTTTATTTTTACGCTGGATTTTAATCATTTAAATAGAGTTGGGAGTCTGGGCGATTTCTTAAAGGACTTGGAAGCGACTTTTGTAATGATAGACCACCATCAAGAACCGTCAGACTATGCAAACTATATGCTGGTCGATACTCAAATCGCCTCTACTTGCGAATTGGTTTATGAGTTTATCACTTCTCAATATCCAAGCACCTCTCTAAGCGCTGATGTGGGCAGTTGTTTATATACTGGAATTATGACAGACACTGGGTCCTTCAGGTTTCCATCTACAACTAGTAAGACGCATAGAATTATTGCAAACTTGATAGATGCTGGTGCAAATAATAGTCAAATCCATCAACATATCTATGACAGTAACAACATAAGCCGGCTTCATCTTTTGGGAGTCGCGCTTAATAATCTGAAAGTTATTGAAGAATTTAATACTGCTTACATTTATTTATCTCAAGAGGATTTAAATTCAAATGACTTCAGAAAAGGTGATACAGAAGGTTTTGTAAATTATGGCTTATCGATAAAAGGTATTAAGTTTGCAGTTATATTTATAGAACATAAAGCTGAAAATATTATTAAAATATCATTAAGATCTATTGGTGACTTCAACGTTAACGCCTTTGCTAGAAAGCATTTCAGCGGTGGTGGACACAATAATGCAGCTGGAGGCAAAAGCGATTTAGATTTGAAATCTACTTTAGCTGAATTTGAAACTACACTAAAACACTATAAAGACGATCTATCATGAAGAGCATCCTATATATGATATTATGTTGTTGTTTGATTTGTAGTTGTAAATCACCAGAACCTAGAAAGCCAGTTTCAAGAGCTTCACAAAGTTTTACAACAAAATCCTTGACGCTTAATAAAGCTATAGTCAAAAAGGAAGAAGCCTACATTAAGGAGATGATAGACGCAGACTCTACCAACAACTACATTAGTTCTGCCGATGGATTTTGGTATTACTATAATTCAGAAAATAAAACAGACAGCATCACGCCAGGTTTTGGTGATGAAGTAGAGTTTAATTATAACCTATTAACGCTACAAGGCGACACCATATATTCTAGAGAAGAACTTGGAGAACGCGCTTATACGATAGACAAAGAAGAAATTTTTACGGGCTTACGTCAAGGCTTAAAGCTAATGAAAGAAAGAGAAACGGTTACTTTTTTATTCCCTTCTCACCAAGCTTATGGCTACTATGGCGATAATGATAAAATCGGAACCCACGTCGCTCTAAAATCTACTGTAACTTTAAATGAAATAAAACCAAAAACTGAATAACATGAGAACTTTAAGATTATCGCTTGCCACATTAGTCGGAATACTGCTTTTTAGCTGTTCTTCCCAATATCCAGAATTAGAAGATGGATTGTATGCTGAATTCCAAACCTCTATGGGAGATTTTGTTACAGAACTTCATTACGACAAGGTCCCTATGACTGTTGGAAATTTTGTTGCCTTAGCAGAAGGTGAGCATCCATTGGTTGATGAAGAGTATCAAAACCAAAAATTTTATGATAGCATAATTTTCCATAGAGTGATCGACCAATTCATGATCCAAGGAGGGGATCCTAATGGTACTGGCCAAGGAGGACCAAGTTATGAATTTGCAGACGAGATTGATTCTTTATTAACCCATAAAAAGGGAGTCTTATCTATGGCCAATGCCGGTGCAGACACCAATGGAAGTCAATTTTTTATCACTCTTGTTCCTACACCACATTTGGATGGAAAACATAGTGTTTTTGGCGAATTGGTAGTCGGCATGGAAGTGGTAGATAGCATAGGAAAAGTAGAGACTATAAAAGGTGATAAACCTGCTGAAGATATCGTTATTGAAACGGTGAATATCATTAGAAAAGGTAGCGATGCCAAAGATTTTGATGCTGTTACCGCTTTTACTACTGGTGTTGAAAAAGCTAAACTAGCCAAAACCGAGGAAGAAGTTGCAAGAAAAGCTAAACTTGAAGGAGCTAGTGAAGGCTTTGAAGTCACCGATAGCGGGTTACGTTACTTAATTACTCAAACAAATCCAAGTGGAACATCACCAGAAGCCAAAGACATGGTAAGCGTTCATTATACAGGCTATCTCCTAGACGGAACCAAATTTGATTCTTCTTTGGATAGAAATCAACCTATAGAATTTCCTGTAGGAACTGGTCGTGTCATTAGAGGATGGGACGAAGGAATAATGCTTTTAAAGACTGGTGAAAAGGCAGAACTTGTCATTCCATCTTATTTAGCTTATGGTCCAAGACAGACTGGACCGATTCCTCCAAATTCAATTTTGAAGTTTGAGGTTGAGCTTTTAGATATAGTAAAGAAATAAATTAAAAATCCCCGTTATGATATCATAACGGGGATTTTAATTTAATAGAAGTTAGATTATAAACCGTTAATCTCCTTCTCTAACTCTTCCTTAGTTTTTCCTGTTTTAGCTTGAAGCTTACCTAGCATTTCTTCAAATTTACCTTCAGAATATTGAAGGTCATCGTCTGAAATATGCTCAGCATACTTTTGTTTCAATTTACCTTTATTCTCTTTAAATTTTCCTTCCAATTGATCTAAGTTCATAATATTAAGTTTTTATGGTTTATTTAAATATAATCAACAATCCTATGCTTTATGTTAACAGCCTCCCATTTAACTCAACTTTTAAAGTTAAGCGCCTTTGCATTTTTAATAACGAGTTGCAGTACTACTAAAGCTTTAGACGATAAATTGTATGAAGTTCAGTTTTTGGATGAATACATTATTCCTTCGAATTTCAAATTTCAAAATGAGACCTATGGTGGAGTCTCCGGTGTAGATTATGCTAAAGGTGAACTTCTTATGGTAAATGATTCGCCTTCCAATCCATTGATCTTTAGAGCACGATTAAACCTTGACGGCTTTCGTTTGGATACCCTCGAATTCAAATCGGTTATTAGATTACAAAACAATACCTTCTTTAGAAAAAATGCACTGGATATGGAGTCCATTAGATACGATGGAGGTGGATATTTAATTTCTACGGAAGGAAGTATCAATTCCAATTTATCGCCAAGAATTTTCAAAGTAAGCAAGACAGCAGAATTTATTGAAAGTTATTTGTTACCAGATTATTTTCTGGTCAATGGGAATAACCAACCACGTCATAATGGCGTTTTCGAAGGCCTATCGAACAGCATAAATTCTTCTGGGTTTTGGTTTGCTAACGAATTACCCTTAGAAAAAGATGGTAAATCACCAAAATTGTATAACACCAACTCTCCTATTCGATTGAGTTTCTTTGATAAAGAGGAGAAAAAAGTGACTCGCCAATATGCTATGGATTTGGATAGGATTACTAAATTTCCTTTGCTTCCTTTTGCTATCAATGGACTTACAGAGATTTTGCAGGTGACCGAGAATTCTTTTTTGGTCCTGGAACGCTCCTATTCTGCAGGTCATAAAAGCCAAGGCAATAAGGTGAAACTATATTTGGTAGATGTGAGTAAAGCATCCGACATTCATGCCATAGCAAAACTAGAAGACGCCTCTTCAAAAGATATCATTTATGCAGAAAAAAGTTTAGTGTTCGACTTCAAATCGATCAAAAGAAAATTAACTAAAGGTATTGTCGATAATATTGAGGGGCTATGCTTTGGACCAATACTCCCCAATGGTAATTCTTCCCTCATTGTCGTTTCTGACAATAATTTCAATAAATTTGGTACACAATTGAATCAAATCATTTTATTAGAACTAATACCAATTTAAACCTATAATGTCGCAATAAATCGTTTCTTTTTTGACTCCTTTTAATCAAAAATAATTACCGTAACTAAGGCTATGCTAATTATTTTTAACTTCAATCAATCAAAAAACCTGTACTGAGCTACGTCGTAGTATAATTCAATTTATTTACACGACATTATAAATTTAATTTGATATAAAACAAATCCGATGAAAACATTTTACTATTTAATTTTGAGCATCTCGATTCTTTGCCTGTCTTGCCAGGAAAGTCCGTCGAAAAATAAAGATTTTCAATTTGATATTCCAGAAGGCTTAGAGGCTCAAAAGACCACTTACTATTTTGTGAGACATGCAGAAAAAGACACTACAGACAAAGAGAATAGAGACCCTCAACTCACAGAGGAAGGTATACGCAGAGCAAATTTTTTGGCGACTTATTTTAAAGATAAGTCCTTAGATATGTTCTATTCTACAGATTACAGTAGAACCCTTCAAACCATCATCCCTACACTACATCAATTTAAAGGAGACATCAAAAGCTATAGTGCTGGAAAAGACACCCTTTTCAATGCTGAATTCTGGAAAGCAACCTACGGTAAAAAAGTATTAGTCCTAGGACACAGCAACACAAGCCCAAAGTTCGTAAATGAAATTCTTTCAGAATCGATGTATGACGACCTAGATGAAAACACCTATGACGTTTTTTTCAAAATAGAAATCAATGAAGATTTGTATTTAAAAGACACTTTAATTCAACTTAAAGTTCCAAAAGACTTTAGTTACAATTAAGAGCAGAAGACTCTAAAGTAACATTTTCATTTTCAATTTTAGAGAGAAGTTCCAGGTCTCCGCTTTCCCAAAACTGACCTAGATCTTCTAATTTTCGGGAAGTCTCTTTGGGTTTATAATTTTCATAATCCTGAAAAACAACACCTTTAATAGTTCTTTGGTTAATCGCCCTTCTAAAACGCAGTCCACCTCCATTGACTAAAAAGCTATAAGCTAGAAAGTCCATTGAAAAATCTGAGGTGTCGAACCAATAGATATAAGTATCTTTGAAGTCTTCGCCACCATCATTTTCGGTAAACTTAACCTTCAATTTATGGTAAGCTTTGCCATCAATTTCTTCTTCACCTAGATAAGTTGGGCGTACAGCATCATCTTCTAAACGAAGAGGTAACTGAGTAAAATAGTGGACAGAATTAACTGATTCGTAATAAGAAAATGCAGTGGTGTCGGCCAACTTCACGATAGAATCTTGATAAAAACGCGTCAACTCTCCATTTTTTACAACATCTTTTGTTGGTGAAGCTGTTGAAAGTCTTTCCAACTGAAACCCTTCGCAGGTAGGTATTGCCTTGTAAGAATAGTCTCTAAATTTGAACTTTAAGACATTCTCATTAAGTTTTGACTTACCAGAAAACTCAATTGCTTTCTCCATAACCTCTGAAGGTTCAATCGTTTTATGTTCAGATTTTTGACATCCTACCAAACTCAGCAAGATGAATCCAATTAAATACTTCATATCATTATTAATTTAAATATAAACACTGTCGTTAATTCTAGCTATCCTTTCAAAAGTCTTATTTTTGAAAGATATATTTCAGTTCTATGGTTAAAAACAAAATTAATATACAAAATAAAAAAGCCAGGTTTCAATACGAAATTCTGGACAAATATACAGCTGGAATTGTATTAGCCGGCACCGAAATTAAATCTATTCGGGAAGGAAAAGCCACAATCACTGAAAGCTTTTGTGAATTCAATGATAAGGGAGAATTATTTGTGATTAATATGGATGTTCAAGAATATTCACATGCCACCCATTTTAATCATAAGCCAAAGAACGCTAGGAAACTTTTACTCAATAAAAAAGAGCTGAAAAAACTTCACAAAGAGGTAAAAAACAGCGGTCTTACTATTATTCCTTTGCGCTTATTTCTCAACGACAGAGGCTTTGCAAAATTACAAATCGCCTTATCTAAAGGTAAAAAACTTCATGATAAACGAGAAACGATCAAGGATCGGGATACCAAAATAAAACTCAATAGAATCAACAAAACCTATAACACCTAGTTTCTATATCATTTATTAAATTTATGAAGCATCCTTTCCTTATTATTTTTTTATTGCTGTCTTTTTTTACTAGTCATTCCCAAATTACAGGAAGGGTGACTGATACCGTCGGTAATCCTTTACAAAATGTAAATGTTTATGATGAAGGCACCTTCAATGGAACCACTACCAATGCCAATGGTGAGTTCAAATTAAAACTTGAGCAAACTAAAGAGTCTTATCTCATTTTTAAATTTTTGGGGTTTCAGACCGAAAAAAGAAAGATAGAAACCTCTACTGATATTATCACTATACAATTGATAGAAAAAGTAACAAGTTTGGACGATGTTGTCATTACCAATAACGAAGATCCTGCCTATTCTATTATCCGCAATGCAGTGGAAAATAGAAAGAAAAACCTGTCTAAAATTCAAGAGTATAAAGCTGATTTCTATTCCAAAGGGCTCTGGAAAATCGAAAATGCCCCAGAAAAAATATTAGGCCAAGAGGTTGGTGACTTAGGAGGTGGTTTGGATTCCACCCGAAGTGGCGTGGTCTACCTTAGTGAAACCTTTTCAAAGATTTCATACAAAGCGCCAAACCGTTTCAAAGAAAACATCGTCGCTTCAAAAGTTAGCGGAAACGATAACGGATTTAGCTTTAATTCTGCGGAAGATTTTAACTTCTCATTTTACGAAAACACCATCGACTTAGGTAAAAATCTAGTCTCTCCGATTGCTAACTTTGCCATGCAATATTACGACTATGAGCTGGAAGGAACTTTTTATGAAAATGATAAATTTCTAATCAATAAAATAAAAGTTATCCCTAAGAGACCTAACGATGCTGTATTTAGCGGATATATTTATATCCTAGAAGATACTTGGGAAATTTATGGTGTTGACCTTATGACGACAGGCAAATCACTTCAAGTCGAAGTGGTGGAAGAACTCAATCTCAAACAAACCTTCAACTATAGCGAGGAGTATAAATTCTGGACTCTTATTTCCCAAGATATTTCTTTTAGTTGGGGGATTTTAGGAATTTCTGGAGGCGGTAATTTTGTAGCTTCTTATAAAAATTATGAGTTCAACCCTCAATTGACCAAAAAGGATTTCTCGAATGCCATTATTACCTTCGATAAGGAGGCGAATACCAAGGACAGTTTGTTTTGGGAACAAAATAGGCCTGTGCCACTCACTAGTTTAGAGCGAGAAGATTACACCTTTAAAGACAGCCTACAGACCCTAAAAAACTCTCAACCTTATAAAGATTCTATAGATACAGTACGTAACACCTTCAAAGTAACAGATCCTTTATTTGGCTACTCTTGGCAAAATTCAACGACCCATCAAGAAGCTGGATTTACGGGCTTAACCGATCTAAATTATAACACTGTACAAGGGTTTAATATTAAATCGGGAGTATATTTTAGACAAAAAGATACTGCTGGAACCTTTAGAACCTTTTGGGAAATTCGATCTGATTTAGATTATGGATTCTCCGATGAAACCCTGAGACCTAGACTTACTTTTACGAAAAAATTCAATAATTTTTCAAAACCTTTTTTAATAATTTCTGGTGGTGTCAAAGCCGAAGAAATCAATTCTACCAATCCTATCAACGAAAGATTGTCGTCCATTGCTTCAGTGTTTTTTGAACGCAATTACCTTAAACTTTACGAAAGGATTTTTGGAGAAGCCACTTATAGTCAAGACGTGTTTAATGGCTTTAGACTCAGTGCCCAATTAGGATTTGAAAGAAGACGTTCTCTTATCAATTCTACGAATTCACCAATTATTGAAAATAAAAACGGAGGCTTTACCTCCAATAATCCTCTAGCGCCAGAAGCTTTTGGATCTCAATTGTTCCCTTCCCATAATATTGGTAGGTTAAGAATTGCAGGACGTATAAATTTTGATCAGAAATATGTGCTAACGCCTAATGGGAAATACGACACCTTTAGTGATAAATTCCCCGTATTTAGCTTTGCTTATGAGAAAGGCTTTGCTTCAGATATAAGTGATTTCAATTTTGATGTTGTAAAAGCAAGACTCACTCAAACCAAAACGATTTCTAGATTTGGAGAGCTGGCTTATAGCCTTAACGCTGGTTTATTTTTCAATGCAGAAAACATCTCCTTTTTAGATTTTAAGCATTTCAATGGCAACCAAACTCGAATAGGAACCTCAGATAATTATCTCAATCAATTCAACTTGCTACCCTATTATGAATTGTCTACCAACTCAGATTATGCAGATGTTCATTTAGAGCATAATTTTAAGGGATTTCTCCTTAATAAAATTCCGCTTCTCAACCAGCTGAATTTCAATATGGTCGTAGGGGCTAAAAGCTTATTTACGGACTCTCATAAACCCTATTCAGAATTTTCGGTAGGTCTAGACAATGTTGGCTTTGGTCAATTTCGATTTTTTAGAATCGATTACGTCAAGCCTTATCAAGGGGGTTGGCAAAGTGGAGCTTTGGTTTTCGGAATTAAACTATTGGACCAATTCTAAGGGAATCCCTAATTTTTATCCTCCAAAAGTGGCACAAAACGAAATTCGCCAAAAGTTTCTTTTTGAAAGCTTTTAGCAGAAGTCCTTTTCAATAAAGTCATAATTTGTGGGTCTTCCCCTACGGGAATCACGAGTCTACCTCCAACTTTCAATTGAGACATTAAAGGTTTCGGTATAAAGGGCGCCCCAGCAGTCACAATAATTTTATCGAAAGGGGCATACTCTGGCAAACCTTTGTAGCCATCGCCAAAACTCATAAATTTGGGTCTGTAGCCTAACTTTTGAAGAAAGTTTTTAGTTTTCTTATAGAGTTTTTGCTGTCTTTCGATGGTATATACTTTCGCTCCTAGTTCACATAAAACAGCGGCTTGGTAACCGCTCCCCGTGCCTACTTCCAAAATTAAATCACCAGGTTCTACCTGCAAAAGTTCCGTCTGGAAAGCCACTGTATACGGCTGAGAGATTGTTTGTCCAGCAGCAATAGGGAAAGCCTTATCTTGGTAAGCATGATCTTCGAAACTGCTATCCATAAATAGATGCCTCGGAATTGCATTTATCGCTTGAAGAACTTTTTCATCTTTAATGCCCTTTTCTCGAACCAATTCTACTAGTAATTTGCGTTTTCCTTGCTGTCTATAACTGTCTTCCAAGCTTTTATATTTAAGTTGTAATAAGAGTAAAATTAGAAAAAAATGTTGGATACATCCATTCAAAGAGCCTATTATTAGTCTAAGAGTTTTTAAAAGAAATCTTATAAAAAGCCTCTGCTCACAGTTAGCTTAAAAAGAAATGTTACTTTTGTGTAAAACCATATAATTTATGCTAAAAGTTGGTGTTTTGGGCGCAGGACATCTCGGAAAAATTCATCTGAGATTGCTCAACGAATCAAAGAAATATAAACTTATAGGATTTCACGATACAGATCATACTCACGCAAAGAAGATCGAAAAAGAATTTGGTTATTCTTACTATAAGGACTATGCGGAATTACTGAGTAATGTAGATGTTATTGATATCGTCACTCCTACCACCTACCACTATAGTATGGCAGAACAAGCCATAAAAGCAGGTGTTCACGTCTTTATAGAAAAGCCTATCACTTCTACAGTGGAAGAGGCTGAGGCGCTTATAAAACTAGCTAAAGCTCATAATGTAAAAGGGCAAGTTGGACATGTGGAACGGTTTAACCCCGCCTTTAGAGCTGCTATTGGCAAAATAGACACTCCCATGTTTATTGAAGCCCACCGACTTTCAGAATTTAATCCAAGAGGAACCGATGTTCCTGTCGTTTTAGACTTGATGATTCATGATATTGATGCTATCTTAAGTATCGTTAATTCTAAAGTGAAAAAAATCAATGCAAGTGGCATATCTGTCATTTCTGAAACTCCTGATATTACCAATGCAAGACTAGAATTTGAGAACGGTTGTGTGGCTAATCTTACGGCAAGTAGAATATCGCTTAAAAACATGCGTAAGTCAAGGTTCTTCCAGAGAGATGCTTACATTTCGGTAGATTTTCTTGAAAAAGTAACCGAAGTTGTCAAAATGAAAGATGCTCCTAAGGACCCAGACGATTTTGCAATGATTTTACAAAACGCTGAAGGTGTAAAGAAACAAATCTACTTTGATAATCCAGATATAAGTCCAAATAATGCTATTTTGGACGAATTAGAAACATTTGCAGAAGCTATTGAAAACGACACGATACCTATTGTAACTTTAGAACAAGGTACCGAGGCTTTAAGAGTAGCCATGCAAATCATAAAAGCATTCGACGAGTAATCATTTTAAATATAAAATCATGAAAAATATAGCTATAATAGGTGCAGGAACTATGGGAAATGGTATTGCACATACTTTCGCTCAATTCGACTATAACGTAAGTTTAATAGATGTCTCAAAAGATAATCTAGATAAAGGTATTGCAACCATTACTAGAAATCTAGACCGGATGGTCAGCAAAGAAAAGATAAGCGAAGAGGACAAAAAGAGAACTCTAGGAAATATTAGCACGTTTACAAGTTTAGCAGACGGGGCAAAAGATGCAGACCTTGTCGTTGAAGCTGCTACAGAAAACGAAAAAATCAAACTAGAGATCTTTAAGGAACTTGATAGCCTTTGTCCAGCCAAAACGATTTTAGCAACAAATACTAGCTCTATTCCAATCACCAAAATTGCAGCAGTCACGGGCAGACCCAAGCAAGTGATCGGGATGCACTTTATGAATCCAGTACCCATCATGAAGCTTGTGGAAATCATAAGAGGCTATAATACTAGCGATGACATTACAAACCAAGTTGTAGAACTAGCTAAGAATCTGGGTAAAGTCCCAACTGAAGTTAACGACTACCCTGGTTTCGTAGCCAATAGAATTTTAATGCCGATGATTAATGAGGCTGTAGAAACTCTATACAATAATGTAGCGGGCGTAGAAGAAATCGACACCGTAATGAAGTTAGGCATGGCCCATCCTATGGGCCCACTTCAGCTTGCCGATTTTATTGGATTGGATGTATGTCTATCTATTTTGGAAGTGATGTACGAAGGTTTTAAAAATCCAAAATATGCTCCTTGTCCCTTACTCGTGAACATGGTAAGAGCAGGTAAGCTTGGAGTGAAATCTGGAGAAGGATTTTACGACTACAGCGAAAGCAAAAAGGCAGAAAAAGTATCCTCACAATTTGTATCTTAAAAGATGCCTAAAGTTATTCCATTCCAAGCGACTAGACCTACTCGAGATAAAGTAGGTCTAATCGCTTCAAAGCCTTACGAAACCTATACCAAAGCTCAAGTTGAAGCGAGATTGGATAACAATCCTTTTTCCTTTTTGCATATCGCAAATCCTGGGTATAAGTACAATAAAGAAATTTCTGGAAAAGAACGCTTTAGCCTCGTCAAAAACAGGTTTGAAGAGTTCAAAGAAGACGGCAGTTTCCGGCAGGATGATAAACCTTGCTATTACCTTCATAAAATCATTTATAGAAATGAAATAGAGTTTGTAGGCTTTGTAGGTGCTGCAAGCACTGAAGATTACGAAAACAATATCATTAGAAAACACGAAGACACCCTAACGGAAAAAGTAGAGGTGTTTACCGAATATCTCAAGACGGTGAGATTCAACGCCGATCCTGTTCTTCTCACCTATCCAGATAATGAAGTCCTTGACGGCATTTCAAAAAAATTGATGCAGACTCGACCAGAGTACGAATTCACAACCACCTCTAGAGAAACACATCACTTTTGGGTGATTGATGATACAAAGCTTCAGGAGCAAATTCAAAAAGAATTTGAGGTGATGGAACATATTTATATCGCCGATGGACACCATAGAAGTTCCTCTTCTATTGACTTAAAACAAGTGCTTCAGGCCGAAAATGATCACCATACAGGGAAGGAAGCCTATAACTTTTTTATGGGATTTTTTATTCCAGAAAGTCACTTGAGAATTCATGAATTTAATAGACTTGTAAAGGACCTGAATGGTTTAAGTAAAGACGAATTTCTTATTAAGCTGGATGAACAATTCAAAATTGAAAACTTAAAACAGAATTATTACAAGCCTAAAAAGGCTCACCATTTTAGCATGTATCTCGATGGTGATTTTTACGAATTAAATTTAAGGGATAGAAATTACGATTTTAATGATGCGCTATCTAGATTGGACGCTCAGATTCTGTTTAATACCATTTTGAAACCAATTTTGGGAATTCAAGATTTGAGAACAAATTCTAGATTGATGTACAGTCAAGGTCAAAAAGACATGGCTTTTGTAAAAGGGGTTATAGACAAAGGAGAATATCAGGTTGGATTCGGAATGTACCCTGCAAGTATTGAAGAAATGAAAACCATAGCAGATGAAGGAATGAAAATGCCTCCAAAGACAACCTATATTGAACCTAAGTTGAGAAGTGGGATTACGATTTATGAATTTTAAAATTAGAAAGATGGAAGGGTCAATTAAAGAACATATTAAAACATTTACAGAAGAATTAGGGGAGAATATCGACTTGGTTGCCGTATCCAAGACCAAGCCCAACGAAGACTTGATGGAAGCTTACAACGCTGGTCAGCGAATTTTTGGTGAAAATAAGGTTCAAGAAATGACGGACAAATGGGAAGCTTTACCCAAAGATATTAAATGGCATATGGTAGGTCACGTGCAAACCAACAAAGTGAAATACATGGCTCCCTATGTAGATTTAATTCACGCAGTCCAAAAGATGAAATTACTTCTAGAAATCAATAAACGTGCAGAGGAAAATGACCGAGTCATCGACTGTTTATTACAAGTAAAAATAGCTGAAGAGGATTCTAAATACGGCATGTCTCCAGAAGATTTAAAACTATTTTTAAAGGATGACAAACTAGCTGAATTAAAAAACGTAAGACTAAAGGGCTTAATGGCTATGGCTACGTTTACAGATGATGAAGAGCAAATTCATAGAGAGTTTAAAATTCTGGAGACGCTTTATAAGGAGACTTCCCAAACTCAAAAAGACTTCAGTATCCTATCCATGGGAATGAGCGGAGATTATAAAATCGCAATGCAACATAACACCAACATGGTAAGAATAGGGAGTTCTATTTTTGGAGCTAGATAAACATAAAAAAGCTAACCCGAAGGTTAGCTTTTTAGCTAATTCACAAACTGTAATTCAAACAAACTTATTGACTCTATACTTACTTAACTGCGATTTGCTTAGGTAATTTTGGCTTTGCTTCTTCTCGCTTTGGAATATCTACGTATAAGACACCATCTTTATACTGTGCAGAAATTTTATCACCATCTACAGTTTCAGGTAGGGTAAATGATCTCCTAAATGACTGGTAACTAAATTCTTTTCTTGTATACTTTTCACCTTCTTGCTCTTTATTCTCTTCTTTTTCTGAAGAAATAATGAGTTCATTTTCATTCAATTCAATATTGAAATCATTTTTGTCGAATCCTGGAACAGACATTTCTACGCTATACTTGTCTTCAGCTTGTTTGATATTTACTAAAGGTGAGCTTGAATTGGTCTCAGAGAAATCTCTATGAAACTTATCTGCATTAAAAAGTCGATCCATTAAACTTAGGTCTTGGGTTGAAAATCGTGTTGGTATCATACTATTAAGTTTTAAAATTATTTTAGTTTAATTGTAAATCTATAGTCAAATAGAGTACCAAGCTAAATCAGATAATAGGTCTTACAACAAAGCAGAACGCCATACCGCATAAATACTGATCTTTCGATTCAATAGCTCATAAACCTAAAAACTGCCATATTGTCTACTAAATTCAATTTTAAATGCCATATTGTCGCTTATTCAAATTCTAAAAGCACTTCATTTTAAACATTTGATGAAAATTATATGCAGTGGTTAAACTTTAGAAACTCAGCGAAGGAAACGGAATTATATCTTTATTTTTGCTACCTTGAATCAAAACACATAAAGCTAGGTTGTACGCCATTTTAGACATAGAATCCACCGGAGGAAAATATAATGAAGAAGGGATCACAGAAATCGCTATTTATAAATTTGACGGTAATGAAATTGTAGATCAATTTAGCTCACTTATAAACCCTGAGCGAAAGATCCAATCGTTTGTTGTTGGCCTAACGGGTATCAACAATGAAATGCTCCACCAAGCACCTAAGTTTTACGAAATTGCAAAACGCATTATAGAAATAACTGAAGGATGCATTGTTGTAGCTCATAACGCTAAGTTTGACTACAGGATGCTAAGGCTTGAGTTTGATAGACTGGGATACCCTTTTGAACGCAAAACACTGTGTACCGTTAAACTATCTAAAAAGCTTTTGCCCGATTTTGAGTCTTACAGTCTTGGTAAGCTGGTAAGGAAACTTGGAATTCCTATAACAGATCGCCATCGAGCTAGCGGAGATGCTCTAGCTACGGTAAAACTTTTTAAACTTCTACTAGAAAAGGATACCGATAAAGAAATAATAAGCTCCCATTTAAAGCTAAATGCAGTAAGTAGTATCGACACAAAACTCATTAGACTTATAGACGACTTACCCAATGCAGTTGGAGTCTATTATTTCTCTAATAAAGAAGGGGATATTATTTATGTAGGCAAAAGCAACGACATCAAAAAAAGAGCTAACCAACACTTTATAAGTGACGCCCCAAAATCTAGAGAGATTCAAGAGCATATTTCATCGGTAGATTATGAAAAAACTGGCAATGAACTCATGGCATTGCTAAAAGAAAATCAATCCATCAAAAAACTCAAACCAAAGTATAACTCTGCCCTAAAGAAAGATCTGTTTACCCATGGGCTTTATATGTTCGAAGACCATAAGGGATATTTCAACTTGACTGTTTCTAAGCTAGACTCTAAAAAAGAGTATATCACCAGTTTCACCAACTACCAACAAGGGAAAGCATTCTTAGAAAGAGCTTTAGAGACTTATCAACTTTGTCAGAAATTAACGGGTTTACATAAAACCAAGGGAGCCTGTTTTAATTACACCATAAAGAAATGCGATGGAGCTTGCATACAAGAAGAAGATGCTGTTTCTTATAATTCTCGCGTTATAGCACTTATCGAATTTTATAATTATAAAGATAAAAACATGATTATTCAAGATCGAGGTAGACACCTAGGTGAAAAAAGCGTTGTCTTGATTGAACATGGTAAACTCATAGGTTTTGGATATACCGAGTTAAATTTTCAAATTGAAAATATTTCAATTTTGAAAAATATCATCAATCCTATGCAAAATGATAGAGATGCCCAACATATCATACAAAGTTATTTGAGGAAGAATAATAAAAATTTGAAAGTAATCCATTTTTAAAATGACTTGGAAGGAGAAGGTTCACGAAGTAATATACGAGGCAGACACCAAAGCAGGGAAAGTATTTGATGTGGCATTATTTATCATTATTGTTGCAAGTCTGGTGTTGGTGATACTTGACTCTGTTGAGCACATTAGCCTTGAATATCATACCTTATTTGTCACTTTAGAATGGATCATAACTATATTTTTTACGATTGAATATATCCTAAGAGTCATCAGTATAAAAAAGCCTAAAAATTATATTTTTAGCTTTTATGGTATTGTAGATTTTCTTTCCACTATTCCTCTATATGTTTCTTTAATTTTTGCTAGCTCTGGAGCGTTATTATCCTTGAGAGCTTTAAGGTTACTTAGAGTCTTTAGAGTTTTTAAACTGGTGAGGTACACTGGAGCTGGCTCCAGTGTAGCCGTTGCCTTAAGAAAAAGTATACCAAAAATATTAATTTTTCTTTATAGTGTAGTTATTATCTCCTTCATAGCTGGAACCGTAATGTATATTGTAGAAGGCCCTGAAAACGGCTACACTTCTATCCCAACGGGAATCTATTGGGCTATCGTTACTCTTACCACAGTAGGATTTGGAGATATTCACCCGGTAACGCCTTTAGGTCAGTTTATTGCTACTATTATTATGCTACTCGGATATGGTGTTATAGCCGTTCCTACGGGTATAGTAACCGCAGAAATGACTAAAGAAAATACCAGAAAAAATACACAAGTTTGTTCTAATTGTGGGGAAGCTGATCACAGAGATAGTGCAGAATTCTGTCATAATTGCGGCGATTCACTACATAAAGAACAGGAGAAAGAAATTAAGAATGAAGACTGAAGACTCTTCTTTGATCTGTATCGTTGGGCCAACTGCCATCGGGAAAACCAATTTAAGCATCAAGTTGGCTGAACATTTTTCTACTGAAATTTTGTCTGCAGACTCTAGACAGTTTTTTAAAGAAATGGAAATTGGCACAGCAGTCCCCAATCAAAATGAGCTTTCTCAAGCAAAGCACCATTTCATTCAACATATTTCCATTGGAAAAGCATACAATGTTGGAGAATTTGAAAAAGAGGCCTTAGAGGTCTTAGACACTATTTTCAAAACTCATTCCCAGGCTATCCTAGTTGGGGGAAGTGGTCTATATCAAAAAGCGATAACCGAAGGTCTGGACGTCTTTCCAGAAATTCCTTCAGACATAAGAACAAAAATCGAGAATCTCCTCAATTCCGAGGGTATAGGAGCATTACAGAGCTTGTTAAAGAAAAAAGACCCTGACTATTACCAACAGATTGAAATAAGCAATCCAAGACGATTGACGAGAGCGCTTGAAGTTATAGAAACCTCTGGAAAACCCTATTCAACTTTCCTTAACCAAAGCAAACCAGAACGGGGTTTTGATAGTATTAAAATAGGCTTGGATGCTCCACGAGAAGTCATTTACAATAGAATTGAAAAACGTGTAGATAGAATGATTGCAAATGGGCTTATAGAAGAAGCAAAATCTCTAATCCCCTTCAAACACTTGAACGCTTTACAAACCGTAGGCTATAAAGAATTATTTGCCCATTTTGAGGGTAAAGCAACATTAGATGAAGCCATTTTTGAAATTAAAAAGAATACCCGAAGATTTGCCAAAAGACAATTAACATGGTTCAAAAAAGATCCACAAATTAAGTGGTTTCATTACGAGACTCCTAAAGAAGATATCATCAGCCATATTAAAACATAAATAGCTCACTGTAGTATACAGCAAGCTATTTATGAAACTGAAAAAGTAAACCTAAAGCTAGGCTTTAAGCACCTTTCCCATCAGATCCCTTTACTACTAGACGGAATCCTTCACCATGAATATTTAAAATCTCGACTGAATCGTCTTTTTTCAAATACTTTCTCAATTTGGCAATATACACGTCCATACTTCTTGATGTGAAGTAATTGTCATCTCTCCATATCTTAGTAAGCGCTAATTCTCTTGGCATTAGATCATTTTCGTATAAAGCCAACAAGCGCAATAACTCATTCTCTTTTGGAGATAACTTGATAGGTTCTTCCTCTCTGAAGGTTAAAAACCTCAGTTTAGAATTTAAGTGAAAGTTACCCACGCTAAACTCAAATTGCTTACTATCTGCAAGTGTATCTGAATTCTTTCTTTGCATGATGGCTTTGATTTTCATCAAAAGCACTTCACTATCAAAAGGCTTATTGAGGTAATCGTCAGCCCCAACTTTATAGCCTTTTAAGACATCGTCTTTCATAGCTTTAGCCGTCAAGAAGATAATAGGAATATCCTCATTTTTAGCTCTGATCTCTTTGGCTAAAGTAAAACCATCTTTATAAGGCATCATGACGTCTAAAATACAAAGGTCATAGTTTCCTTTTTTGAATTTCTCGAAGCCTTCCATGCCGTTTTTTGCATGCGTAACGTCGTAACTATTCATAGATAGGTAGTCTTTTAATACGATTCCAAAGTTAGGATCGTCTTCTACTAATAAAATTTTCTTGTTTTCAGTTTCCATATATTTATGATATTAATGGTAATTTAATTATAAATGAACTTCCTTTTCCTTTTTCGCTTTTCACGGAAATTTCTCCATGATGATCGTCTACGATTTGCTTAACATAAGCCAATCCTAGGCCGTGGCCCTTTACGTTATGAACATCTCCTGTGTGTTCTCTGTAAAATTTATCAAATATTTTCTTTTGAACTTGCTTAGTCATTCCATTTCCTTGATCTGTAATGATAAGCACAATATAATTATTCACATTTTCAGTAGTCACAGTAATTTTAGGCTCAGAGGTAGAATACTTTACTGAATTATCTAAAATATTTATAATAACATTTGAAAAATGTGAATCGTTCGCTAATATACTATCTCTTTTGGCATCTAGATGCGTTTTGATGTAACCATCTCGATCTTCTACTATTAAATTGATATGACTAATTGCATCTTCTATAATATCATGAAGGTTCAATTTTTCTTTATCAATATTGAGCTCATTTTTTTCTAGTTTAGAGATCCTCAAAACATTTTCAACCTGAGCATGCATGCGTTTATTTTCTTCCCTTATCATATTCATGTAGCGGTCTACCGCTTCAGGATTGTTTGAAATCATAGGATTTTTGACGGAATCTAATGCCAGATTAATAGTGGCAATAGGCGTTTTAAATTCGTGCGTCATATTGTTTATAAAATCAGTCTTGATTTGTGAGATTTGTCGTTGTCTTATAAGCTGACCTATTGCTGAAGAAAAAGCAAGAACAATAACCAAAGTAAATAAAACTGAAAGTCCACCCATAAGCGCTATTGAAGACAAAATTTGCTTGTTTTTATCTTTAAAATTGATAAAAAGTTGGTAATCCGAATATTCATCGTTATAACTGTATACCGGCACTCCATAAGTAGAAGGGGAATTGAGCTCGAAACTTGCGGTCTTCACTTTAGTAGAAAGAGCATTGCTATAAATCCCAAAATCAAAATCTGACTTTAAATTGCGCTTTTTCATTTGTTCATCGATAAGCTTTTTGATTTCTAAAGTATCTACCCGCTCATGGATAGGGATTTTTGAAGCCATTTCCTTTATAGCGTCTAGCCATAAATATTTTTGCTCATCTTCTAGGTTATTAATACGCTCGTAACGTTCTAAGGCATTAAGAGTATTTCCATCTATACCATCTCTCCTCATCACCGCGGTCACCTTTCGATTAATCAATTTTTTAAACTCGATTGAATCTTGATTTTCAGCTAAAAAGGGAGACGCAATTTTATAATCTTCTTGAAATAAGCGGTTAGAATACGTGAAATATTCGGTTGAAATCCCATCAGGTGGTAATTGAAAGATTTCAGTTAGCTGAGCTCTTACGGGAATAGCAGAATCTGCAATAGAGGCAAATTTGAAATAATATTTGTCCACCTCATCTTTCTCCAGCTGCTGCACAACATTTATAAGAATCTGTTTGGCACCCATGGAAAACTGCTCTTCGTTGCTCTCTACTGTGTTTTTAATCCAATAGCCCTGCACAAAGATGATTCCAATCAAGGAGAACGTCATCAGGATAATTATAAATATAAATATGCGTTTATTCATTTTGCCAAAATTACAGTTTTAACAAAATGCTTTCTCGGTGTTTAACCGAATGTTAACAGGACAATCCTCTTATTTATCTGAAAAGTTTAAAAATTTTGCATGAAGTTTATCCACCTGTTGCTGAGTCTGTTTTAAATTAGTATTTTCAATTACGAAATCAGCAAGTTTTTTCTTTTTAGACTCAGGCCATTGTGCCTTCATTCTAGATTTTACTTCATCTTCTGAAGATAGATCTCTTTGGACAACTCGCTGTATTCTAGCTTCTTCTGGGGCAGTGATTAAAATCGTAAAGTCAAAATCTGACGCTCTATCCTTTTCGAAAATTATAGCAGCTTCGTAAATGATATATGAAGCATCTTTGTTTTTAACCCATTTTTGAAAACTCTGATGGACTTTTGGGTGAATTATAGAATTGAGTTTTTCTAAAGCCGCTTTATCTTTAAATACTATGGAAGCTAATTTTGATTTGTCGATTAATCCATCATTAGTTAATGATATATTGAAGGTATTTGCTACGTCTTGAGCTACAGAAGGATCATTTAAAATTTTTTTAGCTTCTACGTCTGCAATAAAAACAGGAATGTTCTTATTCTTAAACATATTTGCAACAGTCGTTTTTCCACTGCCAATGCCTCCGGTAAGTCCAATTTTTATCATTTTTTAATCAAATAATCAACCTTAAAGCTATCTAAAGTTATGTTTTTAACCCATTTGGGCTGCTCTACTAATTCAAGAATCATAAAATCCTCACTTGGTATATACTTGGCCACGACTTTAAAACCAGATTCGTCAATGCGTTCAAAATTAGCCAAACTCGTTTTGAAATTGACATTTACAGTTTTAGGAAATATAACGATGTCTTGATTGGTGCCTGTCTGGCTGACTTCAATTGGGATTTCAAAACTCCCTTCGGTGAATTTACTCACAGGAATAAAGTAATCTACCTCCGTATCAAAATAATTAATAGACACACTGTCTATAGTTTGTATACCAATTGACCCCTGGAGAGTATCAGATACTTTTTTAAAATCTTTAGGCTTGGTATAAATATGCTCGATTGTATTTAGAATAGAGTCATTCCCAGAAACCTTTACAAATTGAGGTTCAAATGAGAAAGTGGCCGTAGAATCATAACCTATAGCAAAATCAACTTTAAAATTTGGCTTTACTTTTAAGGTTTTAGTCGCTAGTCTAAAATGCTTATATACCAAACTATCCATGCTCATTTGTATATCTCTAGGCTTAAGATTTAATGATTTTGATATCTCCTTTCTATGCTTTTCGGTCACATATATAAATCGATTATTCAAGGAATCTAATTGATTGAAATTGATATCCATAGACGA
The DNA here is from genome assembly GCF_000355905.1 of Psychroflexus gondwanensis ACAM 44. Lineage (GTDB taxonomy): Bacteria > Bacteroidota > Bacteroidia > Flavobacteriales > Flavobacteriaceae > Psychroflexus > Psychroflexus gondwanensis. Next base: position 230,883 of record NZ_APLF01000004.1, read on the forward strand.
ATTGAAAAGGCTCATGGAAAGGATTTTAAATCCTGTTTGTTGAATGTCTACTTCCAAAGAATGCACTGGATTTTCAATAATAATATTTTCAGGAACTTCCTTCAATGTTATAGATAGACTTATTGAATCGTCATAACTTTTGGACATTTGAACAAACAACCATATCAGCATTGTAAAAAACAAGATAAAAATAAAGGCTTTATAATTTCTCTTTTTAATGTTCTGCTTTAATCTATTAAGCTGTGTCTTTTGGTTCATTGACTAAAAAATAATTGAGGGAATATTAATTGTGGTTTTTTCTTTAGGATATGAATGAAATAGTAACTTTTTATAAATCCAGACCCATAACTAAAAAATTGAATGTTTGTTGAAATGACACTTAAGAGTCCAATTTTAATAGTTTTATAGTTCATCGTACTATCTATTAATATGAGAAAATTATACAACACATAAAAATAAATTACAAAATGGAGTTCAAAAAAAAGTAAAACCACCCCTACTATCAAGAACAATAAATAAAAAAAAGGAAACCAATACGTGATCTTATTTGTTTCTGGATATCTCTTAAGCAATATAGGCCTTACTAGCCCAAATTTATTGACTTGAGAACTAAATTTAAGAAAATCTACTCGACGTTTATGAAAGACAAAAGCATCATCTATATAACCTACCTTAAAATTTTGCTTTTTTAATCGAATGGATAAGTCGGGATCTTCTCCGGGATGGATAACTCCAAATCCACCAGACTCTATAAATGCAGCTTTAGATATTCCCATATTAAAACTTCTAGGTTCATAAGTTTTAGAGAGCCGTGAATGGGCACTTCCCCTTATACCACCTGTAGTCAAGAATGAAGTCATAGCATAATCTATGGCTTTTTGAGTATCTGTAAAAGAGTCTTGAGATTTATCTCCTCCACCATAACAGTCCAAATACTGACTCGAAAGGTGATCGTTAACTGTTTTTAAATAGGCTGAAGGCACAATTACATCACTGTCTAAAATGATGAAATAATTCCCTTTTGCTTTCCGCATCCCATAATTTCTGGAATCTCCAGGCCCAGTATTCTCCTTAAAATAATAGGAAATATTCAATTTAGTATTGAACTTGGAAACTACTTCCTCGCTAGAATCCTGAGAACCATCTTCTATAATGATCACTTCGAAGTCGCCTTCCATTTCGCTTAGGCTTTCCAACAACTCTTCCATCTCCTCTGGTCGGTTGTAAACAGGAATTATAAAAGAGTAATGGCGTTCTATCATTCTGTAAATATATTATAAATAAAAAATCCCGAAGCAAAGCTCCGGGATTCATTAGTTATAATAATTAGTAATTTATTGCTTAATCACTCTAAAAGTTTGAAGACTTCCTTCCACTTCTAAAGTAACCAAATAAACACCAGACTGTAACTCATTCATATCCACTTGTGGATTTGAAACTTTTGGTGCAGTTTCAACTACCATCTGTCCTAACATATTATATACTTTTATGTTATCAACAGTAGATGCTGTTGAAATAGAAAGTATATCATTTACAGGGTTTGGATAGTAGGTAAAGTCAAAACTATTAAAAGATTCATTGCTTAAAGTCTGTAATGGTAATTCGACTAAATCGCCACCACTTGGTAGCGCAACCCATAATCCAAATTCAGCGCCATTCTGGTTATTAGTTGGATTTAAAAAACCACTGGCTAAAACAGTAATCGCAAGATCAGATAAGCCTAAAGTTTGAAGCGGAGCTAGATAAGATGCTACAACAGAAGAATTATCAGCAAGTTCTACATCGAGTAAGTAATCTAATGTTGCTAGCTCTAGATACCCTTGAAACTGTGGGTAACTGATATCATCAACTAAAACACCTCCACCATCTTGGTTAACTACATCTACAGCAGGAGCATCTGGAGAACCATGTTGTACTAAAACATCGGTATTACCAGCAACAGCCGAAGCTTCTCTTGCACCAACAAATACTTCTAAACTAAATGCTATTGCATTAACGGAATCATCAAATAACGTTGGATCCAAAACACCAGACGCCACAACTATATAAGTTTCATCTATTGCAAGATTAACAGTCGCTGTAAATAAGCTTTCAGATACATCAGCACTGGTTCCTGGCGCTACATCAAGATCTAAATCTACTCCGGCGGGTAAAGGCAAAAAAGAAGTGGCTGTCCTAAATTCAAAATCATCAATCGCCAAATCGCCATTCACATAAATATCAACAACGGAAGCAGAAGGATCTGGAGCATTATGTACAATTTGTACTTTTGCAAAATCACCTACAACATCACCTTCGATTATAAATGCAGCACTTCCGGGGTCACCATTTGTGGCAACGCTAGACGGAATCCAATCATTGAAACCTAACCTTGGAGCAATAGCTTGTGATTCATCAACTCCTACGTCAGATGCACCAGCACCAAACCAAAACCAATTATCGGCAGCGTTAACTGCTGGTACATCCATACTTGGAGTTACAACTAACCAATAATCACCAGGAGGTAATACAAAATTAGATCCAAAAGCCTCTTCTATATCTACCCTAATATTGAATAAACCAGGAGATGGGCTTAAAATTTCAACTGCTGATCCGGTTGGATCTAAATTAACTAATTCTAATAAGCCAGAACCTGGCTGAGTGGGATCGCCATCTGGCGTATTAACAGTAGAATTTGCATAAATGTAAAGATTTATACCTGTCGTAATATCATTAAAAGTCTGGGGGTTTTGAAAGCCAAAAGCTGTAATGGAAGTTATATTTGCTGGAGTCAATAACTCAAAATCATCAGCTAAATAAATTCCAACGTCTTGTTGATTTGAAAAAGTAGAAGGAAATCCACTATTTGTTATAGCCGATTGATCAAATAAAACACCTTTTGGTATTTCAGGCGCTACGACATTACCTGTGAATTGGACTGAGGATACTTGCGAATTTGCTGAAAAAGCAAAAGCAAGACCTATCAAAGTCATTGTAATTTTTTTCATAATTTAAAATTTATAAGTTCATAACTAAAGTAGTTAATATTTGAATAAAAAATTAGGGTTTTAGCGTATTTTTTAACTAAACGTTAAGTAAAGTGATTTAATTTTATTAATATTGTTAATATTTTATAAAAATTGACAAATAAAAAACCCTCTATGTAGAGGGTTTTAAAAGTTATTTGTTTAAAATTAGCTATTCTTCCATAGCTTCCATAATCTCCTGACTTACACCCATATTGGAAAAGCCTCCGTCATGATACAGATTTTGGAGAGTTACTTTTTTGGTGAGATCAGAAAATAAAGTCAGCGTGTAATCTGCACACTCCAAAGCCGTTGCATTGCCAAGCGGAGACATTTTTTCAGCATAGTTCATAAATCCAGTAAATCCTTTTACCCCTTGACCTGCAGAGGTAGGTGTAGGCGATTGTGAAATCGTATTCACTCTTACCTTTTTGTCTTTTCCAAAGAAGTAACCAAAACTTCTAGCGACAGATTCTAAGTAAGCCTTGTTATCTGCCATATCGTTATAATCTGGAAAAACACGTTGAGCAGCCATATAGGTTAAAGCTACAATACTTCCCCACTCGTTCATCGCATCCTTTTTATAAAGGGTTTGCATCAGTTTATGAAAAGACATTGCCGATACGTCTAAGCCTTTATGGGTCCAATCGTAATTCTGGTCTGTATAGTGTTTTCCCTTTCTCACATTGATGGACATACCAATAGAATGAAGAACAAAATCTAATTTACCCCCCAGTATCTCCTGCGATTTTTCGATTAAATTTTCAAGATCTTCAACCTTGGTAGCATCTGCAGGGATAACCTCAGAATTTGTTTTTTCAGCAAGGGTTTTTATGGTTCCCATTCTTAGTGCAACAGGAGCATTCGTTAACACAAATGTAGCCCCTTCTTCATGAGCTCTTTCTGCGGTTTTCCAAGCAATTGAATTTTCATCCAAAGCTCCAAAAATAAGTCCTCGTTTTCCTTTTAATAAATTATATGACATAGGTAGTAAATTTTATTTCGATTGTAAAGTTAATCATTTTAACAAAGATTGAGCATGAGCCAAAGCAGATACAGAGGTTTTATCTCCTCCAAGCATCTCTGCAAGTTCCACAACCCGTTCCTGCCCTTTGAGTATTTTTATATTCGATCTTGTCTTTTCGTTTTCTGTCGTTTTATAAACTTTGAAGTGCTGCTCTCCCATACCTGCAATTTGAGGAAGATGGGTTATGGAAATCACCTGAAGAGAGCTTGACATTTTTTTCATGATACTTCCCATCTTTGTCGCAATATCTCCAGAAACCCCTGTATCAATTTCATCAAAAACAATGGTCGGTAGATTTTCAAATTCAGCAAGGAGACTTTTTATGGCTAAAGTAATTCTTGACAACTCACCACCAGAGGCCACCTTCTTTAAATCTTGAAGTGCACTCCCTTTATTGGCAGAGAATACCCATTCAAATTCGTCGGCACCTTTTGGAGTAAAGACACTGGTATAGCTTCCTCTTACTTCAAACTTAGCATCTGGTATTCCCAAATCGCTAAGCATGCTTTCTACACTAGAACTTATCACCTTAATGGTGTCTTGTCTACTCTTAAATAAGGATTTAGCGACAGCCTTTAGCTTTTCAGTTTGATCATCAATTTTGGCCTGTCCCTCCCTGAGAGCCTGTTCTGCGTTTTCTTTTACAGAAACCTGTTCTTCAAGTTCATTTTGAGTTTCTATCAAGCCTTCTACGTTAGAAACATGATGCTTTTTCTGAAGGTTATAAATATGTTGTAATTGCGTATTGATCTGGTCCAATACTTTGGGATCTAACTCTAAAGACTCCAGTTGAGATTGAGTTTCACTTGAAATATCTTCCGCCTCAATCAAGATGCTTTCTACTCTTCGGTACAACTCTTCCAAATTGGTATCCAGTTGAGCCGCTTTTCTCATCTGCAAGTTAACTTCTCGTAATTGAGAAATTACTCCCATAGATTCTTCATCTAAGTGCTGAAAGGATTGCCCAAGTTTTTCCTCAAGCTCTTCTATATGACTTAGCTTTCTTTGTTCGGACTCCAGCTCCTCTTGCAGACCTGTTTTAAGTTTAGCCTCCTTCAATTCTGAAAGTAGAAACACATTGTAGTCGTAAGTCTCGTCAGCTTTAACTTGATTGAATTTTAACTCCTCAAAATGACGCTTATACTCACTTAAAAGCTTAAAGTTAACTTTATAGTCTTGCTTTACTTTAGAATTTTGAGCAACGGTATCCAATACTGAATACTGATAATCTATATTTCCAATAGAAAGGGTTTCGTGTTGACTATGGATATCGATAAGATGAACACCCAATTCACTAAGATTCGAGAGCTTTACAGGAGTATCATTAACAAAGGCTCTGGACTTTCCTGATGGCAAAATCTCTCTCCTTATTATAGTGTGCTCTTCATAGTCTAGATCTAAAGCCTCAAATAGGGAAGACAAATTGAATGAACCTATAGAAAAGTGACCTTCAATAATGCATTTTTTTTCTGAATCTTTTATGGAATTCAGGTCTGCTCTTTTACCTAAAAGTAAGGAGAGCGCACCTAGTATGATAGATTTTCCTGCACCAGTTTCTCCGGTGATGATGGAGAAGTGATCCGTAAATTCAAGACTAATGTCTTCAATAAGAGCGAAATTTTTTATTCCAAGAACTCTAAGCACATTTGAAGGATTTAGTAGTTATAAACAGTTGCTAATCTACTAAATATTGTGGGATCTTGATAAGGATTATTTTTCTATCGTACGCCATTTTCTGTTATGAACAGGCGCTACTTGATTTAGAGTACTCAAGGTCGAGCTAATATCCATTTCTGGGCCACCACTTAAGATTTGCATAATTTCATCTGATTTTGCATCAAAGAAAATTCTGAATAAGGGAGCGTTGGGTCTTGTTTTTGAATTTTCTGAAATAAGGTTGATAGCCGTAACAATATTTTCTTTCCCCTTTTCAATATCTTCATGCATCACATCCAAGCCTTCCCTATGATAAACGTAAAGTGCCTTTCTGTAATTTGAAAAATTCCTGGAAAGCAAATCTCTATTGATACCGAATCTACTTTGAGTGGCTCCAGACTCTTTCCATCCATTACCTCCGCGTTGACTAGCCGCGTTTACAATCTTCCTAGCTTCTTCATAAAACTCATCGCCACCCTGTTCAACAAAGGTGTCTGCATCGTATCCCAAAATAGTGTACACATAGAAGCTTATGGTAGATACTAGATTGTTTGTAAACACATTGGGATTGTAATTTAAGGGTTCAAACTCTTTATAATTAAAATTGAAATCACTATCACTTATGTTTAAAACAATAGAATTCATAGACGATGCGAATACAGGTCTCGAAGATTGAACCTGAAGAGTAGCTTGAAAATTATCGGAATCGTAAGCTTGAATAATGATATTGAAGCTGCACTTTATCCGCTCATGGCTGTCGTAAGTATTATCTGTCCAACTTGTATTATTTATAAATTCGTTTAAATCTTTTTCTAAAGTCCTAAAAATCGTCAACTGGTTTCTTCCAGTTTGTTGAGCATCTAAAACAACTTCTGCCTCCAGAACTTGGGCTGAAATCGCAAATGGAAAAAGAAGTAAAAGGAAAATGAGCTTTAGAGTCATCGGAGTGTTAGTTTTAAAATATGATCAAAAATATCTTTAGCAACTTCAGATTTAGGTTTTGTTTTAAAACGTATGGTTTCTGAATTTGTTATAAGTGTAATCTTATTGGTATCTGTTTTAAACCCTGCTCCCTGATCGTTTAAAGAATTTAGAACAATAAAATCAAGATTTTTCCTTTTCAATTTAGACTTCGCATTTTTCTCTTCATCATTGGTCTCTAAGGCAAAACCCACTAAGATGTGATCCTTCTTGATACTCCCTAAATGCATTAATATATCTGTTGTAGGTTCTAATTCTATATGTAAGGCATCCTTAGACTTTTTCATTTTTTGATCAAACGGATGCTTTGGCCTATAATCTGAAACTGCCGCTGAAGCAATGACTACAGAAGACAAATCGAATTTGGAGAGCGTAGCGTCAAACATCTCTTGAGCGCTTACTACATCGATTCTAGTTAAGTTGGAGTGCTTTAAATGCAGATGTGTTGGTCCCGTAATCAAGTTTACTTTAGCGCCAAGGTCTAAAGCTCGCTTAGCAAGTTCAAAACCCATTTTGCCACTGGAATGGTTACCTATAAACCTTACTGGGTCTATGGCTTCATAAGTAGGCCCCGCGGTAATTGTAATTTCTTTTCCAGCAAGCGGCAGTTGAGAAAGAATATCCTGTTCTATAAAGCTAATGATATCCTCTGGTTCGGCCATTCTCCCTTCGCCTACAAGTCCACTAGCCAATTCACCAGATCCAGGTTTTATAAATTTATTTCCAAAACCTATAAGCTTGTCGATACTAGCCTTAGAAGAAGCATGCTTGTACATATCCAAATCCATAGCTGGTGCAAAGTATACTGGACATTTGGCGGAAAGATAAGTCGTGATAAGTAGATTATTGGCTGTCCCCGAAGCCATTTTGGACAAGGTATTGGCTGTAGCTGGAGCAATAAGCATTACATCTGCCCACAATCCCAATTCCACGTGATTGTTCCAATTCTTTTCCTCATCGGTAAAGCTAGAAACCACTGGATTTTCGGATAAAGTAGATAAGGTAAGCGGGGTAATAAATTGCTCGGACTCTGGAGTCATGACGACTTTTACAAGAGCCCCTGCTTTTTTTAAAAGCCGAACTAGAAAAGCAGATTTGTAAGCGGCAATGCCCCCAGTAACTCCTAATAGGATATGCTTACCGCTTAAAATGCTCATTGATGAAAAACTATTTAGTCTTCAGTGTTCTCTTTGGTATGTCTATAGTAGATTTTGTCATCTAGCCATTCTTCCATAGCGATAGAGTGTGGTTTTGGAAGTCTCTCGTAGTACTTAGAAACTTCGATTTGCTCTTTATTTTCAAAAACCTCATCTAAGTTTTCATTGTACGTCGCAAATTCATCTAATTTTTCCAAAAGCTCTTTCTTCATCTCCACATTGATTTGGTTGGAACGTTTAGAAACTATAGATATAGCTTCATAAATGTTTCCAGTAGGTGCATCAACTTTATTCTTATTGATTGTAGTTGTGCTTATTGGAGCGTTGGTGTTTTTGATATTTGAATTCATAATTCAGTTTGAGTATTTGTTCGTTCTTCTATGTCTTTGGCGTAAATCCTTGCTTGCTCAGAGAGTTCTGTGCCAGTATAATATTTTGAATAATCTTCGTAATAAGTTTGGGCTTCAGCGATTCGTTCTGGAATCAATATAGCAATACTATTGATGGCCAAAAGATAAGCAGATTCAAATTTGTAGAAAAAAGCTTGTTCTCTAAATTTGGTTCCTGGAAATTTTAATATATAATTATCGAAAGATTCTATCGCAGCCTTATACCGTTCGGTATGATGGTATTGCTTTGAAATCTCGTAATATTTCTTTTCAATTTTTAGGCTTAATTCTTGAATCTTAGAATTAGATTTTTCAAAAAACTCTCCATCGGGATAAGTATTGATATAAAACTGAAGCTTAGTCATGGCAGTTTGCGTATCCTCCTGGTCTTTACTGTAGATTGGCGAAACCTCATAATAGCTTACTGCACTTTTATAGTGCGCTTCTTCAGCCTTTTCACTGTTGGGATAAGACTTGGAAAAACGTTCGAACAGATAACCAGATAAAAAATAATCTCCTAATAAATAATGTGAGTTGGCATTCATATAACTTACCGTCTCACCTGAAGGCTTGCCTTTATACTGAGGTAAGATTTGATCAAATAATCGAATAGCTTTGCGATAATATTTACCTTTATCGGTCTCCAATCCTTTATCATACAGAGACTTTGCCATTTCATATTTTGGCGCAATCTCATCCTCTTTCAACACCTTTTGGTAGTCACTACAAGAGGCGAAAGAAATGACAACTAGTAAGAGTAAGACTATTGATTTCATAAATTTAAATGTCGTGCAAAATTAGGGATAAATCTTCGATAATAAAAACGCATTATGACTCCGCTTATTTCAACTGACTATTGAAAACCTTTAATGCTGATTTTAATATTGAACTTGCTTCTACCAAAGGCAACCTAACACTGGATTCACATAAATTTTTAAGCTCCAGAACCGCCTTTATACCAGAAGGATTTCCTTCTTTAAAAATAAGATCGATTCCATCCATCAATTGAAACTGAATTGTAAAAGCTTCCTTTACTTTCCCTTCTCTACCCAAACTAAGCATTTTAGAAAATTCGGCTGGATAGCCTTGTGCCATTACAGAAATGACTCCCGCACCTCCAGCTATAACCATGGGTAATGCAATCATATCATCTCCAGAAATTACCAAAAAGTCATCTGGTGTATCCCTTATTATGGTCATAGCTTGCACTATATCGCCAGCTGCTTCTTTGATACCGATAATATTATCGAAGTCGTTTGCTAGGCGAGTTACAGTAAGAGGCAGCATATTGGATCCAGTTCTCCCTGGCACATTATACAAGATAATTGGAAGCTTTGACGCCTTAGAGACTTCGGAGAAGTGCTGGTAGATTCCTTCTTGGCTAGGTTTATTATAAAAAGGAGACACCGATAAAATCGCGTCAAAGCCTTCTAAGTTTTCTTGAGCTAAATCTTCGACCACCTGAGAGGTGCTGTTCCCTCCCAACCCAAGAACAAGTGGGAGTTGACCGTTATTTTCTGATTTAATAATTTTTTTTACGGTCTCCTTTTCTACTTTTGAGAGGGTCGCACTTTCTGCCGTAGTTCCTAAAACGACTATATAGTCTACCCCATTCTTAAGTTGAAATTGAACCAATTTTCTCAAAGCATTTTCGTCAACTTCATTTTCCCCTGTAAAAGGTGTTACTAAAGCCACACCTGTTCCTAAAAACTGTTTCATTGGTATTATATTATTTGTTTTATATATTTAGAACTTTCTTTAAAAAAATCAAGATTTTTAGAATCTACATTCAAAATAAGATCGTTTACTCTTTCGTTCGCCTCTTGAAATCCTACTTTCAGTTTGGCTTCGGTGAGTAGCGCTAAAACCTCTAAACACAATTCATCCTTACCAAAATAATTAAAGAGCAATTTATAATTTGTTTTTAAGAATTCGTCAATAGCTTTTGATTTTGGTTTTCCAAACAAGGTAAAATCCTTTGTCGTAAAAACGTATTCTGGTTTTTCAACCTTGTCATACCGATGACGACTAAAGCCAAGAAAACTAATATCTTCAGAATTGATCTTAAAGTTCTTCTCAACAAGTTGCTGCAACTGATATTTGTCTGCTATATCATCATTATATAGAATTCCAACCTTATCACCTACTGATTCCGCAGCCAGAATAGACCTTTTGGATGAGAGGCTTTTGTGTAGAAAATGGGTTTTTATCGAGTTTAACACCTTAAAGATTTAAGTCCAAATGTACTATTTTCAAATAAAAATAACCCATAAAAGTTGGGCCTTACGACCAAACTTTTATGGGTTAGAAAATATAGTTGAGATCTAGCCTTTTAACCAAGCCTGTCTCAATTCAAATTTAGGGTCAGATTCTTCAAGTTCTTCTGACTGTAAACTAGTTTTATTTGTGTAAGGCTGGGTGGTTTTAGCTTCAAAAGTGAGCTCTTCTCCCTCCCTTTCCACAGTCATTTTAAAGTCTTCTCCTTCTCCCCAAGCCATAGAAGTCGAAATTAAATTTCTTATATTTTCTAAAGTATAATCAGTTCCATTGATGGATTTGATAACGTCTCCACCTTTTACACCTAGCTCTTTGAAAAATGAATTCATAGGATAACTTTCTCTAAAAAAGACTGTGCCTTTATCTTGGTTAGCGTCAATAAATGGAGTCCTTCCATCTAAAAAGTAGCCTGTTTTAGCTATACTCTCCGTTTTCTCTACGCCTACTTTAGCAAAAAAATCATCGTAAGGAATCGGAGTATTTCCCTGCACATAGGCATCAAAAAAATCTTGTATTTCAGGGTAAGTTAAACTTACAATTTCAGGAATCAAGGCATCATCCTCAAAGGGTGTGTCTTTTCCGTACTTAGAAATCAACTTTTTCATTAGGTCTAAAATCCCCATTTCCCCACCACTAAGCTCTCTTAAACGGATATCCAGAGCCATCCCGATAAGTGCTCCTTTTTGATATACATTATAGAAACTATCTTTATATTCTTCAGAAAGAATATTCTCGCTCATGGTCGTAAAGGGAATTGTGTCGTCAAAAGCTCTTGAGGTTTCAATCTTATCGTTCATCCGTTTATAAAAATCCTCTTCGGAAATAAGACCCTGATTGATTTGAAAAAGGTTAGCAAAATATTCAGTAACTCCCTCATACATCCACAGATGCTTAGACATCTTAGGATCGTTATAATCAAAATAGTGAACTTCGTTGGAGTGGATATTCAACGGAGTAATGATATGAAAGAACTCATGCGAGACTACATCTGTCATAGATTCTTCAAGCTGAGGTAAAGTCATGGTTTCTGGCAAAACTACACTCGTAGAGGTATGATGTTCTAAAGCGCCAAATCCACGAGCATCAGGGTTTTCCATAACCGACAGATACAATAAAATAGCATACACATTTGTATTATCAATTTCACCTAAGAAAGATTTTTGAGCTTGAACCATTTTTTCTAAAGCTGGTTTCAAATCTTTAGTAGTGTGGATATTGTTTGGGGAGTGTATACTTAAAAGTACCTTCATCCCTTCAATATCGAAACTTGTAGTATCCGGAACGGAATATAGAATAGGATGATCTATGACCCCAAAATATCGGCTAGTAGAGAATTCATCAATGATATAAGTGCCTTGATCTGTTTGATTAATCACTGGTAATGAGGCAGAAGCTATTAGGTCTGAAGGTCTGTGAACATTAATCTTATATGGGATCTCCTTAGCATCCTCAAAATAGCCGACCATCGTATGCAAATTGAGCATAAAGTTATCACCAGCCTCAAAATTGGTTCCAGCTGGAGAAAACACACCACCCTCTCCCTCAATATCGAAGGTATCTTCGACATAATACGTCAGCTTATCGAAATTTTGAGAATTGGAAATGGTCCACGTATTGTCATCATTTCGAACTACAGACATTTCATTTCCATCGTAGTCAATAGCAATTAAGTCTTCAGAAAACTGTCCGTAGTCATTCACTGCATAGGTTCCTGGTACTATTTTAGGCAAGTAAAACTTGAGAGAATCAACTTGAATTGGACCAGGGTTTATAGAGACTTTTACCCTATCATTTTCAATCTCATTGAGAAAAACATCGACGACCACCAGATTATTTTCTGATTTGGAAACCGATTTACAACTGGTGACCATTGCCAAAATCCCAAAGGCAAAAACTATTTTTTTCATCATTTTAATTTTCATATTGGACGGTTGAGTTTAAAAAATGTTACGGTTTAATTTTAAAATTTTATCACTTTATTTAAAGCATTGATGTCTTTGGATGTTCCAAAAATATAAACCAAATCATCAATTTCAATTTTGGTATTAGGCTGGATCTCAGAAATATATTTTCGTCCGCGTTTAATAGCCAAAACAGTAACATTATATTTTTGGCCCATACCAGAATCCATTATAGATTTACCTGCAATATCATTATCACCATGTTGCACATGAAGCGTTGCCACCTCTTTATTTGGGATATTTAATTGTTGAAACATCGCATTCTTGGACGTTGGTTTTATACTGGTAAGCATTTGATAGTCGGATGATCTTATACTGGTGACAATATTCTCAATATCGCTTTGTGTAATCATATATTGTTTAAGCACTCGTGTAAAAATTTCGATAGAAGTTTCAAACTCTTCAGGAATAACCTCATCTGCCCCTATTTTCATATTTTCGTCTATTTCTTTTACAAACCGTGTTCTTACAATGATATAAACAGTTTGAGAAAATAACCTTACGGAAGAGATAATCTTTTTGGTCGCACTAGGATCGGAGATTGCTATCACCACTACCCTAGCTTTTTGAATATTGATATGCTTAAGAATTTCTGGATCTGCTGCATCTCCAAAAACAATGGGTTGGTTTTTTCGTTTGGCCTCTGCTATGGCATCGTAATCCATATCCACAATCACATAAGGGATATCGATATGGGAGGTCACTCTAGAGATATTTTGGCCATTAATTCCATATCCAATAATAACCACGTGGTCTGACCACTCCTGCACCTGATCTACTTCACTACTACTTTGCTCTAGCTTTCTATTATTGAGCCGTTTCCTTACGCCTTTAGGAATGGCAGCTTTGAGTAAAAAATCTGAAAATTTATGAGATTTTTGAAGAATGAACGGCGTTAAGGCCATGGTAATAATAGAAACGGATAAGAAGTATTGATATAATTCATTGGGCAGTAAGTCGTTTTGAAGACCCACCGTAGAAAGTAAAAGAGAGAATTCTCCAACTTGAAAAATACTCAATGCAGACATAAAAGTAGTTCGCGGTTGAGTTTTTAAAATGAACGTCACCACAGCGACCACTAGCATTTTGATGACAAGGACCGCAAGCACAAAGAGCAAGATATAAACGACATTATTTATAAAAAAAGACAGATCTAGCAATGAGCCCACGGAGATAAAAAAGAAACTGATAAAGATTTCTCGAAACGGTAAAACGTTAGCTGTAGCTTGATGGCTATATTCTGACTCAGAGATAATTAAACCTGCGAAAAATGCCCCAAGCGCCAAAGAGAGTCCAATAGAAGACGTTAACCAAGCCACAGAAAAACAAAAGACGATTGTGGTTAGTATAAACAACTCTCTATTCTTGGATTTAACGACTAATTTGAAAACAAACGGAACTATATACCTTTGAAGCAAAAACACCACCACCCCAACGCCTATTAGCTTTACTAATAGAATGAGTAAGGTTTCCCCAATATTATCAGATTTCCCTGCCAAAATGGGGGTTAATAACATCATCGGAACAACAATTATATCTTGAAAAATCAGAATCCCTAGAGCCACTCTACCGTGAGGAGATTCGATTTCTCCTTTTTCCTGAAGCATCTTGAGAACAATAGCTGTACTACTAAGAGAAATTAAAAATCCTATAAACACAGCTGTATTAATTTCAACACCTAGCGCTATACAGATCAAAGCCGTTATCAATATTGTTCCTCCCACTTGAAGCCCTCCTCCTACAAAAACGGTCTTTCGGATTTTCATGAGTCCGCTAAAAGAAAGCTCTATACCAATGATAAAGAGGAGAAAAATTATTCCGATTTCTGAAAGTAATTCTACTTCATGTGTCGAGCTCAATAAATTGAATGCACTAGGGCCTACAATTATTCCCGCCATCAAAAACCCAAGAATAGAAGGCACCTTTATCTTTTGAAACGCCAAAATGATGACAATGGAGATACCTAAGACAATGACAATTTCTTTTAATAAGGGGATTTCCATAGATTGGTTTTGAAAAGCCTAAAAATACTAAACTTTAACACTCAAGTCTGTTTATAAAATGCTAAATAATTCACTAGCAAACCCAAGGCTATAATTATCTTTTACCATACGTTCAAATTTAATAAACTCATTATATTTACACCCAAATCTATCCTTATGCGTCAGTTTTTAATTCTTATTTTAATAAGCATTTCAATTTGCTCCTGCACAAAATCTCCTACTATTCTTGTTAAGACAAATGGGGAACAGGTACAAATTTCAGATTCGATAGAAAAAAATAAAGAGCTTGAAGACTTTATCTCACCATACAGAGAACGTATCCAAGAAGAAATGAGTGCCGTTTTGTCCTATACCCCAAAAGCCATGTTCAAATCGGATGCACAGTTAAACACTCCTTTAGGAAATATGATGTCTGATGCTGTTCTTGAAATGGCCAATCCCATTTTTGAAAAACGAACTGGTCATAAAATAGATGTTGTAATCTTAAATTACGGCGGAATTCGTTCTGGGATCAATGCTGGAGAGGTAACCACAAGAACCGCTTATAATATAATGCCTTTTGAAAATGAAGTAGCTGTTGCTGAATTAGCTTCAGAAGAACTTAAAGCGTTGGTAAATTATTTAGTTAAAAATAAAGTCGCTCACCCCATCGCTGGTCTTCAAATTACACTAAATGCTGAAGGCCTTCTTAAAGAGGTGAAAGTGAATGGGGAACACATTCAGAATAAAAGTTACTACGTCGCCACTTCCGACTACCTCATAAAAGGCGGAGACCATATGGAATTCTTCAAAAAATCAAAAAGCGTACACTCTTTGGATTATAAGTTAAGAAACTTGTTTATAGATTATTTTAAGAAGAAAGATACTATAGCTCCAAAACAGGATAATCGCTTTACTAAACTCGAAAACTAGCGTTATGAAACGATCAAAATTCATAAAAACAACGGGGGCAGCAACAACATTTACAGCAGTTGGTGGAATTGGTTTATTGAGCGCTTTTCAATCCAAACCCTTTACCAAACACCTCACTATTTTACATACTAACGATGTGCATAGCCATATTGATCCTTTTCCTGAGAATGATAGTAAGTATCCCGATCTTGGCGGAGTTTCAAGACGGTATAGCTATATTCAAAAAGTAAAGGCAGAAAACCCAAACACCTTAATTTTGGATGCTGGAGATTCCTTTCAAGGAACACCGTACTTCAATTTTTATGGTGGTGAACTAGAATTTAAACTCATGAGTAAAATGGGGTATCATGCCTCCACAATTGGTAATCATGAATTTGATAATGGGATTGATAATATTGCCGCTCAACTTGAATATGCGGATTTCGATATGCTTAATGCCAATTACGATTTGAAAAATACAATCCTATATGGACTCGTCAAATCGCATCAAATTTATGAAGTCGATGGCTTAACTATTGGCGTTTTTGCCCTCGGCATTGAACTCGATGGATTGGTTTCTAAAGATTTGTATAAAGAAACAAAATACCTAGATCCCGTTGAAATAGCTCAAGAGCAGATCAAAATTTTAAAACAAGATCTCAACTGCGATATCGTAATTTGCCTATCGCATTTGGGCTATAGCTATAAGTCTGATAAGATTGATGATTTAAAGCTCGCTGCACAAACCAAAGATATTGACCTTATTATAGGAGGACATACTCATACCTTTTTGGATAAGCCTACTGCTATTGAAAATGCAGAAGGCAAAATAGTATTGGTCAACCAAGTAGGTTGGGCAGGTATAAACGTAGGTCGTATTGATTTTTACTTTGATGATAAAGAGCTAAAAGAACAAAAGAGTTTGGTGATGCAAGTCTAGAATCAGTCATAGATTATTCGCCAACCATTGTCAAAAACTCCTCTTCAGTGATAATCTTTACCCCTAGATTTTCAGCTTTAGTTCGCTTGCTAGGCCCCATGTTTTCTCCAGCAATCAAGTAATCTGTTTTCTTAGAAATAGAGCTGGTATTTTTACCCCCATGCTTTTCGATAAGGTCTTGAAGTTCTTTACGCGAGACTTTTTGGAAGACTCCTGAAATCACTAAGGTAAGATCTATTAACTTACTACTTTGCCCCTCCAATTCTTCTTCAGAAATTTCGAGATTAAGACCATAGCTTCTTAAACGGTCGATGCGAAATTTATTAGCATCATCGTTAAAAAAGTCAACGACACTTTGTGCTATGCGTTCTCCTATTTCGTCTACAGCTACCAGGTTTTCTAAACTTGCAAAAGCCAGTACATCTATACTTTTGAAAGCTTTCACAAGCTTTTTAGCTACAGTTTCTCCAACAAACCGAATACCAAGACCGTAAAGCACCCGCTCGAAAGGAATATCTTTTGAAGCTTCAACACCCTTAATTAAATTTTCGGCAGACTTTTCTGCCATACGTTCCAAAGGAAGAATATCTTCTTTACTTAAGGTATATAAGTCGGCGTAATCCTCAATTAAATTTTCCCTTACCAATAGCGCCACCGTTTCGCCACCAAGCCCTTCTATATCCATAGCCTTTCGAGAAATAAAATGCTGTATCCTACCTATAATTTGAGGAGGACACCCCTCGGTATTTGGGCAAAAGTGCAAGGCTTCTCCCTCCTTCCTTTCTAAAGGCGTTTCACACTCAGGACATTCTTTTAAGTATACCGTAGGCTCGGAAGACTCCGGGTCGCGTTCTTTAAAATCTACACCGATGATTTTGGGAATAATCTCTCCCCCTTTTTCTACAAAAACCACGTCTCCTTCTCTGATGTCTAGTTTTTCGATCTGGTCTGCATTGTGAAGTGAAGCCCTTTTTACAGTAGTTCCTGCCAATTGCACAGGATCGAGATTGGCGACAGGGGTAATTGCTCCTGTTCTACCCACTTGATAGGTGATCTCATTTAAAGTGGTTGACACTTGTTCTGCTTTGAACTTGTAGGCCATGGCCCATCGAGGAGATTTGGCCGTGTACCCAAGTTCTTCTTGATGTTGCAAATTGTTCACCTTAACGACCACACCATCGGTTTCGTAAGGTAAATCACGTCGGTGTTCATCCCAATAGTTGATGTAAGCAAATACCTCATCAATCGATTTGGCGACCTGAGCTTCTTTAGGAACATTGAATCCCCACTCTCTAGACTTGTTTAAGCTTTCCATTTGGGTGCTCACCCCTAAATTATCTCCAGTGAGATTATAAAGCAAACACAATAAAGGACGCTTAGCGACTTCTGCACTGTCTTGCAATTTCAAACTTCCTGAAGCTGTATTTCTAGGATTAGCATAAGGTTCTTCTCCCAACTCTACTCGCTCTGCATTCAATTTAGCAAAGCCTTCATAGGGTAACACGATTTCTCCACGAATATCAAATCGGCCAGGATAATTATCCCCTTTCAATTTTAATGGAACAGATCGTATGGTTTTGACATTATGGGTAACCTCATCTCCTTGGGTTCCATCTCCACGAGTTACTGCTCTCAAAAACTCTCCATCTTCATATGTTAGACTAATCGAAGCCCCGTCGTATTTCAGTTCACAAGTGAATTCAACAGGCTCTTCAATTATTTTTTGAATACGTGTTTCCCACTCTTGCAGGTCTTCTTTAGAATAGGAATTGGACAAAGAATACATCGGGAAATCATGGACTACCGTCGTAAAGTTTTTGGTTACCTCTCCACCTACTCGCATCGTTGGCGAATTGGGATCCTTATATTCTGGGTGAGCTTTTTCAAGTTCTTGAAGCGCATTCAACTTCATATCAAAATCATAGTCAGAAATCTCTGGAGCATCCAAAACATAGTAGTTGTAATTATGCTGGTGAAGTTCTTGACGTAAATTTTCGATTTGGTCTTGAGTGCTCATAAAGTCAGTAAATTAAGGGTTGAAAAGCAGATACCTTGTTTAGACTTTAAAATTAAATTAAATTCTTCAGATTCCTAGTCAGAAAATCTGTTAATAAGCATACTTTAATAGGCTTTTAGCATTCTGTGATTTCCACGGAAATCTTTCCTGATCTCAACATACTCAAAACCAAAACTTTTGAATAATTGGCGAGTTTCTTCTGCTAAATATTGATTGATTTCCACATAAACTAAAGGTCTTTTAGTCAGTTTGGAAGTCAGTTCTGCAATTTTTCTATAAAAAATTAAAGGATCGTTATCCTTTACAAATAAGGCCAGATGCGGTTCGTTTTTGAGAACATTGTCCTGCATTTGAGCTTGCTCATCGAATTTTACATAAGGAGGATTGGAAACCACAATATCAATCCCCTCTGCCAAATACTTCAAAATCAATACATCCCCTTGAATATACTCTATTCTGGTGTTATTATCTTCTGAATTTAATTCTGCTAGCTTTAAGGCTTCTACTGATATATCTAAAGCCTTGAGTTTAGCTTGAGGCAGATGCTTAGCTAAAGCGATAGGAATGCAACCGCTCCCCGTTCCTAAATCTAATATAGACAACTGAGACTTTGAAGATTTCTGGTCTTCTAAAATCCATTCTACTAATTCTTCTGTTTCTGGCCTTGGAATCAATACACTTGAATTGACTCTAAAACGCAGCCCAAAAAATTCAGCGTAACCTAAGATATATTGGATGGGTTCTTGTGCTTCAAGTCGAGCTTGAGCCTTTTTAAAATCGTCTAGCTTTTTGGAATCTAGGTTCACTTCAGATTCTAAAAGCAAATCGTGAGTTTTTAAATCCAAAAGGTCTTCTGCCAACCACTTAAAGAAATTAGAAACCTCTCCCTCATTATAAATGGGCTGTAGAGCTATAAAAAAGTCTTGCTTTAGATTCTTTAGGTTAGTCATTCTTCTTCGGGTTTATGTTCACTAGAGACTTGAAATCCAAAAACAGTGTCAAATTTTTTAAAAATCGATTCAAACTCTTTTTTCCTTACACTGATTTTAAATTTGCAGTTGAGTTTTAAGTCTTGAGATAGAATATCCAAGTCATATTCTTTGACCAGTCTCATCACCAGATTCATTTTATCGTATTCACATACCACATCAAACTCCAAATTGATGGTTTTAGTGATAATGTTACTAGATTCCAATGCCATCTTTGCAGCAGTTTTATAGGCAGAAATCAGCCCACCTACGCCAAGCTTAGTGCCTCCAAAATACCTCACTACAACTACTAAAGTATTGGTCATTTCGAAATTTTGTAGCTGTCCCAGTATTGGCATTCCTGCAGAATTGGAAGGTTCACCATCATCGTTGACTCGGAAGTGTTCGTAGCTTTCTCCCATTTGCCAAGCATAACAAAAATGCCCTGCCTTGCTGTGCTTAGATTTCAAACTATCGATGGCCGCTTCTACCTCTGTTTCTGAAAGAATAGGAAAAGAATAAGCGAAAAACTTACTAGCCTTCTCCTTAAACAGGATTTCAGAACCAGGTCGGTTAATGGTTTTAAAAACGTCATCTTTCAAAATAAAGTTGAATTATAGATTCAGGTCACTTTGTTAGCCTTGAATGATAAAAATCGCTGGCCGCTTGTGCAGATCAATAGACATTTTCTTCCATTCTGCAGCGGTTTGTGTTTTGATAAATTCCGTAGAAAGCGTCAAATCAACTGCCACACAGATCCTAGTGGAAGCCTGTAAAGTAGAGATAAGACTGATGAGCAATTTATTGTTCCTGTAAGGCGTTTCTATAAATAATTGAGCTTGAGTATTCTCTATAGATGCCTTTTCGATTTTTTTTACAAAATGCTTTCTCTCTTGGTTATCGATAGGTAAATACCCGTGAAAAGTGAAGTTTTGACCATTAAGACCGCTAGACATTAAGGCCAATAAAATAGAAGATGGACCTACCAAAGGAACCACTTTGATGTTTTTTTGGTGAGCCAAAGCTACCACTTGAGCTCCTGGATCTGCAACTCCAGGGCAACCAGCGTCGGAAAGCAGTCCCATATTGACGCCTTGTTCGCAGGGATCAAGGAAGTTTGGGATTTCAAGTTCTGAAGTGAATTTGTTTAATAACTGAAACTCAAGGCTAGGTTGTGATTTGGAAGGCACTACTTTTTTTATAAAATGTCTGGCAACTTTTTCATTTTCAACGATGTAATGGTCAATTTCATTGATGACTTTACGAATGGACAGAGGGAGGACTTCCAAGGGCGGCAAGTCTCCAAGCCTATTAGGAATTAAATAAAGTTTACCTTTTGGAGGTGTTTTGTCCATACATCTGTAATTAATTGATCAAAAATTAAATTATGCTAATTCTGAAGCAATAACAGAACAGGATTCTTCTAACATGTGATACACCTGTTCAAAACCATTAATGGAATCATGATAAGGATCTGGTACACTTTGGTTTTCGCCTGGATATATAGTATTCAGAATTAAATTGACTTTGTCTTCTTCCTCTTTGTTGTCTGCCATGTTAATAACATCTTCATAATTGGATGAGTCCATGACATAAATATAATCAAAGCTTTGAAAATCTTTCTTTGTAAAGGGTCTACTTTTTTGGTTGGTAATGTCCAAGCCGTATTTGGAGGCCACTTCTATAGAGCGCTGGTCTGGAAGAGAACCTTGATGGTAGGTAGAAGTCCCTGCAGAATCTATTTCGAAAATGGAAGTGTCTAGCTTAGATCTAAGGAGGCCTTCTGCCAAAGGAGATCGGCAAATGTTACCCAAGCATACCATCAGGACACGAATCATAACTGCTTAAATTTGATTTCAAGATCCTGGATGAATTTCCTGTATTGCTTATCGGATTCTTGGAGATTGGTCACGATTTTACAGGAATGCAAGACCGTAGAGTGATCTCTTTGTCCGATGTGTCTTCCAATACTAGTCAGCGACGTTTTGGTTATTTCTTTAGCAAAATACATGGCGATTTGCCTAGCCTGAACAACGTTTCGTTTTCTACTCTTGGATTGTAGCTCGTCTATCTCGATATGGAAATAATCACTAACTACATTTTGAATATCATCTAGAGAAATCGGTTTCTTGTTGTTTTTGACGTAATTCTTTACGATTTGCTCTGCAAGATCGATAGTGATTTCTGTTTTGCTAAACGAGGAGTGTGCGATTAGAGATATGATAGCTCCTTCTAACTCCCGAATATTGGTGGTGATTCTTGAAGCTACATAATTTAGAATTTCATCGGCCATCTCTACACCATCATTATAAAGCTTACTCTTTATAATTTTGATACGCGTTTCATAATCTGGTTGCTCGAGTTCTGCAGAAAGTCCCCACTTGAATCTGGAGAGCAGTCTCTGCTGTATATCTTGCATATCTACAGGAGCCTTGTCGCTGGTTAAAATCACTTGCTTACCGTTCTGATGCAAGTGATTGAAAATGTGAAAAAACACATCTTGCGTTCCCTTTTTACCGGAGATCAATTGGATATCATCTACAATGAGTACATCTATGACTTGATAAAAATGGATAAAATCGTTTCTGTTATTTTTGGAAACTGCATCGATATGCTGCTGCGTAAATTTATCGGCAGAAATATAAAGAACAGTTTTATCTGGAAATTTATCTTTGACTTGCAAACCTATGGCATGAGCTAAATGGGTTTTTCCCAAACCAACTCCCCCAAAAATAAGCAAAGGATTAAAAGAAGTTCCACCAGGTTTATTGGCCACCGCAAGACTTGCAGATCTCGCTAACCTATTGGAGGTTCCCTCCAGAAAATTATCGAAACTATAATTTGAGTTTAACTGAGAATCAATTTTTAAGTTACGAATGCCTGGAATGACGAACGGATTTCTTAATTCTGGATTCTTTTGGCGAGAAGGAAAATCTACAGATTGAGAGTGAACATTGGAACGTTGGGTGCTTGGTATTTTTTCTGTGAAGGGTTGTCTGTTGCCTTCAGCATTTTCCATACGAATCACGTATACCAACTTTGCTCCTTTTCCTATTTCTTTGGTCAAAGCAACTTTTAAAAGATCCACATAATGCTCTTCTAACCACTCGTAAAAAAATTTTGAAGGAACTTGAATACTTAAGGCATTGTCATTAAGCTTTACAGCATTAATAGGTTGAAACCAGGTTTTGTAGGCCTGATCTGAGATATTGTCCTTTACAAAAGTTAGACAGTTATCCCAAACCGAAATTGCTGATTTTGACATAGTTAGACTTAAAGTATCTTAATTAGTATTCTATTCTTTGCAAGATGGATTTTCTTCTTGCGAAGGACAAATATGTGAACAAACTTTTTAATAAAAAAATCGAATTTGGGTGGAAGTTTTCTTTTTTTTTACATATACTTATAGAGATGTTAAAACTTAAATTTTGAGCAAAAATAGTAAACTAATTAAGCCCATTTCTACCTCCTCTTCTATTGAAGTTAGGTATGCGGAAACCGATCAAATGGGAGTTGTGCATCATGCCAACTACCCCATTTATTTTGAACAAGCTAGAGTAGATTGGTTAAGAACAATGGGGATGCATTACCAAGAAATGGAAGATAAAGGAATTATGTTGCCCTTATCTAAATTGACTATTGATTATAAAAAACCGGCAAGATTTGGAAATATTTTAAGCGTGAAGACGATCTTAAATACACTACCCAGTGCATCGATTATTTTTGATTATGAAATCAGAAATCAAAACAATGAAATCCTTACTCTTGGTCAAACAATACTCGTTTTTGTTGATCATAAAACAAGACGACCCATGCGTTGCCCACAAAGTATTATGGATCTTATTTTAAAAGCTATTCCGAAGGATTAATCCTTAAAATAAGCATCGACAAGAAGTTGTGCTGTTGCTGGATTGGTGGCAATAGGAATGTTATGGACATCGCAAATTCTCATTAACATCTGGACATCTGGCTCGTGAGGATGCTTACCTAAGGGATCTCTAAAAAAAAGGATCATCGATAGTTTTTTTTCCGCCGCTAAAGCTGCTATTTGGGCATCGCCACCGATGGGTCCCGAAAGTTTTTTCTCTACACTAAGGCCCGTGTTTTCAACGTGAGTACCGGTGGTTCCTGTAGCTATAAGCTTAGCTTTTTTAAGTTTTTCAATATTTTTATTGATAAAATTGACCATTTCTGGCTTCTTTCCATCGTGGGCAATTATGGCTATTTTCTTCATAAATTGGGTGTATTCTTTAAACTAATTTTTTCTTCATAAATACCGTACAAGAATAATGTCCTGTATCTCCTAATCGTTCTTCTATATAATCGAAACCCGATTTTTTATATAATTTTTGAGCAGGTTCCATCGTTGGTAAAGTTTCTATATAGCACTCATTATACTGATGCTCTTTCGCAAAGTTTAAGCACACCTGCATCATTTGTTGCCCCAGGCCTCTTCCTCTTACCTGAGGATGAAAATACATTTTCTGGAGTTCGCAGATTGTACTTTCTCCATTTTCTAAAGGAGCTATACCTGCACTGCCAAGGATTTCATCTCCTTCCAGAAGTACAAAATACTCTGCTCTATCGTTCTGGTAAGTTTCGAAAAGCTGGTCCAAGGCTTTGTCTTCATAAGCTGTACCGACTTTGGGCGCACCTTGTTCTATCAAGACATAGCGTATCATTTCTGCTACTTTCGCATTGTCTTTTTGTTCTATAGGTCTAATTGATATATCAGTCATGTTTTGCTTCAGTTGAACGTGATTATTTTTAAAAAGTAATTGATCTTCCAATCTGGTTTAAAAACCACAGGCTAAATTAAGAGATTTCAAAAGTTTAAAGTGTCTCTATCTTGAAAAATTAAAGCCTAAGCCTTATAAATTCAAAAGAAAAAACAGCGAAAACTATCTTTATAAAAAGGATGATTATTTTAAGTTGAATCCATGAGTCTTTTTCTATTTTTACACCGTGCAAACAAATGAATTTTACATCAAAAGATGCCTTGAACTGGCCGCAAATGGCCTAGGCACCACATACCCCAATCCTTTGGTAGGTTGTGTAATTGTTTGTAATGAGCGCGTTATAGGCGAAGGATGGCACATTAAAGCAGGAGATGCTCATGCTGAAGTAAGGGCCATTAATTCTGTAAAAGACCAGTCTTTACTTAAAAAATCTGTCCTTTACGTGACTTTGGAGCCTTGCAGTCACTATGGAAAAACGCCTCCCTGTAGTGATCTCATTATCGAAAAGAAAATTCCTAAAATTGTTATAGGAACTCTGGATCCATTTGCTAAAGTGGCAGGAATGGGAATCAAAAAATTATTGGCGGCCAAAAGAAGCGTAACCGTTGGTGTATGCGAAGAGGAGTGCGAAGAGCTAAATAAGCGATTTTTTACATTTCATAGAAAGCAAAGACCCTTTGTTATTTTAAAATGGGCTGAAACCACTCATGGTTTTATTGCTCCAACTGAACAACAGAAAGGTGATATTTTTTGGATTACCAATGCGTATTCTCAACAGCTAGTGCACAAATGGAGAAGCGAAGAGCAAGCCATTTTGGTGGGGACTCAAACTGCACTTAAGGATAATCCTAAATTGAATGTAAGACATTATGAGGGTAAAAATCCAACGCGTGTCGTGATTGATAAAGCTTTAAAATTGCCAAGCTCCTTAGCTATAAGGGATACCACCCAACCTACTATCGTATTTCATGACTATAAACTAACTAAAGCAAATCAAGACAATTTGAGTTTTGAGGCCCTCGACTTTGAAAGGAATCTACCTGAACAAATTTTGTCCAATTTATATAAAAAGGGATTACAATCGGTAATTGTAGAAGGGGGCGCCAAGACTATACAGAGTTTTATTGATCGTGACCTATGGGATGAAGCTAGAGTATTTATTGGGAAAAATGAAATAAAAGATGGCCTTAAAGGACCCGTGCTAGACCTAAAACCCACAAGAACTGAATGGCTAGAAGGCGATCAACTCAATTATTTTCAAAATGATTAAGACTATTATTTTTGACTTTGGGGATGTGTTTCTTACTCTAGACAAGTCGGCTACACAAAAGCACATGGAGTCTTATGAAGTGGCTGAACTAAGCGAGGAATTAATTATGGTTAATGCTAGTTATGAAAAAGGACTGATCTCAAGTTCAGAGTTTATTCAGCAGTATATCACTTGTTTTCCTGGATTAACAAAAGAAGCTTTTATTGAGGCTTGGAATTCTATTTTAATTGAGTTCCCTGCAGAACGTTTGGAATTTTTAAAACAACTAAAAGCCTCAGGAAAATATACTCTTATTTTATTGAGTAATACCAATGCACTGCATATCGATTGGGTAAAAGCAAACATTCCAATTTATGAAGAGTTCAAGTTCTGTTTTGATCAATTTTACCTGTCTCATGAAATCCATCATCGAAAACCAAACAGAGATATTTTTGAATATGTTCTTAGTGAAAACGAGCTTTTACCCGAAGAGACCTTGTTTGTAGATGATACTCAAGATCATATTTTATCTGCTGAGATATTAGGGATTCATACTTGGCATTTACAAGCTGGAAAGGAAGAGGTCGTCGATTTATTCTCTATTAAATCTAACTTATTTTGATTGTTCTTCTCCTTAGCATTTTATCCTCTAGCGCTATTTATATCGCTTTTAAGCTCTTTGGAAAATATAAAATCACAACTCTCAACGCGCTTATAGTCAATTACTTTACTGCTTTTATTTTAGGACTTAGTCTACAAGATCAGTTATCTATAAGCGAACTTCTAGAAACGCCCCAAAAGGATTGGTTTTATGGCTCAATGGCTTTGGGAGTTATGTTTATACTGGTCTTTTCTCTCATGGTCATTACCACGCAAAAAGGGGGAATGTCTGTCGTTTCTGTAGCTAGTAAAATGAGCGTTGCTATTCCTGTACTTTTTGTAATTGTGTATTATGATGAACCTTTAGGCCCACTCAAAATTATAGGCATTTTGATGGCATTGGTGTCCGTCTATCTAGTATCGGTGAGACGACGTGATGGGTTAAGCATTGATATGAAGTTCTTTATTTTTCCGCTTTTGGTCTTTCTAGGAAGTGGCCTTATAGAAAGCAGTATTAAGTTTTTGGAAAACACTTATGTGCCAGATTCAGAAATCTCCTTATTTTCTGCCAACACTTTTTTATTTGCGTGTCTTACTGGAAGTATGGTGTTTGGATTTAGGACACTTTCGGGCAAAGCAAAATTTAGCTGGAAAGATATTTTAGGAGGGGTTTTATTGGGAATTCCCAACTATTTTTCGATCTATTTTTTCATCTTGGCCTTAAGAATCGATGGACTGGATAGCTCTAGTATTTTCATTATCAATAATGTTTCGATTGTTTTACTATCGACACTTTTAGGAATCATCTGTTTTAAAGAAAAGATAAGTCCCAAGAATTGGATAGGGATTGGCATCGCCATTTTAAGCATCCTTTTAATTACCTACGTGAACTAATTTTTTTAAGGCAAAATTGTAAAGTTCATAAAACAGAATTGCAAGGATAGTTCCCACTACACCACCAACTATAACATCGCTCGGGAAATGGACTCCTACAAAAATTCTACTTAATGAAAACAAAATAGGCCAGATAAAAATAAGACCTAGGTATCTATATTTAGATTTGAGACTTAAAAATATAAAGACGGTTGCTGCAAAGGATGTGGAAGCATGACCCGAGAAAAAACTGAAGTGGGAAGGCTCGTACAAAACTTTAATAACTTCTGAAAGCGCTTCTTCAGTATTTGGCCTGCTTCTCATTACCAAAGATTTGGTGAAATCTGTAATTAAATGAGTTAAACCTACACAGGCTAATACAAACAATAAACCTAACCCACCTTTCTTAGCTGGTGACTTATAAAAAAAGAGAGCTATAAGAAGTATGAAAAAGGGTATCCAGTGTTTTGTGTAAGTCACAAAACTCCAAAATGGATCTAATACATCAGGACTTAGGTTATTTAGAAATACCATTAATTCCCAATCCCATTTTATAGGATTGATTTCCATTAGAATCGACGTTTGATGGGACCTATAGCATCTTCAACTTCATCTTTCAATTTTGATGTTTTGGACTCCAAAGTCTTGGTATGTTCTTCTACATCTTTTTTGATGTCGAAGTCTAAATTGTGTTCCTTTTTTTGCTTGGTGATTTCAGTCTTAATCTCATCCGTTGCATGTCTGAAGGACTTCATCGTTTTACCAAAAAACCTAGCCATTTCAGGGATTTTATCCGCACCAAAAACCATTATCAAAATAAATAAGATAAAAGCTATTTCTCCGCCACTAATAAATAAAGGTAATTGAATCATACTGCAAATATACTGGTAACCAATTGAACAAAGAAATATTAAAATTTAAATCTTAGATAAAGATTTTAAAAAATCGACAATCCTGTAAGTGTAGTCAAGTCTTCCAATACCTTCATCCCTAGTGCAGAATTTCCTTTGTCATTGAGCATAGGGCTCCAAACTGTTACCGAATAATGTTGAGGATGAACGGCAACAATACCACCTCCTACTCCACTTTTTCCCGGTAAGCCTACTCGATAACTAAATTCTCCTGCTTCATCGTAAAACCCGCAGGTCTGCATAATGGCGTTAATACGCTTCACACTTTGAGGATCTATCACTTGCTCCTGACTTCTAAAATGTTTGCCTTCATTGGCATAAAGCATAAAGGCTTTTGAAAGCTGGTCGCAAGTCATCGCTAAAGAGCACTGGTAAAAATAGAAATCCAGTATATCTTCGGTGTCGTTAGTAATATTTCCAAGGGATTTCATGTAATTGACCAAAGCCTTGTTTCGGTACCCATGTTTTTTTTCACTTCTGGCAACAGACTCATCGAAGTGAATGTCCTCACTGCCGCAAAGTTTTCTTACGAATTTTAAAAGGTCTTTTTTTGGATTATCGAGAACAGTTAACAAAGCATCCGCAACCACTATAGATCCTGCATTTATAAAAGGATTACGAGGGATACCTTTTTCTCTTTCCAATTCTGTAAGTGAATTAAAAGCTGTTCCTGAAGGTTCAACGTTCACCCTTTTCCAAAGCTCCTTCCCCAGCAGTTCTTTAGCTATTGTTAAAGTGAAGACTTTTGAAATACTTTGAATGGAAAATTTTTCTTGGCTATCTCCAAACTCATAGGATGAGCCATCGTGAGCGTAGAGATAAATCCCGAATTTCAGAGGATCAACCTTAGACAATTCTGGTATATAACTAGCTACATTCCCCATAGCTGTATCGGGAATAAAATCCTTCTGAAGTCGGTCTAAAATAGCTTGATAATCCATCTAATTGAAATTTAAAATAGCATTGGAATCTATTTCGTAAGGGGGTTGGCCAGGTTCAAAAATACGAGCAGGAAGGCCACCTTCCAATGTAATTTTGGCATCTGCTACTTTTAACCAACTCCCTTCACGCAAACCTACAACTATTACAGAATTTAAATTTTGAAATTCCTTAATTCTAATTTCACGTGTTTCCCCTTTATGGGTCGAGTTTGAGTCGGTATCCATATAATGTGGATTAATATTAAAATCAAAGAGGCCTAAAGTTTTAAATGAAGGAGGGTAAACAATAGGCATATCGTTGGTCGTTTGCATAGTGAGCCCACAAATATTACTGCCAGCACTCGTTCCTAAATAGCTAGCACCAGCATCAATAGCAGTTCTCAAAACGTTCATCAATCCAAGTTCATGTAACTGTTTTACAAGTAAAAATGTATTTCCACCTCCAACAAAAATAGCTTCAGCAGACGCAATAGCTTTTATGGGGTCTTCAAATTCGTGTAAACCTCTTACATCTTTCCCACAAGGCTTTAGGCCCTCTTTAGCCTTTTCAGTGTATTCATCGTGAGAAATGCCTCCTAGTCTGGCAAAAGGTATAAATAAAACGTCTTGAACATCGGCAAAATGAGTTTCAAGGCTTGGTAATAAATACTCTAAATAAGAGCTACCGTGAATAGTGGATGTACTTGCTATGATTGCTTGCATATGCTTTCAACAAATAATGTGTAGTAAACCGAGTTAACAAAAAAATAGTAGCAAAATTAGGATTGTGTATCTGATTTTTTAAGTAGATTGTGAAAAAATATCACATGAAACTAATCTTTACTAGCCTTTGTCTCGTTTTCATTCAAGTTTTAACTGCACAAATTAGTGATCGCGTTTATGTTGCAGGAGAAATTATAGTCCCGGTTGATGGAGAGGCTTCACAAATTGAAATCATTAATCAAAATACAGATAAAGGGACGGTTACCAATCAATACGGTCAATTTGGGATTTTAGTGAGGATAGGAGATCGTTTAAGATTTGAAGCCATTCAATATCAAAATTTTACGGTGGTTATAGATGAAAATATCATCAAAAAAAAGAAGTTGACCATCAAAATCAATGATGAGGTCAACACCTTAGATGAAGTGATAGTATCGCCTTATGATCTGGAAGGCAATATTGAGGTGGACGCCAGGAAAGTAAATACAACTTACTATAAAGCCCCTGGTGATGGTTCAAAATCAATTTTGAACGATTTTGATGGAACCCAGCCCAATATAAGAACTCAGACTATAAATGAAAGTCTTAATACCGAACAACAATTTATTAAAAACGGGTTGAATATCGCTAATATTTTCAGAACAATTTTAGCATCAAAAGAAGTTACTGAAGACCATAGGTTACCAGAAAATGTAGATGTTATGGTGAGGAAGATGTATAAAGATTCCTTTTTTAAGGAAAATCTTAATATCGATGAAGATAAAATCAACCAGTTTATTTTCTACGTCGAAGACAAAGGCCTAACTAAGAATATGTTAAAAAAAGGTAACGAATTGGACTTGATCGGGTTTTTGATTCAGAAATCTAAAGAATTTAAATCTGAAGACTAATTTGAAAGCCTACTTCTACCTCCTTTTCATCTTACCCCTACTCAGCTTTGGGCAGGAAAAATTTATAAAGGGTCAGATTTATGCAGATTCTTTGGAGACTTACCAAGTTAACATCATCAATATCACTCAGGAAATTGGCCAAGTGTCCACTAAAGAGGGGAAATATAACATTAGGGCTCAAATAGGCGATTCCATATTATTTACCTCTCTTCAACATAAAACCTACACCATAAAGGTTGAAGACAGCAATTTGAGAACTAACACTTCCATTTTCCTGGAGATGCAGGTGAACGAATTGGAAGAGGTCACTATTTTACAATATGACCTTACCGGTGACTTAAGCAAAGACATTAAACAAGTAAAAACTGACTTTATTGACCAGCGGCAGTTTGGTTTTAGAGTCCCTCGAAAATTACCTAAAGTAGAACGAGAATTACGCGCTGCTTATTCGAGTTCTGGAGGTGTCCCTCTAGACTTTATTATTATGTCGCTTAATGGAGAAATGAAAAAACTAAAGCAACGCATAGACATTGCTAATCTTAAAACTGATAAAAATAGAATCTTAAGAATTGTCCCGTCTAGTTTGATAACCGCCGACTTAAATATTCCTGAAATTTATATTGAAGACTTCGCCTACTATTGTGCGGAGGATAAGCGTACAGTTTCTATCATGGATAAAGGAGATCCATTAGCCTTAATCGATGAATTAAAGCTAAAAGCAATTGCTTATATTGCGCTCAAAAATTTTGAAGAATGAAAGTGTTATTGACTTTTTTCATTTGGTTTTCTATCTCAACAACTACAGAGGTGCATGAATTCTACCTTAGCGTTACCGATATAAATTATGTTGCTGAAAAACAAAATCTTCAAATTATATCTAGAGTATTTACAGATGATTTTGAAGATGTTCTCAATAAACGATATCAAAAAGATTTTAAACTTATTCCCTCTTTAGAAGTCAAAGAAACTGAAGTCTACATTGAAAGATATATCAATGATAAACTTTTTATAGAATCTAAGGGTGATATTTTGACCCTTAAGTATTTAGGAAAGAAATACGAGGATGACATGGTTTATTTATATATTGAAATTGAAAATATAGATAAGCTTAACTCCATAACTATTGAAAATTTAATTTTGACAGATTTGTTTGAGGAGCAAAAAAATATGATTCATTTCAAATCTGGAGAGTTTAAAAAAAGTTTTATTTTAGAAAAAAAACTCTCAAAACGAACGATAACATTTTAACCCTAGTTTAATTTAAGTATAATAATACAGTACATTATGAATAGAATTAAATATGCATCGCTTTTTTTAGCGGTTTTATCCATCACCTTTTCAGGCTTTTCTCAAGAAGAAAAAGTGGAAGAAAAACAAGAAGGACATACCAACCAGAACAAATTCAGACAACTTTACGATGAATTTGCAACGCCAAATGTCTATAGAACGGCTTCTGGTGCTCCAGGTCATCAGTATTATCAAAATACTGCAGATTATGAGATGGACATTACCTTAGATGATGAGAATACTATGCTCTACGGAAAGGAGACCATTACTTATACCAACAATTCTCCTGATGCCTTAGAGTATTTATGGGTCATGTTAGACCAAAACATAAGAGCTAAAGACAGCCCAGCTAAAGAGCGTAACAGTAGTGAATTTGCTCCTGTAACTCCTGCGCCAAGCTTTGTGAACTCTCACATGAAAGCAGATTTTGATGGTGGGTTTAATATCAAAAAAGTTCATAAGGATGGCCAACCTCTTCCTCATACCATTAATTTTACGATGATGAGAGTAGAAATGCCAGAACCACTTATGCCAGG
This sequence comes from Psychroflexus gondwanensis ACAM 44, assembly GCF_000355905.1. GTDB lineage: Bacteria > Bacteroidota > Bacteroidia > Flavobacteriales > Flavobacteriaceae > Psychroflexus > Psychroflexus gondwanensis. The sequence continues at coordinate 262,883 of NZ_APLF01000004.1, forward strand.
TAAATCTTTTGAATTTTCAATAGAGTGGGATTATTTAATTAATAACCACACGATAAACAGTGGACGTTCTGGATACGAATATTTTGAAGAAGACGATAACAGAGCTTATGTTATAGCTCAATTTTTCCCAAGAATGGCCGTATACAATGACAAAGAAGGGTGGCAAAACTACCAATTTTGGGGAAGTGGAGAATTTGCTTTACCATTTGGTAATTATGAGGTAAATATAACTGTTCCAGAAGATCACATATTGGATGGTACCGGAAAACTTCAGAATAGAAAAGAAGTATTTAGCAAAACTATGCTGGATCGATATGAACAAGCAAAAACCTCTTTCGACAAACCTGTTGTTATTGTTACAGAAGAAGAAGCCGTTGCTAACGAAAAAATGAATGCCACTGAAACTAAAACTTGGGAGTTTAAAGCCGAAATGGTAAGAGACTTTGGTTTTGCTACCTCAAGAAAATTTATTTGGGACATGATGGCTGTTAAGGTTGGCGATAAAGATGTTATGGCTGTTTCCCTTTACCCTAAAGAAGGGAATCCCTTATGGGAAGAATGGTCGACTCGCGCAGTAGCTAGTACATTGGAAACCTACAGCAACTATACCTTTGAGTATCCTTATCACAAAGCAATTTCTGTTCATGCGAAAAGCCAAGGAATGGAATATCCAATGATTTGTTGGAACTACGGGAGACCCGATGAAAATGGGTTTATCTCAGATCGTACGAAATTCGGAATGGTAAGTGTGATTATTCATGAAATTGGACACAACTTTTTTCCTATGATCGTCAACAGTGACGAAAGACAATGGGGATGGATGGATGAAGGTCTTAACACTTTTATGCAGTATTTATCTGAGCAAGAATTTGCAAAAACCTACCCTGCTATATTATCTGGAAACGAAGAAATTTACGAAAAATACCCATCAAGACGTGGTGAGCCTTCTAAAATGGTTAATTACATGAAAGGAAATCAAGAGTATATCTCTCCAATCATGACCAATCCAGAACAAGTGTACCAATTAGGAAATAATGCATACGGGAAACCAGCAACAGCTCTTAATATTTTGAGAGAGACCGTTATGGGTCATGAGCTTTTCGATTATTCTTTTAAAACTTTTGCACAACGTTGGATGTTTAAACATCCAACTCCAGAGGACTTTTTCAGAACTATGGAAGATGCTTCTGCCGTTGACTTAGATTGGTATTGGAGAGGATGGTTTTACACTACAGATTATGTAGATATTGGCATCGATGATGTTAAAAACTACTTTATTACAAGCAATCCTACTACAGAAGGTAAAGCTTTACTAAGTAGATATGGTATAGATGATCCAGCAAATGATTCAAGAACTAAAGATGCGGTTTATCTGTTGACAGAAGATAGTGAGGATTTTGAAGCAGCTATGAAAAATGGGGATCCTTTAGATCAAGCTCCAAAATTAAGAGAATACCTTATGGATAACTTCACCCAACAAGAGATTGATGTGATGAAGCAGCCTAAGCATATTTATGAAGTGACTTTCAATAAACCAGGTGGCTTAGTGATGCCGATTATTGTAGAATTTCAATATGCCGATGGAACTTCAGAAGTTATTAAATATCCTGTTCAAGTCTGGAGAAAAAACGACTCTGAAGTGAAAAAAGCTATTTTTTCTGAAAAGGAAATCGTAAAAATGACTGTTGATCCAAATGCAGAAACGGCAGATGTAGACACTACTAATAATGTTTGGCCAAGAGAAAATACAAGTAGCGAATTTGAATCCTTTAAAGAAGAAAATTAATAAAAGATAAGTAGATAGATTTAAACGTCGATGAATTTTCATCGGCGTTTTCTATTTGATAAATTTCAAAGCTTTAGGTAAAACATCAATTTGAATCTTATCGAATTGATCAATAATTTCACCATCAATTTGAAGTAAATTGGGCTCAAGAAGTTTTATTTGAGCGGACTTGGCTTGAATGGTTTCAAAATTTTGAATTTCATAGTCCTCATTAAATTTCGAATAGGTAGCTTTAATGAGGTCTGAAAAGTCAACCGCCTTTATGATAACCAATTCAAACAAACCATCATTCATCTTACCAATGGTATTCAAGGGAATACCAGTCCCAAACTTTCTACCATTACAGATGGCAAGCATGACTCCTTTTCGTTCGTAGGTATTTTTCTCGGTTTCAATTTCAAATTTGAAACCCTTAAGGTTATTAAATTCAGACCAAAAATGCTTGGCGTAGGTCAAGAGACCACGACTTTTGTCTTTTTCATAATTCCAAACCAAATTTGCATTCGCACCAAGATCCCCGAGATGAAGCAGCAAATGCTTTTGATTCAACTGGAGCAAATCAACTTCAAAGTAGTTTTCTGAAGCTAAATAGTTTTCGAAGAGCTGCTTAGGAGAGTCAATTAAGTCAAATTCTTCAGCCATTCCATTAGCTGAACCCATAGGTATAAAACCAATTAGCGAACTTTCGGATCTAAAAACATCCAAAAACATATTTAAAGTTCCATCTCCTCCAACAACAATTACTTTATGAGGGCTTTTAGTCTTAATCAACTGCTCTACTTCCTTGAAATCAGCTTTCCCAGTTGTTTTATAAACGTGGCTGTCAAGTTTGTGTTGAGACATTAATCGCCCAGCAAATTCCAAAAAACTCGACTTATTTTTATCCCCAGAGATAGGGTTAACGATTAATAGAACATCCATGTTTACAAATTGAGTAATAGCTTAAGGCTTTCGATTTCAAGATCTATATCATCCTCGTCTTGAAAGTAAGTACAAGGCACTCCTGTTTGCTTTAAAGCTTCCCATTTTTTGGTCTGAACATCATCTACGGAAAAACCGGTTTGTCTTATAAATACCTTTGAAATCTGAGGCCTAAATGTATGCACAATTTGAGTATAAATGTCGATATCCTTTTGGGTATCATCTCCAATTAATATAAAGGTCTTATCTGGTAAATTGGTAAGCAACTGATGCAGAAATTGAAGTTTATGATTTCCTTTTTTAGGCTTAAATAAAGATTTGAATTTTAGATAGGGAGTCAAAAATAAAGCCCCGTTTGGAATTTCATTGAATCTGAAAATCGAGGTAATCAATCCAAATAAGTTGCTCTCACTTTTAGAGAGGTAGGATATTCTGAATTGGTTCTCATCAAGAAAATCTAAAAGCGAATTACTAAATAAGACTTTTTTTCTTCGCTTGGGTCTTTTAAAAAGAATGGTGTAGATTCTTTTAAGAGCAGAGGCAGTGTGAGAATGTATCACGGTATCATCAATATCAGAAACCACCTCGATGGATGTTTCCAAATTTTTAAAATACACAGGATGAAACTGCTGAATAGCTAGCTCATTATGGGTGTGGTCGTATAGTTTAAAATCACCCAGATTTTGGACAGGAAGTATTTCAAAAAAATAGCCTCGTTTTGAGGTCATAATTTCAAAAGATTTCGACTGAGTTTCGAGAGTGATGAATTTGCTTTTGTAAAGCTTTTTTTGATAGGATGTTATAACATTCCAAAAATTCCTCAAAATGGATTTAGGCTGTTTATCAATAGAGGTTTCATGCTTCAACACAGTTCCTGTAACGAGCATATTGTTTTTCATTTCAACAATAGTAAGGTGCCAGATAAATGCCATTTTATCCCTTTTTAGTTTGAGCTTTCAATCTAAAGAGAAGAAAAATCCCTCCAATAAAAAACAAAATTAGAAAAAGTATAGCATTTCTTATACTTCCGGTAATTTGAGCTATGAACCCATACAAAAACATCCCTATCACTATACCCACTTTTTCAGTCACTTCATAAAAACTAAAAAAGGAGGCGGTATCTTTTTCATCATCTGGAATATACTTTGAGAACGTAGATCTTGATAAAGACTGTATGGCTCCCATCACCAAGCCAACAAAAAAGGCAGTAATATAAAACTGCATGGGCTGAGTAATAAAGAACGCATAGACACAAATCCCAATCCAAATGGTATTAATCCAAATTAGTAGGTTGATGTTTCCGTAGGATTCAGCAAGCCGAGAGGCAGCGTTAGCTCCTACTATAGCAACTAATTGGATTAGGAGTATACTCACAATAAGACCCGTAGTAGATTCTCCTTTTGGCCATTGGATTTCCCCAACACCAAAGTAGGTTGCAATCAACATTATAGTTTGCACAGCCATACTATAAACAAAAAAGGCCTTTAAATAAGGTTCAACAGCATAAGAAGTCTTAATTTTAGAATAGGTGGTTTTTAATTCTCGGAAGCCATTCAGCAGTAAGTCTTTTGTTTTGATCTTCCCCTTACGATTGCCTTTTGGCAAGTATGCATACGTATATTGGCTGAAAGCAATCCACCAAACCCCTGTCAAGATAAATGAAATTCGGGTAGGAAGCGATTCGCTGACGAATCCAAAGCTACTATGAAATAAAATTAGAATTAAACAGCAAACCAAAAGAATAACGCTACCCATATACCCTAGAGTATACCCTTTTGCTGAAGCTCTATCTTGCTGGTCCTTTTGAGCAATATCCGGCAAGTAAGAATTGTAAAAAACAATGCTTCCCCAAAAGCCTATGAGTCCAAAAAAGTAGCACAAAAGTCCAAACCATAAATTTTCTAGAGAAAACCAAAATAATCCTATACAGGAAATTGCTCCTAGGTAATTGAAGAATTTCATGAAGTTTTTCTTATTCCCTATATAATCTGAAATCCCTCCCAGTAATGGGCTTATGATGGAGATCACAACAAAGGCTAAAGCCGTTACATAACTTATTAGGGCATCATTATTAAAATCAAAACCAAGAAAGTTAACGGTATCGCTAATCACGAGACCTTCATCATCTTTTAGGATAGTAAGCGCCCCGTAATAAATTGGAAAAATGGCTGAGCTAATCACAAGAGGGTAAACCGAATTTGCCCAATCATAAAACGCCCAGGCGTTAATTAGTTTCTTATGGCCTTTAGGAAGCGTTTTCTGTCCCAAGATTTAGTTTTGAAATGAAGTCACCCCAAACTTTGCTGCCTCTGCTTTAGCTTCAGCAGACCATTTTTGAAGATTGTTGATTCGTTCATCGGTAGAGGGGTGTGTGCTCAAAAATTGAGGTGGACCCGCTCCTCCAGAATATTCTTTCATTCGTTTCCATAGTTTTGCTGCTTCATCTGGGTCATAGCCAGCAATGGCCATCAATTTTATCCCAATCTTATCAGCTTCGGTTTCGTGATTTCTACTGAAAGGTAGCATGATCCCAATTTGAGAGCCGATACCATATGCAGTAGTAAACAACTCCTGGGTTTGCTGATCTTCATTACCTAAAGCGATTGATCCAACAGCACCGACTGTTTGTTGAATTTGACCAGCACTCATCCGTTGTTGACCATGATTGGCTAAAGCATGAGCGACTTCATGCCCCATAATAGTTGCGACTCCAGCTTCGTTTTTAGCAATGGGTAAAATTCCTGTATAAAAAACAATTTTACCTCCGGGCATAGCCCATGCATTCACTTGGTCATCTTCTATAAGATTAAATTCCCATTTGTAATTATCTGTATAGTCTGGATATCCGTTTTTTATTAACCAACGCTCAGAGGCATTGGCTATTCTTAATCCAACACGCTGGATCATTTGAGCCTGATCTCCTTCCTTTATGACTTTACTTTCCTCCAAAACTTGATTGTATTGCTTGAAAGACATTGGTATAATTTGCGAATTAGGAACCAGTGCTAATGTGCTTTTACCCGTAAATGGATTTTGACCACAACCAAAAATAAATAGGATCAATAAAAAACTGGTACAGAATTTGAACTTAGACATATTATTAATTTTTATCAAAACTAATCATAAAATTGAACTTCTAATGTGATTGATTTGTGAAAGTTGATGGATGTTGTCATAGAAGTTTTAATTTTAAACAAAAAACACATGATGAAGAATGTATGGATTATAGTAGTGTTATTCGGTTTGATCTCTTGTAAGTCTGAAGCTCAGCAGGAAGAGCAAAAAACCATGGATTATAAAGTCCAAAAAACAGAAAGTGAATGGAAAGCTGAACTTACCCAAGAAGAATTTAATATCTTAAGACAAGCGGGGACAGAAAGACCTTTTTCTAGCCCGCTCAATGACGTTAAGGAATCGGGTACTTTTGTTTGTGCTGCTTGTGGAAACGAACTTTACGAGACTAAACACAAATTTATGAGTGGAACAGGTTGGCCAAGTTTTGACCGTGCTGTTGATGGAAGTTTAGCTATGAGCTCAGACAGGAAGTTAGGCTATGAAAGATCTGAGTTACTCTGTGGAGATTGCGGAGGACATCTTGGACACCTTTTTGATGATGGACCAAGAGAAACCACTGGCAAAAGACACTGTATAAACGGTGTGGCTTTAAAATTTATTCCTAAACAATAATAATATGGCAGATTCAAATCAAATATCAGAAGAACAATGGAAAGAAAAACTCTCTGAAAAAGAATTCCATGTCTTAAGAGAAAAAGGCACGGAACCTCCTCACTCTGGGAAGTACAACACCCACTTTGAAGAAGGCAAGTACAAATGCAGAGGCTGTGGTGAATTGCTTTTTGATAGTCAATCCAAATTCGAGAGTAATTGTGGCTGGCCAAGTTTCGACAGTTCTGTAGAAGGCTCTATAGAATATAAAAAGGATACCAATTTTGGGATGCAACGCATAGAAATTTTATGTTCCAATTGCGGCGGCCACATTGGTCACATTTTTGATGATGGTCCTACAGAAAGTGGAAAACGCTATTGCGTGAATTCACTAAGCATTGACTTTAAAAACAAATAAGATGAAGAAAATTAGCTATTTATTGATTGTATTATTGAGCCTTATCGCCTGTGAAGGGGACAGAGGGCCTCAAGGACCTCAAGGTATCGATGGAGGTGTTATTCTAGGTAATGTGTATGAAATAAACCGAGACCTTCTACCTCAAAACAATTACTCTACCGTTTTTGAATTTCCCTTGGATATAGAAGTTTTTGAAAGTGATGTCGTCCTTGTTTATCTTCTTGAAGAGGTTGTTAATGATGAAGGAGGTCCTGCAAGTGTATGGACGCCCCTTCCACAAAGCTTCTTTTTCGATGATGGCAATCAGGTGGTGTACACCTATAATCATACTTACTTTGATGTTAATATTTTTTTAGATGGTAATGTAAATTTAGATACTGTGCCAGATGAGTTCATTTTCAATAAGACGTTTAGAATAGCTATTATTCCTGCAGAATTTGCAGAAAACAATCCGAATTTAAATAGTTACGAGTCTGTTATGCAAACCATGCCAGATGCTAAAATCATTAAAATAGACTAATTTTCAATTAAAAATTGATAAAGACCTTGGTAGCACAAGGTCTTTATCGTTTTTGTATTAACCAACTTACGTTAATACTCTTCAAATAAAGCAGTCCCTTTTAAAATATAATTTTAATTTTACGCTTCAAATAAAAATATTATGAGTGATAAATCAGGAAAAGTTCAAGACCTTATAGATAAAAAGTTTTTAGAAGAACGCAAAGTGTTTTTGAATGGCCAAGTCGACGGCAAAAGCGCCAAACATATTATTGATAGATTGATGTATCTTGATATGGAAAGCAATGATGAAATCCAATTTTACATTAACAGCCCAGGTGGATATGTAACCGATGGGTTTGCTATCTACGATACCATGAAAGGATTGAAAAGTCCAGTTTCTACAATTTGCTGTGGCTTAGCGGCTTCCATGGGTTCTATTTTAATGTCTGGTGGTGAAAAAGGCAAACGTTTTATCCAGCCGCATGCCAAAATAATGATTCACCAACCTATGGGTGGTGCTCAAGGCCAGGCTTCCAATATTGAAATCCAGGCTAAGGAAATTCTAAAAATAAAGGAGCTAAGTGCGCAGATTCTTGCTGACAATTGTGGACAGGACTTAGACAAAGTAATGAAAGATTTCAAGAGAGATCACTGGATGGACGCTCAGGAATCTTTGGACTACGGGATTGTTGATGGTATATTGTCGTAAATTTTGAAGTTGTCTATACGATATATCTCTGCCAGAGAGACCTTAGAGTTAAGGCAAAACGTTTTAAGACCTAGTAAACCTCAAAGCTCCTGTATTTGGAAAGGAGATAATTCAAAAAGCACCATGCATATTGGTGCTTTTGTAGATTCCAAATGCATAGGAATCCTCAGTCTATTTGAAACGAATACCGATGAATTGCCTGAGACCAAACATTACCAACTAAGAGGAATGGCAGTCGATTTAGATTACAGAGGTAAGGGTATTGGAAAGCAATTAGTAAATTTTTCTGAACACGAACTTAAAACTCTGGAGATTCCTGTTTTATGGTGCAATGCTAGAATTTCCGCTAAGGATTTTTACTCAAAACTCGGCTTTAAAGTTATTTCCAAGGAATTTATGATTCCAGATGTTGGGCCTCATTATAAAATGTCCAAAAGTTTGACCTAAAATGAACCGAAAAAGATTTCTGTATATCTCCACTTTGTCTGGAATTGGATTTCAATTTCCTTTTCAAGCTTTCTTTAAGAAACCTACCGAATTTCAAAACATAAGCATTGAGCAAGTTTTAGGATTGGATACCTCCCATTTAGAACCCTCACCGATTTTATTGGAAAAAAAAACCTATAAATCTTTTTCGAAAATGCAATCTGCAGCTCTCAAGGATGACATCCATCTTCAGATTGTATCCGGATATAGGAGCTTTTCGAACCAGAAACAAATTTGGGAGAAAAAATATAATCAGCTTCTTAACACCCACTCTAGTACTGAAGCTATTTCAGAAATTATCACCTACTCTTCCATTCCAGGGACTTCTCGACACCATTGGGGTACAGATATAGATATCATTGACCAATCGGTTCAGCTTCCTAAAGGAGATATTCTCTTGGAAAAACACTACCATGGAACAGGAGTGTTTTCAAATTTAAAGGTGTGGATGGAGCGCTATGGGAGTGATTTTGGATTTGAGCTTGTGTATACCGATGATAAGACTCGAACCGGTTTTTTATATGAACCTTGGCATTACTCCTTCTCCCCAACATCCAAGGATTTTCTTAGCCTCCAGATGGAAGAAAGCTTTCAGACATCTTGGGAAAAGTTGAGTTTTGATGGAAAATCGAAGATGACTCCAGAATTCATAGCCTCTTATTTTAAAAACTATGCTTTAGGTATCAGTACTTTTTTAATGCCATCTTAAACTCTCCTTACTATCTATCAATAATTCTTATTTTAGCAGAAAATACGATTAGAATGGGCAAAAAAGTCATATTAACAATATTAGACGGCTGGGGGATTTCCCCTTCCAAAGAGATCTCTGCTGTAGATAAAGCTAATACACCCTTCATGGATAGCCTCTACAAGCAGTATCCTCATGCTACTTTGAGAACAGATGGACTAAATGTAGGTTTGCCTGAAGGACAAATGGGGAATTCTGAAGTGGGACATATGAATCTTGGAGCTGGACGTGTGGTTTATCAAGACTTGGTAAAAATCAACATGGCTGTAGAAAAGGATACGCTTAAAAATGAACCTGTGCTTGAACAAGCTTTTGATTACGCCAAAAAAAAGGATAAAGCCGTTCATTTTCTGGGCCTTGTAAGCGATGGAGGTGTTCATTCACATGTCAGCCATTTAAAAGGTTTGGTCTCTGCAGCAGAAGAGTTTGGTATTTCTAAAAAATATGTACATGCGTTTACAGACGGTAGAGACGTCGATCCACATTCTGGAAAAGGATTTATAGAAGATTTGCTTCCACATTTTAAAAAAACAAATACTCACTTAGCGTCTATAATTGGCAGATACTATGCGATGGATAGGGACAAGCGCTGGGAAAGAGTCGAAAAGGCTTACGACCTAATTGTTAAAGGGGAAGCTGAAGCCTACACTGAAAATCCTTTGGAAGCACTTCAAAAAAGTTATGATGATGGAGTCTCGGATGAATTCATCAAACCTATTTCTATAACCAAAAACGATGAACCTGTTGCAAAGATAAATGAAGGTGATGTTGTGATCTTTTTCAACTTTAGAACAGACCGTGGACGCCAATTGACTCAAGCCTTAAGTCAAGAGGATTTTAAACAATATGACATGAAGTCCATACCCTTGTATTTCGTCACAATGACAAAATACGACGATACCTTTAAAAATATAAACGTTGTTTTCAAAAAAGACAACATCAAAGCCACTTTAGGAGAAGTTTTGGAGTATACCGGGAAATCTCAAATAAGAGCTGCAGAAACAGAGAAGTATCCTCACGTTACTTTTTTCTTTTCCGGAGGCAGAGAAGACCCCTTTAGAGACGAAAGACGAATTATGGTGAATTCTCCGAAAGTAGCTACTTATGACTTACAACCCGAAATGAGTGCCTACCAATTAAAAGATAAGATCGTCAAAGAAATTTCTGAACAAAGCGCAGATTTTATATGTTTAAATTTCGCCAATCCAGACATGGTTGGACACACAGGAGATTTTGACGCCGCTGTAAAAGCCTGCGAAACCGTTGACGAATGCCTGAAAGAGGTTGTGACTGCTGCAAAAGAAGAAGACTATTCCGTCATTGTTATCGCCGACCACGGGAATAGCGAAACTATGGTGAATCCAGATGGCTCCCCAAACACAGCGCACACCACCAACCCTGTTCCTTTCATCTTGGTTGATAGTGATATCACCTCGATCAAAGACGGCATCTTAGGAGATATTGCTCCTACAATTCTTGACCTTATGGATATCGAAAAACCAGAATTAATGACTCAACATTCATTGCTTTCATGAAAAATATCAAGTACTTTTTAATTATAATCGTTTTGATAATTACTTCCTGTAATTTTATGCCATCTGACTCGAAACAGGAGGCTGACCTCCAAAATTTTAAATTAATGTTAGGTGAATTTGATTTAAAAGAGTTGAAAACGACCAAAAATGCAGTTTGGTTCAACACGACTTATGAAGAATACTCCGCAAATCCTGAAATTTTGAAAAAACTTTCTGCTGAAGTGAAAAAAGAAAACTTTAACATAGAGGTCTACATGGGTACGTGGTGTCCCGATAGTCAAAGAGAGGTCCCTCATTTAATCAAGATTTTAGATCAAATTAATTTTAACAGGGATAACTTGAGGTTAGTAGCTGTAGATTCAAACAAAGTAGTGACCAGCCTATCAGAAGTAGAACGAAAAAGTTTAAACATCATCAATGTCCCAACTATAATTGTTTATGATGACAATGGTGATGAACTAAACAGATATGTAGAATTTGCTCAAGAATCTCTTGAAGAGGACCTATTGAAAATTCTATCTAGAGAAGATTACAAACACATCTATGACTTTTAATTGAGTTTTATGATTTCATCCAAACAACCTGTCCTTGCTATTGACTTTGATGGCACTATCGTAGATAACAAATATCCTGCTATAGGTAAGCCTAAGCTATTCGCTTTTGAAACCCTGAAAAAGCTTCAGAAAAAAGGCTTTGTTCTTATTTTATGGACCTATAGAAGCGGAAGGAGCCTTCAGGAAGCCGTGGAGTTTTGCAGACAAGGGGGGATAGAATTTTATGCAGTCAATAAAAGTTATCCAGAAGAAGATTATTCTGAAGACATTAGCCGAAAAATAAACGCAGATGTTTTTATAGACGATAGAAATGTTGGTGGATTTATAGGATGGGGAGCAATATATAGAGAGTTATTAGGCGAAGATGAAGAGCTGAGACACTTAAAATCTAAGAAGAAAGGTTTTTTTGAATCTATTTTTAAAAAAGATAAATGATTATAACAAAGACAAAAGAGGAGATCAAGCTTATGCACGAGAGTGCACAAATCGTGTCAAAAACCCTAGGAATGCTTGCAAAGGAAGTGAAACCTGGAGTTACAACCCTTCACCTCGATAAGCTTGCAGAAGAATTTATAAGAGATCATGGAGCTATTCCTGGTTTTTTGGGCATGTATGACTTCCCAAACACACTTTGCATGAGCCCAAACGCACAAGTTGTGCACGGTATTCCAAATACAAAAGCTTTAAACGAAGGAGATATTATTTCTATTGATTGCGGGGCTGTGAAAAATGAATACTATGGCGACCATGCCTATACTTTTGAAGTTGGAGATGTTTCTGAGGACATAAAAAAATTAATCCGGGTTACTAAAGAATCACTTTACAAAGGTATTGAACAGTTTGTCAGTGGAAATCGCGTGGGTGATGTAGGTTATGCTATCCAAAAACATACTGAGAAGCATGGCTATGGAGTCGTTAGAGAGTTGGTAGGCCATGGCTTAGGAAAAACAATGCATGAGGACCCCCAAATGCCTAATTATGGTAAAAGAGGCCGAGGTAAGAAATTTGTAGAGGGAATGACCGTGGCTATAGAACCTATGATCAATATGGGAACCAAACGGATTAAACAACTGCCAGATGGATGGACTATACTAACCGCAGATGGTTTACCAAGTATTCATTTCGAACATGATGTGGCTTTAGTCGATGGTGAACCTAGATTACTTTCTACATTTGATTATGTTCATGAAGCATTAGGTATAACTACCCAAGAAGAAGATCCTTTTCGACTTGACCTAGCTCTACTCTAGGTTTTTAAGCCTTAGGCTAGACAAATCATAAAGAAATTTGGAGCTTGAAGTGGCCTCCAATTAAATTTTTTGAAAAATTGTTTAACTTTTAACTTGATTTTTTAAACAAAGTACGCCAATATTCAATATTTTTGGATATTGTTATACAAAGCCATGGGAAACATTAAACAAAATTTCAGCATTAAAGATTTAGAATCGTTGAGCGGTATCAAAGCTCACACCATACGGATGTGGGAGAAAAGATACGGTGTTTTAGAGCCTGAACGCACAGAAACCAATATCAGAAATTATGGAGTCACCGGACTTCAGAAGATATTGAACATTGCGTTTTTAAATGAGAATGGATACAAAATTTCGAGAATTTCAAAACTTGATGATGAAGAAATTTCTAATCTTGTTCAAAGCATTACGACTAGTAAAAGTAATTATGGTCGAGCATTAAAATCAATGAAGGTGGCAATGATGAATTTCGATCAGCCATTATTCTTGAGAACTTATGAGAATTTACTCATCAACAAAACGTTTTCTGAAATTTATGAGGATGTTTTTATCCCTTTGATGATTGAGACTGGTATGCTTTGGCAAGCAGGTACAATTACCCCTGCACACGAGCAGTTCATCTCCAATCTTGTCAAACAAAAACTTTTTATCAATATTGAAAAACTTCAAAAAGAGAATGCCTCAAAAACCGATAAGGTATTTATCCTTTTTCTGCCCGATGAAGAAATTCACGATATTGGTTTATACTACGCCAACTATGAGATTTTATCGCATGGTTACAAAGTAATATTTTTGGGTCAGAGCTTACCTATGCAAGATTTAACTTATCTTTCCACGCTCTACGATAATCCTATTTTTGTGAGTTACCTTACTGTAAAACCAGATCATTTAGAACAATATCTGATAGATTTTAAAGAACACATTTGTCCTGATGGACGTTGTGAATACTGGTTACTCGGTCGTAAGTCTATTGAACTTATAGAAAATAATACTAAACTCCCTGAAGGTATCAGAGCATTTAGAGATATCTCAGAATTAACATTAAACTTATAATATGAGTAAATCGATTGCAGTCATTGGATCTGGCTTTTCGTCGCTAGCTGCCGCTTGCTATTTGGCAAAAAATGGGCATGAGGTTCAACTTTTTGAAAAAAATGATAGCTTGGGTGGTAGAGCCCGTCGTTTTAAAGAAAAAGGATTTACTTTTGACATGGGTCCTTCTTGGTATTGGATGCCTGATGTTTTTGAAAGATTTTTTGCAGATTTTGATAAAAAACCATCCGACTATTATGAATTGGATAAGCTCGATCCAGGTTACCAAGTCATTTTTGAAGGAGGAGAAACTATCGAAATTGGAGATAGTTTAGATAAGATTTATAAAATCTTCGACCAAGAAGAAGAAAATGGCGCCAAGAAACTAAAGAAGTTTATAGACCATGCTCGTAAAAATTACGACATCGCTATTAAAGATTTAGTCTATAAACCAGGTGTTTCTCCACTTGAGTTGGTGACCCCAAAAACAGTGACCAAACTTGGAGAATTTTTTAGCACCGTCGATAAGGATGTGGAAAAGGTTTTTAAAAACGAAAAGCTAAAACAGATTCTAAAGTTCCCCGTATTATTTTTAGGAGCTAAGCCAAGTGAAACGCCTTCTTTTTATAATTTCATGAATTATGCAGATTTTGGTTTAGGGACATGGCATCCCAAAGGAGGATTCCATGAAGTCATTGCTGCTATTGCAAATTTGGCAAAATCTCTTGGAGTAGAATTACACACCAATGCCAACATCGAAAAAATTAATGTTGAAAATCATACTGCCAAAAGCTTGAAGGTGAATGGTGAGATTAAAACCTTTGATATCATTTTATCCGGGGCAGATTATCACCATACAGAAACCCTTCTAGACGAAAAGCATCGTCAATATTCAGAATCCTACTGGGATAAAAAAGTCTTTGCGCCTTCCTCTTTATTGTTTTATTTAGGTTTCGATAAGAAATTGGAAAACGTCAAGCATCACAATTTGTTTTTTGATGTGGACTTCGAGGCACATGCCCAAGATATTTATACCACACCCCAGTGGCCTAAAGATCCATTGTTCTACGCTAATTTCACGTCTATAACAGATCCTGGAACAGCACCTAAAGGCCAAGAAAATGGGTTCTTTTTAGTCCCTATTGCCCCAGGAATTGAAGACACAGAGGAATTGAGGGAGGAATATTTTAACAAAATTATTACAAGGTTTGAAACGCTAACAAATCAAAGTGTTAGAAAAAATATTATATTTAAAAAATCCTTTTGTGTAAATGATTTTGTTGAAGATTACAATTCGTATAAAGGCAATGCTTATGGAATGGCAAATACTTTATTACAAACGGCTTTTTTGAGACCAAAATTAAAAAGCAAGAAAGTGAAGAATCTATTTTTTACAGGACAACTTACTGTCCCTGGACCTGGTGTTCCACCCGCATTAATTTCGGGTAAATTGGTGTCCGAATTAATTGAGAAAAATTAAAGTAATGAAATCATTGTTTGACACTGTATCGAGAGAATGTAGCAAGATGGTCACCCATTCTTACAGCACCTCTTTTTCTATTGCCACTAAACTCTTAGCCCCGTCTATTCGGCAAGATATTTACAATATTTATGGGTTTGTAAGATTTGCAGACGAAATCGTAGATACTTTTCATGACTACGATAAGTCTATTTTATTTAAAAGGTTTCAGGAAGATATGTACAATGCCGTTGAGCATAAAATAAGTTTAAATCCAATATTAAACAGCTTTCAAGAAACCGTTCATAAATATAATATAGATGCTCATCTTTACGAATCCTTTATGGATAGTATGGAAAAAGATTTACATAAATCCAATTATCTTACCCAAGAGGAATATGAAGCTTACATCTATGGAAGCGCAGACGTTGTTGGATTGATGTGTTTAAAGGTATTTGTAAAAGGCGATCTTGAAATGTATGAAAATCTCAAAGAAGATGCGATGAGATTGGGTTCTGCGTTTCAAAAAGTGAATTTTCTAAGAGATTTAAAAGCAGATTGTGAAGATTTAGAAAGATCGTATTTTCCAGATGCAGACTTAAACCGTCTGGATGAAACTACTAAAGCTTCTATCATTTCAGAGATAGATGCAGATTTTCAAGCAGGCTTAAGAGGGATTTCAATGTTACCTGTAGAGGCTAAACTTGGAGTCTATACCGCTTATATTTATTATTCGAAATTACTTCAGAAGTTAAAAAATACACCTTCGCTTGAAATTAAAAACAGGCGAATAAGAGTACCAAACTACCAAAAGGCGAGTTTACTAGCAAAATCTTACATTTCATGTAGGTTTAATTTAGTTTAAGATTATGGAGATATTGATTTGGATAGTTGTTTTTATAACAACCTTTTTATTAATGGAATTTATGGCGTGGTTTACCCACAAATACGTCATGCATGGTTTTTTATGGATGTTACACAAAGATCACCATCTTAAAGACCATAAGAGTTGGTGGGAACGCAACGATTTATTCTTTGTGTTTTACGCTGTTGTAAGCATGTACTTTTTTATGATCGCACAATTTCAATTTGCGGTTGCTATTGGAGCAGGGATTGCAGGCTACGGCCTAGCTTATTTTCTTGTTCACGATATCTTTATTCACCAACGGTTCAAATTATTCAGAAAAGCAGATCACTGGTATGCTAAAGGTATACGCCGTGCCCATAAAATTCACCATAAACATTTGGGGAAAGAAGAAAGTGAATGTTTTGGAATGCTTATTCCACCTCTACGGTTCCTCAAAAACAAAAAGTAAATGAAGTCAAATGCTGCCATTATAGGTTCTGGTATAGCTGGAATCGCTTCTGCTTTGCGCTTAAAAGCTAAGGGTTATGAGGTCGATATATTTGAGCAAAATGACTATACAGGAGGCAAACTTCATAGTATCACCAGAGGAAATTATCGCTTCGATTACGGTCCTTCTCTATTTACGATGCCTCACCTTGTAGATGAATTGTTTGGATTGTTCGATATCGATCCCAAAGACTACTTTCAATACAAAAGAAAAGAGACCATCTGTAATTACTTCTGGGAGGATGGAAAACGCTTTCAAGTGAATGCGGATACCAAAACCTTTATCAAAGAAGCTGCTGAAAGTTTTGACGAATCTGAAAAACATTTAGAAGACTATCTAAAAAGTACGAAAACCAAATACGATCTAACTTCCAAATTATTTTTGGAGAAATCGCTTCATAAATTCGACACCTACCTGTCTAAAGATACCTTAAAGGCTGTTTTTAATATAGGCAAATTACATCTGGACAGCAGCTTAAATGAGGTGAACGAAAAGTATTTTGACCATCCTAAGCTTATCCAACTTTTTAACAGGTTTGCAACCTATAATGGATCCACTCCTTATAAAACACCAGGAATCATGTCTATGATTCCCCATCTTGAGATGAACTATGGGACATTTGTTCCCAAACATGGGATGCATGATATTTCACAAAGTCTTACTCAGCTCGCTAAAAATGTCGGAATCTCCATACATCTGAACCAAAAGGTAGATGAAATCGTTTATGAAAACAATACAGCAAAGGCTTTAAAAATAAACGGAGACGACCAAGCTTTCGATCTTATCGTCTGTAATATGGATGTGTATTCCGCTTACAACACTCTTCTCAAAAAAGTAAAAGCTCCAAAAAAGACCTTGAGTCAAGAGCGCTCGAGTTCTGCTTTAATTTTTTATTGGGGAATCAACAAAACATTTGAGGAACTAGACTTACACAATATTTTATTTACAGAAGATTACGAAAAGGAATTTGATCACTTGTTTAATAAAAAATACTTTGCAGACGACCCTACCGTGTATATCAACATCTCTTCTAAGGAGGTGAAAGAAGATGCACAGGAAGGTCATGAAAACTGGTTTGTAATGGTTAATGCCCCTACCAATTGTGGCCAAGATTGGACTGCCCAAACCACTTATATCAGGGAGAAAGTTATCGCTAAAATCAATAAATGCCTAGGCTCCAAAATAGAAAACTACATTGAAGTTGAACACGTCGTCACTCCAAAGGATATCGAGTTTGCAACCTCATCGTTCCAAGGCTCTTTGTATGGAACGTCCAGTAATAATAAATTCGCAGCTTTTCTAAGACATCCAAACTTCAGTTCAAAGCTAAAAAACTTATACTTTTGTGGAGGAAGTGTGCACCCTGGGGGAGGAATTCCTTTATGTTTGCTCTCTGCCAAAATTGTTTCAGATTTAGTTCCACAACCCCAATAAATGAAGAGTTTACCTCAGCAACAGTCTTATTTATACATAGCCATCGGCATTCTATGGCTTTTCCATGTTTCAGGTATAATTGGCATTAGCATAGGGTATCAGGACTGGTTCGCCAGTAGAACTGGTCTCAACTTGGTGATAATGTTTATAGCCTTAATTGCTTTCTACCCTTTGGATTCCATCAAAAAGTGGGGTTTATTTTTTTTGTTCGGCTTCCTAGGGATTTTGGTAGAATACCTAGGAGTAACTTTTGGTCTTTTCTTTGGGGACTATGCCTATGGTAATAATTTTGGTCCTAAGATTCTTGGAGTGCCCCTGCTTATTGGAGTGAATTGGGCTATGCTCACTTTTATTTGTGGCTCGATTGCCAATAAGTTATCAGACAGTGTATTTCTCAAATCTCTCCTAGGCACCTTTATGATGCTTTTGCTGGATTTGTTTATGGAAAAGGTCGCTCCTATTTTTGATTTTTGGGAATTTACAGGAGGCTATGCCCCTATAGATAATTATATTGCTTGGGGAGTAATCTCCTTTATTTTTCATCTTATTTTTCATCTATTCAAAGTCAAAGGCAACTTTTTGATTTCGTTTCACTTATATATGGTTCAACTCGTCTTTTTTATCTATTTCTATGTCTACTTTTAATTATCATTACATCATCATAGGAGCTGGAGCGGCTGGGTTAAACCTGGCTTTAGCTATGAATGAAGATGCTTTTTTTAAGGACAAGAAGATTCTGATTTTAGACAAGGACAAAAAAACTGAAAACGACAGAACTTGGAGTTTTTGGGAAAAAGGGAATGGCAAGTGGGATCACATCGTTTCTAAAACATGGAAGAAATCTATCGTTACTGCCAAAGGTGAAGACATCAATTTTGATTTAAAAAAGTACACCTACAAAATGTTGAGGTCAGCAGATTTTTATCAATTTGCCAAAACAGAACTTGACTCTTCCAATATAGAGTGGAAAACAGAAGACGTCCAAAAGGTAGTTCAAAACCAAGATAAAGCTATAGTGACAACTCCTGAGAGCGATTACACAGCCGATTTTGTATTTGACAGTAGGATTCCATCACTTTATGCTTTAGACCATCCAGACTCTCTTAATATCGCTCAGCATTTTAAAGGATGGATTATCGAAACTGAGGAAGAAGTCTTTGATGATACTCAATTTACGATGATGGATTATAGCATCAAAGATGGTGAAACCACTAGCTTCACATATGTTCTCCCCTTATCTCCCACTAAAGCACTGGTTGAGTTTACGTATTTCAGTCCAGACCTAGTGAGTGAAGCCACTTACGATCACTATTTAAAAAGATATATTTCTGAAAAGTTAGAGCAGGAGAATTATAAGATCTTAGAGACTGAAAAAGGCGTGATCCCGATGACCAATTTTCCCTTCGAAGATTTTAATCAAAAGCACATTATCAAAATTGGTACAGCAGGGGGCTGGGTTAAAGCTTCTTCTGGGTATTCCTTCAAAAACTGCGAGAAGAAAAGTAAGAAAATCATCAAGTTCTTGAAATCAAATCCTGACTATTATCGCAACTCCTCCCCTACCAAATTTAAGCATTACGATAAAATTTTCTTAGAGGTGCTCAGCAAAGAGAATCATTTTGGTGAGGAGCTCTTTTATCGCATGTATAAAAACAATTCTATAAGAACGATCTTTAGATTTTTGGACGAAAAGTCGCTGTTTTCTGAAGATTTAAAAATCATTCTGAATTTGAGTTCTAAACCCTTTATCAAAGCGTTTTTAAGACACGTTAAAAGCGGACTTAAAACTTAATGCCCTTTCAAAGTGACCTTTTTCTGAATGCGAAATCTAGAAAATAGTTCCTCGCTGTACCAGTCCAATTCTCTTGTTTTTTGGATGGCCTTAATATGTTCTCTGCTTTGATAAGCGTAAGCTTGAAGGCTTTCTAAATCTTTCCAAACGCTAAAAGTGGCCATTTCCACAAAAGGAAGTTCACCAAAACCTTTAGTATAGATCAACCCTTTAGCATTTTCCAAGGGTTTTTGAGATTCTGGAACATATTTCCAGAACTTCAAAAGCATTTTAGTCTTAATACTGGCTCGGGTAATAACCGCAATTTCAGAATCTGGCTCCATCTCTTTTGCATTTACTGTAGATTCAAAAGGGTTTTTAGCATTCCATAAGCCTCTGGCTTGTATGCTTTCCAAATAATAAACCTGCATCTTATCTGCGTGACTTTGATAGACTTTACTGAGCTTATGAGTTTCAAAAAAAGTTTGTGCAGCATCTTCCGACTCCCACACTTGCAAAACCGAATACACACTCCAATCTGGAAAAGGATTGAAATGATCTTTACCGCTTCCCATAAGCTTATAAAAACTAAGCCCTTTTACAGATTTCATATAGTTATGCCCAAACTGCATCATGGACAACGCCCAAAATTTATTAGAAAATCCTTTATAGTTTAAGACAGTAAGGGTGGTGATTTGGGACATAGTTTTGTATAAAAACAAAGATGAAAACTATTTTGTACTAAACATAGTTTTCATCTCTATTTTATTAAATCTTAAACATAAGTGGATAACCTGAATTGAAATTCAGAGATGTGCTATTAGTCTTTATGCTTATCGAACCAACTGGTGATGTATCCTACTTTCCTAAATAAGTTACTGGGTTTCCCTGCGATGCCATGACCAGAGCCTGCAATACGAACCATAACGGCTTCTACTCCTTGTAATTTTAAGGCGGCATAATATTGTTCGGTCTCACTCATTGGCGTTCTATAGTCTTGTTGGCCTGTTAGAAGCATGGTTGGGGTTTTGACATTTCCAACCAAAGAAATCGGTGAAAATTTCAAATACTCGTCTGGGGTTTCCCAAGGTTTATTTTTGAACCAGTACTTGGCAAAAAATGGAGAACCATCTGCCGTCAAGACAAAACTGTACCAATTGATAACTGGCTTTGCCACTACAGAAGCTTTAAATCTATCGGTTTTTCCAATAGACCAAGCGGTAAGGACTCCTCCTCCACTTCCTCCAGTAATATAGAGTTGGTCGGTATTGATATAACCTTGATCGACCACATAATCTGTCGCATCCATCAAATCGTTGTAATCTTCACTTGGATAATTGTGATTGATGTAAGCTGCAAAGTCTTCTCCATAACTTGTACTTCCTCTAGGATTGGTATACACCACAACATATCCTCTACTCGCCATAAACTGCAATTCTGGTGAAAATCGAGAACCATAATTGGTATACGGACCACCGTGGATTTCAAGAATCATAGGATAGGTCTTGGAAGGATCAAAATTGGGAGGCGTGAGAATCCAGCCTTGTACTTTAAAATCATCCACTGAAGATTCTACCCAAAACTCCTCGACCTTTCCTGTTTTTTTAGACTTTAGAAGGTTGGCATTCAAATTTGTGAGACGTTTGGTCTCTCTACTGGATTTTCGAGAAACAACAGCCAATTCTGCAGGCGTAGAAGTGGTTACATGAGAAAAGGCCAACTTTCCTTTATTGGAGACCGAATATGTGCCGCCACCATACGGACGACCAATACTTGGAGACCCTAAGTTTTCTGCAACTGTAGAGACCTCACCGTTCAGGTTGATTTGTCCAACTTTGCTGTTGCCTTCTTCATCGTATCGAAAATAAATAGACTTACCATCTTTGGCCCAAGTGATCGAAGATATGTCTTGTGCAAAGCCTTTGGACAAGATTTCTAATTCAGTTCCATCTCTAGACATCAGATATAGCTTGGTGAGTTGGTAACCCACAAATTTGTCGTCGAATCCTGTATAAGCGATATACTCACCATCAGGTGAAACTTTTGGAGAATAAAACGGTCCTCTTGTGCTGGTCAATTGTTTACTTACTCCTGTTTCAATGTGCTGTTCAAAAATTTGTTCATTGTTTGGATCTATATCAGCATCTTCAGACTTATCCACCGTGTATAAAATGTGTTTCCCATCTGGAGTCCAAGTAGGTGAACCAAATTGATGAGAACCCGAAGTTAGTTGTCGAGCCGTTCCGCCTTCAGCAGAAATCACAAAAATATGACTGTACCCGTCTTGCACGTAGCCTCCACCATCTCTTCTGTATACCGCTTTATCTATCACGTCTGCTCCTTTTTCCCATTCAGCACCTTTAGGAGCAGTAGGAATTTTAGGCTGAATTGCCTTAGATGATTCCGGAACAAATTTGCTAAATAAGAGTTGTGTTCCATCGGGAGACCAACTAATATTCGATGGACTTTCAGTAAAATTCGTCAATGCTGCCGTGGTCTTGGACTCTACCCAATAGACATAGAGTTGGTTAGACCCGTCCTGATTGGAGGTAAAGGCAAACTTATCGCCTTGCGGAGACCAGGTGACATTACCATGGTATTTGGTCCCAGAGGTGATAGGATAGTGAATTTCACCATCAAAAGATATTTGCCATAAGTTGACCAAGCGGCTATCGGTCATCACATCAAATTGATGTCTTTCGTAAATAATCGTTTCCCCATCTGGAGAAATCTCTGGATTACCGACCATTTGCAAATCAAATAGATCCATATAATCAAAAAAGTCTTCAGAAACTTGAGCTTTCAGTTGGGTGGTAGCTACCAAAAAGAAAGCAAGGATATAACTGCTTAAACGTAATATAGTCATAGGTTTAGGTTTAGGTTTAGTTTGAATATTTTTTAGGGGATTCACGATAGTTAGTATTTTGCTCAAAGAGTTTAGCGTAACTAAACAAATCTGACTCTCCATAAGGTTTTGCAATAAAGGTTAGACCTTTAGGCTCTCCTTCAGAAGTATAGCCCATCGGTACTGTAAGTCCCGGATATTTTGCCGCAGCAGCTTGTCCTGCATTATAATTATTGATCGATAACATTGCATCTAACCTATTATCCACCATTGGGGTTTCAAAATAAGCAAGCCCAGCTTTATAGAGATTGTCTCTTATGTCTTGAAGCTCCTCTTCAGATAAGTTTAAGTCTTCGATCCCTTCAAACCTAGCCTGTCCGTAAGGAATCCTAACCAGGGTATCTTCTAGATTAAATTTTATCACGTCTGCTGCAGATTTTACAATCACGTCTTCAGAGGTATAGGCTTTTAAATAGTTGGCAAGATCTATTTTCATATCTCCACTCAATAGTTCAGTAAAGCCCTCGAAATTCATAGGCTTGGGGTTGATCTCAATAATTTCAGCTCCTAATGACTTGAGATCTTCAAGGGCTCTGCTGTATAAGGAATCTTCAAGATAACTGGTATACACGCCAAATCTTAAATTCTTTAAGTCTGCTCTAGGATCTATCTCCCAGGGCACCGCAGCACCGGACTTTGCCGTGGCCATTGCTGAAAACACAATAGAATTATCGCTTATGGTTTTGGTAATAGGTCCAGGGGTATCCAAAGTACTAGAAATGGGCACAATCCCTTCCTGACTTAGTACACCAACGGTAGGTTTTAAACCTACCGACGATTGCTGACTGGAGGGCGAAAGAATAGAACCCGAGGTTTCTGTACCTATAGCAGCTACTGCATAGTTGGCAGCAACACTTACTGCACTTCCAGAGCTCGACCCACCAGTATCAAAGGTTCTAGGTCCGTATGGATTTAAAGTTTGACCACCAATAGCACTATATCCGTTAGGACAACCATCGCAAAGGAAATTGGCCCACTCACTCAAGTTGGCTTTTCCCAAAATAAGAGCGCCGTGAGATTTTAAATTGGTAACAATCTTTGCATCGATTTCGGTTTGGTTATCCATCAAGGCCACTGCGCCAGCGGTGGTGATCATATTTTTGGTATTGATATTATCCTTCAATAAAATGGGCATCCCGTAGATAGGGTGTTGCTTTTTGGCTTGAAGCGCATCTAGCTCTTCCGCTTGAGCCACCACCCTGGGATTGATGGAAATAATTGCATTGAGTGCTAAGTCTTTATTAGTCTCGGTATCTGCAATCCGGAAGAGATACCATTGGGTTAAACTCTTATAAGTAAGAGTTCCGTCTTCAATATGATTTTGAATGGAAGTAATGTCTTGGTCAAAAATGTAAGGCGTAAGATTAACGTACATCTCTTTAGAAAAGCCATTGAGTTGGGAGGTAATGGTTTCTATAATAGCATTCCGATCAGAAACTTTAGATTGTATGAGTTGATAGCGCAAACGCTCCGATGCGTTGTCGGCGCTGGAGTCTATTATACCCGTTTCGTCGTAAGGTACCCAGACCTCAAATTCTGGAGCCGAATTGTCTTTACAAGCACTTAGACTTAATATAAAAAGGGTAACAATAAAAAATGAATTAAACTTAAACTGATGCATGGATAAATTTTAGAAATAATGTTTGAGCCTTAAAAATAGCACAATTTTAGGATTCAATTGGTTTGAATTCAATTATTTAAATGAAAACCTACCTAATACTGAGTATTGTGTAATCTTAATATTATCCTTATTTTTGGAAACATTTAATAAAATATTAATTTTTTGATCGCTAAAAAATGCTTTTTGTTACTTTTTCATCCCTTATCTTAGTAACATTATTTCAAGGTGTTTTTAAATCTGATCAATTTTTTAACCCCAATCTATTTTAAGCTTTTGATTATGAAACGACTGAATCTCCTAGAGATATTAAAGAAAAAGTATCCCAAAAGTATTAACCCCAAACTGATTTATGTGGGGCTATTCCAAACCTCTAAAGACGTTTTTCTAGAGAAAATCCTAGATGACGAACCGGAACGTCTAGTCCAGCATAATTTGGAGCAGATTTACGATAAAGACTTGGTGCATTTTCAACCTATACTCCAGGGCTGCTTGTTTAATCCGCTTATTCCTATAGATGATAATGCCACTCGGTTTTTATTACACATGGATCCGTTGAGTATTATGCTAAACTTTAATGATATTTTTACTGAAGACGCCACCGATCGCCTACTAAAGTATATTTAGAATTGAGAACTATGCCGTAAAAATTCATAACCTTTTCACTCTTGAAACTCAACCTGTTCTCCAAACTCATCATACTTTTAGTCCTATTACAAAGTTTATCCTCCTGTAAAGTTGGTCGGTTTATTGTCTATAATTTTGCAGATATCAACGACCATAAGAAATTCCCGTCAAGACTTATAGAAAACGACTCTACCAGCTTTCAGTTTACAGAGGCCAAAATTTCCAAAATACCAGATTCTGTTACGGTTAAAAAAGAGAAGACCAGTTTTGAAACCTATCTAGAAGATAACGAAACCGTCGCGTTTTTAGTGATTAGAAACGACACCCTACTCTATGAAAACTATTGGTATGACTATAACCGCTCTTCCGTTGTGCCCTCATTTTCTATGGCCAAATCGGTGACTTCTATCCTTATTGGCATTGCTATAGACGACGGACTTATTACTTCTGTTGACGAACCGGTAACCACGTATATCCCAGAGCTCAAAGACAATGGATTTGACCAAGTAAGTCTTGAGCATCTGCTACAAATGACCTCTGGGCTAAAGTTTGGCGAAAGTTACTACAATCCCTTTGGGACGGTGGCTACCTTTTATTACGGGAGACGCCTCAGGAAAGCTATTGAAAAGCTAGAGCTAGAGAATCCTCCTGGAGTTGGTTTTGACTATACCAGCGGCGAAGCACAATTGCTAGGCTTGGTTTTAGAACGGGCGCTCAACGGCCAGACCGTCTCTTCGTACCTGGAAGAGAAGCTGTGGAAACCTCTCCAAATGGAATACAATGCCAGTTGGAGCATCGATAAAAAGAAAAACGGACTGGAGAAAACCTTTTGCTGCCTAAATGCCAGAGCACGTGATTTTGCCAAGCTCGGCCGACTCTACCTCAACAAAGGAAACTGGAACGGACAGCAGATTGTCTCTGAAGCTTGGGTAAAGCGCTCTACAGCAGTCGATACCACCAAAGGGAGTTCTTGGGAATACCAATACCAGTGGTGGATCCCCACCAAAACTGGGGATTTTATGGCCGAAGGAATTCTAGGCCAGTATATTTACGTAGACCCCAAAACCAACTTGATCATCGTAAGACTAGGGAAAAGTAATGGCGATACTAATTTTGAAAGCCTCTTTGTAAGTATGAGTTCGTATTATAAAATGTAAAATTAAAAAGAATTCGTTTATCTTGTATTAGTTCAGGTAAATGGGTAGTTTTATATAAAAAGAGTTAGGCATAATTATGGCAAAAACTGTAACAAAATTTTCATTATTTATTGCTTCGCCTAATCATCTTGAAGTAGAAAGTTCTGCGACTGTTATAAAATAATAAACCATTAAAACACGATAAGCCTATGACCTGTGAGACGTGCAATGCTAAATTCAGCTACTTTAAAGTATTAAAATCCTTTTGGCTTGGATATCAAGATATAAAATGTGACCACTGCGATTCAACTTATGAACATAAGCTATCGAATAGAGTTTTAGGAGGACTCCTCGTAATGATTTCAATTTTTGTAAGTTTTATTATTTTCAGTGACAAACCTAAGTTAGTCCCTATCATTGGATTTATACTGATGTCTATAGTTTTATCGTTACTCTTACCGTTTATTATGAAGTTCCGTCGATTAGAATAAAGTGCAGAAGATATGCTGATCGTAAAAGTAAATTTATAGAATACAAAGCCGACACAAATGAATAACTCAAAAATAGGAGTCGTGTAGTGAAAGTTCACCTACTTTTCTTACTTATCAAATGTAACTCTTAAATTGATTTCCATTTAATTCCAGACATCCACATTCGTAAAAGACTAGAGTTGAGTTGATTGATAAATCTATGCAGGTCAGAATAAGTGAAAAATTCTGATCGTGCAGACTAACTTTTCAATTCTCAATCCATAAAAAATATTTATACATATTATTATATAATCAGTATAATATACTTTTAGTTACATATATTTCATAAATATTACCTAAATAATAAATTATAGGCATTTATTACCCTTTTAAGTATTATTTTTAATAAAAAATATTATGAAAACAAAAACTATTTTAAGCATAGCTCTAGCAGCTATTTTTTTAAGCAGTTGCGCCGTGATTAGGCCTGGTGAGGCTGGAGTAAAACAGACACTTGGTAATTTTTCAGACGAAGTGATAACTCAAGGGACTATAATTTATAACCCTTTTATAAGTAAAGTGATAAAAGAATCTACACAGACTAATAATATAAAACTTTTTCTGAGTCTACCCAGTAAAGAAGGTCTTAGTGTAAATTCTGAGATTTCAATTTTATACCGCTTAGAAAAAAATAAAATACCCTCTGTATTAGAGAATTTAGGGCGAGATTATGAATCTATAATTACTAGTGTATTTAGATCTGCTTCTTCTGATATATGTGCTCAGTTTTTTGCCAAGGATATGCATTCTGGGATGCGTGCACAGATAGAGAAAGAAATCAAAGCCAGTATGGAAGAGAATATAACGAAACAAGCCGATGGTATCGAACTTATTGCTGTTTTAATGAAGAGCATACAATTACCTCAGGGTTTAGCTAATTCTATAGAACGAAAATTGCAGGCTGAACAAGATGCTATGCGATTGGTGTTTGTTCTACAACAAGAAAAATTAGAGGCCGAGAGAAAAATCATAGGTGCAAAGGGAGAGCGAGATGCCCAGCTTATTCTAGCAGAGGGACTTACTGATCAAATTATAAAAACTAGAAGTATAGAGGCCTTTAGTAAATTATCTCTATCTCCAAACTCAAAAATAATCATCACCGATGGAAAGGCCCCTCTATTGATTAATATTGATCAATAAATTTTAATAATGAATTTGTGGTTCGACGAAAACTCAATAGAGCCCCAAATGCAAAGATCAGTATTACTTATTGTCAAACCTATAAAATGCTAAATACTGATTAAAATACAAATCTATTTTTTCGTTTTGTTTATGTTTTAGTTGAAAGCCA
The DNA here is from genome assembly GCF_000355905.1 of Psychroflexus gondwanensis ACAM 44. Taxonomy (GTDB): domain Bacteria; phylum Bacteroidota; class Bacteroidia; order Flavobacteriales; family Flavobacteriaceae; genus Psychroflexus; species Psychroflexus gondwanensis. Next base: position 290,615 of record NZ_APLF01000004.1, read on the forward strand.
TCTCAGATTTGAGATGGCTTTTAGTTTATAGAAAGCTGTAGTCCGTCCGATTACCATATTGCCTGAATTTTGAAAAGGAAAAAACAATTATATTCACTGTGTAATTAGACTTGAAACCCTAAAGAATTGTTTGAACCAAAACCGGCACTACTCATTTATAAGCCAAGAACATCGATAAAAATAGGTCTATTCCTTGTAATTCTTTTTGGCTCGTTTTTATGGGCTTGCGGATCAATTAATGACAACCGCTTTATTTTCTTCCTCCACAATCGATTTTTAGAAGAACACGGCTTAAGTGAATTACATCCCAAATTCGGACGGACAGAATACAATGAGATCATTGCCGAATTTGAAAAAAATGGTTTTAAGGTTTTCAGCGAAAAAAGAAACGGAAACGTAAACGCGCGAGAATACGCCTTAGGAATTGTTAATCAAATTGACAGCTTGATAAAAAACGGTACTGAATCAAACAACATAACAATCGTTGGAACATCAAAAGGTGGATATATTGCTCAATACGTTTCAACATTAGCAAGAAATCCAGACTTAAATTTTGTTTTTATCGGAAGTTTTAGGACTAGCGACTTGGAAAATAGTCCAGAAATCAACTATTGTGGGAACATTCTAAGCATTTACGAAAAGTCCGATCCCTTTGGAGTTTCTGCATTGGAACGAAAAAAATCTTCAAGCTACAAAATTAAACATTTTAAAGAAATTGAACTGAATACAGGAATGGGACACGGCTTTTTATTTAAAGCTTTAAAAGAATGGATTGAACCGACAATAGATTGGGCAAACGGAAATTACAAAAGCAAGTAAAAAGCGACTGGAACCTATTTAGATTAAGTAAAAATGAATCCTACTTTGCATAACAAATGAAAGATAAAATTATAAATTGGAATGTAGACCCCGTGATTTTTTGGATAACTGACACATTTCCTTTAAAATATTATGGCTTGTTTTTTATGACGGGGCTTCTCTTAGCTCATTACATTATAAAACGCATTTACATTAAAGAAAATATACCCATTGCAAATTTAGAAAAGCTATTTATCTACATCGTTGTTGGAACACTTTTGGGAGCAAGACTCGGACATTGTTTATTTTATGACCCTTCCTATTATTTTCAAAATCCAGTCGAAATTTTACTCCCTATCAAAAAGATAGGAGACTCCTATCAATTTATTGGATTTCAAGGACTCGCAAGTCATGGAGGGGCCATTGGGGTTTTAATTGCAATCGCTCTTTATTGTCAAAAATATAAAACTAAATTTTTATGGGTGTTAGATAGAGTGACAATTGTTGCACCAATTGCAGCTGCTTTTATAAGATTTGGGAATTTTATGAACTCAGAAATTTATGGGAAACCTACCAACGGAAACTGGGGAGTTGTTTTTCAAAGAGATGATATGATACCAAGACATCCAACTCAACTCTATGAGGCTTTCTCATACCTTCTCATATTTGGTATATTATTTTTTATATATAAGAATAGAGCTAAAGAAAAAGCTAATGGACTTATATTTGGAGTGTTTTTAGTTTTACTATTTTTAACACGATTTTTAATAGAATTTTTTAAAGAAAATCAAGTCGGGTTCGAAAGTCAAATGTTGATTAATATGGGACAAGTTTTAAGTATTCCTTTTATTATAATTGGGCTGATTTTAATAATTACTAGGAAAAGACAAACAGTAAATACCTTATAGACATTGGTAATATTTTGATGAAATTGAAATAAAAACAGGAATGTAATATGCTTTTTATTTTAAAGTCAACTAAATTTAATGTTTACCTTACTGCTTTCAAAAATAAAAATGAGTGAATACCTAATCTAATATTTTAAAAGAACCCATGAAAAACCTATACTTCGTCCTCTTGCTCACTTTTATCTCCCCCCTGTTCAGCAATAGTGCTCTTGCCCAGTGTGATGACATAAGTCTAGAGAATCTTACGAACCCAGGGCCATTTGATGTAGAAATCCTTACCGAGGCAGATGGAATTCGAAATGGGCCCAATTATTTAGAAGCGACCATTTACTACCCAACCAACGCTACGCCGCCCTTCGCAAGTATTGCAATAGTCCCTGGATTTGTATCGCTTCCTACGAGTGTGGAAGAATGGGGACCGTTTTATGCGTCTCACGGAATTGTAACCATTATTATAGGGACAAATTCTATTTTTGATCTCCCAGAGGCACGTGCTAATGCCCTGCTAGATGCCTTGGAAACTATTAAGCAAGAAAATAGTAGAGTCTCTTCTCCGCTTGAAGGAGACCTCAACTTAGACCAATTGGCCGTAAGTGGATGGTCTATGGGCGGTGGTGGTGCTCAAAGGGCTGCTGTTCTTGATAATAGCATTGCCGGCGTTGTAGCTTTATGTCCATGGCTTCCTAACCCTCAACTTAATCATGAAAGTCCAGTCCTTATTTTTAGCGGTGAGGAGGATACTGTAGCTCCTCCTTCACAGCACGCAGATCTTCATTATAATGCAACACCGAATATGACTGACAAAGTACTCTTCGAAATTGCAAATGGCGATCACTCCGTTGCAAATACGCCTAATGGCGGAGGCGGTTCTGTAGGGAGAATAGCACTTTCTTGGCTTAAACTCTATCTGGAAAATAACGATTGTTATTGTCCGTTGTTAACAGACAATCTCTTAGTAAATCCTCCTGCTGCTTCTAAGGTGGAGCAAAGTTTCGAATGTGAATTGTTGGGGATTGATAGTCAGGAATTGGCTATTGGATTTTATCCCAATCCAACCAGAAACATAGTCTATTTAGAAATTCCTAAAGACGTTCATTATGAACTCATTTCGTCCCTAGGACAACCTTTATTAGAAGGAAATCTAACTGGAAATAACAAGCAGATTGATTTGTCTCAATTTCCCGAAAGCTTGTATTATTTGCAAATAGAAGGTCAAGTTATAAAACTTATTAAAAACAATTAACTAGCCTACATGAACATGATAAGCAATTCTAACATAAACAAAAATATAAGGGTCGTATACCTAAAGCCTTTGTTGATTGATAAGCGATAATAAGAACACAGGTAGTAAATTGATTTATATATGTATTGCAACAGCCGCATTTGAAATCATATCGATTAAAGTCTAGTATTACTTCATGACTAGAGACCTGATTATAGAAAGGTTAATTAAAAAAATAGTGATGATAAAAAAAAATAAAGCCAAAGTCTCTTATGGAATGTTGATCTTCATATTTCTAGTATTTTTTGGCCCTGTCAGCTTTGAAGTTTTAAACGATGGCATTCAAAGTGAATTTTATGTACTACTTGGAGTACTCATCCCATCATTTGTCTTCATCTTATATATGTTCCTAAAAACGGAATACTACATTGAAGAGAACCTCTTAAAAATAAAATGCGGTCTATTATTCAATAAAAGCATTGAGATTCATAAGATCAAAAAAATAAGTAAAACAAATAGCCCAATCTCCTCTCCGGCTCGAATTGAGATCACTTACGGAGAGTATGACGAGATCATACTCTCACCCAAAGACAAACTTACTTTGGCAAAGGACCTTACAACAATTCACCCAGCCATTGAAAATAATATAACTGAAGACTAGAGATAAAGAATATGAATAAAATGAGACGTATTGGATTAGTCGTACTAATCATAGGAATTATAAGCCAATTTGCTTTAGAAGAGGCTACTTACGATTTTTGGTCTGGAGCCTTAATTGGTGGAGGAATTGCCTTGCTTTTTTTTGGGAAAATGGTCAAACTACCTCATAAATAGAATTTTAATGCTGAGCAATTTTTAAAATCGAGCTGCAGGTGTATTCAAAATTAGCCCAAACGATGAAAAAAGACTTGCTCTTTGTATTTGCCAAACAACTTGGCTTTTAGCGTTTCAAATAGTTGTACTTTTTTTGCTTTTCTTTCCACCGTTTCATCGCATATTTCTGCATATCCTCTACTTTATCTTTTTCATCTACGATTTCAAAGCCAAGTAGAGCTTCTATGATATCCTCTAAAGTGGTAATACCATCCATGCCTCCATATTCGTCGGTCACCAAGGAAATATGCTCTTTATGCTGAAGGAGTTCCTCCCAAACATCAAACAAAGTCATGTCCTTAGGAAAGCTTAAAAGATCTCGTTTTATATCCTTAAGTTGAACATCAAATTTATCTTCGGCTAGTTTTTCAAAAATGAGTTCTCGTAGTACGTAGCCTGTGATTTGGTCTTTTTCATTTTGATAGATAGGAATTCTAGAAAAATGTAGAAACTCTTTATTTTGCATAAACTCTTCTAAACTCATCTCTTCGCTTGCGGTTACAACCACAATTCGAGGAGTCATCACTTCACTGATCTTTATACTCTTCAGCTTGATTAAATTTTGGATGATTCTATTTTCTTTATCAACGAAAACCCCTTCTTGAGTTCCAATGGTAGCAAGTGCAGAAATCTCCTCTCTACTAGTAGTCAGTTGTTTTTTTTCTCTTGAAAGTTTTTTAGTTAACATAGAGGAAAGTTTTACAAGTGGATAGGTAATAACCATCATGAATTTAATGGTTTTATAAGAGATTCCTACCAGTTCCCTACTGTAGTTTGCGCCTAGTGTTTTAGGAATAATTTCTGTAAAAATTAAAATTAAAAGCGTTAAAATCGCTGAAACCACCCCAAAATAGGCTTCACCAAATACAAGAGTTGCCTGTGCTCCTACCCCCGCTGCTCCAACGGTATGCGCAATCGTATTTACAGTGAGAATAGCAGTTAAAGGTTTGTCGATATCTTCTTTAAGTTCCAACATAGAAGAAGACTTTACCTTTGCATCAGACGATTCAGATTTTAAAAAAGACACTGGAACAGATAACAAAACTGCTTCCATAATAGAGCAAATAAAGGAAGAAAAAAGAGCTATAAAAAGGTATAGAAATAAAAGAGCCATACGGTATCAAGGTTTCAAATCACACAATACTCAAATTTAAGGGATTTTAAGGTTAGTTTTGATTTAAAATGAAATTGTTTGCAGAGTTTTATCATATAGGTACTAAGATTTGATTTTAATTTGAGCTTAACAGCAATCCACTGTTTCAATTTCTTTAAAGATAAGAGAAAGCAAATGAGTAGTTTTTAAAACTGCAGTGTAGGTAGTTAAAGTCAATTAATCTGCGGCATAAGTAATCGAGCATTCTAATTTGCTTTGTAACGTTAGGATTAACATCATAGCTTAGAAGAAGCCAACGTTTTTTTAAGATTTACAACATAAACTGATTAGCTCGCTTTCTGAGATGCTTTAGTGCTTTGGACATCTGGTTTTCCACCGTCTTTACAGAAATATCCATGTCTTTGGCAATATCTTTATAGATGGTTTTTTCTAGTTTGTTTTTGACAAATATCTCCTTACATCTTGGCGGCAACTCATCTATATACTGGTGTAATTTTTTGAGTTTGGTTTCCTGATGGTATTCCTGAGTATTCATTGAACTCGCAATCACCTCACATTTGATAGTATCTAAATCATCAAACTTAATTTTCTTTTTTCTTAAGTGTTGTAAAAATTGATTGTGACAAGACGTAAATAAGTAATTTTTAAGTGAACCTGTAATAGTGATTTTGCGACGCTTTTCATAAAATTTCATTAACATATCTTGAACAATATCTTCGGATAATTTTTTGTTTTCACAAAGCTTAAAGACATAATTACAAAGCCATTGGTAGTATTTATCGTATAGAATTTGATAAGCGATTTCATCGCCTTGTTTCAATTTTTGTATAAAATTAAGTTCTTTCACTTTTAGCAAATTAAGAAAAATATTTAATTTATCTGAATTCAAATAGGGGTTTTTCAATAAAACCGCATCTTATAAGTAAGAGATCTACATAAATTCTAAATGAATTCAGACCAACTTATTGAAAATTATTTACAGGGAAGTCTTTCTAAAAGAGAGAGAGTTCAACTGAATAAATGGGTTAAAAAAGACTTAAAGAACCTTAAGCATTTTAAGGAACGTATTCGTTCACATTCTTATGTCATCCCCTTAAACTTCAATTCTGATAAAGCTTTTGATCGTTTTTATCAAAAAATTCAAGAGAAAAAACACTCAAGCAAACAAAGACTAAAAATATTTTACTGGGCTGCAAGTTTTACAGCCTTAATAGGTCTAGGTCTTCTCTATCAAAATTCAGAATTATTATTTACAGATCAATATAATGTAGCCAATAAAAAAGAGGCTAATGAGAGTCTAAAGGAAATCCAAGTCACTTTATCTGATGGAAGTCAATACCGTATCGACAAAAAATCAACTACAAGTCTTGAGGACAAATCAGGTAGACTTGTCGCCAGTCAATTAGATAATATATTATCCTTTGAAACTCATTCTTCTATTGCAAAGGATACCTCAACAACCCAAATTGACATACCGTATGGAGAGAAATTAAAACTTAGACTATCTGATGGAACTTTAGTCTGGTTAAATTCGGGGAGTAGCCTAAGCTTTCCTCAACAATTTAGCTCTAAGTCCAAAACCAGAGAAGTAAATGTGAACGGTGAGGCCTATTTTGAGGTTTCTAAAAATAAACAAAAACCGTTTATAGTCCATACGCCCAGCGTAAGTGTGAAAGTTTTGGGGACTCACTTTAATATTTCTTCCTACGCCAACGATTCTAAGGCAGAAACAACCCTCATGGAAGGTAAAGTCCAAGTTTACCATAGCCTTCAAAAAAATACTCCTATTGAATTAGTACCAAATCAACAGGCGGTATTTGAAAAGACAAGCCGGATTTTTCAAAAAAATACGGTAGACGCCAACGCTTATAACAGTTGGATTGATGACATTTTGATTGTAGACGGTCTGTCCTTTCTTGAACTTAAGAAAAAACTAGAACGCAAATACAATATTACAATTACCAACGAATTGGATCATCTATGGGAGAAAACCTACAGAGGTGAATTTAAAGATGAATCCCTTGCCGAAACCTTGGAAACCATCGCCCTAAGTTCAAAATTTAGTTTTTCTATAGATGGAAAACACGTTAGAATTTTTAATAAAAAACCAAAGGATTAAACAGGCCAACAACCAGTAGTTCAACACAATTATTAACTTAAAACACTTTACAATGAAGATTTACACAAAAGGATTTGAACATCGAAAATGTTCAACTTTACGTATGACAACACTGAAAGCGATGCTCGTAGTATTCTTATCGTTCTTTGTTGTTAACCCAAGTTTTGCAAACCCAAAACTTCAACAGAACATTTCTATTGCTTATGAAGATGCAAAGCTTCTTGATGTTTTAAACGACATCAAATCAAAATCGAAATTCAATTTCTTTTATGATATCAATGAAATTGATGAGAATAAGAAAGTAAGTATTGAAGCCAAAAACGAAGCTTTTGAAAACATTTTAGATCAAATTAGCAAGCAAGTTAACTTCGATTATACCTTCAATGGAAATCAAGTTATCCTTACAGCCGGCATTACAAATGCCAAGGCTGTCACTGTTGCTATCCAAGACCGAGAAGTAACTGGAATGGTTGTAGGGCCAGATGGGAATCCGCTACCTGGAGCTAATGTCATAGTGAAAGGAACCAGCGTTGGCGCACAAACCGACTTTGATGGAAACTTTACAGTACAGGTTCCTGAGGGTTCAAAATTCCTTGTGATCTCTTATGTAGGTTTTGAAGAGAAGGAAGTAAATGTAAAGGGGAAATCCAACGTAACAGTTCAATTGAAGCCAGATGCTGGACAACTTGATGCCGTGGTTGTAATAGGGACTCGAGGTAAACCAAGAACCTCTTTTGACTCTCCAGTAGCTGTAGATAATTTTAAAACATCAGAGCTACAAAAAACAGGTAAAACGACAGTTGATCAACAATTGATGCTACGCGTCCCTTCCTATAATGCAACAGAACAGCCAGTATCAGATGCAGCGGCTCACTTTAGTCCTGCAGGTTTGAGAGGTCTTTTTCCTAGTAGAACTTTAGTATTGGTAAATGGAAAACGAAAAAATGCCAGTGCACTAGTTTATAGTTATGTCACTCCAGGCCGTGGTGAAGTTGGGGTAGATATGAAAGCTATTCCCTCTGCAGCTTTAGAAAGCGTAGAAGTTTTGAGAGATGGTGCAGCTGCACAATACGGATCGGATGCGATTGCTGGTGTCATTAATCTTGTGATGAAGGAAGATGTAGATCCTTTTGTAAATACAGGTTATAGCACAACAACACGTGGTGATGGTGAACAGTACCAATTAGAATCTGGTTTTGGTATAGACCTTGGACCTGAGGGCTTCGCCAATTTCACATTAAGTCATATGGACTCTAAGGCTACACAACGTGCAGGAACAATCACAAGTGTACAAGATGAGGCAGATTACTGGGGAATTCCTGGTGCCGTACCAGATTATAGTATAGATGATTTATCTGCTTTTCTAGATCGAAATCCAAGTGCTGGTTTTCAAGTGGGTTTACCAAACACCACAATTACTAATTTTGCTTATAACTTAGGGTTTACCTTAGATGAAGAGACCAATACAGAAATTTATTCTTTTGGTACACTCACCGACAGAGAAGGTTCTGCCCCTCAGTTTGCTAGAGTGCCATATTGGGTGCCAGGTTTTGAGGCCATCTATCCAGATCAAGATTTCTTTTTGGCTAAAATGGCTCCTCAAATTCGAGATCATACTTTCGCGTTTGGTTTGAAAACAACCTTTAACGAGTGGAATTTTGACTTAAGTTCCACTTTAGGTAAAAATAGAATTGACTATTATATCGAAGATTCGTTTAACCAGTCTTTTGCTGGAAGTAGTCCTTCTGATTTTTATAATGGAGCCCATGAATTTAGTCATGTGGTTAATAATTTGGATATTAATAGAACCTTCTACGATACAGGACTTGAAGCTTTATCAGTAGCTTTTGGTTTAGAACACAGGACAGAAAACTTTGTAACCGAAGAGGGTGAATTTGCTTCTTACGGGGATGGAGAATCTCCCGATGCACAAGGAGGCAGGACAGGTTCAGAATCTTTTGGAGGTTTTAGTCCAGAAAATGCATCAGATGATTACAGATCGAATGTTGGTTTTTACACAGACATCACTGCAGATTTTACAGAATCCTTTTTAGTGAGTGGTGCTTTGCGTTATGAAGATTACAGTGATTTCGGATCTAATATAAGTTGGAAATTAAGTTCTAGATATAAGTTTCTTGATGATAAATTGGTCGTAAGAGGTTCTGTAAGTAGTGGTTTTAGAGCGCCATCTTTACACCAAGTCTACTATACAGCCACAACAACGACTTTAACAACCAACGGAGTACAGCAAAATGGTATTTTGAATAATGCCAACCCTGCTTTAAGAGCACTTGGTATTCCTGAGCTAGACGCTGAAACGTCGTTTAACTTGAGTGGTGGTTTAACCTATAGATTTAATAGAAATTCTGGGATCACCATAGATGCTTACCAAATCGATGTAGACGATAGAATTGCACTCTCTGGGCAAGTTACAGCCACAGGAGATCCAAATAGTCCTATAGACCAGACTCTAGATAATGTGGGAGTGGGTTCTGCTGGCTTTTTCTTGAATGCTATAGATACAAGAACCAAAGGGATTGATATTGTATATAGCTACAGTAATATAGAATTGGGAAGAGGTTTCTTAAGCGGTAGTGTAGCTGCTAACTTCAATGAAACAGAAGTGCAAGGAACTAATTTTCCTGCGTTTATTGAAGACAATAATTTAGGAGATGCCATTTTTTCAAGAGAAGATATTTCCAGAGTTGAAAGCTGGAGACCTCAAGAAAAAGTTGTCGCAACCGCTAGTTATGAAATCGATAAGTTTACCGCAAATTTATCTTTGATGTATTACGGTTCAGTAACTTACAGACACCCTGTTGATCCTATAAACGATGCTACCTACGGAGGCAAAACCTTAACGGATTTGAGCGTTAATTATGCGTTTACAGATAAAATCAATTTTACTCTGGGCGTGAATAATTTATTTGATGTTTTTCCTGATACCTTTGCTGAAGCATACGCATCAACTGGTGGAACACCACAAGACAGAAATTTAGATTTCGTTGGGAGATTTAAGTACCCGTGGCAAACCACACAGTTTGGTATTGACGGAACTCGAGTTTTTTCTCAATTGAATATTAGTTTCTAAAGTAGAATTTATAATAATTTTTCAAACCCCTGTTTTAAAAAACAGGGGTTTTTTTGTGGTTTCATCTACACGAACGTTAAGAGAAATGAAGAAGCTTTATAGGATACAATCAGCAACAAGATCTATAAGAAAATAAATATATAATACTAGGAGACCAAATTGAAGTGCAGCCTTATGTATACTCCTCTATGAGCATGAACCAATACGATTACTTTCCCAGTTGTTTGATGATGGGATTAGCCGGGAACGATTTGTTTCTTAACCAAATCCTTTTCATCGATACTGAAAATAATTTTTTCGGGATTAGTGAATAAAAGGCCTTAACCCTATTTGAATAAGTCTCACTGCTCTACACCTATTATCTTAGGAAAATAATTTTTCTAGAGCATTCAACACAGAGGTGATCCAAAAACGACCAGTTTAATAAATGCAAACGACTTCTTCTAAAAATTGAGAATCCTACAAGCTTTTTTTATTTTAATTTCTAAAACTTACTCCCCACTTAAACATCTGTATTAAGAGTCTCAATATAAGCGATATCGATTGCGAAAAAAGATACGCTTTAGAAGAAATAATAGCTTGACCACCTATATATAAGAGCCATTACACCTTTACAAGGGCATTAATTAACTATACATTACCTATACATTTTTAGTTTTATTAACAAATAATAATATTTAATATTTTTCTTATATTAGATATAGTAAGACTTTATTAACTAATTTTAAGAATAACTCAATAAAACTACTTATTTTTTAAGACGTATGTTTTTTGTAGTGTATTTTTTTAAATAATTATCAACTCAAACCTTTAAGTTTGATATACATGAATTAACAAATATCTAACACATGAAAAAATTTCTATTTATAAGTATTGTCTTGTTATCTACTGTGATGGGGTTTTCTCAATCTCAAAGAGTTTCAATCACCACAGATGACCAAGGGATGAAACTACAAGTTGATGGTAGTGACTTTATGATTAATGGTATGAATTGGGACTACTTCCCTAGAGGAACAAATTTCAATTACAGTTTATGGAACCAATCAGACGATGTTATAAAAGCAGCCTTGGATGCTGAAATGGGCTTACTCAAAAATATGGGAGTCAACACCATTAGACTGTATACAGGTATACAACCAAAATGGATAGAATACATCTATGAAAATTATGGTATTTATACCATGTTAAACCATTCTTTTGGTAGATATGGTTTAACTATCGATGGGAACTGGACTCCTGTGACTAAATATGATGATCCAGCAACTCAGGAATTACTTCTTTCGGAAGTAACTGAACTAGCTAATGATTACAAAGGAACTCCTGGTCTTTTACTTTTTCTTTTAGGAAATGAAAACAACTATGGGTTGTTTTGGGCTGGTGCTGAAACAGAAGATTTTCCAGACGAGGAAGGTGAAAAACGAGCCGTTGGAGAAAACAGGGGCCGACCAATGTATCGCTTAATGAACGAAGCCGCTGTTAAAATGAAAGAAATAAATGGTTCTTTACCAGTGGCTATTTGTAATGGTGATGTTTTATTTCTAGATATAATTGCCGAAGAATGCCCCGATGTAGATATTTATGGAACCAACATGTATCGCGGTAAGTCTTTTGGTAATGCTTTTGAGACGATTAAAGAAGTTTATGGCAAGCCTGTTCTATTTACAGAGTTCGGTGCAGATGCTTTCAATGCTTTAGAGAACCAAGAAGACCAAAAATCTCAGGCTTACTACATGGTCAATAACTGGAAAGACATTTATGAGAATGCTGCTGGATTAGGAAAAGCAGAAAACTCAATTGGGGGGTTTACCTTTCAATTTAGCGACGGCTGGTGGAAATACGGACAGACAAAAAATCTTGATGTTCACGATAGTAATGCGTCCTGGTCTAACGGGGGTTATGATAGAGACCATGAAGAAGGTAAAAATAACATGAATGAGGAATGGTTTGGAATTTGCGCAAAAGGAGCAACAAATTCAAGAGGTGTATACGATCTGTATCCGCGTGCTGCCTACTATGCCTTAAAAGAAGCACACCAACTAGATCCTTATGCAGAAGGGATTGATGCTCAATTTATCGACAACTATTTCAGCACTATTTCATTAACCGATGCTGTGTTACGAGCTAGAGGTGATAAAGCCGCTATGAGTGGTGGAGGTTCTCAAAAAGTAGGCATTAGTAGAATAGCAGCGCATTTATCTACATTTTATACTGGGGGAAGTTTAATCACTACTCCAGATAATCCAGATCCAAATGACAATTCATACCCCAACCAACTTGGGTTTGATCAAATGCAGTCTTATTTTATAGGTGTAGGCGGACAACCAGCGCCAAATGTAAATTTTAATGTAGACTTTAACATTGTAGGTGATGTTGCCGAAAATCCTATCAACGAGATTTTCTATGAAAATAGAGCCAGACCTATAAGAGTGACTTCCCCTGATGGCGAAGTTATCCTTCAAGACAATAATAATTTGCAGGTTTATCAAGCAGAGTTTGAATGGAAAAATGACAATTTTGATTTAAGAGGCTTTTACAGAACAGGACATTACCATTGGGGTTATGAAGGTGATATCTTTGGATTATATCCCGAAGCTAACTATGGCCCCAATTTAGATATCTACGGCGGTATCATTTCAGGTATTGAAGTGGATGCTAAGGGAAAGTTAGAAGGCTTAAAAGCAGCACTAGGTCCACAATTGTGGTGGGGAGCTAATCCAACCATGCTCTTTAAATATTCCAAAACTATTGCCAAGTGGGATATTACAGGGATTTATAATAGGGATGTAGAAACAGACTTAGAATTCGATGAAAATGGACGACGTGTTTTAGATCAAAATCAGGTTAGGAGTGGGGTTATTCCACCCTGGCCAATGGAAAGAGCAACTCTTGCTTTTGAACGGGATTTTGGAAATTTTGGATTAACCTTTGGTAGTATTTGGGCTGGAAGACCATTAAATGGGAGTACTTACCAAGATATTAATGATGCAGGAGAGATTGTCGTAGATGAAATAAACTCAGATGATAATTGGGGTGGAAAAGCAAAAATAACCTACGAGGCGGGTAAGTTTAAGTGGTATGCACAAGGTTCAATCATGGGGCTAGTGGCCAATGGAAGTGCTGACCCAACCATAACGTTTACGGGCTGGAAACTTAAGGATACTGGTAGTGGTAACCAAAGCAACTTTTTATCGGGTATGACCTACAATATTGGAAAATGGCAAATAGCTCCTAATTTTTTATGGCAAAAACCACTAGTAGACCCAATGCCTAACAACGGAGATGCCCCTGGACGATTGAGGAATTTTATAGATGATCCTTTTGCGGTAAGATGGAATAGAGAAACAACTGCTGGTGAGATTCTATTTACCTACGACCCTACTCCTGGCACCTATATGTATGATTGGGATAATAATAAGGCTGAAGATGCTGAATTTGCTATAAGTGCTGGATTCATTTTTAGACATCTGCCTACAACAATGGATGCGCATATTGGTTTCCTTGATACTCGAGAATTTTTTGCTTTTGGAACTTCTGTTCCAGCTGAAGACCTTTATGAGGCTCACGCAAGAATTGTTTCTAAATTAAGTCCAGAATTAGGAATTGTAGGCGCTTTCTATTATGGTAATGGACAAGCACAAGGGGATTCTCAGAGACTTGTCACCGATAGATTTGGGGCAAATTTAAACGTGTTTTACAAAAAATTTATCATTAATGGAGATGTAAAGGTAAATGACTGGGGTCCTTTTGACTACCACAGAGATTTTAACTTGACATTCCCTCTGCAATTACAGCTTGACATATCTACAACTTTAGGGATGCCACAATGGTATATATTACCAAGTACACAAATTGGAATGAGAGGTATATGGAGGTCTTTAAATGAATTTTCTCCTCGATTTTCTCCAAATAATACACCCATTGGTTCTTTTAATGCAGAGCCTATATTAAGCCCTGTTGGCTTTCCTAACGGATCTGAGTGGGAAATAATGACCTATATAAGATTTAACATCGGTAAATAATATTTAAAATGATACATAACAAATCAAAATATTTTCAAATAATAGGACTTGTTTTACTGTCTATGATAGTAACGACGAGTTGTGAAAGAGAAGTGTCTGATGCTGCTGTACTTGCAACTTTTCCTACTACAGCGGATGTTTTTACAGATAATCCAGTAGGTTTAACAGATGAGTTCTTTATATCATTTGATCCAGTAGAAGGTGCAAATGTAAATGGCTTTGATACAGATGAAAGTGAAGCTTATGAAGGTTTTGCCTCCATAAGGATTGACGTGCCTTCACCTAATGATCCTGATGGTGGTTTTATAGGTGGTATTTTTAGAGATCGAGGTGAGGGTAGGAATTTAACCGGTTATGATGCATTGACCTTTTGGGCTAAAGCTTCTACAACAGGAGTTTTAGGAGAAGCTGGTTTTGGGACCGACTTTGATGGGGATAAATTTAGAACCGTAGCAGCGGATTTACAGTTATCAACTAATTGGAAAAAATATGTAATCCCAATGCCAGATCCATCGAAATTAACTCAAGAAAGAGGCATGTTTGTTTTTTCAGCTGGAACTCAAAGCACCGACGGATTAGGTTTTGTTATATGGTTGGATGAAATTAAGTTTGAAAAACTAGGAACAATAGCACAACCGAGGCCTGCTATTCAAAATGGAGAGGATGTGGTGATCCAAAATTTTATAGGGGGAACCGTAAACATTTCAGGATTATCCCAGACTTTTAATACGGCAGCTCAGGGAGATGTAACTGTAAATGCAGCTCTTGCTTATTTTGAATTTCAATCATCAAATGAAACTGTCGCAACAGTAAGTGCTTTAGGTCAAGTTAATGTTGTGGGTGGAGGCACAGCTACTATTACAGCATCTTTAGGAGTAAATGAGGCTCAAGGTTCGTTAACCATCGAATCATTAGGTAATTTTACGCCTGCCCCTACTCCAACTCGAAATCCAAATAATGTTATCTCTATATTTAGTGATGCTTATCAAAATGTAGCCGTCGATTATTATAACGGATTCTTTACTGGTGATGGCCAAACCACTCTAGGAGGAGAAGGCCCAGGTGGTGCAGACCTGAGTGTTGATGGAGATGGTATAATTAACTACACTAATCTAAACTTTGTAGGAATAGGAACATTCATGGATGTCCCTACTATTGATGCCACATCAATGACACATATTCATGTAGACCTTAATATAAACGAAGCATTAAATGCGGGTGATAATATAACCTTACAAATCCTTAATGATGTTGGCGGTAACGAAACATCTGGTTCAGTTACAATTACTGCAGCTAATTTGGCTGCAAATGATTGGAGAGGTTTTGATATTCCATTAGCTAATTTTACAGGATTATCTAATCGCTCCCAACTAGGTCTGTTGTTCTTTATTTCCAATTCAATTTCTAATGTGTATGTCGATAATATTTACTATTACATCGAACAATAACTTAAAGATAATTATATGAAAACTATACACTCAAAAAATAAATTAAGACTTGCGCCTTATAATTTAGCCTTAATTCTAGGTGCTATTTTAATAGTGACTAGCTGCGACCTAGATGAGACCCAAGAAGTAACAACACTCAACAACCTTGTGATGTCTGATGAGTTTGATGTTGATGGAGCACCAGATAGTAATATGTGGGGGTATGATGTTGGAGATGGAACAAATGAAGGGATTCCTGGTTGGGGAAATAACGAATTGCAGTACTATACAGACAGACCAGAAAACGTAACTGTAGAAAACGGAGTCCTTATAATTACAGCTAAAGAAGAATCTTTTGAAGGTAAAGGCTATACTTCAGCGAGATTAACTTCTCAAGATTTGTTCGAGCAACAATACGGTCGATTTGAAGCACGGATTCGAGTTCCGTTTGGTAAAGGCTACTGGCCTGCATTTTGGCTTTTAGGTGTGCCTAAAACCATAACGGTTGATCATGAAGAAGTTTTAGAAGAATGGCCTGCTATAGGTGAAATAGATATTATGGAATATCTGGGAGATGAGCCAACCAATGTATTTGGAACTTTACATGGTCCAGGATTTTCGGGCGCAGAATCGATTTCTAAAGAATTTACCCTAGAAAACGACCGTTTTGATACAGGTTTTCATGTGTTTGGGATTGAGTGGTCGCCTACTTCCGTCAACTTTTATGTGGACGGCAATATATACCAAACTCTCACTCGCGAGGACGTAGCAGAAGAAACGGATGGAGAAGGAGAATGGGTATTTGATAGACCTTTTTATATCATACTCAATGTGGCTATTGGTGGTAATTTACCTGGTAATCCAACTGAGAATACAGTTTTCCCCCAAAGCATGATTGTAGATTACGTAAGAGTATATAATTAAAACCAGAGCTATGAAAATCTTAAAATATAATATCCTTATTGTTTTTTTCCTATGTATCGGTAGCGGATTTATTTTTCAATCTTGTGAAGATGATGATGATATGTCAAATGAATTAGTGGCAAGGTTTACCCAAACCATTAATCAAAGTACAGGTACGGTTACCTTTATCAATCTATCAGAAAATGCAATATCCTATAGTTGGAATTTTGGTGATGGTTCATCTTCATCATTTATAAATCCTGTAAAATCTTACGAAGAAGGGGGTTCATATACTGTTACACTTCAAGTAACTGGTGGTAATGGTGATACGGCAAGCTTTCAAGATACTTTTATCGTTGATGAACAATTTGGCGGGGGCTTATTAATTAATGGAGATTTCGAAAATGGTTCGGAAGGCTGGATAGTCGGTGTAGATGATAATGTGCCCGCACCAGTTGTTACAGAAAATGATAACTCTTTTTATGAAGTTAACATCACTAATCCAGATCCAAATCAACCATTTTTAGTTAATGTTAGTCAAAAGGTTGCTATCACACAAGGTGAAACTTATGTCTTAACATTCGAGGCCTGGTCTGATGGCGATAGAACTTTAATTGCTGGCATAGGTCTTAGTGGAGGTGACTTTTCAAATGATACCCAAACTGTAAACCTTACTGATACTCAACAACAATTTGAAATCACACTTAGCTCGCAAGAATTTGGAGCTCTTGACGCTAGAGTTTTATTTGACTCTAATGGTGATGCTGGTCTTGTGAGAATAGATAATGTCTCTTTAAACTTACAATAGCCTTTATAAGAACATTGCATCTATTTAGTAGTAAATATTTAGGTCTAAATAATAATTTAAATCAAACAGTAAGTTAAACACAAGAATTAAACTAATAAGATAAGCGGTATCCTTAAATCATACCGCTTTGTTCTTAAAATAAAAAATAAAACAAATAGTAAAGTAATGATTGAAGACAAGATGACTAAAGATCAAACGTCCAAAACTAGTAACTTAGAACAAGTAAGATTAAATGGTGAAAAATTCCTGAAAATCCATAACAACGATGCTATGAGGCCTTTTTTCATGAGTATTGTGAGCGATTCTAACCACTGGATGTTTATTTCTAGTAATGGAGGTTTAACAGCAGGAAGACGAAATGCAGAGTATGCCTTATTTCCATATTACACCGACGATAAAATCACCGAATCGGCAAATTATACAGGGAGTAAAACTATTTTTAGAGTTCACTTGAATGATGATATTAATTTCTGGGAACCTTTTTCAAACCGTTTTGTAGAACAGTACCAGATTACCAGGAATATCTATAAAAACATTTATGGAAATAAACTGTTTTTTGAAGAAATCAACCACAGTCTAAACCTTACTTTCACTTACCGATGGTCAACTAGTGATCAATTTGGTTTTGTGAAAAAATCTCAATTAGTTAGCCATAACTCTGCTCCTATAAAAGTTGAAGTTTTAGATGGATTGCAAAACGCCCTACCGGCTGGTGTCGTTAGTGATTTACAAACTCAAAGCAGTAATTTGGTTGATGCCTACAAACGCAACGAGCTTGATAAAAAAACAGGCTTAGGCATTTTTGCACTTAGTGCTGTGCCAGTAGATAAAGCCGAACCTAGTGAAGCTTTAAAAGCTAATGTGGTTTGGTCTTTGGGAATTGAAAATCCTACTTACCTCCTTTCCTCTTTACAACTTGAAACCTTCAGGACCGGAAAAAATCTTGCCGAAGAAACTGATGTTAAAGCAGAAAAAGGAGCCTATTTTATTAATAAAACACTTCAACTAAAAGCAGATGGGAGTAAAACATGGTATATTGTTGCTGATGTTAATTATAATCATGCTTCAGTGGTAAAACTTCAGCAAGATTTACACCAAGAGAATCTTTTAAATTTAATTGAAGAAGATATAAATTCTGGCACTGAGAAATTAATTCGACTTATTGCTGCCGCAGACGGACTTCAACGCAGTAATGACAACTTGAGAGATATTCGCCATTATTCCAATACCATGTTTAATATAATGCGTGGTGGAATTTTCGATAATAATTATCAGATTGAGCGATGGGATTTTAAAAACTATATCCATAAAGCAAACATTCCTTTGGCCAAAAAATTTGAAGCTCAGATAAAAGGTTTACCAGAGAGCTTTTCTTTTAGTGATCTAAAGGCTTTAGCTAAAGATCAAAATAATGAAGATTTTACTAGGCTTTCCTATGAATACTTGCCTCTAAAATTTAGCCGAAGACATGGAGATCCAAGTCGACCATGGAATCAATTTTCAATTAATACCAAAGATGAAGATGGCTCCAAAATTCTGAATTATGAAGGCAACTGGCGTGATATCTTTCAAAATTGGGAAAGCTTAGTACACTCCTACCCTCAGTTTATTGAAGGTATGATTTACAAATTTTTAAATGCTACAACTTTTGACGGTTATAACCCCTATCGTGTCACCAAAGATGGCTTTGATTGGGAAACTATAGAGCCAGACGATCCTTGGTCTTACATTGGTTACTGGGGGGATCATCAAATTATTTATTTACTCAAATTCTTAGAATTTTATGAAGACTATCAACCAGGAAGTATAGCTCAATTATTCAGCAAATCTCAATTTGTTTATGCTAACGTGCCTTACAGGATTAAGTCATATCAAGATATTCTAAACGATCCAAAAGATACCATAGAATTTGACCATAAAGCCGATGCTAAAATTAGAAGTAAACGTGATAAGATTGGAGCTGATGGTGCATTACTTCAGAATAAAAGAGGTGAAATTATTCACGTCAATTTTGTTGAAAAAATACTAGCTACAACGTTAGCTAAATTATCCAACTTTATTCCTGAGGCGGGAATATGGATGAATACCCAACGCCCAGAATGGAACGATGCTAATAATGCTTTAGTCGGAAATGGTGTTTCAATGGTCACCTTAGCCTACCTGAGACGGTTTTTAGACTTCTTTAAATCGATTTTTAAAGACATCGATGCCTCAGAAAACTACGAAGTTTCTGAAGAGCTAGCTGAGATGTTTGCCAAAATGGAAAAAACATTCGCTATCAATAAACATTTAACTGAAGGTAAATTTAGTGATCACCAACGTAAAGAAGTTTTGGACGAATTAGGTGAAGCAGCGAGTGTTTTTAGGACTCAGGTTTACACTACTGGTTTTTCAGGACATAAGACTGAAGTCTCTTCAACACAAATCGGGCACTTTATCAACACCAGTTTAGTTTATCTAGAGCATGCAATTGAAGTGAATAAACGAACTGACAACTTATACCACGCCTATAACCTAATGACCGTTAATCAAGATAAGGTCTCCATAGATTACCTTTCTGAGATGCTCGAAGGTCAAGTTGCTGTATTAAGTTCAGGTTACTTAAATTCTAATCAAGCTTTAACTTTACTTGATGCTTTAAAGCAAAGCGCTTTATTTAGACCCGACCAATACAGTTATTTATTATACCCCTACAAAGACTTAAAAGGCTTTTTGGACCGAAATAATGTTCCAGAAACTTCTGTAAAGTCATCAAAATTGCTTCAAAAGCTGGTGAAAGATGGCCATAAAGGTATAATTGAAAAAGATGTAAAAAACAATTATCACTTTAATGGCAACTTCAATAATGCTAAGAAATTAAAAGAAGCTCTTTTATCTTTAGAAGACCAGGCTTATTCAACTTTGGCAGAAAAAGAAATGGACCAAATACTTAAAGTTTATGAAGAAGTTTTTAATCATAAATCATTTACAGGACGTTCCGGGACTTTTTATGGCTATGAAGGCTTAGGATCTATTTATTGGCATATGGTTTCAAAACTGCAATTAGCGGTTTTGGAAACCTGCATACAAGCCATAGATGCTAAGTCATCTCCTGAAGTTATCGGTCGATTACTAGAGCACTATTATGAAATAAACGAAGGCATAGGTGTTCATAAATCTCCTAAGTTATATGGTGCATTTCCAACTGATCCTTATTCTCATACTCCACAAGGTAAAGGCGCACAACAACCTGGGATGACAGGCCAAGTGAAAGAAGACATTTTAAGTCGATTTGGAGAATTGGGTGTTCATATTTATAAAGGGAAAATTCAATTTAAACCCGATTTATTGCGAAAAACCGAATTTTTAGAAGAAGAACATGTTTTTAGGTTTGTAGATCTAAGCGGTCAAAAGCATCGCCTTCAACTTAAGCGGAATTCATTAGGATTTACCTTTTGCCAAGTTCCAATAATTTATTCTATTTCAGATCAAAACAAAATAGAAATAGAATTCTATAGCAAAAATTCAGAACAGATTGAAGGACTTCATTTGCCTAAAGAAATTAGTCAAGAAGTTTTTAACCGCTCAGGTCAAGTTAAAATAATTCACGTTTATATTGAAGCGTCTATTTTAAAATAAAGAGTCATGAAGCCAGTAACACCTGTCCTTTTAGTAATAAGCCTTGTTTTACTGGCTTCTTGCCAATCATCTCAAAAAGAGAAAAACCCTATGCAAAATAATAGAAATCTAACTGCTAAAGAAATTCTTAATAAACCAGAGTTTTTAGCAATTTCTTACGGTGGCTACCGAAAAGAGTCACGCGAAGAGCAACCCACTATTAAACAGCTTAAAGAAGATTTGAAAATTCTTCACGCTATGGATATTCGCATATTACGAACCTATAATGTTCGCCTTCCACATGCTGCCAACATTTTAAAAGCAATTGACGAACTGAAGAAAGCAAATCCTGAATTTGAAATGTATATGATGCTCGGGGCATGGATCGATTGTAAAAATGCGTGGACCGAAATGCCACTCAACCACAATGAAGGAAGCGAACATAACGCTATAGAAATTGACAGAGCTGTAGAATTAGCTAATCAATATCCTGATATTGTTAAAATAATTGCGGTTGGCAATGAAGCTATGGTAAAGTGGGCCTCTGCTTATTTTGTTCAGCCACACATTATTTTAAAATGGGTAAAACACCTGCAAGATTTAAAACAAGAAGGCGAGATAGATAAGGATTTATGGATTACGAGTTCAGATAATTTTGCCTCTTGGGGCGGCGGAGAACATGAATACCACACTCCAGAGCTCAATGAGCTCATTAAAGCGGTAGATTATCTTTCTATCCATACCTATCCAATGCATGATACACACTACAATCCTGTGTTTTGGGGTGTACTTCCAAAAGAAAAAAAATTGAGTAACACCAAACAGCTAGATAAAGTGATGACTCGTTCCTTGAGTTATGCAGTGTCTCAGTATGATAGTGTTGTAAGCTACATGCAGACTTTAGAAGTTAAAAAGCCTGTGCATATTGGAGAAACTGGGTGGGCAAGTGTTTCTGCTGGTTATTATGGAGAAAATGGCTCTAAAGCATCAGATGAGTACAAGCAAGCTTTGTATTATAACAAAATGCGAGAATGGGCTTCAAAAAACAAAATAAAATGTTTCTATTTTGAAGCTTTTGACGAACCCTGGAAAGATGAACATAACCCAAAAGGTTCCGAGAACTTTTTTGGTCTATTTACAGTAGACGGTAATGCTAAGTACGTTCTTTGGGATGAGTTGGATAAAGGCATTTTCAAAGGTTTTAAGCGCGGTAAAAACAAAATGACCAAAACCTATAATGGAAACTTGGAAGATCTTCTGCTGGATGTACAAATGCCTCCAGTAAAAAATGAAATTATGCTTAACCATTAAGTCAATCACGAAAAACGGTATGTATGAAAATTCTGAAAATTTTATCTATAAACTTAATAGCTCTCATGGTGATTAGTTCTTGCGTAGAAACCAAAAAATCTTTAAAGGTTGAAGTTGTTGAAACCTCCAGAAGTGGAAGTAAACTCTCTAAAGTTGAAGTCTTTAGCGAAGGAAAACCAACTTCTAAAATCAATTTAAACCCTGATAGAACTTTTCAAACCTTTACGGGTTTTGGTGGATCATTCACAGAGTCTTCTGCTTATTTACTGAATCGATTGAGTAAAGAAAACCGTCAAAAAATCATCGATGCTTATTTTGCAGAAAGTGGTGCGCGGTATTCGTTAACCAGAACTCATATGAACTCAAGTGATTTCTCTTTAGGTCAATATTCTTACGCCCCCGTTGAAGGCGACACCTTATTGACTAATTTTTCTATTGAAGAAGATAAAGACGATATTATTCCTATGATTAAAGAGGCTATGAAGGCCTCAAAGGAAGGATTCAAAATTATATCTTCTCCTTGGACCGCTCCACCTTGGATGAAAGACAATAACGAGTGGGTTGGTGGAAAATTGAAGCCAGAACATTATGACACTTGGGCCCTTTTCTTTTCTAAATATGTTGATGCTTATGAAGCTGAAGGTATTGATATATGGGGTTTTACTGTGGAAAATGAGCCACATGGTAATGGCAATAATTGGGAAAGCATGCACTATACCCCAGAAGAAATGACCGATTTTGTGAGCAATCACCTTGGCCCTCAATTAGAAAAAGACGGTAAAGGCGATAAAATTATTTTAGGGTATGACCAAAATCGCGAAGGCATTAAAGAGTGGGTGGATGTGATGTATAAAGATGAGAAAAATACTAAATATTATGATGGAACTGCCATACACTGGTATGAAAGCACTTATGAAGTGTTTCCCGAAGCTTTACAATATGCACATGAAAAAGCACCCAAGAAATACTTGATACAAACAGAAGCCTGTGTAGATGCTGAAGTACCTAAATGGAAAGATGACGACTGGTACTGGAGTAAGGGAGCGACCGATTGGGGATGGGATTGGGCACCTGATGATCAAAAACACTTGCATCCAAAATACGTTCCTGTCTATCGCTATGCTAGAGATATCATAGGATGTATGAACAATTGGGTCGATGGTTGGGTGGACTGGAATATGATCTTGGACCGACAAGGTGGACCTAACTGGTTCAAAAACTGGTGTGTGGCGCCAGTCATTGTAGATCCTGACCAAGATGAAGTGTATTTTACCCCTCTCTATTACACCATGGCTCATTTCAGTAAATACATAAGACCAGGTGCAAAACGAATTGATTTCGAATCTACAGATAAAGACTTGCAAGTGAGCGCTGCCACGAATCCAGATGGAAGTCATATAGTCATCATTTTTAACCCTTCAGAAGAAGAAAAAGTATTTGAACTTAGTATGAAAGAAGCACAACAAGTAGTTTCTATAAGCCCTCAAGCCATCCAAACTATTGTATTAAATCCTAAAAAATAAGCCCTATGTCCGAAGAAAAAACATTGGCAAAAGATAAAGTTCCCATAGGTCAGAAAGCTGCCTTTGGAGCTGGTCACTTCATATTAAATGTGTTACCAGGAACATTAGGCGTCTTTATTCAATTTTTTTTACTTACAGCTTGGGGTGTGGATCCATTGTGGGCTGGTTTGCTTGGTGGTTTACCCAGAATTTTCGATTCCATCACAGACCCAATTATGGGTTTTATTACAGACAACACAAAATCAAGATGGGGAAGGCGCCGGCCTTACATTTTTTTAGGGGCTATAATAAGTGGTGTCTTGTTTTTCTTGATGTGGCAAATCGGTGATAATGCATCTCAGACTTATATTTTCTGGCATGTTATGGTTCTTCAACTTTTGTTTTTAATTGGAAACACCATGTTTGCCACTCCATTAGTAGGCTTAGGTTATGAGCTGACTCCAGATTATAATGAGCGGACTAGAATCATGGCTTTTTCCAATACTATGGGACAGATTGCTTGGATGATTGTTCCTTGGTTATACGTCATTATACCTGACCCTGAAACTTTTAACACTCAAACAGAAGGTGTGAGAACTATGGCCTTAATTGTGGGAGCAATGACAATAGTATTTGGGGTTTTACCAGCCCTGTTTTGTAAAGGAATCGACGCTTCAGAAATGGAGAATAGAGAGAAAATTAATTTCAAAACCTTTGCTTCTAATATGAAGAAATTGGTTTCTGGCATTGTTTTGATCTCAAAAAACAAACCCTTTATGAAGTTGTGTGGGGCCACATTCCTTGTTTTTAATGGGTTTCAATTAGTTGCTGCATTTGGGGTGTTTATTATAGTTTTCTACATGTATAACGGGAGTTATGATATGGCAGGTACTTGGCCAGCTTGGTTCAATACCATTAATGCGATTATCACTGGTTTTTTAGTGATTCCTATTATTTCTAAAATGGCAACCAAAATAGGAAAGCGAAATGCTTTTTTAATTTCCACCTTTTTATCTATTGTAGGTTATATCCTAAAATGGTGGGGATTTGATGTAGAGCTGAATGAACGTTTCAATCAAACTGCATTAGGAGAAAGTTTAACGAGTGGACTAGGTTCTATTTTTAATTTTCTTAATCCACATTTAGACAGTATTGGAGCAAGTTGGTTTACAATAGATGTTGAAAACGGTGTTCCTTGGCTTATATTCTTACCCATCCCTTTTTTTGCTTTTGGGATGGGTGGACTCTTTACACTTATGATGTCTATGACGGCTGATGTATGTGACCTAGATGAATTAGAAAACGGATCGCCTAGAAAAGAAGGAACTTTTGGAGCCATCTACTGGTTAATGGTGAAAATTGGGCAATCTATTGCCTTGGTTTTAGGTGGGCTTATTCTAAGCATTGTAGGTTTTGACCCTAATATTACAGAACAATCTATTGAAACAATGAATAATCTTAGGATAGCAGATATTGTCGTGCCAGCCGGCACAGCTGCATTAGCCTTTATTGTGATGTGGGGTTATGATCTAAATGAAAAACGAGTTAGAGAAATAGGTGCAAAACTTAAAATAAGGAACGTTAAGCCTAAAACAATCACTTCGTCTGCTTACCTCAATAAATCTCACTTGTCTTTATCTAGTCTAAATATTTTACCTGATACCAAATTTGACATTAATTTTTCTAACAAATCGATTAGAGACGTCAAGAATATTTTCACAAAGACGCTTAATAATGGATTGCATGGGATTTGCTTTAGCCCCTATACGAAATCACAAGACCTTAGTGATACACTTTCTGAAAAACAAATACGCAGACGAATGAACATTATCCAACCACACACGCAATGGGTAAGGTCTTTTTCTTGCACTAAAGGAAACGAATACATTCCAAAAATAGCTAAAGATAAAGGACTCAAAACCGTTGTGGGTGCTTGGATAAGCAACGATAAATCAAAAAATGGAAAGGAAATTGAAGAATTAATATCACTTTCCAATGCTGGTTTAGTAGATATAGCTGTAGTGGGTAATGAAGTTCTACTTCGGGATGAGTTAACTGTAGATGAAGTGCTTGACTATATTTCAATAGTAAAAAATGCACTCCCAGACGATATTCCTGTTGCTTATGTGGACTCTTATTATATATTCGATTTACATCCAGAACTTATACAAGCCTGCGATGTTATTCTTATCAACTGTTATCCATTTTGGGAGGGGGCCGATATTGATATTTCACCAGCCTATACGCGATATATGTACAATCTGATTAAAGATCAAGCTATGGGTAAACCTGTTATTATTTCAGAAACAGGTTGGCCAAGTGATGGAGAAAGTACTGAAGATGCAGTCCCATCAGATTTAAATGCTATGAAATATTTTATCAATGTGAATCATTGGGCAAATCAAGAAGATATTAAACTCTTTTATTTCTCATCCTTTGATGAATCTTGGAAAATCCATCACGAAGGGGACGTTGGCCAACGTTGGGGAATATGGAACGAAAAAGAAAAACTTAAATACAATTAGGACATGACATATAGAAAAGAACAAGAGCTATCCAAACAACAAGAAAAATTTTTAGCGTCCATACAAACGCAGAACTTTTTGAAAGAATACACCCCTGAAGAACTTCACGATGTGTTTAAGACCATCATGTCACAAGGTTTTCATGGCATGTGCTTTAGTATGTACGAAGATGGCCAGGAACCTGGACATCATATTACAGAAGAACAAGTACTCAGACGAATGAAAATTTTAAAACCTCACGTCAAGTGGGTACGCTCTTTCTCTTGTATTGAAGGGAATGAATTTGTACCAAAAGTAGCTAAACAGCTTGGTATAAAAACCTTAGTTGGGGCGTGGCTAGGTGATGACAAAGAAAAAAACAGGGAAGAATTAGACAGCTTAATCAAGATGGCCAATGAAGGTTTGGTAGATATTGCTGCCGTGGGTAACGAAGTTTTATATAGAAATGATTTGCCTATTGAAGAACTTATGCAACACTTGGATGAAGTGAGAGCAGCCATTCCATCTCATATTCCAGTTGGTTACGTCGATGCGTATTATGAGTTTACAGTTCATCCCGAGTTAACCGCTAAATGCGATGTCATTTTATCTAACTGTTATCCTTTTTGGGAAAGTTGCCATTACGACTATTCGTTAACTCATATGCAACATATGTATGGCCAAGCCTTAAGTGCTGCAAAAGGTAAAAAAGTAATAATTACAGAGACCGGCTGGCCTAGCAAAGGGAAAAGTCTTGGCGATGCACACCCCTCGGAAATGAATGCCTTAAAGTACTTTATAAATACCCAGTTATGGAGTCATAAAGCAGGTATTGAAGTGTTCTATTTTTCGTCTTTCGATGAGTCTTGGAAAGTAGGTGATGAAGGCGATGTTGGTGCATATTGGGGAATTTGGGATAAAAACGAACAACTTAAATACTAAATAACCTTAAAATCAAACGATTACTACCTATACATCAACCATACAAATCTTAAATCTATCTTTTGAAAGTGAGTGAATACAAGGAGTTACAGAGTTCGAAACTAAATAAGATTTACTAAAATACTGTATGCTTTTTGTAGGGTTTTTAATTATGGAATTAATGAAATAATAGGACTATATTTAAGGATAACTAAATTTTATAAACTATAAATTAAAAACAATGAAAAAAATTACAATTATTTTAATGATGGTATTAACCGCGACATTTGGGTTTTCTCAACAGGTCGTTGTTCAAGATTTTGAAGCTACTGATTCTTTTACATTTGCAGGCTTTGAGGGTTTGGGTAGTGTTGCAATAGGAACAGATCCAGCATCAGGTGGAACAAATGGAAGCAACCTTCAGTTAGAAAGTGTATCTACTGGAAATCCATGGCAAGGAGCAGAAATTGTTCAGCTTATAGATTTTATGCAATTAACAACGGACAAAACTTTATCGATTGATGTATACGCTACTCAGGCCTTTACTTTATTAGGTAAAGTTGAAATAGGCGGTCCAAATTCTGCAGCATCTCAATCTTACACAACTCCTAATCAGTGGCAAACACTTACCTTTACTTTTAATGAATCATTAGATGGAACTGGTGTTGCTGATGGAATCTATGAGAAGCTTGTATTTTTCCCAAATTGGAGTTCAAGTAACGGTGGTTTTGATGATCCAGCAGATTTCACAATATACATTGATAATTTAACTAGCGAAACGTCAACTCCAGATCCAGATCCAGAGCCAACTGTAGCTGCTCCAACTCCTCCAGAAAGATTGCCAGAAGATGTTATCTCATTATACAGTAATCAATATGATAACATCACCGTAACTGAATGGTCAGCTGAATGGGACTCTGCCGATATTGAAGACGTTGTGATTGATGGAAACGATACTAAAAAAATTACATTTGGTGGTTTCTTAGGCGTTGATTTTGCTGCAAACGCATTTGATGCTACAAATATGACGTATTTTCACATGGATTTTTGGGTTGCTAACCCAGATCTAAGTGATAAAGTATTTAACCCAAAATGGTCCAACCATCTTGGAGCTGATGGAGAAACAAATGCTTACGACTATACCAATATACTTATTGATAGCCCATCAGGAGAATGGATAAGTCTTGATATTCCACTTGCTGATTTTGTTCCAGTAAACGGAGCAGACAGAAGCGCTTTTGCTCAGTTTTTAATAACATCTAATATTGGTGGAGTAGCATATGTAGACAACATTTATCTACACAATCAAACCTTAAGTACCAACCAATTTAGCCAAGCTGACTTTACAGTGTATCCAAACCCAACACAAGATGTATGGAATATCAAAACAACTGTAAATATTTCATCCGTTAAAGTTTACAATTTAATGGGGAATCTTGTATTGAACCAAAAAGTTGATGCTAATGAAGCCGTAATATCTTCTGAAGGATTAGCGACTGGTGTTTACTTTGTTAAAATTGAGAATGAAGCCAACTACTTTAAAACAGTGAAAGTTATTAAAAACTAAACGAGTTTTAATTTAATAATCAAGGCTTGTACTGATGTACAAGCCTTTTTTTGTGGGATAAATCAAAAATCGGCTTTAATAGACTTCAATATCTATTTAAAACAAAATAACTTTAGATCATTTACTCTAAAGCTATTCTGATGTAACTTTATTAACATATTTTTTATTCGTTTTCTTTCGCTAATTTAGAGCAAGGCAACATAACTTGATATTCTAACCTTACCTAAACCACACCTATAAATGAACTGGTTTCAGACTGAAAAAGAAAAGGTATTAGATGAGCTTGAATCGAGCCGTAAAGGAATTTCAGATGAAGAAGCAGTAAAGCGTAAAACCATCTACGGCCCCCAATACTGATAATTCAAATACTGAAAAGAGTGGGGTGGGTTGAGTAGTTACTTCTATACACTAAAACTTTAGTTTGGAGAACTAAAAAAAGCGCTGTTTTTCTATCTAATTAACTCTAGGTAAATTAGTAAAAGAAGATAATGGACCAAGAAGTTTTTGTAAACACATCAATGAATAAGCTAATTTAATAAACTGAAGAAACTGAGCTATTTTAAATACTTTTTTAAAACAAAAAAGGCCGAGCAAATTTAATAGTTGACTCGACCTATTATCATCAAAATAGAATTGTACGTAAAAATTAATTAGACAACTCTTCATTGAGTTCCCAGATATAAGACCAAGAGCTACCTACAGCCATCCTCCAGTTGTCCATCATTTGATTGGCTTTTTTATCGCCGTGGACTTTTTTGTATAAAGCAAAAGGTCCATCTTTTTTATCATCTTCGTCTATTGCTGCATAACTGCTAAACAAATCAGTTACCATATAATCAGGATCATCTTCACCTCCACCCATAAAAGAGTACCAGTAACCTCTTGCCTCGCCTTCTTCTGTGGCAAGAGTCCCTGATACATCTTTTATGATCTCAGAAAATAAAGCTCTATTATTAACTTTAAAATAAGTAACCCAAACCAGTTTACTATCTGTACTTAAGGTTTTTTTACTCCAATCTGGTAATGTTTTAGAAATAGCATAATGCGATTTTTCAACGTGAGGCATAATAAAGGTCATTGCTATCATTCTACAGGACTTACCAGCCATATCCTCTTTGTCCATATCGGCCCAGTTTGGCATATAACCAGTCACGCCATAGACGTTACCATCGCCTTGAACTCTTGACCAAAAGTTCCAAGAATTAGTTCCTTCATTTTCGTTGTAACACTCTTTCCATTTTTTAACGCCCTCCATAAATTGAGCAGTGTGTCCCTGTTTGACCGTAAATTCGGTCATGGATAACATTCTCTTTTCAAAAGTTTGTGACATCGCCATAAGCGGTAACACCAGTAAAATAATAAATAGCTGTTTCATAATTTAATTTTTAAATTAAAAATTGTTTTGTTCATTATACAACTGCAAAGTATTTAACATTCCATTAGAAGTCAATCACATGTTAATGTGGTTTTAAGCTATAAGTTTAACTAACACACCAATTTATTATTCTTGAAAATGATTTTTACTGAGAATGCTAACACATGTCCTCGAGGCTTGAGAAATTACAAACCTTAAAATTTTGGATCTGAAGAGTTGAAATAGTATATTACCATAGAAGAAATTATGGTCAAGTATGTGGACAAAAAAGCAATAGATTGCATATCCTAAGTAGGGCACATTATACAAATACAAATGGGGGAGACTTTAAAAAAGATCTTAGCGCTTTAAATAAAAAAATCCAATCAAGCAAAAGCTTATTGGATTTTTGATACTTAAATCACAACACAGTTGTGAGTAATTGTGACCACGGCAGGATTCAAACCTGCAACCTTCTGAGCCGTAATCAGATGCGCTATTCAGTTGCGCCACGTGGCCCTTTTTGGGAGTGCAAATATATTTCTTTTTATACTTTTACCAACACATTATAAAGTAAATATCATGGAACTTAAAAATTATATCAGAACTATAGACGATTTTCCTAAGGAAGGCATCTCTTATAAAGACATCACACCTCTACTGCTCGACCCCACGGCGATCTCTTTTGCCGTTTCAGAAATCATAAAAGGCCTAGAAGGACAACCTATCGATAAAGTTGTAGGCATAGAATCTCGAGGTTTCCTCTTGGGGATGCTTATTGCAAAAGCACTAGACGTAGGATTTGTACCTATTCGTAAACCTGGGAAACTGCCAGCAAAAACCATTTCTCAGTCCTACGACCTAGAATATGGCAGCGACACAATCGAGATTCACGAGGACGCCATTCAAAAAGGAGAACAGATTTTACTTCACGACGATTTATTAGCCACAGGAGGAACAGCAGCAGCTGCTTGTCGTCTTATCGAAACTCTTGGAGGAGAGATCGCACAAGTCAATTTCATCATTGAACTAGACTTTCTACAGGGTCGAGAATTGCTTCCAAAAGACAAAGTGAAGTCTTTAATCCATTTTTAATCTGAATCAAATTCAGAAAAATTACAAAAGCTTAGTTAATTTATAGCCGAAAAACCCGATAAATAAGTCGTATGGGATAAGAAATTTGGCAAAAAACCTATCTTTGCGACCTCTAATTATACAAGACAAATGAGTGATCAAAATAAAGAAAATCTAATTGAAGAACTAGGAGATAATCACATTGCTACCTCTTACGAAAATCCTATAAGAGAGGATGCTTTTGAGATGAGTGATGATGAAAAGATTGAAAAAATAAAAGGCCATGTTCACCAAATCATGGAAACCTTAGGTATGGACATGACCGATGACAGTTTACAGGGGACTCCAAACCGAGTCGCTAAAATGTATGTGAACGAAACCTTTGGCGGTTTGCATCCCAATAAAAAACCCAAGGCGTCTACGTTTCAAAACAACTATAAGTACGGTGAAATGTTGGTTGAGAAAAACATTACCGTCTATTCTACCTGTGAGCATCATTTGCTCCCTATCATTGGCAGAGCTCATGTCGCTTATATTTCCAGCGGAAGAGTAATTGGTCTTTCAAAAATGAATAGGATTGTGAATTATTACGCTAAGCGCCCTCAAGTTCAAGAACGATTGACCATGCAAGTGGTTAAAGAGTTGCAAAAAGCGCTTAAAACAGAAGATGTAGCCTGCGTTATAGATGCTAAGCACCTTTGCGTGAATAGTCGCGGCATCAATGACATTGAAAGTAGCACGGTGACTAGTGAATATGGAGGGAAATTTAAAGATGAAAATGTGAGAAGAGAACTTCTCAACTATATCAAATTAGATACTAAATTTTAATACATGGCTTTATACGAGCACCAATCCCTGAAGATTTATAATTCCATTACAGGACAAAAAGAGACCTTCCAACCTATCACTGAAGGCTATGTGGGCATGTACGTTTGTGGACCAACGGTTTACAGCAATGTTCACTTGGGAAATTGTAGAACCTTTATCACTTTTGACTTGGTGTTTCGATACTTAAAGCATTTAGGTTATAAAGTACGTTACGTCCGTAACATCACCGATGCGGGCCACCTAGAGAACGATGGTGAAGAGGGAGAAGACCGTATTGCTAAAAAAGCTAAAGTGATGGAGCTAGAACCAATGGAAGTGGTTCAAAAATACAGTATTGATTTTCACCAAATTCTCGAAAAATTCAACAATCTACCTCCTAGTATAGAACCTACTGCTACTGGCCATATCATTGAACAGATTGAAACTATCAAAACAATTATCGACAAAGGACTTGCTTACGAAGTCAATGGTAATGTGTATTTTGATGTCATTAAATACAACAAAAAACATCACTACGGAAAATTAAGCGGACGAAAAATTGAAGATCTTATTTCTAACACCAGAGAACTTGCGGGACAATCTGACAAAAAAAATCCACAAGACTTTGCCTTATGGAAAAAAGCAGAAGCTCAGCACATCATGCGCTGGCCCTCTCCATGGGGTGTTGGTTTTCCTGGATGGCATCTAGAATGTACTGTGATGAGTTCCAAATACCTAGGCGATGAATTTGATATTCATGGCGGAGGTATGGACCTTAAGTTCCCTCACCACGAATGTGAAATTGCTCAAGGTCAGGCTGCAACAGGTAAAGATCCGGTAAACTACTGGATGCATGCTAATATGCTAACCCTCAACGGCAAAAAGATGTCTAAAAGTACTGGAAATAACATTCTACCCCGAGAGTTGTTTAGTGGCGACAATGAAACACTTTCCAAATCGTATACTGCACCAGTGATTAGGTTTTTCATGCTTCAGGCCAATTACAGAAGTATTCTAGACTTTTCTGACGAAGCTTTATCTGCAGCAGAAAAAGGCTTTCAAAAATTGATGGAAAGTCTGTCCACTCTAAAGGTCTTAAAAGCTTCAAAAACTTCAGATTTCAATGTCAATGCATGGAAGGACAAGTGCTATGAAGCGATGAATGACGATTTTAACAGCCCCATACTTATTGCGCATTTATTTGAAGCAGTTAAGCAAATTAATCTTGTAAAGTCTGGGGATAAAAGCCTAAGCCGAGAAAGTCTTGATCTGTTATCAAAAACCATGGACGACTTCATTTTTGAGGTGATGGGACTCGAAGATTTGGAAGACACTTCAAAAAGTAAAGGAAATACAGATGATTTCAAAGAACTTATTGAATTTATGATTCAGATGAGAAATCACGCTAGGCTTAATAAAGACTTCGAGACGAGCGATAAAATAAGGGATAAATTATTGGAGATGGATATAGAGTTAAAAGACCAGAAGGAAGGGACTAGCTTTACGATCAAATCTTAAAGATGATGTGGCGAAAAGTATTAATTTTTCCATTTTTGGTGCTTATAAAAGCTTACCAATGGATACTTTCCCCACTTTTAGGCGCTAACTGTAGATTTCAACCAACTTGCTCTCATTATGCCTTCCAAGCTTTAAAAACACATGGTGTCCTCAAAGGCTTATACTTGAGTATCATACGCATTTCAAAATGCCATCCTTGGGGAGATTCTGGATATGATCCAGTTCCAGAGCCCAAAAAACAGTAAGATTAACCGCTCAGGTTTCAATTATAATTATATTAGCTTTTTTAAATAACAGAATTATGCTCCATGCTATCCAGTGGGACCCGTCTTTAGGTCTAGATATAGGTTTTTTTATGATTCGATATTACAGCCTTATGTTCCTCATCGCCTTTGGGACTGGGTTTTATATCATGAAAAAGATATTCTCCCAAGAAGGGGTTTCTTTAGAAAAGCTAGATAAGCTGCTCATTTACACCATACTTTCTACCTTAATTGGGGCTAGATTGGGCCATGTTATTTTTTATCAACCCGAATTATTTCTGGAAGATCCTTTATCTATCTTTCTACCCGTGAGCTTTGTTCCCGAGATTGAATTTACTGGTTTTAGAGGTTTAGCAAGCCACGGAGCTGCCATAGGTATTGCTATTGGTATGTATTTCTACAGCAAAAAGGTAGTTCAAAAACCTATTTTCTGGATTTTGGATCGGATTGTAGTATCTGTATCCTTGGGAGCAGGTTTTGTAAGAGTCGGCAATTTTTTGAATTCAGAAATAGTAGGTAAAGCCACTACCTCCGATTTTGGTGTTGTGTTTGTGCAACTTGGTGAAAGTTTTCCAAGACATCCAGCTCAGCTGTATGAGTCTATTTGTTATTTTATTTTATTTGCTGTCTTATCTTTCCTCTTTTGGAAAACTAACTTAAAACAAAAAAAAGGAGTTCTTTTTGGAGTCTTTTTCGCCAGCTTATGGACCATCCGTTTTATTGTAGAATACGTCAAAGAACCTCAGGTTGCAGATCGTGCCGATTGGATATTCAACACTGGACAACTCCTGAGTTTACCTATGATTTTAATTGGCTTAGGGATTATTTATTTTTCTTCAAGAATACCAAATTAAACCTATAATGCCGCAACAAATCGTTTCTTTTTCGCATGCTTTTTATCAAAAATAATTACCGTAACTAAGGCTATGCTAATTATTTTTAACTTCAATCAATCAAAAATAATTCAATTTATTTATACGACATTATAAATTTAATTTGGAGTAAGTCTAATGCAAAAGCTTAAAATTTTAGTTGTCTTGAATGTTATAAGTGTCTTGTTCTCATGCCAGACAGATAAAAATAGGGAAACTGACCTTACTCAAACCTTTTCTTTCCGAAAAGATACGTTGCTCAAATTCGTGAAGGATATGGATACTCTCCCCATCACTTTTGAAATTGAATTAGCTCAAAGCGACTACCAAAAAGAAACTGGCTTAATGCATAGAAAGCAAATGAAGATTGATCAAGGAATGCTTTTTATATATGAGGATCAAAGAAAGCGACAAACGTTCTATATGAAAAACACATTTATCCCTTTAGATTTAATATATCTCAATTCAGAAATGGAGATTGTAGATTTTAACCTAAAGACTAAACCACTTTCAGAGGACTATATTTCATCGGGAATTCCTTCAATGTATGTGCTGGAAGTGAATGCTGGTCTAGTAGAGAGGCTTCAATTGGAGAAAGGAGACTTTGTTATTTTAAACTAAAAAAGATGATTAAAAAATCACCTTTTTTGAAAACAAAATTTACTAGAGGCTAATCCAAGTAATAATGCTTTATAGTATAAACGAGAAAAAACGAAGAATGTTACGACCATTAACACACTTTAACGAGTTGATAATCAAACTCTAATAAGTTTAAACAAAAAATATAATTAAAATGGATTATAAAACTCTAGTCATTGGCGCTTCGGAAAAACGCAGTCGATATGCTAATAGCGCGATACTCGCCTTATTGGAGAAGCAACATGATGTGAAAGCTGTTGGAAAGCAAAAAGGTCACGTTAGTAGTGTGGATATTGTAACTAAACCACCAAAGGATTCCGATATCCATACAGTAACTTTATACATCAATCCGAGTTTACAAAAAGAGTACGAAGATTATTTACTTCAGCTTAAACCAAAACGTGTCATCTTTAATCCTGGCACAGAAAATCCAGAGTTACAAAAAAAATTGAAAGCTGCAGGCATTGAAGCTTTAGAAGCTTGTACCTTGGTTCTTTTGGCGACGAATCAATATTAAACCTAGAAAGGTTAAAAGCCCATTCAAAATCAATATAAAAAAGCCAAATTCAAACTTGAGATAAGTAAAACTAAGCTGACTTAAAATATAAGATAAAACTGGAGATAGTATAGCAATAATAGGAACCCATTTATCCTTCACCTCCCATTTTGTAAATAAACCAAAGGCGTAAAGTCCCAGAAGTGGCCCGTAGGTATACCCCGCAAATTCAAATAACTTATTAATTACGCTTTTGTCCTCTATAGCATATTTGAAAATCATCATAACCGCTATAAGAACTAAAGAAATGATAATATGAATGTATTGACGGACTTTGGTTTGTGAAGCTTCAGAATATCGCTTTTGAATATCTAAAATATCAATACTAATAGAGGTC
This sequence comes from Psychroflexus gondwanensis ACAM 44, assembly GCF_000355905.1. Classification (GTDB taxonomy): domain Bacteria; phylum Bacteroidota; class Bacteroidia; order Flavobacteriales; family Flavobacteriaceae; genus Psychroflexus; species Psychroflexus gondwanensis. Next base: position 326,719 of record NZ_APLF01000004.1, read on the forward strand.
GTTAAAGAGGTTAACGCGCTATCTGCACTAGAATAAGCCGCTGCTATGAGCCCAAGAATAAAGGTAATAGCCACACTGACTCCCAAGACGCCAGAGGTTGCAATAGCTGGAAATAAATCATCTTTGATTTCATTAATTCCTGCAACATCTGCGAAATCTGTTAACAGCAAACCTAAAAGAAGAAATAAAAAGTTGACAACAGTCAAAACTAAAGTAAACCAAAAGATATTTTTTTGAGCATCCTTTAGTGTCCTGCAGGTCAGGTTTTTTTGCATCATATCTTGGTCAAGTCCTGTCATCACAATAGCGATGAACATTCCCGAAATAAATTGCTTAAAGAAGAAATCTGAGCTTTTATAATCTTCAAAAAAGAAGATTTGAAAATTATCGTGAGCCCCTAAATACCCCCAAAGGCTTTCAATTTCAAGGGCATCAGAAATATAGTAAATGGAAAACCCTAGTGCTACAAGCATAAATAGGGTTTGCAGGGTATCTGTCCAGACAATAGTTTTGATTCCGCTTCTAAACGTATAAAGCCATATCAATAAAATAGTGATACTCACCGTGACGTAATAAGGAATACCAAGAGCATCAAAAACAATCAGTTGCAATACATTGGCTACTAAAAAAAGCCTAAAACTCGCTCCAACGATTCTGGAAAGTATAAAATAAGAAGCTCCTGTTTTGTAAGCATAATTTCCAAATCGAGACTCTAAGTAAGTATAAATTGAAGTCAGATTCAATCTATAATAGAGAGGCATAAGGACCAAGCTTATAACTGCATATCCAATAGTATATCCTAACACCACTTGGAAATAACTAAAGCTGTCAAACTCTACAGTTCCCGGAATGGAGATAAACGTTACTCCACTAAGGGAAGCTCCAATCATGCCGAAGGCAACCAAATACCAGGGAGATTGTTTATTGGCCTGAAAGAATTCACTGTTATTCCCACTTTTATTAGTCAGAAAAGAGATCAGAATTAAGACAATAAAATAAGCTAAAACGAGGAGTAGGATTTGGTAAGCCTGCATACTTTAATTTTGGAAAGCGAAAGTACAAATGTTTTCATAAAATTTTTATAAAAACAAAACTCAAAATTGTATTTTAGCCACGTATGGAGTTTTCATCTAAGTTTCTTGAGAAGGCGATTGAAGAAATTGCTTTACTTCCTGGTATCGGTAAGCGAACTGCACTTCGCTTGGCTTTACATCTATTAAAACAACCACAGTCTCAAACCACGGATCTTGCAAAAGCTTTGGTGGATTTAAAGACAAAAGTGAAGCAATGCAAAAGTTGCCATAATATCTCTGATAAGGAGTTATGCGGAATTTGTGCAAACCAAAGCAGAGACCACTCTATAATTTGTATAGTTGAAGACATAAGGGATGTCATGGCTATTGAAAATACCGAACAATACAAGGGAATTTACCACGTTTTAGGTGGTAAAATAAGCCCAATGGATGGAGTTGGCCCCAATCAATTGAACATAGAGAGTCTGGTTGATAAGATCAAAACTGGAAAAGTTACAGAAGTGATTTTTGCTCTAAGCAGTACTATGGAAGGGGATACCACCAACTTTTATATCTATAAACAAATACAAGCTTCGGAAAATACGCTTAAAACGTCTACAATAGCTAGAGGAATTTCAATTGGAGATGAGTTAGAATACGCAGATGAAATTACGCTAGGAAGAAGCATTCTTCAACGCGTACCTTTTGAAAATTCTTTAAAAAACTAAGCCAATTGAAACTTTCAATCGTTATACTCAACTATAAGGTACCACATCATTTGATGCTATGCTTAGATAGTGTTACTAAAGCTATTGAGCATCTGGATGCAGAAATTATTGTTGTAGATAATAAATCTGAAGATGAAAGTTGTGAGTTCGTCAAAACATTTTTTCCAAATATTATTTTAATTTCAAATACTGAAAATCTAGGATTTTCCAAAGGAAATAACATAGGAGTAAAACAGGCAAAAGGCGAATATTTGTGCATCTTAAACCCTGACACTGTATTACCAGAAGATTGTTTTACAGAGCTACTAGTCTTTCACAAAGAACTCCAAAACCCAGGGGCTATTGGAATTCAATTGATAGATGGATCGGGAGAGTTTTTAAAAGAGAGTAAGCGCAATGTTCCTACACCAAAAGTGGCTCTTATGAAATTATTAGGTAATTGCACTCAGTATTATAATCTAGAATTGAACCAAAATGAGAAAGGGAAAACCGATATTTTAGTGGGTGCTTTTATGTTTATGAAGACTTCCTTATATAGACAAGTCAATGGTTTTGACGAAGATTACTTTATGTATGGAGAAGATATCGACTTGAGTTATAGAATATTAAAAGCAGGTTTTCAAAACTATTACTTTGGTGAAATTCAAGCTGTACATTTTAAAGGAGAAAGTACAACAAAAGACCAAGTTTATTTGAATCGTTTTTTTAATGCTATGTATATTTTTTATAAAAAGCATTTTAAGAATTATAAAACATCTTTTAAGCTCGTAAAACAAATTTTTAAACTTACCAAAACTATAGAGGAAATCCGACTAAAAAGCCTAAAAGCAATAGATACATCCAAAAGAAATACACTTATCATAACTGAAGACTCTTGTTTTACGAGACAAATCAAATCAAAAAGAGCTTATGAGGTAAACTGTGCTAATAAAATACCTAAAGAGTTTACTGACACCTTTATCATTTTTGATACTGAGTTTATTTCTTATAAAGATTCTATAGAGATACTAATTAACAATAAGCTTAAAAATAATATATTTCGATATAGACCAAGTAAGCAAAATTTTATCATTGGAAGTGAGAGCAAGCATTTTAAGGGTGAGATTTTAAAACTGAACGAATAAGTTAACGTATTAAAAATATAAGTGGCTTAAATTTAGTAAATTTGCAATCTTAAATATAAAAGTACCTGTTAGGTTATATATATGGCAAAGAAAGAATTGAAATTACCCAAAATGGGAGAAAGTGTTGCGGAAGCAACAATTACCACCTGGTTGAAAGAAGTTGGAGATACGATAGAAGCCGATGAAGCTGTTCTCGAAATTGCTACAGATAAAGTAGATTCTGAAGTTCCAAGTGAATATGATGGAGTTTTAGTTGAAAAATTGTTTGATGTTGATGATGTAGTCAAAGTGGGCGAAGTGGTCGCTATTATAGAGGTAGAAGGCGAAGATTCTGATGAGAATGAAGAGGAATCTACTATAGAAGTAGAAGGCGAAGACTCCGATGAGAATGAAGCTGCCTCTGCTGTTGAAGAAAGTGTGAAAAGTGCTAAAAGTTCAACTGAATCTACTTCAAACTATTCTGACTCTTCCAAATTTTATTCTCCGCTAGTTAAAAATATTGCTGACAAAGAAAATATTACAGTAAAGGAGTTAGACAAAATTAAGGGAACTGGCCTAGATGAGCGAGTCACCAAAGATGATATCCTTACTTATGTAAAGACTAAAAAAGAAAGTGGAAATTCTGTTGAACAATCTGTTACTAAGAAAACCCCAGAGCCTAAAAAGGCTACAAAGACCGTGGCTAAACCCAGTACTCCAGTAAATATAAATGCAGATGACGAAGTAGTGGAGATGACTAGAATGGGTAAATTGATTTCTAGCCACATGATTGCGAGCACGCAGACTTCTGCGCATGTGCAATCCTTTATTGAGGTAGACGTCACAGATATTTGGAATTGGAGAGGAAAGCATAAGGCAGCCTTTCAAAAAAGAGAAGGTGAAAAACTCACCTTTACCCCTATTTTTATGGAGGTCGTTGCTAAAACCATAAAAGACTTTCCCAAGATCAATATCGCAGTTGATGGTGATAAAATCATCATGAAAAAACATATCAACCTAGGAATGGCAGCAGCTCTACCAGATGGAAATTTAATAGTTCCTGTCATAAGAGATGCAGATCAACTCAATCTTTTGGGCATGGCCAAGAAAGTAAATGACCTTGCAGGAAGAGCTAGAAATGGAAAGCTAAAACCAGACGAAACTCAAGGAGGAACTTACACGGTTACCAATGTAGGAACTTTTGGAAGTGTGATGGGTACACCAATTATCAACCAGCCACAAGTAGGAATATTAGCCTTAGGTGCTATTAGGAAAGTTCCTGCTGTAATTGAAACCCCAGAAGGTGACTTTATAGGTATTCGTTACAAGATGTTCTTATCTCACAGTTATGACCACAGAGTAGTTAATGGTGCTTTAGGTGGACAATTTATTCAACGAATGAAAGAATATTTGGAGAATTTTGATACTGATCAAACTATATAATTAGACCTTCATATTTGCACATAAAAAAATACTAACTAAACTTAAACTAAAGAGTTTTTTTATGTGCGTGAAAGATTTAATCTTCATCCGTTTAAGCATCTTCTGGAAAAGTGGGATCTAAATAATCTGGGGTACCGTTTCCATTGGAATCTGGAAGGATAAGATTCCCCTCAGCGTCAAACTCAATTTCATCTTCGGTAAGTGTACCATCACCATCGTCATCTATATCCGCAAAATCTGGGATATTATCGCCGTCACTATCATCATTGGTTATTCGCCTATCCTCATTAATATCTTCCATCCACGAAGGAACGCCATCTCGGTCGTGATCGGATTCCTTAGATTTGTAAAGTTGAATATTGAAAACTATTGGTTCATAAGCTGCAATACCAGACCCGCTAGGGGGAGTTGCATAATAAGCTATACCAGAAGGAATAAACACAGTTCCAATACCAAAGTTATCATCAAAACTGATTGTACCATCAGGGTTTTCTTGAAAACTTGTCGCCCCTCTGAACTCATCCATGACCTCGTAAAATCCTCTAATGTTATTGGTCAAATCAAACCAAATTGGATTAGGTGAAGCATCAAATGTTTGGTTTTCAAATAAAGAAAATCCTCTGTAAGTCACCAATACAGAATCAGCAAATGTTGGCTGCCTTACGGACTCTGCCCCTTCTCGAAATTTTAAATAATACAATGTATACTCTACGTCCTGCTGAGTAACTGGTTTGGATTCTAAAAATTCTGAATTTATAATAGGTTCTTCATTAGCGTTGTCTCCAGCAATCGTATCAAACACGATATTTTGAAAATTTGGATTTTGGGGATTATCTTCGAATCTGTAAAAATGTGTACTTAAAAATTCTTCAATTTGAAGCATATTTTCATCCTTCACTTCTTCAGGATCTTTAAGCTCTACTGGCTCACTGGTATCGTCATCATCACTACATGAAAAGATAAAACCAAGCATTAGTATAAAAAGCAATCTTTGTAATTTCATTTAACTGTAATTTTTGTCGCAAGATACGATTTTCTTCTATTTTTGTTAGACGATAAAAATTTGATTTTAATGAGAGTTGATAAATATTTATGGGCCATAAGGTATTTCAAAACAAGGAGTATTGCGACGAATGCATGTAAAAAAGGGCATGTCAAAATAGGTGGAGATTCTGTAAAGCCCTCTAGAAATGTCTATCCTACAGATAAGCTAGAAATAAGAAAAAATCAAATCCATTACAAAATAGAAATTCTAGACCTTCCAAAGTCGAGGGTTGGAGCTAAGCTTGTTGCTATCTATTGTACTGATATTACTCCAAAAGAAAATTTAGAAAAACTAGAACTACTCAAGTATTCTCAGGACTACTATCGAAAGAAAGGAGCAGGAAGACCCACCAAAAAAGATAGGAGAGAACTGGACGATTTAAAAGAAAATGCCAAAGACGATATTGAATAAAACGAACATGGAAACAAGCCCAACTTTAATTTTATCTGAAGAGGATATCTACATTAAAATCAAACGAATTTCTTTACAAATTTTAGAAACCTGTTTGGAGGATAAGGTAATTATTGTCGCTGGTATTTATAAAAATGGCGCCTTACTTGCAGAGCTAATTTCAGCACAGCTAAAGGAATTGACAGACACCAAGGTGGTATTAGCAACGGTTACTATAGACAAAAAAAATCCATTACATTCTGTTCAGGTATCTATAGAGCCCTCTTTATATGAGAACAAAAGCGTTATTCTCGTCGATGACGTTCTGAATACTGGATCAACACTCATGTTTGCTGCCAAACACTTTTTAGATGTGCCTTTAAAACAATTTAAAACTGCTGTATTGGTCGATAGGAACCATAAGAAATACCCGATTAAAGCAGATTTTAAGGGGATTTCGCTATCCACATCTCTCAATGAGAGGGTTGAAGTAGACTTTAAGTCTCCAGCTAAAGCAGAACTGATTTAAGTATTTTGATTTAAAAGAGACGTCAATTCATCCAGACTTACTGATATACCTTTTCCTGTTACATTTAGAACATGATCTGCCATAAAGTAAAACTGTTGGCGCTCAAACAAGTGCTTTCTTAAAAAATCTTCAAAATCACTCTTAGAATTTAGATGAGCTATTACTGGTCTTGATTCTTTTTGTTGAAAAAGTCTATCCCTTAATTCTTCAAGATTTAACTTCACATAAACAGATGTGACATCTGTAGCTTCCATAATCTGCTTCATATTATCTGCATACACAGGAGTGCCCCCACCAAGAGACAAAATATAATCTTCCTTTTTGGAAAGAATTTCGGTTAATGCTTCCGCCTCTACCTTTCTAAAATAAATCTCTCCTTTGAGTTCAAAGAGCTGTGGTATCGATAATTGCTCTTTATTTTCGATGTAATGATCGAGATCTATAAAGGGAAGATTAAATGTTTCGGCAATCAGCTTACCTAAAGTTGACTTTCCAACCCCCATATATCCTAATAAAACTAACTTCATATCTTGTATCTTTGAACAAATTAAAAATCTTTCAAATTTAATTTATTTTTACTTGAAATAACGAAGGAAGATATTATATTTGCACCCGCAAAAAGACGCTAAAAGATCTGATAGCTCAGTTGGTAGAGCATCTCCCTTTTAAGGAGAGGGTCCTGGGTTCGAGCCCCAGTCAGATCACTATTTAAGTTCAGATTTTATTGGGCGAGAAGTTTATCCTGAGCAAACCGATAGGTGAAGTCGAAGGGAGCCCCAGTCAGATCACTATTTAAGTTCAGATTTTATTGGGCGAGAAGTTTATCCTGAGCAAACCGATAGGTGAAGTCGAAGGAAGCCCTAGTCAGATCATTTTTTTATTTCAAGTTCTTAGTTTATTTCAAGATCTGATAGCTCAGTTGGTAGAGCATCTCCCTTTTAAGGAGAGGGTCCTGGGTTCGAGCCCCAGTCAGATCACTATTTAAGTTCTAAGTTGGTTGGGCGAGAAGTTTGTTCTAAGTTGGTTGGGCGAGAAGTTTATCCTGTGCAAACCGATAGGTGAAGTCGAAGGAAGCCCCAGTCAGATCACTATTTAAGTTCTAAGTTGGCTGGGCGAGAAGTTTAGCCTGAGCAAACCGATGGGTGAGTCGAAGGGAGACCTAACCATATCATTTATTAGATTTTACTTAATTCGTTTTGAGGGTAAATCCATTTTTTAAATTTATAAATATATACCTTCATTTCTGACTATATTGATAAATTCTTTCAAAATCCATTTTAGAAATTATCAAAAGTCTCTTTAAGGGTTTATATTTGTATTTATTATGCCCAGGTGCTGGAATTGGTAGACAGGCATGGTTGAGGGCCATGTGTCCTTTGGGGTGTGCGGGTTCAAGTCCCGCTCTGGGTACTCTCTAAACTCCTACAAGACAAAAGTTTTGTAGGAGTTTTTTTTGTGAAAAATCTTTATTCACTCTAGTTTAAACTAAGTTTTTCTAATATTAAGATATATTCAATGCTGAGTTCAACCCATAAGTGCAAAACTTTTATGTTTTAGGACTTCAATTGGGTCATGATAATTAAATCTTTAAATTAAATACTTGTCATTCGTTTGAATCAATAATTCGTGCTAACTAATAAACTTGAAATACTAGTTAAAATATATATATTTAAGCTTCTAAAAGTCTGCGATATCGGCAGACATAATTTAAGGATATGAGTAGATCTTTTCTAAGAAAAGGAACTTGGATAGGAATCATTGGGATTTTAATAGTCTCCATTTTACCGAATATCAGTTCTGATTATTGGTTATTCGATATCCTTTCCAATTTCAAATTACAATACCTAGTCATATCAGTTCTGCTGCTCATTATCTCTAGCTTTATACTCCAACATAAGGTTTTGGCTTTAGGATTTATTGTGATATCGATACTATGGAACTGTTATTATATAGTACCTTATTATCTAACCTCTCCTAATTTAATATCGAAAAGCAACTTTAAAATTTCAAGTCTTAATCTATTATCAAGTAACACAAAAATCAATTTAGTTAAAAGTTATATCCAAAAAGAGGATCCTGATATACTGGTTCTAATGGAGTTTACACCAGAATGGAAAAGACATTTAATGCCTATACTAAAAAATTATCCTTATAAAAAAATCCTTACAAGAACTGATAATTTTGGAATTGCATTACTGAGCAAATTTGAGATGAACAGCTCCATTGACTATTTTGAATTAAACAACAAACCCTCTATACGTGCTGAATTAAAGATTGAAAACAAAAGCTTTACACTCATTGCCACACATCCTATGCCTCCTATGAATCAGTCAGCTTTCGAAAATAGAAACAAACAACTATTGAATATTGTGGACAAGCGATCTAGCTTTTCAGAAAATTTAATTGTTATAGGAGATTTCAACACCTCCTCCTTTTCAAATCATTTTAGGGCTTTAGTTAAAGGAGACTTAAAGGATACCCGAATTGGTTTTGGACTTTTGCCGACATGGCCTGCAAGGTTTAGAATGCTACAAACAACGCTTGACCATTGTTTAGTTTCGGAAAATTTAATTGTTTTAGACAGATCTGTAGGAGAAAATATCGGTTCTGATCATTTACCAATCAAAATTAGTATTGGGACAAATTAAATGACTTATCTCAAGAAATGGGTGTCAAGCCCCCAACTAAAAACTGCTTTAATATTTCTTTTTTGTACCTACCCCCTATTTTAAGACTTCAGGAAAGCTCAAACTATCCAAACCAAAGACAACAGGCATAAAAAATAGTATACCGCCAGTTTGATTGCAATAGTAGAGATAATATTCATCTGGAAGTCTTTCTTAACCATGTCCGAAACCTTAAGGTAGTTATACCAAAACCTATAGCGTTAGGAGATGTGCCCCATACAACGTAAAAACACAAGATACTGATGAGATCTAGGCAAAAGATCACTAACTTAAGGGGTATCTCTAAGCTGAGAGCTACAGGAGAAAGAACAGGAAGCAGGCCAAATTGGAGGTTTCAACTTTAAAAATGCTTGGACAAGTGGGTTTTTGGTTGTGAAAGCAATTTAATTCTCTTAGCCTTTCTTCAACTTTATAAATTAAAAACGAAAAAACTGCCAGAGATATCTGACAGTTAATGATTAGTCAATGTTCAAACTATTTGAAGTTACATTTTTTTAATCGGGTACGCATCAAACACATCATCTATCAAGTCTGCAATAGCTTCAGTGGTACTTCCAGAATAAATATTATCTGTGGTAATTCCTTTCCAAATTGTTTTTTTAGATTCTGCATCAATTAAATCTATGATCAATGTTCCCTCTTTATATTTATAAACATCTGTATCATAACCTACAATTCTATTTATAGAATTATAACTATTGTAGTAATAATTGTTATAGTATGGATTTACCCTGGTTGCTGTTGGGTACCTAGAATAGGGATATGTGGCATACACTGGATCGGTTTCGGAATAACTTTCAGAATCAGTTTTAGTACTTATTAATACCAATACATCTGGATTATCTCTATCCATACGGAAACCTTCCTGTTCTATCTGTTTTTTCACTGAACTTAATACTGTTTCACTTATCATCTCCTCATCTATAGATTTATTTTTCAATTCCATAGAATTTGGTAGAAAAGCGTACGTATCATAGTTACTCAAATCTGCACTTGGCGCTTTTACGGTTGTTACACTAGATCCGCAAGAAATAAGCGCGGATGGAATAATTAAAAGCAATAGTAATTTTTTAACAGTTTTTATATTAAATGTTTTTAATTTCACATAAATTTAATTAAACTATTACAGTGAAAATGCTTTTTAACAAGTCTTATGAAGGTTTTAACCTCTGCCAGTTTAAACTTTAAGCCTTTGCCAAAGGTTTGTTTGTCAATAGAGTTAGCGAGTATAACAGATAGAGTCCGCTAGAGCTATCGCTAGTTCTTTGATATGGACAGCTTCCGACATTTCAAAAATTAAATCTGAAACTACTAGTCTATCTTCATAAATAGTAACAACCGAATCCTTAACTCGAATAAATTTATTTCTTTTTCGGCTTATACATCACGATAATCTGAATTATAATCGCTAAAAAAACTAGTAAATAGATTTCAATTTGGGTAAACAATTCAACTGTATCGATAGCTTTTCGGCTAATAGACATCTGTTTTCTACCCTCATTGATCTGAATTTTAGACAGCCCGGATAAGTTTTGCTGAAATTCTGAAATCTGCTGGTTTAAAAGCTCTTTTTCCTTAAATTTAGATTTAATATAGGTACTTTCTAAAGTCTTTAAAGTCTCAAAATTATTCTTAAGCTCTTCAAAAATTTTGCTTTCGTTTTCAGTTAGCCTTGTTAACTCATATCTCGATATCAACTCCCCTATCTCTTGGTTTGCCTCTTTGTTTTGCTTTGTATAATAGATGGAATCCGTTAAAGCTATCGCTAGTTCCTTGGTATGAACAGCTTCCGACATTTCAAAAATCAAATCTGTAACTAGTAGCCTATCTTCATAAATAGTAACAACTGAATCCTTAACTCGAATAAAATTATTCCTATCGATTAAATTTGTTGAAACGATGATAACAAAAACCATTAAAATACCTAGAACCCATTTTAGTTTATTGTAAAAACCCATAGAAAATCATATATAAATAACAAATTAATTTCAATTTCACCTTGCCGATATGCTCCCAAACCTTTTGTAGAAAACTTTAGTTTAGACCTCATAAGTTAACGTAAATATAAAGTATAATTTCTGTATGCCATCACCTACAGGAGATTTTCAGAGACTTCTGCATTAGCTAATTCCTCATATTTATTATTTGAAATAAATTATTTAATCCAGACTAAGGGTGGATCACAAGGAACTACTCTGACGAGAAAAGACTCTAAAAGGAATAAAATTTTAACTCAAATCTACAAGGATCTCTAAACACTAGAATAATAAGAGCCCTCTCAACAAAGCTATTTTATTATAAGATCTCCACATCCAATGAAATATAGTATATCTAAATGGAGAACAGCAAAGCGTGAAAAAGAGGTTTAAGGCAGAATGATTTAAAAGCTTTGACCTATGATCTTAAAAATAAAATGAGTTACTCGGTTATATTGATTAAAAAAAGATGAAAACGATACTGGATAATGTTATTTTTAGGCACGATTCAGGTATTTAAACTGAAGAGCATACAGATAAGTACTATGAAGAGAATTTTATCAGAGATTTTTCAAATTGCAATAGGTATTTTTCTTGCTAGTATAGGCCTTAAAATGTTTTTACTTCCAAATGGTTTTCTAGATGGTGGTGCAACGGGTATTGCAATTTTACTGAGTGAACTTTTCGATATTGATATTTCCTTTATCCTCTTACTTGTCAGTATTCCATTCCTCATCTTAGCATGGTTTAGCTTGTCTAGACGAATTTTCACAAAATCGTTAATTTCAATCATTTTGTTAGCAGTAATCATCCATTTCGAAAACTTTGCTTCAATTACAGAAGATAAACTTCTCATTGCCATTTTTGGAGGTCTATTCTTAGGGGCTGGGATTGGATTAACTATTAGAAACGGCGCTGTCTTAGACGGTTCAGAAATATTGGGAATATTCTTAAATGATCGTTTGGGAATTAGCATAGGAAGGGTTATCCTCTTTTTTAATGTGATTTTATTTGGAGCTACTGCATTATTACTTTCTCTAGAAATAGCCATGTACTCAATTTTGACTTTTATTGTTACCGCTAAGGTTATTGATCTTATGATTGAAGGTTTTGAAGATTACGTTGGCTTAATGATTATTTCTAAAAATACAAATTCAATTAACGAAGGGCTTATCAGGATTGTAGGAACTGGTACCACTTTATATCAGGGAGCGGGAGGTTTTGGAAAAAGAGGCACTCAACCTAAAAATGATATTATTCATACAGTCATCAATAGGGTTGATATCAGAAGAACATATAATTTAATTGACGCAATAGATAAGAAGGCCTTTATTATTGAATTCGATGTTAACCACATTAAAGGGGGGATTTATACAAAAGTACTTTCTAGAGAGGGTCTGAAAAAGCTGTCGCCAACTAAAAATTAAGGTGAAATATAGCTTCAAATAAAAAAATTGAATTGAATTTAGTAACACTAAATCTAACGAATACGTCTCAAATTCTCAGAGGTCTCAACTACAATTAAAATGGTAAAATCTACTATTAAGAATATAAACCAAAAGCACTCCTCCCTCCTTTCTTTTAAACTAGTCTTGAAGTAGATCATAAAAATACGGGGTAAAGCTCCATTTAAGGGGTTGTCTTATCTAAAAAAAACACCTGTTGCCACTCGAAGGCTTTCCTGAATTCATCGATATGGATAAGTTTTATCAAAAATCAAAAAACAGGATTTATACAATCCTTGTGGTCTTTCTAAACGACTTGAGGAGAGAATTTAATTCATTTCATAAAGCAGGCATATCTATTAAATTAAAAAACTGTCTATTTCAGGTCATACTTCTATTCAATAGTATTTAAAATATTCTTAAATTAGGAGGTAAAAGGCTTTGTGTTTGTTAATTTTCAAGGGGATTACAAATGAGTTTCAGGAAGTTTCTCTAATCTGGAATAAAGTTATGATTAGAAATAAGGATCCTTTTAAATTTTCAATAGAGCTTTTCAAAATCCAATAAGAAAACCTGAAAAGAAATTAATTAAAAAAATAAAGAAATGATTACAAAAAATGAACTTTTAAAATTAGCCGAAGAGCATAGTCCTTTTTGCGTTTCTATTTTTATACCAACCCATCGGGCTGGAAAAGAAACCCTACAAGGTCAGGATAAGAGTAGGCTAAAAACTCAGCTTAAAAAAGTTAAAGTCAAACTTGAAGCACAAGAATTGAAGGATAAAGAAATTGACGAGTTTGTACAGCCTATCCAAGATATAATTGACAATAGTGACTTTTGGAGACACCAATCTGATGGATTAGCTATCTTTCTTTCTAAAAATCAATTTAAAAAATATACAGTTCCAGTTCATTTTGAAGAATTCAACTACGTATCCGATGGCTTTTATCTAAAACCAATGATGCCCCTTTTCAACGGTGATGGATTGTTTTATTTACTAACTCTTAAAAATGATGAAGTCAAATTCTATGAAGGAACTCGATATACCATTACTGAAGTAGTGACTCCAGAAGAAGTTCCATCAAGATTGGAAGACGTGGTTGGTTACGATTTTGAGCAAAAAAATCTACAGTTTAGATCTGGTCAACAAGGAGACAGTAATTCTGGGATGTATCATGGTGCTGGAGAAGGAAAAGCAGAAGAGTTGAATGAGATGAAACGTTATTTTAGAGCAGTAAATGATGGAATAATGACGATGCTGCATGATGACCAAAAACCACCATTAGTAGTGTGTTGTCAAGATTTTCAATTCCCTGTTTATAAAGAAGTAAGTACTTATCAAAATCTTTACAAAGAACATGTTTCAGGAAATCCAGAGGATAAAAACATTAATCAACTTCATGAAGAAACTTGGAGTCTATTACAAGCATATTTCAGCAAAAGTCGCGAAGAAAAACTTAACTTATATGCTGAACATATCGGAACAGGGAAGGCTTCTGCAGACATCAATATGATTATAAAGGCGGCAATTGAAGGTAGAATAGATAGTCTATTTGTACAAAATGGCGCTGAGATATTTGGTGAATATGATTCCAAGAGTCAAGAGGCAAATATTCAAAGTGAACTTACAAACGACAATATTTCTTTACTCAACCTTATCGCTTTAAAGGTTTTTAAGAAAGGCGGAAACATTTTCATAATGGAAAAAGAAGATATGCCCGATAAAAATCATAAAAAAGTAAATGCCCTGTATAGATATTAATTTATCTCAAGTCAAATTATAGTTTCAAAATCCCTGACTTTTAATATTGCCAATCGTTGAGGTACATTTGGAAAAAATCGTTCCTAACGAGGAAATTAATATATTTAAATAAAAAAATGAACAGACCGAATAATACAAAATAAATTATGATTGGAATTCTTATCTTATTTATAGTAGTCGGAATTTTAATAAAATATGGAAAAATGTATTTTTTGATGGCTAGTTAAACTCCTATGCCCAAAGAAGAAAAATATGACATTGAGGGGGTTGCCAATGTTTTAAGGAATGCAATGTTCGGAATGGCATTACTTATTATAATGGGATTTTTAATTGCAAAAGGGATTGAAAACCCCGAAGTTGAATATTATTCGTTTTGGACTTCAATGATTACTGGGATTCCATATCTTTTAATTAAATCGAATTCAAAAAAATACAAGAAAATGGACTCAAATAGTGAATAGAATAAAAAGCGACACCACAACAGAATACTGTGGTATAACAAGTAAAAAAGAATTATCTAACCTACACCCCCTTAATAAAGCTCTAAATAAAGTCTCGTATCTTTTTTGTTATTCGGTTGCTCATCGATTCTCTTTGTAAAACGCTAAGCTGTTTTTCTAGGGTTTCAATACCTATATTTTACAAATACGCATTGATAAATAATTAAACATTCACATCCCAAAATTCAGAAAAATAATAAATGACTGATATAGATATTGCACAGAAAGTTAAAGCGGATCACATTAAAAAGATAGCTGAAAAATTAGACATTAAAGAAGCCCATTTAGAATATTACGGGAATGAAAAGGCCAAATTACCCTTAGACTTGATAGATGAGGAGAAAGTTAATCAGAGTAACCTTATTTTGGTGACGGCCATAACGCCAACCCCAGCAGGAGAAGGGAAAACAACCACTTCCATTGGCCTAAACGATGGCTTAAACCATATTGGCAAAAAGTCAGTGGTGGTCTTAAGAGAGCCTAGTCTCGGGCCTGTTTTTGGGATGAAAGGTGGCGCTACAGGCGGAGGCTGGAGTCAAGTTATTCCCATGGTAGACATCAACTTGCACTTTACAGGTGATTTTCATGCCATTGCTATGACTAACAATTTACTTGCAGCACTCATTGATAACAATATACAAAACAGAAGTAAAAATTTAGGCATAGACCCTCGCACTGTGATATGGAAGCGTTGTATGGATATGAACGATCGCTCTCTTCGAAACATCGTTTCTGCCTTAGGAGGCAAAGCAGGTGGAATTCCTAATGAGACAGGGTTCAACATTACAGCGGCTTCAGAAATTATGGCCATTTTATGTTTGTGCAAAAACTTAGAAGACTTACAAGACATGTGCTCCAACATCTATATCGGGGATACTTTTGAAGGTAAGCCCGTTTATGCTAAAGATTTAAATGCTTCTGGAGCTATGGCTGTTTTATTAAAAGATGCCATCAAACCTAATCTGGTTCAAACACTTGAAGGAAATCCAGCGATTATACATGGAGGACCTTTTGCTAATATCGCTCAAGGAACCAACTCTATTATCGCTACAAAAATGGGCATGAGTTTAGGAGATTATGCAGTCACTGAAGCTGGATTCGCCGCCGATTTGGGTGCTGAAAAGTTCTTGAATATAAAGTGCCGAAAAGCTAATTTATCTCCCAAAGCTGTAGTGATTGTAGCAACAATAAGAGCGCTTAAGTATCATGGAGGAATGTCACTAGATCGCTTAACCGAAGAAGATCTAGAGGCCTTAGAGAAAGGATTCCCAAACTTAGAGAGGCATATAGAAAGCATTCAAAGCTTTGGGTTGCCCGTAGTTGTTTCTATAAACGCCTTTAACAGTGATACCGAAGCGGAAAAAAAACTCATTTATGACTATTGCAAAACAATAGGAGTACCCGTAGCTTTAAGCTATGGCTGGGCTGAAGGAGGAAAAGGCTGTATCGAATTGGCCGAAAAAGTAATAGCTGCTGCTCAGACTTGTGAAGTGAAGTTTACCCCTACTTACGATCTGGAAGATTCTTCCTTCACCAAAATAGAAAAGATTTGCAAAAAGATATATGGAGCCAATAATGTAGTGCTTACAGACAAGGCGAAAAAGCAATTAAAGAAATTTGAAAATTTAGGCTATGCTAAGCTACCCATTTGTATGGCTAAAACCCAAAAAAGCTTAAGTGACAACGAAAAATTACTAGGCCGCCCTATAAATTTTGACATACACATCCGTGAGTTTGAAATAGCTACTGGAGCTGGATTCATTATTCCAATTGCTGGTAACATACTTAGGATGCCTGGTTTGCCTTTGACCCCTTCAGCTGAAAAGATTAAAATAGATGGAGAGGGAACAATCTCAGGGTTGTTTTAAAAAAAAGTAAAGATTGATTTGATCTTAAAATCATTTTCATTTTTTAATTCTATTTAAAGTTCAGCAGGTGAAACTATTAGTCAGGAATTAAAACATTTCACCTGTCAATGAATAATCCGTGAAGGAAAAATAGCAAAGAGTTGATCTATAGAAATTCATTATCTAAACAGGTATTATTGAGATATAATTTTAAATAATTGATGATTTAGCTTTAATTTTACTTTCGAAAAGTAAAATTAAATTTTGAAAAAAATATTCCAAGTCCTTCTCAACTTATTTCCAAGACCTTTCCTTATTCAGATGAGCTTAATCGTAAAGCCATTGTTGATTTTGGTTTATAAAGGAACTGCCTATAAAGATCCCATAGATGGTAAAACTTTTTCGAAATTTTTACCCTACGGGTATGAAAAACAAAGGCTCAATGTTCTGAGTCCGTCTACCTTATCTTTAGAAAGACACCGATTGCTTTGGTTGTATCTACAACGGAAAACAGACTTTTTTACTCGACCACAAAAGCTACTCCATTTCGCTCCAGAACAAGCCTTTTTTAAAAGGTTTAAGGACTTGGAAAATTTGGAATACACGACTACAGATCTCAATTCTCCCATTGCAGATGTAAAGGCTGATATCTGTGATTTACCATTTGAAACTAATTATTTCGACACGCTGATTTGCAATCATGTCCTAGAGCATATCAAAGATGATACTAAAGCTATGGAAGAACTTCTAAGAGTTCTTAAACCCGGCGGAATGGCATTACTCCAAATCCCACAAGATCTTTCGAGAGCGACGACATTTGAGGACGATTCTATAACTGATCCTAAAGACAGAGCTCGAATTTTTGGGCAATACGATCACCTAAGAATTTATGGCCGTGATTATTTCGATAAACTAAGAAAGATAGGATTTCAGGTTAAGGAAGTGGATTTCACTTCTGAATTAACTGAGGAGGAAGTTAACTACTTTAGACTTAGCAAAGGTGAACTACTCCCTATTTGCTTTAAACCCTCTTAGAATTCCTCAACTGAGGACTGAAGCTCTGGTGAGATATAAGTCTTTTGATTTCCCTCCGAATCACTATAAATAAAAATCACTTTGATGGCATTTTGTTTCTCTATGAATTGTATAGACTTTTCAAATCCCATTGCCATAAATGCAGTCGCATAAGCATCGGCATCGGCACAAGTAGTTGTAATGACAGAGGCCGAAAGAATATCTGTTTTTTGAGATTGGCCCGTATTCGGATTGATAGTATGAACATATTTTTTACCTGACAAAGAATCTGATCTAAACTTCCTATAATTTCCCGACGTGGCTAGAGACTCATTCTTAAGTTGAATACCGTACATCAATTCTCTAGAATTATTTGCAACAGGTAACTCGATCCCAACTTTCCAAGGGGAAGCCTTCTCTAGGTTCTTGCCTTTCACTCTCACCTCTCCACCAATTTCTACCAAATAATTATTAACGCCCTTGGAATGAAGATATTCTCCAAATACGTCCACAGTATAGCCTTTAGCTATGGCGTTAAAATCTAAATAGAATACAGGAAGGCTTGATGCCACTTGAGCATCTTCAGATAATTGAATATGGTTAAAGCCCACAAATTGGAATAGAGAGTCTATTTGTTTCTCTGTAACGTCTTCTGAATAACCTAAAGGGCCAAAACCATAAGCATTTACGAGCAAACCTACACTGGGATCAAAGTATCCCTGAGTATCTTCATAAATACGTTTAGAAGCTTTAAAAACCTTTTGGAAATTCTGATCAACAACGACCAACTCTCCAGAATTGATTCTTGAAATATCAGACTCAGGCATATAAGTACTCATAGATAAATTAATATCCTTTAAGATAGAATCAATTTCAGACCCCATAAGTATATAATCTTCTGAAAAATATTTAATGGAATAAGTAGTGCCTATAGCACTTCCTCTTAAAGATTGTGCGTTTGGAGTATCCTTATCGCAAGATAAAAAGAGAAGACTTAAGACTAAAAAAAGATATTTCATTTAATTTCGATTAAGCCCGTATAATTTAGAACGTAATCTTCTTCTGAGTCGACGGGTAGTTCATAGCTTATAGAATTAGCTACACCAACTCCTGCATAAAAAGTTTTAGCCTCATAATTAACAGCATGTTTACTAACTTTCTGCATTAACTCCTCATCATAAAGCACAGGGTTATCGGGGTAGTTAACTGCACGTACCACAACAAATATCAACTTCTTTTCTTTGGTCGCTACAAACTGTGGGTTTTTCGATTTTTTACTGTTTACAGCTAAAAATTCGTATCCCAGTTCTTCAAGATCCTTACCAACAACATTCATAGCAAGATTGTGTAATTGTTGATCTGTAAGTAGCCCCATATTTCTTTAATATAAAAACCCCAAACAGTATCCTGTTTGGGGGTATAAAATTCAATTCGTCTTATCCGCCGAAATCATCAAATCTGATATTTTCGTCTGGTATACCATAGTCTTCACCCATTTTTTGAACTGCTTGGTTCATCAATGGTGGTCCACAGAAATACAATTCCATGTCTTCTGGTTCTTCATGATGATCCAAATAATTGTCTATCACACATTGGTGAATAAATCCAACAAAACCGTCGCCTTCACCATCTATCCCATCTTTCACTTTCCAGTTATCTTCTTCTTGAGGTTCAGATAAAGCTAGGTAAAATTTGAAATTTGGATAATCCCGCTCTAAAGCTCTGAAGTGTTCCGTATAGAATAATTCTCTTTTTGAACGACCACCATACCAAAATGTCACTTTACGACCCGTTTTAATGGTTCTGAACAAATGGTATAAGTGAGAACGCATTGGAGCCATACCAGCACCACCACCTACATATAGCATTTCTGCTTCACTTTCATTGATGAAAAATTCACCATAAGGTCCGGAAATCGTAACCTTATCCCCTGCTTTACATCCGAAAATAAATGAGGAAGCAACACCAGGATTTACATCCATCCAGTCCCCTTTTGCTCTGTCGAAAGGAGGAGTAGCAATACGCACATTCAGCATGACTTTTCTGCCCTCAGCTGGATAGGACGCCATTGAATAAGCTCTTTCTACAGTCTCTGTATTTTTCATGACAAGTGGCCATAATTTAAAAGAATCCCATTCTGCTTTAAATTTATCTACCTCATCAGGGTGCTCTTCTGGATGAGCAGCTATGTCCATATCTTCAAACTTCACTTCACATGCAGGTATTTCAATTTGAATATAACCACCAGCTTTGTAACCCATATCTTCAGGAATTTCAACAATAAATTCCTTGATAAAAGAGGCTACGTTATAATTGGACACAACCGTAGCTTGCCATTTCTTAATACCAAAAACCTCTTCGGGAATTTGAATTGTCATGTCTTGTTTCACTTTCACTTGACAACCCAATCTCCAACCTTCAGCAATTTCTTTTCTTGTAAAATGTGGCTCTTCCGTAGGAAGGATAGCACCGCCTCCTTCTGTTACAATACATTTACATTGGATACAGGTTCCACCGCCTCCACAAGCAGATGGCAGAAATAATTTATTATCACTTAATGTATTTAGTAAAGTAGATCCAGAACCAACTTCTAAATCTTTCTCCCCATTTATATTGACCTTGACTGGTCCAGACGGAGATAATTTTGCTTTAGCTGATAGCAAAATAACCACCAACAACAAAATTAAAGTTAAGAATACCGCAACACTCGCTAATATAACTGTCATAATCCTCTTTGTTTATAATTTAATACCCATGAAACTCATAAATCCAATAGCCATCAGTCCTGTAATAATAAAGGTGATTCCTAATCCCTTAAGGGGAGCTGGAACATTTGAGTAAGCTATTTTCTCTCTAATGGCTGCGATGGCAAGTATGGCTAAAAACCATCCTAGACCACTTCCCAGCCCATATACTACAGCTCCTTCTATGCCGCTAAAATCTTTTTGCTGCATAAATAAAGATCCTCCTAAAATCGCGCAGTTTACAGCGATAAGGGGTAAAAATATACCTAAAGAACCATATAAAGCAGGTGCAAATTTCTCTACAATCATCTCAACAAGCTGAACCATAGAAGCAATTACAGCTATAAACATGATAAAGCTGAGAAAACTCAAATCCACATCAATAAATTCTGCACCTAACCAAGATAAAGCTCCTGGTTGAAGTAAGTAATTATCGAGAAGATAATTGACAGGAACTGTAATCAACAATACAAATATTACAGCAGCTCCCAGACCTACCGCAGTTTTCACTGTCTTTGAGACTGCGAGATAAGAACACATCCCTAGAAAATACGCAAAAATCATATTCTCTATAAAAATGCTTTTGACAAATAAGTTTACTAAATCCATCTCTAATGCTTTTATTTAATTTTCTTCAATTAATTTTCTATTGCCTGCTCTCTGCACCCAGATAATAACACCTACCACGATGAGTGCCATAGGGGATAATAGGAAAAATCCATTATCTTCATAACCTAAAGAGTATAATCCGGTAGACTCTGCAAGGGTTACCCCTTGATGTCCTAAAACTTCATAACCTAGCAATTTACCCGAACCAAAAAGTTCTCTAAAAAAAGCAATAACGATTAAAATAAGTCCGTAACCAGCAGCATTCCCAATTCCATCTAAAAACGACTTATAAACACCGTTACCTAAAGCAAAAGCTTCAAGTCGGCCCATGATGATACAGTTTGTAATGATAAGACCGATGAAAATAGAAAGTTGTTTACTCACATCGAAAGCATAAGCCTTTAAAATTTGATCTACAAGAATTACCATAGCTGCTACAACCACAAGCTGAACTATAATTCGGATTCGGCTTGGTATTGAGTTTCTAAGTAAGGAAATAATGACGTTACTGAAAGCCATTACAAAGACCACCGCTAGGGACATCACAATTGCAGGCTTCAGCTGAACGGTAATCGCTAATGCTGAACAGATTCCTAAAACCTGAACTGTAATAGGATTATTATCATTTAAAGGATCTTTTAAAATCTTACGATTTGCCTTTGACAAAAAATGTTCTTTCTCTTCCGAACTCGATAAAAAGAGAAGCATTTCACTCTTCTTCTTTTCGGCTTCAGTTTTAGATTTTGGATTTGTTTCTGAGCTCATAATTTATCGTGTTACAACTTTAATATTTTGACGCTGTTTGAAGAAAGGTAGATAATTTTTAAGTCTCTTTTCAATCATTTCAGAAACTCCATCACTAGTTATGGTCGCTCCAGAAATTGAATCGACTTGGTTATCATCCTTATTGTTTCCTCCGCTATATCCTTTTTTAACGTTTACCCCAACAAGCTCTCCTTGCTCGTTGAAAACTTTCTCATCAACAAAGCTTTGTTGAAACCAGTCCGTTGTAATTTCCGCACCCAATCCAGCGGTTTCTGCTTTATGGTCAAAAACAACACCTTGGACAGTGTTAGCATCTTCCTTAAGTGCTATATATCCCCAAATAGCATCCCACAGTCCATTACCTCTCAATGGAGCGATATAAAACTGGGAACCTTCGTAATCTGCTACATAGATAGGAAAACTTTGCTCTTCATCTGGTTTTGACAATTCCTTAGCTAAGTTGACATCGAAGGCATTGACATCTTCTTTCTCTTCCCCTTTGGAATTTAGAGCGATTTGCTGAGTAATGTATTTGTTAAATAATACTTCTGCATCCTCCCTACTTGTTTCAATACCAATAGTAGAAAGTATATTTTGCATTTTTTCTTTACGCACATTTTCCTTTTGCAGGGGTCCTAATGTAGTAGCAGTAAAAGAAAGTGTTACCGCAACAACAATGACCATGATTATTGCAAAAATAAAAGTGTATGAATTGCTATTTTTATCCATAATTAAGCTGTTTTAACTGTTTTCATTTGTAAACGGTTCTGTCTTTTCTTCACATTACCTTGAATAACGTAATGATCTATCGTTGGGGCAAAAACATTAAGTAATAATATGGATAACATAATGCCCTCAGGATAAGCCGGATTAAACACCCTAATCATAATACCGAAGAGTCCTATTAAAAATCCATAAATCCATTTTCCCCTTGTAGTTTGTGCTGCACTCACGGGATCTGTTGCCATAAAAACAATTCCAAATGCAAAACCACCAACAATTATATGCTGATACCAAGGGAAATTAGTTAAGCCGTTACCTTCAATATTTAAGGCATTAAAGATTAATCCCATTACAGCTGCCCCTATTAAACCACTTAATATAATCCTCCAGCTTCCAACTTTAGTCAGAATAAGAATTAAAGCTCCTGCAGCAATACACAGGGTAGAAGTTTCAGAAATAGATCCGGGTATTATTCCTGTAAACATCTCTGCTGTATTGTAACCTATTTCTTTGTTAGCCGCTAATGAACCTAAAATCGTTTCACCAGATATAGAATCAACATTTGATGCTTCACTTACCCAAATCTTGTTTCCAGACATATAAGTAGGATAGGCAAAAAATGCAAAGGCTCTTGCTGTTAGTGCAGGATTTAAGATGTTCATTCCAGTACCTCCAAAAGCTTCTTTCCCAATCAAAACTGCAAAGATAACCGATAAAGCTACCATCCACAATGGGATATCTATAGGCATAATCATAGGAATAAGCAACCCTGTAACTAGATAGCCTTCGTTCACTTCGTGACCCCTCATAATCGCAAATGCAAATTCAAGACCCAATCCTACACCGTAGGATACTACAATCATTGGAACAATTTTGTAAGCTCCATGAAGAATAGCCTCCAATATAGCCGGGGTTTCACCAAGTTGGATATAGTGCTGATAACCGGCATTCCACATCCCAAAAACCAAAGCAGGAATTAAAGCTATAACTACTGTAATCATAGTTCTCTTTAAATCTACAGCATCACGAATATGAGCTCCCTTTTTGGTTGTATGGTCTGGAACAAATAAAAAAGTATCCAATGCATTTATAGCTGGGCGATACTTTTCGAGCTTGTTCCCTGGCTCAAAAGGCTCTTTAACTTGATCAATTTTCTGTCTAATCCAATTCATAATTATTATAAATTTATCCTACTTCTGTTAACATAATATCCAGACCGCTTCGAATAATTGATTGCGCTTCGATTTTGGATGTATTTGTGTAATCTATAAGCGCAAAATCTTCAGGTACTACTTCGTAAATCCCTAAGCTTTCCATTTTTTCTATATCGCCAGCCATACAAGCCTTAATGAGCTGCATTGGAAATATATCCAACGGCATGACCTCTTCCATCTCTCCAGTCACCACCAAGGCTCTCTCTTCTCCGTTGATATTGGTATTAACTTCATATTTCTTCTTAGGAAACAACCAGGATAATGAAGTTTTGGACATGGAGTGAATATTGTTATCTTTAAAAGGTAACCATCCAAACATCCTATATTCATTTCCTTCAGGAATAACAGTAAGTTCATTAGCGAAAAAGTTTAAATACCCATCGGCCTCTACTTTTTCACCAGTCAATACATTCCCACTTATAATCCTAGAATTATCTTCAAAGTCTTTTAAAACCGACTTTACTTCTGAACCAGCAATGGTTTTGAAGTAAAGTCTATTTTTAGCAGATGTCCCAGTAACAGCAACTGTTCGCTGAGCATTATACTTCCCTGTTTTAAATTGCTCTCCAATGATAGCGACATCTTCAGGGTTTACGGTCCAAACTCTCTCTCCCCTATTCATAGGTTCTGTTTCATGGATAAGTGTTCCTACGTTTCCTGCTGGATGAGGACCAGAAATATTTAAAACTTCTACGTTCTCAATATCCTTTAAAAAAGAGGCAGATTGTTTATCAACACCTAAGTAAACTATCCCGCCAGTAAGTTTAGTTAAGGCATTTATACCTGCTTGAAAAAATTCAACTCTATCTTTTAGTATAAATTCTGCTGAACCCGTTAACGGGGCCGTGTTATATGCAGAAATATAAATTGCTTTAGGCGTATCATCTGCATTTGCTGGAACATTATAAGGTCTCTGGTTTAAAAGAATTCCTAGACCAGTTGAAAATATACGCTCTTTAACCTCAGAAGAATCTGATTTTAAGGGATCCATTACTCCAAAATCTTTATATTCTTGAGTCTCATCTGCTTCGATGATGACATCCAGGATTTTTCGCTTTGCACCTCTACGAACCTCTTTGAGTGTTCCGCTAACAGGGGATACCACTCTAGTTTTATCTGAATATTTCGAGAAAAATACCTCATCTCCAGCTTTCAATTTAGCACCTTCTTTAAGTACCATTTTCGGGACTAGAGAGTAGAAATTGGCTGGTCTTAGAGCTATGGTTTTGGACTTTTCAGCTTGTTCAAAAGTTTTAGTAGCTTCACCCTTTAGATTTAGCCTTAAACCCTTTTTAATCTTTACGTCTGTGGGCATCTTAAATTATCGTTTGATTTTGGTCTGCAAATTTAATAATTAAACTTGCATTCTTATAGCAAACAAATCTTATAGTTATATTATTTATAATCATTCTAAATAAATATACTTTAGATTTGTAACTTTACACCTTAATCTTTTAAAAATGAAATTAAAACTTGTTTTTCTAGCCCTGTTTATAGGTTCCTTAAGTCATTCTCAACAAGACTACGAAACCTTGCCCCCAGATTTTATAAAAACCATTGAATTTTACGGCTCTAGTGAAGAATTTAGTGGGACTCCTATCATTGCTAGAGGAGAAAGTTTGATTTTGAAATTTGATGACTTGAGAGCTGCAGAAAATGATTATTACTATGAGATAGAACATTACAACTTTGATTGGACCCCTTCCATCCTTTCAAAAAATGAGGTTTTAGAGGGCTTTGATGACATTAGACTTTTTAATTTCAGAAACTCATTTACAACCTTGCAACCTTACACACATTACGAGTTAAGATTACCTAATACGAATACAAGACAGCTTAAAGTTAGTGGAAACTACATGTTGAAAATATTTAACGACGATAAACAGATTATTTTTTCTAGGAAGTTTATTGTTTATGAAAATTTGGTCAATGTAGATCTTACAATAAGACGGTCTCGAGAACTTGACTACATCGGTGAAAAACAGGTTGTGAATTTTGAAATAGGTAGAGATAGTTTCATTTTTAGAAATCCTGAACAAACCGTCAAAACCGTTGTGGTTCAAAATAACGATTTCAGCACAGCCATTTACAATCTAAAACCTCAGTTTGTTCAAGGTAATACTTTAGTTTACAGATATAATGACGAGTCTGCCTTTTGGGGAGGCAACGAATACTTAAATTTTGATAATAAGGATATTAGACAAGGAACTTTAAGAATTGAACGCATAGAATTGCTAGATCTCTACAACTCTTATCTTTACCGTAACTTCGTAAGAGACGGAAGAGAATACACCTTCAACCCAGATATTAATGGGGCCTTTAGAATTAACACTGTTCAAGGTGATGATCTAGACATCGAATCTGAATATGCCAAAGTTCATTTTTCTTTAAACAATTACAAAGACTTAGAAGGCGGAGAAATTCACCTTTATGGGAGATTCAATAATTATGTATTGGATGACAGCACCTTGATGACCTTGGATAAATCTAGGTCTATGCTCACTAATGAATTGATTTTAAAGCAAGGCTTTTATAATTTTAAATACATTTATCTAGACGCCAACGGAAATTTTGATGGTGGTTTTATAAGTGGAGACCACGACGTGACCGAAAACGACTATCAGATTCTAGTTTACTATAGAGATATCGGGGCAAGATTTGACAAGGTTATAGGTATAGGTAATGGGAATAGTCGAAATATTATCAACTAATTAAATCCTTATTAACAGGTATTAATAAAAGCTTATCATGTTAAGTTTTATAGTTGAATTATATCAATTATATTTACGCTAATATTAAATAACACATAAATTATGGGAAAAGGATATTTTCAAGTGCCAAAAGCAATAAACGAACCTATTAAATCATACGCACCCGGTTCTCCAGAGAGAGAATCGATACAAAAAATGTATAAAAAGGTGTATAACGAAAAGGCTGAAGTACCCCTATATATTGGAAGTGAAGAAATTAAGACCGGGCACACTAAAAGCATCCGTCCTCCTCACGACCATCAACATGAAGTCGGTATCTTTCATAATGCTGAAGAAAAGCACGTAGAACAAGCCATTAATTCTGCTCTTGAAGCTAGAAAAAAGTGGGCCAAACTTCCTTGGGAACAAAGAGCTGCTGTATTTCTTAAAGCTGCAGATCTTATTGCAGGTCCCTACAGAGACAGAATAAATGCAACGACCATGATTGGTCAATCTAAAACTGTTTTACAAGCCGAAATTGATTCAGCTTGTGAGCTTTGTGATTTCCTAAGGTTCAATGTAGAATATATGACTGAAATCTACAGAGAGCAACCAGAATCTGCAGACAATGAGTGGAATAGA
This sequence comes from Psychroflexus gondwanensis ACAM 44, assembly GCF_000355905.1. GTDB lineage: Bacteria > Bacteroidota > Bacteroidia > Flavobacteriales > Flavobacteriaceae > Psychroflexus > Psychroflexus gondwanensis. The sequence continues at coordinate 353,588 of NZ_APLF01000004.1, forward strand.
CTAGAACATAGACCTTTGGAAGGATTTGTATATGCTATTACCCCTTTCAATTTTACGGCCATTGCGGGAAATCTACCTTCTAGTGCTGCATTAATGGGTAATGTAGCCGTTTGGAAGCCAAGTGATAGCCAAATGTTATCCGCTCAAGTTATCATGGAAGTCTTTAAAGAAGCTGGCTTACCTAGTGGTGTTATCAATATGATTATGGGAGATCCAGTAATGATTACCGATAAAATTTTAGCTAGAAAAGAATTCGCTGGAATCCATTTCACTGGAAGCACCAATGTCTTTAAAGGAATTTGGGCTAAAATTGGAGAAAACATACATACTTATAATACTTACCCTAGAATTGTAGGAGAAACTGGTGGTAAGGATTTTATTATCGCCCACAAATCAGCAGATGCGCAAGTAGTTGCCACTGCTTTATTGAGAGGTGCTTTTGAATTTCAAGGTCAAAAATGTAGTGCGGCTTCAAGATCTTATGTTTCTAACAGCCTATGGCCTAATGTAAAAGAAAGATTAGTAAAAGACGTAAAGTCTATTAAAATGGGTTCGACTGGTGATTTCGATAATTTTATTGGTGCCGTCATTCACGAACAGTCCTTTGATAAACTAGCAAAATACATCGATAGAGCCAAAGATAGTAATGAAGCTGAAATTATTGTAGGTGGTAATTATGACAAGTCTAAAGGTTATTTTATAGAACCTACGGTAATTGTGACCTCCAATCCACAGTATGAAACTATGGTGGAAGAATTATTTGGTCCGGTGTTGACTCTTTATGTTTATGATGACGACAAATATGAAGACACTCTTCATCTTGTCGATGAAACAAGTCAGTATGGACTTACAGGCTCAATTATCTCTACAGATCGTTATGCAGCCTCTGTAGCTACAGATATTTTACAAAATTCAGCTGGTAATTTCTATATCAATGACAAATGTACTGGTGCTGTTGTAGGACGCCAACCCTTTGGTGGAGCTAGAAATAGCGGTACAAACGATAAAGCAGGTTCAAAATTTAATTTATTGAGATGGTCTTCTCCAAGATTGATCAAAGAAACTTTTGTACCAGCCACCTATTATACCTACCCACATATGGGATAATTGATTGAGTTGTTATGACATTAAAAACCTCTGGACTTTTAGTTCAGAGGTTTTTTTCAATTTTAAAGCTAAAGTTTAGCCTTTGTATTTCATAGGTAAATAAACCACTTTTTTGGTGTCAAAAAATTCTTCTTCAAAAATATCTGAAAGCTCAAATACTTCTACGGTTCTGTATAGCTCCAACTCATCGGATAGATCTCCACCTTTTAGATAAAGAATACCATTTTTTCTTTCGTGCAGGGAGCGCTTAGCGATTTTACCTTTTACCCAATGCACAAAGCTAGGCATAACAGCAACTGCTCTACTAACTATAAAGTCAAATTCACCTGAAATATTTTCAACCCTATCGTTAATAGCTTTTACATTTTGAAGACCTAGTTCTTCAACCACTTCCTCAACGACTTTAATTTTCTTACCAATGCTATCCACCAGGGTAAATTCAGTTTCTGGAAATAAAATCGCCAATGGAATTCCTGGGAACCCGCCTCCAGTTCCAACATCTAGGACTTTTGAGCCAGGTAAAAAGGCTTGGATTTTTGCAATTCCCATACTATGTAAGACATGGCGAATATAAATCTCGTCGATATCTTTTCGAGAGACCACGTTGATTTTTTGATTCCAATCTTTATAGACTTCAGAAATTTTCTCAAACTGCTTTATTTGATTGTCATCTAAATCTGGAAAATATTTTACTAATAACTTCACGCTTTTAAGTTTAATGAATGTCAAAAATAACAGATATTATCTGTTATTAAAGGTAATCGACTGTTTTACCCTTATTTATTTAACTTATGGGCTCGAGGAAAGATACTCGACTAAACAAATTTTGAAGTTGAAATTATTATAAATCCAACACAATTGGGAGGCATACTTAATTTTGATAAGGATTAATTTTTATATTTGTTAATATAACTATTACAATGGTAAATTCAACGATCAAATTTTCAAGGAAAGACCCACAAAAGTTTTTTAAAACGCTTAACAAAAGGGTCAACGCTTACTTCAACGACAACAACATTAAGAAAACAGGAAACTGGAAGTTGCACATTAAGACCATTTTCATGTTTAGTTTATTTTTAAGCCCTTATTTCTTAATCTTATTTCTAGATATTTCAGATTGGTGGAAATTACTTTTCACTGTATTTATGGGAATAGGTATGGCTGGTGTAGGCATGAATGTTATGCATGACGGGAATCATGGTACTTATTCAAAGAAAAAATGGGTGAACAAGTTTATGGGAAGCTCCATTTATATACTTGCTGGGAATGTTTATAATTGGCAAGTTCAGCATAATGTTCTTCACCATACTTATACCAATATTCATGGCCATGACGAAGATATTGATGCTGGTGGAATTATCCGTTTTTCTCACGACGCGAAATGGAAACGTTTTCATAAATTTCAACACATTTATTCCGTCTTTTTATACGGTTTATTAACCTTCAACTGGGCATTAACGTCAGATTTCAAGCAAACCAAACGCTACTTAAAAAAACAATTATCTTACGGTAAAATGCCGAGCCATTTTAAACAATGGGGGTTACTAGCCGTTACGAAAGCTTTGTATCTTTCTATTTGGATAGTTATTCCTATTTTGATCGGGATCGTTTGGTGGAAAGTTTTGCTTGGTTTTTTTGTAATGCATTATACCGCAGGTCTTATGTTGAGTGTTATATTCCAATTGGCTCACATGGTTGAAAAAAATGATATGCCTATGCCAAACGAAGTTGGTGAAATGAAAAATACGTGGGCTATTCATCAATTGTTTACGACGACAAATTTTGCGACTAATAATAAGATTATGAATTGGTTTAGCGGTGGTCTTAATCATCAGGTAGAACATCATATATTTCCAAATATTAGTCATGTTCATTACAATAAAATTAGTGAAATTGTAAAAGAAACAGCCCTAGAATTTGATTTACCTTACAACGAGTATAAATCTACTCGAGAAGCAATTAAATCTCACTTCAGACATTTACGAACGTTAGGTAGCGAACCTCAACTTTCTTAATTTATTTATATTTATGATTCAACTTTCTGATAAAATTCAAAATCTTGAAACTTCAGCAACCCTAGCTATGGCCGCTAAGGCCAGAGAATTAAAGACTGAAGGCAAGGATATTATAGGACTTAGCCTCGGAGAACCAGATTTTAACACTCCAGATTTTATCAAGGAAGCTGCTATCCAAGCTATAAACGATAATTATAATTCTTATACACCAGTAGACGGTTATGAGGATTTAAAAAAAGCTGTTCAACTAAAATTTAAAAGAGATAACCATTTAAATTATAATCTCAATCAAATCGTTGTTTCTACCGGGGCTAAACAGTCGCTTTATAATATTGCATCCGTCATTATAAACCCAGGAGATGAAGTTATTTTACCCTGCCCATATTGGGTGAGCTATAAAGATATGGTAAAATTGAACGAAGGGGTGCCTGTTGAAGTACAGACAGATTTAGAACAGGATTTTAAAATGACTCCAGATCAGCTTAGATCTGCCATAACACCTAAAACAAAAATGCTTTGGTATAGCTCTCCTTGCAACCCAAGTGGTTCTGTTTATACCGAAAAAGAGCTTCGAGCTTTAGCGGAGGTCCTTAAAGAGTATCCAGACATTGTTGTGGTAAGTGACGAGATTTACGAGCACATCAACTTTGGAGAGGAAAAGACGTTCTCTATGGCACAAATTGATAGTATGTATGATAGAACGGTCACAGTAAACGGTGTCTCTAAAGCTTTCGCCATGACAGGTTGGAGAATTGGATATATTGGTGCTCCAGAGAAAATAGCCAATGCCTGCAAAAAACTTCAGGGTCAAGTGACTAGCGGAGCCAACTGTATTGCCCAGAGAGCTGTCATAACAGCTCTAGAAGCTCCTGTGGAAAAGATTCAATACATGATCGATAAATTTAAGTCAAGGCGTAAATTGATATTAGATTTAATTAGCAGAATTCAGGGTTTTGAATGTAATGAACCTAAGGGTGCCTTTTATATATTTCCAAATGTCTCCTTTTTTTTCGGTAAAACCTTTAATGGTAAGAAAATAGAAAACGCAACTGATTTCTCAATGTTTTTATTGGAAGTTGCCAATGTAGCTACAGTGACTGGTGAAGCTTTCGGCAGTCCAAACTGTATTAGAATTTCTTATGCTGCCAGCGAAGCTAATATTGAAGAAGCCTTAGAGCGCATCAAAAAATCCCTTACTTAATAGGTTGATCCGGTTCTGATTTAATGGAATCGGGATTGACTTCTCCTCCCTGAAATACCAAACGACGCGGAATTGGAATTTCAATTCCATGATCATCTAATGCTTTTTTAACAGCTTCCAACTGCTCCCAATAGGCTGGCCAATATCCATGAGAATTTACCCAAGAACGGGCTGTGATTTTCATATCATATTCACCAATTGAATCTAACCAAACGTCGGGCTCGGGTGTTTTTAAAATTTTGGGGTGCTTTTCTAAAGCTTCTAAAATAATTTTTCTGACGTCATCAATATCAGCGTCGTAGTTAAACTTCAAACTCAAATCTATTCTACGGGTTTCTTCCATCGTACGGTTGTCGACATCACTATTTGCAACATTTCCATTGGGCATAATAATAATTCTTCCGTCGAAAGTTTTAATTGTCGTGTAAAGGATATCAATTTTAACAACAAACCCCACATTGGATCTTACACTAATTAAATCTCCTACTTTAAAAGGTTTGAAGACTAAAATTAAAACTCCACCTGCAAAATTCGATAAACTTCCTTGAAGAGCTAAGCCAATTGCAATTCCTGCTGCGCCAAAAATAGCTAGAAAGGATGTTGCCTCCACACCTAAAATTGAACCAATAAGTGTAAACAACAATCCATATAATATGAAAAATGATAAGCTCTCTACAAATGTTTTAAGAGATGACTCAACTTTGGATTTTCTTAAAATGCGTTTCAAAACACGCATTGTAAATTTAATTGCGAAAACACCAAGCACCAAAGCAACCAGCGCATAAAGAATATTAGGGCCGATTTGGGTAATGAAGTTTAAAAATCTATTTTTTACCTCTAACCAAAAGTCTTGATTCATTACTTTCTATTTTCAAGTAATTTACAAAAACCAAGTCATCTAATGGAAATTTTTTCTGTTCATCACATCGAATAATTCTGCAATATTTTTTTTCCTAATCGCTATAACAATTCAGGCTACTTTAAGAATGATCTTTATCACATTTGAAGATTTGTCTTGCACAAATAAAACCATAAAATGAGAGTATCAAAATGAAGCTCTATAATAAGTAGGGTTTAATCTAAGTCATAATACCGGTTGAAAATAATTCAAGTGTTAAAAAATCAGTGCAATACTCTTAATCGCCGTGACTAAAACCTACAACTTTTATAAATTATAATAAAAAATGAATACATTAGAAATTAAGACCATTGAAAAAATTACTCCTGATGTTCTACAAATCAGGACCAATAAACCTGAAGGCCTTGAGTTTAAACCGGGGCAAGCTACAGAACTTTTTATAAAAAAAGAGAATTGGGAAGAGCAAGGTAGACCTTTTACCTTTACGAGTCTACCAGATGATTCTGATCTCGAATTTGTCATTAAAACCTATACAAGTCACGACGGAGTCACGGATAAACTACTCGACTTAAAGGTGGGTGACGAATTATTACAAAATGAAATCTTTGGGAATATTTACTTTAGAGGTGAAGGGACTTTTATTGCAGGTGGAGCAGGACTCACACCTCTTATCGCTATTCTAAGAGACCGCCAGCGAAATGGTGGTAATGAAACCAACAAATTGATTTTCGCAAACAAAACCAGCAAAGACATCATCTTAAAAGACGAGCTTAGAGAGATGCTCAGCGATCGGTTTATCAACATTTTATCGGATGAAAAAACAGAGGAGTTTGCATATGGGCATATCGATGAAAGTTTCCTGAAACAACATATTATCAATTTAAACCAGAAATTCTATGTATGTGGTCCAGATCCTATGATTGAAAGTGTTGTGAGCGATTTGAAAGCGCTTGGTGTTGAAGATGAAAACATTATAATAGAAGGATAATCCAAAAGCATTGTTTAAAAGTAATACCCTGTGGTAATCCTAGGGTATTACTTTTTATATGAGAAAAATTAATAGCTTAAAAGTTCCTGTATTTTAACTTTCACTTTTTCTGTACTCGGAATCATAGTTTGTTCTAAAGTTGAATTCAGCGGAATAGCGGGCATGTTTTCAGACCCAATCGTCATCACAGGTGCATCCAGATACTGAAAACACTGTTCTTGAATTTTACCGCTTAAGGCTCTGGCAAAAGTGTTGTCTGAAGGTTCTTCAGTGACTACCAAACACTTCTTACATTTTTTGACAGACTTCATAATCGCTTCTTCATCTAGAGGATGGAGTGTTCTTAAATCTACAATTTCAATTTTGTCCTGAAGGCCAAGTTCCTGAGAGGCATTCATCGCCCAGTGAACTCCCATTCCATAAGTGATAATGCTCATAGTCTCATCATCATCTTGAGGCCAAATTTCCTGAAGCACCCAAGCTTTTCCAAAAGGCAAGACGTAATCTTCTGCAGGCTCTATGCTTGTAGCTCCTTTAGTGCCAGGCACCTTACTCCAGTAGAGACCTTTATGCTCGAAAATAACTACAGGATTTGGATCATGATAAGCTGCTTTCATCAACCCTTTTAGGTCTGCACCATTGCTTGGATAAGCAATTTTTAATCCACGGATGTTGGTGATTACACTTTCAACGGAAGATGAATGATAAGGCCCTCCGCTACCATAAGCACCAATTGGCACTCGGAGAATCATAGAAACAGGCCACTTTCCGTTAGAAAGATAGCAACTGCGACTCACCTCAGTAAATAATTGATTTAACCCTGGCCAGATGTAATCTGCAAATTGAACTTCTACAATAGGTTTTAAACCAACCGCAGACATGCCTACTGTAGAACCGACAATAAAAGCCTCTTGTATTGCCGTATTGAAGACGCGATGATCTCCGAATTTTTGTGCTAAAGTGGCGGCTTCACGAAAGACTCCTCCTAGCCTACCCCCAACATCTTGTCCATAAAGTAAGCATTCAGGATGTTGGTTCATAAGTTCTTCAATAGCAAACAAAGCACAATCTACCATAACCACTTTTTCTGCACCTTCTGGAGAGCGATTGCCCTTTTCTTCAGTAATGGGTGTCGGCGCAAAATCGTGGGTAAATAAATCCTCTGGCTTGGGATCTTCCGCTTGCAGAGCCTCTTGATATTCTTTAGCAACAATAGCTTTAGCTGCTTGTTCAATAGCGTCTAGCTCACCTTCAGTAAACCCATTTTCTAGGAGTTGCTTTTTTAGTTTTGGATAGGGATCTCTCTTTTTAGATTCTTCCAAGTCGTCTCTATAAAATTCCATTCTCACCCCTGAAGTATGGTGATTAAGTAAAGGACATTTCGCATGGACTAAGAACGGTCTTCGCTCTTCCCTTACGGTGTTAAGCACTTTTTCAAATTCGGTATAAGACTCTATAAAATCCGTGCCATCAATACTAATAGCTTCGAGTCCATGAAATCCTTTAGCGTATTCAAAAGCATCTTGAGCTCTAGTTTCTTCAGCATTCGCTGAAATATCCCATCCATTATCTTGCACTAAATAAATGATAGGCAGCTGCTTAAGAGCAGCCATTTGAAAAGCCTCTGCTATTTCGCCTTCGGTGACCGAAGCATCTCCCAAAGAACAGACAACCACTGGCGATTTTGAATTTTGAGTATCGAACTTTGAATCTTTGTGTTCTTTATACCAAAACCCCATAGCGGCACCAGTCGCGGGAATCGCTTGCATCCCTGTTGCCGAACTTTGATGTGGAATTTTAGGCTTATCTGCATCGTTTAAACTAGGATGAGAATAATAGGTCCGTCCTGCCGAAAAGGGATCATCTTTTTTGGCTAAAAGCTGTAACATCAAATCTTTTGGCTGCATACCAATGGCCAATAAAATGGAATCGTCGCGATAGTATGGGTATACATAATCTTGAGGCTGCAATTGCATCCCTACAGCAGTTTGAATCACTTCATGACCACGAGAAGTAGCATGTACATATTTGGAAACCACTTTAAAGTTCTCTTCGTATAATTCTGTCAAGGCTTTTGCCGTGACTAAATTGGTGAAGGCTTTTTTGAATATATCTCTTTTTAATTTCATCGTAAGAATTTTTAATTATAAATTTTTAATCTATAATTTAGATTTTGTTGTCTTAATAATTGAAGTCAATAAACGAACTATTTCTTCACAATCTTCAAGGTGAGTTTTCAAATCAATAACAACCAATTTGCTTTTATCTAAAAGCTGAAGCCAGTAGAGAGTTTCTCTAGCTTCTTTAGATGAAATTGATAATTTGTGAATAAAATCACTAAGACTTTGAGCTGCTTCTGACTCAGCTATATTAGCCCCAATACTTGTTCCACATCGTAGAATCTGCTTTGAAATTATAAATTCCTTCTGATCTTGCATTGTTCTGAAGAGCAGAATAATTTTCAAAGAGAAATCAAAGCTTTTATCTTTTACTATATTTTTTTTCATTAAAAATTTTTAATTCAAAATTCTTAATTAATATTAAGTATCTCTTTTTTCTTCAAGATAATCTGCAATTCGTCTTAAGAAGCTACCAGCTAAAAATCCATCTACTATTCTATGATCAAACGATAAGGACAAATACATCATCTGCCTGATTTCAATTTTATCACCATCCTCATACTCTATCACTTCGGCTCTCTTTTTGATAATACCTGTCGCTAAAATCGCTGCTTCAGGCTGATTGATAATTGGAGTTCCCATCAAGCTTCCAAAGGTCCCTACATTAGAAATAGTGAAGGTACTGCCTTTAGTTTCTTCACTGGTCAACTTATTATCTCTTGCTTTCCTAGCTAGTGCATTCACGTTTTTCGCCAAGGCTTCTAAATCTTTTTGATCTGAATGTCTAACTACCGGTACTATTAGATTACCACTTGGTAAAGCCGTGGCCATCCCGATATGAATATCATCTTTCACTATGATGTTTTTACCGTCTAGTGAAGAATTAATCATGGGAAAGTCCTGAATAGCTTTAGTGACGGCCTGAATAAATAAGGGCGTAAAGGTTAATTTTTCTCCAGTTTTCTTTTGGAATTCTTTTTTATTGGCATTCCTCCAGTGAACCAAATTAGTCATATCTGCTTCCACATAAGCGGTAACATGAGGAGAAGTATGCTTTGAATAGACCATGTGGTCTGCTATCATTTGACGCATGCGATCCATCTCCACAAGCTTGCCTTCTCCTTTATCAAATTTTAAGTCGGGAACTTGAAATCCAGAAGACTTTTCGACTTGGGTTTGAGCGAATTGGGCCGGACGGCCTTCCTCGATATATTTAAAAACATCGGACTTCTGAAGTCGATCCTTCTTCCCTGATGCTGGAATGCGGGCTAACTCCTCATAGCTGATATGATGCTCTTTTGCAATTTTTTCAACCAAAGGAGAATAAAAGTGATTCCCTCTAGAACTGGGCATCCAAGGTTGGCTTTCAGTAGGAGGTTGAGTTTTAGGTGTTTTTGAAGCAGGCTTTGGTGGTGAAGGTTTAGTTGGCTTTTTGGCAGTAGAATTATCTTGACTTTTTGTCTTTTCTTCAGTAGATTTACCACTTGTTTCTGAAACGCTGGTTTCTTCTAAAACAGCGATCACCTCACCAATTTTGACAATATCATTAGCTCCGTATTTGGTTTCCACTAGGGTTCCAGAAAATGGAGCTGGAACTTCATTATCTACCTTATCTGTCCCCACTTCTACTAAAATATCTCCTTCTTGAAAGCTTTCCCCTTCACTAACTATCCAATTTAAAATTGTCCCTTCAGTAATGCTTTCTCCCATTTTAGGAAGTTTGAATTCTGTTTTTCCTTTGCTACTCATAATCCTTTTTGTGTAGAACTGAATTTTACCAATTCAAGGTCTATTAATTCATGTTAATCTTTCTTCCGGAATTCCTCAAGCGTCTTGTAGAAATTCTCTTGTTTTGGACGGTGTTCGGGAATCTCTCTAAGGGGTTCCACTTCTTCTAAACTTTCATGACAGTCTGCAGGCAAACGTTGGTATAATCTGGTTCCTGCGGATTTCCATGCGATCATGTCTTCTGAGACTTCTTTTATGATCTTTGCAGGATTTCCAACCACCAAACTGCGTTTAGGAAACTTAGATTCTGCTTTTACAAATGCCAAAGCTCCAACGATGCACTCCTCACCAATTTCAGCATCATCCATAATTACAGCATTCATACCAATCATACAGTTTTCTCCTAAATTTGCTCCATGGATAATCGCACCATGACCTACATGTGCTCCTTTTTTTAAGGTAATGCGTTTACCTGGAAACATGTGGACCGTACAATTTTCCTGAACATTAACCCCATCCTCTAGAATAATTTCGCCCCAATCTCCACGAATAGCAGCACCTGGACCAATATAACAGTCTTTTCCTATAATCACATTACCAGTGACTGCGGCCAAGGGATGTACGAAACTCGATTCGTGAACAACAGGGATATGGTTTTTGAATTTGTAGATCATAATTAGTTAATTAGAGGTGAGAGGTGAGTCAATATAGATTCATTATTTATTTCTAAGGTGTTTTATTAAAGCTGAAATCATTTTAGATATTTCAGTAATTTTTTTCCTATTTTCTTCATCTACCTCGAAGCTTATATAATTTCGAAGTTTTGCTTTAGTTGATGCTGCAACACATTCATGACAGCTATTCCACGCCATTTTCAAGTATCTTCCAAAATTAGCATCAGAACTGGCCGAGCCTTCTGCAATATTCAAGGCTATAGAATCTGCTGCTCGGATGAATTGAGAAGCTAATTTATATGTTTCATGACTTGGGAAATTTTCTATCTGATGATTTACTTGCTCACCAAAATCAATGGCTTTTTGATAAACTTTTAAATCTTCAAACTTAAAATGATAGTTACTTTCCATATTACTCACCTCTCATAACTCCTCTCTATTCAAACCTCTTCAACTTCTCCTTAGTAAACGAACTCAACACCAGCTTACCGCTTATTTTAGCACGTTCTAGAAGAAGTTCATCCCAATCTTCAGTCCCTCGCCAAAACATTTGCTTCATATGTTTTACCGCCTCTGGATTATATTCACACACGTTTTTAGCAAACTCTTCTACAGCGAGATCCAACTCTTCAGTAGTATCAAAAACCTTTGCAAATAATCCTTTTTGATTTGCCCATTCTGCTGAATAAAAGGTATTGGCATCGATAGCTATTTGTGACATTCCACTTACGCCCAGTTTGCGTTCTACAGCAGGTCCAACGACAAAAGGCCCAATGCCTAAATTTAATTCACTGAGTTTAATTGCTGAATATTGCGTGGCCATGCAGTAATCCATAGCAGAGGCTAATCCAACTCCACCGCCAACAGTTTTTCCTTGCACGCGACCAATGATAAATTTTGGGCATTTCCTCATCGCATTGATCACATTGGCAAATCCACTAAAAAAGGTTTCGCCTGTCGCTTCATCATTAATGGAAATCAGCTCTTTAAAGCTTGCTCCAGCACAAAAGGTACGATTTCCTCCAGATTTTAAAATGATTACTAAAACCTCATCGTCTTTGCCTGCGTCTGTGATGGTACTTGCCAGTTCTGCCAAGATATCACTAGGCAAAGAATTATGAGCTGGATGAAAAAATTCAATAGTTGCAATTTTGTCCTTAATATCTTTTTTTACGTATGGTTTGGTCATGTTTTTCTGTATTTCTCAATCGTTTTCGAATGCTTTTCAAAACTAATGATTGTTAGTCTGATAAACAATTGGATTAACATTTAGCTAGATCATTTAAAGTAAGTAAATCTGCTTTTTTACAGCAACCCAAATTGCTCAAAATGGTGATTAAAATGCTTGCGGTTTAATAGTTTCCAATCAAAACTATTAAGTTCACCGAAGACTGCGTTTTTGGTAGTCGCCTTAGGATCCTCTCTAAAGAATACCACAAAATTATCATACGCCTCTAGCAGAGATGTTTTAGCTTTAGATAAGCTCTCATGCTTCAAAGTTTCCAACTCATCTTTCTTCATCAAAGGCATTTTATAGCCCCTAGGCATTTTTTCATAATTATATAAAGTTTCTTGAACTTTGTCAATATGTTCTTCTGGAGTATTAATTTCAAAATTGGAAATTTCACCTGTAGCGATTCGCAAACTCATTTCGAGATGTTCTACCATATGCTGTGGTGTCATCATTCCCCATTGAGCAGTTGCCGATTCATCTAAATCGCTCAACTTTTCTTCAATAAAAGATCGATCTACTTCATGAAAAGTGGTTTGTTTTTTCTGTACCATTGTCAAGATCGTAGCAATAGCGACTAACTTATCGTCCTCTTCCACAGCCTCTGTATCGAAGACTTCCACGAACCATTTTACAATACCGCTGGGTAACTCTTTTCCTTTTTGATCGCGGTCTACCTTTTCTTTACAGGTTAAGCGCACATGAATAGTATCATTATGATATAAGGGGCGTAGAAATCGGATTTCCTCTAAGCCGTAATTGGCCGCTACAGGTCCTTTGTTAGGATATACAAACAATCCAGCTGCAGCAGAAATAATAAGATAACCATGTGCAGTCCGCTGTTCAAAAATACTGCCTTCTAAAGAAGTAATGTCGGTATGCGCATAAAAATGGTCCCAAGTTAGGTTTCCGAAATTAATAATATCGGTATCCGTCAAAGTACGGTTATGAGTTTTGAGGGACATCCCAGGTTGAATATCCTCCCAATGGTAAGCAAAGGGATGCTTTTCAGCATCTTTATAGTCAGCTTTGGGTTGATAAATTCCAGTAATTTCGGTTAATGTTGTTGGACTTCCTTGAATAGCACAACGCTGCATAAAATGCTTAATACCACGCTTTCCACCCATTTCTTCGCCACCGCCAGCCCTGCCTGGGCCACCGTGAACTAGACTTGGTAATGGCGCACCGTGACCTGTGCTTTGCTTAGCAGATTCTCTATTGATCGACAGTATTCTACCATGATGAGAAGCTGCTTGAATGGTATAGTCTCTTGCAATAATGTCACTATTGGTAAAGATAGAACTGACTAATGAGCCCTTTCCTTTTTTAGATAATTTTATAGCATCTTCCAAGGTTTTATAAGGCATAAGTGTACTTACAGGACCAAAAGCTTCTGTAATATGGGCGGCTTCGTTTTCAAAAGGATGATTTTCTCTTAGTAAAATAGGCTTCATGAAAGCTCCTTTTGCATAATCAGCTCCAATGGTTTTAGCTTCATCAAAATCGCCAAAAACGAGCTCAGCTGTTTTTGAGAGTTCTGAAATTGACTTTATAACGGCCTCTACTTGGTTCTTATCAATTAAACTGCCCATGCGAACTTCTTTGAGTCGGGGGTCGCCTAGCGTAACTTTGTCTAAGGCTTTTCCTAAAGCAATTTGCACATCTTCCATGAGGTGTTCTGGAACTAGAATACGTCGTATCGCTGTACACTTTTGACCACATTTTACGGTCATTTCATTTCGAACCTCCCGAATAAACAAATCAAATTCTGGTGTCCCAGGTACAGCATCTTCCCCTAAAACGGAAGCGTTCAAAGAGTCGGCTTCCATCGTAAAAGGCACAGATTCTTCTAAAAGTCTAGGATGATTTTTAAGTAACCGACCCGTTTTGGCCGACCCTGTAAAGGTGACAATATCTTGAGATTCTGTAGAGTCTAAAATATTCTTTGCCGTCCCACTGATAAGCTGTAAAGCGCCTTCTGGCAAAATTCTAGAAGCAATAATTTCTTTGACGACAGCTTCAGTTAAATAAGCCGACTGTGGCGCTGGAAGGACTACTGCAGGTACACCAGCCATCCAATTGACCGCACATTTTTCCAACATACCCCAGACTGGGAAGTTAAAAGCGTTGATATGAATAGCAACTCCTTCTTTAGGAACTAAGATATGATGGGCCATAAAACGACCACCGTGTGATAAATCTATAGGATCCCCTTCCACATCAAAAGGTTGATTAGGAAACAGTTTACGCAGAGAAGCATTGGCAAAAAGATTACCGAAACCTCCATCGATATCGAACCAAGAATCCATTTTGGTAGCTCCTGTTCTGTAACTTAAATCATAAAAGGCTCTTTTCTTTTTTTGAAGATGAAATGCTAAAGCCTTCAGCATATTTCCGCGCTCCTGAAAGGTCATCTTTCTTAAAGTATCTCCTTTTTCTCTTCCATAGGCGAGGACTTCAGGAATATCGAAACCATCCACGTTGATGTTTGTAAAATGTTCCCCAGTTATGGAATCGAAGATAGGTCTACCTTCTCCTTTTCCCTGTGTCCATTGACCTTGAATATAACTTTGTGTGGTTTGCATAGTTTATTTTAAAGAGTTTAAAACTAATATTTAATAATTTTGTTGAGGCTTTCAATAATTTTAGACAGTTCATCACTATTTAAATTACCTAATTTATTATTCTAAAGCAAAAACTTAGCTCACATTTTCAATTACTGCTGCGTAACCTTGTCCTACACCAACACACATCGTCACTAGGGCGTATTTCTTTCCAGTTAGTTTTAATTCTAAAGCTGCTGAATAGGCTAATCGGGCTCCGGTTACCCCAAGAGGGTGGCCAATGGCAATTGCTCCTCCGTTAGGATTAATTCTAACGTCATCATCTTTTAAGCCCCAAGCTCTTATACAGGCTAGAGATTGGGCAGCAAAAGCTTCATTAAGCTCAATAATGTCCATGTCCTCCATTTTTAAACCAGCTTTCACCAAGGCTTTGTTGGAAGCTTCCACAGGTCCAATACCCATGATTCTTGGTTCAACGCCAACGACGGCAGAACTCAGGATTTTAGCCATTGGTTTAAGTCCGTATTTTTTTACAGCGTTTTCTGAAGCTATAAGAGTAGCTGCTGCTCCATCATTAAGACCCGAAGAATTACCTGCTGTTACACTCCCGTCTTTACGGAATGCCGGTCTTAATTTACCCAAAATCTCCAATTGGGTTTGTGGCTTTATAAATTCATCTTGATCAAATAAGATCGGATCTTTTTTTCGTTGTGGGATTTCTACGCCAATAATTTCTTTAGAAAGTCTGCCGTTTTCTTGAGCTTTTGTAGCCTTCATTTGGGAGCGATATGCAAAAGCATCTTGGTCCTCTCGTGAAATTTTATGAATGTCCACGAGATTTTCAGCGGTAACGCCCATACCGTCTGTTCCATAAAGCTCTTCCATTTTTGGATTAATAAATCTCCACCCAAAGCTTGTGTCGTACATTTTAGCATCATTTCCATAAGCCGAAGAGGGTTTTGCTATAGCATAAGGCCCTCGAGTCATGTGCTCAACCCCTCCCGCTATAAAGACATCGCCATCTCCAGCTTTTATTGCCCTATTTGCGTGTATAATAGCAGAAAGTCCACTACTACACAATCGGTTCACGGTTTCCCCTGGTACTGTAAAAGGTAAACCCGCTAACAGCGAACACATACGAGCTACATTTCGATTGTCTTCACCAGCTTGATTGGCACATCCTAAAATCACATCATCATAAACTTCTTTGGGAATTTCAGGATTTCGCTTTACTACTTCTTTAATAACCAAAGCCCCTAAATCGTCTGCCCTTACTGGAGACAGGGTTCCCTTATAATTTCCTATTGGCGTTCTTATGCCATCTATAATATACGCGTCCATATTTTATTATTATCTAAAAGTAAATTCTATTATTAATGACTTACTCCCATTCTTTAGAAGTTCTATAAACCACTCCCTTGAATAAGGCTACTATTTTGTCTCCCTTTTTAAGTTCAACAAAGTGAAATCCTAGCTTGTTTTTGGTGACTTCTACTGTTGATTCTGCTGTGATATAATCATTTTCATGCAAGGTTTCTATATGGTTAATTGATGTTTCTATAGAAACTGCATAGTTTCCGTAGGTATTCGCTGCAAAACCGAAGGCAGTATCTGCCAAGGCATAGGTAATGCCGCCATGGGCTTTCTGCATAGAATTCAGCATTTCCCTTCTTATTTTCAAGCCTATCTTGCATTTTCCAAGGCTAACTTCCAAAATTTCAATACCTAGCCAAGAACTAAAGGCATCTTGGGAAAGCATTTTTTCGGGTATGGCAGTTGGTTTCATAGGTTGATTAACATATTTAAATTCCTAAACCTCAAACACTTTATTTTCTTCCATCATTTGGCGTAACATTGGACTACATCTGTAGCGATCTTCTCTATACGTATCGTAAAGAAGGTCCATCTGTTCTACGCACCAATCGATTCCTTTTTCATTGGCCCACCTCAGTAAGCCTTTCGGATAATTAACACCTTTGGTCATTGCCAAATCGATGTCTTTGGCTGTAGCAATATTCAAAAATAAGGCATCAGCAGCTTCATTCATAAGCATAACGAGGATTCTATTGCATATTTTTTCACCCTGAACTTTATCCTTTACAGGAACAGTTTTCTTGGCATTTTCTGAATAATTATAAAATCCTTTTTCAGATTTCCTACCTAAATATCCTGCTTCAGCATAGCGTTTTTGTGTCAAAGATGGCTTATAACGCGGATCGTAGTAAAAAGCAGTAAAAACAGTTTCTGTTACGGTGTAGTTGACATCATTCCCTATAAAATCCATCAGTTGAAAAGGTCCCATCCTAAACCCTCCAAACTCTTTCATAGCCCAATCTATAGTTGCAAAACCGGCTTCCCCTTCTGGTACTCCCGCAAAACCTTCTTCATAAATCCGCAGCGCTTCTCCATAAAAAGGCCTAGCCACTCGATTCACTATAAATCCAGGAGTGTCTTTTGCTTTAACAGCTATTTTTTTCCAACTCTCAATAATTGAAAATACATCATCAAATACCTTACTTGAGGTTTGTACAGCTGGCACCACTTCTACCAAAGGCATCAAGGGAGCTGGATTAAAAAAGTGAATTCCTAGGCATCGCTCTGGTTTTTGTAAGGCGGAGGCTATGGACGCAATGGAAAGTGAAGAAGTGTTACTGGCTATTATCGCTTGGTCGGATTGATAGCTCTCCAGTTCTTTAAAAACCTTTTGCTTGATGTCTAGATTCTCGACGATAGCTTCGATGGTTAAATCGGCATCCGATAAGTCTTTCAGGCTTTCCACATAAGTGATATTGGACTGTATCCTCGATTTTTCTGTTTCATCTATACGTCCTTTTTCAATCAAACGATTGAGGATTTTCTCTAAAGAGTACTTCGCCTTTTCTAAAGCTTCCTTTTTTGTATCGTAAATCTTTACGCGACACTCAGCTGTTGCAGCGACTTGAGCAATACCACTTCCCATGGTTCCGCTTCCTATGATAGCTATGTTCATGATTGTTTTAAATTTTTCATTTCAAAAATGACATTTCAAATTTTAAGTCAGATACTTACTTTTGAAGTCTATATCTTTTTATTATTTTGTTTAGAAGTTGCTATACTTTTTGAGAATATTTTCACTAACTCATTAGCTTCTTCTATTAAATATTCAGTTGCCTTATTATCTTCATAAAAATCTGATTTACTTTGGATAATTAGATTGGTTTTCGATTCTCTTAATTCCTTTAAACATATTTGCATTTTATTAATGTAGTCTCTATATGAAGATGCTCCGATTGACTCTGAATAATTTAATGCAGAACTTGTTGACGAGCGTATCAATTGTCCACTCATGTGTTCTGCAGCAAAAGATTTTACAACTGTTTTCGTTAATTTGATACAACCAACAGCAAAATCAATCAATCTATATTCTAATTCAGCGGAAGTCATAGCTACTTATAATAATATATTTTTCAAGTTAAATTTGAAATATCAAATATGAAATCTGAAATTTTTAATATTCTCTGTTAAACATTCTCTATTCGTTATTCAGTATTTTCTATATGAAGATGCCCCAATTGACTCTGAATAATTTAATGCAGAACTTGTTGACGAGCGTATTAATTGTCCACTCATGTGTTCTGCAGCAAAGGATTTGACAACTGTCTTTGTTAATTTAATACAACCAACAGCAAAATCAATCAATCTATATTCTAATTCAGCGGAAGTCATAGCTACATATAATTATGTTTTTTCAATATAAATTTGAAATTTGGAATAAAAAATATCAAATATGAAATCTGAAATTTCCAGTATTCAGTATTCCTACTTCCCTTTAAATTCAGGCTTGCGCTTCTCGATAAAGGCGGCAACTCCCTCTTCATAATCCTCTGTAGACGCAGCTGCAATTTGATATTCTGATTCTAGTGCTAATTGTTCTTCTAAGGAGTTATTGAAAGATTTATTGAGTGCTTTTTTGGTGTATGCCAAAGCTTTTGTAGGCATTTTTGATAGCTTTTTAGCCAAGCTTTCCACTTCCTCTTGAAAGGTTTCTGTAGGAAAATATTTATAAATCATCCCCATACGCTCAGCTTCCACAGCCCCTACTTTATCTCCAAGCATTGCAAGAGCGGATGCCCTTTGAAACCCGATTAACCGAGGGAGAAAAAATGTTCCTGCTGAATCTGGAATTAAACCAATTTTAGAAAAGGCTTGTATAAAGCTTGCTTCTTCCGAGGCTACTACTATATCGCAGGCTAAAGCAATATTAGCTCCTGCACCAGCGGCGACTCCGTTAACAGCAGCGATCACTGGCTTTTCTACATTTCTGATTCTGGTGATAATCGGGTTGTAATGGTCGTCCAAGATCTTTTTAAACCCAGGATTTTGTTCGGGGTCTGTGATTTCTTGTATATCTTGACCAGCACAAAACGCTTTTCCTTCTCCAGTAAGCACTATAGCTCTCACCTCATCATTTCTGATACAATCGTCTAAAGTTTTCTGCAGGTTGAAAGCCATTTCTCTATTGAAGCTATTGAATTTCTTAGGCCTATTGAACTTAATATAGGCGACTTGATCTTGTATATTTAGTAAAATACTGGAATCCATTATTTTAAAATTTTAGGAATTAATAGACCGAAAAGTTACGAAATTGAGATGTAACTGATTTGAATTTTGCAGCTGAGCTTTAGAACTAGAAAACTGAAAGCCACTTAAAAATTTGTAGGTGAATAGCTTTACAAAAAGCCTTTTGAAGTTAGCCTCGGTTAGGGATTGAGGCCTTTGTTGGAGCTCTTCTCGTTTTTTAACGAGAAAGCGACGGCCGAAAGCGCGACCCCTCTCCATAGCGATAGCGATGAGAGGGGAACCGCCAAATTCTTTTAAATTAGACATTTGAAATAGTCGAAAGTTTCTTCGCAATCCTCGCACTTAAACATAGCCTTGCAAGCCGTAGAGCCAAATTGACTTACCAATCTTGTATTCTTAGACTCACACTGAGGACAGGGGATTACCCGTTTGTTTCCTAATAAAGCCTCCTTATCTGAAGTGGCGTCCATAGGAGGGGCTATCCCATAATCTTTTAGAGCTTGTTTTCCTTCATCGGTCATCCAATCGGTAGTCCAAGCCGGAGATAAAATGAGTTTAACATTTGGAATATAACCGTTTTTCTTGAGTTCGGTTTTGATATCGTCTCCTATCACATCCATAGCTGGACAACCGCTGTAGGTTGGTGTAATCTCGACAAAAGCATTCTTACCCTCCAGATATGCAGACCTTACCACACCTAAGTCGATAATAGAAAGCACAGGAATTTCCGGATCCGGAACCGACTTGAGGATCGAAAAGAGTTCTGTATCTATGTGGACATCTTTAGTCAAAAGCTATAGTGAATTTAGAAGTTTATAAATAACGTCGCTGAATCAATATTTTTAATTTGGTGTATCCAACTCAATTTAAGACGTAAGACTTACCATTTCATATCTGGATAAGTACGCTGCATAAACTGCATGTCGGATAAAATATATCCCATATGTTCTGAATGTATTCCTTTTTTTCCTCCTTTTTGGAAATATTCTACCTCGGGGATTAGGAGTTTACATTCTTCAAGCAAACTCTTCACCATTGTATAATATTCAGATTTCAATGTTGAATTATCCACTCCAAAACCAGCATCAGCGACAACTTGGTCATCTTTTGTCATGTGAAACAATTCATCGGTAAACACCCATAAATCATTAACGGCCTGTTGAGTTTTTTGTTTACTTTCTTCGGTTCCATCTCCTAGTCTTTTCAACCAATCTCCTGAAAATCGCTTGTGATAAGACACTTCTTTTAAACTCTTTTTGGCGATAGCTTGAAAGTTGACATTCTTGGATTTCTCTAGTTCTTTTAAAAGTAAATAATGAAATACATCAAAGAAATACTGTCTAACAATGACATATGCGAAATCTGTATTTGGCTGTTCTACCAAGAGGACATTTTTATACTCTCTTTCTTTTCTTAAAAAAGCCACATCATCTTCAGTAATATCTTTTGGAGACAATTCGGCTACGTATTGATAGTAACTCCGAGTTTGCCCTATTAAATCCAAGGCTATATTTGTTAACGCAATATCGGTTTCCAAATTAGGCCCGTGACCACACAATTCTGAAATACGCTGACCTAAAATCATTGAGTTATCAGCGATACCATGGATATAATGTATTAAATTTTCATTTGTCATTTGATAGTGTCTTATAAATTTGAAGGAGAAAATACCTTTCTACATGTGTTCAATATCGTCTGGTAAGTCGTAGAATGTAGGATGGCGATATGCTTTATCTGTTGCGGGTTCAAACATTTCTCCATTATCGTCGGGATTGGAGGCTTTTATATTTTTGGATTCTACTACCCAAATACTTACTCCTTCATTTCTTCTCGTATAAACATCTCTCGCATTTTTGAGAGCCATGTCAGCATCTGGAGCATGTAAGCTTCCAAAATGGCGATGTTCTAAGCCATTTTTACTCCTTACAAATACTTCCCAAAGCGGCCAGTTCTTTTTCATACTCATTTTATTAAGAATCGATTTCTAGTCATCGTACTATTTTGACTTAAACAGCCTGTTTTGCGTCTTGACTTTCGGCTTGTTTTTCGGCATAGGCTAGAGCGGCATCTCTTACCCATTCTCCATTATCCCAGGCATTTTTTCTAGCGGAGATTCTCTCTTTATTACACATACCATGGCCTTTAACCACTTGCCAAAACTCCTCCCAGTCTATCTCTCCAAAATCATAATGACCCGTTTCGTTATTATATTTTAAATCTGAATCTGGGATGTTCAGGCCAATTATATCTGCTTGTGGTACCGTTTGGTCAATAAACTGTTGACGCAACTCATCATTCGTCTTACGTTTCAGTTTCCATATCATGGATTGCTCCGTGTGTGTAGATTGCTCATCGGTTGGACCAAGCATCATTAAAGCAGGCCACCACCAACGGTTCAAGGCATCTTGCGCCATGTCTTTTTGTTCTTGAGTTCCGTTACAAAGGGTCATCATGATCTCATAACCTTGTCTTTGGTGAAAACTCTCTTCTTTACAAACTCTCACCATTGCTCTGGCATAAGGTCCAAAAGAGGTGCTACAAAGCGGCACCTGATTAATAATGGCAGCGCCATCGACTAACCAGCCAATCGCACCCATATCTGCCCAGGTTAAAGTAGGGTAATTAAATATACTTGAGTATTTCGCTTTACCAGAATGCAACTGCTCGTAGAGTTCTTCTCTAGAAATTCCAAGAGTTTCACAAGCAGAATAAAGGTATAAACCATGACCTGCCTCATCTTGAACTTTAGCTAAAAGCGCTACTTTTCTTCTTAGTGACGGTGCACGTGAAATCCAATTTGCTTCTGGAAGCATTCCTACTATCTCAGAATGGGCATGCTGGGAAATTTGTCGAATATGTGTTTTTCTATATTTTTCTGGCATCCAGTCTTTTGGTTCAATCTTTTCGTCGCGTGCGATTTTAGCATCAAACATCTGTTCCAAACTACGGGTTTGGTCAGCATTAAAAATCTTCTTTTCTGTATGACTCATAGCGTTTAACTTTTAAAATTCGTTTTCACTTTATTCTTCTTTATAATCTGTTGATGTTTGACTATCTAAATTTTAGACATCAAAATCAACAGTAACTTTATCTGATGTTGGAACCGCTTGACAACTCAAAATATAATTTTGAGCCACTTCGTTTTTGTCTAGTGCATAATTAACCTTCATCTCCACATTGCCTTCCATCACTTTACATTTACAGGTGCTACACACACCCCCTTTACAAGCGAAGGGTAAATCTGCTCCAGCTGCTAAAGCAGCATCTAAAATATTATCAAAGTCCTTGGTCATTGCAAAGTGAAACTCTTTCCCACCATCTAAAATAGTGATTTGAGTGCCATCTATCCTTTTGGCCATTGCTGCTTCTGTACGCTTCTTATCTTCTTCAGAAAGACCAGTTACAAAAAGTTCATAATGAATATGATCTTTACTTAATCCCAAAGCAGACAATTCATCACGGATCATAAAAATCATCTTCTCAGGTCCACAGATAAAAGTCTCATCGACTTGCTCAATATCAAATACCGTATTGGCTAAAGTTTGAATTTTCTCTGGTGTAAATCTTCCGTTGAGAAGCTCTATATCCCGTTGCTCTCTCGTCAAAAAATAGAAAATTTCAACTCTTCCAAAATACCGATTTCGCAATTGTTCTATTTCTTCTTTAAATATAATGGATTTTGCATTCTTATTTAAATAAAACAGCTTACAATTTGCTTTTGGCTCTTTGGCAAGGTGAGTTTTAAGCATTGACAGGACGGGAGTGATTCCGCTACCAGCTGCAAAAAATAAAAATGTTTTTTCTTTATGATCGTCCACCTCAACTCCAAAGTCCCCGCTCGGCGGCATGACTTCCAAAACATCATTAGCCTTCAACTCTTCATTCACAAAAGTTGAAAATTTACCTTCAAATATTTGCTTAACGGCTACTTTCCATTCGTCATCCACAGGACTCGAACACAAAGAGTAAGTCCGCCTAACGTCTTCTCCGTTGATATCCTTTTTTAAAGTTAAATGTTGACCCTGCTGGTATCGAAATTCATTCTTTAACTCCGCGGGAATATCGAAAGTTACTACTGAACACTCTTCAGTCTCCTTGTAAACTTCTTTTACCTTAATCGGAAAAAAACTAGCCATTAATTATTAATTTATAAACAAAACTAACGATTGTTAGTTTATTAATAGAAAAATTGATGTTAAAATATATATAGTCTAGAAGAGATAATACTAGCTACAGGTACTCCACTTTAGCGTCGATAGAAGATTTCCTCATTCCTTGTGGGAGTTCGCCATCTAGTTTTCCCATATAGAAAAAACCTAAGCAGCTTTCACCTTCGTTAAAGTTGAAGAATTCATCCAAATGGTTGATAAGAGAAGGGGAACTCCAATACGCACCAATTTCTAGTGCTGTACAAGCAAGCCACATATTCTGAACAGCCATGGCAACTGCAGAAATTTCTTCCCATTCTGGAGGCACCCCTTTTGAGTTTTTTTGAATACAAATAGCTATAACCGTATGGGAATTTTCAAATTTGGAACTGATTTTCTTATTTTTAAAAGGAGAAGGCTTATCCTCTAATTCTGCATTTTTTCCTATAAGATAATCAGCAAGTTTCAACCTGCTTTCTCCTTGCATAACTTTAAACCTCCACGGTTCGGTGTTTTTATGGTTTGGAGCCCAATTGGCAGATTCCAAAATTTTTTGCAACTCTTCCTCTGTAATAGGCTGCTTATTATATTGGTTTGGTGAGACTGTTCGTCTTTGCTGAATAAGTTCAAAAATATCCATATTCCATTTATTTTAAAAAATTTCTAGAATCGCTTTCTTAATTCGTGTTCTGTCTTCATCGCTAAGATTGGATCCTGATGGTAAGCACAAGCCTCTCTCGAATAAGTGTTCTGCCACTTGGCCACCATAAAAGGGCATTTTTTCGAAAACAGGCTGTAAGTGCATCGGTTTCCAAAGTGGACGGCTTTCGATGTTATATTGGTCTAAATGCAAACGAAGATCTTCTCGACTTATCCCCTTTGTAAGCTCTGGGTGAACTGTAATAGCAGATAACCAATGGTTACTGAAAAAATGATCATCAGGCTCGGTAAAGACCTCAACTCCTTCAATAGTTTCGAATATCGACTTATAAAAGTGAAACATCTTTCTTCTCAGCCCGACATGCTCATCCAGAACTTTCATTTGTCCACGACCAATGCCAGCTGAAATGTTACTCATTCGGTAATTGAATCCAATTTCAGAATGTTGATAATGTGGTGCAGCATCCCTAGCTTGAGTCGAATAAAATACTGTTTTATCTTTAGCGAACTTCGTATGACATACCAACGCGCCTCCACCAGAAGTCGTAATGATTTTATTCCCATTGAAGGAAAGCGCTGCAAACTCACCAAACGTCCCACAGTTTCTGGATTTGTAAGTGGACCCTAAAGATTCCGCAGCATCCTCAATAATAGGAATACTATATTTCTGAGCAACAGCCGCTACCTCATCAACTTTATAAGGCATCCCATATAAATGAACTGGGATAATAGCTTTAGGCTTTTTACCTTTAGATATTCTATCTACAATAGCCTCTTCTAAAGCTTTGGGACAAATATTCCAGGTTGAAATTTCGCTGTCTACAAAAATAGGAGTTGCCCCTTGATACATAATAGGGTTTGCAGATCCACAAAAGGTAAAACTTTGGCAAATCACCTCATCTCCACGACTCACTCCTAGCTGGACTAAAGCCAAATGAATCGCTGCTGTACCACTGCTTAAGACTCCAATATGCTTATCATTTCCAAGATACTGTTGTAAGTCTTCTTCAAATCCATTGACGTTTGGACCTAAAGGAGCAATCCAATTTTCTTCAAAAGCTTTTGCAACAAACTCTTGTTCTTGGCCTCCCATATGTGGAGAGGATAACCATATTTTTGATAATTCTGAAGACATTGACTTTAGATTAGTTGTG
The DNA here is from genome assembly GCF_000355905.1 of Psychroflexus gondwanensis ACAM 44. Lineage (GTDB taxonomy): Bacteria > Bacteroidota > Bacteroidia > Flavobacteriales > Flavobacteriaceae > Psychroflexus > Psychroflexus gondwanensis. The sequence goes on from NZ_APLF01000004.1 coordinate 378,597, forward strand.
GAATGGTAAAAGTATTGTTTTTATAAGAATGTTTAGGTCAAATACAAACGAAACCTCTTTGTAATAGTGAAGATTTAACTCTACTTTTTTAGGGAACAAGACTTCGTCATTATAGGCCAATGGATTGCTTTGCTGAGCAAGAATTTCTTCTTCGTTTGCAAATTGTAAAGACGCTAGACCCGTGATTCCAGGTTTCAATTGAAGGATCAAACGGTTTTCCTCGGTCAATTTATCGTAATACCCAGGAATATCTGGCCGTGGTCCAACAAGACTCATATCTCCTTTTATAACATTGAAAAGTTGTGGAAGTTCATCAACTTTTGTTTTCCGCAAAGCCTTCAAAAAAGCATTATTAGAATTATTGGTTTTGATTGTTTTAAACTTATACACTGTAAAATACTCCCCAAACTGCCCTACTCGAGTTTGATAAAAAACAGGATTGGAGGCATGGATAAGAAAAAGAATGACGTAGATTAAAATCAAAAATGGAAGCAGGATTATTAATCCAAAAAGGCTTAAAAATACATCCAAAATAGGCTTTCCAAACTTTAAATACATTCGACTAAAATAAACAAAGCTTTTTACAAACAATAAAGGTCTCAAAATAAGATTGAGACCTTTAATTTAAAGAATATAATTGTGTTTAATTTTTAATGAAGCGCTTTGTTGTAGTTCCCCGTTCAGTTTCAATTTTGACTAAATAAACACCCGTACTCAATGTCCTGGTATTTATTTGAATTCCTTTACCTGCTTCGATTAAATCTAAATTTATTTTTTGACCTATTACTGAATAAAGCTCAAGGTTGACGATTGGATTATCAGTTTCACTATCAATATTTAAAATATCATTTACTGGGTTTGGATGTAACTTGATTGACTTCGTTAAACTAAAGTCATCCTGACTTAAGGTTACTGGAAACAACATCAATTGAAATCTAGTTTGATCTACACTTCCCTCAATAGAACTATCTACTGTGTAATTGTATGACATTCCATTCGTTACTTCAATCTCATCTTGAAGATATTTGTCAATAAGAATTAACTTTTTCTCTTCTGGCATATGATCAAAATAAAAAGCAAGGGTATACTCTATTTGCTTATAATTAGCTATAGCCAATTGAATTTTCTCTTCGTCTTCGGGAAGCTTTCTTTTATCTATAGATAAGATCTTTTCATTATAAATTACTAAGTTTTCACCTGAGTTTATGAATTTGTCTGCATCTTCATCTGAAGGTGAAGTTGTAAAATCATCTGAAAACCTTAATCCTGCCGCATCTGCTTCCATTGATTCATTAAAAAAATCTTGAGCTCTATAAAGTCTTATGTTTAAGTATGCAAGATTATTTTTAGATAAGATTTCTGGTTGTGGTTCGCTAGAAGCGATAGCATTTGGCGAAAACGTCAAGCTAGAAGAGCCACTTAAAGTTTCATTATTTTTTACAAAAAAGGCCTGACCTGGAATTAAAAACTTACTAGCATCTGAACTTGAAGGGTCTGGAGCTGTACCTGATGGATCCACAGTAACGTACCCCCCTTTGCCATTATTACCTTCTATTCTAGCATCCCAGATATAAAGAAAATTGGTAAGCTCCGTAGTTACAAGTTGTGCAAAGTCAACAACAGCTTGATAGGGATTTGCAACAAAACTAAATTTATCACTTACCTGAGATAAAGCTGGGAGTTGGTTACCTGTTGTGAGTTCACCGGATAGCATATTACCTTTAGATACCAAGGTTGTCGTTGAGGACTCGGCCTCATTATCTGTTAAATCTACACTTCTATCTCCTCTAACCAAAATCCTGTAAGGCTTACCAGCTTCCAATATATTAGTTGTGCTTGTAATTGCTTCCCATCCAGCTCCATTTGAAGGGTCAGAAATTTGATTATCATAAACAAATAATGAAGGGTTATTAGTTGTAGTTGCATCAAAGCCATTATTAGCGCCTCCAGCTCCTGTAATATGAGTATTTTGCTGCCACGAATTGGCAAAAGATTGTCCACCAACAGATGAACTCAATAATCTAAAAGCGCGTTTTGCGGGGATGTAACGTTCTACAGTAATATCTCCAACTATGTTCGAAGTGGTTTCATGAACTAGCTGTGCGCTTCCAGTAGCATCGCTTTTAAAAGTAAAATTACCGTTAACCACAAGGTTTCCAGTTACTTTTAAAATATTTGAAACATCTACAACAGCTTCACTTCCAACTTGAAAATCATTTGTGATTAATTCTTGATTTAAAGTTATGCTTCCATTTTCAACCAAGATATCATCATCACTTGTGGAAATGCCTATTGGTGATTCTGGGGTCCAAGCCCCATTATCAAAAGTATAATCAAAAGGTTTATTAATAATTTCACCATCTATTTTAACATCATCTATTCTAAATTGACCACCACCAGTGGTTGACCTTGAGCCGTTATCCCAGCCTTTTATTTCAACCCTAACTTCAGCTAAATTATCATAGCCAATTAACGACTCAGAAAATAGTGCTGGATCGCTCTCTGTTGCATCAAAAGTTGCAATTTCAGTTCCATTAATTTCTATAGTAATTGCTGATGGCCCAGCCCCCGTTACTTTCCATTCAAACGAAATGTTACTTAGATTTGCTCTATAACCAGCATCTGGCTTTAAAGTGAAAAAAAAGTTTTTTGCGACATCAGGTGACAATGCACCCCAACCACTATTTCCCTGAGCATAAGGTGTTCCAGACCCAGACCAAGCTCCTGTGGTACCATAATTTATAGAACCCGAAGAAATTGAAAAATCACTTAAAGCAGAGCTTGAAGGAATAAAAGAGGATGTATTTGAGTTACTGGTAAATTCATATAGAACAAAAGCGTCACCTAAAACCTGACCTTCTAAATAAACCCCTGTGGCATAAGAACCGCCGCCATTAATTGAAATCACATCACTGTAGCTAAAAATACTTAAGCCTTGCTTTAATCTTACAAAAACACTAGAAGATGAACCGTCGAAAGCAGTAAGTAAAATTTGATTTGAATAGGTTCCGTTTTCAGTTTGCGAAATTTCAAAATTTGATGATGTAGGAAGATAAATTATTACATCTGTTTCGTCTAAATTATTTCCTGAAATGGAAAATGATTGTGATGAAGACGGCCCTTGACCTTCTTGATAAATCAAATCATTCAAAGTCACGACTGATGCTTTCAAGCTTGCATCTGAGGTTGAGACTGGTGCAATACCAAAACCTTCTAAGCCATTAATTCCTCCAGGGTTTGAATTCACAGTTTCAAAACGTGTGCTGGGATCTGTAAACCCTGTTGTCGCACCTGTTATTATGTTATCTTTGAGCTGAATATTTTGGTCTGCAGTGGAAACTCCATTACCCGACCAGGCAGAGCCAGGGTCTGTTCCCGAGGTTCCAAACTGATCTATAATAGTACCACCATATTTTACAACTAAAGCATCGTTTCCATTAAAAGTGAAATTCTTGATAATAAATCTTACTGAATTTGCTATTGCTGATACCTCCATGTCGGAAGTACCAATTATTAAAACCTCGTCTACAGCTAGAGTACCAGTACTAACTATTTCCAAACTAGTAGGCGATGTTCCGTTAGTACCCTGCTCTATAACAAGATTATTTGTAGAAAAATTAAGTATCGCTCCAGTGTTATTCCAAATTTCTATACCTTTTGGAAACGTCCCAGGATTGGCATCCACATATTGACTTATAATTTGTCCCCAGCTTGCGTTAAAAAACAATAAAAAACAAATTAAAATACTTGATCTAAGTAAAGTTATTCTCATAAAGATTTCGATTAAGGTGTGTAGAATTAAAGCCACAAATTTATATTAATTAATTTGTTATAATGAACTTAGATATGTATAAATTAATTTAATTCACCAGAAACAATTCCTTTAAGCAAAATCTCTGTCATATCACTTTTCAATTGCCTACTATCAATTCCACTTCGTTTTCGGTACCAAGAATGCAATGTTCTTAGTGTAGATAACATTGAAAATAAAATAACTTCCACGTTTTTGGATTTCAATTCTTCACTTTCAACACCTTCAGAAATAATTACCCGTAAATCTTCTTCGTAAGCATTTCGCATTTTCAAAAAGATCTCATAATGTTCTCCTTCCAGATGCATCCAATCGTTATTGACGATAGCAATAGCCTCAGGGTTTTTAAGGGTTAGATCGATGTGATGATCTATAACCGCTTCCAAACGTGTTTTAGTATCCGTTTCAATTTGTTTTACTAGCTCCATTTCACGGGTAAAATAACGAGCAACATCCAATACAATATCTGCTAAAATCTCCTCTTTAGAAGAAATATGATTATATAAGCTAGCCGCTTTAAAGTCCATTACTTTGGCCAAATCTCGCATACTTACAGATTTGTAGCCTCGTTCTCTAAACAATGTTTTGGCAGTTTCTATAATTTCTTGCTTTCGAGTCATAGGGGTTTAGAATCTCATAAAAGAATACTTTTTAATAAGCTCTTCTTTAAATTTATATTGGTAAGCTCTCAATTTTGAGTCGGTTTTTCCAGAGGAATCCATAGGCCGATGTGCCAAGGACTTTTGAAGCTTTTCCACTTTAGCCATGTCCTCATAAATCCCTTCAGAAATAAAGCTATGCTTAAATTTTTCCCAGATCATATCAATAGCTAATTCACTAGGATGAATCAAATCTCGTTTGTAGAATCGATAATCCCGAAACTCGTCCATCATCAATTCATAAGACGGAAAATACTGAACTTTTGAAGATACCATCTCCTCAATAACAGAATGTAAAGCAGCTATTAAATGAGATTTGCTTCTTGAATTCTCTAGCATTCCATCCTTGATATGTCTTACAGGAGATACCGTAAAAATAATATTAACCTTTGGATTTATCTCCCGAATACAGGTAATAAGTCTAGACAAAATTTGATGTAACTCTACTACCGAAGTCAATTGCTTTTTGAACTCGGCTTGAGGAACTTTGTGGCAATTGGCTACAGGTAGACCTGAAGCTTTGTGCTTATAAATAAAGGCCGTACCTAGGGTAATAAGAATATGACTAGACTCTACACAAGCCGATTTAAGTTCTTTTCCTGCTGAATTTAATTCTGCTATAATTTCAGCTGAAGACTCCCTGCTTAATCTGGAATGCGCATAAAAAGAATGCCATTTTTGGTCCTGCTGAAATACATCCTCTACTGAAAAGAATTCGTTAGACAATGCTTTCTCCAAGACATTCAATAAGGCCTGCGGATGAAACAAGATACCAAATGGATTCTGTGTGGTTCTGAATTTATAATAGGTCAATTTATCACCGATATGTTCCGCAAAACAAGAGCCTAAACTCAAAAGCTTAGACTCGTAATCGAGTGGTGATGACGATAACTGTAGAGGGATTTCGGTGGTTAACTTCATCTATTTATTTTTTGATTACTTGCCTTCTACAATAGCCTTTGCCTCGGCTAAAGCTTGAGATATACCCTCTGGGTTTTTACCTCCAGCAGTGGCGAAAAAGGCTTGTCCGCCTCCACCGCCTTGAATATGCTTACCTAAATATTTTATAATTTTTCCAGCATTCCAACCCTTTGACTCCACAAGAGCCTTAGAAATATAGCAGGCCAGTAATGCCTTCCCATTTTGCTTCGACGCTAGCACTACAAATAAATCATTGCGTTCTCCTCCAAGCTGAAAGGCCAAATCCTTCATAGCATTTGCGTCCAAATTGACCTGATGAGCCAAAAATTGAATGCCATTTATGTCTTTCAGTTGAGATTGAAGTTCCGTTTTAACCTGCTTTAGCTTCAAGACATTCAACTGCTCAATCTCTTTTTTTAAGCTAGTATTTTCTTCCTGAAGAGATTCTACTGACTTCAAAATATCTTGTGGCTGATTCAGAATAGATTTTACTTGACTTAAAACCTCTGACTCTTTGGTCAAAAATTCTTTTGCAGCATCTGAGGTAATAGCCTCTATTCGTCTTATACCTGAGGCTACAGAAGCTTCGTTTTTGATGATAAAATGCCACAATTGGGAAGTATTCTCTACATGAGTTCCACCACAGAGCTCTTTGGAATTCCCAAATTTCACAAACCTAACAGTGTCACCGTATTTTTCACCAAATAAAGCAATGGCTCCTTTATCGATAGCTACAGCATAAGGAATATTGCGCTCTTCTTCAAAGGATAAATTTTCTTTGATTCTCGCATTCACGAAATTTTCAATAGCCTGCAGTTCTTCTTGAGTGAGTTTTGAAAAATGAGAAAAATCAAATCTTAAATAACCTGAATGCACCATAGAGCCTTTCTGCTCAACGTGTTTTCCTAAAATACTCCGCAAGGCTTGATGTAGCAAGTGAGTTGCAGTGTGGTTGGAAGCCGTTCTTTGACGCTGGTTTACATCGACCACCGCCTTAAAATCCTTTTGAAGATCTTTTGGCAAAGACTTGGTGATGTGTATAATTTGATTGTTTTCCTTTTTGGTATCAATCACAAAAACAGTATCGCCATTAGGGGTTTCCAGGTATCCTTTGTCCCCTACTTGACCGCCTCCTTCCGGATAAAATGGAGTAAGGTTAAATACCAACTGGTAGAGTTCTCCTTCTTTTTTGGAGGTTACCTTTCTATATTTAGTGATACTTACATTGGCTTCTGTATAATCGTATCCAATAAATTCTTCTTGATCATCGGTCTTTAAAACCACCCAATCACTAGAACTCGTTTGGGCAGCAGCTTTGGATCTTTGCTTTTGTTTCTGAAGCTCCTCCTCAAAGCCCTTTTGATCTAATTTGTAGCCTTTTTCACTCAAAATAAGAGTCGTTAAATCAATTGGAAATCCGAATGTGTCATAAAGCTCAAAGGCTTTTTGTCCACTTATTGTTTTGGAGGACGACTGGTTAACAATACTATCTAGTAATCCTAAGCCTTGTTCTAAGGTTTTCAAGAACGACTTTTCTTCCTCATGAATCACATTTTCACAAAGGTTTTTTTGAGAAATAAGCTCTGGAAAGGCCTCTCCCATTTGCTTAGATAATACATCTACAAGTTTGTAAATAAATGGGGTTTGGGTGTCTAAAAAGGTAAACCCATAACGAATAGCTCTTCTTAAAATCCGACGAATCACATACCCAGCACCAGTATTGCTAGGAAGCTGACCATCGGCAATTGCAAAAGCGACCGCACGAATGTGATCAGAAATAACCCGTATGGCGATGTCTATATCTTCGGTTTTTCCATAGGTAGCTCCTGTAATGGTTTCTATTTCTCGAATGAGCGGAGTAAAAACATCGGTATCGTAATTGGAAGTTTTCCCTTGCATCACCATACATAAACGTTCAAACCCCATCCCCGTGTCAATATGTTTAGCAGGAAGAGACTCCAGACTCCCGTCAGCCTTACGATTATACTGTATAAACACCAAGTTCCAAATTTCCACAACTTGCGGATGATCTCTATTCACTAAGTCCTTTCCAGGAATTTTCGCCTTTTCCTCTGCAGACCTCAAGTCAACGTGAATTTCTGATGCAGGTCCACAAGGTCCTTGGTCTCCCATTTCCCAGAAATTATCCTTTTTATCGCCCAATAAAATCTTATCCTCATTCACCAAAGCCTTCCATAAGTCATAAGCTTCAGTATCCTTTTGGAGACCATCAGCTTTATCCCCTTCGAAGATGGTGACATATAAATTATCTTTAGAAATCTCCAAGACGTCTGTTAAGAATTCCCAGGCCCAATCGATAGCTTCTTTTTTGAAATAATCCCCAAAACTCCAGTTACCAAGCATTTCGAACATAGTATGGTGGTAAGTGTCTTTTCCCACTTCTTCAAGATCGTTATGCTTACCACTGACTCTCAAACATTTTTGAGTGTCTGTCACCCTAGTTTCTTTGGGGGTGGAGTTTCCAAGAAAATAAGATTTAAAGGGGTTCATTCCCGCATTTGTAAACATAAGCGTGGGATCATCTTTAAGAACAATAGGTGCAGAATTCACTATGGCGTGAGATTTGCTTTCAAAAAATTCTAAAAACTGACGACGAAGAAGGGTTGATTTCATAAAGTCTCTAATGAATAAATTTTAAGATGTTTTAATTTTAAGCTATATTTGTAGGTTACAGACTAGTATTTTGCAACCTATTTGTGCAAAAATACTATAAAATAAAAGAATGAGTAAAGTAAAATATTACTACGACAGCGACACGCTTTCCTACAGGAAAATTGAGCCTAAAAAGGGTAAAAAATTTGCGTTAGCTACTTTATTTTTATTGGGAATTATTACAACAAGTTTCATACTAGCTTTGGTCTATCTTAATATCCCAAGTGTAGAAACCCCTAAAGAAAAAGCTTACAAAAGAGAAGTTGAAAATATGAAATTTCAATATGAGCTTTTAAATAAACGTATGGAGGACGTTGTAAGTGTCTTGCAAAATGTAGAAGAGCGAGATAATAATATTTATAGAGTCTATTTTGAGGCTAACCCGATTAGTATAGATCAGCGAAAGTCTGGTTTTGGAGGAATTAACCGGTATAAGAATTTAGAAGGTTATGAGAATTCTGAAATCATTACTGAAGCTACAGAAAACCTGGATAAGCTCTCAAAAAGGCTGGTGATACAGTCAAAATCTTTAGATGAAATTACAGTGTTGGCCAAGAACAAAGAAGCGCTTTTAGCTTCTATACCAGCGATACAACCCGTAAAAAATGATGATTTGAAGAGAATGGCTTCTGGATATGGTATCCGTATGCATCCTATTTTGAAATACAGAAAAATGCACAATGGCATGGACTTTTCTGCCCCTTCTAATACCGAAATATTTGCTACAGGTAATGCTACCGTAAAAAAAGCCAGACGGACCAGCGGTTTTGGAAACCTCATCGTCTTGGATCATGGGTTTGGTTATGAAACTTACTATGCTCACCTAAATAAATTTAACGTTAAACCCGGACAAAAAGTGAAGCGTGGCGAAATTATAGGCTATGTTGGAAACTCTGGACTTTCTACAGCACCGCATTTACATTATGAAGTTCATAAAAACGGTAAAGTAGTCAACCCAATCAATTTTTACCATGGCGATTTGACAGCAGAAGAATACGACATCATGTTGAATCAATCCGCTTTAGAAAATCAATCTTTAGACTGATGAAACACGATTTGGCAGACAAACTCTATTATACAATTGGAGAAGTTGCTAAAGCATTTGATGTGAACTCTTCACTAATTCGATTTTGGGAAAAGGAATTTGATGAAATTCAGCCTAAAAAGAATGCTAAAGGCAATCGCAAATTTACCCGTCAAGATGTAAAAACTATTGATCTTATTTATCATTTGGTCAAAGAACGCGGGTTTACACTAGAAGGTGCTAAAACTCATTTACGAGAAGATAAAAAAGAAACGCTTTCAAAATTTGAATTGATTAGCAAATTGAAAGCCATTAAATCTGAACTTATTTCTATTAAAAATCAACTTTAAAATTAAAAACTATGAAGAAGTGGTTAATTCCCCTTATTGTTATTCTTGTTGTAGGATTCGGCTTATACAGCTGGACCAAAGGATTTAATAATACAGCTATAACACTCCAAGAAGATGCAAAAACATCCTGGAGTAATGTAGAAAGTGCTTATCAACGACGTAATGACCTCATCGGTAATCTGGTAAAAACCGTACAAGGTGCTGCCGATTTCGAAAGAAACACGTTAACGGAGGTGATAGAAGCTAGAGCCAAGGCTACTTCTGTAAACATAGATGCTGGAAACTTAAGCGAAGAAAGCATGAAACAATACGGGCAAGCACAAGGGGGCTTAAATTCTGCCTTATCTAGGCTTTTGGTGAGCGTTGAACGTTATCCGGATTTGAAATCCAACCAAAATTTTATGAATTTACAAACCCAATTGGAAGGTACTGAAAACAGAATAAATGTCGAGAGAAATCGCTTCAATGGTTCTGTAGGCACCTACAATAAACACATTAAGGTATTCCCAAATTCAATATTTGCAGGATGGTTTGGTTTTGAAGACATGTCCAGATATTCCGCCGATGAAGGTTCTGAGGATGCCAAAGAAGTTGAATTTGACTTTGAATAAATATTAGCATTATGACAAAAGTATCTGAATTTATTACTCCTACCGATGAGAAAGACATTATAGAGGCTATAAAAAAAGCCGAATTAAATACGTCTGGAGAGATAAGAGTTCACATAGAAGTAAAATGTGCTAAAGACAGATTTGAAAGGGCTTTAGAGGTTTTTCAAGAACTCAATATGCATAAAACGGAACTCTCGAATGGTGTTTTAATCTACGTTGCAGTGGATGACCATCAGCTCGTAATCTTAGGAGATAAGGGCATAAATGAAGTTGTACCCAAAGGGTTTTGGGAAAGCACAAGGGACGAAATCTTAAGCGAATTCAAACAGCATGAGTATAAAACAGGCTTAGTGAAAGGGATTCATGAAGCTGGCGAACAATTAAAACAACATTTCCCTTATCAATCTGGCGATATTAACGAACTCGACAATGACATTTCTAAAGGTTAATCTATGAAGTTATCACATACTCTATTATTACTCACTACCTTATTCCTTAGCTTTTTAAGTTTTGAAGGTTATTCTCAAATTGAAATTCCACAAAAACCCTCTAAAGAAATGGCTGTTTACGACGGTGCCAAATTCTTTAAGGACAATGAGGTGAAGCAACTTAGGCAGAAGTTAGAAACTTATGCAGATACGACCTCTACTCAAATCGTAGTAGCAACCATCAACACATTGAATGGAGAATACATAGGAACATATGCAGCTGAGTGGGCCCAAAAATGGGGAATCGGTCAAAAAAAGGAAGATAACGGTCTCCTGATTTTAATATCCAAAACAGATAGTAAAATCTGGTTCACAACGGGTTATGGTTTGGAAGAATACCTTACTGATGCTACGACAAAAACAATTATTGAAAATATTATACTCCCCGAGTTTAGGAAAGCAAAATATTATGAAGGCCTAGACAAAGGTACCAGCGCCGTTTTTGAAGTTCTTGCTGGAAATTTTGATGGCTCTAAAGTTCAGGAATCCTCAAAAAACAATTCGTGGCCATTTGCCATATTACCTATTCTCATTTTTATCGTCATTCTCATTTTTGCAAGGAGAAGAAATAAAGGTGGTGGATCAGGAAAAGGAAATAGAAACTCTTCACCAAATTTACTAGACATCCTCATCCTCGGCAGTATGGGGCGCAGCATGGGAGGTAGCTTTGGCGGCGGATCCTCCGGAGGCTTTGGCGGTGGTGGCGGTTTCGGCGGGGGCTTTGGCGGCGGCGGTTTCGGTGGAGGTGGTGCTGGCGGAAGCTGGTAATCTTAAACCTTATACATATAAACATATCTAAATAAAAATCCTTAAACCTAACTATGTTAAACCTTAAACATATTAGTTAAGGATTTTTATTTTGTCTTTAAATTCAAAAAAAATTATTTTTTCCTCATATAAATAGAAATAGGAACACCGTTAAAATTAAATTCCTGTCTTAGTTTATTTTCAATAAAACGTTTATAAGAATCTTTCACATACTGTGGAAGATTACAGAAAAATGCAAATTGAGGTTGCGGAGTCGGCAATTGAGTAATGTATTTAATCTTCACGTATTTACCCTTAAGGGCAGGCGGAGGATTTTCTGCTATAATAGGGAGTAAAATGTCATTCAACACCCGAGTTTTAATTTTTGTGCTTCGGTTTTTATAAACCTCTACAGCTGTTTCTATAGCTTTATAAATTCTTTGCTTGTTCAATACCGATATAAAAACAATAGGCACATCTACAAATGGAGAAATCTCTCTTCTGATTTTGGCTTCAAAATCCTTCATGGTGTTGGTCTCTTTTTCTACCAAATCCCATTTATTGACAAGGATTACAATACCCTTTCTATTTTTTTCTGCCAACCAAAAAATACTTTGGACTTGGCTATCAAAACCTCGTGAAGCATCCATGACAATCAAACAAACATCTGCATTTTCAATAGCTCTCACACTTCGCATGACAGAATAAAACTCAAGATCTTCTTTTACTTTGGCTTTTCTTCGAATTCCTGCAGTATCTACAAGCTTAAAGTCAAACCCGAATCGAGTGTAACGTGTATCTATAGAATCTCTAGTGGTTCCAGGAATATCGGTAACGATATATCGGTCTTCACCAATAAGAGCATTGATAAAAGAGGATTTTCCTGCATTAGGTCTACCAACGACTGCAAATTTCGGTAGGTCTTCTTCTTCCTCCAGCTCTCGTTCTGGTAATCTCTCTACTACAGCATCTAAGAGTTCGCCTGTACCACCACCGCTGGTTGCGGAAATGGAATAGTACTCCCCTAAGCCTAAATTGTAAAATTCAAGAGCGTCTGTTCTGTTTTTGTTGGAATCTACCTTATTCACACACAACACAACGGGTTTATTGATTTTACGTAGAAGTTTTGAAACATCTTCATCCATAGGGGTAATCCCAGTAATCACATCCACTACAAAAATAATCACATCTGCTTCATCTATAGCAAGCTCTACTTGTTTGTCGATTTCTTTTTCAAAAACATCATCACTTCCTATGACGTAACCGCCAGTATCAATTAACGTAAATTCACGCCCATTCCAATCCGATTTACCATAGTGCCTATCTCGTGTTACTCCACTTACAGAGTCCACAATGGCTTCTCTGCGTTTTATCATTCGATTAAAAAGGGTAGATTTTCCTACGTTTGGTCGACCTATAACAGCTACAATACTATTCATTTTTGTATTTTAAATAATTTGCAAAGATACAATATATTGTCCAGCTATTTCACTAAGCGTTAAAATGGTTTATGGATTACAATTTCTCTTAAAAAACAGTAAAAAATAAAACACAAAAGTCTTCACTTTTGTATTCAGAACGAAGATCAATTCATTTTTTAACCCTCGAAAACATTTTTCTAAGTTAAAAACCCTTTAGAAGACGGTATTTCAGTCAGGGATCCTAAAAATTAAGATTGTATTTAGAATCTTAGTGTTCAACAAAGATCCTACTCTAGTCAATGTATGGACTTAGAGAAACTCAGAAGTGTTTTAAGACGGATGTATCCATGATTTTGAGATATCTAAAAAGAAAACGAATTACTAAAGATAAGCTCGTTTTTTGAGAGATCAATACCCGAGAAATACCAAGCTAAATAAACTCGGGATGGAAAGTATTGAGGAGGAATAACTAGTCTTTGTTATATCCGAAACGCCTAAGTTGCTTATCATCGTTTCTCCAATTCTTATTCACTTTCACATAAGTTTCCAGATGAATTTTTTTATCAAAAAACTTCTCTAAATCTTTTCTAGACTCCGTTCCAACACGCTTTATAGCAGAGCCTTTGTGACCTAGAATAATAGCCTTCTGAGATTCGCGCTCTACAATAATAATACTACGGATGTGGATAATAGATTCGCTTTCTTCAAAACTTTCAGTTTCCACCTCGACGCTATAAGGGATTTCTTTTTTGTAATGTATTAGGATTTTTTCTCGAATTTTCTCGTTGACAAAAAATCGCTCTGGCTTATCTGTTAATTGGTCTTTGGGATAAAAAGCAGGCGACTCTGGTAACAGATCCAAAATACGATTGAAGACTTCGGTAACTCCAAAGTTTTCCAAAGCTGATATAGCAAAAATTTCAGCATTAGGCAATTGCTCTTGCCAATGCTTCTGTTGAGATAACAAAAGTGCCTCATCACCTTTATCTATTTTATTGAGAAGTAACAAAACTGGCATTTCGGCATGCTGAAGTTTTGTAAAAAATGACTCGTCCTTAAGTGCTTTTTCGCCAATCTCCACCAAATACAAAAGCACGTCTGCATCTTGAAAGGCCGATTTTACAAAATCCATCATAGAATTTTGCAATCCATAAGCAGGCTTTATAATTCCAGGAGTATCACTAAATACCATTTGAAAATCATCCCCATTAACAATTCCTAGAATTCTATGACGAGTGGTTTGGGCTTTGCTCGTAATAATAGAGAGCTTCTCCCCTACAAAGGCATTCATCAATGTGGATTTCCCTACGTTTGGATTTCCTATGATGTTTACAAATCCGGCTTTATGTGTTTTTGCTTCGATGATAATTAATTTTATTTTTTACAAAAATAGACAATTCGTAACAACTCATAGCTAACAAACCAAAGTCGATATCTTATATTTGTCTCTAAAATAATCTCACAATGAAAAAAATACTTTTTGCAATCGTCATTTTTTGTTCACTAAATGCTTTTGCGCAATCTGAATCTACATTTTCTTATACTGAATTTCACGAACCAAAAATAAATGTTGGCTATTTAATTCTTGGCAACTTCGATGTCACTTACGAGTACCTACTTAATGAAGAGTCTGGTGTAGGAGTAAACCTCATGGTTCCATTCGATGATTATGTAGAATGGAATATCAATTATAATCTCACTGGATACTACAGGTTTTATTTCGGGGATAATTATGCAGATGGATTTTTTGGTGAAGTTTTCGCAAACTTAAATAGTGTAGAAGATAGAATTGAAGTTGAAGGAGTAAGACAGGATAAAGACATCACCGATTTGGCTCTTGGATTTAGCGGGGGCTATAAACTGGTCTCTAGCGGAGGTGTAGTCTTAGAAGTTTTCTTAGGTGGAGGTCGTAACTTGTTTAGCGAATATAATTCTGAACGTAATTTTGATTTTGTGTTAAGAGCTGGACTTAACGTAGGCTATAGATTCTGATTTTTTTTCTAAAAGAATTCATTAATAGCATACTCATAAATACCCTTCTATCTTGACTATAGGAGATAAACTTCACCCATTACTTCTTTGAGTAATGGGTGAAGTTTTATAATTTATTTTCAATTTTCTTCTCTAAAGATTGTTATCTAAAGTGAGGCTGAACCATATTTTTGAGTAATTTCAAAATTCCAATTAAATTTAAAATGAAAAAAGCTCTATCCTACATTGTCATTCTATCCGCAATAATTATCGTTGGCTTTCTTATTGCTGATTTTATTATATCCAATAAAGTAAAAGAAAGACTTAGCAAAGAGCCCTCCATATCCTACACTAGCTTTAACGTGAATGTACTTACAGGAAGTCTAGAACTAGAGGAATTTAAATTCTATGATTCTATCAAAGATATTCAGGCAGACTATATTTATTTGAATGTGGATGTGTTGCACTATACTTTAGAAAAGGAAATCAAAATTGAAAACCTTGACGTAAAAGGTCTTAATCTGAAATACGACAATTCTCTAGCCAAAGAAAACAATAATAAAAATACTTCAGACGCAGTCTCTCTAGTTGAAATTGAAGCTATAAAAATCAGCCAATCTACTATTGAATACAAAACGGCAAAAGGCAAAAAACTTCGTATTAACGAGATAGATTTAGCCACCAAAAATGTTCAATGGCCTTTAGACAAGAACTTCGACTGGCTGAAGAACAATTCTTTTAATATAAAAGCAAAAGACTTAAGTTATGATTTAGACAACTTACACGATCTAAAAATTGACGATCTCAGTTTTGAAAATAGAAAAGTAGACTTTAAAAATTTCAAAATAAAACCAAAGTACACTCAGCAATCCTACATCGAACATATCGAAGTAGAAAAGGATTTAATGACTCTGGATGCTAAGACGATAAGCCTTGAGGGATTAGAACTAGGCAAAAACGAAGATAAGCTTCAGCTTTCCCTAAGCAGAATCCTTGTGGACTCTACTTATTTGAGTATTTATAGAGATAAAAATATAGCAGATGATCTCAGCTACAAGCCCTTGTATAGCGAATCCTTAAGGGGTCTAGGATTTGATCTTAAGGTAGATTCTGTCTTGATTTCAAAAGCATCTATCAATTATCAAGAATTATTGCATAAAGACAGGCCTCCGGGTGAAATAAGTTTTGAATCTGTAGATGCTCAAATCATCAACTTACATAACGACATCAACAAAGAAAACTCTGAGATAAAGGTGATTGCTTCAGGGAAATTATCTAAGCAGTCTCAGATTTTATTCAATATGATTTTGAAACCAAGTCAAGAAAAATTTGAGGTTTCAACACTAATAAAGGATGTGAAGGATAGCTCTGTGAATACATTTTTCGCTCCTGCTATGCGCATGAAATTTGATGGAAAAATCAATAGAATTGAAACAACATTTACGGGAACCAATTCTGAAGCCAATGGACAATTCAGGATGGTCTATAAGGATCTCAAATTAAAGATTCTCAATAAAAATGGGGGCGAAAATCATTTTGCGAGTTTACTTAGCAATGTATTTGTAAACAATAAGGATGTGGATAAAACTTTTAAAATAGATAAAATGAAAAGAGATAAAACCAAGTCGTTTTGGAATTATCTTTGGAGCTTTCACCTCGAGGGTTTGAAACGATCCCTTTTATAATATTCATTCAAAAACTGAAGTTTAAACTTTTCAACAAAAAATTAAATCTTGAAAGTGACAATAGGATTCTTAATGTGGTTGACAATATTCTCAGCTAAGCTTCCACTTATAAAATGAGAAATACCTTTTCTACCGTGTGTCCCAATTCCTATGAGATCGGCATCCAATTTAATAGCAAGATTTCTAATACCGCGTTCTACTGTAACATCATTATAGACTTGAAATTTGGATGAATTGAAGTTGAGTGGTGATGAAAACTCATCAAAAGATTGATCAATCTCTTTGGTGGTTTTAAATTTATGCGGCGTATTGATATAAACCAGATGTAGTTCGACATCTAAAAGATTTGAAAAGACTAACGCTTTTTCGAAAGCATTTCTATTATTCAGTGTAAGATTGGTGGCAAAAACAAAAGACTTAATATCGAAAATAGGTATATCTTCTTTAATAACTAACACAGGAACATGAGAAAACCTCACCACCTTTTCTGTATTAGACCCTATAAAAACCTCGTGTAAACCTTCAGAACCATTAGACCCCATAACAATAAGTTCGCAGTCGTGTTTTGTGGCAATAGCCATAATACCATCGAAAGCTTCGTCGAACTCTACCGTCTCGTGAACCTTAATCCCTTCTAGATGATCCTTCATGTTATGAAAGGTTTCGGTGAACCTCCTGTGGGCTAGCTTCATAAAAAACAAAGATTCTGGCAAATCACCCCCTACTCCTTCATTTATAGGATCGATAAGTCCTAAAGGGAGATCCAGCAAATGGAGCAAAAAAATCTCGCTATCATATTTTTTGGCGAGTTGGGCAGCTACTTTCAAGGCATTTTCAGCTTGAGGAGAAAAGTCTGTGGGAACTAGGATTCTTTTCATAGGTTGAGAATTTATACTTCTACTAATTTAGTTTAAATTATAAAAAAATCCCCTCTTTTATAACTGATAAATTATTGTTACATTTGCAAAGTTTTGAATATGGAGGGGACAAATTAGTCCCCTCTTTTTATAAGTAAATAATGGCTTTAGATAAAGAGCAAATTTTAACCTTGGTTAATCAAGGATTGGAGGAAGACGAGGCTCTATTTTTAATTGATATACAAATTTCTGGCAACAATAATATCAACGTCATCATAGATGGTGATAGAGATTTATCTATAACAGATTGTGTCAATATGAGTAGGGCTATAGAACATAATCTGGATAGAGAGATAGAGGATTTCTCACTAGAAGTCGCTTCCTGCGGAGCCACTGAGCCGCTTAAATTTCCAAGACAATTCAAAAAAAATATCGGCAGAAAACTCGCAGTCGAAAGCCAAAATGAAACTATAGAAGCAACACTTACGGCAGCAACTGACCAAGATATTGAATTAAAATGGAGTGCTCGAGAGCCAAAACCAGTTGGGAAAGGCAAACATAAAGTAGAGAAAGAAGCAAAAATAGCTTACGAAAACATCGACAAAGCTCAAGTTATAATAAATTTTAACAAATAAAGATATTATGGAAAATATCGATTTGATCAACTCATTTTCTGAATTTAAAGACGACAAATTAATTGATCGAGTAACCTTAATGGCCATTCTTGAAGATGTATTCAGAAATGCATTGAAGAAAAAATTTGGACAAGATGATAATTTTGATATCATTATTAACCCAGATAAGGGAGATTTAGAGATTTGGAGAAACAGAATTGTAGTAAACGATGGTGAAGTAGAAGATGAAAACAAAGAAATTTCACTAAAAGATGCTAGAAAGATAGAACCTGATTTTGAAGTAGGTGAAGATGTTTCTGAAGAGGTTAAGTTATATCAACTTGGTCGAAGAGCGATACTGGCCTTAAGACAAAACTTGATTTCTAAGATTCATGAACATGACAGCACCAATACATTTAAATATTTCCAAGATTTAATTGGAGAAATCTATACTGCAGAAGTTCATCACGTGAGACACAATGTGGTGATCTTATTGGATGATGATGGTAACGAATTAATTATTCCAAAAGAACATCAAATCCCATCTGATTTTTACAGAAAGGGAGATAGCATAAGAGGTGTCATCGAAAAGGTTGAACTTAAAGGAAACAAACCTATAATTATCCTATCGAGAACGTCTCCAATGTTTCTTGAAAAGTTATTTGAACAAGAAATTCCTGAAGTGTTTGATGGGCTTATCACCGTTAAAAATGCAGTGAGAATACCTGGAGAAAAAGCGAAAGTTGCTGTAGATACTTACGATGACAGGATAGACCCTGTAGGAGCATGTGTAGGTATGAAAGGATCTCGTATCCATGGTATTGTTCGCGAATTGGGAAATGAAAATATAGATGTAATCAATTACACCAACAATCCACAACTCTATATACAACGGGCCTTGAGCCCTGCGAAAATTGTAAATATTAAGTTGGATGAGGAAAGAAAATATGCTGAAGTAACTTTGAAACCAGAAGAAGTTTCTAAAGCTATTGGACGTGGTGGACATAATATAAGACTCGCTGGACAATTAACTGGCTATAACATAGAGGTCTTTAGAGATGGTATCGAAGAAGAAGATGTGGAATTAACAGAATTTAAAGACGAAATAGAAGACTGGGTTATTAAAGAATTCAGTAGAATAGGTTTAGATACTGCAAAAAGTATCTTAGAATTGGACGTAAGTGATATCGTAAGAAGAACGGATTTGGAAGAAGAAACCGTTTTGAACGTAGTCAAAATTTTAAAAGAAGAGTTTGAAGAATAGATTATTTAAACTCATCTTTGCAACATTATAAAAGAGGTAATATTAGAGGCAATTTATGGCTGAATCAAAACAAACAAGATTAAACAAGGTACTAAGGGAGTTTAACATTTCGCTGGATCGGGCAGTCGAATATCTGAACGATAAGGGTTATGAAATTGAAGCAAGACCTACGACCAAAATTTCTTCGGAAGTTTATGAAGTATTATCAGATAAATTCGAAACTGATAAAAGCAAAAAGGTAGCTTCAGAAGAAGTAAGCGAGGAGCGAAAAAAGGAGAAGGAAGAATTGCGTCAGGCCAGGGAGCAGGAGCTTGAGAAGAAGAAAGTAGACGAAGTTAGGAAAGAGCAACAAGCTGCAGACAACAAGAAAAAAGCTGCTGCTGCCAAAGCTGAAGAAGAAACTAAGGCTAAGGCTGAAGAAGACTCTAAGAAAGCAGCAAAAGAGGAAGAAGAAACTATCAGGTCCAAGTCCAAAATTTCTGGCTTAAAGCAAGTCGGCAAGATTGAACTTACAGATACTAAAAAAGGGAAACCTAAAAGCAAAAAAGAATCTGATAAGCCTGAAAAGTCTACCGAACCCGCTAAGCCGACTTCTGAAAAGCCAGCGAAGGACGCCGAACAAAAGCCTCAAGTTAAAAAAGAAGAAGAAGAAGAAAAAGAAGTTGAGGATCCTCTACATAAGACTCAGTATACGAAGCTTTCTGGACCCAACTTCACCGGTGAAAAAATTGATTTAAATCAATTTAAGAAAACTCCAACCAAAAAGGAGAAAGAAAAGGAGAAGGAAAAAGAAGCAGCTTCCAAAAGAAGGAAGCGTAAGCGTATATCCAAAACTAACACCTCCCCTGGAGCGAGTAAACCCAACTTCAAAAAAGGTGCAAAACCTGCTCCTAGAAGAAATGTGAAAGCAGCTCCAAAGGAAGATCCTACTCCAGAAGAAGTCCAAAAGCAAGTTAGAGAAACCTTAGAAAAACTTCAAGGTAGATCTGCTGGTAAGAAAGGAGCAAAATATAGACGAGACAAAAGAGATCAACATAAACAACGTTCTCAAGACGACCTCGATCAACAAGAAAAAGAAAGTAAAGTCCTTAAGGTAACAGAATTTGTAAGTGTCAATGAGATCTCTACAATGATGGATGTGCCTGTGACTAAAATTATATCTGCCTGCATGTCCTTAGGGATGATGGTAACTATGAATCAAAGACTTGATGCTGAAACCTTAAGTGTTGTCGCTGAAGAATTTGGTTATGATGTAGAATTTGTAAGTGCAGAAGTAGAAGACCACAAAGAAGTAGTTGTTGAAAACCCTGATGACTTAAAACCCAGAGCTCCAATCGTTACCGTTATGGGTCACGTAGATCACGGTAAAACTTCTTTACTGGATTATATCCGTAAAGAAAATGTCATTGCTGGAGAGTCCGGTGGAATTACTCAGCATATTGGTGCCTACAGTGTTAAGATAGAAACTGGAGAAACCATTTCATTCTTAGATACGCCTGGTCACGAAGCCTTTACTGCGATGAGAGCTAGAGGTGCACAAGTCACAGATATTGCGATTATTGTAATTGCAGCAGATGACGATGTGATGCCTCAAACTAAAGAAGCTATTTCCCACGCACAAGCCGCGGGAGTTCCTATCGTTTTTGCAATAAACAAGGTAGATTTATCTACTGCCAACGTAGAAAGGATAAAACAATCCTTAGCAAGTATGAATTTATTAGTAGAAGACTGGGGAGGTAAAGTTCAATCCCAAGAAATTTCTGCTAAAAAAGGTACAGGTATTCCTGAATTACTTGAAAAAGTTCTACTTGAAGCTGAATTACTAGATCTAAAAGCAAATCCAAATCGCCTCGCAAAAGGAAGTGTAGTGGAAGCTTTTCTGGATAAAGGTAGAGGTTATGTATCTACTATCTTGGTTCAGGCGGGTACTCTTAAAATTGGAGATTATGTCTTAGCCGGAACAACAAGCGGTAAAATAAAAGCCATGCAAGATGAACGTGGTAATAAAGTAAAAGAGGCTGGCCCTTCTACTCCTATTTCTATTCTTGGACTAGATGGAGCTCCACAAGCTGGTGATTCCTTCCAAGTTATGGAAGATGAAAGAGAAGCAAAAGAAATAGCCTCGAAAAGAAATCAACTTCAAAGGGAGCAAAGTGTTAGAACACAGAAACACATTACTTTAGATGAAATTGGAAGACGAATTGCTCTTGGAGACTTTAAAGAATTGAACATTATCCTGAAGGCGGATGTGGATGGTTCTGTAGAAGCCTTAACAGACAGTTTACAGAAACTCTCAACAGAGGAAATTCAAGTCAATATTATACATAGAGGGGTTGGAGCCATTACTGAAAGTGATGTCTTGCTAGCCTCAGCTTCTGAAGCTGTTATCATTGGATTTAATGTAAGACCTGCTGGAAATGCTAGGACACTTGCAGATAATGAAGAAATCGATATCAGAATGTATTCTATCATCTACGATGCTATCAACGACATTAAAGATGCCATGGAAGGTATGCTTTCTCCAGAACTTAAAGAAGAAATTACAGGTACTGCAGAGATTAGAGAAACTTTCAAAATTTCTAAAATTGGAACTATTGCAGGATGTATGGTGACTTCTGGGAAAATCTACAGAAGCTCTGGTATACGATTGATACGTGACGGCATTGTTATCCACACAGGAACACTCACTTCTTTAAAACGATTTAAAGATGATGCTAAGGAAGTCTCTAAAGGTTATGATTGTGGTATTCAATTGAAAAACTACAATGACATCCAAGAAGGTGACATTTTAGAATCTTACCGAGAAGTAGAAGTTAAGAAGAAATTGAAATAAGTTCTGAATAAACTCTCAACTAAAAAGCTCCGTAACATAAATTACGGAGCTTTTTTTGGTTTGAAAAAATACCTAATAGTAGGTATTGACATCACTGTTATTAAATATTAAATTTACATTGTAGCATATAAAGATATTATCTATTATGTTCATCCTAAAGTTTAAGGAATCAAACATCCTATAAAAGCTGATCTAACCCATCAGCTTTTTTCATGTCCAGACTTCATCTTATAATATAAACACCATAATAAATACTCCCCTAAAAATAAAAACCCCTTAACTTGTTTAAGTTAAGGGGTTTAATGTTGGCCTACTAGGTTTCGAACCTAGACTCTTCTGGACCAAAACCAGATGTGTTGCCAGTTACACCATAGGCCAATATTCAATTGGAATGCAAATATAAAACTAACTTTTATATGAGCAAAAGTATTTCAAAATTTATTCAAAAAAATATTTACAGTTCATTTCAGAAAGATGGTTGGTTTCTAAGTAATAATAATCAGATCATACGTTTATAAGATTTCATAATTGTTTATTTTCGCTCAAAATATTTATATCCATGACTAAATCTGCCTTCTCATTTTGGAATAAACTTTTAGGCTGGTTTGCCTTTCTTGTTGCTCTTGTGACTTATATCTTAACCGTAGAGCCAACAGCAAGCTTTTGGGATGCTGGTGAATATATAGCGACCTCTGCTAAGCTTCAAGTTGGTCACCCACCTGGAGCTCCATTTTATCAAATTTTTGGAGCCTTCTTTTCCATGTTTGCTTCAGATGAAAGTCAGATTGCCTACATGGTAAATTTGATGTCTGGTGTGGCGAGTGCTTTTGCTATTTTATTCATGTTTTGGTCCATCACTTTATTACTAAAAAAACTTACTAAAACAATAGACGCCAAAGGAACTTCTTCAGACTTTGCTATTTTGGCAAGTAGTCTGGTTGGAGCATTAGCCTTTACGTTCTCAGATAGTTTTTGGTTTAGCGCTGTAGAAGCAGAAGTCTATGCCATGGCAGCATGTATTATGGCGGCCATGTTTTATACCGGATTGCTATGGGAAAGAGATATGCATAAGCCTAGAGGAAATCGTTGGCTAATCTTAATCTGTCTGATAGTGGGGCTTTCCTTTGGAGTTCATTTTATGGCCCTATTAACCATTCCCGCGATAGGCTTTTTATATTATTTCAAAAATTTCAAAAAAATCACCATCAAAAACTTTGTGATTGCCAACTTCGTCGTTGTTGGAATCTTATTGTTTATTTTTAAACTCCTCCTGCCCTATTCCTTGACCTTTTTCGCAAAAATGGAAGTCTTTTTTGTAAATAGCATAGGCTTACCCTTCAATTCAGGTACTGTTATAGCAGGCTTACTAGTAATTGCTGCGTTTTATTTTGGACTCAAATACACGAGACGTAAAAATTATATTCACATCAATACGGTTTTACTTTGTATC
Source organism: Psychroflexus gondwanensis ACAM 44 (assembly GCF_000355905.1). GTDB lineage: Bacteria > Bacteroidota > Bacteroidia > Flavobacteriales > Flavobacteriaceae > Psychroflexus > Psychroflexus gondwanensis. The sequence continues at coordinate 401,976 of NZ_APLF01000004.1, forward strand.
CTATTTGTATTTATAGGCTTTTCTAGTTGGATTATGCTACCCATACGGGCCAACGCTGGGACTGTAATTAATGAAAATAATCCTAGTAGTGCTCAACAACTCCTCGCTTATTATAACAGAGATCAATATGGTGAAACGCATCTGTTTTACGGTCCTCAGTTTACCGAGTTATTTGCTGGATTAGACCCCGATAACCCTTATGTAGATGATAATGCGATTTATGAGAAAGATGAAGAGAAGCAAGAGTATGTGATTATCAATGATTATAAAAATGCCAAACAAAATTCTGATGCCTCACATAAAACCTTTCTCCCGAGGATGTGGAGTACACAACATGCTGCCAATTACATGATGTTTACTGGACCTCTAGAATTTTCTATAAAACCAGAGTACAGAGGAGAACAAGAATTAGGTTCAATTATTGAAACATTTAGAGCCGATTACAGAAAAGGAGAGGTCTCTTCTGATGGTTACATCAGCTTTTTAAAACGCTTTAACCAATACTTGGATGTTGAAAAGCCTTCTGCTGCCTCGAATCTCAGCTACTTGTTTGAGTTCCAAATGGGCTATATGTATTGGAGGTATTTTATGTGGAATTTTGCTGGTAGACAAAACGATGAACAAGGAAAATACACAAATTTTGATGGTAATTGGTTAAGCGGTATCGACTTTATTGACGAAAATCGACTTGGAAGTCAACAGAATTTACCTTCAGACCTTTCTGAAAATAAAGCAAGAAACACCTACTACTTTCTACCGCTTATCTTAGGCTTAATCGGTTTATTTTTTCATGCATCCAAAGATGTAAAGCGCTTTTGGGTGCTCACTGTCTTTTTCTTATTTACAGGAATCGCTTTAAAAATATACCTCAACGAGCGATCTTTTGAGCCCAGAGAGCGAGACTATGCTCTAGTAGGATCGTTTTATGTATTTGCCATTTGGATTGGATTGGGCGTTTATGCTCTATTCCATTACTTGAAGGCTTATGTCACGCCCAAGCTAGTAGCTCCAGCGGTTGGACTACTTTGCCTAATCTGTGTCCCCGTCCTTATGGCCTCAGAAAATTGGGACGACCACGATCGCTCTGGAAAATACACCACTCTTGCCATGGCCAAGAAATATCTAGAGGGCTTAGATCAAAATGCCATTTTATTCACCATAGGAGATAACGATACTTTTGCCTTGTGGTATGCCCAAGAAATTGAAGGCTACAGAACCGATGTGAGGACCATCAACACTAGCCTTTTTGCTACAGATTGGTACATAGACCAAATGAGAAGAAAAGCTTACGAGAGTGAGCCTATTAAGACTACGTTGAAACACGAAGACTATAAATATGGGACCAATGATGCCGTTTGGTTTCAGAAAGATCCCAGGGTAGGAGATTCACTCAACATCAAGCAATTTATTCAGTATATCGAGAGCGATAACGAAACGACCAGAGCAGAACTCCAAAGTGGGCAAGTCATCAACACCTTTCCTACCAAAAACATAAGAGTTCCTGTGGATAAAGAAAAAGTCCTTAAAAATGGAATCGTAGAGCAAAAGAATGCTGACTTAATTGAGCCTTATCTCGAAATCAATTTGGAAGATAACCTTCTCTATAAACCAAATTTAATGATGCTTGACCTCTTAGCGAATAACGATTGGGATCGCCCTATCTATTTCACAGGAGGGAGTTTTAGGAACGAAGATTATCTATGGATGAAGGATTACCTTCAACTCGAAGGGGTTACCTATAAACTTGTCCCTATAAAAACTCCTGTGGATGAGAGAAATCCATTTGATATGGGCAGAATCGATGCCGATAAAATGTATGACATTGTTATGGATTGGGATTGGGGCAATAGTGGAAGTGATGACATCTACCACGACACGGAAACCCGAAGAAATGCCATAACCTATAGAAGTAATCTTGCTCGATTAGTTGAAAAATTGATCAAAGAAGATAAGCTGGAAAAAGCAGAAAACGTTCTAGATTTAGGCATGGAAAACATTCCTGTAAAACATTTCCAATACTATCAACTTCTAGAACCCTTTATAAATGGGTATTATGAAGTAAATAAGCCTGAAAAAGCAAGGGAAGTCTGGGAAGCCGTCGCTAATAATTATAAGGAGTGGCTGACTTACTATGCAGGCCTAGATTATGAAAACCAAATAGAGAATGCAGATAGGATCTTTAGTGAAATTGAAAAGTATAGAAGCCTTGTGGATATTTTAATTATTCAACAAGACCAAGAATTGGTCAAAGACAAAGCTGCCGAGTTCAATTCATACCTAGAAAAGTTTAGTCATTTCTACGAAGACTCTCCTGAAGAGAATGTGAACGAAAAACTGCTTCAAGAATTGGAAGAGGACGAAATCAACCAAATTGAAAAGGATAGTGCAAGCGATGGCTTATCGTCCCCAGATCAATTACCCACTAATCCGTAAAGGTGTTGAGGTCTAGCACTTTTCTTCAGCACCTATTTCCTCACCGAGTGTGGAGCATTTCAACCGAAAAGAAAGAAATGTTCCTCACCTTCGATGATGGACCCATTCCTGAAGTGACCCCATGGGTCTTGGATACCTTAAAAACCCATAAGGCTAAAGCTACTTTTTTTTGTATCGGAGATAATATAAAAAAACATCCAGAACTCTTTCAACAGATTATAGATGAAGGACATTCAATTGGAAATCACACCTTCAACCATTTAAACGGTTGGAAAACCTCTTCAAAAACCTACTTAGAAAATGTTGAAGCCTGTAAGCAAGAAATAGAATTACACACTACCTCTACACACTTGTTTAGACCTCCTTACGGCAAGTGCACCTCCACTCAAGCTAAAGCCTTAGAAAGAGATAGTCAACAGATTATCATGTGGGATATCCTCAGTAAAGATTATAAGCCTAGCCTCAGCAAAGAGGCTTGTTTTCATCGCATTGAAAGATCAGCTAGTAAAGGCAGCATCATCGTTTTTCACGATAGCCTAAAGGCTGAAAAAAACATGAAATATGCCTTGGTCAAAACCTTAGAAACCTTCAATGAATTTACGTTTAGCGCCTTAAAGCAATAGATGTGTCACTATACACAACTTAAACACAGGTAAACCAGAAACAAGAAAGCTCACTACCTCCCTTAGCGTCAATTAGAAGTATCTGTTCGCTAGAATTCTACAAAATAGTTTTAAACTGAACTTGAGTTATAATCTGTGTATTTGATGTAAACATCTTTTCACTATGGATTTACAAATTCGAAAATTAAATTTAATAACCTATTTAGCTCAAGTTCAAGATGAAGTTCTATTGGAAAAGTTAGAAAGTTATATCTTAAAAAATGAAGGAGAATTCTATTCCGAATTGAAACCTTTTACGATTGAAGAATTAGTAAATAGAATTAAAAAATCTGAATTAGATTTCAAAGAGGGAGAATTCAAAAGTCAAGAAGATTTGGAAAAAACATCCGAAAATTGGTAAAAGACGGCCATAATCTGAACTGATTTCGCAATTAAAAATCTTAAAGATATTTTTGACTATTACAGTACCTAAGTAAATAAAAAAGTAGCCCACAAGATCAGAAGAGATTCTTGAATCTAGAAATCAACTCAAAAATAATTCCGAACTAGGCCAAATTAAATTCAACCTCGAAAAGCTTGAGCAAAATCATAGGTATCTCGTTTGTGGAAATTATAAACTGATTTACAGAATTTTTGAAAATCAAGTCATAATTAATGATGTTTTTGATACCAAGCAAGATCCAGAGAAAATGAATGATGAAAAACATACATTCTTTTAAGTCCCGGATTTATAAAAATTTAATATTCAAATGTGGTATAAAATAAGTTTCTTTTTCACTTACTAATCGTCATAAAATAGAACCGTAACTAGTGCTATGCATCTATTTTTTTCCTCAACTAAATAAAAAACCTGTGCTGAGCTACTTCGTCGTATAATTCGAATTTTTAATGCATCATTTAAAAACTACATTGGTATTAGACTTATAAGAATTTATCACTTAAACCAATTTAAACCAAGTTTACAAATAAACCCTCATTCGTTTTGTCGACTGTAGCTTGGTCTTTCGTTCTAAGTCCTTTAATGGCTTTATCCCACTTTTTATTACTCAACTCCGACTTGGATTTTATCTCCTCCAAGGCTTGTGGAGAGGTCACTTTCAGTAAGTCTATAACTACTTTCTCTTCTTCAGTAAGCTCTACCTTTTTCTTTTCTGGCCTCATCTGAGGGAAGAACAGGACTTCTTGTATGGAGGGGTTGTTGGTCAAAAACATAATTAACCGGTCCATTCCAATACCCAAGCCAGAGGTAGGTGGCATTCCGTATTCCAAAGCCCTTAAGAAATCATAATCGATAAATTCTGTCGCTTCATCGTCTCCTTTTTGAGATAATTTCATCTGATCTTCAAACCGTTCTCTTTGCTCAATAGGATCGTTAAGTTCAGAATAGGCGTTGGCAATTTCTTTACCACAAACCATCAGTTCAAAACGTTCGGTAAGGTCTGGATTGTCTCTATGCTCTTTACATAAGGGACTCATCTCTTTAGGATAATCGATAATAAAAGTGGGCTCTATAAACTTACCTTCACATTTCTCACCAAAAATCTCATCGATCAACTTGCCTTTGCCCATAGTCTCATTCACCTCCAAATTCATCTCCAGAGCAGCAGTTCGCAATTCCTCTTCAGACTTTCCTGTAATATCGAAACCTGTAAATTGGATAATGGCAGCGGTCATGGTCACCCGTTTGTAAGGCGCTTTAAAGTCGACATGATGTTCTTTAAACATAGTTTTGGTCGTCCCGTTAACTTGCAAAGCACAATACTCCAGCAAGTTCTCGGTAAACTCCATCATCCAGTTGTAGTCTTTATAAGACACATAAATCTCCATAGCAGTAAACTCAGGATTATGAGTTCTATCCATCCCTTCATTTCTGAAGTTTTTAGAAAACTCATACACCCCATCAAACCCCCCTACGATTAAACGCTTTAGATAAAGCTCATTGGCAATTCTCAAGTATAAAGGAATATCTAAAGCATTGTGGTGAGTGATAAACGGGCGTGCTGCCGCACCACCTGGGATAGATTGGAGAATAGGTGTTTCTACCTCCATATAGCCTTTTTCATTAAAGAAATTTCGCATTGCTGTAAACAACGCCGAGCGTTTTTTGAAAATATCTTTCACTCCGGGGTTCACCACCAAATCGACATAACGCTGTCTGTAGCGCTGTTCTGCATCCTGAAACCCATCGTATTCATGGCCCTCTCTATCTTTTTTGGGAAGAGGAAGCGGTTTTAGAGATTTACTCAGCAGCTTAAAGTCCAACACTTTTATGGTCTTCTCCCCTACCATAGTCGTAAACAACTCCCCTTCGATCCCTATAAAATCACCGATGTCTAGTAATTTTTTATAGACCTCATTATATAGGGTTTTATCCTCTCCTGTACAAATCTCATCTCTGTTGAAGTAGACCTGGACACGGCCTTCCCCATCTTGCAACTCCGCAAAAGAAGCTTTTCCTTGAATCCTTCTAGACATCAAACGACCGGCCACCACAACTTTCTTCCCTTCCTCAAAGTTCTCCTTCACTTGGGTAGACGAATGGGTATAATGAAACTGGTCTGCAGGATATGGATTGATGCCCATACCCTTTAAGGTGGTTAATTTATCTCGCCTTACGCGCTCTTGCTCTGATAATTGCATAATTAAGTCTATTTTCTAAGGCCGCAAATATAAAGACAATCCGCCAATATCGTAAGCCATCCTCACAATTAAACCACAGCATCTTAAGAAATGCTATCTCGTTTTAAAGCCTTTTTATTTATTTTGATTTTGTGTGTAGTTAATTTGATGCTTTTAGACAGTAAGCTTTATGTTTTTAACACACTTTCAAGAGGCATCTGGGGTTTAGAGATTTGGCTGAAGGATTTTAACTGGCTTGAAACTGAACGATAAAAAACCAACTCGTATGAGTTGGGTTTTTATAAATTTTCATAAGCTTGATGATACTAAAATTTGTGACTTTTAATGCATTTTTCTTTAGATCAATCTTATTGACAGAATCATTATTAAGACCTAAAAAAAAATGTCCATTGGAAGATTTTTAATTTGATTTTGGTTGTTTTATTTGCATCAAATAACCACAATTAAGAAAAATAGAATCTTTTTCAAAAATTCCATATTCGACTTTATAAATTGTATTTATAGAGAAAAGTGCAATTTCTACATTAAAACAATCTTTTGTAAAATTTAATCCTCTGAATTTTATAGCATTTTTTTTCCTCGGTGGCCTCAATAATACTTTACTTCTTTTTAAAATTGGTTGAATATTTACAATCTGAATTATCGACTAAGAATATGACATCTTTGTTTTCAAAAAAGACGCTTAAAGATTTAATAAGTCAGAAAGTATTTGTTCTTTAAAAAAAATTTCAGAGAATAAGTTAAAATCAAAATAAATTTCAGCATAGCTTTGAAAATTTTATTGATTTTTTAAAATTATAAGAGCATTTTCTCTCCAAACTGTTTGACCGTAAACATCTGTTTCAAAAAGTAATCCAGACTCTTCACTATTCCATTCTTCATCTTGGTATTCGCCATAATGAACAAATTCATGTAAAATTGTTTCTGCTACTGCATTGGTAAAACCCTGAGCAATAGCAGTTGGGTTTGCATTTATGGGTTGAACATGGCTATCTTTATAATTCACAATTAATTAATTGTATAGGGTAGCTCTATTGTTAATCTTATATCTCCATTTACATTTGAAGAAGGCAACATGTATAGTTTAAATTCACCTACACCATAAAAATTAGTGTTGAATTCTATTTCACTATCTGTTGAGTTGAAATAGTTACACCAATTCATACCATAAGCTTCATCGAGTGTAAAACAAATTCGTTTATCTACATTCCCTTTTATTTTTATGATAGCAGTGGAGTAACTCTTACCTCCTTCTGAAACTATTGTAAAAGTCTTTTTTTTACTAAAATCATTAATATCCCAGCTTTTTTTCAAAGTTCCAGTGCATGAAATTAAAAAAGGTAGAATTAAACAAAATATATAATTTTTCATTGGTCTGTTGGAATTAATTGTGATGTAGAAGTAGCTCTTGGGTTTGTATTAGATAAATATCTTAATTATCCCTTATCCAAGGCAAATTTAACTTTCATCATAAGCATAAAAAAAGATTCAGAACCTATATTCCTACCTATCTGATTATTGAATAAATCCATTTCTTTCTCCTTATAATGATGCGGGTATTCAAATGGTATTTCTTCATGAGCGCTTGATAATTGCTCCATTAAATTCTCTCCTAATTTTGCTGCACCTAAAGCATTCCATAATGCATGGCGATATGCATCACCTACACCATTATACTGAACCAAGACTGTTTCTTCAAAATAAACTTTTGCATAAAACTCAGCTAGAAAAGCACTATGAAGATAATCTAATTGTTGTAGTCTTGAAAGATTATCAAAAATAGATTTTTCAGTCATACTCATTCTATTTCTGTAATCTTGTTCAAACACTAGAATTTCTGCAGATTCCTCACCAAAATCATAATCACTTAGATGGTCCTCAAAATCCACTTCTCCACCATTCCTTTCAGCTTCCATGCCTTCAATCGAAAATAATTTAGACTCATCAGAGTTATCATTTTCATAGATTATAAAATCTAATACATCTGAAAGCAAAGCTTGTCTATACTGGCTAGACATCCAAAGACGGGTTCCTGCTTCTAATGCGTAAAGCTCTAAAACAGTGTCTAGTGTACAAAGTGAAGTTGTGCATTCCTCCTCTCCCGGTATTGGCTCTGTAGGCAAACAATCATAACATTCATCGTCCCCTCCGTCTCCACTTCCTCCACTTCCAGGATTGGGATTGGGATCTGGATTATTCGACCCACCTCCTCCAGGACCTGAAGTACACGTCCATCTTACATTGTAGCCAATTACCACGCTTCCTCCATGACAATTAGGATAACCCGGAGGGTGATTAGCTCCAAAATTACAACGCCAAACGAGATCGAAACTAAATGTACATAGTTCTGGTGCCGATTTAGACTAGGTTTCTCCTTTCATTACATTTAAAAAGGAGTTGCCATAGTTTTGTGAGATTGAGTTCGTTCGTATATGCCGTCTTCTGTTGAATAGTTAATAACTACCAGTTAAAACTAACCGTCTTAAACTGAAACGATTAGTTTTTCTATTTTAAACAACCTAAATCCTTTATTCTTCAACTAAAAGCTTTTTCGCATTAAAAGCTACCCAGCTATCCTCTTTTTCAATATATAATTTGAATTCCATGCCAAGATTGAACTTTTCTACACTTGCACAATTGCACTTATCTGCACCTTCAGGCAAATTCTTTAGTTTTTGTTTATTTTCTAAATTAAATGAAACACCGGCTGGATATTTTTTGACAGGAAAATTTATCAGTGGATTTTTATATTCTTTATTTTTTTGTGAGTTTTTGTATTTTAAATATAAATAGAACTGGTCATCATAGTTTCCAATAGTACCCATTCTATAAAATTCATTATTATCTTTTAAGGATATTATCAAACAGGTGTCTTTTTCCTTTTGAGATATTAGTAACATAAAAAAGATACAATGACTTAGAAAGTTTATTGTTGTTGAAATGGTTGAGTATTATGCATATAGTTATTTTTATATTGATTGATGCTCAAACGATGTGCCTCTGATAAATTTGTCCAAGCTACTGTAGATTCATTCGCCCCTGTAATTGGGTCGACCACTAAACCAGTTTGAGCATCTATTTGAGATTGATCATCTCCGTCGATACCTCTTTTTAAGCCTGTCCAAGCCAAGGGTTCAACTTCAGAATTTGATAAGCTACTATCAAATTCAATTAAAAATGTTTTTATTGTTCCTAACATATGTTGTGCCATTAAGTCATGTTTTGGACTAGAAGGGGTTGGGGGATTTAAAACGTATCTGGACCAATAATCATAAATGCCTGCATAACTATCTTTAGCATCTATAATACCGACATAATATCGGAAGTAAATGACTATCTGAATTAATCAATATAAAGCATTAATTTCATAAATTCTTTGCATTTCAATAAAGTTTTTGTCTTTAAACTTTACTCTAATTTTTATAAGTTTTTGACTCAAATCTTCTTCGACTTCAATAATTTTTGGTGAAATAATACCATTAATAAAATAAAGATCAGAATATGCAAACTCACCTTTATTATTAACTGAAATTATCAAATTTGATAATTTCCCCCCATAACCCTCGAATAATTCTTCAGGGGTTCTCTTTGGGTCTGACTGCTTCAAAATAGTCACGTTACAGCCACTCAACTCCTTAATTACAATATCGTCCCAATAAATTGTTCCTAGAATATAATTTAAGTCTATAGGCTTTTCATATTCTGTAATTTCCTGAGCTTCAACAAAAAAAGACATGAGTATTAAAAATATAAATATAATTGATTTCATAGATAAAAAATTATAACACTGAAAAATGAATATGATCTTTATGTCCGCCTATTGGATAATTATAATTCCAAGAGTCTGTTTCTGCACTATATTTATGCTTAAAATGTGGACCAAAGTTTTCTCAGACATTTGGAAAATCGTCCATGGCCTCTTGTAACTTTTTTATCTGGTCATTAGGTCCAATCAAAAACATTTTTTGCCCATTAATTCTACTTATATCGACTGCTGTACCTCTAGTATGGTTACTATTACATATTCTCAAAATATGTTTCATCAAGCACTTTGCTATCGACAAAATATTCGAGTTTTTTTTGTTCTTGAAATTCTTTTTGAACAAGCTCTATGATCTCATTTTTTACTTAACACTTTATTGGTTCAATTATAATATTTTGAGAAGCACAATTGCTACTAAAAACAAATATAAGATAAAAGCTAATGGTTTAATTCTGTTAATTGCAATTTTCATTCTATAGCATAATTCCAGTGAACTTTGTATAATATTCCATTCAATGAATCTATTTTCATATAGATATAAATAGATTTAAACAAAGCATTATAATCATATGGCGGATTTCGGTAGATATTCCCCTTTAATCCTGTTTCTTCTTCAAACTTCTGAGCTTTCCTTTCTAATTTATGTATAACAAAATCATTTGCCTCTGCCTTTGAAACAATTTTATCTTTATATCTTTCAAAACAAACTCTTATAGGCTTCTGAGCATTTTCATTATGAGCAAAATAACTGGCATCTATTGATGGTTTCAAATAAAACCTTTTTGAAATCTTTCCTTGTTTTACAGAACCACCTTTTTCTTCATCAAAAAAAATGTAGATATTTTCTTGTGCACTGATCTTAACAAAAAAGAGTAAAAATAATAAATAGCATAATTTATATTTCATTTTACTGACAATTTGAATTATTAGATATAAAATCTTGTCTTACTTGATCATAATTATCTCTTTCTGATTGCAGCAAATTATTCCAAGAAATTGTATTTTTTAAGCCTACCCAAGCCAATGCTTCATAGATTTCCTATGTTTGAGATGGATCATATTCTCGTAGTGCATTTTTTATTATACCAATAAAATGTGCTGCCATTTATTGATGGTTCCAATCGGGACGATAATTTTCCCAATAGTAGTTATATATCCTGTCGAAAACAT